>JAWSVJ010000002.1:173264-986498 GCA_033851975.1 Hyphomonas sp. | reverse complement strand
CCTTGGCCATCGGGCCTCTCCTCAATCTGTATTTTGAAGTCCGGCCCGCCGGACGCATGTTAGTAAAGTAAGGTGGCAAGCGAACCTGCCGTCTAAGCGCGCGTATTAACTAGGTGCGCCCCCCGTTTCAAGCCAACAAGTGATAGGAATCTGCAGTTCCTCACTGATCGCTTGCGTCTGCCCCCCTCCCACGGGTAACCAAAGGGTAAGTTGGAACACAAAGGAATCACCTGATGAGCGTTGAGTTGAACACCCATGCCAATCGCCTAAAATCGCTACAGTTAAAAGGATTGGCCACAGATCGCGCCGCCCTTCCGCCGCTGTCTGCATGTGGTTGGTCGATCAACACCTCACGCCAAGTTCTAGATTCTGACGCCGAAAAATCTCTTTTGGAATGGGGAAATAAATCTGGGTTGGAAACGGCATCGGCCAACCTCTTCACCGCCAAACACGTCAATCCATCAGAAGATCGCCCTGCCCTTCACTGGGCTCTTCGCGCGCAATCTCCGTTAGAAGGTGAGCCCGAAACCGTTCGCCAAACCGTGCTTCCCGCGCTCGACTTCGCCCGCAAAATACGCGCCGGCAGTGTCGTAGGCGCCAGCGGCAAGCCCTTCAAAACCGTTCTCCACATCGGCATTGGCGGCTCAGACTTCGGTCCGCGTCTTCTGGCCGACGCCTTCCCGCCAGAAGGTGAAGTCCAGATCGACCTGCGCTTCTGCGCCAATGTAGACCCGTTCGACCTTGATCGCGCACTCGCAAACATAGACCCAGAAACCACACTCGTGGTCGGCGTCTCAAAATCATTCGGCACGGAAGAGACACTTTATAACCTCGCCCGCGCTCGCACATGGTTAGAAGCTACCCTCGGTGACGACACTGCTAGGCACCTTGCTTTGGTTACGGCAAACCCTGAGCGCGCCACCGCGTGGCTAAACGGACGCCAAGCCCACCTCTTCGATATGCCCCTCTCAGTCGGCGGGCGTTTCTCATTATGGTCAGCCGCCTCTCTCGCCTGCATGATCTATCTTGGCGCCGACACGTTTGAGGCCATACTCAAGGGCGCAAACGCAATGGACGAGCACGCCAAGTCCGAGCCACTTGAATCTAACGTCCCGATGCGCCTCGCTCTTCTTGATGTGTGGAACACATCCTTCCGCAACAAGCCGATGCGCGTTCTGCTCGCTTACGCCAATCGCCTCCGGTTGCTCCCGACTTACCTTCAACAGCTAGAAATGGAGTCGAACGGCAAAAGCGTTGGCCCTAATGGCCAGCCCGTCGCCTTGGCGACAGCGCCCGCGCTTTGGGGCGGCGAAGGCAGCGTCGGCCAACACTCCTATCACCAATGGCTCCACCAAGGTTCACAAGACACCCCGTGCGAGTTCATTTTGGCACCAGATCCAAGCCGCGACGCGAAAGGCCTGCAATCGCTCACCGCCCACGCCTTGGCCCAAGCCGAAGTGCTCGCCAATGGCCGATCCTTTGATGAGGTGAAAGCCGAAGAACCTGATGTGCCAGATGCCGTCGCCGCGCAAATGGTTCATGCTGGCGGGCGTCCGTCCTCATTCATCTCACACCCAAACTTTGACCCGGCCGCTCTCGGCGCACTGATCGCCCTGTACGAGCACCGCACCTATTTCGCCGGTCACCTGTGGGGCCTCAACCCATTCGACCAATGGGGCGTTGAGCGCGGCAAGACCATGGCCTCCCGTCTCCAGCCAGCCCTAACGGGTGACGCGGTGGCTGACGATCCCGTCACCGCCGCCCTCATCAATACGTTCAATTCAGGCACATGAGTGTCACCCACTATCTGCGGGATGATTTCGTCGGTGAAACCCGCTGGGCTGCCTGCGCCGAAAACGGTCGGATAGTCAGTGTGTTTACCGACCGCAAGATAGACAACACAAACGCTGCATGGCACGGGCGCATTTTAGATGCTGTCGTTCGTGCCATCCAGCCTGCCCAAGGCGGCGCGTTCTTGGAGCTTTCAAATGGCGACGCCGCCCTCATGCGTTTGAAGGGCGATATGGCGATAAATCAAGGACAGCGTCTTGCCGTTCGCGTAGTCGCAGAGGCTCACCGCGATAAGTCCGCCCGCGTGGCCCCATCGTCGCCAGATGAAACAGGCACAGAAAGCCCGTTAGAGGCGTGGAAATCCACGCTAAAAGCCTCAAACGTCCCGAAACTGCACGAAACTGCATCAAACGACCACACGATAGATGAGGCCTTCGAGATTGCCCTCGCGCCATCAATCACGCTGCCAAATGGCGGCCTCCTTCGCATCGATCCCACCAATGCTCTAACCGCTGCAGACATTGATACGCATGGCCGCACGGACAAAGGCCGCGCCGTCAATCGCGCCATTGCAATCAATACAGAGGCAGCCGAAGCCTTCGCCCAGCAAGCCGTCCTGCGCAACCTCGGGGGAATCATGGTGCTCGATTGCGTCGCCCCGCTCACCCGCGACACCTCAAAGACCATTCGGGATGCATTCAGCGCGCAAATCAGCGCCATAACGCGCCGCCCGTGTCGTGTATTACCGCCTTCAGAACTCGGCCTCCTCCAAGCCTCCATCGCGTGGGGCGTTCAGCCACTTTCAGAACGTCTTTGTGAGGCATCGGGCGAACCAACTGCCGCAACCATTCTATATGGCGCTCTGAGAGACCTGCAGCGCAACGCGGCCCGCACACCCATGAAACGACACATGCTTGCACTGCCTGCCGACGCTAGCGCCCTCTGGACGAAGCTCAGCGAAGAACTTATGCCAAAGCTAGAGGCCCGCCACGGCGCCCGCCTCAGCATTGTTCGATCAGACCGCAACAGAGTGGACTTACAGGAAACATGACCAAACCGATCCAAGCTGAGAAACGCACCCCAAAATGCGCGCAATGTAACAAGAATCCGGTAAACGCAGAATACCGCCCCTTCTGCTCTAAACGCTGTGCAGACCTCGACCTCGGCCAATGGCTCAAAGGCGGATATGTCATTGCTGGCAAACCCACAGATGAGGCTCAAAATATCCCTGAATCTGATTTTGATGAGATAAACTCAGAAGAAGACTGAAAACAGCATAGACAAGAGGCCCAGCGTTCGGTAGATACCGCGCTTCCCCAAGGCCCGCCCGGGTAGCTCAGGGGTAGAGCAGCGGATTGAAAATCCGCGTGTCGGTGGTTCGATTCCGCCCCCGGGCACCATTTTCCAAGACGTGCAGACTATGCGTGCCCTAGCGCTCAGCTAAGGCCCCGCATTTGGCGCCCATGAGGCTCACATTTCCTGCCAAGATCTCAGGTTTGAACGATAACTGCACAGCAACGCTAAACGACCTCAAAGCGTCCACTGGCGATTCATAAGAACCTATAATTGCATCAAACTGCACGATCTTGCAGGGTTCTGCCGGGGCCCATTACCTCCGCGTCGTTTTGCGCACAACGTCATAGCGCTCCATAAATTCACGCTCTTCTTGGAATGGATCATTCACCAATTGGGCAGGCACATCAAAGTGCATCACAGTCCGGTCAGCCGTATTATACGGCGACCAATTGGGTAATCCTTTATGATTGGGGTTCCCGTTATGAGCAAACGCCAACCAGGCCTCAGCCATTGCCTCTGTCATATAACGCGTCTCTTCCGATTGCGGACCCGTTAGATGCTCTCCCTCGGCCACATTATCGAACATAAACGGCAGATCCAGCGTATGCTGGCTATACCTACGACCACCTTCAGCGGGCGAATTCCAAGTTAAGTTATACATCCAAGTCGGATTGTTCGGGCCGTTCATCTCGCTGCGCTTTTCGGCCATAACTGTCGCATTGCGCACATATGAACGCCAAGACGCAATAAGGAAGAACCGCTCAGTCGCATTGGCGTTTGGATTACTCTTTTTGAACACCTCAACGAGACCGCCTACATCCTCCTCAGGGAAGAACCGCATAAGGCGCGTCTTCAACTGGGCCTCATCCATAGTATACACCTCTTCGCTGCGCCCAAGCTGGTTTGATAGCTCAGTACGCGTGGTTCCCACCATCATCGGAACCTGCGCCGTCTGCGCGGGCGCATGAGGAATAAACGGATGCTCACGGAAGCTAATGCCATCAATATTTGGCTCGAACCGATACCCTGCTTTAGCGATGACGACGCGTTGAGTTTTCGTAAGTACCGCTTGCGGAACATCCCTTAAGCGCAAAACCTCCGACACTGGAATATCCAAAGCCTTAAGCAGCCCGGCCGTCAACGCAGCCGATTGCTCACGCGTCTGTATGCGATTGTGAGATCCTGATTGCACGACACCTTTGTGGAACATGCCATTTGCTTCGGCACCCGCAAAACAAACACTAACCTTGCGGCCTCCACCGGACTGCCCGTAAATCATAATATTCTCAGGGTCACCACCAAACGCTGCAATGTTCTCACGCACCCACTTCATTGAGGCAACCAAATCCAAATACCCGACGTTTCCAGACTGCTCAAACCCCTCACCCAGCATTGAAGAAAGGTCACAAAATCCAAACACATTCAGCCGATGATTGATCGTGCAGACAACCACATCGCCACGCAGGCTCATATTGGTACCATCATACATTTCGCCAGACCCATGCCCAGCCTCGAACCCTCCACCATGAAACCACAGCAAGACTGGACGTTTCGAATTGTCAGCAGACGGGGTCCACACATTGATGCGCAAGCAATCTTCACTCATTGGCATTGCCTTGGTGAAGTCCGTTGCGCTTTGGGGTGTACTATCGCCATAGCTTAACGCCTCACGCATTCCCGAAAATTTCGGCGCAGATTTAGGTGGCATAAACCGACCTTCCCCTGCTGTGCTCGCTCCGTATCGCATGCCTTTGAATACTTGGACGCCGTTGACATTAGCGCCCATATATCGGCCCTGCGCAGTCTCGACCACATGAGATGGCAGCGCTTTGCGATTATTCATACAGCCAGAAAGAACCAGCGCTCCAGCACCGGTAAGGACACTTCGTCTCGTGACATTACAGTTCATAATTGATCCGTTCTTGGGCTTTCATTCGTGACCGCACCGACACCGGATAAATCGCGTTTAATGAGAATCGTAGCGCAGATAAAAATAGAAGTCTATATAGACTGCTATCGTAATCCATGTAACGTTCAATGCGCGTGATAATCACTCAGTGGAGGGACAGAATGATCCAGATAAGCAGCATCTCAGCAACCAAAGCGACCGCGCTGGGCACAGCTAAACTAAAACGGAATGCGATCGCAGCGGTCATCCTTGGCACGTTGGCTTTTGCTCCTTCCTGCACATCCACTCAAAACCAGTCCACCACGTCACCTCAGCTACAAACTACATCCGGCACGGTGACCGGCACGCAAGAAAGTAATGGCGTCATCGTATTCAAAGGGATACCTTATGCCGCTGCACCTGTCGGCAACTTACGCTGGGCCCCGCCGCAAAATATCTCATGGGACGCTCCAAGAGCGGCCGTAGAGTTTTCACCTGCGTGCCAACAATCAGTCAATGAAGATGGCAGTCCGAATTATGGCGGATATGCTGGGCCTGTTTCCGAAGACTGCCTCTATTTAAATGTATGGGCACCAAAGAACGCCAAAAATGCACCCATTATGGTTTGGCTATATGGTGGTGGAGGCGTCGTTGGCGCTGGCAGCCTACCAAGCTATGATGGCACCAGCTTTGCTGAAAATGGCGTTATACTTGTAACCTTAAACTACCGACACGGCGCGCTGGCAGGCTTCGCGCACCCCGCACTAACAAACAGCTTTGGTGAGGATGGCCCAAAGTCAAACTTCCAGCTACTCGACGCCGTCGCTGCCCTCAAATGGGTCCACTCCAATGCCTCAACCCTCGGAGGTGATATCGAAAACGTAACCCTGTTTGGTGAAAGCGCCGGAGCGACCATGACTGCAAATTTGGTTACGTCCCCCTTAGCGAAAGACCTATTTGCAAAAGCAATATTTGAATCCACCGGCTCACTTGCCGCGCCGGGCACGCCGCTAGATAAGGCTGAACAAATGGGTGCCAAAATCGCGACAGCATTTGGACTAGCGGGAGACGAAGCAACGCTCAAGCAATTACGCCAGATCGATGCGGACGAGTTAATCAAAAATCGTAAACTCTGGTTCGGATTTAGAACAGTCATCGATGGCACCGTAAAAAGGCAATCCATTCTCGATAGTTTTGAATCGGGAACTCAAAACGACGTCGTCTTAATGTTGGGAACAAATAGCGACGAAGGTCGGCTTTCTGGCACAAGGAAAATTGCTGATCTCGCTGAAAGCAACACTCCAGTTTTTCAGTACTTTTTCGACTACGTTCCCGAAGCCTTGCGCGAAATAAGCCCTAACGGAGCACCTCATGCTGGTGAAATTCCGTTCGTTTTCAACACGCTGGAGACCTACAAACCAACGCTAGATCAACTGACGGAAGTAGACCGGCACATCGCTGAATTTACACACAGTTGCTGGATTGCATTTGCTAAAGCTGAACCAGAAGCGGTCGCCCTCACATGTGGCAACGGAACAAACTGGCCGGCGAGGCAACCGAACAACGGGAAGCCTACACTGGTAATAAAACCCGATCCCGAAATAACAAATGCGGATAATCTCATTTCGCCACCAAACGGCGCAGAACCCGGTCCGACTAGCCGAGACGGCAATTAAGCCCATTTGTTGGGTGCACCGCCTAAAAAGGGCCTATGCCAGCAAATCTTTGGAAAGCTGGTCTTTATATCTCACGAGGAGCTTCATCGCCTCTTCTATTGATTCGGTGTCCTTGGAGTACATACGCTCCAGAACTAACCCGCGCATGGCCGCAACATGCAAGCGCACCATGGTGACAACAGTGTCACGGTCTTTAATGCCAACCTCTTGAGCGATCTTCCAAACACTCTCCATTTGTTGAGACTGGAATGCATCTACTAGTGTCGGTAGCGTCTCGAGCAATTCAGGGTCACTGCGAGCGCCCATCATAATTTCGAGAAGCGCAATTGCTGGAGGTTGAAGCATCGCTGACCAAGTTGTCATCGTGATCGCTTCGTACAGTGCTACCCTGTCCTTTATCCCGCGTAAGCTGTCCGCAACAAAGGCGTTTTGTTGCTTGGCGGCGTCTTCTGCCACCGCAAGAATGAGATCAATTCTCGTTGGAAAATGGTGCAAAAACGCGCCGCGACTAACGCCAGCCTTATCGGTTACGCGCTGCATCGTTACTGCGCCATATCCGAACTCATTGAGGCAATCGATCCCCGCATCCATGAGTTTTTTGCGCATTGCCGCAGATCGGTCTGCGTGTGACCCGCGCACTGTCGACTTTACTGGTCGCGAGGTCGACTTAGACGGGGTTGAAGTCTTATCGCTTTTCTTATTGGGTTTCTGGGTCAAAGCACTACCTTCATTCCAATTCAAAACATTCGAAACTGGCGTCCTAGTTGTTTGCCTTGGCGCGCTACTGCCACGTGCAAGCTACAAAATTGGTACAATTCCGATATACTTCAAGCGTCAATAGTACACAAAATGAGAATCATCAATTCTCAATACCGCAACAGGATAGGGCAAATATTGCAGCGCGATATCACCTCTCTCGATAACCGGCAAATAGGAGGAAGTAATGAAGTTGGATTTATTGAAGGCGTATGCGCCACCCTTGGCGATAGCCATCGGGCCGGCCGCATCATCAGCGCTAGCCACCCCATCTGCATACGCGCAAACAGCGGCTGAAACGGAAAACGCCGCTTAAACGCTAGCGACAGAGATTTCATACACCTACCCTATCTCGATAACCCGAACGATCAGGGTTGGAACCAATTCGGTAACCCGGGCACACTCGCCTTCTTCCTAGATGAACGAACAGACGTTGGCGGACGTATTTCCCCGCTTTACTCAAGTTTCTTCCCACCCCGCGGTTACACTGGCGACTATCAAACCTCCCTTGGTGTAACTCAACTGTCGGACGGGCTTGCTCGCTCCCCATTTTTGCTAGAAACATAGGAACCTATTCAAAATGACCTTCAACAAATGGCGACTAAACTTGTTCCCCGTCAACGACCATGAGACAGATCGGTTAAATTGCTAAGTGAGGGTTTGTGGCTCATCATTTCCTAGGAAGGGAAAGATGATGAGACAGAAATCAGGGTCGAATGGATCGGCTGAGAAACACGTTAAAGAGATCAAGCGACGGACACGGCGGAAATATTCTGCCGAGGAGAAGATCCGGATTGTCTTGGAGGGTTTGCGCGGAGAGTATTCCATTGCGGAGCTGTGCCGGCGTGAGGGGATTGCTCAGGGCCTGTATTACACGTGGTCGAAGGACTTCATGGAAGCTGGCAAGAAACGTCTTACGGGTGACACTGAGCGCCAGGCGACGTCCGGCGAGGTGACAGGACTTAAGCACGAGATGCGCGATCTCAAAGAGGTCGTTGCAGACCTGACTTTAGAAAACCGTGTACTCAATAAAAGCGTACTCGGGGATGGGGGGTACGACGAATGAGATATCCCGCATCTGAGAAGCTTGAGATCATCCGGATCGTTGAAGGCTCACATCAACCGATCAAACGCACGCTGGAACAGATCGGTGTATCACGGCCAACCTTCTATCGCTGGTATGATCTGTATCGCCGGTTCGGCGAGGCCGCGCTTGAAGATCGACGAGGCGGGTCTGGTCGGGTGTGGAACCGCATCCCCGATGACGTGCGTGACCGGGTCTTGAAAATGGCCCTTGATCGGCCAGAGCTATCGCCTCGTGAACTGGCCGTGACGTTCACCGACGAGAAGCGATACTTTGTCTCGGAGGCCAGTGTTTATCGGCTGCTTAGGGCGCATGACCTGATCACCAGCCCAGCCTTTATCGTGATGAAAGCTGCCAATGAGTTCACGGACAAGACGACCGCACCCAACCAACTCTGGCAGACAGACTTCACGTATCTGAAGGTCATCGGCTGGGGTTGGTTCTATCTGTCGACGATCCTGGACGACTTCTCGCGTTACATCATCGCGTGGAAACTGTGCACAACCATGGGCGCGACAGATGTAGAAGATACCCTCAATCTTGCGCTTGATGCATCTGACCTTGATCAGGCCAATGTCGTGCATCGTCCACGTCTCTTGTCTGACAATGGGCCTTGTTTCATCTCCGGTCGGTTAGCGGACTATCTTGAGGATAAAGGCATGAGGCATACGCGCGGCGTGCCGTGTCATGCACAAACTCAGGGCAAAATCAAACGCTGAAGAACCGCATCTTGTTGAAAAACTACTTCCTGCCCGGCGACCTTGAGGGCGTTCGTCGGCCACTACAATCATCAGCGCTATCATGAGAGCCTCAAAAACCTCACTCTCGCAGACGTCTGGCCAAACCATCTTGATTGAAAGGGATAAGATCAAAATCAAGACGATGAAACTACGGCGCTTGCAGCACGCACAATCGGCTGCTTAACTAAAGACAGATGAGCCAAACCCTCACTTGATTAGGCTGCCATCTGTCTCAAAACACCTGATGACGAACAATACGATGACAGTGTACACCGCCGGCAAGGCGCTTAATGTAAGCGTGCAGGAAAGCACAAATAACTGGAAAATGTGGTGAGCATTCGATTTAGTGTTGAACATAATACTAACTCCGTCTTTGGATCGCTTGTCGTTATCGACAGACCCTTTATCTCAAGATGGCGTCAGCGCGGAGTTAGATAGAACAACTTTGAACGTGAAAGTCTCGTGAAAAGAAATTTCACGCGGACGATTGAACCGAATTCCACGCGACGCTAATCACGTTGGATAGCAGTGAGACATCGTCTAAGCTTTGCGGCTCTGTTGAAAATGAGAAACGGATGACTACTCGTCCTCGCCATACGGCTTCGCGCACAAACCAACGCCCATCCGTTCGCAGTGCTTCGAGCACTTTCAGCGTTTGCGCATCACCGTCGTCATTGGCAGGTCCGAAAGAAATGGTCACTTGATTGAGCATTACTTCATGCAAGAGATTGATGCCGGGGGCCTTAGACAAATCACCTGCAAGAAAGACTGCATTTCGGCAATTATTATCAACAAGCGATTCGATACCGATGAGACCTAACGCCTGAATGACAGCCCATGTTGAAAACCCACGCGCACGACGTGATAACTCAGGAACGAAGTGTGAAGGGTCCACCCCTCCATGCTCCGCCTTATTCAGATAGCCTGCGGTAATCGCCATCGCCGCTTGATGAGCCTCTCGATGGCGAACAATTGCGTATCCAGAATCATAGGGTACTTGGAGCCATTTATGTCCGTCTACGGCCCAAGAGTCCGCATGCGCAACATTCTCGCACAAATGGCGATACTTTGAAGATGCCTGCGCCCACAGTCCAAATGCACCATCTATGTGCAACCAAGCGTTATACTTATCCCTAAGTTCACAAAGGATTCCAAAATTGTCCATTGCTCCTGTGTTTATGTGCCCAGCCTGTCCAATGATAACTACCGGACCAGAAATTAGCTTTAGTCGCGTCTCAAGAGCATCAGTGCTTATTCTCCCGTCCACGTCAGCCGGAATTCGGTGAAGTCGTTTCTGGCCAAAACCAAGGTAGCGCAAAGAGGCATACACAGAAGAATGAGCCTCTTCACTGATGAAGACATGAACCTCCGGAGCCCCAAACATCCCTTCTTCGTTCACATCCCAATCTACCTGCTTTAGGACATGGTACCGGGCCGCCGCGAGTGAAATGAAGCTCGCCATAGTGGCGCCTGTCGTAAAACCAACCGAACTCTCGTGCGGCAAACCAAGCAATTGTAGTAGCCACTTTCCTGTCACCTCTTCTGCTACGGCAGCCGCCGGAGATGTGTGGTAAATTCCAGCATTCTGCCCCCAAGCCGCGGTCAACCAATCTGCGGCAACGCCAGCAGGATGCGATCCACCAATTACCCAGCCGTGAAAAGTTTCACTTGTGGACCCCAATAATCCCGGTGCAGCAGCCTTGAAAAGCCCGTCAATCACCTGAACAGATTCACGTCCAATCTTTGGAATTCCAACATCAAACCCGTCATACAATTCTTTGTAGGTAGTGGATGTGTATGGTGAGAGATCGTCAACCCGCCTCCTATAATCAACCGCCTGTTTTGCTGAATGCTCCAGCAAGTACTCTAGTGAGTTATGCATATTCCGATATCCCGTAAATTTACTGCGATCCCATCCTGATTACCGAGGCTGAAGCCAAGTAGGCAAAAATTCGTAAGCATTTGGATTTTTGTCACTCACAAAATCAACCCCATTCGCCTTGAGCATCTCCTGCAAAATGCCATTATTAAATGCATCGAAGGCTTCGGTGCACCCGCCTATATGCTCTCCGCCAACGTAGATTTGCGGAATGGTAGACGCGCCAGTTAACTCGCGTAGAGCAGCTCGAATATCTCCCCCAAAATCTTCCTTTTGGTACTCCACTGAGTCCAAATCAATCGCCCGATAAGGTATTTGCATGTGCTCAAAGAATTTGCGCACAGACCAACAAAACTCGCACCACTCTAGACCGAACATCGTCACTGGCTCAGACTTGTCGTTCGCCCTATCATTGACGAAAAAAATGGCCTCTTGTTTAGCTGGTTGGACGAGGTTAACGGAAGTCGCCGGAGCTTTCGAAACGTCAAAACGATAGTTCGGCGTTGAAACAGACAGCACCATTTCCTCTTCATCCATATCGGTCTCAATTTCATCAAACAACACCGTAGAGAGATAGCGTTCTCCAGTATCGGGGATCATCACTAAGATGGAGGAGCCCTCCGACGCAGTTTCCGCTACCACAAGCGCCGCCGCTAGCGTTGCCCCGGCAGAGATCCCGCAAAACACTCCCTCTTTTCGCGCAAGGTCTCGCGCGAGCTCAAGCGACTCAACCCCGCCAACGGGAATGATCCTGTCTACTAGTTTTTGTCTCAACGCTTCCATCGCCAGTTTCGGAATAAAATCAGGTGTCCAGCCTCGCATTAAATGTGGACGAAAGCTCGGATGACTAGACGCGGGAGATCCGTCATTCAAATAATCCTGAACAATGCCTGACCCAAGAATTGGAGAGTTGTCAGGCTCGCTTGCAACCACCACAGTATGAGGACTTTCCTGCTTCAGCACTCGGGCGACACCTTTAAGCGTCCCTCCCGTTCCCATGCCCGTCACCCAGTAATCCAAACCCCGGCTAGAGAACGCCTCAAGTATTTCGCGCGCGGTGGTATCCGAATGCACATCGGGGTTTGCTTCAGTTTCGAATTGTCGACAAAGGAACCAGCCATGCTCTTCCGCTAGCTCTTTGGCCTTTCGCATCATTCCCATGCCTTTTTCAGATGCAGGCGTCAGCACAACTTTTGCCCCCAGATACCGCATGAGACGTCGGCGCTCGACGCTGAAATTCTCTGCCATCACGATCACGAGCGGATATCCCTTTTGGGCGCAAACCATTGCGAGGCCTATACCGGTATTACCGCTCGTCCCTTCCACAACTGTTTGCCCGGGTTTTAGCGAACCGTCCTTCTCAGCACGCTCGACAATTGAAAGCGCCAACCGGTCTTTAACCGATCCGAGGGGATTGAACGCCTCCAGCTTCGCATAAATATCGACATGATTCGGACCGATATTATTGAACTTGACAACCGGAGTGTTACCGACCGTTTCGAGGATATTATTATAAAGGGTGGCCATGGAATCAAATCCTCCGATTTAAACGTTGAAAACAACACCCTTATCCACCCACCGCGTCACTCCGTTGTGAAACGACGTCGCTCAGCACGTGAAAAATTCGTCAAAACTTGCTCTACCTCTGTCGTGGGAGCCAACGGATTAGTTCGCGTCTATGGTTTCCAGCTGCCAGCATTCATGCTGAAGCTCTCCATAGTACGGGAGCGGAAGCGCTACGGGCGAACCTCAGCCCACCGACGCGCAATCTCTTACCACTAGCACAGCACACCCTTATCAGGATACTGCTTTCGCCACATCGCTAACCCGTCCGAAGCGACCAAAACTCCAATCAATTTGCCCACGTTTTAAGGCGAGACGATACGCCAAATTCAACTATTGACTAGATGTGGATACAATAATGAACTTTGATTTATCCGGTTATCTCACGACCCAATAAATGACGCGCAATAACCCATTTCTGAACCTCGTTTGCCCCTTCATATATCTCACCAATTTTCGCGTCACGATAAATAGATTCAAGCGGCCAATCCTGTCCCGAACCCGGCATATGACGCGCGAAACCATATCCCCCACAAGATTGAATTGCATCGCGGGCCACGTCTACCGCAAGCGCAGAACCTTTGATTTTCACCATCGCTGCTAGCGGCTCCACTGCGCCAGAACCATCTGCATTCAAACCAGCTTTCTGATAGAGTGTCCGTGTCGCCTCAATCTCAAGTGCGTGTTCGGCGAAACGGAACTGCCAATACTGAAAGCTTGCAATTGGCTGACCAAATACGTGTCTTTGTGCCGTATAATCAGCTGCTACATCCAAAGCGCGCTGTGCCATACCTACGCCCACGGCGCCAATACCCATACGACCAAGCGCAAGCGCCCCCAACATTGTACGAAGGCCACCACCAAGTTGGCCCAATACATCTTCATCTGGAACAAAAACATCTGTAAAAGTGATGTCGGCCGTCAGCTGTGCATGGTTTCCCATCTTCAAGTCAGGGTCTGAAACAGTCACACCATCCGTCTTCATATCCACAAACAACGTACACAATGCGCCATCGGCTAAACACAACACAATTGTGCGATCAGCAGCTACAGAATTAGTAATCCAACGCTTCGTACCGTTTAGCGACCAACCGCCCGACACTTTACTGGCTTTGGTCTGTGTTGCTTTGGCTGACAGCTCAGTACTAGAGTCTGGTTCACTCGTCGCGAATGATCCAACAAATTCACCTTTCACTAGCTTGGGAAGCCACTTCTCACGCAAAGCTCCTCCATGTTTGTCCAGCGTTGTACCTACTAGAATGGCCTGCCCATCAAACATAGCCGAGGCAATACCAGGGG
The DNA here is from genome assembly GCA_033851975.1 of Hyphomonas sp. GTDB lineage: Bacteria > Pseudomonadota > Alphaproteobacteria > Caulobacterales > Hyphomonadaceae > Hyphomonas. Next base: position 972,526 of record JAWSVJ010000002.1, on the reverse strand, counting down.
AATAATATGCAAGTTCCTCAAGTACAGTCAAAGTCGCCAGCGTTGGAAACTCCAGACCAAGGCCGCCTACATCTGCCGGATAAGGTATTTTATACAATCCAGCAGCTGTCATCGCGTTGAAAATGTCATACCTGAAACCATCTCGCGCTTCAGGCGTGCAATTCAAACTATGCGCAGCCGGGGCTAAGACATCATCAGCAAACTCCCTCACCTGACTACGAACGCGAATTGTTTCTTCAGGTAACAGAGTGTCTAAACTCATGTTCGACGATCGACGATCAACTGTTGCTTTCTCCATGGGGAAACTCTCTGTTTACAAAAAAAAGGTAGACGCTTCGATCAGACAGACCGAAGCGTCTTAATAAATAGCGAATGGAAATTTAGAACTTATAGGTCACATCAAGACCATAAGTTCTGCGCTGCCCACGAATGAGGAAATCGACACCCACCGCCGCTCTCAGATCGAGACCGTAAGCGTAGTATTCTTCATCAAATATATTCCTAACGCTGGCTGCAACTGTCCATTGATCGGTTTCCCACGCTATGCGGCCATTCGCGAGCCAATAACCCTCTTGATAAAGATTGGAGTTATCTCCAACCGCATTCGCCGAACTCGATGGTTTTCCGTTGAACGGTGAAAGCCAAGCATCGCCAGCATACACCGCTGATGGCCGAATGTGCAGTTCGCCGACTTCATTCGAATAGGCCGTCCAATCAGCAAATGCATTAAACGTTTGATCGGGCGCATTTGAAAACGTGTTTCCGGCAAGATCTACGCCTGACAGTGATAGTTCTTTGTATTCACTATCCAAATAACCGTATCCTGCGCTTGCAAACAAGTTGTCTGTTAGCTGAGTTTGTAGATCCAGTTCAAAACCAAATGCTTCGGCCTTAGGCGCATTGCGCAAGAATGGAACAATTCCAATAACTTCCTGCAATTGTTGATTCTGATAATCATAATAGAAGAGCGAACCGTTTAGGCGCACCCTGCCATCGGAGAAATCCCCTTTGAAGCCTATCTCATAGGCATCTACCTTTTCTGGCTCCACAAATGTTAATTGCGATGGCGACGCATACGCCGTGCCGTTGATAGCTCCTGCACGATAACCGCGAGAGTAACTCCCGTAAAACATCAGATCTTCGTTCATCTGATAATCGAGAATTAATCGACCCGTAAGCTGTTTAGAATCATCGCTCAAATCAGCAGGACATCCAACTGATCCTGGACAAATCGAACCCGGCGCAGCAAACGGCGGAATTAGTGTAACCTGTTCTGTACCGCTATAGTCGAACGCTGTGGAGCTTACGTTGGATAATTCAATATCATCCCAAGTGTAGCGAAGGCCCGCCGTTAGCGTAAGCTTATCGGACAAATCGAGATTTGCATCACCATATATGGCGGTGGAAGTACGCTCTTGCGTGAAATTGTGATTAACACCGAAGCCTGAAAACACACCCGGCACCCCGCCAAGTAGTCCAGGGTAAGGCGGTGCCACAAAAATATTTGGTGGGTCAAATGCTGGTAGGCCGGGAATGTTTTCTAAGAAACCAAAGAAACGATATGTATTGAACGTCTCATTAGTGTCTTTTCCATAGTAAGCGCCGAGAATGTATCGGAAATTTGCGTCTGGATTTGAACTCAGGCGAATGTCCTGTGAAAACTGGTCGTAGTCCGAATACCAATTGATAGTAAATACATCAACGGGGCTCCCGTCGGGATCTTGGTCTACCCGTAATTCGCCGTCATCATAGGACGTGATTGACGTTAGCTCGAAATCACCAACGTCAAACTTTGATATTAAAGCTACACCCTGAGCCTTCGTCTTATTGCCGCCTTGGTAGTCAACTGCCGAATCCCAATAATCCAGCCCATCTCGTGAGTATCCTGTAATCGGATTTGAACCATCGGGAAGTGCGCCAATTGATAGTGGCGGTTCAGAAGACGCATCACTTTGTCCGGCATATGCACGTAAGGTGAATTGCGCGCTGTCCATAGGCTCCCAGAGCAATGATCCGCGCAATGCATAATTATCCGTTGTGCGACCTTTTCCAACGCCAGCGATGGGATTGTCAATTTGACCATCTCCCTCCTCGATCGCTCCCGCTACTCTAAATGCCAAAGTATCGTCGATTAACTCGGCACCATATGCTCCAGAGGCTTTGTAAGTATTAAAATTTCCAATACCCGCTGAAACGAAGCCGTTAGAGCCATTGAAGTCAGCTTTCTTGGTGATAATGTTGATCGCACCACCAACTGTGTTCCGCCCAAAGAGAGTGCCTTGCGGCCCTTTAATAACTTCGACCCGGTCCAAATCAAACAGGTTCATTCCTTGCGCAAACCGGGATGAAAGATAAACCTCATCCAAATAGACACCATTTGGAGATGCTTGGTTTGAGTTAAATTCATTCGCAACTGAAATGCCGCGAAGGATGAAGTTCGGCTGAGTGCGACCAAACGGCGATGATATCTGGAGGTTAGAAACTTGCCCAGCTAGATCAGATGTTTCTAAAACGCCGCTTTCTTGTAAAGAATCGCCAGTAATCGCGTTGATTGCGATTGGAACATCCTGCAAATTTTCTTCGCGCTTGTTCGCCGTCACTGTAACAGTGGAAAGCCGCCTCGACGCGCCATCATCAACTTCTTGTGCTGCCTGATTCGTATCCTCTTGGGCCATCGCTAGATTGGCAACTGGGACCGCAAGCGCCAATAACGCTATAGCAGAAACGCGGCCTAACTTCGTCTTGATCATCATTAATACCTCCCTAAAATGGAGCACTTGCTCGTGCACTTAAAGAGAACCTAGACACTGCCACCCATCAGCACCCCAAACCAAGGTTTGGCCCCCGGACCCAAGCCTTGTGCTCAAGTGTGATTCAGAAGCTGCGGCTTCAGCTGTATTCTTTGACTTCATTGAAGCAAAGGGATGCGGTGAACACGTTTGGTTGTTTAGCAACTGCATGCGTTACCTCCCATAACTAGAGCCCTCGCTCAAACTTGAGCGAGGGCATTTTTTCTCTTCCATAATCCCCATACTTTGGACCAGTCTCAAGCGAGTATAGCCCCGATAACCTTAGTCAAAATCTGTTGTCTCTCCGCGAGCCGACATAATTTTTGAGGCATAGTATAATGTATTTCACACAAGGCTTGCACCGCGCCGTTCAGCAGCGTCCCGACGCAATTGCCACCATATGCGGTGACCGAACGAAAACCTTTCGAGAGCTGTCACACCGCGTTGCCTGCTTCGCCGCAGCTTTACAGTCAATCACCCATATTGATGGAATAGTTGAACACTCCTCGCCGCGCATCGCTATTCTCTCCTCTAACTCCAACTATTATTTGGAATCCTATTTAGCAATTGCTTGGATGGGCGGTGTCGCCGTCCCTGTAAACTATCGATGGAGCCCATCCGAAATTGCTTTCTCACTACAAGACTGCGACGCAACTGTATTGTTAGTGGAACCCAATTTCTCACACCTAACGCCAGATCTGCAGGCGTCATGTCCAAAATTATCAAGCATCATTCTACTCGGAGACGCGGCGCCAAGTGAAGACGTTCTCGTCGGAGGCAACTTAATAAAAGCATTTGAGCCCACACCAGACTCCCGTACAGGCGACAACGCTTTGCTTGGCATATTTTATACAGGGGGAACAACGGGAAAACCAAAAGGCGTTAAGCTGACCCACCGCAATGTTCTGTCTACTGGATTTGCAGCACTCGCAACCGGAGCATTCGCAGACGGCTGTGTTGGATTACACACTGCACCAATGTTTCACTTGGCCGATATGGTCATGCTAACGAGTTTAGTGTTACGTGGTGGAACGCACGTTATGCTTGATGCTTTCAATCCCGCAGAAGTGTTAAGCCTTATCAATAGGCACGCCATTACGGAAACACTCGTTGTCCCCGCAATGCTCGCTGCTATGGTGGACCATCCAAACGTTTCCTCAACCGATTTATCGTCGCTGAAACACATTCTATACGGTGCATCGCCTGCGCCAGAAACTCTCATAAACCTCACACTCCAAAACATGCCGAGCGTAAAGCTTATACAGGGTTACGGAATGACGGAAAGTGCAGGGCTTATCGCATTCTTGCTGCCAGAGGCACACACTGACACCGCTAACCCTCAAAGGCTTCGGGCTGCTGGTCGCGCAGCGCCAGACGTTGAATTGTGTATTATCGATCAAAATGATCTCAATGTACCAGTTGGTAAAATCGGAGAAATCGCCGTGCGCGGTCCAAACGTAATGCAAGGTTACCTCAATCAACCTGAACAAACTTCCACAACATTGGTTAAAGATTGGCTGAAAACCGGGGATCTCGCTTACATAGATGACGAGGGTTACATTTTCATTGTTGACCGATCCAAGGACATGATAATTTCGGGGGGTGAAAATGTATATTCATCACAAGTCGAAAACACTGTTTCAAAACATCCCGCTGTCTCAGCGGTAGCCGTTAATGGCATCCCCGACGACACGATGGGCGAAGTTGTCCACTCAACAGTTGTGCTTCAAACGAACTCAACTCTCACCCTCGACGAACTACTAAATTTCTGTCGCGATTTTATTGCCGGCTACAAGGTCCCCCGATCGCTTGATATTATTTCTGAAATGCCAATGTCAGGCGCAGGAAAAATACTAAAAACAACGCTTAGAAAGCGATTTTGGAACACATCTGCTCGCTCCATTTAAAATCAGTGTGCCGATAATTAAGCTTACACGGGATTAATCATGACTGACTATATCAAAAACAAATCTATTGTTATTACTGGAGCAGCCAGCGGATTCGGGAAGCTGATGAGTCAAAAACTTGCCGCGCAAGGTGCCTCTGTCACATGCTCAGACATCAATACTGAAGCGTTAGAAGAAACTGTTTCGCCATCACGTCAAACGGTGGCAAGGCGCTTGCTGTAACTGCTGATGTAACCAGTCTTGATGAAATGAAAAAACTAGCTCAATCGGCAGTAACTTCATTTGGAAAACTTGACGTCATGATCAACAATGCGGGTGTCATGCCGCTCGCATTCTTCAGTGATCATGCTCTGGCGGCCCCCGCGTGGCATAAATGTATAGACATCAACATCAAATGTGTTCTTAACGGGATGATCGCCGCCCATGATCATATGATCACCAATGGCAAAGGTCACGTCATCAACATATCGTCAATATATGGCAACGCGCCTGTAAATGGAGCAGCAGTATACGGAGCGACTAAGGCAGCAGTAAACACAATGTCCGAAGCTTTACGGATTGAATCACGAGGCAAAATTAAAGTTACGACTGTAAAGCCCACCGGTGTTCCAGCCACTGGACTTGTTGGCAGCGTCGTGAACCTCGAAACTGCTGTCGGCATCGTCGGTGAAAATGTCAACGACTTTATGCCACTGCTGCAAGCCTGTGGCAAAGGAAAGATTGATCCAACTAAAATAGATGCCCAAAGTATAGACTACACCTTCCTTGATCCCGCCTATATCGCGGACGAAGTCGTCCACGCCATCAACCAGCCTTGGGGCGTCTCTATTGGCGACATAACTATCCGCGCAGCTGGCGATCACTTCAAACTTTAACTAAGTCGCCGTAAACGTCCGTACAAGACAATCAAAGGTCACGCTCCAGAGAAAAGAACGTGGACTTTACTACTTTGACATTCCGGAAGTTTGGCGGCGCATTCTCGATGAATGCCGCAATACCCTCAGATGACTCCGCGTGACTTCCAGCTGCAACAATTTTCTGTATGATTGATTTTAGCTGCGGCGCTCTCGCGCAGAGTCAATCGCGGTTTCTAACACGGCCTCGGTCACACATATGCATTGTGCAACAATACCAATACGTCCCGCCTCCAGATTTGATATCGCGATACGATAACCCTGCCCCACTTCGCCCAAAATTATATCGTCAGGAACGAACAATTCCGCAAAGCTTATGAAAGAGAATTCTGAAGCGAACTGGCCCATTTTCTTCAATTATGTTTACGATATATTCCTCTATACTCCTGGCTTTCAGAAAGGTTGTCATTTCCCGATTACCTGCATTTGCATCGACAGCCTCTATAACAAATACAACACCCGCTATACTGCCTGATGTAGTGAACTGCTTGGCAATACCCTCCCTTGTACTTCATAGCGCTGCCCGTCAAAGCCGCGGCATCAGACTCCACCTCCGGTTCGGTCAACGCGAAAGAACCAATCATCTCCCCAAAGATGAGTTTTGAAAGGTATAATTCCTATTGCGCCTTTGATCCATCTTTTACTAGACCAGTGACGATGATAGAGTGTTGTATAGATGCAATATTCGATAGCGCGCCGTCTCCTTTTGCCAAGTCAATTAGCGCCAAGGCATAAGGCATATTATCGAGAGCTGCCCCGCCATAGACTTCTGGCGCTGTCACTCCAAACAAACCAAAGCCACCAATTTACTTAACCGATTGCAAAGGGCATCCGCCCGAATCCTCAAACAACCGGACATTAGGCCTGATTTTCACTTTCACAAAGTTACAGACTTTATCTCATACCGCTGTCTGTACATCATCAAATTTTTTCAACCCTCAATCGTCACAATCAATCCACCCAAAATCGGCGAATTTTCAAAATCTCTTTCCGAATTTGCCCCAACGAAGGTTGGGTTCATCTATCGCACAAGACCGGCTTCGCGAGCAACTCTCAGTGCGCTACCTCTGTTTTTTACATTCAATTTTGAAAATAGATTGTGAAGGTGCCACTTTACTGTAGGAACGGTAATTCCCAAACGTTCTCCTATTTCACGGTTGCTCAACCCCAGGCCAACGAACTCAAGCAGTTCAAGCTCACGTGCAGTTGGCTCTTCAATCAGCTCAACAACCTCAGAGCTTTCTTTTGTCTCAAATGTTTTCAGATTGAGCAAACCCCTCAACCTCCGCCACCCCTCCGGATCCCCCAAGGGCGCACGGTGTCCCGCATCCGCAAGGGCGGGCAAAAGGCCTTCAATGAAGCGTCTATCCTGAAAAATGCGGCGCAAGGCACCGCCTGTTACGGCTTTTTCAGTGGTCGCAATAATCAAGCGAACTGCTGAACTTGTTTCACCCACTTGGTACAAAGCGGCCGCCCGCAAAACATTAAGTGAAAGCGGGGTTAGGCCTTCAGACTGGCCTAAACGCCGAAGGACGGGCGTCAAAATCCCTAACGCGGCCTTTGGATTACCTTGCAGTAAGAACAAGCGCGCACTATTTGAGAGTTCAATGAGTTCTATATCCCATACTGATCTATTGTCTCCGATATTGCTCTGTTGCTGGGCAATGTCATACGCGGCAACAGCATTTTCAGCTTCGTCAAGTTCGAATTGAGACCTAAGCTCACGCGATAATTTTTGCGCCCGCTTGAACAATGACATGCGTTCGCTTGCCGAAGGCTTAACGCTCCCAACAGCGCCCCACTTCAATCTTAGCTCGATAACTAAATTGTCCGTAAGCGCCATAATAAATGGCAAATGTGGTGATCGATTGGCCACGCTGGCCAAATTCAAATCACTCTGCGCCTGCTCATCAGCACAACGCTCAAATGCAATATTTGCAGCTACTTCGCGTGTCAGAGAAGCTGTTGGAGAATTGGGACCGAAATGACGCTCAGCGAGACGAATAGCATCTCGTATCTTCCGTTCTGCTAAATCCAATCGTGCACGGAAGTAATACAACATCGCTGTTAACACAGCGACCCATATACGACCAAAAACGGATTCAGTTTGATCAATAGAAAATTCTGCGCGGTTCAAAGACCGCTCTGCATCACTGAATCTCTGTTCTGCCAAAAACGCTATGGCCTCTGCACAATGCATGACTGCAGCTTGAAAAGGCATTTGTTGCTTTTTCTCGATACCGCGCCACTCAGATAACCCAGAACGCATTGTGTCCAAGTCATCCGAGAAGGCCGCAATGACTGTTTCAATTTCAGCATCGACCACTTCAGGACGTTTTACTGCCTCAGCCGCCGCCTCCCTCCAATTCCCAGAGAATACGAGCGTCCAAATATACCAACGCGCGACATCTGGCGGTAACACTGCTCCATCGCCCTGAAGTGTCCCAGCCCAATTAGCAAACTGATGAATTCTACCGATTTCGGTAATATGCGCCGTGTGTTCACTCAACAATTCGACCGCAAGAGAAAATTGTTTTGAACGGATCGCGTACTCGATCGCCCCCCCTATTTCGCCCTGTTCTCTCTCGAAATGGGCGGCCTTCAACAAGGATTGTGTCTCTAGTTCCAACCCCGAAAATTCGGGTCGTAAATCGATTAAGTAATCTCTTAAGAGCGGGTGCAATTTGTAACGCCCACTCCCTCTAAAAACTTCACTAATGAATACTCCGTTTAATACCAGGTCACGAAACGGTTCTCTCACATTCGGTCCGAAGACAGTCTCGATCAGATCTGCTCGAAACTCTTCGAACAGTGCCAAATTTAGGTAAAATCGCTTGCGCTCCTCAGACAAAAGATCAAAGAAGCTCGACGAAAAGTAGCGCGCAATATCAGCTTGAGCACCATCGAAATTCTCGCTCAATGTCAGACCTGATCCGCCCTCGCGTAAGGCAAGTTTTAACATCTGCACGGCTGCGGGCCAACCTTGTGTTTTGCCAATCAATTGTAACAAAGGTTGAGATATCTCGTCAAAAATTCCAAGCACCTCAGAACTTTCTTCCAATGTAAACGAAAGGTCTCCCGACGTAAGCTCCAGCAACTCCTCGTTCAATCGAAGAGGTGCGTAGTGAAAACTCGGAATGCTGCGGGATGAAACAACGAAATGGATAAGACCATGCGTTTCAGCAAGTAATCTCTCAAACAAAGGAGCTGAACTTACCTCATCGAGAAAGTTCCAATTATCAATAAAAACGAAAAGAGGATCATCCTCAGATAGATTTTCAAAAACGATATTTGTAAACGTATCACTTGGTTGAAAACCCAGATCGAACAACAAAGCCACCTGTTCGCTCAATGCACGAGACAGCCATCCTCCATCGTGTGTGCCGCGCGTGACATTAATCCAAATAACGCGCATATTTTTAGCTTCCAAGCCATCATAGACTTCTGTAAACAAAGTTGTTTTTCCGTAGCCTGACGGTGCAACCAACATCACAAGCTGCATTTTTTGAACAGCCGTCATTATACGGCCAGATAGGCCTTTACGGTGTATCATTGTACCACGACGGCGCGGAGGCCTTACATGGCTCGGCAGTACGGAGTCGATATTTTTCAGTTGAAACTCCCGTGTGAGTTCTGGCTCGTGAAACTAGAGTGAGGGAAACAAAACAATCCCGCATTTAGTATCAGATCGAAGCCAACCAATCAGCACCATACTAAAGTATGGCTGCCCGGGATAGCCTGAAAGCGAACTAGAACAATCCAGATTCAGGCAACAGAAGCACTAGTCCAACAACTGCCATGCAGCCATGAAGCACAATTAAACTTCGAGGCGCTTTTTTTGGAAACAAAACGCGAAAGATAATCAATCCGCCAATAAGAGCTATTGTCAAAACGCCAACGCCCACCCACGCTCGCACTGCCACCGCGTTTTCTGTTAAAAGCAAACCCAAAAACACTCCAAACAGACAAGCAAGGTTAAGTAGTCCATGACCCTTGGCTGCCCACGATGGAACAGAAATTTTCAATCCGCCCAGTGCACCTGTAATTATACCACCAAAAGCGCCCACTAAAAGACCAATAGTTCCAATAGCTACTAAACTCATCTTAAACTGCCGCCGGTTCAAATTTATCCGAATGTATGCGATCTTCGGGCATGCCTTGCTGTTTTAAGACATGCTCTACAGCCTCAACCATTGGCACCGATCCACAAACGAATGCCGTCACATTAGAGAAATCAAGATTGAGTTCTTTCGTCAGCGCATCGGTTACTAAACCACGTTGCCCACTCCACGACCTCTGCACGGGCTCATCACTCATTATAGGAATGATACTTACACGATCCCCAAAGGTTTCTTTGAGCTTTTCAAGCTTGTCCAAAGCGAACATTTCATATTCGCGGCGTAAACCAAATACTATCGTAAAGCGGTTCTGTGGGAACCGGCGCAATCGATCCGCCGCAATGGACAATACCGGTGCTAATCCTGTTCCCCCAGCTACACCAATCGCATCACGCGCATCGTCATCCAGTCCCATTTGCCCAAAAGGCGCCTCAAGCCAAACGCGCACATCGCGCCGGTCATCCCGGTATAGCCAATCGGAAAAGCGCCCTCTTGGGAGTCGCTTTATCAGGAAACCAACCTCAATATTTCCGTTTTCTTTAGGTGCATCATAGAAGCTAAACATGCGCCGCGTAAACGATCCTGATGTCGAAATCGAAGCATATTGACCAGCCTCAAACAATAAGGGCGATTCCAAGCGCACACGCATATCTATCACCTCACCGGGTAGTCGCTCCCAATGGTAAATAACACCCGCTACCATGCGAGGTTCAATAACATCGTGGTCAATCAAAGAAACACCGATCGTCAGGTCGGTTCGCACCTTAGCCTGACAAGCAAGTATAAATCCATTTTCTAATTCATCATTTGAGAGTGGAGACAGCGCAAAATCAATTTGCGGGCTGATGCGCCCAGCGATAAGTTTTGTCCGACACCGTCCACACGTTCCTACACGGCAGTTATGAGGATAATTTATACCTTGACCAAGAGCGGACATTAACAAGAGATCGCCACGGGGGACTTCGAAACTTTTATTCTCACCCGCTACGGTAATTCGACAAGACGTGGAATCACTACCACCAAACTTGACGACACTCGTTCCAGTCTTTGTATCAGATTGCGTTGGCATAACGGGCCTTTACTGTCTCTTGATTGGAGTTCAAATCGGCCCATCCCGCCCGCACATTTTCGGCTTCCGCAAGCTCACGCTCTTGTGGTGTTGCGTAATCCCGATCCCATGCAGCCAATCTTGGGCGGATCATCGCAAACCAAAGCGGCGGCACCATCGCCATCAAAAGACAAAGAAAAAACTGCGGCTGCTTTGGACCATCGCGATCAGGCTCAAGCTTATAAAACGGAGCGTAACTATCCCTATGATGACCAGCATGATTAGTAATCTCTAATGCAAGGATGCGCATAAAGGGGGTCAAATGATTCCAGGTATGCCGATTTTCAAAACGACCTGGCGTGCCTGTGACCAAGCCATAGTGCTGGGTATAATTAAACACCTCCAACATAAGGCGCGGCCCCAGCAAACAGACCAATACAGCCGCCAAAGCCCCCATCCAACCACCAACAATAACCAGGACAGTAACAAACAGAACAAGAATACCGACTCGCCATATCCAAGGATTTCTAATGTCATGCCAAGACCGCCCCCGCTTGCTCCAGAGCATTTTTTCCAGATGATAACTCTCGGCAACTTGACGCCGAAAGGTCACGAACAGGTGCCGGTACAGGTTTTCTCCGCGCCGAGCATAATCTGGATCATAAGGCGTGGCTGTATACACATGATGCGTAACAACGTGTGTAATCTCCCGCCACGGATCAAAAATCATAACCATACCTAACCGACCCAGCCAACGATGCGTGAACTTTTCACGATGAAACATTTCGTGCAAGGCTGGGGAGATCGTTCCGAACAACGTCAACATCATAGTTAGGAATGCACCAATGTGCTGCCCTCGCGTTTCAAAGTGGCCAGAACCCACCCAGTACGCATAAGCGAGAATTAACCCGAACCCCATACATATCTGCACAGAAACTATTACGTCATATACCCAAGGGAATCGTTGATCTCGCACCCCATAGTCAGGCTCAAGGAATGCATCAAACAGGAATACGAACAGTAAGGTGCCAAAGCCGAGCCAAACAAGATCTCCACCGCCCCATAGTCCTGCCGCCGAAAGCGCAATAATAAGCGGCGTGAACGTATATCTCAAGTAATCAAACATCGCGAACCCCTGCGTAGTTAGTTCTTCAATTGTTGATTATAGTACCGCTTGTAGAGCCTCGCCCCCATCCAAGGTTAGGCCACAGATTGACCGTTATTTGCGGACGAATGAAACGGTTTTCGGCTCAGTGTACTGGCGCAACCCCTCGATGCCGTTCTCAACACCAAGACCCGATTGCTTGCGTCCACCGAAGGCAGCGAACGGTGATAGCGCGAGCGCTTCATTTATCCATACATTACCCGTTTCAAGACGAGACGCCACGCGCAGCGCAAGAGCTTCATCTTTAGTCCAAACAGTCGCTGCCAGTCCCATATCACTATTGTTAGCCCTTCGAACCACCTCGTCCTCTGATGAAAACTTCAACAGCGGCAGCACAGGACCAAATTGCTCTTCTGTCACGATTGGACGATCATCATGGGGATTATCAATAAATGTAATCGGCTCAAAATACCCTGCTCCAGCAGGCCTTGACGCGCGGATTACTGTATCTCCCGCATCCTCACTCGCCTGTATAAGGGCCTTCACCGTACGACGTTGCCGCTCGTTGTTGATTGGCCCAAGCGCGATACCCTCCTGATCACCCCGTCCCATAGGCGTAGATTCGGCAACGGTCACTAAGGCATCACGCATCTCATCGTATATGTCTTCGTGGATATAGGCGCGCTTACTGGCGATACAAACCTGACCAGAATTCGTAAATGCCGACCAAAATACCATTTCAGCTGTTTGCTTTATATCCACATCGGGAAACACGATTGCGGCATCGTTCCCACCTAGCTCCAACGTTAAGCGCTTCAAATCCTTGGCTGCACCCTCCATGACTTTCTTTCCAGTTGCCGTGGAACCGGTGAAGCTAATTTTATCAAACCCAGCATGCATCGTCATCATTGGACCAAGCGCATCATCACCGGAAATAATGTTCAAGACACCTGCTGGAACAACATCCCGTAATAGCTCACCAAGACGAAGTACCGTCATCGGTGTAAATGGAGATGGCTTAAGCACCATCGTGTTCCCAGCGATCAGAGCTGGCGCTATTTTGAATATTGATAAGATGAAGGGGAAATTCCACGGTGATATCGCACATACAACACCAATCGGTTCATAGGTCGTAAAATGTAACCGCGTCGCAGAATCCTCCAATACCTTATCATCCAGCTTCAACGTAGCCGTTGCATGGCACCACTGCGATGCCGACATGATTTCAAACTCTGCTTGGGCCGTTGGCTTACCCTGCTCCTTGGTCAGAAGCCCAATCAACTCCGCAGCGCTTGCAGCAATCACATCACCCATTCGTATCAGAATCGCCTGACGATTTTCCCAAGAGGTATCACGCCAAGCCGGAAATGCTTCTCGCGCCGCTTTCACCGCACTATTGAGTTCTGGAGCGCCGGCATTGGGAACGCTGCCAAACACTTCGCCCGTCGCTGGATCGATCACATCTAAGCGCGAGAACAAATCAACTTCACGACCATTTATGGTCATTGTAATTTGCTTGGTCATTTGCAGCTATCCTTGGCTTCTCGTGAATACAAAAACTGGTCCCGTACGGCAGATTCTAGATCCTATATGAAGCCAACCGCATCCTCTTTTAGCAACGACTATTTCTGAAGAAGCCATTAGTGACCAAACTTTCGTCTAGTCCGATCCCAATTTACTCGTCATTGGCTGCATTGTATGAGCCAGACGGAAAGAGGCGCATGGGCCGATGATTCCCAGTAACAACAAATCGGGGAATTCACACAGATATCACTGTTGCGAATCCGTGATGAACAGTGTGGGCATTTTGCGAGTATCGCAATTGTTCTCAAGCTTGAAGAGGCGCCACAACACGCGCAGGTTAAGTCCTCCAGTGCATTCTGAAAGATTGATGCGGTCTTTAAGAAGAGACTGGCGCAATTTCATCTCCGGTTCCCGCGAAAAACCAGCGCGACGCTGAGTTGTTGCCTAGCTGGGGCGTTAATCCCAAAAATGCAGCAGAGTTTGTGAGAGCATTCAGTAATGTGACGTTTAGCTCACAGAGCACTAAATTTCCAAAAAATGGGTGAAGCTTGGAGAAGCCCCACCCAAGTAAAATTCGATTATAATCGACCACAAGGGCTAACTAATCTTCGAAGGTCTAGCCTCCGAAACGATATGTTCCTGTGATGCCAAACATGCGCGGCTGACGCTGCTCGCCAGTTACATAGCCATAAGTTGGCACATATAGCCCGGCATTCACGGCATCATCATCAAGGATATTCGTTCCCCAGAGTGTAAGGCCGAAGGCGTTATCAAACTTCACTCCAATACGCCCGTTGAGCTGGCCGCTAGAAGGCGCACTCGTCGCTACGACAATCGCATCATTTTCTGGATTGTTCGGGTCATTCACATCAGACGTATTATACTCAGACGTCCAAGCATAAGAAAGTTTGGCATTGAATTCGCCAAATGACATAGGACGATTGTAATCGATTGCTGCGCTGAGATTCTCCTCTGGGGTGTAGTAAATACGCGCCAGCTCTGAAGTTTTGTTTTCCGAGTCTAGAAGTGATCCTGATACGGTTAGCTGAACATTGTCATTCACCACACCAACAATATCAACTTCCAGACCTGTATTCTCGATATCCATATTGGATACGATCGATTGAGACACTCCCCCGGCGTCAACAACGGTACTACGTTGCGCATCAGAAAGCTTAGACTGATATACCGCGAGGTTTATACGAAGACGTTCGTCGAGGAAATCGCCTTTCATCCCAATTTCAATTTCTTCTACGGATTCAGAATTGAAAGGCACAAACTCTTCAATCGTGAAAATTCTCAATGGCAAACCGCCAGCACGGTAACCCGTACTAAATTTCGCATAAACCATCGTTGTGTCGGTCACGTGAAAATCAGCTCCCAGTGTATAATCTGTGGAGTCGAATGTAGCCGTATCTGTCTGAGGGCAATCCTCGAGCGAAACTCCACCTGCACCAAAATATAAGAAACAGGCAGACTGTATGACCGGTGCATCCAGAGTCGTATTTGATGTCAGGCCCTTTTCATCTTCAGAATATCGAACCCCAGCCGTAATACCCAAGCGGTCCGTCACATCAAATGTACCCTGAGTATAAACACCCCAGCTGATGTTATCGAGATCACCGCGAAATCCGACAACAGAATTGGTTGTTGACCGGTCGAAACCTTTGTCTTCCATCCAGCCCGCGCCGACTACATAATTCAGACGGTCATCAATTGCAGATGCTGTCCACTGAACATCGAGCGTATTTTGCTCAAGTTTTGCAGACTGGCTTGTCGCATGGATAGCTTCGGCTGAACCGTCTAGATCTAACAAGTTTTTAGAATCCGTTGTGCGGTTGCCTGCAGTTAACTTGAGCTCCCCTGGTCCGACATCCCACTTAAAGTTTGCCGTAAAAGTCTCCGTCGTCACGTCGACGAACTGATCAACATTTGTAGCTATGTCGAGATTTCCGGTATTGACGAGATCGACGTACGATTGCGGAATTCCTGCAGCACGCGACCCACCCGTTCCGGCAGTACGATCGACATAAACTGTTCCGCGTACACGACCGTCGGTCTGAAACTCAAACCATTCCCCGCTGAGCGTGAATTCAATATTTTCAGTAGGTGCGAATAGCGCCTTCACGCGGCCTGTCATATTGTCCTTGTCGTTCCACTTACGCCCCGTAAATGGATCCGTTACATAGCCATCACGCTTATCAATCGAGAGCGCGCCGCGTACCGCGAGCACATCTTCGATTAGAGGCACATTCACAATAGCCTTTGCGCCACGTGCATTGTAACTACCGACAGTTCCTTCAATCGAACCGGAAGCCCCATCAAAGTTGGGATTAGCCGTTTCAATAACCAGCGCTCCCCCGGTCGTATTGCGACCAAACAAAGTCCCCTGCGGGCCTTTCAAAACCTGAACGCTAGCAACATCAAGTAAATCAGCATTCAGTCCGACGGCACGTGCCCAATAAACTCCGTCCACATATGTGCCAACAGAAGGCTCCAGATTGGACGCCACATCATTTTGAACCTGACCACGTAATGAAAGCGCTAGCGCCGCCGCGTTGGAAGATGAGTCAACCGTTGTCAAACTTGGCGTATAAGCTGCGATATCTCCGAAATCAACAACGCCGCTTTCCTGCAGCAATTCGCCGGTAAACGCTGTAACCGCGACAGGAACCTCCTGCAGGTTTTCTTCAACCTTACGCGCTGTAACCGTCACGGTGGTCAATCGCCGCGATGAAGCCTCTTCAACAGTTTCAGCCTCTTCCTGCGCGATCGCAGGCACTGACATCGCTACTGAAGCGACCAGCATTGCAGACATACCAGCCAGCCTACTCCGCAAAGGTCGCCCCTCGCATTTCCGACGTTCAGATGAAATTGAAATACCTGTATTCTTCATAGTTCCCTCCAAGGAATTTGCCGCCTTTGACGGCCAGAATTTGCTCGTTTCCGAGCGGTTTTGCGATTGCTTCGGCTCTTTACCCGCCAACCGCACATGGCAATTGAAGTCACTTCAAGAACTGTCATTTTGTCGACAGCTGAATAGCTATGATCTCGGTCAAGAATAGTACATTTCGAGAATCCAGCGACATCCTACATTCGCGATTACTCAGATAATCGTGATGGATTAACTCACTTGATGTCGGCTTTTGCGCTCCCAACGCGTTTGAAATTCTCCTCAGCACTGTTTTCCCGGACGTTCTACGCCAGTCTGAAATTCGGCAGAACCCAACCGTCCATTATCGGAGTCCAGTCAACGACTACTTTCATGCCGATCTCGACGTCTTCTGCGTTTCCTCCAGACAAATTAGCGATCAATCGCACGCCTGGGGCTCCATCGATCTCGACAATAACCGGAACATAAACATGATCAGCAATCGGAGAATTCGAGCATATGGCGAAGCTATAGACTGTGCCCGTTCCCGAAAGCGTTGGCCACTCAATGACTTGACTTCGACAATGCGGACAAAATGGTCCCGGTGGGATACGAAACTCCCCACAATCTCCACACTTACAAGCCGTAAGACGGCGCTCCTTGGCCGCCAGCCAGAATGGCTCGGTGTAAGTGTCCATCGTGATACGAATATTCTCGCCGGAAAGCGCCTTGGCAGGTCCATATTTCATTTCACTAATTCCTCAAGATAAGACCGGAAGTCGGGAGCGCAGCCGGCCCGCCGGTGACAAGTGCAAATTCTGAATCTTCAACCTGATTTATCGCGTCGCCGCGCAACTGCTCGATCGCCTCGCGCAGATGGGTCATGCCAATGATATAGCCTTCAGAGAGCTGCCCACCGTGAGGATTAACTGGCAATGACCCTTTGTTTTTGCGGTTTGCATAACGCAGTGCGCCAGATAGGACAAAATCGTTGCCCTCACCTTTTTCACAAAAGCCATATTCTTCAAGCTGCATCAAAACCATGGATGAAAAATGGTCATATATCATTGCCACATCGATATCCTGAGGACCAACCGATGCATCCTCCCAGAGGCGGTCCGCCACAGCTTTATGGCCCGCAGATGCAAAAATCTCATCCGGCATATTCATCCACGCAAAAGCTCTGCCCCAGTCCCGGCTACCGCCATGCGCGACAGCGTGAACATAGACGGGCTTCTGCCGGCAGTCCTTTGCACGCTCACTTGTGCTGGTGATGACCGCGACTGCACCATCAGTCTCTAGACAAAAATCGAGACGACAAAGCGGATCCGCAAGCATTGGTGCAGCATAGTATTCTTCGAGGGTTAGCGGCTTGCGGCGCAATGCAGTCGGTCTATTGAGCGCATTTTCTCGCTGCGAAATAACAATCTCTGCAAAGGCGTCACGGGTTGATCCGTAAAGGTGCATATGACGGCGCGTCAACGTCGACATGAGATAACCTGCGCCCACCATGCCCGCTGGTTGGGCAAATGAGAGCGCCGGAGTTGGCTCGACTTCGCTAAAGACAGCTCCGAGCCGCGACTTGTATTGCTGAAGCGACATAACAGTGACAACGTAATTGGCGGACCCATTCATGATTCCAGCCGCCGCCAGACCGATTGCACCGACACACCCGCCCCCGCCGCCCGTCAGCGCGGCCGTAAAGCGCACTTCGGGTATGCCAAGCATTTCCATAAATTCCGCCGTATCCATCTTGTCGACATATCCGGCAACTGCCCCCGAATAGTAGGCGAACCCATCAATATCCGTCACCGAAATGCCCGCGTCGTCACAAGCCATCAAGATGGCTTTGGCAGCCATTTCATTCGTCGTTTGAGGGTAGCTTTGACCGCGCACATAATAGGGCGTCGCCCCGACCCCCACAATGGCGCATTTATCTTGATTGACCCAAGTCACTGTTTGTCCTTTCCGTTACTGCCAAGTCTGACAGCTATTGTCTTTCGATTACTCTGAGAGACCGCCTCCCAAAGCCCGGCTACCCCGGTATTAAATAGTCAGAGAGAGGAACTTCAGAACACTGAAACGAAAATCTTGATGATTCTAATGCCGTGCATCACCTCTGCCTGTTGCACAGCGCCAGATAACAGGCGCCAATCTGCGCAAAGGCCGGGAGTTTGGCACATCTCTTTGCTCATAGCTGATCCCTCCCCAAACTGCGCTTTGTACGATGTAATGTGATCGAACACTCTAATAGTTAGATATTAAAGTCAACAAGATAAAGATTTAAATTTTGACTGCGTGCAGGAATGTGTACGCACTACTATGCACAAACAATAGGTGACCCTTTGACAAAAATTTTCTGACAAAATATCTATATTAAACCTCGCAGTAAAAGTATTTATCGCCATTTGACTAGACGAACTGTTGACTCTAAATCAAAAATATAACCTTTTGATTTTAATATTTAGATTTAAAAGATTCGAGTCGCTTACATCATGTCAAAAACAGAGTTACTCAAAGGCAAAACAGCGTTTCTGGCTGGAGCATCTGGCGGTATAAATCTGGGCGTCGCAGTTGGTTTCGCTGAGGCCGGTGCGCGCGTATCTCTAATCAGTCGGTCTACTGAAAGAATCGAAGCCGCTGCCAGTCAATTGCGTGATATGGGCCATGATGCCATCGGCACAGCTGCGGATGTCCGTGATTACGACGCTGTCGAGAAAGCTATTGAAGAAACCGCCAATAAATGGGGCGAGATCGATATCGTTCTCTCTGGCGCGGCTGGAAATTTCATGGTGCCAGCAAACACAATTTCGGCAAACGGCTTCAAAACCGTTGTCGATATCGACCTTCTGGGCACGTTCAACGTCTTCCGCGCCAGCTATCCTCACCTGCGTAAACCCGGAGCTTCTCTGGTCGCCATAACTGCCGGTCAGGCTGTCAAACCGATCCCTAATCAGATTCACGCCTGCGCCGCCAAAGCTGGCGTAAACATGGTCACCAAATGCCTCGCACTGGAATGGGGCGTAGATGGAATTCGGGTCAACGCCATTTCGCCGGGGCCTATCAGCGACACGGAAGGCGCAGGGTCGCGCCTCCTGCCAAGCGCCGAGGTGGAAGCTGCCTTCCGCAACAGCATTCCACTTGGCTGTTACGGTGAAAAACAGGACATAGCCGACCTCGCCGTTTTCCTGTCATCCGAGAAGGCCCGCTTCATCACTGGCGACATAATCGAGTGCGATGGCGGACTTGGTCTAGTCTGAACATCCGCCATTTACGAAAATGGCTAGTATCACGCCCGCAGCCCCTACAATCGAGGCTGCGCCCATAGCGCAAAACACTTAATGAGGGAGCAGAAACATTGGAACCAACAGCAACAAACGACGTGCTGGATCCTGTCGAACGCATGCCGCAGGAAAAACTTAAAGACCTCCAGCATAAGCGACTCCAGAACCTGCTTCCCAAAGTCTATGAGAACTCACCGCTCATCCGCGATTTGTGGGACAACGCTGGAGTGTCTCCTTTGCAGACGTGCACAATGGACGACTTCTTCCGTCGCGCCCCCTTCATGAACAAGGATACAATTCGCGAGTTTCGCGATCAGCACGATGATCCGATGGGCGGCTTCGTACGAATGGATGAGCCCGGACTGAAAGGGGTTTACACTACATCCGGCACCACCGGCGACCCCACACCCCTGCCTCGTGGATATCGATCACCTTTTGAAACCGGATTTGCTCGGGACCATTGGCATTTCGGTGTTCGGCCCGGCGACTATATCCTACAATTTGCATTCACGTTCCGATCAGGGAGCAAATACCAGGCATCTCGCATGCTTGGCGTAAAACCCATCTGCCTCAGCCATGGTCCCGATATGATACCGCGCATGATAGAAGCGCTCGACCGGTTTAAGCCCACGTTACTAAACTTTCTGTCGAGCCCTATGCTAATTGCGCTTGAACGGTATTTTGAAGAAACCGGGTTGGATCCAGTGAAAGTTTTTGCGCCACTCAAATCCCTCATTTATGGCGGAGAGCCCCTAAGTCCGCGCCATCGCAAAATGTTAAAGAGCTGGGACGTCGACGTCTTCCAGAATGGCCCTTTGGGAGATGTCTGCAGCGCCAGCACCTGTCGGGCCCATGACGGCTTTCACGGCTATGAGGACCTTGCCCTCATCGAATGTCTGGAACCTTTTGGGGACCAGCCTGTGGCTGACGGCGAGATTGGCGAAATGGTCGTCACGACACTTTGTGAACCATTCGTCCCTCTCATTCGGTTCCGCACGGATGACCTCTGCACGATAGACCGTTCGCCCTGCGCCTGTGGACGCACCCATCTCAAATTCAAGATACTTGGCAGAAAAGGCGATCAGACCTTTGTTCAGGGTATATCGATCCTGCCACAGGATATTCGAATGATCATTGAAGAACACAAGCCTACTCGTAGTGGCCTGTTCCAGATCATTCGTCCCAGCCCGCAGCTCGAAATCCTGTCTCTCAGGGTCGGTTATGCGCCAGACTTTGTTGAAGGCGGGTTGGACGCCCTCAATCGCGCATTAGGCGCCGTTATAGAACAAGCGTTGGGCGTGCCGGTCAAATTGGATATGGTTTCCGAACAGGAACTGCTGAAGCTTGGCCCACCCCACAAGATTCCGAGAGTTACAAAACAATGACAACCTTTGCAGCAGAACCGCCCATCATCATATCAACGACGGAAATCAACGGAGAAAAGCAATTTCTCTTGTATTCCGACCCCGAGGCAAATCGCGCGGCTCTTACATGGGAGCGCCTACTCTCGAAGACCAGTATCAAACGGGGTGAATACACCATTGTGATTACAGCGCCCGAGGATGCTCATCTAGCCATGCCTCTCGAACGGACGCTGGAATTAACCGGTGTCATCATACTTCAGGCCGACAGCACGCAATATGAAGCTCAGCGGGTTGAGGCTTTCATTCGCAATTTCGATCCAGTCGCGATCTTTGGCATCAATGCGGCAATCGTTAGCGGATTATCTTCTCTGGGTCATAATGTTGGCAAACTTCTGAATACTCGCCAAGTCTGGGCCACTGACGACGGTTTCGCCGCACTCCAGCACATGAAAGATATTAGACTGCGTCGTTGGTCTCGCTTTGGTCCCGCTGTATTGATCAGCTGCGGCCACCATGAAACAGCCATGCATATCGATGATACTGAATGGGATATCTCGACCGAATCTCACCAGACCACATTAAGACACCGATTGAACGCCGCTGAACCTGATCCCGTTATTCTGACACATGCAAAAATGACACGTCTAAATGAACTCTGTCCCTGCGGGCTGACCGATCCACTGGTAGACGTGTCCGCCTTCAACAAGCCCAGGTGATTTTCTGATACGAAAGGTTCAGACTCAGAGCAACATATGCGGCCCGCCATGGCGTAGAAGGCCTTTCTCGAAATTCTCGATATAGGTAATCCATTCCGCTTCAGCGTCTGAATCTTTTCCAGCGCTAATCAGGTCCACAATCTTGAGCTTCTGATTTGCCGCATACTGAGATTCGACCTGTTCATATTTGTGCTTGGGAAGATCCTTGATTACACGATCCCATTGCGCCCTAATCAGCTCATCCAACATCAAGCCAAATAACCGCAATGGTTCGCTATCGCAATTTTCAAGGAGCACTTGGCAGAACTCAAATTCCAGATCGCGGTACGCTTCTCTATCTTTTGTAACATAGCGCTGGGCCACCGCTATCTGCGCAAGTTTTGCGATCGTCTCCTGATTTTGCGTCCTGGCAAGGCGAGCAATAGCTGTCGGCTCAATCAATCTGCGAATTTCGAGCATATCCTGCATGGTCGCCCGACGCATTCGAAGTGGGACAGCCGCATAGCCGGCAATTCGGCCCGGTTGAGGGGTGCTAACGCGCGCGCCTCCGCCATTGCCACGACCAACGTGCAGCACGCCTTCGGACTGCAATATACGCAGCGCCTCTCGCAAGGTTGGGCGCGAAATACCGAAATGCTTAATCAACTCACTTTCGTGAGGCAAACGCTCACCATCATCAAGGCGACCGCTTGTAATCTCTTCGCGAATGATTTGCGCGACCGATTCTGGCAAAGAGCGGCCGCGAGGCAGTTCATCTACGGTAAGGTGAGGAAGTTTCATGTCTATCCGTTCAGTCGTGCGATATTAATAACAATTGAATTTCGCCTTAAAGCTCACGCGAGTTCTAATCGCAGCGGCTCTCAATATATTCCATTGATCCGACCCGAAAATTCAACCCGCACCCGTCGCTGGACGAATTTCAATACACCAATGTTTATACGTGTACGCGGGCTTTACAAGCAAATCATAGACAGCTAAACAGCTAAGCTCCAAATATCTACATATTCAATGTAAATATAAAGCTATTTGATTTGCCTGCTGGGGAAATGCCCGTGAAGAACCAACAATACGACACTATAATTGTCGACTGTGATGGCGCAATCGACATTGTTAGCTTGAATCGTCCAGACAGGCTCAATGCGATCTCACAGCAGATGATCGCAGACCTCTTAACATATTTCCGAGGGGCCTCCACGCGTGATTCTACACGCGTAATTTTATTGCGAAGCGTAGGAGATGCATTTTGCGCAGGCATAGATCTCGCCCCCCCCGAAGATGGGAAAACAGATCCCGCAACACCCGATATTGCGGCCATGCTCAAAGTGCAGGAATCCCTTAGCGATTTGGTATTAGCGATGCATCGCTGCCCGCAACCCATCATCGCATTGATACAAGGGGCCGCCGCCGGTGGCGGGTTCGGCCTACCGCTCGCCGCCGATGTACGCTTTTGTACACCCCAAGCCCGCTTCATTCCGAGCTTCCTCAAAATCGGGCTTTCCGCATGTGATATGGGCGTCTCATATTTCCTGCCCCGCATCATAGGACGCGCACAAGCCGCGCAAATCATGATGGCGGGTGAGACTGTGGATGCAGATAGAGCCAGCCAGATCGGTCTTGTCTCCGAAATTGCAACTGCCGACGACCTTCTTCCAAAAGGTCTCTCACTTGCGAAAAAAATGTTAAACGCATCCCCGATGGGATTGAAAATGACAAAAGAGGTGTTCAACCTTAATTGTGATGCGCCCAATTTAGAATTCGCCGTAGCGATTGAAAACCGAACCCAAGTTCTGCTGGGCCAGACCGAAGACCTTCGCGAAGGTGTTGCTGCTTTTCTTGAAAAGCGTCCACCTGATTATATTGGCCGATAATCTCCGCCCTACATTCACTCTCCATACGAACAGCGTTAGCAACTATGAATTTTGATTTCACCGACGATCAAAAAGAGCTGGGCTCCGTCGTTCGACGGTTTCTGGACGAACACAGCACGTCTTCCCATATTCGGTCAGTTTATGAATCCAATTGCGGATATGATCGCGAATTATGGACCGGACTTGGAGACCTGGGCATGCTCGGGGCTGCAATCCCAGAAGAATATGGCGGTTCTGGTGCCGGCTATCTCGAGCTTTGCATAATTGCTGAGGAAATTGGACGTGCACTTGCGCCTATTCCCTTCACTTCTTCCATATGTCTGGCCGCTGAAGCGATACTTCTAGCAGGTAGCGAACAACAAAAGTTCCGCTATTTGCCGGAAATTGCCACCGGACGAAAAATTGCCGCTGTTGCACTCAACCACAATAACGTACGCCCCATTCTCTCTGACAATCAATTAAACGGTCAGATCTCCCTAGTTCATGATGCGC
This sequence comes from Hyphomonas sp., assembly GCA_033851975.1. Lineage (GTDB taxonomy): Bacteria > Pseudomonadota > Alphaproteobacteria > Caulobacterales > Hyphomonadaceae > Hyphomonas. The sequence continues at coordinate 948,525 of JAWSVJ010000002.1, read as the reverse complement.
CTCTGGCCGATTACATCATTATCACAGCTACTCAGAATGAAAGAGCAACGCTAGTCATCATCGATACGCAAGATTGCGGCGTCACCATTGAAAACCGCAAGGCCGTTGACCGCGCCCACCCTATCGGTCGTGTCATTCTTGAAAACGCCAGCGCTGAGTCTATGGTCGGTGCAGCATGGAAAGATGCATCAGGTGTCTGCCGCATCGTCCATGACCGCGCAGCAATCCTGATCGCCTTTGAACAATTAGGCGGGGCCGAACGTGCTCTTGAAACTGCCCGCGACTACGCGCTTGAACGCCACGCTTTCAACCGGCCAATCGGATCTTTTCAGGCTATGAAGCACATGCTGGCCGACATGTTCGTCGCCACCCAACTGGCGCGATCCAATTGTTACTTCGGCGCCTGGGCGCTTCAAACTAACGCCGACGACCTACCACTAGCCGCCGCGACAGCGCGGGTCAGTGCCACAGAAGCGTATGAGCAATGTTCGGCCAATAATATTCAGGTTCATGGCGGCATCGGCTTCACCTGGGATGTGGATTGCCACCTCTTTTACAGACGCTCCAACGGACTGGCCCAGTTGCTAGGAGGGCGCAGCCATTGGGATGATCGTCTCATCACTGAACTCGACAAACGGACGGCCTGATATGACCATGGATTTCAAGGATTCACCCAATGACGCCGCCTACCGGGCCTCGGCACAGAATTGGATGGCTGAAAACGCTCCACATCACCTGCTGGGCGAATTGCAAAGCGTACCGTTTTTCACCCTCTCCCTGGCGCGGGAAGATCCGATAGCCGCCGCCCGCGCGTGGCAGAGAAAGAAAGCCGAAGGAGGCTACGCCGCTATTCACTGGCCAAAGGAATTTGGCGGCGCGGGCGCATCGCCCATTCAACGTGTCATTTGGAATCAGGAACAAGGTGCATACGCCAAACTAGACCTGCCCTTCAGCATTGGTACAGGCATGGTCGGTCCGACGCTCATGAGCTTTGCAACTGAGAATCAGAAACGAGATTTCCTGCCCAAAATCGCTTCAGGAGAAGAAATTTGGTGCCAACTATTCTCTGAGCCTGGCGCTGGTTCAGATCTTGCTGGCATCTTCACCCGCGCCGAGCGCGACGGCGACGACTGGGTGATCAATGGCCAGAAGGTCTGGACCAGCTTCGCCCAATATGCAGATTACGGATTACTTTTCGCCCGATCGGATTTTTCAGCGCCCAAACACAAGGGCCTAACCATGTTTTTCATTGATATGAAATCTCCCGGCGTGGAGGTCCGCCCTATCCGGCAAATGAATGAAGGTTCAACCTTCAACGAGGTTTATCTAACCGATGTTCGCATACCGGATTCAAATCGCCTCGGAGGCGTGGGCCAGGGCTGGAAAGTCTCTATCAACACGCTCATGCATGAACGCATGTCAGCCTTCTCCACGCCAACGGGGTTTGAAGAACTATTCAAGCTATGCCGTACGATGGATGGCCCCAATGGCCACCCTATTGATGATCCGGTGGTAAGATCCAAACTAGCTCGTTGGGCAGCATTGTCGTCCGGATTGCGCTATTCCTATTATCGCAGTGTAACTAAACTGGCCCGTGGTGAACCACCCGGCCCAGAAGCCTCTATCGGAAAGCTGGCAGCCGCAGGTGCCATGCAGCAAATCACGCGCTACGCCCTCGAGTTACAGGGTGAAGAAGCCACCGTCATGGCGCCCGAACCCGGACTTGGCGACGGATGGTTCCAGTCGATGTTCTTGCGCGCAGCAGCGCTCAGGATTGAGGCTGGATCAGATGAGATACTCCGTAACATTATCGCAGAGCGCGTCCTTGGCCTGCCCGGCGAACCTCACTCGGACAAAGACATCCCTTTCAACAAACGAAAGCGCAGTTAGTTGGTATTGTAAAATATTAAACACAAGGCCTGCCTCAGGCTTTCAATCAGTGACCCGCCTCGCCTGTAACCTCCCATCCCAATAAGATTAAATGAGAAATTATAGCGCTGCAAACCGCTATTTTTTGCGCTTTGATTGTACCGGAGCTTTGAGCGAATTGATCATCAATCTCAATGTTTGTTTTGCGGCTAGGATGGAACTATCTTGATCATCGGACTCGGCGATTGAGTGAGCCGCCTCAATCAGTGCACCGAGAATAATTTGTGACGTCACTACAGGTTCTCTCGTGATCAAGAGTCCCGCTTCTGACATTTGAGCTACCATTGTTTGCATCATTCCAAACGAGTATTTGACTTCAATATCCCGCCATTCCCGCAAACCTATGACCGCAGGCGCCTCACGAAACACAATCCGCTGAATGTCTGGCCGGGCACAAACTTCTAGTGTTTCCAAAATGCCAGTCTCGAACGCCTCCCATGGGTGCTCAATAGCAGAAACTCTTGCACTGACTTCATCCAGAATCTCTTGTTCCAAAAACTCTGCGACTGCTTGAAAAAGGCTCTTTTTATCGCCGAAGTGATAGTAAACTGCGCCGGTGGTAACATTTGCAGCGTTGATCACTTCACTGAGTGACGTTTGAGCGTACCCACTAGCGGCGAATAATTTAGTAGCGGCCTCGATCATGCGTTGGCGCGTTGCCGTGCTTTTCTCAGTCTTCTTTGATGTCTTAGTTTGGTTCATCTGGTCTTCATTTACCGTAGTGTTATGGCCGCTGGTGGGATCATATTCGATTATCGATTGACATAACATAATTATGTTATATTTACAAAACCTAAATGTTGAGAGAAAAATGTGCGCCAGCTTGCTGGTAATGCCTATTGTGGATTGCTGCCATATTTTAGATTGGTCGATTATGCCAACATAGCGAATGAAAAGGGGAATAGCTTGACGAACAAGTATTTGAAACCGGCAAGAATGATCGCATACGACCAATTTGAAAGTCGGCGCCGATTTGTCCAAACGCCTTACGGGAAAATTGCCTATGTAGATTACGGTGAAGGGCCACCAGCTTTGTTTGTTCACGGTTTAGCGATGAATTCTTATTTTTGGGCAGGTCAACTCTCCGGCTTAAGTTCCATTCGGCGCTGTATCGCGATTGATCTCATGGCCCACGGTCATTCAGAGATTACCGAGACTCAGGATGTCTCATTTACTGCTCAAGCAGCCATGGCCTGGGAGGTACTCGACGCTCTAAATATTTCAGAAGCTGACCTGGTCGGTAGCGATAGTGGCGGTGCAATCGCGCAATTGATGGCTGTACAACAGCCAAAACGGACCACATCGCTGGTACTTACCAATTGCGATGTACATGATAACTGGCCCCCAGAGGCACTTAAAGCAATTCGAGCGTCTGCCCCCACTGGACTTGCCGAGAGTTTTGCCCAAATTGTTGATAACCCTAGTTTGGTACGCTCCCCACAAGGGCTTGCCCCCCTCGTGTTCGCTAACCCAAACACAGCAACTGATGAATTTGTGAAAACATTTCTGGGGCCGCTGACTAAAACGACGAGCCAGCGCAATGCGTTTAACCGATATTCAGCTCCACAAGATCCTAGCCAATTGACGCGGATAGAATCCGAACTCAGAGAACTCCAAGCACCCACCCTAATTGTATGGGGCACGGACGATGTCTTTTTCCCTCTTCCATGGGCCTATTGGCTCGAGGAAGCCTTACCCAACGCGCGACCGGTTATTGAGCACAAAAATGGAAAGTTATTCTTTCCCTTTGAGCACCCTGACGACGTCAACACAGAAATTTTTAAGTTCTGGAAAGAGTTGTGATGCCTTAATTCGTACTCACATTATTTGGCTTGTTCTTTATGTATACCGGCCTTCACAGCTTCATCGCTCCAGGGCATTTTGCCAATTTGCTCAATTTGGAGCCAATAGGAAGATCCGGGAACGTTGAAATTCGGGCACAATACGGTGGATTCTTTCAGGCTGCCGCGGCATCCCAATTCGCAGCGCTAGTTGGATTATTGCCCGCCCCGCTAGCTCTTACCGTCTCAATCGTCATTTTCGGTGGGTTGTTTACAGGGCGAATTTTATCATTGCCCCTAGGTAACAATAAAGAGCGCATAAGCACAAATATCAAAGCACTCTACATCATAGACGGACTGGGACTAATTGCGGCGGCGTGGGTCCTCAATGGATATGACATGTGAATTTCTTGGCGGCTGAATTTTTAAGCAAGATGTGGCTCTTGAGCACCTGCTTCCTGGCTCCAGCTTTAAGCAGTCAGCCTATCGTCAACGCCAAATAAATTGTCAGTCCAGTCGCTATTGCGGGACCGTAAGGTAAATCCATCTTGCGAATGTGCGCGATCGAAAATTGGTGCGAAACGCCAGCGCGTCTCTCCAAGACGTATCCGTAACTTCCGACCATCAACGCCCAAACCAATCCAGCTAAAGAGATGAAAGCGAACAGATGCAATAGATCGAAAAACGGAATGAGGGGTGCCTGCGCAGCCAATAGTTTCACATCACCACCTCCCATCAGTCCTGTAACAAACGCTGCGATGCCTAAACCAAGCACGATAACCCCACCTACGCCTTGCATAGCAAGCTGCTGCGCACCCAGCCCTTGATAAATTGCGGCGACCCCGACTGGGAGCCACATAATCGTAACTAGTAAGGGGTAAATATTTGGAATGGTGTTGGTTCGCAAATCTTGAAGTGCTGCCCCCCAAACAATTAGAGCAACTAAGATCAAACCAATATCGTGACCCGATATCAAAACCATACCTTGCACTTATGATACACTCGGCAACCTGAGCGCTTTTCCTAATAGACGCTCTGTATCTTGGTCATATTTGGGAAAGAGCGATTGCGCCTGTTTCAAGTATTTGACCGCCTTGAGTTTTTCTTCATCCCGCATGGCTAATCGTCCTAGCTCACGGAAGATGACTGCCTTTTGCTTTTCTCCCAAACCATCTAAAGCACGTAGTATTTGTCCATTTCGCGCCAACGAAAGTCGATAGTTCAAACCATCACCAATCTGGCCATCAGACACTTCCAAAGCGTGCTCAAAAGACTGTTGTGCCGCTGGATAGGCACCGCTCAAACTGTAAATGTTTCCTTGTTGCATTAACACTTCGGCGCTTGACTCAGAGTTTCGGTTGGCTTGATCAAGATATTTTTGGGCGGAAACCAAATCGCCAGCTTCACACTCGAGTCTTGAAAGCGTAAGTATCAATTTCCATTGTTCTGGATCATGTGAAAAGGCTGTCTCCAATAATGGTCTTGCCCCCTCCATGTCGCCTTGTTCATAGAACACCATTCCCAACAACCCCAGTGTTTCAATGTCGAGCGCATCGGCGGAAAGATGCTGTAAATGGGTCTGAATCGCCGACCAATCCCCGCTTTTTAGCGCGACTTTTAGTGCGACACGCCGGGCCAAATGGTTGGTTGAATCCATTGATAAGGCGACATCGGCATAGGCCCCCGAATTAACCAGATCACCTTCAGTAAACTTATGCAGACCATGTTCTGCAATTTGTTGTGCCTTACTTGGTTCAGTGGTGGCTAGAAAGTCCAACCGTTTGAAAGTATCGGACGGCAACGATGCGCAGGCTGACACCAAAAATGTGCAGATAACGGATAATACAAAAATCTTGGACATATTTGTTCTCCTATCCTGGTATGCTTTGCATGATGTTAAGCAAAACTGGCACTAGAATGATCATAAACAAGGTTGGAAAAATACAAGTCGTGAGCGGCACCGACATGAGGACTGGCAACTTGTTGGCCTTCTCTTCTGCATTCAGCAGGCGCTCGCGCCGCATATCAAATGCCGCTGCACGGATCGCGCTCGTGAGACTGGTTCCTAGGGCCTCGGATTGATTGACCATGTTAACAATGGACGCCAGCTCAGGAAGGTAAACCCGACGCGCCAAGTTCTTCAGGGCTATCGACCTATCGCGTCCAGCCCGAAACTCAAGATTCACAATTTCAAACTGTTTGGAAATCTCTGGGTGCACCTCACTGAATTCCTTGGCCACAAATTTAAGTGCAACAGGAAATGACTGTCCCGCTTCCAGACATATTAGCGTCATATCCAACGCGTCAGGAAGGCCACGGGAAAATTGTGTGCGTTTGTCCTTAGCGACCTGAGAAACCACTAAGGCGGGACCGTAATACCCAATCGCGCCCGCTAAGACGACCACGAATGTTCCCATCAGCGGGGACAAATTCGAATTAGATACCGCAAGAATAGTTGCGAGCGAAACAAGCAGCACAATCGCCAGTGTCATCCGAACTGCCAAAAATATTGGCGCAGCACGCGGGCTATAGTATCCCGCTGACCTCAGCAATGTGAATGACTCAAGTGCGGGTTCATCTTCGGTGGCGTCCTTTTCTAAACGCTTTTTGAAGGGACGAAGGAATTGGTCAAGGCGAGCATTTTCCTTAGCAAGCCGCAAACTTTCAGAGCCTCGTTCGGTTTCGACTCCAATTCCGACGCGACTGGTTACTGGATCCCGCGATGCGATCATCAGACCGGCCCCAACTGTAACCAGAAAGACAGTTGCAAACACCATTACCAAAAGAAGTGCACTCATATCAGCTGCCTCACACCTTGATGGACACAAGCTTTTTCATCCACACTAGCCCGACAAGATAGGTTGCAATGGGAAAAGCCATAATGACAAAAAACTGAGGGTTCTCAAAGTGATCTGTATAATAGGTCGGCAACATCAACGTAATCACCCCAGCCACCAGCAATGGCAAAAGCCCAACGATCCAGCCAGTGACGCGGCCCTCCGCAGACATCGCTCGCACTTTATGATCCATCGCTCGGCGATCTCGCATCATCTTCGTCAAATTGTCCAACACCTCGACCAAATTACCACCTGTTTCGCGTTGAACCTCCAGGGCAGCACTGAAGAATTGCATGTCTGGACTTGGAAAACGCTGGGTCAGGTTCCTGAGCGCCGTATTTCGATCGAGACCGTAATTAATCTCATCAATCACCAACCCAAACTCAGTCCCTATCGGGTCCGGCATTTCGTTTGCGACAATTTCTAGCGCAACAGCAGCCGGATGACCGGCCTGCAATCCACGACTTATCAAATCTAATGCCCCAATCAGTTGCACATTAAATTTTTTCCTTCGGCGCTTCGCAACCCACGCAATGTAACCAAGCGGAAATTGTGAAGCGACTGTTGCAATAATAAAATCATTGCGTAGCCTGCCCCCCATTATCGCTGCCAGAAATGCTGTAACCATGAAGACAAGCCCCATCATAGCTAAAAGAGCCCATGGGCTAACATTTATGTTTGACGTCCAGATCAAGCTATCCAGTTTAGCATTAAATTTGTTTCCAGCACGCCGGCGCCTGTGATGTCGCAAGAGGGACAACCCCGCGTCGCCCTGTCCCAATTTTTGAATAAGGTCTATGCGCCGATTAACTTTTGCATCTCCTGATAGGCGGCCACGTACAAAAAAATAGAGCCCTTCAATCAGAAGAATCACAGTTATAAAGATGAGCGCATACAGAATATAAGTAGTCATGGATGAGCCCCTAAATCTTGAAACTTGCAGGTATAGGAAAATCATTTGCCTTGAAGACATCGAAGAATTCTGGCCTCACCCCTGTATTAGTGAACCTGCCATGTACCTTGCCTTCGGTATCAATATGGCTCTGATCAAAGCGGAATATTTCCTGCAAGATGATGACATCACCTTCCATGCCTGTCAGCTCCATCACGGATACAACCCGCCTAGTGCCATCTGCGAAACGCTTGATCTGAACAATAACATCCAAAGCGGATGCAATCTGCCCCCTGACTGACTTAGTTGGAAGATCCATACCCGCCATACTGATCATTTGTTCCAATCTCGACAATGCATCCCGAGGAGTATTAGCGTGAACCGTCGTAATGGACCCGTCATGTCCGGTATTCATGGCCTGCAGCATGTCAAAGGCTTCACCGCCACGCACCTCACCAAGAATAATCCTGTCTGGTCGCATCCGTAGCGCGTTCTTAACTAACATCCGTTGAGTGACTTCCCCCTTGCCTTCAATATTCGGCGGGCGTGTTTCCATTCGCACAACGTGTCGCTGTTGTAGCTGCAATTCAGCGGCATCCTCGATCGAAACAATACGCTCCGTCTGACCAATAAAGCGGCTCATGGCGTTCAGCATCGTCGTTTTCCCGGTGCCCGTCCCGCCGGAGACAAGGACATTTAGCCGGCACGCAACTACCCCTTTCAGGATATCCGCCAAGTCCGGTGTTAGGGAGCCAATAGCAACCAGACGCTCAAGATTGAAAGGGATTTTCGAGAACTTCCGAATCGAAATGGACGCGCCATCCAATGTAATCGGTGGAATGACCGCATTAACACGCGAACCGTCTGGCAAGCGGGCATCCACGAGTGGGTTAGACTCATCGATATGTCGACCAACACCTGTAACAATACGGTCAATGATCCTCATTAAATGATCATCGTCACTAAAATGCACGTCGGTTTCTTCCAACCGGCCGGCACGTTCAACGAACACCTCCGATGGACTATTCACCAGAATGTCAGAAACTGTGGGGTCAGCCAACAAAGGCTCAAGCGGACCGAACCCTTTCAATTCATCCAGAATTTCTTCAGCTAGACGCTCACGTTCGCTCGCCGATAGCGGCTTTCCTTCATCTTCCAACATTTCATTGAGCAGTGTGGTGATGTCTTTTCTAGCCACGTCGCGCTCTACTTTGTCGAGCGCTTGTAGATTCAGCTGCGAAATCATCTTTTGGTGCAATCGCACTTTCAAGCCTAGGTATTCCCGAGCGAAGTCTGCCTCCGCTTTGCTTTCAAAATATAAAAAATCAGCATCATTGGGGTTTTTACTTCCGGCATCATCCGGCGAAGCCGCATCATCAGCAAGCTCAGACTCTGGTGCATTTGTTGATTTATCTAGAAAAGAAAATTTCATGACTACCTCTACATTGCTTCCGATACGGACTTATCTTCTGTCGATCCCGAATTAACTGCGTTAACGCCGTGCAGCGCACTCTTGATTTCAGCAGCCGTACGCAGAATTTTTATCAGAGCTTTTGTCTGAGATTGTGCGCCCGGTATAGTTGAGACAAACCGACTTTGCTCGCGTGCTGAGCGGTGAAGTTTTTCTCTATTGGGGATTGTCTCTAAGGGACGCTGCAGCACCTTCTCAATACGACGGGTACGATCCGAATGCAGTAGTCCAAGCGTCTTATTTATGACGACCATGGTATTTGAGGTGTCCAACTGTAACTCGACCAGACCTGAAAGTATTGCTTGGGCTCGATTAGCGTGCTCTACATTCGCTTCCATCACAAGCATGATCACTTCAGACCTGCTGAACACAGGATGAGTCTGACCACCCCAATTCTGCGGATGATCGATGACGACGTAATCATAACTAGCAATCGCCACATCGAGCAGTCGCTTGATAAATTCTGGTGATAACGCAGAAAATGGAAGAATCGCTTCCGGAGCAGCCAAAATATCCAAGTTCGCGCCGAGAGGATGGACAGCCGCCTGAAACAGGGTGGCATCAAGACGGTCGCCAGCTTCAATCAGCTGCAGGATCGACGAGCGCGGCTCACAGTGCGTGACACTCGCCATATTACCAAACTGGGGATCGAGATCCAATAACAACACTCGAGCAAAGGCACCTTCAGGATGGGAGTCGATTCCGGAGAGAAGCTGCCCCAAATTCACCACCAGCATCGTAGCTCCAACGCCGCCCCCGCACTTTTGGACGCTTATAATTTGTCCTGTGTGATCTTGCGATTTTTGACCCTCACGAGGTGCCAGGGCAGAAATCAGTGAGGTCGTTAATTCGTCCGAGGAAACAGGAAAACTCAAAACATCCCCCGCACCGGCTCGAAACAGTCGTCGCGTTGTCCTAGAATCAACATTATGGGCGATGATAACCAGCGTACACTGACTTTCTGTTCTCGCGGCCAGTTTCTCTAACCGCGCTCCGGCTTCGGGGTCATTCAAATCAGCTTCAAGCAGTAGAACATTGACACGCGATAGGTCGGAATATTCCGCAGCAACTAAGGGTTTCTGCTCGGCCCGCACCGTCATTGGGAAACCCGGTATTGTCGCGACTACTTGCTGGATCAATGTCAACAATCCTTCACTTTTCACAATTGCCACAGGAGCCACCTCAGCTGTTCTAGAACCTTTGAACAATTTCATGATACGCCCTCACCTATGTCTTCACCAATAATTGTGGTTTGGGCCGAACTAATATTGAGTGTCTGCGCAAACGTCGCGCTGGGGTCGACGACGGACAACAATTGTCCGATCGTCACAAATTCATAAGTGATATTCTGAATACTAACCGTGATAGCCGGAACTGGTTTTCCTCGCCCCACGAAACCGTAATTCGTTCCTGTAAAAGTGACCACAATGTCATTTGCGGTGACGTCGGGATAAAAACCATGTGCGGCAGCCAGCACTTCGGCCATCCCCGCAGCATTGCAGCCATTACCACCAGAGCCAGTACATATGACAGTCCAGCCGTCACTTCCGGGCACGTCCGCGCAATCTGTCCCAGCTGACAGGCTCGTCGTAGTTCCGCAATCATCAACACCCTCAAGAACGAGCCGGGTAGATACAACACGCGCTGCGGCCTGCGTAGCTTTCTGCGCACTATTGAACTTGTTAAACACAAGTGCAAATTCAATAATCGAAAATGTAATCAACAGCATCAACGCCGCGACTACTGAAAACTCAACCAGCACAGACCCCTTGCAGTCCTGCCAAACATTTTTGTTTGGTAACTTACGATATCTGAGAATATGGCTAATCACCGATAAAGACCTCCTGGTGACTTGCCCTGATCGTCAATCCGTTTATTCCAATGAGGTTCAATAGCCCCAAGTCATCATACGGAAACTGAGTCGACACGCTAACAATGTAGAGCTGGTCGCATTGCCCCCTCCACGGTCGGACACCACTGCTTGGAACGTTGCTAACCGTCGTCAAAGCGACCTGCACCTCAGAAGGGCTCGCCCAATTTGATAAAGACGGGTTACCCGACGCGTCCAAAGATCCGTATTGCGCTAATGTTTTTGCGTCTGAGACCGCTGCGTTGTATGTGCCACCCCCAGGGTTACATGGGTCAGGCGCAGGGGCTCGCGCGATGAATCGCGCAGCGGCCTTCACACCTTTTTCTGCCGTGTGATGTTGAAAGGTTGCACGACCGAATTCAACAAGTCCGAACACGAGTCCAAAGAGAATGGGAATCAGAAGAGTAAATTCTACCAAAGCAGCCCCATTATTGTTTAAGAGGATGGAGTCTAAACGCCTCATCTGAAAACCTCGACATACTCATGAAGCGGACCATTATTCGCACCCGGCTCAAGCACATCAACTATTTCCAAATAGACGTCGAAGTTACCATTTCCTGGGGAGGTCTCGTCACCAACCGGCTCTGTGAGGAACGCTCTAACAAATGCTTCTGCAGGTACTCCAGTCTCGTTGCCAGCGACATTATGTTCAAGACAATTCATAACCGCGAAGTTCACCAATCGCCGCTCGCGTGTGCCTGATGTAGCGCCTGAGTAGCATTGCGGCGCCCCTGTTTCCAATGAGGGCGTATCCACACCGGGGATAGACGGCGTATCTAGTTCAAAATTATAAATATCCCAACGTGACATGGATGGACTAGAACTAGTACAACCAGACGGATAGGCTTCACTAGGATGATTGACATCCCAATAAGTCCGGCAATCCCAATCTCCATTCCCGAAGCGCCCGTCGCTCAATGAAGCATCAGCGAACGTTGCGTCTCTAGGAAGTCCTAACGCATTAGGCGCACCGGGCTGCTCATAATCGCCTTTGCAAATATTTGATCCGGGACCAGACGCCTCCAGATAGCCTTTTGTTACGTTCGGAGCGGGTGGATAGGCGTCATTTCCACTATCATTCTTGAAGAATGGATTTTCATACATATCAAACCGGGTATTCAGCGCTGATCTTAATGAAGCAACTTGGCCCGGTTTTGTATTCAAGCGCGTCGAGAAACACTCATCAGCCCCATCAACTGCCGCGAGCATGTCTGCAAGAGCGGGAGCCCCTTGACCGCCATTGGGAGTATCCAATAATCCAAAATTTCCAGGCGCCCATTGTGAGTTTGCCCCAGACATGCGCACCAGAATTTGGCGCCCCCGCCAGCCCTCAACGTTAAACGACGCACCAACAGCCGTTTCTTCATTCGGGTTGCAGATCGCCAAAGGCGTTACACGACAAATCACTGACTCCTGCCCAGCCACAGCGGCCGCTGTGATAGCTCGATCGCGACCAATCCCAAGAACCGGAAGAAACAAGTTTTGGTGATTTGTAGACACCGTCGTAACCTCAACAAATTCCGCGTTGTGATCGCTCGTCGCTACATCAGTCAACGAGGCTGAGTCAGACGCTGGCAACGAGCGATAGAATTCAACAGAACCAATCACGACATGAGTGTTACCATTCTCCCCTCTCGTGTTCGCCACTAAAGGCGCGCTTTGCGCAGCTGCGGTAGCACGCACCCGCGCGCTCGGTCGACCATCAAGTTGAGTTGCAGCTGCAAGCGCGGCGGCATCCGCTGCATCCTGCAGTTCAGAATCTAGTGATTGTAGGCGCGCAAAATCGATGGTAAAACCCACCATGCCTATGAACACCGCCATACAGACTGTTACGTAAACGAGTGTTGCACCAGACTCATCTTTCCAGATATCCAACCATCGATTAGACATTTCGGTTTCCACCCTTTACTTAGCAGTGATGAATGTCATTTCTTCGGGCGACGGATCCTTGATCTCATCATTTCTATACCGCGCGATGGCTGCAGCCGCCTTTTCTGTGGTCGCCATTGGCGGACCTTCTGCAGCTTTTGGATCAACGATCTGTTTTGCCAAACCCGCTCGCAGCGCCAATCCCGTGTCAGGCGCCAAATAGCCTTCATTAGTGGAACATGCAGCTATAACGAAGAGCACTCCAACTACGAATATCGCTGTGACTCTTTTCATTGCCGGCGTCCTTCTTCAATTTTGCCCAACAGGAACAGATCCACGTCGCTGGGGCGCTTCACTTTGTCCGTTGGAAGAATATAATCATCACCCTCATAAGGCTCGACCAAATAAGGTGTTACAATGATCATCAATTCAGTTTCTTTGCGAGCGTAGGCTGGAGAGCGCGCAAGAGCGCCCAGTATCGGCAAAGAACCGATACCCGGTATACTTTGGATTTCAGTCTCAAAGCGGTCCTGTAACAAACCTGCGATCACAAAGCTCTGTCCATTTTTCAACTCTACAGTTGTGGATGCCCGGCGCGTGGTGAGGGCCGGAATGGTCACACGATCAAGGATGATACCGTTCGCATGATCAAGCGCGCTGACTTCCGGTTCGATGACCAGATTAATCTTGTCACCGATCACTGTTGGAGTGTAAGCGAGTTTCACACCAAATTCTTTGAATTCGATACGGATTTGAACTGAGCCGTCATTCACCTGTGATCCGACCGGAATAGGAAATTCTCCACCCGCCAAGAAATAAGCGGTTTCTCCATTCATCGCGACCAAATTGGGTTCCGCCAGCGTTGTGAGCAGTCCTTGTTCTTCCAAAGCGTCGAAGAAAAAACTAACATCAAAGTCACCTATATTGACGATCGCCTGCCCCGTCGCGAAAGATTCAACATCGAAAATACCAGACCGCAACATTAGGGATTCGCCATTCTTGAGATAATCCGCACCCGTTGAAAGGTTCATGCGTTTCGAAACGCTGCGCTCAACTTCAGCGACACGCACCTTCAGCATCACTTGTTTAGAGGCACCGGTATCTACCACACTCATCACACTGTCGGGTCCGAATTGCTGAGCTAGTTGAACCGCCATATCTGCGATGGCCGGGGAACTCGCCTGTCCGGATAGCACAATTGATCCGCCATTGCTGCGCACTTCAATGTCTTCGTCAGGTGCTAACTCATGGAGCTTTTGTTTAAGCGAATTGATATCATGCGTTACATTCACTTTGAATACACCGCGTAGCTTTTGAGTAGCATCGAAAAGGGTGAGCGTTGTAATACCATTTTCCTTTGCGAGCAGATAGATACTACGATCCGTCATCGGAACGATATCCGCAATTTCAGGGTTCGCGATGAGTGAATGCGCTATAGGCGCATCAAACTGTAGAACTTGGGCCTGCCCCGCCGCGATCGAAATATCGCCTGATACAGGTGCGGATGTTGAGGCCAACGAAATCCGTTCTTCCAATGCAGGGTCATCTATGGTCGCTGTCTGGGCATGGGCGAATGACGCCGCCCCCATAAAGATAAAGCTGCCCGCCGTTGCACATACTATGCGAAAGCTGTTTTGAAGTTTCTTCATCGCCGAAATCATACTCACCCCCATCATGAACTTACTGGCTCCCATATTTGCTTGCACTGTCATGGTGTGGCCCCGGCAACCGAATGAGCAACATTGGGGGTTGAGTTCGTAACCGCGCCGATCAACTGCCCTCCAGCTAGAACATCTTGATCTGAACTATCGTCGACAATAATTGCTAGCGACTTCAGCACTTTTGCATTCGTAGTTTCTGTTCCTCGCGTAATCTGCATGTCACTGTAAGAATGAACAGACGTTTTGACTGAACGAGGCCTTGTTGCCCGACGTCGAATCGTAGCTTTCGGCGGCTGCTTTGCCTTTGGCTTCAACATCAGATTTTCGTTTTTCAAATCACTGAGCGTTATAGTTTGCGTAACATCATCGAGAGGATGCCCACCCACAACCATCGGTCGCAACATCAAATCCAATTCCCCGACGCGTGCTGCCAAAGATATTCTCTGAGCCTGTAGCGTGGATACTTCCAAAGTTGCGGTTTTCGCTAGAACCGCACCTTGGCTGCTCTCATCCGCTAACTGGTCAATGGCGAGCACACGCACATCTCTGACAATCAGTTTGGTATGTGAAATCCTATTGTCACCGTGAGAGCGATCATCGCGGGTATACAGCACATCCACCCGGTCCCCCGGCAAGATGAAGCCACCAACACCCGTAACATCGGTCAAGCGTACCGCGACCGCGCGCTTCGCTGGATCCACCACTTGCGACAGGGTCGCGCGGTATCCAAATCCGGAGATTTTATCGGCAACGATCGGTTGATTTTTACCAATAGAACGGATCGCCACACGGCGATTGCCCGTCATGACGTCTGAAATTTTGGAGAAAGATTTTTCAGGTCTCATATCGACCGTCACTGGCCACGGCAGCTCTTTCAAGTTTTCAATAGCAATCTCGTCTCCAAAATTGAGCGACTTGGTCGTAACAACCAATGTACCGATTTCCTGCGGTTCGCTATCCTGTGCAATCTCAACAGGCTTGGCCCGCTGACTATTCACATAGTTACGCGTTAGGAGGACAGTAATCGCTCCCAAAATTAGGGCGAGCACGAAAATAAGAATCGAAATATTACGCATGGCTGACACTCAATTAATTTGAACACGGTGGTATCCAGAGCCGCGTCCAGTCGGCCCGGCTCTGGATAACTTTGGTATTAGGTCCAGTTGGCATTCAACGTGGTCCAAGCACCTGAAACCTTACCCCCCACCAATACAATAGTTGCAATGACAGCAGCAGTGATCAAGCCGATCAAAATTGAGTATTCGATCAAGGATGCGCCGCGTGTATCTTTGCGCAGATTATGGACCACTTCCTGGCCCTTCACATATAATTTTAGCATATTCCACTCCATCTAAAATTTGTCAGACAACGGAGGGATATTTTTTTCCAACCCATCCGTCGGCGAAGGTCCGATGACGGGCCTTAACAAAAGTTTAATGGAAAATCGCAGCGATACGCAACCATGTTGCCTCCCGCGAAATGAGGAACTAAGACCGCTTGTTGCTGTCAATTTTCACGAGAAATCACTCCCGCATCAGGTGATATGCATTTCATTTCAAGACGGATCAAACCCATCTTAATTTACTGAATGACAGGAGATTTCACTGATTTAGGCTCACGCAATTGTTTGGCCAGGACTACCACCACGCATACCAATGTAACAGGTAAAGCGACCAGAGAGCTCAGCGCTTCAAGTCGTTTTTCATCAATGATTTCAAAAGCCAGCAAAGTCCCTAGACCGGCCCCAAGCACGACAGCAATAGCTAAGGCAAACACAACGCTTTTCATCACGACTGTGCCGAAAAAAATAAGATAAGAAATGATCGCGCCACTGGCGAATTTCACAAACGGGATGATTTTTTTGAGCATTCCAAATTGTATCACAAAAATAGCTTAAGAATATCAAAAGCAAATTTCCGTGATTAAGCGAACCGACTAGAAAATGGAATACAAATCCAAAATTTCAGTCAACTATACAAGAATATACTGTGCTGAAATTCACCCTTAAATACTAGGCATACCAATTATTTTCAGATAACTTTCAGTCAGCATATAGATTACAACTTGTATATTGCATAACCGTGACCCCATTTTGAGGCTGCTCCTCTTCACAAGGACGAGAAAAGAATTGTTCTCTTCGATGACAATCACAAAGAGACTAACGTGCACTCTATTGACCGGCGTCTTAATGATACTTTGGGATGCCCATTTGTTCTCTCATGCCCAAACCTACACCTCCGATGCCAAGACCGTCCTAAGCTTGACAGACATAGACGCCAATACGCCCGCAGCTATTTTCCTGAAGCAAGAAGGCTTGGAAGAATTGCTAGCACATGCTGATCACTATCAATCATCATTGGATGAACAAAACTTGCGCGGCGAAATCTCAGAATCCATTCGGATAGACGCTAAAACCCGACTTGCGGTCGCCGAACGCGCTCTAACGCATTTTTCATTAATCCACAAAGGCACCGGAGCATACGCGCCGCTGGACATGACCATATCTGAACCGACGGAAAGCTCCACAGCCGCACGACACCTCTTTCTGTTAGAGGCAAGACGCAACAATGCAGAGTTACGCAAGGCTTATAAGGAACACGCAATCGCCATGATGTGCTTTGACCTAGTGAGCATATCTTCAGAGCCCGGAACCATATTTGAAAAGCAGTTAGTTAGCTCAAGAATTGCCCCCGCGGGTACGGCACCGTTACCTCCCATATCTCGCGAGCAGTACGCTTACGCAAACTCAGCCAAAGCGATCCGCTTTCAAAGAAGCCTAGAACGGCTGAAAGTTACTGCTCAAAATATTAGAACGACCGAGTTCAGCATAGCGTCTGAAGTTTCTCTATTGTGGCAGATTTTTGAAATCACCCAAATCCGCATCTCAACACTTGAATCCATTCTGGAAGTCAGAGACGAAACTCTATTTCAAGACATCGACGCGCCCGTGCCCCTAACCGTGCAAGAACAAAAAATTCAGCACGAAAACTTCACCCTAAATCACGAACTCATTGAATTGAGCTTCCTCCACCAAATTGCTGTTCTACAACTTGAGGCAATCACAACCCTCACAAAAAGTGAACCCATTTTTGCTCGGTCAATGGACCGGCAGCCAGTAAAGGATAACGACGTCAAACTGGCGCTTGGCCCTTTCGGCGCTTCCTCACGTCAATCTAAAGACCTTCACGATCAGAGGAATGCAGGCTTCTTCTTTACTCCCGGCCGGGTCCAACCTCTTGATGCGAATACTCTCCATAAGTTCAAACCAAGACCCGTGCTGCAAGTATCTGTGTCCTCTGCGCAGCATCGGGAAATTGTTGAATCTATTCGTCGGTCAGTGACAGCCTCGTACATTATCGACAACATCTTTGATTTACCTCACGAAAACAATTTTTCCGAGCAAGTGTGTTTCAAATAGTGCACGAACATCCGCAAAGAGGCCAAATATGAGAGTTAGTTGCTGTTCCAATTTTGGAAGTGAAATGTGAGTTTAACATCTGCGGGGACTTGGCAACATTCGCAGAGTGTCCGTTCTCAGGCCATTTGAGACAGATGAACCCGAGAGCTTGTGGCTCATTAACACTCAAATATGCAGCCAGTTGTTAATTCTGCAAGCGCCCTAGTGTCGTGGCCCTACTTTAGATTTTCTCTCTTTCTAGGAAGATGGTTTGGCCGCGTCCGATGAGGACGTCTGCGGGCCCAATCTACGAGCGCATCGAAGCCGAACTATAAAAAGGCGCGCGCGTCAGGAAAAACTGAAACGACACACGTTGAAAACTTTGACACGAATGACAAAATCGAATTTCCTGCAAGTCGTCCTTTGGGCGTAGCCGCAACGCTCTCTGGACTATAAAATCGGTTCCCTTTTGTGTAGTCAGCTCGCCGCTCAACCAATGAGCTTGACAAAGCGCGGGATCAGGTATGGATCCATTTGTCCGTCACCATCAAGTTTTACGCCAAATCCTATGCCGTCACGCCTCGCTGCCTTCAGGCCTTCTAGAACAGGTCACCCAACGCCGAGATTTACCTCATTGTATAAACACTCAACTCGTGGGTCCCTAACCTCTTTCTCCACGAGCGTGCCGGGTCCATCGGGGCAGCAGTCGTCCACGACATAAACATTAGCCACTTCTGGTCCAATACTGGCTATAAGCGGAACAATGTGCGCCGTCACTTTGTATGCGGGTATGATAACCGCAATCCCGTTTGACCTCTTCACGCTTCACCTAAAAGTAGATCGTTATGCGCAGGCTCCTGTATCAGGCCATAAGTACTAACATCAAGGTGCACCACCATCACATCGGCAACTGGAACGATTTCCCTAAATCTACAAAATTTGTCGGCCTCCTTGTCGATCGGAACTATTCCCGCGACACTTACCCCATCCACGATCGCTGCCAGCACTTCCGACGCGCTAATCCCAATCTTCGGACAATGTCCCAAATATTCGTGATTTGGTGGAGCTCAACAGTGATTTGGGCTCGAACACCGCTAGAGACTCCTCGCCACGCAAAACGGCGCCCTGCTAATTAACATTTTCACTCTGTGAGGTCACGCAATTCGGGCAGAAAATCGGTTTAGTCAAAAGAAGAATTGCACCTATAGCGCCAAACCCGTCACCAGCTTCGCAAGATGCTCGAGTGACGCGCCTTTGCCGTAACGCTCTCGGTCTAGTCTGTGCCCGAACAAATCGCGGCGGATGCGATCATCTACATTCGCTGCGAGCATGCGGTCTTCGAAGGAGTGACGCAGCGAGTAGAAAGAGTGCTCCCGTGTTTCCAGTAACTCGTTCTCTTTGAAAAACTTGTTGACCGTGCTACTCAGTGCCGCGCTGCTGTCTCGGTATCGGTGGATACCCATCGGGGAACGCTTTGAACGCCTCAAGCGACACACCTGTGAACGGGATGATCCTTTTGGAATACTGCGTCTTCAACTGTCGGCCTGCCGCCTCAATCGATATGTGCGGGACCGCATGGTCTAGTCGAATAGTGTCTTTCGTCAGGCCCGCGCCTTCAGATGGTCGATAACCAGTATTGATCATTCCAAGGACTAACCCACGCGCCTCCGGATTGAGGCCTGCCAATGCTTCGGGCACCAAAAGATGGCTCTTGATCCATTCAACACTAAAGGGAGGACGGGTACGCTTCTCTCCTTCCCGGAAAGCTAGCTCCCCAAGCGGCAAATCTATACCTAGACGCTTCATGCTGTTGACGGTCTTCAAAACTGTGCTGAGATGGATGAGGTCCTTTTTGGCAGAGTTTGGCGTCACCTGCCCGGTCTCAATGCGCTCAAGCCAATGCTGGCGAAAGTCGAGCATGTCGTCACGAGTTATCTCATCAATCGGTTTGTTGCCTACAATCTCTATAAAATTGCGGATCGCTTTGGTCCTAGGGTTCCTCCATCGGCGTACTTGATCCTCGCTCTTCCCGATGACGTTTTCGCGCGCGAGTTCTCAGTACATTTCTAGAGCAGCTTGAACATTGATCTTAGGTTTTTCGGCTGTTCCTAGCAAAGCTGTCGCTTGCACACGGTCAGGAGAGCCGGCGATTTCAGGCACAGATGCCACCCGCTGCACCACCTCCTCGATTGGCAATCGGGTCACCGCATCTATATCGAGATATTTAAAGCCCCTGATGCCGGCCAACTCCTGCACCGCATCATAGCGCTCCTGCGCGCCTAAGGCGTCACCAGCCAATCGAGCCTCCCAAGCTTCATCATCTGGCTCCACGCTCGCTCAGCCTTGTTTTGAGCAATCGTCTCAGAATCTGTGTGTAATCTGATCCATACCGTACCACGCGGCTCAATTTCTTGATACCGTTTTGGCACCCGCTTGCGCAGTTGATCGGTCCCACTGCGTTTGAAAATCGACATGCCACACTCCTGATTTTGCGCAGCAAAATGTGCAGCATATTGTGCAGCAAATCAAGACACGCACCTCCGCCAGCGCAACGAATTTGGATAAAACTTATATTTTACAGGGAGATAAAGGCTTCTTGGAATGGGGTATCTGGCGGAGAGGAAGGGATTCGAACCCTCGAAGGGCGTGAACCCTTACGCCCTTAGCAGGGGCGCGCCTTCAGCCACTCGGCCACCTCTCCAGCGCAGACGCTTGGTCTAGTGAATCACTGGCGCTCAAGCAAGCCCCTTTACGCGCAAAATGATGACAGGACGGATTCGACCTGCACATCGCCGATCAGTCCATGAAATTTCACCTATTCCTTCAAAGGTATTTTGACCTAGTTCTGGCACAGTAACGCTTTGGCCCTTGTGGGCCCACACTTAGGGTTCGAGCGAACACATACATGCATACCACGCAAGACGCCTCCCTGCTGTCAGCACGACAGAACAGCCCTAGCGTCGCGGCCGCTAAACAAGCTGCTGCGAGCGAGCCTTCGGTACGCATTCCCCGGCTGCGTGCTCGTAATGCTTGGTATCTGTTTGGTTATTTTCTCAAACTGGCCGACGCGGTTGGAATTATCGCCGCAATGGGTGTGGTTCTATACCTTTCAGGTCAGCCGGTGCTCGAAATGTCAGTCGCCGAAATTCTGCCACTCATCATCATTCCTGCCTGTACCATGGTCGGCGTCATCGCGACCCATGGCTACGCGCTCACCTATCGCCAGCCCATCGCGCTACATCTGGGTCGTGTCCTCTTAGGTACACTACTCGGCCTAGTCGCAGCAAATATCGTTTCGCGCCTCATGCTTGGTTACTGGCTCAGCCCTTCGCATTGCGCTGTTTGGGCACTGGTACTTCTCGTCCACTTGGCTTCTCATTCGGCTTTGGCTCTCGCCCACCGCCTGCTTTCACGTGCGGGGCGCTTGACTGAAACCGTTGTAATTGTGGGCGCGACCGAGAATGCCCGCGAGCTCATAGCGCGTAATGCACACTCTCAGGAGTTAAATATCGTCGGCATATTTGATGATCGCCTCGCCCGCGCACCGAGTGAAATCTCTGGCGTGCCTGTGTTAGGTCGCCTCGAAGACCTTATTAGCTGGCACCAGCTGCCCGACATTGATCGCATCGTCATAACCGTCACATCTGATGCTAGAGAACGCGCGCGCCACTTGATCGATCGTATGCGCGGCCTGCCTCAGCAAATCGTTCTTTTGCTCGATCTTGATGGCTTCGACCCGGAAACTGAAAACTTGGCCAGTCTCGCCCACTCCCCGGGAGCTGTCGTGTCCGGCGCGCCAGACAATATTCGGCGCCAAGTAATCAAGCGATCATCAGATATCGTATTCGCTAGCGTATTGCTGTTGTTATTCTCACCATTTGCGCTGGCGATTTCGATTGCGGTCAAACTCGATAGCCCCGGCCCGGTCCTGTTCCGTCAGCGCCGACAGGGTTTCAACAACCAGATCATCCGCGTGTGGAAATTCCGCTCGATGAAAACCAACAAACAAGCCGAGCAGAAAATGCAGGCCCAAACGACCGCAGATGACCCGCGCGTCACACGCATTGGTCGCATCATCCGCAGCACATCGCTTGATGAAATCCCCCAACTCATCAACGTACTCATGGGCGACATGTCGCTCGTTGGGCCACGTCCTCATGCGGTGGGTATGACAACAGAATCGACAGAAGTGCACGGCATTGTCGGTGACTATGCTCATCGTCACCGTGTAAAACCTGGCCTAACCGGCTGGGCACAAGTGAACGGATCTCGCGGGCCGCTTCACACAAAAGCGGATGTTAGAGAGCGGGTGCGCTTCGATCTGGAGTATGTTAACCGGTCATCTTTCTGGTTCGACCTGTATATTATGATTATCACTGCGCCCTGCTTATTGGGTGATAAGAAGCGCCAGCGCTAAAGGGGATTCAAATGGACGATAACTCGAATCCATCTCACGAAAGCGCCCTACCCAAAATCTTAGGTTCAGAACGCCCCGGCGAGCATGATGGTGAAACCGTCACATCAAACGGCGTCGGTGGCAAAGCCCTGCTTTCGATTTGCATCCCGAGCTATCGTGACGACGCGACGCCTCTGATCGAAGCGCTGGCTAAGCTAAACGGTACCGAGCACTGCACCCTACTGCTATACGATGATGGTTGCTGCGATGAGGCACTGATCGCAGGTCACAAGGACGCTGTCCTCACCTACCCCAGCCCCGCAAGGTTTATCAGCGCCGAGAAGAACTTTGGCCGCAGCCACGCGCGAAACCGCCTCGTTGCAATGGCAGAAGCTGATTGGATCCTCCTGCTCGACGCCGACATGCTGCCCGATAGTGCTGATTTCCTGAGCCAATACATAGACGCGCTCAGATCGTCAGGGCGCCCTGCGCTTATTGCGGGCGGCTTCTCGCTCCAACAGCTAACACCCCAAAAAGGCCATCGGCTCCATGAAGCTCAAGCTGCCCTGTCTGACTGTGTGGACGCAGCAACACGTTCTAGTGAGCCGGGCCGGTACGTTTTTACCTCAAATATCCTCGTGCATCGAGACGTCCTAGCATCCGTGCCGTTCGACGAAGGGTTTAATGGTTGGGGCTGGGAAGATGTCGATTGGGGTCTACGTGTCGCCGGACACTTCCGCATTCAGCATATTGAAAACACAGCGACCCATTTGGGCATGGACGCCGACGCCGATCTCATCAGAAAGTTCGGTAACTCGGGCCAAAATTTCGCTCGCCTCGTCGAGAAGCATCCTGCAGAAACCGCCCACATGCCTCTTACGCGGGCTAGTCGACGCCTGAAAGGTGTGCCAATGCTTGGAAATATTGTCAAATTTATTGCGTCAGTGCAGTACTTTCCGCTATCCGTACGCACCCGAGCGTTAAAAGTATATCGTGCATCCGCCTACTCTGAGTTTATAGACGCCAAATGACCAACCATGCTCCATCGACCTACCAGCCCGATGTCTCTTTATTGGGCAAGGTCCAACGGCGATTGACGCAATGGCGTACAGCACAGCCCATGCAAAATGGGCCAAACAAAACAATTGTTTCCTTCACTTTCGATGATTTTCCGCGATCAGCCGTGGAAAATGGCGCTAGACTGCTCGAAGAAGCTAGCGCTAAAGGCACCTTTTATGCGTGCTCCAGTGTGATGGATCAAACCAATGCGATGGGCGATCTGTTCACAAAAGAGGACCTTCTCTCACTATACGAGCGCGGCCATGAGATTGGCGCCCACACGCATACACACCTCGATTGCGCCCAAACAGACACCAAAACTGCATTGGCCGATATTGAGGAGAACCTCAATGCGCTAAAGGCGCTGGGAATCACATCTGAGATTACACAATTCGCCTATCCTTATGGCGAGACGCGCACGCAGCTTAAGTCTGAACTTAAAGGGCGTTTCCAAACTGCCCGCGGCGTCCTCTCCGGGTTAAACAAGCAAGGCTCTGACTTGATGCAATTGCGCTCTTTTGAGCTAGACAACAATCCAGCAAACAACAAACGCGCACTTAGTGCCATCGAAGCAAGCGCCGACGCACCAGCTTGGATCATCATCTTCACACACGATGTTCGTGATGAACACTCTCCGTTTGGAACGAGCCCCGCAACGCTGCAATCTGTGATCACTGCGGCTCAGGACATCGATGCAGATATCCTCACCATGGGCGAAGCCTACTCGAAAATCGCGAGTATCTAATCATGTCTCCCACCGTCACAGTTGTTATCCCAACCTTCCAACGGGTTGATATGCTAGAGCGCGCAGTTCTCAGCGCGTTAAAGCAAGACTTTGCCAACGATTACGGCGTACTCATCGTGGACAATGATCCCGCGGCTACCGGGCGCAAGGTAGCTAGTGAGTTAAAAAAGCAAGCTCCCGAGAATGTGAAGTTCGAGTATGTGCACGAGCCAGTCCCCGGTGTCGCCAATGCCAGAAACACGGCGCTCACTGCTACCACTTCACAATACATCGCCTTCTTAGACGACGATCAATCGGCTCCGAAAGAATGGCTTCGGACGATCCTAAGAGCGCAACAAGAGTATCCTGCTGCAATTACTTTTGGCCCTGTCGACGCGGCGCTTCCCGAACACGTGGTTCAGCATAAAGAATACTTGATTGATTTCTTCAGCCGGACTCTGGAGCAACAGACAGGGTACACTGAAGAGTCTTTCGGGTGCGGCAACTCTTTGATGAACATGGAATTGGTACCATCCGAACGGCCAGCCTTTGACGTCACAATGAACGAGACCGGCGGAGAGGATGATATTCTCTACAGCCGCGTACGTCAGACTGGTGGTGAATTCGGATGGTGCGCTGATGCACCGGTTCTCGAGCATGTTCCAAATGAACGTGCGACCCTTCGGTACACGCTCATTCGCGCCATATCATACGGCCAAGGCCCGATCACCGAAGCCAGAATGAGGACTCCCGCTCGATGGGATCTTGTACTGCTATGGATGGGTGTCGGCGCCATCAAGGTAGCCCAAAACTTCACGATCTACGCATTCAAATGGGCTATCCGCTCAACTGACCGCGCGACCTATCTCGATCGCACAGCACGCGGATTCGGAAAACTTTTCTGGTGGAAAAAATTCCGTTTCTACGGTTTGCACAAATTGATCTCAAGTAAACCAACGTCCACGGATTGAGCCGGGTAGCTTAGGTGCTCCGCCGAGCATCAGTCGCTCTCGCGATGGCATGAGCGCGATCACAACAAAGAAAATAAACATCGAACACGAAAATACATTCTGCGACCACAAAATGGTGCTCTCTGAAAAAGAGAACAAGATCAATTGGCCAATCGCCGATAAGGGCCATGGATTTCCGCGCGCGAATAGCAAGAATGTACTGCGAACCAATGCGATTACAGTAATCAACATAAGCAAGAATATGCCCGGGAACCCCAGGTCCAATCCCATTTCCAACCATGCATTATGCGCACTCGGAACGATCCAATCGAGCGCATAAAGGATCGTGTAACACGGCCCATATGGATTAACCCAGAACGCGCCCAATCCATAACCGGTAAGGGGATAGTCAGAAATCTTCCCCCCCACTAGACCCCAGATATCGGTGCGTCCTGTTAGCGTCACATCTTTACCGAGAAGATCTGCGACAACCTCTGGGAAAAACACAATAGCGCACACCAGAACGCCTACCCCAACTATGGAAGCATACACCATACTCAAGGAGGCAAAAACAGACTTGGTCCCCACAATATAAACCGTGAAAAACAAACCCGGAATCATAATACCAAGAAGCGCTGTGGTGGATGTGGAGCCGATCACGCACAAGACGGAAAATGCCAGCGCGACCAGCCACCCGACCCTATGCTTTATGTCGATATGCGCCAGCGCCATAAAGATCAGTGCTGCGCGGGCCATATCTCCGCCCAACGCATTTTTCTCAACGGTTAAGCCCTTCCAAGCGCCCTCATGGACTACGATATCGACGCCAACACTTGGAACCGCGAGCGCCAATACGACATTGGCTACCGCGGTGATGGCGCATCCTAACCCAACATACTGCAAGGTCTCCCGCCAGTCACCACGTAGCCCAAGATACAATCCAAACCCAACTGTCATCAGTACAGCCACAACACGACGTGAAGAAATATCAGGAGCGATCGACCACGCAACGCTCGCAATCGTCAACGCAACCAACATATAGATCGGTAACAATCGCCAAAAAGAAAGCAAGAACACACGGGCACGCAACGCAACAGCCAACATAATCAACAAATAAAGTGGATACCAAGATGTTCGTACAAACGGATTGCCTTCGCCCGGGTTAAATGGGTTTTCCGCCGGAGCGTTCCCAGCCAGAACAAACCGGATAACACCAAGCAACATCAACACGCCCAGCACAATAAAAACACGGTCAGCAAACGCGATGATCCGATAGATCGACGTTTTGTCTTCCGTGACCGGATCCAAAGAAGAAGCGTTGAGACTCATTCACTCTCCGATGCATAGAAATTTTATCGTTCCGATAAAATCCGCTACTACAACCCAATTTTGTCCAATAGCCGTGCATCCGCCCCAGCTCGGTTCATCGCAACACCAATGACGTTCCCGCCATAAGATTCTAATTCCAAACGCAACCCAGCGACATCTTCCACAGATGTTGTATCAGCATTTACAACCAGAACAATGCCATCGACTTGATCGGCAACTGTTAAGACGGCCGTGGAGGATTCGAATGCCGGAGCATCAACAATAATCCAATCGGTTGCCTCTTTAAGACGGTTCCACCATGTCGGTTGTGAGACAATACGCACTTGCTGCTCGTCTCTTAACTGATCATTCCGAAAACGTGTGACCAACAAACGTGTCTCTTCAACCTGTTGCGCCACTAACAGTTTACCGCCAGCGTCGCGCCCTGAAACGTCTTGAGTAACTGAATAGATAGGGTCTACATTCAGCGACCCGTCATATGCGCGACCGAGCGGCCCCACATCTTCAGCAAACCCATCATCTAGCGCCCGAGAAAGGGAATTGTTGCGCAGATCAAGGTCCACCAGCCACGCGGTGCGAGCTGCACGCGCCGCCGCCATAAGCGCAAAAGAGGTAGCCATGCTACTTGTGCCCTCCCCGCGACGGGCAGACACAAACAATATCGACCGACATCCATCCGGAGACATCTGGCGAGCCGCGGTACGATACAAATTACCGATTTGTGGTCTTAAATCATGCATAATGGGTCACTCAAATACCAGATCGATTGTAGAACTTGTTTAAATACATCACCTTACCGCCCGACTAACTTGTTTTTCGAACACTTGCCAAAACCGGCAAGTTTAGCGTCCGCTCAACACTGTGCGCGGTTGAGAAACCATTGCGCGTAAATGTACGAATAAGCCCAGCGACCAACGCAGAGAATGCAGCAAGCAGAAAACTAAGTGCCAGTATTGGCAGCTTAAGACTATCGCCCTTAACCGGTGCAGTGGCCCGCTCAATCACTCGAATATTGTCGACGTTTTGCTGAACTAGCTCAGTGTACGCCCGCGATTCTACTTCACGCTCAGCAAAGCTGCGCACATTGCGATCCAACAAATCGCGGCGCCTCAACAAATTCTTGTACTCTGGTTCCAAATTCATCAAGCGGCGCTGACGTGATTCAAAATTCCCAATCTGACGCTTCAACTCCTGACGCTGCCCTCTGAAAGCTGCTGCCTCAGCGGATAGGTTTTTCAGAGATGATTCAATCTGCTGATACAATGGATTTGGTCCGCGTCGCACTGTGCCAACTGGGCCATCTTGCGACTCAAGATAAGTCTTCGTTTTAGAAATTCGCTTGTCCAACTCCTGGATCGTTCGCGATCCTTCGAGAAAGCGAGTGAGTTTTTCTTCCCGCTCCAACTGCAAAGTCAGCAAGGCCTGACGCGTGGAGTCCTCCACATAGAGGTCCTGCTGCGGTTCAATTGTCTCAATCTGCTTACGGAACACCCGCAGTTGCCCCTCGACCTGACGCAGCTTTGATTCCGTTGCCAGTAACTCACCACTTGCTGATTGATACAGTTCCACCGCTGTTGCGCGCTCGGCAACAAAGTCGCCAATATTGTTCGCCCCCAGAAAAGCGCGCAATTCATCCTCGGTTTCTAACAGTTGCGCCTCAAATTGCTCTCTCTGTGCCGCAAACCCACTTGAATTCCCCGTACCAAACACTTCCGCGCGATATTCTAAGTAGCTGGCCACAATCGCATTCAACATATCAGCAGATACTCTCGCATCCTTATGCTCAAACGATGTTCCAATGATTTGTGTTTTTGGTGCTGCGCCGGCTTCAAAGTTTTTACGCACCGCATCAATCGCAGTTTGGTGGCAGTCATATTCCAACTGCTCTAACTTGATGGCCTGCCCGCTCAATTTTTCGCGCTTCGACTCACAGGCTTTAGTAATATTTGGAAATAACGCATTTACTTCAAAGGTTGTCATCGCGCGCTCAGCAACTTCAGCGCTGCGGATTAGCTCCAGCTCAGATTGCGTCATCGCCTCAATATCTGGCGCGACAGCCGCCCGGCCATCACCCATCTCACCAACTGAAGAGCGGTAAACGTACTCATCGCCCAACGCCACGTGCAAACTGGACCGAGCAACGAATTTCTCCGGCGCGAACAGAGCTGCAGCGACACCTAGGAACATAAGTGGCAAAAACACCGCCAGCATGATCCATTTAGCGCGCCAAAGCTGAACAATAATGTCGCCGACACCCAATTTTGGTCGTACCAAAATGCCAGGCGCCATAGTGCGCCGGTCATTGTTCGTTACTCTGTAATCATAGCTGGGCATTAACTCGCGCCACTCCATTTGGAATCATCTTGTGATACATATCACTGCATGCACTTGATAATTCCTTAAGCATTAACGAGAAGTGTGGAGTTAGAACTATTCAGTTTACAACACTCCTCTTGGAATTAGCTATGATGCGCTTATTGATCCCTCTTCTGGCAGTCGCTGCCCTCGCTTCCTGCTCCACTCCGCAAAAGCCATCAGCAGAATTTCCCACAGAGCGCTGGCAGCACGCAGACGGGTATGACTCCCCATACTTGCTAGCCCCGGGCGATAAGCTAGAAGTTGTCGTCCACTCCGCCCCTGAATTGTCGCGAACATTGGTGATCGCGCCGGATGGAACTATCCAGATGCCGCTCTCCGCGCCGGTCGTTGCCATCGCACACACGGCTGACGAAGTCGCTGCCGCGCTAAGCCTCGGCCTATCTGAGGAGCTTGTAGACCCAGACCTAGATGTCATCCCGGTCGAGTTCGCCTCACAGAAAATATTCGTTGGTGGTGAAGTTATCTCTCAAGGAATGTTTGACCTCCCTGGTCAGGTTGATCCGCTTCAAGCCGTGATAATGGCTGGCGGGTTCACAAGAGATGCCAGATCAAAACAAGTTGTAGTGTTAAGGCGCCTGCCTGGGGGAGAAGTACGCTCCATCATTCTCGACTTACAAGCAGGCGTTGCCGACCCAACCCTTGCTGAGTGGCTACCACTGCGTCGCTTCGATGTTGTCTATGTGCCTCGCACGAGAATCGCTGCCCAGAACCAGTTCGTCCAGCAATACATTCGCGGCGCACTCCCAATCGAATTTTCACTGTATTACGACCTTAGAGGGCCGCGCAACTAAGCGCCTATTCCCTAAAGGTTCTCGCCATAGAATCAGTAAGCGGCTTAATCAGATATGACAGAACAGAGCGACTCTCTGTGCGTAGTGATGCATCGACCGGCATGCCCGGCACTAAAGTAAACTTCTCTGACGGAAGCGCATCTACCGGTATCTCAATAATTACCTCATAGAAAGACTGCCCGGTCGCTTCGTCAACCAGTGCATCCGCTGAAATCTTTGCCACGCTGCCCACCACTTTCGGGGTCTCATCCTGATTAAACGCAGTGAAAAGCAAGACGGCTTCCTGCCCTGAACTGATCTTATCGATATCGACAGGGTTCACGCGCACCTTAGCCACCAGCGGATCACCCTCCGGCACGATATACATAATCGGCTCTGAAGGGTTTACGATGCCACCGATTGTGTGGGCGCGTACACCGATCACCATACCAGAACGCGGTGCGACAATATCAAGACGGGTTTTCCGATCCACCGCCGCAGTGCGTTGCTCCGTTAGCTCACTAATTTGAGTTTGCACATCACGCAACTCAGTCAGGACACTCTCTTGAAATGTCTGCGATAATTTTGAAATCTCGCTCAGCGCTTCACCGATCTGAACACGTGTCGCAGAAATATCTGACAGCAGGGATTGCCGCATACCTTGGATCTCAGACAACTCCCGGCGCAACGCCAAAACGCGCACTTCCGGTGCAAGCCCCTTCTCGACCAGCTGCTCAAAGCGCTGAATCTCATCATTCAACAGTACGATTTGGGCATCCTTTTCAGATATCTCCCGCGTCATACCGTTAATCCGGGTTTCCAACTGTTCAACACGCTGGCGCAGTATACGCGTTTGCGTTTGACGAGAGTCAGAACGCGCCTTCAACAATGATTTCTGTGCGGACAGGATTGCCACCATTGTGGGGGTTTCGGCGATATCCGCAAACGATTCTCTCATGCTTAGACCGGAAACCTTATCCCGCTCCGCCAATAGTCGCGCCTCGGTTCCGAGCAGCTCAAACAGGCGCGCTTCCAATGCCTGAAGACCAGCTGCCGTTGTTGTAGCATCCAATGAAATGAGCTTTTCACCCTGTTCAACATAGTCAGCTTCACGAACAAAAATCTCGCGCACAATACCGCCCTCCAGATGCTGAATGGCCTGCTGATTGGACTCAACCGAAATCTGGCCTTGGGTCAGAACAGCCCCCTCAAACGGCGCGTATACAGACCATGCGACCAGCCCGCCAAACACGGCGAAAATGGCGAACCACCCTACAAACAAATTGCGCCGAAACGCTTTGCGCGAGTCACGGGTTGGCGCTTCTGGCATACTAATGTTGACCATTGTTCGCCGCCCTACCTAATTTTTCTAACTTTGGATGATTCCGGCATAACCTTCTCAAGCACCTCATCGCGAGGGCCGAACAATTTGACCGTCCCCTCATCCAGTACGAGCAATTTGTTACAATGCATAATCGCATTGGGCCGATGCGCGATTATCAGCGTCGTCGCCTTGCGCTCTTTCAGGCCATTGATCGCGAACTGCAGTGCCTGATCACCCGGCGCATCTAGATTCGAGTTCGGCTCGTCCAAAATCACAATATTTGGATTACCATAAATCGCCCGCGCGAGGCCCACACGCTGTCTTTGTCCCGCCGACAAAAACGCCCCACCATGCCCAATCTCAGTATCATAACCGTCTGCCTGACGCAGGATCAGCTCATGGCAGTTAGCAGCCTTTGCAGCTTCAATAATGGCTTCGGGCGGAGCGTCTGGTGCAAAACGGCTAATATTCTCACGAATAGTCCCTGACAACAGATCCGCCTGTTGCGGCAAATATCCAATTTGCGGCCCCAATGCGTGACGTGGGAATGTCGCCATATCGGCGCCATCAACACGCACATCACCAGATGCCGGCTTCCATATCCCTGTCAAAACCCGCGCAAGCGTAGACTTACCCGCCGCGCTAGGCCCTAAAATTCCGAGCACATCGCCCGGTTCCAACTGGAATGAGATGTTTTTCAATACTGCTTTTTGCATCCCCGGAGGGGCCGCATAGACATTTTCCAGTGAAACAAATCCTCGAAGCGGCGGCAATTCCATCGCTTCTGGTGCCTCAGGTGTCTCGCTCAAGAATGTTGAAAGTGATGACCATGCATCGCGGGCTGACACAACAGACCGCCATTGCCCAACCAATTGCTCGATCGGCGCGATCGCCCGACCCATAATGATCGAGGCGGCGATCATAGCGCCCGGCGTAGATGCGCCCTGAACAGCCAAATATGCGCCCAGTCCAAGAATGGCCGACTGAAGGAACATGCGGAAAGCTTTGGTGCCAGACGTAAAGCCCGACAAAATACGCCCAGAACCAGCCAGCGCATTGTCTGATCCGTCAAATGCTTCACGCCAACGCTTACGCAAAGGTTCGCGCATTCCCATCGCGTCAATAACTTCAGCGTTCTGCACAAACTCAATCGCGCGCATATTGGAAATCCGTTCCATCTGCTCAGTTTCTTGCATCAAACGTGACGAAGCCGATTGGTTCACCAGCCCCAAAACGATCAGCACGAAAGCGCCAAACAGCGCCCACAACCCAAAATACGGGTGCAGAAGGAATAGAACAGCAAGGAATATCGGTGCCCATGGCGCGTCAAACACCAGCTTGATAGCTGGACCAGCGAAAAAGCGCCGCAAGGTCCGCAAATCCTTTAGAGGGCGCTCAGATCCCTTACCGGGGCGCAAAAGGCTAGATTGTATGGCAGCATCAACGGCCCGATCACCCAGCTCTTCCTCAAACCGGCTCGACGCGGCATCAAACAGATTCGAACGCACCCATTCGAGCACGAATTGGGTCGCATAGAGAATGATCACGAGCCCAGTCAATGCAACCAATGTTGGAATTGATTGTGACATCAGCACGCGGTCATAAACCTGCAACATGTACAGTGGACCAGTCAAAGCCAGCAAATTCAGGAAAAAACTAAACGCGCCCAGATGCATAAACACACCGCGCGACGCCCGTAGGCCGCTCTTCAATTCATTCTTCGGTTTCAAGTCGCGCATTCCGCCAGCCTAGCAGGTAACCTAATTTTTAAAGAGTACGCCTTGCAAAAAACTTGCCGCAGACCCCGGCAGGATCTGCAGCAAGCGATTAGTCAGAATAGAAGACGCTGCGCAAGGTAGCGCCAAACCCTTTAGGAATTCTGTTTAACGAAATCGAGGATCGCCTGCTTATTCATGGCGCCCAAATGCGTTCCGGCTACTTTACCGTCCTTGAAAACCATCAAAGTTGGCATCCCACGAACACCATATTTAGACGGCACCATCGGGTGATCACCCACATTCAGCTTCGCAACCTTCAGCGTGCCAGACAGTTCGTCTGATACCGCCTCCAAATGCGGGGCCATTTGCTTACAAGGGCCACACCAGTCGGCCCAAAAGTCAACAAGCACGGGCACATCAGAGGCACCAATGATCTCGTCAAAATTGTCGTCAGTTACATCAATCGCGGCCATATTCAGCTCCTGCGTTCTGCGTTAATCTTGATAGTTAGATAGAGAGCCTATTCGAAATTCAAACACCACTCACGGCACTGTTTAGAACCTCTAACAAATTATCCTGAGGCAATACCATCAACTTGGCGCTGTCTGTCCAGCATAAAGCTGCAGTTACCTCCTTATTGGGCCACGCCTCGCTCAACACGGCCCAATAGGCAGCCATTTGCGCCATATAGGCGTCGGCCACGTCCTCAACACGCTCTGCGGCGGGTTGGTCAGACTTAAAGTCGATAATCAGCACTTGGGTCTCGGTAACCATCAACCGGTCCACCCGGCCATTGACCACAGCAGATGGCGGCAAATGCGGTGACGTGCCGATGATTGCAGCCTCTGCCCGGCTTCCCGGCCCAAACACGTGCGCAATCTCGGGCGCTGTGAGCACTCTCATTGCCGCCTCGAGCATTTCCACGCGGTCTGGCGCCTCCGTAATGCCTTGTCGCAGGAGCCAGGCATCGCCCGCGCGTTCTCGGGCAGTTTCGGGCAGTTCTGGCAAATATTCCAACAGCGCATGGATCAACCGACCACGCTTCAACCGTGCCTCACGACGCGGACCAAACGGTGCCAGTATCGGCGCATTGTGCCCCAGCATTCTGGACGGCGCCGCAAAATAGCGTCCTTTATCCAACACTGGCGGTGGGCGAGAGACCCAATCAGGCAAGACGGTCGGTACAACGTTTTGCTCGGCGTCCTCAGACAAAACAGGAGGCAGCGTCCCATGCACAACAATTTTGGGTTCACCATCATCGCTCTCGTCGAAACTAGCAGGCTCCAGCCGTTCCATCGCGCCGCGACACAGCTCGTACCATGATCGGCCGCCAACACCTGATCGTCCATGCCATGAGCCCGCGATAATCACTCGGTCCTGAGCGCGTGTCAGTGCCACATAAAGCAGGCGGCGATGCTCCTCTTCAGCGCGCCCATTGTTCAATTCACGCACAGCGGCGGTTTGCGGCACATCATCGGCCTTGCGCGGCGTCCACACGGGAACATCGTCCACAGTGAACAGCGTGTCGCTCGTTCCTTTTGGCGGCGCGGTCGTATCTGGCAAAATCACGACTGGCGCCTGAAGCCCCTTTGCGCCGTGCACCGTCATAATCCGCACTTCACCTTCCGGCGCAGCAAGGTCGCGCTTGATCGCGACATCGTCGACATCCATCGCGGAGACAAACAACTGCAACGACGCAGGCTTATCCGCATCATGAGACAGAGCCCGGGCCAGCAAGGCCTCAATCGGGTCTTTTGCCGGATGGCCCAGCCGCTCATTTATTGCGGCCCAGCCAGTCCGACCCACAACGCACGGGCAATCCAAAACGCGGGACAGAAACTCATACGCCGGCAAATGCCTGTGCTCCAGCAATTCATTCAAGAACGCCGCGACAGGCTGCACTTCAGCGATATCGCTTTCTTGAACGCGCTGCCACAATGAAACGCCACGCCCGCGCTCGCCGGCCAGCGGGTAGAGATATGCATCATCATCCACTAGGCCACAAAACGGGCCGCGCAGAATCTCCGCCAGCACAAGGTCGCTATCTTGCAGCAACACAAACCGCATCAGGTTCAAACAGTCCTGCACGCCAATATGCTCATTCAAAGTCAACCGGTCAGCTCCCGCGACGGGCACATTCTGCGCCTTCAGCGCGCCAATCATCGCATCGAAAAACCCGCCCGTCCGAGACCGTACCAGAATAAGCACATCCTCGGCGCGCATCGCACTACGCGCCCAACTCCGATCAGCTTGCTCACGCCAAACGCTATCGCCCCGCGCGATCATCTCTTTCACGTTCAGAGCAATCTTGTTCGCCAGTCGTGCCTTGGGGGACGAATAGCGCAGTGCATTAACCGGCCTGTCCCACGCGTCGGCTTCGTCCTCTTCTAGTTTCGCATCTACTGGCCACAGCTCCACCGATCCCGGCTGTCCTGCCCGCCGCGCCGTATGCACTACGGTGTCGGCCCCATGCGGCGGTACGTCAGATCCCGGCAACACGATCTCCGGCGACCCGTTCCATACCTCGTCCACAAAGTTCAAAACCTCAGGTGACGAACGGAAAGACATCCCCATCGTTTCTTGAATGAGTTCACCTTGCTGGGCAAACTCATTCGCGTTGATACGCATCAAACTCGGGTCAGCGCCTTGGAAAGAATAGATCGACTGTTTCTCATCGCCCACAATGAACAAGGTGCGCGGGTCCTGCGCACGCTCTCGCCCATCACCAGCGCGAAACTCCTCCGTCAGCGCCTTAATCAACTCCCACTGCATCGGGCTGGTATCTTGTGCCTCATCCAGCAGCACATGGCTAAGCCCGCCATCGAGCTTAAACAGCACCCACTCAGACATGCCCGGCGTCGTCAGCAAGTCCTTTGTCTTCACAATCAAATCTTCAAAGTCGAGCGCGGCCCGACGTGTCTTCGCGCGCTTGAAATCTCTCAATGCAGGCAAGCCCACGCGCAACAAAGCCCGTGTGCGTTGATAGGTGTTCGCCACGGCTAACACTTCGTCCAGCTCCAATACCCGCGTGACCTCACGTCCCGGTTCGTCGCCCGTCGCAAACAGTGCCGTAACCAACGGATCGCCCAACAAGGCTTTGGTGAGCAAAGATTTATATGGGCCTTTCGCAGTGAAAAACGCGGTGCGGTAATGCTCCCAAGCCTCCAACGGGTTACTCGCCTCAAGCGCGGCGACCACACGCTCAAACGTGCGTTTATCGGTCGCCTTATCACTCTCTGAAATCACTTGAACCGCCGCGACCAGTTCAGCACGGGGCAGCGCGTCTCCCATTGCATTTGCGATCAGTTCTTCGGGCGAAAGCTCCGGCGCATTCAGCGCAAGCCGCGTTGCCGCCTCTATCTCATCCAAATCATTATTGTGGTCTTCAGCGAACGACAAAATCCGCTCACTCGCATATCTCAGTTTTTTGAGCCCAGCAAACGCGCCCTCATGCCCGCCTTCTATGGCCAGTATATCCAGCAGGTCAGGCGTCTCTTCAGCCGCCTTCAGAATTGCAGCATTAGCCGCCCCCGCCCACAAATCATCGGCCTCGTCTTCTTCAATTTCTCGAAACCCGGGCAGCACACCAGCCTCAAGCGGAAACCGCCTCAACACGCGTGAGCAGAATGCGTGGATCGTTTCGATCCGAAGGCCGCCAGGCGTCTCGAGCGCCTGCGCAAACAGTGCCCGGGCAATGCGCAAATTGTCGTCCGAGTAAGATTGCGCCGGTCGCCCTTCCAGCTCGGCCAACCGCCCGCGCAACTCATCATCCTCCATCACCGACCAAGCGCCTAGCGTCTTAAACAAACGAGACAACATCTCACTCGCCGCTGCCTTGGTGTATGTAATGCAGAGGATGCTATCAGGTGCCGCGCCGGGCCGACCGTCTTCACGCTGCAGCAACAACCGCGCAACCCGGTCAATCAACACTTTGGTTTTGCCACTGCCCGCATTCGCAGAGATCGCCGCCGACGCATCGGGCAGCGCCGCCTTGGCCTGCACGCTAATCGCGTTAAGAAAATCTGCGTGTAAATTATCAGGGACATCCGTAAACTGTATATCAGTCACCGCCATTCTCCCCATCATTTGTATCGCCAGCCCACTCATCCCGCCGCGCGAGACGATTGAACCCATTGTCATATTTCACGAACTGCACGCGCGGGGCAGAGAGGAAAACCGCGCCGGGTTCCCGATAGGCTGCGATCAATTTAAACAACCCCTCAAGCGCCTCATCGGCCATCTCATCCGGCGTTCCCAATGGCGACTTTTTGCCTTCGCCCACAATCCGCGACTCCGGCTTTGCACGAAACGCCACATACTCCATTGCCGCAACCTGCGCTGCGTCAACGCCCTTATAGCCACCCTCCCGGGCAATCAGCGCTTGCAACGGCATTTGCTGTTCTAGGCCCGTGGCGATCGCAGCGTCCGTTGGCGGGCTACCCGTTTTGAAGTCAACAATGGTAATAGCCCCAGTCGCATCACGCTCCACCCGGTCCGCATTGGCAGATAATGTAAAGGTCTCGCCAGCAATGACACGTTCCAGCTTTCCAGAAACCTCGAGCTTTGACTTTCCGCCGCCTGTTACACGCTCACTTCGCCACCCGATATACCATTCACATGTGCGCCGCCACACCGCGCGTTTGGAGGCAATGTCCGCAGGCTGTTCACCCACACGCGCCAACTCATGCTCCAAAATTTCCAACAAATGCTCAGCCGTTTTGGGGGCGCCCTCTTTTTCTAAATCCTCAAGCGCTTTGTGGATCGCCGTGCCGCGTTGCGCAGGCCCCAGCGGTGTATTCATCGCATCCAGCGGTGACAAGCCGAGCACATTCTCGCCCCACATCGAATACGGGTCCCTCTGTAGGCGGTCGACCCGCGTCACCGACAGCCTGTTTGGCCACCCGTCAGGCGCCTTCGTAGGTCTTGGTTCAGCAGAAAAATCATCAGGTAAATCGCCGATGCCCTGGCGTTGAATAATACGCGACCACTCAAGCGGGCTAGCGCCTTGCGGGCCGAGCATCTCTGCTGCTTCGTCCTCAGTCAGCGCGCCTCGCACCAGCGTCTGCAATCTCCAAATCCAACGAGACGCCACAGCGGGCGCATCATCACGCCGCGCCGAATACAGCGCCCACACTTCTGGCGCGCAGGCAAGTTGAGCAAAGTCATGCGCCGACAGCCCCATACGGTCTTCAGGATCATTCAGCCCAATCTTGGCCCTAAAGTGACGCGGCAAGAACGCATCCGCCCCCGCCCTGTTTGGCCACACATCCTCATTCAGCCCTGATAGGATAATTCGGTCCGCAGACAATAGTCGTGCTTCTAGTGGCCCTTGAATGGAGAGTAACGGGTGCTCATCCATCCCCGCGCTTACCGTCATTTGCGCGCTTTGGGTATTCATGAGGTCGGCGAGCGACGCAGGTGCCATCTCGCCTAACCACTGAGAAAGCTCGCCAACAAATTCGAGCAACTGGGACGCCCCTCGCCCATCTTCACCGGCCCATGGCAGTGGCGAGTTGGAGACCACACCCGCAAGCGCAGCGATCCGTTCCGCCCCCTCACGCCCATCGACAACATCCAATACCGAAAGGTCAGAACTGGCCTCATCAAAATACGCGATCAGTGTTTCGACCACCCGAGCCGCTATGTCTTGCTCGCTACCATCAAACTTATGATATGGCTCAATCTCATGCCGGGTCTTTACGCTCTCATAAAGCTCGCTCAGACCACCCCAACGTCTCGGCCCACGTAGAAAATGCTTTTCTAGCGTCGCTAACCCCTCCAGAGGTGTCACGAAGGGATGGCGCATCACTGCCGCGATCAATACCGGATCACCGGGGTCGACAGCCCACGCCGCGCATAGCCCTATCAAACTCCCCGCAGGCGTTCGCCCCAGTGGCTGTCCAGCCGATGGAGGCACATCAATGTCCCATCGCCTCAATAGCGCCGACACACGCCGTGCCAAACCAGCGTCTGGCGTCACAAAAATGGCGCTACGCTTGTCTTCTAGAGCTTCACGCATCAACAACGCGGCCGACTGCGCTTCTGCTGCTTCATCGGAAGCCTGCAATACGGTTAGCCCACTCAACCCATGCCGAGTAAACTCTGCCGTATCAAGATCACTATCAGATGCAATTCTAGTCAGTGTTTCCCGCCAGTCCGCTGTCTGCTCTGCCGGGGCCAGCGCCTCGTGAATAATCCGCCGCCTCGACTCGCCTTCGATATTGCTTTCAATGCCCGGCCACGTCGCAACGTCTGCTGGATTAATCTCCAATGCATCAAGCGTATCAATGAAGGTGTTTTGCGGATGCGCGACAGACTCGCGGATCGCGGCCCAGCTTTCGTCATCAGCCGATTGGTCCAAGCCGGGAAAGACGATCATCCCCTTGGGCAAATCCAGCACGGCGCGCATTAGCACTTTACCCGCTGGTGTAGCACCCGTAGACCCGGCAATGATAACTGGCGCATCTGGCGGGTTACGCTTCCACTCCTCGGCCATAGCATTGGCGGCGACCAAACGCTGGATTAGCGGATCGACCTTGCCAGACTCAGCCAGTTGCCTTGGCCAATCTTCAGCGATGATTTTTAGAAACTCGACCGAATTGCCCCAATGGGCAGCAAGCTCAGCGGACTCGACAATCGACCCCAATTGCCCCCAATCCACCTCTTCGCTCAACGCGGCCTGCTCAAGCAGCGCGCTCAGCTCCGTCGCCGCTGCGAGGGCGGAGCTCGGTGGCAAGTTGGTCTTGTAGGCCATCTGGTAGAATTGTGTGACCAACCGACCAAGCCTGCCCAACCGCTCAGCGGGCTCCATCGTTTCTGGGCGCCCGGCAAGCGCAGACTCTGCCGAAGGCGGTGCCTCTGCCCCGCTCAAATCCCCAAGCGGACGAATATCTGGCGGCAACAACACTTTCGCTCCAGATGCCTCATACAAGGCCTTCTGCAGCGCGGTGGCTGATCGCCGATTGGGCACATAGATGATCGCATCAGCAAGCGCGTCATTCTTCGACGCAAGGTCCAAATCCTTTGCCAGCCTCTCAGCTAACGTCTTCAGAAAATCCACGCCAGATGGAATAGACCACAGCTTTTGCGCGCCCGGTTCAATAATCACCTTTTTATCGACCATGGCACTTCAACCACGTCTCAGCGTCTTTCACTGCATCGGGGTCACCTACGTGCAACCAGAAATCATCTAACGCTTGCCCATATATGCGTCCCGACTCAAACAAAGGTCGCCAAACTTCTTTCGCTGAAAATTTTCTCACCACTGCATCATCATACAGTTGCGGCTTGATAATTCGTACACCGCTAAATGCCCATGGCGCCGTCGGCGCCTCACCGCGCATCAAAACCTTGCCATCCTCGGCCAAAGTTAAATCACCCGCACCGTGATATCCTAAGCAACGCTGCGTATCGCTTAGCATCAGCAGCACATCCATCTTCTTAGGGTCAAACCGCGTCGC
Organism: Hyphomonas sp.; assembly: GCA_033851975.1. Classification (GTDB taxonomy): domain Bacteria; phylum Pseudomonadota; class Alphaproteobacteria; order Caulobacterales; family Hyphomonadaceae; genus Hyphomonas. The sequence goes on along the minus strand of JAWSVJ010000002.1, from coordinate 908,709 downwards.
CAATCCCTCAATCGGCTCGCCGGTATCCTCCCCCCAGAAAGCATCGGTGTTGCATACTAAAACTGGATCATCGCCCAATTCGGCACGCACTTTGGCAATCGCGCCGCCGGTCTCCAATACTTCTCCACGCTCGTCTGAGATCACGATCTCAATATCTGACCGGTTGCCTAAATGCGCCTCAACCAAATCAGCCAGATAATGCACATTCACAATCGCTCGCTTCACGCCCGCCGCGACCAACGCATCCAAAGTATAATCCACGAGCGGCTTACCCCGCACCTCAACCAACGGCTTCGGGAGATCATCCGTCAGCGGACGCATGCGCGTACCCAACCCTGCCGCGAGCACGACCGCTGTGTGAGGAACTGAAATCATCTGCGTGGTAATCCTTCAAATACAAACGGCGTTGCTTCCGCCACAAAGGCCCGCATTCCGGCCAGTGATGGATGCTCCAAATTCTTCGCCAATATCTGCAGCTGCCGCGCCTGAAAGTCGCCATAGCGCGGCTTGCCATCGCGGTGCTGAAGTCGAGAAAACACACCTGCAATGCGCAGCGCATTGAGCGCTCCGATCACTGCAAGTCGCTCTTTAAAGGACTCGCGCGCCTTGCCAGTCATTTCCAAATATCGAGAGATCACAGCCTCCGATGCTTCGGGTGAAACTTCGCGCCGGGCATCTTGGGTCAACATCGCAATATCCCATGCGTCCCACCCTACAACTGCATCTTGAAAATCGAGCACGCCAATTTTCTGACGACTGTCATCCAACCACAATAAATTCTCCGCATGAAAGTCCCGAAGCGTAAGAGTACGTGGAAACGCCTCTGCCATATCAATCAGTGCGTCACGTTCTGCGCGCCATCGCGCTCGCATCTCCCCAGAGAGCGCCTCACCGCCCATCTCAACGGGCAGCCAATCAGCATACAGGTCGGCATTTGATTGAAGAGCGATCCGATCAAATGGCAAAATCTGCCATTTCTCTTTCCCATGCTCGATGATTTCAGGAATCGGGTGCCCATGCAGACCTGCTAGCAATTCAGCTGCACCAGTATAGAGCAACACCTCGTCAGCCCGCCCTGTTTCGATCAGTCGCGCGAACTCCCGATTGGTTCCAAAGTCCTCAAGTAAAGCAAACCCAGCCTCGCTGTCGTGTGCGTATATGATTGGAGCCAACACTCCGAGCCCACGCAAATGTTTCGCCACCAACACAAACGCATCCACGCGAGACGCGGCAAGTCGCGTTAGCGCGTTCCACCCCTTGGCCTCGCGCGTTGCTGCGTCATCGCCGGGCAAGCAAATCGGGGGCTCCACAGGCGGCGCATCCATTAGCAGCCGTGTCTCGCCACCGTCTAACGTCAAACGGAAATACCGCCGCGTAGAGGCATCGACACCCAATGCAATGCGCTGCGCACTTTCAAGGCCATGCGCCGCAAGAAAGTCTTCCATCGCGTCTAAGCGCAGGGTCGGGTCAAATGTCATTTAATTTGCTTTGCCAGTATTCGCCGTGAGGTTCCAGTCGTGCAATCCGACCGTTTCCATCAGTTTCGAGGACGATATCCAATCGAGACGCGGGCAAATGCGCGCCCGCTTTGTCGGGCCATTCAATAAGCGCCACGCCATCCTGCGTTTCATCCCAGCCAAGCTCGAACACATTATCAGGCGTTTCCAAGCGATACAGATCGAAATGCCATAGCAAATAGGGTTCAGTCTCATACACCTGCACCAGCGTATATGTCGGGCTGGGCACCTCCGTTTCCGCGCCTAACAGTGCCTGCACTAATCCACGCGCTAAACTCGTTTTACCAGCGCCTAGCCCACCATATAGCGCGACCACATCTCCGGGTTTCAAACTCCGCGCTAACTTGGCACCAAGGGCTCGCGTCTCTGTTTCAGACGCCAATGTAATTTCACGACTCATGCGCGTGACTATAGTGCCCCCATCCCGGCGATGCCATGAATTCATCATCTGGCCTTGGCGACACCCGTTGACAGCGGCATAACAGCCTGAAAAACCAAAATTACTGAGAAGATATTGTAATCGTGACGCAGGCGTCATAATTGATAGGCGTAGAGGGAATCTGTTTTGACAGTAGAAGACACAAATCGCATCGTAATTGTCGGCGCCGGCCAAGCAGGCGCGCAGGTTATTCAGTCGCTCAGACAGGGCGGATATGAAGGCGAGCTCGTATTAATTGGTGAAGAATCAAACCTTCCCTATCAACGCCCTCCTCTCTCCAAAGCGTATATGAAGGGTGATTTCGCAAAAGAACGCCTCTTTTTTCGCGCGCAGACTTGGTATGATGAACAAAAAGTCGAAGTCGTCCTCTCGACAAACGTTGCGAGTATTGACCGGGCTGAACGCACCGTAAAAACGCAGAATGGTGACGCTTACAGCTATGATGCTCTGGTTATCGCAACAGGCTCACGCCCACGCGACCTGCCGATTGAAGGTGCTGATTTAAAACAAGTTTTCAGTCTTCGGGGCATTGATGACGTTGATCAAATCCGACCCAATATGGTCGCTGGCCGCAAACTCGTCATCGTCGGCGCTGGTTATATCGGGCTGGAGGCAGCCGCTGTCGCCCGCCAGATGGGCTTAGAGGTTACGGTCCTCGAAATGGCTGATCGCATCCTTGAACGGGTGACGAGCCCAACCATGAGTGAGTTCTTTAACAAAGAACACTCCACTCAAGGCGCCAAAATCCTCACAGGCGCGCGCCTACAGAAGCTTGTAGGTAAGGACGGCGCCGTCACGGGTGCTGTGCTCGCAGACGGCACAGAGCTTGAGGCAGACATCGTCCTCGTCGGCATTGGCATTCTTCCAAACAGTGAAATCGCTGAAGCGGCGGGCATCACCTGTAACAATGGCATCAACGTCGACCGCGACGCCCGCACATCAGATCCGCGCATCTTTGCCGCTGGTGACTGCGCCGTGCGCCCGCTGGTCCATTATGGCCGCTCTGGCCGTCTCGAAAGCGTCCATAACGCCATCGAGCAAGGCAAGCTGGCCGCCGCCGCCATCCTCGACAAGCCGCGCCCGAATGAAGATTGCCCGTGGTTCTGGTCAGATCAGTATGACCTAAAGCTACAGATCGCCGGCCTCAGCACTGATTATGACACTTTCGTCGTTCGCGGAAATCCCGACGACCGAAAATTTGCTGTTTTCTATTTGCGAAATGGAACCCTTATCGCGGTAGATGCAGTCAACAGCCCGCCAGAATTTCTGGTATCCAAAAAACTCATCATGTCCGGTGCAAAGGTTGCTCCAGACGTGCTTGCCGATACAAAGATCAGCATGAAAGAGATTGCAGCGACCGCATTGGCCGCGAACTAGGAGAATAACGACTATGGCAAAACTTATCTTTGTAGATAGTGACGGCACAGAACGCGAAATCGAAGCATCAAACGGCGAGTCCGTTATGGAAGCGGCGATCAAGAACTCTATCCCGGGCATCGACGCTGACTGCGGCGGCGCATGCGCTTGCGCAACCTGCCACGTTTATGTGGATACGGCCTTCATGGATAAAGTCGGCGAGCAAGAAGAGATGGAAAAGTCTATGCTAGACTTTGCTGAAAACGTTGAGGCCAACTCACGTCTATCCTGCCAAATCACAGTAACAGATGAGTTGGACGGCCTGCGCATCTCCACGCCAGAGAGCCAGCACTAAGCCTGTCTCCGCCAAAATCTATCCTGAAGATGCGCCCCTGCTCACTTAGTTTGCGGGGGCCACTTTTGTTCAAGGACAAATGCTTTGACCTATAACGACCTCATCGCAGGCCTAAAATTTGCCCCTTCGGGTGATATGACGGCCAACGTCACCGAAGACTGGATGCAAGGACGCACTACTTATGGCGGGCTAACCGCTGCGCTCTGCCTCAAGGCTGCAACACCTCTTGCAGGTGGTCGCCCCGTTAGGTCCGCGCAAATTGCTTTTGTTGGCCCCGTCGCTGGCCCGGTTGTCTGTACGCCCACCTTGCTACGTGAAGGTAAGAATACCGCTTTCATCAGTGTCCGCATGACGGGCGAGTCTGGTGTCGCCGCAGAGGCAATCTTCACCTTCGGCACCGCTCGGGAATCTGTGCTCAGCCATCAGCAATTGCCTGCCCCTAAAGTCACGTCGCCAGAAGACACCAACAGCTATTTCGGCGACAGCCCGATGCGTCCAGCCTTCACTCGCAATTTCAATATGCGACTTGCGGCGGGCGAACGACCCCTCTCTGGCGCTGACGAAGGTGATATCGTTTTATGGCTACGCCACATTGACAATGGCGCGGATATCGACCCAGCAACAGTCCTCTCAATCGCGGACGCCCCGCCCCCAGCTGCAATGAGTATGCTGTCAGCACCGGCGCGGATTAGTTCGATGACATGGATGGCGGAATTCCTCACCGAAGACTTCACCACCGAGGACGGATGGTTCCTAGCCCACCACATCGCTGAAACTGCCAGTGAAGGTTACTCCAGCCAACGCATGGTCATGTGGAACAAGGCTGGCCGACCGGTCTTGATTGGCCGGCAAACGATTGCCGTGTTCGGTTAACTCAAATCAAAAAATGCGCCGCCCTCAATCCTAAGGGCGGCGCTTTTCACTTAGCCCTTTACGTTCACGCGTAAGAAGGCACCGCGGCCCGCGCCCGGCACACGCGCACCCACAGCAACATCTGCCCCCGCATTGCGGTTATACCCAGCCAAATGGTCTCGCGTTTGATGGTCGAGCAAGTTCTCAACGCCAAGCGATAGACTAACTGCCTCTGTCACTGACCAATTCCCATACAGATTAAGCGTCACATAACCGGGCGTCTTCTGCTCATTGTTCGTTACCGACACACGGCTCTGTTTTGAAACCCCCGCAACTTCAAACGCAGCAGACCAATTGTCAGCCTCCCACGTCGCCGTCGCCTGGCCGCGCAGTGGCGAGATTCGATACAACGCGTCATCAATGTCTCGGCGGCTCCCCTCAACATAGCTGAGAACGCCATCAATACGAACAGGGCCTGCAAAGTCCCACCCTGCATCCAAATCAGCTCCATACAAACGCGCATCTACGTTAGCGAACTGAAGTAAACTGTCGCCGCCATTCATCGCCGACACCATTTCCCACGGCGTGTTAACAACATTCGGCGTGTCATCGAATGGAACGCCTTGAATGTAATCATCTACCTGCCGCACATATATCGTTGGGCGCATATAGGCGGCCTTCGTGACATAGTCGAAACCGGCCTCTGCGATCAGCGCAACTTCCGGGTCCAGATCAACATCACCGACATAGGTGTTGCCATCTGCTAAGCCACCGCTCGCTTGCAAAGGCAGCCAAGCAAACCGTTGCAGCGGGTTAGCGACATGCGATTTGCGCGCGAGCGTTCCCCGCCAACTCAACCCATTGCGCGGCTGAGTCCACATCCGCATCGCCAAGTCATAGGTCGTGTCGTCCCACGCATGGTCAGCGCCGTTAAACGCCCTCGCGACCATTTGAGCACCCATTGGCAGCATCACGGCTAGATCGGCATCGCCAGATTTGGCTTTATGGGAATCCACTCGCGCGCCCAGCTCTCCCCGAACCGGGCCGATATCACCCACCCATTCCGCAAACGCCCCAAACCGCTCTGTCTCGACATCCGGTAAAGCATGAACGTAAAACGCTGCTATTTTGGGGTTCGTAATCAGCGCATTATGTTCGCGCTCATCAGCGTCCACACCAAGGTTCAACACACCATTATCAAGCGCGCGTTTCAGTGAGACTCCAGCCGCTCGCGTTTCACTCGTTGCGGTGTTCTCTCTAAACATCATCGCCATTGGCGCAGGCCGCTGGTCGAAATTGTTCATCGCATGCTCAACATCGGCGTAGCTGACATACGCAGACACATCTGAACCAGCGAGCACTGTGTCGAGGGACAGTTTCGCAAAATCCCCATCAACATATCGAATATCCATCGGGAAAGACGGGTTACCGCTCGCGCCCGTGTTCTGACGGCGTAGGTCTAACCCGATTTCGGTCTCCCCCATGCGCGCGCCAACGGAAACGCCGAACACATTCCGTTCAAAACTTGAACCACCTATGTCCCCGCCCTTAAACGCCGTGTCTCCGCCAGACTCGGCGGCGCCCAGAATGTTGATCCGGAGCGTGTCACTCGATGCGCCAATGATGCCGCCAACCATCATGCTTTCGTCATTGCTGCGTGCGCCAGCCGTCAAATCATAACCCAGCGCCATATTTGCGCTGTTTGAAAACCCGACTTTCTTGAACACAGCATTCGCGCCACCTCCAAGGCCCGGCCCGTCGCTGACCGGGCTGATCCCGCGATCAATAACAACAGACTGCACCAAAGCGCCCGGGGCAAAGTGGAACATTGGGTCCATCAAATTAGGCCCCGCAGACGCAAACCGTTGTCCGTCAACACGAAGGTTCAAGCGCTCACCAGTCAAACCGCGATACGCCATCTGCCCTGACAATTGCCCGTTCGCTATACGCGCCGCGCCGGGCGTACGCGCGGTTAAACGAGTAATGTCCGGCCCATCTAGCGGGAGACTTTCTGGGCGCAACGTCGCCTCTGTATCGTTGATGATGCGATGACCTGACACGATCACAACGTCTTGCAACGCGGCCTCTTCTTGATTTTGAGCGAATGATTGCAGAGGCAGCGCGCACACAAGCGACAGCCCCGCAGATGCGAGTAAAATATGTTTCATGATAAGATTTCCGGCGGCACGCAACGCGCCCGCTTATTCTGATTTAAAGAAAAACTACGCCAAAATCAGAGTATTACGGGCGGTCCGCGCGCTGGAAGCGCTGGCAACCCTGCAGAAATAGAGATCGCCAAACGGCGCACAAACACGACAGTTTGCGCCCGAGCAAAGGTCTCAGAAATATGCCAATCCACCGGATGCAACATGTCCAAATCCGCGTTCATTGCACCCGCACAGTGCATTGTATTCAGCACTTGTTGTTCGTCATCCGTATGGTCTGGCGCGTCTGGGTCAACTGTCTCTGACGTGCCAGTTGCCAAGTTAAGTCGAATAAATTTGGTCTTGGTTCCTGAACACAGCTCAATGACCAGACTGTCGCCGGCCTCATCTGCGCTGACCATATAACCCTCAGGCACAGCTGACCGGAGGCCAAAGGAGGCCAACATCACCGTCAGGATCGCAATCCTAAATATGCCCAAGCGAGACATCATCATGCCCATAAATACCCCAGTGAACCTTCCGCAAACAATGCGTCAAAACAGACATCCCGGCATGCGCTTTGCAAAACACATGGCTGCACGTTTTAACGCTGACAGGATTGACGAATGACCAAGAAATTACTCGCTCTCATAGCCGCCATTGCACTAACGATAGGCGCAATCTTTGGCGCCACAGCTGATGAAGCCGTTGAGCGTCAATCCTACACAACTCGCTATAATTACAACGATGTAGACTACCGCGCTGTGATGTTTCCTCACGAAACGGACGGCTGCAAAATGTTAATCCAATCGCGCCGTTGGATCGAAGATGACCGGTCGCGTGTATTCGAAACCGAAGGCTTAGACTGCGATTGCGATCTCGTCATCGACGGACGCGAGGCTGACTTCCAACCAGCCACCGGCTACGCCTCCCGCAAACTTCTTGGTGTCTGCAATGGCCCCGGCATCGATGGCAATGAACGCCGCCTGCGCATCATGCGCGAAAGCTTGAAAGAGTATCCGAACTTCTCAGACATTCCAAATGTGAGAACACACTAGCCCGCCTGCAGCTTGGCATAGGCGGCCAGAATATCATCATACTGCTCTGGCTGTCTCGGATAGCTCAGGCGTGATCCTGAAAATTCCAACCATTTCTGAGCGCTGTTCGTCCAAATATCTGCAACTGGGGTGAGCGCCGAGGCATCGTCCAGCGTCCCTCCGCGTAGGCTTAGCACCGGCATATCCGGTATCATGCCATGGCAAATCCGCGTGCCGCAGTCTCCACACAACAAGCCATATCGCTGCGTTCCAACGTCAGATGCCCACTCAATCCGTTTCGGCTGCCCAGCAACAATGGAAAAGCCCTCTCGCATAATCGTAACCGCAATACAAAAGGCGCTGGCACTGATCTTTTGACAATTCGTGCAGTGGCAATTGTAGACCATTAACGGTGCGCCAGTGATCTCATACCTCACCGCCCCGCAATGACACCCACCTGTCTGACATTCCTTTGGCATCACTATCGCCTCCTGTTTCCTACACCCTCACCTTAGGCGACGATTTTGAACCTAGGCAAACAATTCACGCATAAAAAAGGGCGCCTAATCAAGCGCCCCAGTCAAAGTCTAATATTATCAACCGCCTAGTTGATTAGCGCAGCCTTCAAGCTTTCGAGATAATCAAAGTGCTCTTGCAGGACACTGCGCTGAGTATCGTCTTTGTCTAGCGCTTGAATTTTAAGCAAAGTTGCGTCGATTTCGGCTTGAACGTCTTCAACTTTAACATCAGCCAGAATACGGGCTTCTTCTGCCAAAATCGTCAGGCCATCAGGCGTCACGTCAGCAAAGCCGCCACGCACAAAAATACGCTGCGATGTTTCACTGCCATCAAGCACGCGCACAACACCGTTCTTCAACGTTGTCATAAACGGCGCGTGATTTGGCAGAACACCAAACTCGCCTTCAGAACCCGGCGCAATCACGTGGTCCACATCTCCGGAGAAAAGTTCCCGGGCGGGAGATACGAGGGAGAAATGAAGCTTGTCGGCCATGAGAGTGGTCCTTGGGAGAAAGTGTTAGCTCCACCCCACACAACGCGCGGGATGGAGATAATGATCTTAAGCGTCTTCGAGAATTTTCGCCGCTTTTTCTTTGGCTTCGTCAATATTGCCAACCATATAGAAGGCTTGCTCTGGCAAGTGATCGAACTCACCAGCGATCAGACCTTTAAAGCCGGAAATCGTGTCTTCAAGTTTAACCTGAACACCTGGTGAACCAGTAAAGATCTCAGCAACATCAAACGGTTGCGACAAGAAGCGCTCAACTTTACGCGCACGTGCAACAGCCAATTTATCTTCTTCAGACAGCTCGTCCATGCCAAGAATAGCAATGATGTCTTGCAGTTCTTTGTAGCGCTGGAGGATTTCCTGAACGCCACGAGCAACGAGGTAATGCTCCTCACCAACGATCAGCGGGTCAAGGATACGACTGGTGGAATCAAGTGGATCCACAGCAGGATAGATGCCTTTTTCCGCGATTGAGCGGTTAAGCGTCGTTGTCGCGTCCAAGTGGGCAAACGATGTCGCAGGCGCTGGGTCGGTCAAGTCATCCGCAGGCACGTAAACAGCCTGAATAGACGTAATCGAACCTTTGTGCGTTGACGTAATACGCTCTTGAAGCGCACCCATGTCGGTCGCCAGTGTTGGCTGATAACCCACAGCAGATGGGATACGACCAAGAAGCGCTGACACTTCTGAACCGGCTTGCGTGAAACGGAAGATGTTGTCCACGAAGAACAGAACGTCTTTGCCTTCTTCGTCGCGGAAATACTCAGCTTGAGCTAGGCCTGTCAGAGCGATACGTGCACGTGCCCCTGGAGGTTCATTCATCTGACCATAGACGAGTGTCGCGCGGCTTTCGCCATCAAGATTGATAACCTTGGATTCGATCATCTCGTGATAGAGATCGTTACCCTCACGTGTACGCTCACCCACGCCAGCGAACACTGAGTACCCACCGAAGAGTTTCGCGATGTTGTTGATCAATTCCATGATCAAAACGGTTTTACCAACACCGGCACCACCGAATAGACCAATCTTACCGCCCTTCGCGTATGGGCAGAGCAGGTCAACAACTTTGATACCTGTGACAAGTACTTCTGATTCAGTAGACTGGTCCACGAATGGAGGCGCATCAGCGTGAATTGAGCGGAGCATGTCAGAGCCGATAGGCCCACGCTCATCAATTGGCTCACCAATCACGTTCATGATCCGGCCTAGTGTCGCCGGGCCAACAGGCACGTAGATCGGGCGACCTGTGTCGCTCACTGGGGTTCCACGAACCAGACCCTCAGTGGAGTCCATAGCAATCGTTCGAACCGTGTTCTCGCCGAGGTGCTGAGCAACCTCCAATACGAGACGGTTGCCATTGTTCGTTGTTTCAATTGCGTTGAGAATTGACGGAAGTTCGCCGTCGAACTCTACGTCGACAACGGCGCCGATGACCTGCGAAATGCGGCCAGTTGCTTTTGCGTTGCTCATGCGGGTCGTCTCCTTTGGAGCGGGTGTCTTTTAACTGGTGTTACAAACTGTGCGGCTATCATTGCGGTGTCTCTATAGAGCCTCCGCGCCGGAAATAATTTCGATAAGTTCTTTGGTGATCTGTGCCTGGCGCGCTCGGTTATATTTGAGCGACAGACTATCAATCATCTCACCGGCGTTGCGTGTCGCATTGTCCATAGCGGTCATGCGACTAGCGTGCTCACCGGCGGCGCCCTCCAACATCGCAGACAGAATCTGTGTGTTGATGTAGCGCGGTAGCAATGTTGTCAGGATTTCTTCTTCAGACGGCTCATAAGCATAAAGCGCGCCCTTCAAATCAACCGTATCAGCTGTTTCTGGCGCTTTGGCTGGAATAAGCTGTTGCGCCGTCGGCACCTGACTAAGAACGTTTTTGAACTGCGAATAGATCAGTGTTGCCACGTCAAATTCGTCAGCGCCGAAGTCACGGGTCAGGCGCTTGCCGAGTGCGATAGCAGACTCGGTATAATCGCCGCTCTTAACACCAGACAGATCGACATGATCGATGAACATGTCACCATACTCACGCGCCAGTTGCTCACGGCCCTTTTTGCCGACTGTCAAAATCTTGACAGTCTTGCCTTCGGCGCGAAGCTCGCCAATCGTTTGTTTGGCCAGTTTCACAATGTAAGAGTTGAAACCGCCAGCCAAGCCACGTTCTGCGGTCATAACAACCAACAGATGCACCTTGTCTTCGCCGGAACCCGACAAAAGCCGAGGTCCTGCCGCGCCATCACCGATCGAAGACGCAAGATTTGCAAGTACCGCAGCGAGCCGGCTGGCATACGGCCGTGAAGCTGTCGCGGCTTCTTGAGCACGCTTCAGTTTCGCGGCGGCAACCATTTGCATCGCCTTGGTAATCTTCTGCGTGGATTTCACGCTTCCGATCCGGGTTTTAAGGTCCTTCAAGCTGGGCATGTCAGGCCTTCTGTCTTAAGTGGCTCACGCAAAAGCGCGATGATTTAGGCGAATTTTGACGTGAATGCTTCGAGCGTCGATTTAATCTCGGCATCGATCTCGTCAGTGAGTTTCTTCTTCTCGCGAATGGTTTTGAGAAGGTCTTTCTTCTCGCCACGCAAGTGCACAAGCAGCTCTTTTTCGTAACGGGTTACGTCACGCAACTCAACTTCATCAAGATACCCACGCGTACCAGCGTAGATCACAACAACCTGCTCTTCCATAAGCAATGGAGAGTATTGCGGCTGCTTGAGAAGCTCAGTCAGACGCGCACCACGGTTGAGAAGACGTTGCGTAGACGCATCGAGGTCTGAACCAAATTTCGCAAACGCAGCCATCTCACGATACTGGGCGAGTTCACCCTTCATCGAGCCGGCAACTTTCTTCATCACGCCAGTTTGAGCCGCTGAGCCCACACGTGACACTGAAAGACCAACGTTCACAGCTGGGCGAATACCCTGATAGAACAAGTCTGTTTCGAGGAAGATCTGACCATCCGTGATCGAAATCACGTTTGTTGGAATGTACGCAGACACATCGTTTGCCTGTGTTTCAATGATCGGCAGAGCGGTCAATGAACCACCGCCCGCAGGATCACCCATCTTCGCTGCACGCTCAAGAAGGCGGCTGTGAAGATAGAACACGTCACCGGGATAAGCTTCGCGGCCCGGAGGACGACGTAGCAAGAGTGACATCTGGCGATACGCAACAGCTTGCTTAGACAAATCATCATAGATGATGAGTGCGTGCTTACCATTGTCGCGGAACCATTCGCCCATCGCGCAACCAGTAAAGGGCGCAAGGTACTGAAGCGGTGCGGGCTCAGAAGCCGACGCAGCAACAACGATAGTGTATTCCAACGCGCCGCGCTCTTCGAGTGTTTTAACAACTTGCGCAACTGTTGAGCGTTTTTGGCCGATCGCCACGTAAACACAGAACAACTTTTCGCTGTCGTCTTTGGCGGCTTCGTTCGTCGCCTTCTGGTTCAAGATAGCATCGATACAAACAGCTGTCTTACCCGTCTGGCGGTCACCAATAACCAATTCGCGCTGGCCACGACCAACTGGGATCATCGCGTCAATCGCCTTGATACCGGTCATCATTGGCTCGCTAACGCCTTGGCGCGGGATGATGCCCGGCGCTTTCACGTCAACACGTGCGCGCGCTGCAACATCTTTCAACGGGCCTTTGCCATCAATTGGCTCACCGAGTGGATCGACCACGCGACCAAGAAGACCTTTGCCAACAGGGGCAGAAACAATCTCATCAAGGCGCTTAACTGTGTCGCCTTCTTTAATCGTGCTGTCGCTACCAAAGATAACGATACCAACATTATCTTTCTCGAGGTTCAGGGCCATGCCCTTCACTCCGCCGTTAAATTCGACAAGTTCACCAGCCTGAACACTGTCTAGGCCGTGCACGCGGGCGATACCATCACCTACGGAAAGAACTTGGCCGACGTCTGAGACAACGGCATCTGTACCGAAATTTTCAATTTGCGACTTAAGAATGCCGGAAATTTCTGCTGCGCTGATATCCATCGAGCTGACTATGCTCCCTTCATGGCGGTGTTCATGCGATCAAGTTTAGCGGCAATACTTGCATCAACGAGCTGTGACCCGATGCGCAACTGAATACCGCCGATCAGCGAAGGATCTACTTCGCTGGTGAGTTCAACCTCGCCGCCTACGGCTTTGGCGAGAATTTTTTCGATGCGAGCACGCTCAGCATCGTTCAAATCAGAAGCTGTGCGGACAACTGCGCGTTTTACGCCGCGCTGTTTCGCGAACAGTTCATCAAAGGCGCTTTGCGCGCCGATAATATCGTGAGCCCGTCCATTGAGCGCCATCGTGCCGATGAAATTCTGCACGAGCGGGTGAATGCCCGCCTTTTTCGCAATCTCGGCCAATGCTGCGCCCTTATCAGCACGCGATACGGCTGGTGAGTTCATAACGCGGCTAAGGTCTTCCGACCCATTTGCGATTGCGACAAACGCAGCGAGCGCTTTGTGAACGCCCTCTAGCTCGCCTTTTTCTTGCGCAAGTGTGAATAGCGCGCTGGCATAACGCTGCGCTGCTTCACTTGCTTGTTTCACTCTTGATGCGGCCAAGGTCAAAGTCCGTTGTCTAGTCGAAACAAAATCGCTTCGGAATGAAAATATGAACATCCACCTATTACAGTGCTTGCTCTAAGAACTGTGCGCCGCTTAGCACCAGAATTTCGGCATGACAACATCACGACACCGTCCATCTGTGCGGCGAAATGGCATGCGTGCGCGGCACAACCGCTACCCCCAACGGGTTCGCCAGTGTTTACTAGGCAATTTGCCCGGCTCTCGCAAGAATAGACAATCGCTTTATTCCCCCGAAAAACCGCATTTTCAAGCAGTCACTTAAACAAGCCCGTCAAAAAAGGAATCGACATTGCTTCGCGATATTTCATCAGAAACAAGCGCGGTCTATCAGTTACCATTGGCGCACGAGGATCTCACTCTACGTCCAACCCGCAGCAAAGACCCAAAAGGGAATCTCTCTTGGAACCTCACAATTTCCCAGCTCGCAAGGCCACTTAAAGTAACGACAAACTTGCGAATTTCAGACTCCCCTCCGCATGCGTCCCCCAACGAATGCAAGCAATCAACCAAAGGTATAAGCTACGAATTTGCTGAGTAAACACAAAATCACCGCTACAAAAAGGAATATGGATCAATATCGATGGACAGGCGAACACTCGCTGGCAATTTTAGACGTGACGTCCACGCTGCCATGTACGCAGACAAATCAACTGTCCGAGGCGCCTTAATAAGGAACCGCCGTCGATGACGCCCCCGCAGCACGGTAATCGGCGCAGGTGCTGGCCCAAACAGCTCAATTCCCTCCCCATTCGGGGCAGCGCTTGCAATCTCTCGCGCCGCGACTTCGACCTCCTCAGCAGATGGCGCCGAAAGGATCATCGCCGCCAACCTCCCAAACGGTGGTAAACCCAAATCCGCCCGCACATCACGCTCAATCTGCAAGAAGCCGTCTCGGTCACCATCTGCAAGCGCCAGCATCGCCGGATTGTCCGGCGCATACGTCTGCACCAGCGCACGTCCCGGTCTTTCTGCCCGCCCAGCACGCCCCGCCACCTGCGACAGTAGTTGGTAGGTCCGCTCGCCCGCGCGCAAATCACCACCCTTCATTCCTGAATCAGCGTCGACCACGCCAACCAGCGTCAGGTTCGGGAAGTTATGCCCCTTTGCAACAATTTGTGTTCCGATCAGCACATCAATTTCGCCAACCTCCATCCGCTCGACAATTCCCCGCGTCGCGTCGCCGCCTTGGGCCGTGTCACTTGAGAATATCTCAATACGCGCGCTCGGCATCAGAAGGCGTACTTCTTCAGCCACCCGCTCCACGCCGGGACCCACGCCCATCAAGCTATCAGCCGCCTTACAATGCGGGCACGCTGTCGGCTTCGGAATCGAATACCCCGTCACATGACAGACCAGTCGTCCGCTATAACGGTGCTCGGTCAACCAGTTTTCAGTTCCCGGCGTCTTCAGCCGTTCACCACAAGACTTACAAATCACCAACGGTGCATATCCGCGGCGGTTCAAGAACAAAAGCGACTGTTCGCCAGCCTCCAATGTTTGTTGAAGCGCTTGGGTCAAATAAGGTGACAGCCAGTGATTTTTCTCGGGTGGCGCGGACCGCAAATCAACCAAACTCACATCCGGCAACCGGCTCGCTCCGGGCCGAGCAGAGAGCTTGAGCTGATGATAACGCCCCATCTCAGCATTCACGACTGTTTCCAAAGCGGGCGTCGCACTAGCCAGCACAATACAAGCTGCTTCGAGCTTTGCGCGCATCACCGCCAAGTCGCGTGCATGATAGGTCACACCCTCTTCTTGCTTATAGGAACCGTCATGCTCCTCATCCACAATAATGAGCTTTAGATTCTGATAGGGTAGAAACAATGCCGACCGCGCGCCGATTACAATTCGCGCGCCGCCGTTCGCTGCCTCTCGCCATGTCCGGCGTCGCTCCTTTTCCGAGAGCCCCGAATGCCAAGGTGCAGGCTCAGCTGCAAAACGCGTCTCAAACCGCCCCAAAATGGCCTGCGTCAGCGCGATTTCCGGCAGCAAAACAAGTATCTGAGCGTTCGGGTCTGCCCGCAACGCTTCCGCGATTGCCTCAAAATACACCTCGGTTTTACCAGACCCAGTCACCCCATCGAGCAAGAACGCGTTGAAGCCGCCCTCTCGCATCGCAAAGCGCAACTCGTCCGCCGCCTCTTCCTGCTCGCCCGTCAGTGTCGCGCCAGTTACTGTTAGGTCTGGAATTTGAAACGTCTTATCGACCGCTTGGCTCACAGCCTCCAACGCCCCGGCCTTGGCCAAGCCAGTCACAACGCCGCTAGAAACACCCGCTGCTTTCGCTAAATCCGCCGCCGAACTCGGTCCCAATTCCTCAGCGACCGCCAACACTTTGCTACGTGCCTCGGTTGGCCGTGAGGGTGCCTGCCCAGTGATTAGATACTGCGTCTCCACTGGCGACGACTGCAATGCGCCGGGCGATCTCAAGGCCATCGAGAGCACATGCCCCGGATGAGACACCGTATAGCGCGCGGTAAATGCCAAAAAGTCTCGCATCGCCGACGTCATAGGCGGCGCAGAAAAGACTGAAACAACCGGCTTTAACGTCCGCCCCTCGCCGACAGAATCGTCCAGCATTTCAAGCACAACGCCAGTACGTTCATTCTTGCCCAGCGGCACTTTTACGTAAGATCCTGCCTCCACTGCCATCCCTTCTGGGACAGCATAATCAAACGGCTCCGGCAGAGGGAGCTTCAGCAGGACACGCGCGACAGCCATACGTCATCACCTACCCGATCACGCCAGCAGCGTCATCCCGCGATTGCTTGATCGTACAGTTGTCTTAGCTCAAACGCAGCTTCCATCAACGGCGCCGCGTCTTCTGCCAAACGGCACTGAACCAACGCCCCGTCCAGAGCGGACAGCGAAAACCGGGCAAACTGCGCAGCTCTAACGCCAGACAACCCATCAGCGATGCCCTTAGCGGCAAGGATGCCCACCCATTCCGCCATCACATCGGCCCCGGCCTGTTGGATTAGCTTCTCTTGCGGCACCGTCTCCAACAAGATCGTCGTAATCGGACTGCCATCTCGAAATCCCGACTCAGCCATCCAGCCAGCCATCATCTCGAAATAGCACGTGAGCAGCTCGGCGGTGCTCGCCGTCTCAGTCGCCAATGTGCGCAGCGATAGCGAGACTGTCTCACCCGCGCGCCTGATCGCCGCTTCACCAATCTCAATCTTCCCACCCGGGAAATAATGGTACAACGACCCCTTCGGCGCGCCACAATCTGCCAAAATCTCCGACAGGCCCGTCCCCGCATACCCCTGCTGGCGGAACAGTTTCACCGCGCTGCTCAAGATCGTTTCATAATGTTTCGCTGCCGCTGGCATGCCATTCCTCACAAAATTATATAGACCGGTCTACATCAATCTACTATAGCTCATACCCTAACAAACCGTGAGGGTAAAATATGAGCAAGCCAATTGCAGACGGGTTCGGCCCACATTTTCGCAAAAGCGGCCTGACCGATCCGTGGGAGCCACTCTATTCTCGCAATACGGGCGAGGCGATCCAGATGGGCTTTGTCGCCGGCCCCGCCCACGCCAATTCGCGCGGCTTCGTGCATGGCGCGCTCATCTCAGCGCTGGCCGACAATGCGATGGGGCTCAGCTGCGGTATCAATGCAGAGGGCATCTCCGGCTTCGTGACCGTCGGGCTTAGCGTCGATTTCCTCTCAACCGCCCGCCTCGGTCAATGGATCGAAATCCGCCCCACAGTTCTGAAAGTTGGGCGGTCTCTCTCCTTCTGCGCTGCCACAATCCATGCGGATGATGAGATTTGCGCACGGGCCGACGCCACGTTCTCGGCCGTCAAAGCCAAGGTGCAGCAAACATGAGTATCTCAATTCTCGAAGACCTACGCACCATCAACCAAACCGCTGCCTTTAACCGCTGGGCCGGGTTTGAAATCACTGAGGCAGCATCAGGTAAAGTTGAACTCGCGCTAAATTGGCGGGAGGATTTTGGCCAATATGCGGGCTTCCTTCACGCTGGCATGACCGCCGCCCTCATAGACACAGCCTGCGGATACGCTGCCGCCACCATGTGCGGTGCTGTCCTCGCCTCCCATTACTCCGTCAACATGATCGCACCGGCGATTGGGCAAAGCTTCCTAGCCCGCGCAAGCGTGATAAAGCCGGGGAGACGCCAAGTTTTCACCACCGCCGAGCTCTTTGCGGTCAATAACGGAACAAAGAAGCTTGTCGCTACAGGTGACGCCATTCTGGTCCCCGTCGAATCGCAAACCTAGAACGAGCACTCCCTTATGCCGCACGGGAAGCGCTTGCCTGTTACCCATACCCCCCTTACGAATTTCACACATGGGAAGTAACGTAAAAACCGGCTACGAGCCGATGACAAGCATTGACGCCATCACGGCTGGGCTTGGAGAAGTGGGATACATTTCCACTAGAGAAATCTCGACAGCGGTGTTTCTGGCACTCGGTCTGCGCAAGCCGATTCTGATTGAGGGGCCAGCCGGGGTGGGTAAAACCGATCTCGCTCAATCCTTGTCACGTTGGCTCGACCTGCCGACCCTTCGCCTACAATGCTATGAGGGCCTGGATGAAGGCAAAGCCTTGTACGAATGGAAATACGGCAAGCAGCTTCTCTATACGCAAATCCTCAAAGAAAAACTCAGCGAGCTCATCGGCGACGCGGATAATTTAAGCGCATCATTGGGCAAACTATCTTCATTCGAAGATCTATTCTTCTCAGAGCAGTTCTTGGAATCTCGCCCGCTCCTCACCGCTATGCAGCAAGATCGCGGCTCAGTGCTGCTGATTGATGAGATCGATAAATCCGACGAAGAGTTCGAAGCCTTCTTGCTAGAAGTCCTGTCCGACTATCAGGTCACCGTTCCAGAAATTGGCACCATCACCGCCAAGGTGCCGCCTCTGGTGATTCTCACATCCAATAATGTGCGCGAGCTTGGCGACGCCTTGAAACGCCGCTGTCTTCACCTCTATATCGGCTTCCCCGATCATGAGCGTGAACGCGCCATTGTGCGTGCGCGTGTGCCTGATGTTGAAACTCAGCTCTTGTCGCAACTGGTCAGCTTCGTTCAGTCAGTACGAGACGCGGATATTAAGAAACGCCCGTCAATTTCCGAAACTGTAGACTGGGCCAAAACCCTCCTCCTCCTGCACGCAAACGCACTAGACGAAAAATTCGTGCGTGAAACGCTCAACGTGCTGCTCAAGCATGAGAGCGATATCGCCACGATTAAACCCAAACTGGGGCTAATGGTACGCGAAGCAGTGGGCACTGATGCCAAGGGTCGCAAAGCAAGCGGCTATCCGGACATCTCTTAATCCATGGAACGCGCGTTAACAAATTTCATCCGGGCACTGCGGTCTTCAGAAGTTAGGGTTTCCACTGGCGAAGCCCTAGACGCCGCGCGTACTGTCGCGCTCGTCGGCTATGGCGATCGGCCATTGCTGAAGAGCTCTCTTGCGTGCGTCCTCGCAAAATCGCCCGATGAAAAAGACGTGCATGACAAATTATTCGATTTGTTCTTCGCGCGTCAGTCCCACAGCAGCTCCTCGCAAACCGACGATTCCAATGCTGAGGATAAAGAGTCCGCCGCCAGCGCCGAATCGCTCGTTGAGCTGCTAGAAAGTGGCGACGACACCGCCATCGCCATGGCTATCGAACAGGCCGCCGAGCAGTCCGGTCTCGATGACATTCGATTCTCGACACAAGTTGCCTACTACTCTCAGCAAATCATCAAGCAGATGGGCGGCGAAGGCCTGCAACAAAAACTGTTAGGCGCGCTGCAAGCACACACCCCAGAAGGTGAAGCAGAAGCCGGTAAACTGATCGAAATGCGCCGTGACCTGACAATGAAGGCACGCGAACGCGCGCAGCAAAGCTTCGAAGTCTTCGGGCGCGGTGAGACACAGCAATTCAGGGACGAATTTGCCTCGACCAAGCCACTCTCCAGCTTCGAGATGGCTGATATGGATCGCATGCGGGCCTTAATCCAAAAAATTGCCAAACGCCTTGCCGTCAAACATTCGCGCCGCCGCTCAAAACGCAATCGCGGCCAGCTGGACATACGCCGCACTATGCGCGCGAATGCAGGGCTAGACGGCGTGCCGTTCAATGTGGCGTGGCGCCAGAAGAAAAAAGACAAACCAAAAATCGTCGCCATTTGCGATGTGTCTGGTTCAGTCTCCCGCTATGTGCGGTTCTTGTTGATGCTGCTTAATTCGCTAAATGACGTCGTGCCAGACATTCACAGCTTTGCTTTCTCCGCGCGCCTCGGCCCTGTCGATCAATGGTTCGACGAGATGACCTTTGAAAAAGCGATGGGCAAAATCATCCATGAATATGGCTTGGGTTCAACCAGTTACGGTCAGTCCTTTTCAGACTTGCACATGAACCACATGGGTTTGATCGACCGGCGCACAACGATCATTATTCTCGGCGATGGACGCAATAATTATGGCGATCCGCGCACAGATCTTCTGCAAGAATTCGCCGCGCGTGCGAAGCAATTGGTCTGGCTAACACCCGAAGGGTATTCTCTCTGGGGCACGGGCGACAGCGAGCTGCCTAAATACTACCCCTACTGCACACAAATGAGCCCCGTCTCCACGTTGAGAGACCTAGAGCGCGCCGTCGATGTCATCTTGTCGGCCTACGCCTAATCCTCGTCATCGCTGGATACAGACGCAGCAAGCGACGCGGACAAGAACTGGTCAATATCGCCGTCCAAAACGCCTTGTGTATCTGACGTCTCCAGCTCAGTGCGCAAGTCTTTCACCATCTGATAGGGCTGCAGCACGTAAGATCTGATCTGGTGACCAAAGCCGATCGCGCTCTTTTCGCCATGCTCAGCCTCGGCCACATCTCGGCGCTTTTGCATTTCCATCTCATACAGCCGCGAGCGCAACATCCGCCACGCTTGGTCGCGGTTCTGGTGCTGTGAGCGAGAGTTCTGGCACGCCACCACAATGCCCGAAGGTTCATGCGTCAAACGCACGGCAGAGTCAGTTTTGTTAACGTGCTGCCCACCCGCACCAGACGCACGATATGTATCCGTACGCACATCTGATGGGTTAATCTCAATATCTATATTATCATCAATCACCGGCGTCACGCTGACAGAGGCAAATGAAGTGTGTCGCCGCGCCGAGCTGTCGAATGGAGATATCCGCACAAGCCTGTGAACACCTTGCTCAGACTTCAACCAACCATAAGCATTCCCGCCTTTGATTTGATAGGTCGCGGACTTAATCCCAGCCTCTTCGCCTTCGCGCTCTTCCTGCTCTTCAACCTTGTAATCATGCGCCTCCGCCCAGCGGATATACATGCGCCGCAACATCGACGCCCAGTCTTGGCTCTCCGTGCCGCCCTCACCCGCTTTGATCTGCACGAAGCAATCATTGCCGTCGACTTCACCAGAAAGCAAAGCCGCCAGCTCAGCCTTCTCAGCTCGCTCGGCTGCACGTGTCAGCGTCGCTACGATATCATCAATCATCCCAGCGTCGCCGTCGGCTAACTCAAGCAATTCTTCGGAATCCGTCGCCTCTTGCTGTAGCGTCGTGACAACTTCAATCCCGTCGGCCAGCTTTTGGCGCTCCCGCATCATCTCTTGCGCAGCAGTTGAGTCATCCCAAAAGTCTGAGCGCTCTGAAAGTGCGGTCAGTTCGTCTAAGCGCTTCGTTGCGGTATCCCAGTCAAAGACGCCTCCGAAGCAATTCGGATGACTGGCGAATTTGGTCGATCATGGATTTGATATCTGAAGACATGGGCGACGCTTACCTACTCTAAAACCGCTTACTTAAACTTTATCACAGGTCAGTTAGCCGACCCGGTCCGTTTGGTCAAAGTCGCTCGCTCAATAAACGCCGGTCAAATCTTCTTCAACCGCAGTCTCTGCAGGCGCAGGCATTACACCGTTCTCATCAGGCAGTTGAGGCACAGGCGTCGGATTGACCGCGCCAAAGATACCACCACCAGAATCACAGTTCCCGGAAATAGACAAACAGTCATCAGCTCCCGCAAATGCCGCCATTCCAGGCTCAGTGCCCGGGCGGAACGCCTCTTCAATCGTCACCACGGTATTCGGCCCCGGCAATGAACCCGTCCGCGCATCCACTTTTACGAGGCGCACACCAGGAGGAATGCGGAACGGCATGGCCGGTTCGTCCTCAAGGGCCTGCTCCATAAACTCAGTAAAGATCGGCGCGGCGACAGAGCCACCTGCTTCACCCTCGCCGAGGGAGCGGTTGTCATCAAAGCCCACACGCACACCAACAACTAGATCAGGCGAGAAGCCCATAAAGATCGCATCGCGATAATCATCGGTTGTGCCGGTTTTACCCGCGAGTGGCTTACCCACGCGCAACGCCCGGCGGCCGGTGCCTCGCTGCACAACACCCTCCAGCATGTGTGTTGTTTGATAGGCAACGATCGGGTCCATAACCTGCTTGCGTATGTCTTCCAGTTGCGGCGGCTCTTGATTGTTCCATTCCTCAACCGCGCATCCATCACATGGGCGCGTATCGTGCCGATAGAGTGTGCGCCCGTGGCGGTCCTGCACACGGTCGAGCAGCGTCGGCGTCACCAGCTTGCCACCATTGACAAACGCCGCATATCCGCGCGCCATATCAATCAGATACGCATCCCCTGCGCCAAGCGACATCGCATCATACGGCGGAAGATCTTCATACATACCTATACGCTCAGCAAGATCGGATACGGACTCCATACCGATATCTTTACCCACGCGCGCCGTAACTTGATTGAGCGACTTCTCAAGGGCCACGCGCAACGTCACCATGCCGTAAGACCGTCCCGCGGTATAGTTTTTCGGCGCCCAATAATCGCCCGTCGAAACATCAAACGACACAAACGGTGAATCCAACATCCGCGAGGACGGTGTATAACCCTTTTCAAGCGCAGCCGCATAAACCACGGCCTTAAACGAAGAGCCCGGTTGGCGTTTAGATTGCGTCACGCGGTTATAACTCGACTTAAAGAACGAATACCCGCCCTGCATCGCCAAGATACGACCCGTATGCGGATCAAGAGCTATGAGCGAACCATCAACCTCAGGCACCTGACGCAAAATAGCGTTGCCTACAGGAATCATCATCGGCTCTGGCGCGGGCGTCGCGACCACATTACCGTCTTCATCGGTGCCCTTAGCTTCCGGCGCCGCCGTTTCCTCAGCGTTCAGTTTCTTACGTTTTAACTCGGCCAATACAACATGGCCCTTTTTCAGACCCTTTTTGCCGTCTTCATTTTCAAATGAGTTAGCCCATTCTATTTCCTCAGCTGGCATTTTAATCGTCGCGCCATCGGTCAGCAAAAGCACAGCCCCGCTATCAGAAATCTTCTGAACGGCCGCCGCTTCCCATGTGCCATAGCCACCCGGAAGTTTCACTTCTTTCAGGCGTTCCACCGCACCATCACCCATCTCAATTGATGAGACTGGCCCGCGATATCCATGGCGGCGATCATAAGCGATCAACCCGTTTTGAAGCGCTTGCTGCGCGGCCAACTGCATTTTTGTGTCGATTGTCGAGCGAATGGACAAACCAGACTGCTGCAATGTTTCATCACCATATTTTTTCGTCAAATCACGGCGCAATTCTTGGACAAAATATGTCGTCGCCGCATATTCTGGCCCACGAAAACGACGCGTCGTCGTCAGCGGCAAAGCAATCGCTGCGTCGGCGTCTTCACGTGTTGCGTAGCCATCTTCAACCATACGTCCCAGCACATAGTTACGACGCTGGAGCAACTTTTCTGGGCGACGATACGGGTTCACCGCCGACGGTGCTTTGGCCAAAGACGCCAAAATCGCTGCTTCGGACAAATCGAGTTCCGGCAATGATTTGTTGAAATAGTTCAGCGCCGCCGAGCCCACACCGTAAGAGTGATAACCTAGATAAATCTCATTCAAGTATAGCTCGAGAATTTCTTCTTTCGAGAATTCCTTTTCCATACGTTTAGCAACAATCGCTTCTTTCGCTTTGCGCTCCAGCTTTTGGTCGCGGGTGAGCAGCATATTTTTCGCCACCTGCTGGGTAATCGTTGATCCGCCCTGCAAACCGCCGGAGCCAGAAATTTTGTTCTTCGCCGAGTTCACGGCGCCGCGCGTAATACCCTTATAATCAAGGCCATTATGCGAGAAAAATGACTTATCCTCTGCCGCAACGAACGCCTCAACAACATGGGTCGGGATAGATTCGAATGGCACAAACACGCGGTGCTCTTTGGCAAATTCGGCGATCAATGCGCCGTCACCTGCATGCACGCGAGATGTTATAGGTGGTTCATATTGCTTGAGTTTTTCGATGGATGGTACGGTTCGGCCCAACGCCGCAAAATACAGCCACAATGCAATCAGGCCGAGAACACCGATCACCAGCCCCAAAATGAAAACCCGGCGCGTCCATTTCCAAATCGGAAAACCTGCTTTTTCTTCCGCGTCCTCAGTATAGGCCATATCTCGTCCTCACATCCTTCAAGTCGCGCAAAGTTTCGCTCATGCAGGAATCGCATTGGTTTCTGGCCATACTAAGGCGCAGTCAGGGCATTTAAAGAGGCAAACTGCTAGATATCTTGGCGGGCAATTTCGCCATCAGTCAAAGGAGCATCTGGCAATTTGCGTTTTTCTGGCTTTGGTTCAGTTAAACCATTGGCCAAACGGGCCTCAATCTCTTTTTTCTTATCGACAGGTGGCCAGTTCTCCAGGGCGATCTGCCACGCAGCATTCGCTTCGTCTTTTCGCCCCATATGCCAATAGATATCGCCTAGATGCGTCTCAACTTCCCAATGCTGTTGAGGTTCTAAATCCTTTTGCGCCGACTTAATCAACCGCAATGCCTCATCAAGATGACCAAGCTTGAACGACGCCCAGCCTAGTGAGTCTGCGATATAGGGGTCTCGCTGCGCTAGTACTCTCGCCCGCGCCAAAACCTTATAGCCCTCTTCATATCTATCAGTATTGATCGCAAGGTAATATCCCAAAGAATTCAACATGTAAGGATCGTTCGGACGGAGCAGCACTTCAGACCGCAAGATCGCCAATCCCTCCTCCACCTTTCCCGCATCGCCTAACGCATCGGCCAACAATATCCGTCGGTCATGCGTGTCGTCTAAAGCATGAGCTTTTTGCGCGTGCTCTAGCGCAATATCATGGTCACCAAACTGGCTATAGATGTCAGTTGAGAGCGCATGAGCTGAGGCTTGCTCAGCGGGATTTTCAGCGAGCGCAACCACCTGCCCGAGCAAGTCATAAGCGCCCTCCTTGTCTTCCAACAATGTACGCAACTGAACCGCACCATAAAGCGTGTCCAATTTCTCATCACCCGTCATCAGCGCCAACGCTTGTGCAATCGCGGCGTCAGCAGCGCCGGGCTTCTCTGCCATTATATAAGCGTGCCCAGCTGAAATCTGGAAAGCGGCACTGGGCTCCGGCCCTCCAAGCGCAACATGCGCCGCGCCATCGTAGAAGCCATTGTCATAAAGGTCCGCAATGATCCCGCCGCGCAGTCCTTCGTCAGACGGGTCGATCAACAAGGCAACTTGATCGAAGGCCGAACGGCGCGGATCAAAACCATCGGGATAAATCCCCATCATTATCAACCGGATAATACGCTGTTCTTGCACGGCGCGAGACACATCAGACAATGCCTGCGCAAACGCTCCGGCGACGTCCATCTCCTCGTCGTCCAAATTCTTACCCGTCTCAAGACTCTCAATCGCCGCCGCGTAAGAGATCGCCTCTTCAGGCTCAGCATCCGCCAGCTGCTGATACACAGCCTTCGCCTCATCGATGCGTCCCAACTGACGCAGCAACAAAGCATGACGCGCGACGACTGTACGTACATGTGAATAAACAAGCCCGCGCGGGTCGAACTGATGCTCGGGCGCTTCAATGCGGGCGGGCGTTATCGCCTCATACACCGCGATCGCTTCTTCAGGTCGGCCTATAGACTCCAGCAATGCCGCCAGCGACAGCTCTCCCGTCAAACCCGGCATACCAGACGCCACATTGCGATGCTGTTGGATCGCCTCGTCAGACTTGCCTTCCAACGCGTAAAACCAAGCATTCAGGAACACATAAAAATCAGACGTTACCTCAGGACCCTCCCCCTCTGCGCCAAAACCCAACTCCAGTCGCGCCGCCTCAAGATCACCCGCCGCCGCATAATCAAGCGCCAGATAGGCCGGCAAGATTTGGTCGTTCGCGAGCTCTTCATCGTCTAGCGCCTTCAGCTTATTCAAATAGCCAAACGTGTCGCCAGCCTTCAGTGCATCTTCACGTGTCTCATAGGAATGAACAGCCCCAGACGAGTCGATGACCGCCGTAGCGGCCGCTGCTTGCGAAAGGCCAGACTCGCTTGCAATTGATTCGATAAACTCAGGTGATCCCACCGCGTCGGTGCTAGCGCAACCTGTAACAACCAAACTGATGGCAATGAATGTCGAAGCGAGTAAATGTCGATTGCGCATGGGTCTGGGAGGCCTCCGGTTCGCGTATCCTTCGAGTGAAGCAGCCTGAGAAGGCAAGAGCAAGTCAGAAGCACGTCAGAATTGCATTCCCAACAAAAAATCCCGGCCACTCAAACAAGCAGCCGGGATCCAATTTTTCACAAGACCAATGCCTTACATGTTCGGGTAAGACGGTCCGCCGCCACCCTCTGGAACAGTCCAGGTGATGTTCTGGTTGGGGTCTTTGATGTCACATGTCTTACAGTGGATGCAGTTCTGAGAGTTGATCTGGAACTTCAGTTCACCCCCTTCTTTAATCCACTCATAAACACCCGCCGGGCAATAACGCGCCGATGGGCCGTCAAATATGTCGTGCTCTGACGATTTTTGCAGCGCCAAGTCCGTCACCTTAAGGTGAATCGGTTGGTCTTCGCCGTGGAACGTGTTCGTGAACGACACACTCGTCAGTTTATCGAAGCTGATAACACCGTCTGGCTTAGCATATTCGATTGGCTTGAACTTCTTCGCAGGCTTCAGCGACTGCGCATCAGTTTTGCCATGTTTAAGCGTCGGCAAGAAGCCGAAGCCAACCAGCTGGCGCATCCACATGTCAGGCATACCGATCACAGCACCGATCAAGGTTCCGAAACGGCTCATCAATGGCTTCATGTTGCGAACGCGTGACAGGTCTTTCCAGACCCAGCTTTTGCGAACCGCTTCACCATACTCAACCAACTCATCGCCAGAACGCCCAGCAATAAGCGCGTCCACAGCAGCTTCAGCAGCCAACATGCCGGTCTTCATTGCGTTGTGCGTGCCTTTAATGCGCGGCAAGTTCACGAAACCAGCTGAACAGCCGATCAGTGCGCCACCAGCAAAGGTCAGCGTCGGGATGGATTGCAACCCGCCAGACGTAATCGCCCGTGCGCCATAAGCCACGCGTTTACCGCCCTCAAGATATTGCCGTACATCTTTGTGGAGCTTGTAGCGTTGGAATTCTTCGTACGGTGCAAGGTATGGGTTCTTATAGTTCAGGTGAACAACATACCCGACAGAGACAAATGGTTCGCCATTGTCGCGGAAGTGGTAAAGGAAACCACCGCCAGCGCCGTCTTTGTCTTTGATCGGCCAGCCAAATGTGTGCTGCACGAGGCCTTCGGTGAAGATCTCTTCTGGAACAGACCAGACTTCCTTCATACCGAGGCCAAATTTCTGTGGCTCACTATCGCTCTCAAGGCCGAACTCTTTCATGACCTGCTTGGTCAAAGAGCCACGTGCACCTTCTGCGAAGAATACATATTTACCCAGCAGTTCCATGCCCGGCTCATAATCAGCCTTCTTCGTACCATCCAGCGCGATGCCCATGACGCCGGCAACAACGCCGCGCACTTCACCATTATCGCCATACAATACGTCAGAGGCTGCAAAGCCCGGATAAATCTCAACGCCGAGATTTTCAGCTTCTGTTGCAAGCCAACGGCATGTGTTCGCCAGTGATCCAGCGAAACAGCCATGATTGCTCATCAAAGGTGGGAACGGTGCCCAGCCCATTTCAAGCGAACCTTCAGGCCCGAGCATTTTATATTTGTCGATTATAACTTCGGTTTTCAGCGGGCGATCGTCGCGCGTGCGCCAGTCCGGAAGCAATTCATCGAGTGCGATCGGGTCAAGCACGATACCTGAAAGGATGTGCGAACCAACCTCACCGCCTTTTTCCAAGACGACAACGGACAGATCTTCACCTGCCTCATTGGCTTTCTGTTTGAAACGGATGGCAGCGGATAGGCCAGCGGGTCCACCGCCAACGATAACCAAATCATATTCCATCGACTCGCGCTGTGGAGCGTCATCAGCCATTGGTAACTCCTCATATTGGCGTATAGAGTACGCTGTAAGTCCAACTGGTAAAGCAATTACTGCCTCTTTACCTCAGGTGTAGAACGTCACAATGGCCAAAACCGCGTCAAATTCGACAATCCAGACTCTCACCGATTGGTGGGACGACATGGGAGTCGACGTAGATTCGGCCTTAGTAACAGCCTTATTAAGGGCCAATCCCACTGTAAATGCACGGGATAATTCAGCGGCAAAATCTGCAAAATCTGCGCCAACCTTGGCCACTCGCCGAGGGCGCGGCCCCAAAGATTGGCCCGTAGAGGCACGGCAGATCGCCGCAGGGTGTGAAACATTAGACGACATTCAATCCGCCATAGAGGCCTTTAAAGGTAATCCCTTATCAGAAGGTGTCGAAAAACCAGTTGTGTATGATGGCGTGGCAGACGCTGACCTCATGCTGCTCGGTCGCGGCCCCAATTCAGAAGATGACCGCGCTGGCCGCCCCTTTGTTGGCCCAGCCGGTGACCTACTCGACAAGATGCTCGCGACCATCAACTGCGCACGCACCACCAACACCTTCTTGTCCAACGTCAATTTCTGGCGACCTCCGCGCAATAGAACGCCAAAACCAGAAGAGCTAATTCTGTCTCTCCCCTTTGCCCTGCGCATGGTCGAGTTGGTCAAACCCAAGCTCATTGTCTCTTTGGGCGATGTTCCAACCGCCGCGCTGCTCAACATGCCGGGCGGAATCATGAAGCTACGCGGGCAAGTCCACACGCTCACCACGCCGGGCGGCTATGAAGTCCCGCTCGTGCCCATGCTCCACCCGGAATATCTGCTCAATCGCGGGCAGGACAAAAGCCGGGCATGGCGCGATCTGCTCCTCATCGAATCGCAATTGAAGAGCTGAGCGCGTGCCAGCCCCACTTTCAATTATCATCCCCACATACAATGCGGAGGCCGACTTGGCGCTCTGCCTGCAAAGCCTGTTGCCCGGCTTAGAGGCTGGCCTCATCCGCGAAGTCATCATCAGCGATGGCGGCTCGACCGATAAAACCCATTCGATCGCAAACGACTCAGGCGCAACCATCCTAGAGGGCAACAAAGGCCGCAGCGTCCAACTGCGTGCAGGGGCAGACACCGCCCGTGGCGACTGGCTACTCTTCCTCCACGCCGACACCGCCCTCTCTCGCGACTGGCCCGAACGTGTCAGCGACCACATCCTCGACCACCCCTCAAAGGCCGCCGTCTTTGAACTGAAATACCGGTCCGATGCCCGCGCCGCGAGATGGCTGGAACGCCGCGCCATGCGACGCGCCCGCTGGCTCGGCCTCCCATATGGCGACCAAGGTCTCATCATTTCAAACAAGCTATACGCTGAAATCGGCGGCTATGAGGACGTGCCCCTGATGGAAGATGTAAAAATCGTCCAAGCCATCGGTAAAGCTCGCCTCCGATTTTTAAGCGCCGAAGCCCGCACATCGGCTGCAAAGTATGAGCGCGATGGGTTCCGCCGCCGCGCATGGCACAATGCTAGCCTGCTAGGACGCTACCTTCTCGGGGCATCCCCAGAATCACTCGCCAAGCGATACTCATGACGCGCGCGCAGCTCCTCGTCTTCGCAAAGCCCCCAAGAATTGGCCTCTCAAAAACAAGGCTCGCCGCTAGTCTCGGCAATACCGAAGCCCGGCGCATAGCAAGCTTCCTACTAAACCGCACACTGAAGACCGCTCATACAGGCCCTTGGCAAACCACAATCTACGTCTCTCCAGATAACGAGACCCGGCGCGCGCGGGGAGCATTCTCCAATCCCAACCACACACTGCGCCCACAAGGCCCCGGCGACCTCACAGACCGGTTGGACCGAGGGCTAAGCGAAGCAGCAAACGGCCCCATCCTCTTCATCGGCACCGACGCGCCAGACATGACCGCCGCGCACATACACGCCGCCCTCCTAGCCTTAAAAACCCATGACGCCGTGTTCGGCCCCGCAAGCGATGGCGGCTTTTGGCTGTTTGGCTTGAACAAATCCAGCCGCACCCAATCGCCGTTCCAAAATGTGCGCTGGTCCGGCCCGCACGCGATGGATGATGTTCAAAGCAACCTCCCAGCAGACAATCGAGTAGCCATGCTCCCCACACTCACAGACATTGATGACGCAGACGATTGGAAGGCATGGCAACATTCCCAATCCATCCACAAGAAACCCTGATCCATCTCAATTTTGTTCTTGATATGTTCTTCTTGATATGTCCCAATAATGAACATGAAACAGGAACAGAAACTTCCGCCGAACGGCCGCATAAAAAGCGCCGACCTCGACGCCGCAGTCACACGCGACTCGCAGCGAGGGCGCGGCACCTCCACCAATCAAAAAGGCCGCTTTGAGCGGGAAACTCAGCATGACTTCGACGACGGTTGGGGAACGATTGAGGACGATCCAGTAAAAATTCGTACGACTCTGCAAACTGAAACTGCGCGCACGATCATCACATTCAATAAATCGCCTGACATTTCCTTTGATCGCTCCATCAACCCCTATCGGGGGTGTGAGCATGGATGCGTCTATTGTTTCGCTAGACCCTCACATGCCTTTGCTGGTCATTCACCGGGGCTCGACTTCGAATCCCTACTTTATAAAAAATCGAACGCGCCAGAATTGCTCAAACGAGAATTGTCCCGGCCCGGTTATCGGCCTCGTCCCCTTGCACTCGGCGTAAACACAGATGCCTTCCAGCCCATCGAACGTGACGAAGGGCTGACACGAGAGCTAATTCAAATTTTGTCAGATTATAATCATCCCGTCACGCTCATCACCAAGTCCACCCTCGTCCAGCGCGACATAGATTTATTGGCCCCAATGGCTGCAAAAGGTCTCGCCCGCGTGGGCATTTCAATCACCACGCTGGACCGCCGCCTCGCCAGAAAGATGGAACCCCGCGCGGCCACACCTCAACGTCGCCTCGATACAATTCGCGCGCTCAGCGATGCCGGAATAGACGTCACCGTCATGGTCGCGCCTATCATCCCAGCACTGACCGACCATGAACTTGAAATAATTCTCGATGCCTCAGCAATGCACGGCGCGACCAGCGCTGGTTACGTACTCCTGCGCCTTCCTTATGAGATAAAGGATCTATTCCATGAGTGGCTCGCGACACATGCGCCAAATCGGGCGACCCGTGTCATTAATACGATAAGAGATATGCACGGCGGTAAAGATTATGACGCCAAATGGTTCGAGCGCGGCCGGGGGCGCGGCCCTGTCGCCTCTCTCATTGCTCAACGTTTCGCCAAAGCAGTCGCTCGCTATTCCCTCGACAATAAGCGTTTGCAGCTCAGAACCGACCTATTCCGCCCCGCCGAATCTCCCGGTGGGCAAATGCGATTAGACTTATAATCATGAAACCCTGCGCCCCGGCCTCATTCGCAGTCTTCAGACAGCACGCACAGTTAACCTTTGCCGCCACCGCCTAATCCACGTGGCATATAGGCATCTGAGTCAAACTCCGTGCGCATAAAGATTAACACAGCAAGCCAAAAAAGTAAGAAACGGAGCAAACACCGGCTTAAACGTAACTTTCTGGAAACCCGAACCCCCGCAATCTCAGTGCAAATCAAATCACTTTCCAGCTCGGGGCTGCACATAATGGACCTTCAACGTAACACTATCATGCAGGGCGAATGCATCGACATTCTCTCACGTCTTCCAGACAAGTCAGTCGATCTCGTATTCGCCGATCCACCTTATAACCTACAACTTGGCGGTGGCCTCACTCGCCCGGACCAGTCCGTTGTCGATGGCTGCAATGATGACTGGGATAAGTTCGACACGTTTGACGCCTATGATCTATTTACGCACCAGTGGATGGAACAATGCCGCCGCGTGCTTAAAGACGATGGCGCTATGTGGGTGATTGGCTCTTACCATAACATCTTCCGCTGCGGCGCTATCCTTCAGGATCAAGGCTTCTGGATTCAGAATGATGTCATCTGGCTGAAATCCAACCCGATGCCAAATTTCAAAGGCACGCGCTTCCAGAACGCGCACGAAACCCTCATTTGGGCGGGCAAGTCTGAACGCTCCAAATGTACTTTCAATTATGACGCACTGAAAGTCTTTAATGAAGACAAGCAAATGCGTTCTGACTGGATGATCCCTCTGTGCACGGGCAATGAACGCCTCAAGGGTGAAGATGGCAAAAAAGCCCACCCAACACAAAAACCAGAGGCGCTGCTCAACCGCGTTCTGCTCGCCACAACCAATCCCGGCGATGTCGTTCTAGACCCGTTCTCCGGCACGGGCACAACCGCCGCTGCCGCCAAGCGCCTTGGTCGTGATTTTGTCGGCATTGAGCGCGATCCGGCCTATGTGAATCTTTCACGCAACCGCCTATCGACGATCGTCCCAATCGAAGGTGACATCCTCGAAACAGAGCGCAGCAAGAAGTCACTCCCACGCGTCCCATTTGGCGCGTTGATCGAGACGGGCTGGCTCAAGCCTGGCGATCGTCTGTTCAGCCCTAAGCGCCGCTATCAAGCACGCATCCGTGTTGACGGTTCACTGATCACCGGTTCTGCAACGGGCTCCATCCACCGCCTCGGCGCGCATGTGCAACAAGCACCGGCCTGCAATGGCTGGACTTACTGGCACTATGAAACCGAGAAGCAGGACCTCGCCCCAATCGACCTGCTGCGGCGTCGCTATCGCAGCGAGATGGGGCTGGCCTAAGCCTCCAATCAAACCAAATTCAGCGCCGCCTCGTGTCCCCGAACCGAGGCGGCGTTTTTAGTGCGCGCTGCACTCAGCTTTGCTTATGCCAAAGAACAAACGCCTTCTTAAACACGCTCGGTAACCCATCGACCGCGTCCGCCTTCACCCAGTGCCCATCTAGAGAATCGGTAACGCTCGCCACTCGCACATCCAGCTCCAAAGCGAAGTGCGTAAACACGTGCCGCACACCGCCAATAGACTGCCAGTCGCCAACACATGGAGGCAGTGCCTCGCTCGGCCCACCAACCACCCAGTCAGAAGTCGGCAGCCCCAACATCCCGCCGAGCAGCCCCTTGTCAGGCCGACGCTCCAACAACACCGCGCCGTCGCGCTCAGCCACAAACACAACGCCCTTGCGCACAGGCAGCGGGGTCTTCTTCGCCTTGATCGGATAGCGCTCCTGCTCCCCCGCCTTACGCGCCCGGCACAGTTTAGACACAGGGCATCGCCCACACGCCGGGTTGCGCGGCATACAGACAGTCGCGCCCAAATCCATAAACGCCTCAGCGAACTCTCCGGGTCGATCATCGGGCACCAATGCCTGCACAACCACCGCCACTTCTTTCTTCGCCTCCGCCCATTCGGCCTCAACCGCCAGCACGCGCGTCATTACTCGTTCAACATTGCCATCCACCGCCGCCGCGCCCGGTGCATCAAACACGATCGCAGCCATCGCGCCGGCTGTGTATGGCCCGATCCCCGGCAACTTTTTCAGCTCAGTCTCAGTTTCAGGAAACGCTCCCAGCTGAGCAACCTCCCGCGCACATTTCAGTAAATTGCGCGCCCGCGCATAATAGCCAAGCCCCGCCCACGCGCTCATCACGTCCTCATCATTCGCCGCCGCCAATGCGTCCACGCTCGGCCAACGCTCTAGGAATTTGTGATAATATGGCGTGCCATGCGGAATGGTGGTCTGTTGCATCATAATCTCGCACAGCCACACGGCATAAGGATCAGGGCGCACCCCCTCGGCACGCGCCGCTGGCAGCACACGCCACGGCAATTCTCGCGCATGTTCGCCATACCAATCCAGCAACAAATCCGGCAGTGCTTTGAGAGATGTTCGCTTACCCAATCTACTGCCTTTTCGTCGCCGCAAAACCATGGTTCTCTATAGCAATGGTGACAAGATCAACCCTGGACCCGATTGAGGAAGCGCGCGCCCAAGTGCGAATGCGCTATATGCGCGGCCGGCGGCCCCATCCCGGCATGATGCAGATCGGCCTGCCCGCGAGTCGACTGACGCGCAAAAAAGGCGGCGCAAAAATGCCCGCCATCCAGATGCTCCAAACCCGCTGGAAGCAAATCGTCGGCGAAAAATTGTTCAAATATTGCCGGCCAGAGAAAATCCAAGGTGGACGAGATGGCCGCGTCCTCGTGCTCAAAGTGCTCCCACAAGCCGCCCCTATAGTTCAGCATCAAGCCGAAGAGATTCGCCAGCGGGTTTCTGTGGCCGCTGGCGGTGACATCGTCTCGGTCAAACTCATTCAGGGGCAATTATCGTCCTCTCCTACGCCCGAAACATCCCGCCGCCGCTTCAATGCGCTCACGCCAAAAGTCAGGAAGCAATTGAACGACAGCACGGCGGGCATTGAAGATAAGAAGCTCCGAGACGCTCTTGTGTCCCTCGGCGCGGCTGTTCTAACGCTAAAGGACTAATCACCAACCGGGCATGTCAGTATACCTGCATCTGCTCGACGCATTTGTGATCTGGCAACAGCATGTGCTAATCCCGGAAGGTAAACAGATTCACCATCTCCATTAAGGATTTGGCAACCGAACCGACTCAATTATTAACGAAAAGGTTATGACAATGTCACGCTCATTCAATCGCTCACTCTTCGCAGGCCTGTCTGCCATTGCGCTCGTCGCCTGCGGCAATGCGAATGGCGATAACCCTATCGCTACGCCGACATCCGGTCCTGACACGGCTATTGCCAGCGCAATTGGCCACGTTAAAGGTCAAGAGAGCGCAGAGCATGTTCTGATTGAGTACGCCTCACCAACGTGTGGCCACTGCAAAGCATTCCACGAAGAAATGTTCCCAACCGTTGCTGAAAAGTACATCAGCACTGGCAAAATCAAGTTTGAGTATCGCGAGTTCCCGCTGAACCAAATTGACGTTGCCGCCTACGCTGTCGCTAACTGCCTCGGCGATGACGAGAAATTCTTCGCCATCTTAGATGACTTGTTTGAAAACCAGCACGGCATCCTTGCTGCTGCCCGTGAAGGCGTCATCAAGCAAACCTTGCTCACCATGGCGCAAAAGCACGGCATGGCTGACGAAGACGCGCTAAACGCTTGCCTCGCCAATAAAGATGTCCTCGACAGAATCGCTGACACAATGATGGCGGGCGAGACACATAATGTGAACTCAACACCGACCTTTGTTCTAGATGGCGAGCCATTCCAGCTAACTGGTGCTGTGCGCACAGGTGAAGACTTCGCGGCCCTTCTTGATGAGAAGCTAGGCGTCGAAGCTGCACCAGAAGCTGAAGTCGTGGCCCCGGCTGAGACCCCAGCAGATGCGCCTGCCGAAGTCGTAGCTGAATAGGGATTGATGACGCCAGCATGCAGATAACAGAGCTCCGCATTGCTGGCTTCAAATCCTTTGTTGACCCGCAAACCATTCCCGTTGAACCCGGGCTGACAGGCATTGTTGGCCCAAACGGGTGCGGTAAATCTAATCTGCTAGAAGCCCTACGCTGGGCTATGGGCGCCAGCTCTGCGCGGGCCATGCGCGGCGGGGAGATGGACGATCTCATATTCTCCGGCGCAGAGGGACGCCCCGCACGCGAAACGGCTGAAGTCACGCTAGTGCTGGATAACTCCAAACGCACTGCCCCGCCGGAGTTTAACGCCTCCGATACGCTCGAAATCCAGCGCCGTCTCAAACGTGGTGCTGGCTCTTCCTACAAGCTCAACGGTCGCACGGTTCGCGGTAAAGACGTCCAATTGCTGTTTGCTGACGCCTCCACCGGGGCGAACTCTCCGGCGCTCGTGCGTCAGGGACAGATATCAGAGCTTATTGGCTCAAAGCCGCAAAACCGCCGCCGTATCCTTGAAGAAGCTGCGGGCATTGCAGGCCTCAACACGCGCCGCCACGAAGCAGAGCTCAAACTCAAAGGCGCCGAGACCAATTTGGAACGCCTTGCTGAGGTTTCCGCTGAAGTCGAACGTCAACTAAACAGCCTCAAGCGCCAAGCCTCAAAAGCTCGTAAATACAGACTCTTAGCTGACGAGATTCACGCGCTCGATGCTCTCATCGCTCACCTCAAATGGACCGAATCTCGTATCGCCTGCGAGACCGCGCGCGCCCATTTGACCGAAGCCCACCGCAGCGTCGAAGAGTTGAGCCGCGCAGACGCGATGAGAGAGCGCGAACGTATAGAAGCTGGCGAAGGCCTCGCACCCTTGCGTGAAAAGGAAAGCATCGCCGCCGCAAAACTAGGCCAAGTCCGCATCAACCTCGCCAAGCTCGAAACCGAGCGCAAAAGCGCCGCCGACCTCCACGCCCGCCTCGACGCCGAAGCTAAGCGCTTGATCGAAGATATGGAACGCGAACTTTCCACCAAAGCCGAAGCCGATGAGGCGACTGAAGCCGCCCGTACAGAGTTAGAAGCCCTACCCGTTCTCGACGAGAACCAGTCAAAGGACGTCGAAGCTGAAACACGCGCCACACTAGATACCGCCCGCGCGAAACTGGCTGAATGCGAAGCCGCAGCAGATGACGCACAGACCCGCCTCTCAGAATCACGCGCCCGCCGCCGTGCATCCGAAGAGAACGCAGCAGCCCAGCGGCAACGACAAACTCACCTGCAAACCAATGTCGACAAACTCCGCGCAGACATGGCCGGGCTAGAAGACGCGATGACACTGGTGCGCCGCCTAAAAGAGGCGAAGGACCAAGAATTAACTGCCGAGTTGACGCTCCACGACGCCGAACGCGCTGTCGAAGCCGCTGAAGCGACACTCACCACCAGCCGAGACGCTGAGCACGAAGCACAAGAGCCGAGAGACACTGCAGACGCCGCTGTTCGCGCGCTAGAGGCTGAAATCACCGGCCTCGAAAAGCTCCTGCACACATCTGACACCACCTCCGCTCCCCCAGTTGTTGACCGCATTCGCACGCGCGACGGATATGAGAAGGCCATCGCCGCCGCACTCGGTGACGATATCGAAGCCCCAACCGATCAAAACGCACCTCTATATTGGGGCGGCGCCGACGCCGTAGCTCAGACATTGCCAGACGGCGCACAACCCCTCATCGACCTCACCGAGGCCCCAGCTGAATTGTCGGCCCGTTTGTCTCAATGTGGCCTCGTTAACGTCGAAGACGGCCCGCGCTTGATGAAGTCGCTCAGCCCCGGCCAACGCCTCGTCTCAACCGACGGACATTTGTGGCGGTGGGATGGTTTCACCCGCACGCCGGACGCCCCGGTCAGCGCAGCCATTCGGCTCGAGCAGAAAGCGCGTCTCAATACAGCAAAAGAGCACCTGCCGCGCCTCAAACAGCAACAGAACGACACCCAAACTACCCTAAACAGCACCAAGACTGCACGGGAATGCGCAGAGGATGAGCTAAGGACGATACGCCAAGCCATTGCCCCCGCCCAAGCTGCACTCAGCACAACACGACAGGAGATATCAGTAGCGGCGCAAGCCAATGAACGCGCCGCCATGAAGCGCGACACCAGCGGCGAGGCTCTCGCCCGCGCTGAATCTGACCTATCTGCAGTCGCGCAAGCCCTCGCACTGATTTCGCCAACCTCAACAACCGCCGACGATTCGCTCATCGAGGCCGCAGTCCAAAGCGCCCGCATCGAAGTGAGCCAAGCCCGCCAAGACGAAGTCGAGGCCCGAGGCCGCCTCACCGACATCACCCGTGGTCGCGAACAGGCCAAAGCCCGCCGCGAATCGCTCATGCGAGACGTCGCCTCTTGGTCCAAACGTGCAGAGAACGCTGCAGAACGCCTCGATCGGCTTGTACAGCGCAGATCAGATGCCGCCTCAGAAGCCATCGCCGCTAAGGCGCGCCCAGACGCCCTCACCACAGAGATTGACCGCCTCTCTTCAGAGGTCGATTCCTACGAATCAGAACGCAAACTCGCCGCCGACACCTTGGCCGAGAAAGAGACCGCTCTACGCGAAGCTGAAACAGCAGCGCGCAAAGCAAACAGCGACGCCTCCTCCGCCCGCGAATCACTCGCTGGCTGGAAAGTGAAGCTCGAAAACGCAGAATCCCGCCTCGCCGAATCAGTTGAAGTCTCCCGCAACAACTTCCAGCGCGCGCCCGAAGGCCTTCTAACAATTGCGGAAAGCGGCATAGACGAAGCGGACATGGGCGATTTCACACCGCGTGAAGCCGAGCAACGCGTTGAGCGCCTACGCCGCGACCGCGATCAACTCGGCGGCGTAAACATGAATGCCGAAGAAGAGGCCGCTGAACTCGAAGAACGCCTCGGTAGCCAAATCACTGAACGAGACGATCTCACCGCAGCGATAGAAAAACTCCGCGAAGGCGTCAAAACCCTCAATGATGAAGGCCGTGACCGCCTCCTAGAGGCCTTTGAGAAGGTCAACACGCACTTCAAAGCCCTGTTCATCGCCCTGTTCCGAGGCGGCCAAGCAGAGCTACGCCTCGTTGATGCAGACGACCCGCTAAATGCTGGCCTAGAGATCTTCGCACAGCCTCCCGGTAAACGCCTCGGCACGCTGAACCTTATGTCTGGAGGCGAGCAGGCCCTCACGGCTGCTGCGCTCATCTTCGCTGTATTCTTGTCTCGCCCGGCTCCAATCTGCGTGCTCGACGAGGTGGACGCGCCGCTCGATGACGCCAATGTCGACCGTTTCTGCAACATGCTCGCGGAGATGCGCCAGCGCACGGATACGCGCTTTGTGGTGATCACCCACAATCCGGTAACGATGAGCAGAATGGACCGTCTTTTCGGCGTCACCATGCGTGAAAAAGGTGTTTCAAAACTCGTTTCTGTCGATCTAGAGGCCGCCGAGGAGCTCGTTGCGGCGGAGTAGCGCACATGCAGAACTTCAATATCGATATTTTTCAAGGCTCTAGCATTGTGCGCTTGTGGTTGACTTAGCAGCCTCCCGCTCATAGTTTGCGGCCAAATTCGGGGGTTTTCCCCGTCCTTCGGGATTCGCGGCTACGGAGAGCTTCGCGCCATGTCCAATAAGGGTCCAGATGATCTTGGTGACCGTATCGCTAAGGCACAGGCCAAACGGGCAGAGCGCGAGCGCAAAGCGCAAGCACGTCTGGATCAGAATGACGGATCGGTCTCCGCTGGGGCGCATGCCCTGCGATATGGCGCTGAGTTTGGCGCGGCGGTCTTTGTCGGTGGCTTTCTTGGCTACTGGATTGATCATTTCGCAGGGACGAAACCTTGGGGATTACTAATTATGGGTACTTTCGGCGTTGCCACAGGTATCCTATCAATATATCGCGCCTATAAAGAGCTCGACGCTCAGGCCAAAGAATACACAAAGAGGCTCAACGCCTCAGATAATGGAAAGACAGACGGATGAACTTGTTTCAGCTGCAGCCAACAGTCGCCATGGACCCGATTCACCAGTTTCAGGTGACGAAATGGATTGACCTAAATATTGGCGGTATCGACGTTTCATTCACCAACGCCTCAGGCTTTATGTTGCTTGGCGTTGTGTTGGTCATCGCGTTCTTCACCATTGCAACCTCAAAATCACAACTGGTTCCGTCTCGTCTCCAGTCATTGGCAGAAGTAGGCTACGGCTTTGTTGCTGACATGCTGCGCAACGCAGCTGGCGAAGAAGGCCTCAAATTCTTCCCATTCGTCTTCACGCTCTTCTTCTTCATTCTGGCGGCCAACCTTATTGGTTTGATGCCTTATGCCTTCACTACGACCAGCCACATTGTCATCACCGCCGCGCTGGCACTGCTCGTTATTCTCATCGTCTTCGGATACGGCCTGATGAAAAACGGCCTCGGCTTCTTTAAGCTGTTCGCTCCAGCGGGCGCTCCATGGCCGATCTACCTTATCTTGGTGCCTATCGAGGTTATTTCCTTCTTGGCCCGTCCATTGACCCTAGCTTTGCGTCTGTTTGCAAACATGCTGGCCGGTCACATCATGCTTAAATTGTTCGCAGCTTTCACCGTCGGCCTCGCCGCATCAGGTACCGCTGCAATGGCACTCGCGCCCATTTCGTTCGGAATGAGTATCGCGCTGAATGCTCTTGAGTTTCTAGTGGCAGGGCTTCAGGCTTATGTCTTCGCCATCCTGACTTGTGTCTATCTCAACGACGCGATTCATCCTTCCCACTAGGAGTTACCCCTTAGCCTGCGGCATTAGGGGCGCAGGAAATATCTTGACGGCACAGCGCGAACGCTGTTCACGAAGTGCCAATTCGCTAAGTTTTAAGCCATTCCAAAACGGAGATTACTCATGGACGGCAACATCGCAGACGGCATGAAATACATCGGTGCCGGCCTAGCTACCCTCGGCATGATTGGTTCTGCTATGGGTGTGGGCAACATCTTCGCCTCATTCTTGGACGCAGCAATGCGTAACCCTTCAGCTGCACCGCAGCAGACCGGTAACCTCTTCATCGGTATGGCGCTCGCAGAAGCGCTCGGCATCCTATCATTCTTGGTTGCTGTTCTGATCCTGTTCGTCGTTTAAGACGTTCAATCAAACTTATTGGGCTGGCGACGAGTACATTCTCTTCGCCAGCCTGTTCAATACCTAACGAAACCAATTGAGGGTTTACCCAATGCTGATCGCATTTCTTGCACCTACAGCGCATGAAACAGCCAGTTCCGCTAAAGCGGCGCCAGCGTTTCCACCCTTTGAGACATGGCACATGCCATCCCAACTTTTCTGGTTGGCCATCCTGTTTACGGTTTTGTACCTTACTCTTTCGCGGTTCATTCTCCCGCGTCTCTCAGACACAATTGAAAAACGTAGCGATCGGATCGCAGCAGATCTAGATCAAGCTGCTCGCTTGCAAGACCAAGCAAAAGATGCCCAGCAGGCGCTCGAATTGCGCATCGCTGAAGCCAAATCCAAGGCGCGCGATACCGCTGCCAAGGCCAAGGAAAAAATCGACGCAGAAGTCAGCGCCCAAACAACGCGCACAGATGCCGAGATCGAAAAGAAACTCGAAGCCGCAGATGCCCGCATTGATAAGATGCGAACTAAGGCCCTCGAAAATGTCGAATCAATCGCGATAGAAACTGCGGAGGTCATCACCGCTCAGTTCGGTGTGAAGGTCACGCCAGCCAAACTGGCTAAAGCCGTTTCGTCCGCACTGGAGTCATAAGCATATGCCACAGATCAAACACCTTTCGATCTTAGCGACAGCCTTTGCTTCACTCAGCATGACAGCTTCCGCATCAGACGACAGCCATGGCGGCGGTGGATTCATGGGCGGTATTGATTACGCGCTACATGACCCTGTTACACTCTGGGCCTTCCTTGCCTTCGCAGCCTTCCTCGCAATCGCTTGGAAAATGGGCGCGCTGAAAGCAATCCTCGGCGGTCTCGATGAACGTGCAGAGAATATTCAAAAAGAACTCGACGGCGCCCGCACGCTGCGTGAAGAGGCTGCGCAAGCCCTCGCCGCTGCCGAACGTCACCAGCAAGATGCGAATGATCAAGCCGACGATATGATCAAGCAGGCCAAAAAAGATGCAAAGCGCATCATGGAAGAGGCCCGCAAAGATCTGGACGACCGTATTGCTCGCCGTGAGGCCATGGCAGAGTCACGTATCGCTCGCGCAGAGGTGGAGGCAACAGAAGACGTTCGCCGCGCCGCAGCAAACGCAGCAACGCTCGCAGCGCGTCAAATACTGGCCGACGCACCAGCAGATGATCAATTCGAGGCTGCAGCCAAAGAAATCGAGTCAGCGCTCAGCTAACTCTCTTTAAGATCACCCCACACAAAAAAGCCGACAGGATTGTCAAAATCCCGTCGGCTTTTTTGTGCGTGCTTGTTCAGCGCTTTTAGCTCAACCACCTATTCCGTATCGTTGATGATTGTGCCCGGCTTCAATGGAGGTTTTTCTTGGATCCGCATCAGTGCTCTCGGCACCTGCCCCGCTGGGCATGTTACCGCACTAGACGCGCTCCCCATCGGATACGCGTTGCCAACCGCTGGCGCACCATGAACAGCCGTCATGCCCGTGCCGTGTGGTGGCAATGTATGAGAACGGAACCACCAGCCAAGGAAAAGCATCGCTGCGATCGCCGCTAGAACACCTGCGATTGTGCCCCGACCCATGCCGATTTTATCATTCCCTTCTGCTTTTTCACTTCCAGCGACGATCGGAGGGTTTAGCGTCTGCCCCCCGGCCGCAGCATAGCGCGCAGATGGTGCCGTCTCGGTCGTAACTGAAGCCGCAACAGACGCCGCTTGAGTTGACTGGGCACTCACACTCTCAACTGGAGCTGAAGAGCCACCATTAGGCGCTTTGCTCGCGCCGTTCTTGCTCACCGCCGCAGCAGCCAGCGTAGCCGCTACAGCCGCCTCAGGCGCGGGCGCAGGCTTCGTACCGAGCTTCTTCTCCCGCTTCTTGCGCTCTGCATCAGCAATCGAGTCATTGGGGTGCGCTGCGAGCCAAGCGGCGCGCGCATCCTCGTCGTTCGATTTGAGCTTCATCCATTCTCGTAGATCTGGACGATCCTGCAAACGACCCAGTTCTTCAATCGACTGGTAAAATCCTTCCGGAGTTTTGCGCGAGGTCATTCCCACAACAGAGTAGCGTTTATCCGCCTTGAAGGGTGCATAGGGGCTCGTCTTGTCCAAGCCGATCTGCACGAGGGCATCATCACGCGAGTTACCGACGGAAACAGCAGCCCGCACCCAGTCGCTTTTAACAGCCTCCGCAGACCACAACACCAACATGTTGGTGGAGTTCATCGCATTGCGTGCATCCTTTGGGTCAAACGTTTCGTCGGTTTGCTTCTGGTCGAACCAAACCTTGAACTTCAACGCTCGCAAACGCCGCGCAATTAGCTTGGCCATATCCCGATCTTCTATCGCGGATACGAGGAAAATATCATAAGCCATCGGTACTGCCTTCTTCGACTTTCTACGCAAGAATACCCCCGCGCGCTCATTTGGCCACTCAATTCCGCTATCAGGCGATAAAACCCCCTGTTTTTCACGCGGAAATAAGGCTAAACGCGCGTCTATACACTCAAAAAGGAGGCCAAGATGGGCTTCAAATGCGGAATTGTGGGCCTGCCCAATGTGGGTAAATCAACATTGTTTAATGCCCTCACTCAAACAGCGGCCGCTCAGGCGGCGAATTACCCGTTTTGTACCATTGAGCCGAATGTCGGCGAAGTGGCTGTGCCTGAGCCGCGTTTGAGCGGTCTTGCAGAGATTGCTGGCTCGAAACAGATCATTCCGGCGCGCATGAACTTTGTGGACATTGCTGGCCTTGTTGAGGGCGCCTCCAAGGGTGAAGGTCTGGGTAACCAGTTCCTTGCAAACATTAGAGAAACTGACGCAATCATCTATGTTCTGCGTTGCTTTGAAGATGACGATATCACCCATGTGCGCGGCGAAGTGAACCCGATTGCAGATTTTGAGGTCGTCGAGACCGAGCTGATGCTGGCTGACCTTGAAAGCCTCGAAAAACGTAAAGCTGGTGTGGAGAAAAAGGCGAAATCCGGGGACAAAGAGGCCAAGGCGCAGGTTGCCTTGATTGATCTGGCGCTCACCGAGCTAAATGAAGGCCGCCCAGCGCGCGCCGCGACTGTGCCGGAGGATGATCTGAAGGCATGGACCATGCTGCAATTGTTGACGTCCAAGCCGGTTTTGTTTGTTGCAAACGTCGATGAAGATAGCGCCGGCACGGGCAACGCGCATTCAAAAAGTGTTGAGGCTTGTGCAGCAGAAAATGGCGCGGGTTGCGTTGTTTTCTCAGCACAGATCGAAAGTGAGCTCGCCCTGCTGGAAGACGATGACCGGGCCGAATATCTCGATGCGCTTGGCTTAAAAGAGCCGGGCCTGTCGCGCCTTATTCATGCTGGGTATGACCTGCTCGACCTGCAGACTTACTTCACTGTTGGGCCAAAAGAAGCGCGCGCTTGGACGATCCGCAAGGGCTGGTCTGCGCCGAAAGCTGCTGGTGTTATTCACGGCGATTTCGAGAAAGGATTCATCCGCGCTGAGACGACGGCCTATCAAGACTATATCGACTGCAAAGGCGAAACCGGCGCTAAAGATGCTGGCAAAATGCGGTCTGAGGGCAAAGACTACATCGTCCAAGATGGCGACGTGATGCTGTTCCGCTTCAACGTTTAAGCTAGTGGATAGGTCAAAAACCTATCCACGCTTTTTCCGCTCAAAAGACACTCATTTTATGCTCACTAGACGCTCATATGAACCTCATTTGAGCTCGAGCGCTCATTTTCCGTCCGAAGATACCTGCGCAAGCAGGTATCCATCTCGGAACAGGGCCTCAAGAGCAAACTGAAATGGCAGGAGATGGATCCCAGCCTCCGCTGGGATCATCGGATTTGATGTAAGCTAACCGCGCCGCATCGGCGGACCTCTAACGCTTCTTCACAAACTCCGCGCGCAAGACGAGGCCGCGAATACTCTCAAACCGGCAATCAATCTCCTGCGCGTCACCGGTCAGTTTGATCGATTTGATGAGCGTCCCGCGCTTCAGCGTCTGTCCCGCGCCTTTGACATTCAGGTCTTTGATGAGCGTCACCTGATCGCCATCCTGCAAAAGATTTCCCACCGCGTCGCGCACCTCAACAGTGTTCGCCGCCGCCTGCTTAGCCGCAAGCTCCGACGCTGGCATCCAATCACCAGATTCTTCATCATAGACATAATCATCGTCGCTCATTGGTAGGTTTCCGTTTTGTAGATGAGAAGGCGTAGTTTTGGGTGGGAAATGCTTTTGAGAGTTTCTTACTCCCCAGAACGGACATTAGCGGACGCTATCTAAATGGCAACGTAACGAGATAACTGAGCATTCGTCAGCTTTACACAAACCGCATCCGTGAGTAGAAATACTACGCCTAACGCCCCTATACTCGATCAAAACTTTCAATCTGACAACGCAGTCGATGACACACACGAAGGATAAGGACAATGAAAGCTACTGTACTTGGTATTGTCGCCTCGATTCTCATCATTGTTCCGACTGCCAGTGCCACTCCTCAATGTGAACCCGTTAGCGAGTTGGCAAATCGCATGTTGCCGGAGGAAGACACCACGGCGTTCTTAACTGGTGTAAATGTATCTTTGATCCTGGCCCTCACACCGAGCACGTTTCCGCAAAAACAAATTGACGAAAATACGGAGGCTTGTGACCTAGAAGGCTTTGTTTCGGATAATATACGATACTCCATGTTTGGCTCGGACTCAGAAATACCGCACCGATGGGCCAAAGCTGAAGGGAGTAACCGGATTGCATACCTAGCAATTGCTCCTCTGCCACATGTGGC
Organism: Hyphomonas sp.; assembly: GCA_033851975.1. Classification (GTDB taxonomy): domain Bacteria; phylum Pseudomonadota; class Alphaproteobacteria; order Caulobacterales; family Hyphomonadaceae; genus Hyphomonas. Next base: position 863,844 of record JAWSVJ010000002.1, on the reverse strand, counting down.
GTTGGACTGGTATAACCAAACAGGCGGCAGAGGTAGTTTAGAATTCGACGAGCCCCCTATCTACATTGCCGCAATAACAAATGGAACCAGTAGAGACGTGTACGCATTTTTCTATTCTTTGCCTAGCGATGAACAAATTACACAGCTGTTCCAAGCGTCATTGGCGGGAGATTTGAAGCGCCTGCTGCAATTCGATACTAAAACCAACAATATGGAAATTACGTCGAACCCAGAGGATTGGTAGTACTACATATAGCAACCGCATTCACACCGATTGCCGACACTGTGACACACTGACTACTACGGGCCAACTGAAGTCTATTGAAATCAAATTTCTAAAATCCGCCCACAAACATACCCTATGCAAAATGCAGTCTGCGGTACTTTCCTTTAAAGTACAGTAGCGGATCGCGGCGGGGTTCGTAGCGGGCGCGTTCTACGTGGCCGACTAGGATGATGTGGTCGCCGCCATCATGTTCGGCGTGGCGGCGGCATTCGAAGTTTACGAGGGCGCCTGTTAGGATTGGCGCGCCGTTTTGGCCGACCTGCCAAGGCGTGTTTGAGAAGCGATCCTCGCCTGACTTTGCGAATTTGTTGGAGACGGGTTGTTGGCCAATTTGCAAAACGTTGACCGCAAAATTGTCGGCTTTTTCCATCACCTTCAAGCTGCTGGATGTTTTGGCGATGCAGACGAGCAGCAAGGGCGGATCAAGCGAGACCGAGGTGAACGAGTTTGCCGTGAGGCCGACTGGGTTGCCGTCCGCATCCATCGCCGTGACGACGGTGACGCCCGTGGCAAAGCAGCCGAGCGCATCGCGCAAGGTTCGCGGGTCAGAGCCTGAACGATAATCTGGCAAGAAACGCGGGATGCGCCGCTCTAAAAAGTCAAGCAAAGTAGCATTGAACATATCAGAGTGATCAAATCCGCTCGCCCCCTCCTCCGGCCCAATGGATTTGACCTCAGCATTCGCGAGCGCGCCGAGTAGCGAGGCGTTATCGGTTTCCGCCTTCTTCGAACCATGGACGACGAGCACGGGCAGCTGGATCGCCTCCTCCGCAGCTAAAATCACCTTCGCGGCGCGCGCGGAATGCGGCGCGGCCTCAATACGTGGGTCTATGCGCGCATGCTCAGCGGCGCCCTCCGCCAATTCGGGCAGATCATCGACGATGACGAGGCCCGACGCTAAATGGGCCCCGCCTTCGGTGAGCGCAACGGCGGAGATGAGCCCGCCAAGCGTCTCCGCAATGATGACAGGACGCACTGCCATTTGCGACAGTACGCATTTAATATCTTCAACATGGGAAACAAAATCGTAGCGACCATCCGCAGGCCAATCGCTCGCCCCATGGCCACGTAAATCTAAGCTGAAGACCAAGCGCCCGGCCTGAACGAGCGCATCCGCCACACAGCCCCACGAGGCGCATGTTTTGCCCTCGCCATGCACCAACAGCACGGCCGGATCATCAACTGATCCTCTAACCTCCGCACGGAGAAGCGCCCCGGCAAAGCCCCGAAATTCTTGAACCGCCACGCGTCACCCCCAGTAGAATCGCGAACAAAAAAACACCATCACATCCTAACGGAAGTGATGGTGTGGAGAATACGATAAAATCGCAAGTTTAAGAAGAAGCCTACTGTAAAGGTTGCAGGCTTCTTCTATCTAGGGAGGATTAGAATTTAGCTTTCACACCAATCTCAAACGTACGCTTGAGCGGGTTTGCGATCCGTGGATCATAACCAAACTCGGTGTAAACAAACGGCGGATCTTCATCCAAGACATTGTTGATCGTTCCTGAGAACACGAAGTTTTCGTTGAAGTCGAAAACATACGTCGCGTCGAAGAACAGTGAACTATCAACTTTGCCATAGTCATTGCCTTCAAACGGCAGAGCGGTTCCGGGTTGGAAGCCACCCGGCGTCAGCGGGCCATTGGCAAATCGGTCATCTTCAAGACCTGACGTATAACGCGCAGTCAAACGCGCATTATGACGATCGCGATTATAATTCACGAACGCATTGGTACGCCATTCTGGTGAAGCGAAGCCAATAGATGAGAAGTTCAAACCGCCCAGAAAATCACTGGCAGGGGCAACTTCAACACCGTCAAGTAATGTCGCGCTTCCTTTCAGCTCCGTGACACGGGTCGATGTCAGTCCGAACGTCAAATCTGCATTTTGGATTGGCAGATTGTAGTTCATGCTAATATCGAACCCTTTAGTGGTGCGATCTGAGCCGTTCCCACGGTCTGTCATAACACTCACCAAATCAGAGCCTACGGTTGCACCAGCTTGGCATGTGCCGTTGCCATTTGTTGTGGCGCTGACGTTCAGGCTGACGCGTGAGGCAAATGGGCTAGCACAGTCCATAGTTCCGCCGGGGCCCGTAAAGACCGCTGACGCAATCTGGCTGTGTGTTGCTAATTCGCCGATCTCGCCTTCGAGTTCGATATCGAAATAGTCGATCATGATACGCATGTCGTGGTCTTCAGCAAATCCACGGCTCTGCCAGATGAGGCCGAGGTTCATGGATGTTGCTTCTTCAGGCTCAACATCATTGCGTGTCAGTGTTGTACCACCGAGCCAGTCGCCGCCAGCAACACTGTAAGAACGCACAACAGTAGCAAGGTTACCCGGTGTTAGGTCGAGTGGTGGCGCGGCAAAGTTGGTGCCGTATGAACCACGCACTGAGAGAGGACCAGCCACATCCCATTTGCCTGACACTTTATAAACTGTGGAACCTAGCCCGCCAGAGAACTCCTCACGGCGCACAGCAGCTTGCACATTCAAAGTATCAGCAAACGGAAGATTAGTTTCCGCAAAGTACGAATAGCTCTGCTGATCCGCTTGGTCTGGATAGTTAGGTCCGCCGAAACCGAATGGCCCTTGACCAAGCTCACCCGGGCAATTGCTTGTCCCCGGATACGGGCAAAGCGTTGCACCATTTGAGAAATTGCTCGGAATAACCTGACGTGTTTCAAGCTGACGCCCTTGTGCGCCCAGTGCCCAACCAATTTCACCGCCCGAAAGCTCAATACCTGAGAGACCGTTGAACACAAGGTCATAGGTCAAGCTGTTGTTCAGCGTTTCGCTGATGCGAGGGTCGAACAACCATGCAGACAATGCGTTTGAGTTTTCAGCCCCCGGCACGTGATTGGTGTTTGGTAGCCCAAGCTCAGGGTTGCTAGCATATGACGAAGAAAATGGGTTGAAGTATTCACAACCATTCGTGCCGGCGAGGCCCGGTGCCTGAGTTCCCGGAGTCGTCAAATCTTGGTCGACAACAACACAATTAGGGCCACCAAAACCATTTAGAGCTTCTTGAAAACGAAAGCCCAAATAATCAGGATCACTATAGTACGTGTTCGACGCATTATATGTAACGGCAAAATCGTAACCGACATCTTTTAGGGGGCCGAATAGGTCACCGATATTGCCGTCAACTCCAGCGGAAATTCGCCAAATTTGGTTATCAAGTGTCGACGCGGCTGAGTTGCCGCCATCACGATCAAGCGCCGGGTTCCCTTGGTGGGCAAATGGCCGGAAGATGATCATGTCATAATAACTGGCCAAGCCGCTCAAACCGAAGCCAGTCCGATCCACAAATTCAGTCACGTACGGGTTAGATGCGGGAACGCGATACTGGAACGTTGCACCCGTTGTTGGAGCTGGACCGCGCAGCGCAGGCAGTGATGGAGATTTAAACTGGTTAGGTGCTTTGACCTGGCCATAAGCTGCATCAGCGTGGAAGTTCATTTTATCGCTGACATGCGCATTGATCTGTGAGTAAACACGGAAAATGTCCTGATCTTCAACAAGATTGTAGAATGGCGCATAGCCATAAGAACAGGCTGTCCCAGTGAAGACACCGCCCTGCGCTTCACAACTATCTTGCGTAAAATCAGCCAAGACGCCAAGCGCTGTGCCACCGGCCGTGCGCGGGACATAGCGTGACAAGTTCGTTAGCGTAGACCAAGGAAGCGGGTTTTCCGCATACGGCAGATCTGCAAAATCGCGCTCTTCCGTTTCAAGGCGCGAGCGGTGCTCCCACTCAGCTGAGATGAGAAAATTGACATCCCCTTCGCCAAAACCTGCCATTAGACCAAGATCGAAATCACCGTCAGAACCGTCGATCGCCGTGTAGTTGGCGCGCGCCTCATATCCAACAAAATCTGTGCGGGTCATGAAGTTAACGACGCCGCCAACAGCATCTGCGCCGTAAATAACCGCAGCGCCATCTTTCAGCACCTCAGTGCGCGCGATTGCGATGCCGGGTATATTGGAGAGATTTTCACTCATCCGACGGCCATTCAGCAAAGTCAGCGTTTTATCAGAACCAAGGCTACGAAGATTGAAGTTTGGTGAACCGATCCGGTTTCCGCCGGCGAAGTAGTTTGATTCACCATTCGTCGGGCCAGACAGCGTTAGATCTTTGGCGAATTTCAATGCGGATGGTGAGCCCTCAAGCTCTAAGTCTTCAGCCGTGTAAACCTCAACCGGCAAACCAGCATCCTCAGGGGTGCCCCGAATGGCTGACCCGATAATAATAACGGTGTCTTGCACCGAATCAGAATCCTCCACCGCGTCGTTTACGGCGTCCACTATGCGCTCTGGCTCTGCTTCTTGCGCGGCGCCGGTCATCCCATAGGCGATGGCCAACAGCGATGCCGCTGTTAATTTATACCTCATAATATCCTCCCAGAATATGCTGCAGAATCTCCTGTCAGCCTCATAAGGTTTAAACAGTCCGACTAGATTGTAAACTTCTTTTTGGTGCGATTGTAATATAGTCAGCTACGCATTATCGCTCATGGCGCGAGCAACTTGTAGCTATACAAACAGCGAAATCCTGCCCTAAACCCTTATAAATTAGCATTTTTTCTGAACGAAAACATTTCTCGTCCACGTGAAATCTGGAGTCTCGCAGTTTGTTGATTATCGATATTAGGTAGGTTGTAATCAAAAAAGGCTCGATTAGGCACTCGCAGTGCATCGGGCAGCATTCACCCCGCCGAAGCGGCCAAGAACTGGCAATAAGTTCAAAGTAAAACAGGCGGGAAACCCTCCGAGATCACGGAGCGGTTTGGCAGGAAAAATATGCGAGGGCGCGAGGGGCGCCGCTTAGCTGTCGCCTGGCCTTGGTGCTTCCAGCAGGGCCGCCCCGCAGCGCACGATATCTTCCAACAGCGCCTCGGAGCGCCACATCGGGTGCTCTTTGTTCGTGTCAGCCATCATTAAATCACGCTGTGCCAGCAAGCCCCCGGCATAGGTATTCAAGAACAAAAATCGACGGTTCTGCTCGGCCTCATTGATATCAACCAGCAGGCGGCGCAGGTGGCTCAAACAGCGCTGGTAGCCTTGGTTCCAGCGGCCCTCTAGCGTTTTATCAACAAGCTCTGAATTCGTCGTGGAAATTTGATACAGGAACCGATTGAAGTAACGCCCGCATTGAGCGTCCTCTTCCGCAAAGCGGGCCGACGGAATGACAATCGCAGCCACCGCCTCCTCGACGGTATGCGGCCCGCCTCCCGCCTCGAGTTCATCCAGAAACTTCGCACGGCGCACCTCAATCTTCTCGGCGCCATCGGTGAGAATCTCACGCACCAACACATCTTTAGTGCCAAAATAATACGCGACCACACCCTGATTCTTCTGATCCGCAGCGAGCGCGATCTCCCGCACGGTTACGCTTTGCAAGCCCCGCTCAGCAAACAAACGCCGTGCCACCTGCTTGATATGCAACTTCGGCGATTCGCCTCTCGGAATAATATGTTGATTGACTTTCATGCCCCCCAAGCTACCAATAACTCAAGTGACTTAAAATAGCTCACGCACATAAAAATGCGGTCAAAGCCGACGAGGGAGAGTATTTTGCGAAAATTGTTTGAGCCATTCGAGGCCAAGGGTCTGCATTTCAAAAATCGGATCATTCACGTTCCGACAACGCTCAACATGTCTGATCCACAAGGTTACGCCACGCGCCGGCTCGCTGCAGCTTACGGCTCCATCGCGAAGGGCGGATATTCTGCTGTTATCGTTGGCGCGACCTGCGTGCGCCGCGATGGCCTCATCAATGAACGCATGCTCGGCCTGTATGACGAAGACTATGTGATCGATTACCGAGACACAGTCGCCGAAATCAAAAACAATGGCGCGTTGGCGGGCATTCAGCTCTTCTATGGCGGCCTTATCCCCGGATTGGGCACCACAGTCCCGTTAGAAGACGGCAAAGGCTGGATTCCCGAAACAACCTCTTGGGGCCCGAGTGATAAATACGTCATCGGCAACGCAAAACCCGGCATCATCCCTACAGAAGAGTATGAAGACATTGTCGAATGCTTCGGCCAAGCAGCGCGCCGCGCCAAGGAAGCCGGCTTCGATTTTGTGTCATTCCACTTCTGTCACGGCTCACTACCGCACACAAACCTCTCCCTACTCTCAAACCAAGATCGCACCGATAAATACGCCGATCGCTTCCTCATGTGCGAAGAGATCATTCAGCGCACGCAAGAGCTTTGCGGCAAAGACTACCCCCTCATTCCGCGCCTGTGCGTAGACGAGAACCTCAAAGACGGGTTCGACATTGAATACTTTGTTGAACACTACGCCCCGCGCCTTCACGCACTCGGTATATCCGTGCTGGATTGCACTTTTGGCTCCATGCTCGGCGCGGAAAGCCGTCGTCCAGAAATTCACTCTACGGAGTTTATTGGGCCAAGTTTTTACACGCCTAAGGTTGTGAACAAAGATAACATTTCAACGCTGCGCCGCCTCCTCAAAGAAAAAGGCATCGACATGCCGCTGATCGGGTCTGCCAATCTGATCAAGCCGGAACATTTGCACACAATGGTCGAAGAGGCCGACGCAGACTTTGCAGGCGTTTGCCGACTATCGCTGGACGATCCGGAATTCCCGAACAAAATGATCGATGGTCGCGAAGATGAGATGAGACTGTCAACTCATACGGGCGCGTCGCTTCTTCAGGGCAACATCTTCGGCAAAGGTTGGGCCGGATCTGCGCAAAACCCAGTCTTCGGGCGTGAGGACGAATACAAGCTGGTGCCGACCATCAGGCCGAAGAAAATCGTCATCGTCGGCGGTGGCTCTGGCGGCATGGAATACGCAATCACGGCCAAAGAAATCGGTCATGATGTGATCGTTCTGGAGAAATCAGGCGCGCTCGGCGGCGCAATGGATTGGGCTGGCAACTACCCGAACCTTCCAAACATGGAGATGCTGCAAAATCAGCCGAACTATCATCGCAAGATGATGGAGAAATGGGATGTGGACATTCGCCTTAACTGTGAGGCTTCCGCCGAAACCGTGATGGCAGAGAACCCGGATGTGGTCGTCATCGCGACGGGCGCCAAGGCCGCTCTGCCAGCGAATGTGCCGGGTCTTGATGAAGCACTCGTCTCGGGCTTTGCACTTACACTCGATGACGTAATGGCACGCAACGGCGGCGCTGAACTCGGAAAGAACATCGTTATCTGGGGCGCGGGTGAAGGCGGTGAACTTGCGCTCAACCGCACCTTCGGCAAGCAAGCCGTCCGCCTACTGGATGCCAACGCGCAATATACGCCCGCGAACTATATCGGCTCGCGCGCGATCGTCATTGGCGGCCTGATGGCTCATTTCGGCGTCGCGATGGAAACGGGAAAAACACTCAAATCAATTGAGGGAACCACTGCAATATTCGAAACGCCCGACGGCGAAGAACGCATTGAAACCGACAATTTGATTATCTGCCAAGGGCGTTCCTCCAACACAGACCTCGCGGCAGACCTTCAAGGCAAAGGTTTCCCAGTCCAAGTCATCGGCGATGCCAAAACCCCGCGCTCTTATGCCAACGCTATTCATGAAGCCGCCTATCTCGTGCGCAATCTTTAAGGCGACGGGGAACCACGAAACAGGAGAGTGAAACATGGCACGATTAGAAGACAAAATCTGTTTAGTAACAGGTGGTTGCTCAGGCATTGGCCTTGCGAGCGTTGAGAGTTTTGTCGCTGAAGGCGCGAAGGTCTTGGTCGCCGACATTCAAGATGACAAAGGCAAGGCGCTAGAGGCCCGCTTCCCCGGAAAAGTCGCCTACCATCATTGCGACGCGACTATTGAGGCTGACATCAAGAGCAGCGTAGATGCAGCGGTCGCTGCTTTTGGTGGGCTGGACGTGTTGTTCAACAATGCAGGCGCTGGCGGCACACCTGCGGGTGTGGCCGACATGCAGTCCGATGACTGGGACGCCACCATGAATCTGTTGCTGCGCGGGCCCATGCTCGGCATGAAACATGCTGCGGCGGTCATGCAGGCGGGCGGCGGCGGCTCTATCATCAACACGGCGTCAATCGCGGCGTTTCAGGCTGGGTGGGGCCTTGCTTACGGCGTTGCAAAGGCTGGCGTCCTCCACCTGACCCAGCTTGGGGCGGCAGACCTTGCGAAGCACAAGATCCGTGTAAACGCTATTTGTCCCGGCGTGATTGTGACACCCATATTTGGCGTGTCGGTTGGATTGCCTCGCGCAGTATCCGACCAAATGACCGGCGCCCTGATGGATTCAGCGGCCAAAATGCAACCCATTCAGCGCGCGGGCCTGCCCGAGGATATCGCAAAGGCGGCACTCTATTTTGCCTGTGACGACAGCGGCTTCACCACCGGCGCGCACCTCGTCGTTGATGGCGGCATCACCACGGGTCAACGAATTGCTTGGGATGAAACCGCCTTACTGCCGATTCACGAAGCCTTAGCTGCACACGCAGCACCCCCCGAAGCAGAGACGTAAAGCATGTCCGATCAGAAAACCCTCTCCCCACCTCTAAAGCCGTTCGTGAAACGCGACGACCAAGGCAAGCCTTATCTGGCAGGCACAAAATGCACCTCATGCAATCACATCTATGTCGGTGAACGCACGATCTGCGCGAACTGTTACGCACGCGATAAGATGACCCCGCATCGCCTCGCCCAAACGGGCACGCTCTACGTCTACACAATCATCCACCGCAGTTTCCCCGGCATCAATACGCCCTTCATCGACGTGATCGTAGACCTCGACGACGGCGCACATATCAAAGGCTGCCTAGAAGGCGTCGCTCCTGACCCTGAGCAAATCGAGTTCGGCCTGCCCGTCAAAGTCGCCTTCTATGAGCGCGCGCCCGTGAATATGCCAGACACCCCTCACCTCACATACGTGTTCGAGCCATTGGCTCCCAATGACAAGGACCAGTCCCAATGAGCGATGTCTATATAGTCGGGATCGACATGATCCGCTTCGGGCGCTTTCCAGACAGAACCGTGCCGAGCTTAGCCGCTGAATCCGCCCTTCTGGCGCTTGATGATTGCGGCCTCTCCATCAAAGATATGCAGGCACTTTATTGCGGCAATCTCGGTCAAGCCGCTGGCATGGTCGGCCAAAGAATGCTCGGTGAAATCGGACAAACGGGCATCCCCGTCACCAACGTCGCCAATGCCTGCGCAACTGGGGCCACCGCCTTTAGAGATGCATGGATGTCCATCAAAGCTGGCATATATGACACCGTGATGGCTGTTGGCGTTGAGCAAATGGGCAAAGGCCTGCTCGGCGGCGGCAATCGCGGCCCCTCATCTGAGGGCCTCATCGGTTCTGGCACCATGCCCGCAATGTTCTCGCAAATCGGCATGGAACATGCGCGCAGATATGGCACCACGTTTGACCAATTCGCCCGCATCTCTGTGAAAAACCACTGGCACTCCACCATGAATGCCAAGTCGATGTATCGCAAAGAGACCCCGCTCGACGAGGTTTTGGGCGCGGAAATGATCGCGTGGCCGAACACGAAGCTCATGTGCTCAGTTAATGTCGACGGCTCTGCCGCCGCTGTGCTCGTGTCTGAGAAGAAGATGAAACAGCTCGGCCTGCAAGATCGCGCCATCAAAGTGCGCGCGTCAGAGATGAGCTCCAACCCGTTCGCGGAACGTGAAATGGCGATGCCAGACTTTAGCGCCGCGACCCGTGTGGCGGCCAAGAATGCGTATGAGCAAGCAGGCGTTGGCCCTGAAGACATCAACCTCGTAGAGCTGCACGACTGCTTCGCCACGGCTGAAATGGTTCACTATGAAAACCTCGCTCTGTGCAAGGATGGTGAGGCAGGCAAGCTGATTGATGATGGCGAGACGCAGCTCGGTGGCCGCATCCCCGTCAACGTATCGGGCGGCTTGCTCTCAAAGGGCCACCCGCTCGGCGCGACCGGCATCGCTAACATCTATGAAGTCTCAACCCATTTGCGCGCAGAGGCTGGTGACCGCCAAGTGCAAGGCGCACGAATGGGCCTCACCCATGTTGTCGGCGGCGGCCCCGGCATGGGCACAGCCTGCGCCATCCACATCCTTGAGAAGGCTTAAAGATATGAAAAGTTTTGACGGATCAGTCGCAATCGTAACGGGCGGCGCAAGCGGCCTCGGCCTCGCTCTCGCCAAGGCGGCCCAATCACGCGGCTGCAAGCTCGTCATCGCTGACATTAGAGACGACGCGCTAGCAGAGGCAGAGCGCGAGTTATCCAAAGGCGGCGAAGTCCTCACCGTCAAAACAGATGTCTCAAAATCTACCGATATCGACGCCATGACCAAAGCAGCGGTTGATCGCTTCGGCAAGGTCAACCTGCTGTTCAACAATGCTGGCGTTTTTGCTAGCGGCCTCGCATGGGAGACCAGCGAAGAGGAGTATGATTGGGTAATCGGCGTCAATCAGCGCTCAGTCAGCCACGGCATCCGCTCTATTGTCCCCACAATGATTAAACAGGCAGACCCATGCCACGTCATCACCATATCGTCTGGCGCGGGCATCTCGGTCAATCCGGGTTTCTGCACCTACTCGATGACCAAGCACGCCGTCGTGGCGCTAACTGAAGCGCTCTATCTCGATCTTGCGACACAAGGCATCGATAATATCGGCGTCACCATAGCAATGCCCGGCATGGCCCAATCTGGCATTATGGCACCGGAGAAAGCCTCCCCCGACGCACTCAGCGGCGAGCTGGGTGATAGGCTGAAAAACCCCGTTCTCAACAGCATTGAGCAACTCATGCGCGCTGGAGTGAATGACGGGATGCCCGCGGCGGAACTCGCCGAAACAATCTTCGGCGCCATCGAAAAGGACGAACTCTACGTTCTGCCCGCCTTCACCGATGAGGACAGTTTGGCCCTAACCGGCGCGATCGGCATGGGTCGCTCAACGGGCCAAAACCCATACCCCGCCATATTGGAAGGCCTCATGGCCTCACTCGAAGAAATGAAGAACGCGGCTCAAGGCGGAGGCTGACTCTCGCCTCCACCCAACACAACTTTCGTACACGGAAAAACATCGCCCGAGGAATATATGACCGATAAACACCCATCCGAGCATCACGTCTCCCCGATCATCAATGCACTCGTGCGTGACCGGAACCGCCCGATTGTAGAGATGGCAGGCGGTAAGCCATGGACAGGCGGTGACATCCTGGGCAGCATCTCAACCTTGTCACAAGTGCTTCAGGCGCATGGCGTCAAAGACGGCGCACGGGTCGCCCTGCTCGCGGGCAATTCGGTCGAAGTTCTTCTACTTCACAATGCACTCGGCTTTGCGGGCGGTTGCCTCGTCGCCATGCACCCAATGGGCTCGGCAGATGATCACCTCTTCGCGATAGAAGATGGAGAGGTCGATGTCTTGCTGTTTGATCCGTCCAAATTCTCTAAGCGTGCCGCTGAGTTAAAAGCGAGAACCAACCGCCTAAGGACGACCCTATCGCTCGGCCCCAGTAATCTTGGAACCGATCTTCTCGCCGAAGCGAAAAAACTATCGCCTGCCCCACTCGTTGCTCCGCAGCTAGAGCCGGGAACAGTTACCCGCCTTTCATATTCCGGCGGAACAACCGGCACACCAAAAGCGATCCCGGGCAGCCCGCGCGTCGGCGCTATGGCCTTGCAAATCATGCTAACAGACTGGGAGTGGCCAACTGAGCCCCGCATTTTGGCGACCGTTCCATTATCCCATGCTGGCGGCAGTTTGTTTGGCCCCATGATGCTGAAGAACGGCACCATGGTCATCATGCCCAGTTTTGACCCCGGCGCGGTTCTGCAAGCCATTCAAGACTATAAAATCACCTGCACAATGCTTGTGCCGACGATGATCTATGCCCTGCTCGATCATCCGGACTTTGACAAATATGACCTCTCCAGTCTGGAGACGATCTTCTACGGCGCGTCCCTCATGTCGCCCGTCAGACTAAAAGAAGCCCTTGAGCGCATCGGCCCTGTCTTCTTCCAATTCTTCGGACAAGCAGAAGCACCGATGACCGTGTTCACTCTTCGCAAATCGGAACATGATCCTAACAATATGCAGCGCCTCGCCTCCTGCGGGCGGCCTACGCCTTGGCTCAATGTAGCTCTACTGGGTGATGACAATGAGCCCGTGCCAGACGGCGAACCGGGCGAGATCTGCGTGCGCGGGCCGCTCATCATGGAAGGCTACCTCAATCGCGATGCCCTCAATAAAGAGACCTTTGCGGGCGGCTGGCTACACACAGGCGACGTGGCCGTGAAGGACGAAGATGGCTTTTACCGCATCGTTGACCGCAAAAAGGATATGATCGTCACTGGTGGCTTTAATGTTTTCCCCAGCGAAGTCGAAAACATCATCGCACAGCACACCGCCGTCGCACAGGTTTCCGTGTTCGGCACACCGGACGAGAAGTGGGGCGAAGCCGTAACCGCCGCTGTCGTTCTTCGAAGCGGTCAAACGGTAGACGCCAAAATTTTGAAAGCAATGGTGAAGGAACACAAAGGCGCTGTGCAAACCCCCAAAAAGGTAGTGTTCATCGATTCAATCCCGCAAACCGCCGTCGGCAAGCCCGACAAAAAGGCCCTCCGCAAACAATTCGCTTAAGGACGACAAAATGAAATATGATCTTATAATCGTAGGCGGTGGGATTGGTGGGTCGTCGCTCGGCGCTATCATGGCAGAGGCCGGATGGAGCGTTCTCGTCCTAGAGAAACAAGACGAGTATATCGACCGAGTACGTGGCGAGTGGATCGCCCCTTGGGGTGTCGCGGAGACACAGCGCGTTGGTCTTTACGACCTACTGATGAGCGCGGGCGGACACCACATCACATCGCACGTCACCTATGATGAAGGGCGCGCGCCAGCAGACTGCGAAGCCGAGACTATGCCGCTCGGCATACTGCCAAACGTCCCCGGCCCGCTTTGCATTGGCCACCCCCACCATTGCGAAACCCTTTGGCAGGAAGCCAGCAAGCGCGGCGCAGACTGTCGTCGTCCCGTTAACGTGCTCGAGGTAACGCTCGGCGACGCGCCATTCGTTCGTTGGAGCGAGAATGGCAACGAACACACCGCCCACGCCCCGCTCGTCGTTGGCGCGGAAGGTCGCCAATCTCTGGTCCGTAAGCAAGCCGCTATTCATCTCCATCAAGACAAGCCCCACCATTGGTTCGCGGGCATGTTGGTCGATAATGTTGAGGGCATTGACGACACACTACAAACCATCGGCACAGAGGGCGATTTCGGCTTCCTCGCTTTCCCGCAAGGCGGCACCAAGGTGCGCGTCTATGGTGGCTACCCAATCGAAGACAAAAAGCGCTTCAAGGGCGAGACCGGCCAGCAAGAATTTCTCGACGCCTTCAAATTCGACTGCGCTCCAGCAAACCTAGCTATTGCCAATGGCACGCCCGCCGGGCCACTCTTCTCATATTTCAACAATGATAGCTGGACGGATGAGCCTTTTGCCGCCGGAACTGTACTGATCGGCGACGCCGCTGGCTGGAACGATCCGATCAACGGTCTCGGCCTCTCCATCACTTACCGCGATGTGCGTACCGTGTCCGAAATCCTCAAAGCGGGCAAACCCGGCGATGCGTTTGACTTCACCCCCTACGCAACGGAACGCTATGAACGTATGCGCCGCCTCCGCTATGCTGGTCATCTACAAGCCCGCCTAGACATGGAATTTGACGATGCAGCAAAGGCCCGCCGCATCTCTTATCATGAGAGAAAAGCCACCGATGAAACGCTCGGCATGCACTCCGTCGCCATCCTTGCCGGGCCAGAGGTCGTGCCTGAAGAATTCTTCACCGACGAACACAAAGCCCGCGTTCTAGGAGAGACATGAGATGCCTGATACAGTGATAGAGACCCTCAACGCCGATTGGCTTAAAGCGTGGAGCGATAAGGATGTTGAGCATCTCTTGAGCTTTTACGCGCCTGATACAGTCTACAAAGATGCGCAAACCGCCGCTGGCCTCAATGGACACGCAGAGCTTGGCGCTTATCTAAACCAGCTTTTCTCCTCCACCCCGCCAATGGTCTACACGCCCGATGAAACTTGGGCCATCGAGAATGGTTTCTGTGGCCGCTGGTATTGCGCCATCGGCGAGAACGGCAAAGACGGCAGTATGCGCGGCTTTGATCTCGTCATCCTGAAAGACGGCCTCATCACACAAAACGAAGTTTACGTTCACATGCTGGAGGGCGCGCTATGATCCCGGACATCAGACATTGGAAATCGATCGACGAAGCTTGGCTCACTGCCGTGCTCGCCGCCAACAACATTTCCGCCACGGTCACGGGCTTCAAAGCCACCCCCGTCGGCACTGGCCAGATCGGAGACTGCGCACGCTTCGAGCTTGAATACGCAGACGCCGCCCCAAACGCACCCACCTCTCTTGTCGGAAAATTCCCCGCCGATGCCGAAGAGAGCCGCGCGACAGGCATTTCCCTCGGCAACTATCATCGCGAAGTAAAGTTCTACCAACTCCTTCAGGACAAATCTGGAATCGCAACGCCAAAATGTTTCTTCACTGATGTGAATGAAGAAACCCACGACTTTGTGCTCATCATGGAAGACCTCTCCCCCGCCGAACAAGGCGACCAGCTCGACGGCGTTGATGTAGATGCCGCAAAGCTTGTCATCCAAGAAGGCGCAAAGCTCCATGCCGCGTTTTGGGAAGATGACTCGCTCGACGATTTTGTCTGGGTAAACGGTTCCAAAGACGCGCCCGATCACATCACTCAAGATGTTATCACCGGACTTTGGGCTGGATTTGTTGAGCGCTATGGCGACCGCGTATCCACCCGAGCCACCAAGATCGGCGAAGCAATGGCGCGCAACATGGCAGGCTTCGATGCTATTCGAACAGGTCCGCGCGCGCTGGTCCATGCAGATTTCCGCCCAGATAATATGCTGTTTGCCACGTCAAAAGGTGGCAGCCCGATGACGGTCGTTGACTGGCAATCCTTCGGCTACGGCCCGGCTGCATCTGACATTGGGTACTTCATCGCTGGCGCACTCGCGCCTGAAGACCGTAAAGCGTATGAGACAGAATTACTCGACCTCTACGCCGCAGAACTAACCCGCCACGGTGCTGGCGATTATCCGCGCGACGTAATGGAGCGCCATTACGTCTCCGGCGCGTACCAACATTTCCTCACCGCCTTCTTCGCGGCCATGCTCGTCACCCAAACGGAGCGAGGCGATAACATGTTCTTCAAAATGCTAAATGGCGCGACCGACCTGATATTCGATTATGGCGCGGAAGGCTGGCTAGACTAAAGCCCGCCAAGAAACGCATTGATCGCCTGCACAGCGCCCGGCTCGTCCAACATCGGCGTATGGCCGACATTAGGGATGGTGACCAAACTCGCATTCTTGTGGCGTTTTACCATTCGCTTGGCCGTTGCCTTACCGAGTATATCCGATATCTCTCCACGGAGGATCAGGAGAGGTCGCGACTTCATCTCTGCGAATATTTTCCACGCGGCGAGGCGAACCAAGAATCCGGGGCGCTTTGCGGAAAATGAGTTCATAATCGCCGGATCATAGTCGGGAATAACCGTTCCATCCGCGTTTTCCCGATAAGTCCGCTTTGCAAATGCCATCCAGTCAGCCTCTAGATTGTTGGGAAAGACACATGCTTGGCTCGCCGCGACCACCCGCGCGGCATCCTCCCAATTCTCCACACGCTTTGGATCAGATGCATAGCCCGATATCCGCCGCAGCCCCGCCTGCTCAACCACGGGGCCAACATCATTGATAACAACCCCGATAATTCTGTGCGGGATCATTTTCATCAAAAACATCGCCATAACACCGCCCATAGATGTGCCGATAAGAACGACCTTCTCTAGCTTCAACTCATCAAGCAGCGCGATCATGTCTTCAGCATATTTCAGTGGTGCGTAATTTTCAGGGTTCTCATCCCAAGCTGAATTCCCCCGGCCGCGCACATCAACTGATATAAATCTGCACGGACTATCCAGCGCAGAAATCATAGGCTCAAAGTCTTTGTGATTACGCGTCAGGCCATGCATGCAGAGCGCCGTCAAAGGAGCATCACTGGGGCCATAGCTTTTCGCAAATAGCTTCACCCCATCGCTTGATGTGTAAAAAATGTCCTCCCCAGTCATACCGCGCCCGCCGCCCGCTCAGCATCGCGTGCATAGGTGCGCGAAGAAACGATCAGGCAAATCACACTCAGCGCGTTGAGGACGAGCATCATTTCCAGCGCTGACTTGAGTGAATTCGGGTTCCCATTCGCGCTCATCCAATCACTCAGCAGGCCGACAATAGTCGGGCCGCCTCCAATGCCTATCAAGGTCAGGCAAAACAGCATAAACGCCGATGAGAACGCCCGCATACGAAGCCCCACGAGTTCTTGTGACGCGGTATAGGCGATGCTCGCGTAAATCAGGCCAATAAAGCTCGGCACGACATTCCATAGATAGGCGTTATTGATAGTATCAGCTTGCAGGAACATCCACACGAATGGCAGTGCCAGCGTGGCGCCACAAGCGATAATCAGAGGGCGCCACGCCAAGCTGCGCGCCGACAAAACATCACAAAGTTTGCCGAGCACCACAGCGCCGAGTCCCCCAACCCCGCCTATCAATAGACCAAGCGGAATTGCGATATCCGCAGGGCCAACATCGAACCCACGTTGCAAATAGCTTGGCGTCCACGCCAAAAAGGCGTTCGCTGAAACACACAGCAAACTACACCCAGCCAGCAACCATAGAAATGAGCTTTGTCCCATAATGAACCGCAAAGTCTCACCGAGGGTCGACGCCCGGCCTGTATCCTCTCTTTGTTCGACAGCCCCGCGCAAAGGTTCTCTAATCGAGAACCGAACGAGCAAAGCGAGTAACAGACCGGGCACACCCGCAACGAAAAACGCAACGCGCCAACCATACGCCTGATAGACAAATCCGCCGATCATAAACCCGGCAAGAATGCCCAGTCCAATTCCTGCCGTATAGATACCAAGCGCAAAAGCGCGCTCCTTTGGGGCGTACAAATCGGAGATCATGGATGTTGCGGGCGGCGTCCCCCCCGCCTCACCAATCCCAACACCCATTCGCGCTAGCAAAAGCTGCCAGAAGTTCTGCGCCATGCCAGACAAAGCCGTCATCCCCGACCAAACGGTCAGCGCTAATGCCAAAATGTTGCGCCGATTGCCTCGATCAGCCCACATAGCAATCGGAATACCCAACGTGGCATATACGGCCGCAAAGCCCAGCCCCGTCAACAAACCAATCTGCCCATCGCTAACCCCAAGATCAGCTTTGATTGGCTCAATAAGAATGAGTAATATCTGGCGATCAATATGATTGAACGTGTAAACAAGGGTCAGAATTGCCAAAACATAGGCACGTGACTGATTTACCACTGTGGATGATCTAGCCATGCAAGCACACCTTCATTGAATGTCATCACAAAAAGAAAGCAGGCGGAGGGAGCCATAACACTACTCCCTTCCGCCTGCCCCAAGTTACCGGCTAGAAATCTACTGCCAAAGACGCTGTGATTGTTCTCGGTGCGCCATAAAAGGCCGAATACGCACCATCGACACCAAGTTGGCTCGGCGACACAAAGTTATACGCCGCGACGCGATATTCCTCGTCCGTTAGGTTACGACCATGCAGGCCGAGACGATACTTCTCGGTCTCCGATGTCCAAACAAGACTAAGGTCAGCCAGAGTGTAAGACTCAGGGTCGAGCGCAGGCCCGCCAGAGGCAAAGGTCGCGTTAGACCCGGCTGCAAAGCCTTCGTTCGCCGTGTTAAACAGCGAATACGCATCCCGGTATGACAGCGAGCCTGTCACTGACAGATCACCCCGGTTTGGCCCGAGATCGGTGAAGTAATTCAGCGAGAGACGCCCCTGCAACTCAGGAGTATTTTGCGTGACAAATTGATCAGCGATATTCACATCCGCAGAGATGATTTCTTTGATGTCGGCGTCAATATAGCCAAGGTTACCCGATAGCGTGAAGGCGTCTGACATAAACCACGTGCCCTCAATCTCAAGGCCGGTGTACTCAGACTTACCCGCATTAAAGACTGACGAAACGAACGTGTCATTGACGCCATCATTATCGGTATCAACGCCGTTCTGAACCGTGATCTGCTGATCTGTGTAGTCAGCGAAAAACACCGCAGTGTTTAGCAACAATGTGTCATCGAAGAATGACCCTTTGAGGCCAATCTCAAAACTATCAACCGTCTCCGCGCCAAACCCCTCTTCAGACAAACCGAGCGGATCAAGGTCAGCGCGCGCACGCGGATCAAAGCCACCTGCCTTAAACCCTTGCGCATAGGTCGCATAGAGATTGAGGTCTTCATTTGGCTTGTAAGACACTGAAACACGCGGTGTGAACTGTTCGTCTTCGGCGGTTAAGCCCTGATAATCAGTTTGAGCCACGAGGAAGGCCGACGTGGTATTTGACGGATCGAAAGACCCTGATCCTGCGCCCAGCCACACTTCGCGCAAAACATCCGCAGTGGTCTCATCTTTAGAATACCGTCCCCCGACAGACACACTAAACTGCTCGCTGACATCATAAGTGAAGTCACCATAGAGGGAGAAGTTCTCCTTCTTCTGATCACCAGCTTGATAGACAGTTAGGCCAAGTCCACCCAAAATCACATCAAAGGCGCCGCTTGCATTGCCTTCAAGATAATAGACCCCGGCAACACCCGTCAGCGCGCCCTGATCGACCAATAGCTGGAATTCTTGGCTGAACTGGTCATCCATATACGTCGCCGGAACATCAAAATCGTTCTGCGGCAAGGCATCAAAATCGATCGGCGTAACCGTTTCACCTTCGCGGTAAGCCGTGATTGATTTGAGCGTATAGTTCGAATTGAGGTTCCACTCACCAGTGAGCGAGTAGCCCTCAGTTTCAACCGAATTGTCGTCACCAATTCCAGCGCGCGTATCAAACACGTTGCCCGTCACAGGCAATGTCCCATCGGCGCTCGGCAGAAGACGGTGCCCATGCTTGGCGTTTGAATCATCTTGCGAGTGGTCATAAGCCAGCCGCACAAACACATCGCTTGAGGGTTGCCATTCCGCGCTCACCCGGTAAGCCATCACGTCTTTGTTGTAGTGATCCGCACCCGTATTGAGGTTCTCGCCAAAGCCATCGCGATCATAGCTCGCAATAGCGCCGCCAATGACGAATGTATCGCTCAGCGGGGCGGAGCCAGAAAGAACCAAATCACGCTGGGCATCGGTGCCAATATTCACTTTGGCTTTCAGTGACGGCTCATCACTCATCTTCTTCGTGACGTATTTTATCGCGCCGCCAATGGTGTTGCGGCCATAAAGCGTCCCTTGTGGGCCACGCAAAACCTCAATCCGCTCAATGTCGAAAATATCAAGAATAGCGCCCTGCGGACGGGCGACATACACGTCATCAACATACAAGCCAACGCCCGGCTCAAAACCCCAAAGTGGATCTTGTTGGCCAACCCCGCGGATGAACGCGATCAGCGTGGAGCTTGATCCACGCGCAACTTCGATAGTCGCATTTGGCGTCGCACGCTGGATGGATGTAATATCCACCGCTCCGGTCAGTTCCAATTGCTCTGAACTGAACGCAGAGACCGATAGAGGCACATCGATAAGGTCTTGTTCGCGGCGCTGCGCGGTAACGCTAATCGGGCCGAGACGGCGAGCTTCAGGCTCCGCGTCTGTCTCTTCTTGTGCCCAACCCGTCGAGTATCCTGCGGTCAAGGCAATCGCCGAAACAAGACCCAACCTTAGTGGTTTTACAACGCTTATGCTCATCATTTCCTCCAACGGGTTTGTCCCATCGTAGGAAGCCTATTCATTCCTCACTCAATCACCACGACAGGAAACGTCAGCAGAAGTGAACACTTTCGCTCACTCAACTTTCCGTCAAACGCTCGCCCCGGCTTTCCTTCGCGAACGCCGCAGGGGTCTGGCCTTTCCAACTTTTGAACGCTCGGTTGAAGGAGCGAATGTCTGAGTAGTTGAGGAACTCAGACACTTGCACAACAGATTGTCCTTTGCGCAACAAGGTCTCCGCTTGCTCAAACCTCGACTGCTCAACCATCCCTTTAAAGCTCACCTCTTCCTCGCATAAGCGCCGTCTTAGCGTCGCCGTGCTAATACCAAGCTGCTTGGCAACATCGCCCTGTTGGATCAAACCACCAGCAATCAACTCCAAAGTTCTTGCCTTAAAACTACGCTCCCCTCCCACGGGAGACATACGCTCAAGGTGATTAATGACACGCGCAAAAATTCCATCAGTACTCAGATCGACACGGCTCATTTTGGGAATAGAGAGGCACGCAGTTTCAAAATCATAGACCAGCTCATAAACTGGATGGCCATATTTTACAGGGACAGTCCAAAAACCATTCTGCCGTCCCGTGGATGAGACACGTACGCGCTGCAGCTTGACCTTCGATAAGGCTTGGCTCGCCAACCCGTTGCTCAAACTATCCAGCAAGCAATGCACTTTAATCAGAAGACAATCGCCGACCAAATGGGTCAACTCCCCATCCCGTCGGAACCGATACGGAAACGCAGAATCGTCAATAATCAAAGACAAGCTATCTTGGTTCTGGCGCACAGAATTATAGGCGTCGCCGTGCATCATGTTAAAATAACCCGCAAGCCCCGTTATCACATCTTGCAATGTCCGCGCATCTTGGACTTGAGAAATAATGAATGAGCCGGTCTGATAGGTCAGCTTCCGCTCAGAGAGGTTAGCGGTCAGATCATCGAGAGATCGCGCCACGTCGCGTTGCAATCGAAAATAATCCACAAGACTGATGCGCGTGTTGTCTACTCCACCTTCGGGTAAACCCAAATTACGCAAAAAACGATCTACGGGGACACCATTCTCGCGTGCAGATGATAAGATTGGCCGTATCTGATCGAACATCACATATACTGGATTCAATTCTGGATGATCTACGGTTGGCAACATCGCGTGACTATAGCTGCATGCTGGGCGACAGCAAATAGCAGACCGCGCCCGCTCGCCTTCTACTCACGAGAACTTGAACTCCTCTCGCGCGACGAATGCAACCTGTCTTAGATATTGCGCCATACATTATATAATCAGCACACATAATGTAATGCTAGCTGCCACGAGCCGTCGGCTATTTGGCAGGCTCCGCCAAGGCCACAACTCCAATTAGTGCAATTTGGCGCCCCACGACCTCATTGATCAACTCGACCTGCATCGTGCCAATTTCAGACCATTTCATAAGCCGCCGAGAAAGCGCTCCACCCGATCCAAATCCAAGCAGACTAGAGAGCAAGAATATCGCCTCGAGCTTTGACGCCTCATCTTCGGGGGGCACTTTTTTAATGGCCGCAATCAGACGAGCAACCAAATTGACCCCCGGGTTCCACAGTTTCTTAAAAATCAGCTCATGCCCCGGCCCGGGCGTTCTAAGCTCCCGGTCAATGAAGGTCGAACAATACCAAAGTTCTTCCGCTGAAAATATCAGTGCGGACAAAGACCCTATAATCTCGACCAAAGCACCGCGGATGGTTTCGGGTTCTGCGCCAGCCTTGAGTAATGCGTCAGCCTTCAACGCCTCTGCGCCGGTATGCTCATAATACTTGGCAACCACAGCCTCAGCGCAAGCAATATACAGCTTCTCTTTACCGCCGAAGTAATAGTTGATGGCAGGCTGTTTTACACCGGCTGTGTCGGCTATCCCTCGCGTTGATACTGCCTCATAGCCAGCATCACTAAACTCTCTCAAGCCCGCGAGCAGAATGGCTTGGCGCGTTGCGTCGCCCTTTTCATACCCGGTATCAGAGGACCATGTTGGCTCGTCTTTCACACTCTTACTCGCCATCAAAAATCCTTTTCAGCTACCCGAAATCTACGGGGCCTTCGCCAGCTTATATGCGTTAGCGTCGGTTACAAAGTCTGCATGACCATAACTATCGAGCAGCTTAGCCAGCTTCTTCATCAAGCGTCTATCAGCAATCCCCCTCAAGCCGGGTATTTTTAGAGCAGCCTCATACAGAGCCAGCCGAGAGAATATGTATGCCCCGGCAATCGGCACTGCCGCCTTGTTGCTGCGAGACATCTCCACGCCCATCTTCAGGGCACGCTCAGGCTCTCCCTCACAGAAGTTCTGTATAAAGTAGAATTTTGAAAACCCACGTTCGAGCCACGAATGCATACGACCGCGCAGGCTGGTGTCAGATGACAAGTCCGCCGCCATAGTCGCGCGCACCAACACGCCGCACGTGTCGTCATCATAGCCGTCCTTCAAGGTGGCATGACGCGTCATCATCAAATCGGCAATCTCTTGCGGCGTTTCACCAAGCAAATCTTGAGGCAGCCCGAGAAGGAAGGAGCGATAGCGCGACAGCTCAATCTCGCTGCGTTCCTCTTCGCTAAATTCGGTGCGCCCCTGCTCCAGCAATTTGAAGGATAGGAGGAAGCTACCAATCTGACCGGCAGGCATCTGGTCCACTTGCGGGATGGGAATGCCATAGGTCTCCACGTCCCACTTATTCGTGCGCATGATGTTAAAGCGCACCATTGAATGCATCAGCCGCACTTTGGCGGCGCTGTTAAACCCTTTCCCATATCGCCCCAATGCACCCGGCAGCGTCGTCATGGTGAAGAAGCTGGCCGTTTCAAAAACGCGCTTTGCCGACGTGGAATTCGACAATGTGCCCGTCATCGTCATCGGCAGCGCGGAGTACTTATTCATAAAGGTCGCGATGAACCCGCCGCGAATGACATAAGGTGCAATCAGCGCCATCTTAACCCGCTCGCGTTTGGCTCCGCGCTCGACCATCTCCATATCGACCCAGTCCGGTGTGTCCTCCATAGAGCCGATAAAGGCCGCAAGTTCTGGCGGCGCATCCTTCACAGCATCGACACCTTTCGCACATGCCTCATCCACCATGCTGACGAGCTTCTTGAATCCATATTTAGGGATCAGCGCCGCATACGCATCTGCAACCCGGTCGCCCGTCATCGTATAGTCGCGGATCATCGCGACACGCTCCTCATTCGCCAACACTTTCGCGCGCGCGCTTGTCTGCTTGGCGGAAAGCGTGGTCTTCTCGTTTACGTCGGTTGTGAAACGCTCGGGGAGTGATTGGAAATCGACCCGGCCATAAATTTCGGGCGTATCGACATTTTGACGAACAACATGTTCGGAGAATGGGGGCGTAGCGCTGCTCACTTGGTTCGTCATGGTCACCTCGAATCTTTATCAGGCGATAATTTTTATCGATTGATAATAATTGTCAAGCTTGCCCCCACGCCATCGCAATGACTGCCCGTTAGGGCCTGCAAACAGCCCACAATTGCGCGCAACCGCCCCCAGACTGCATCGAACTGCCCCGGACTGCACGAGATTGCCCGAAACTGCACCAAACCGCTCAGTTTTAACCAACCGGAAAACGCACCCCCTCCAAGACAATCAAAACCGCCATGAATGGCGCTCTTTCGCCGCTATAAGGGGGAAACACCTTGCCAGTTTTAGCCCGCTAAAATACTACAATCTCAAAAGAGCAGGTTTCCGGCTCGCATTCCCATATTGCGACCGGGAAATCACATAACTTCTACTTCAAAATGTGCCGGGACAATTATGAGCTTGTATACAGATTACCTAGACGAGATTGAAACACGCGCAGCGCAAGACTTGGCCCCGAAGCCTATCGAAGATGCTGCCCTCGTAGACGAGCTGATCGCTCAAATCCTCGACCAAGGAAACGCGCAACGCGAAGCCTCTCTAAACTTCTTTATTTACAACACACTGCCGGGCACAACCAGTGCGGCTGGCTCTAAAGCTCAGTTCCTCAAAAAGGTCATTCTCGGTAGCGTAACGCTCAACGAGATCACGCCTGAGTTCGCCTTCGAACTCCTCTCCCACATGAAGGGCGGCCCTTCTATAGAAGTGTTGCTTGATCTCGCACTGAGCGATGACGCACAGATCGCTAAGACAGCCGCTGAAGTCCTCAAAACTCAAGTCTTCCTATACGAGGCCGACTCTGAACGCCTCGAAGTTGCCCACAAAGCGGGCAACAAGCTCGCGACTGAAATCCTCCAAAGCTATGTAAACGCCGAGTTTTTCACCAAGCTTCCTGACATTGACGAAGAAGTTGATGTTGTCACTTTCGTCGTTGCGATCGGCGATGTTTCAACAGACCTTCTCTCACCGGGTAAAGACGCTCACTCACGCTCAGACCGTCAGCTCCACGGCAAATGCCTGTTCGAGCATGACCAAGACAAGCAGAACGAACTGCGCGCCCTACAAGCTCTACACCCCGACAAACGCATCATGCTGGTCGCTGAAAAGGGCACAATGGGCGTTGGTTCATCACGTATGTCAGGCGTAAACAATGTTGCGCTCTGGACTGGTGTTAAAGCCAGCCCATTCGTACCCTTCATCAATATCGCGCCAATCGTTGGCGGCACAAACGGCATCTCACCAATTTTCCTAACCACAGTAGGTGTTACAGGTGGCATCGGTGTGGACTTACAAAATTGGGAGAAGAAGATCGGTGCTGACGGCGAGCCAGTTGTCGATGAAGACGGTGATTTTGTTCTTGAGCAAACCTTCTCAATCGACACTGGAACAGTTCTCAAAATCAACACCAAGACCAAGAAGCTCTACGATGCGTCTGGCAGCAAAGAACTGAAAGACATCTCGACAGCGCTTACCCCGCAAAAGATTGAATTCATCAAAGCTGGCGGCTCTTATGCGGTTGTCTTCGGTAAGAAGCTCCAAAACATCGCTGCGAGCATTCTGAACGTTGATGTGCCTCAAGTTTACGCCAATGCGAAGGAAGTGTCTCATAAAGGACAAGGCCTCACAGCCGTTGAGAAGATCTTCAATCAAAACGCTGTTGGCGTCACACCGGGCACAACGCTGCACGCTGGCTCTGATGTGCGCGTGAAGGTGAACATCGTCGGGTCGCAAGACACAACAGGCCTGATGACCTCTCAGGAATTGGAAATGATGGCTGCGACCGTCATCTCCCCAACTGTTGATGGCGCCTACCAGTCCGGCTGTCACACAGCTTCAGTTTGGGATTCCAAAGCCCAGACGAACACACCGAAGCTGATGAGATTTATGAACAAGTTCGGCCTGATCACTGGCCGGGATCCAAAGGGTGCCTATCACCCAATGACAGACGTCATCCACAAAGTGCTAAACGACCTAACCGTAGACGATAACGACGTCACCATCGGCGGCGACTCACACACACGCATGTCCAAAGGCGTCGCATTTGGTGCAGACTCCGGCACAGTCGCCTTGGCGTTGGCAACTGGCGAAGCGACCATGCCGATCCCTGAATCTGTCAAAGTGACCTTCAAAGGCAAATTGAACGATCACATGGATTTCCGTGATGTGGTGCACGCAACACAGGCCCAAATGCTGGATGAGTTTAACGGTGACAACATCTTCCAAGGTAAAATCATCGAAGTCCACATCGGCACACTGCTGGCTGACCAAGCCTTCACCTTTACTGACTGGACCGCAGAGATGAAGGCCAAAGCCTCGATCTGTATTTCAGAGCCTGACACGCTGATTGAATCTCTTGAGATCGCCAAGGGCCGCATCCAGATCATGATCGATAAAGGCATGGACAATGCCAAGAATGTCCTGAAAGGCCTGATCGACAAAGCCGACCAGCGCATTGCAGACATCAAATCAGGCACGAAACCACCTCTGACACCTGACACCAACGCGAAATATTTGGCTGAATTTGTCGTAGACCTCGACAAGATCAACGAGCCAATGATCGCCGACCCTGACGTAAACAACGAAGACGTGTCTAAGCGCTATACACACGACACAATCCGCCCAATCTCCTTCTACAAAGGCGCCAAGAAAGTTGATCTTGGTTTCGTGGGCTCCTGCATGGTTCACAAGGGTGACATGAAGATCATCGCTCAAATGCTGAAGAACATCGAGAAGCAGCACGGCACAGTCGAGTTCAAAGCGCCGCTCGTCGTGGCGCCGCCAACCTACAACATCGTTGATGAGCTAAAAGCCGAAGGCGACTGGGATGTTTTGCAGAAATACTCCGGCTTCGTCTTCGACGATGACCACCCAAAGAACACTGCGCGCACAAAGTACGAGAACATGATGTATCTTGAGCGTCCGGGCTGTAATCTCTGCATGGGCAACCAAGAAAAAGCCGAAAAGGGTGACACTGTAATGGCCACCTCAACTCGCCTCTTCCAAGGCCGTGTTGTGGCTGACTCTGATGAGAAGACCGGCGAATCTCTACTGGCGTCTACTCCAGTTGTGGTTCTGTCCACCCTCCTCGGCCGCACACCAAGCATCGAAGAGTATCTTGCAGCAGTCGAAGGCATTAACCTCACAACGTTCGCTCCGCCACAGCTCTAGAAGCAAACTCGCTTCTCAAACCAGTTAAATCCCCGTGTGGACCATCCGGCATTTATTGCCCGCATGGCCCGCGCGGGGATTTTTCATTGGCAATCCTAAACAAACCAGTCGGGCAAGATTACTCGCACTCAAATTTTATAATTATATAAAAATTACATATACCACATGCGGAAATTGCATTATCCATCGTTCAAGATACGAAGCGAAGGAGCCGAGAGTCATGCTCAATCAATCACCGAAATGCGCGCCTGAAACCAATCTGCCCCGCCCCGCCTATCTCGCGCACATTGTGCTACGCACAGGTCAGCCCAAGGCGCTCATCGAGTGGTACAAAAGCGTACTCAACGCGACTGTTGCCCACTCCAATGATCAGGTGACGTTTCTTACCTATGATGATGAACATCACCGCATTGCGATCGCCACCATGCCGGTCCTCGGCAAGCGCCCACTCTCACGCGCAGGCGTTGACCACGTCGCCTTCACCTATGCCAGCCTCAACGAGCTGTTGCAGCACCACCAAAACCTAGACGCCATTGGAATTCGCCCAATCTGGTCAGTCAATCATGGCCCGACAACATCCCTTTACTATCGAGACCCCGATCGGAATGTCATTGAGTTGCAAGTGGACAATTTCTCGACCGAAGCAGAGCTAACCAACATGCTCAATGGTCTTGATTTTAAGGAGAATCCGATCGGTGTAGACTTTGACCCGGCCAAACTGAAAGCCCGTTTAGACGCAGGAGAAGACCCTAGAAGCCTCACAATGCGCCCGAAAATTGGTCCCCGCAGCGCCACCACCCTACCCGCGCACTACCTCGGCGGCGTGGCCACATTTGCGATCAAACTCGCAAAACTGTTCGGCGTGAAAGTCTAGGGCATGACCACGGCATCGATAGACAAACAGTATCCCGTCACAATTGTCGGCGCGGGTCCCGTGGGCATTACACAAGCGCTTCTTTTGGCAAAGTTGGGCATTCGCGTCCTGTTGGTCGAGAAGAAAACCGAGCCAATGAAGCACCCAGCCGCCCATGTTCTTAACGGACGCAGTATGGAAATTTGGGAGACGATCGATCCCGAAATTCCCCGCCGCATCGTCGAGGCTGCGGGAGAGATGGAAGAGAACCCAAGGATCAACTGGCAAACCTCTCTGACCGGCGAGGTAATCGGCGGCGTCAACATGTTCGACGATGATGCGATGCGCCTCAGAGCAAACGCGCAAAGCCGCTGGCGAACCGTACACTTGGGCCAGCATGTGCTTGAGCCATTACTCTGGGAATTTGCGACAGCACATGAGCTCATAGACTTTCGTACCGGCGCCACGTGTATGGACGTTTCACAAACAGGCACCAGAGTATCGGCCACAATCGCTCGGGATGGCGGGGAGCATAGCGTTGAGAGCGACTATCTCATCTGCGCGGAAGGCGCGATGTCCAGAACGCGCCAATCCCTCGGCATAAACATGATCGGACCAGTTCTGACTGAAATGTCGAGCGTCTTCTTCAATTGCGACATCACAGATGAGGAAGCGCGCAGCCTGCCCATTTTGACTTGGATAATGAATGAAAAGATCGTCGGCGCCGCTATCCGGCACGGCGGTGGGGACTTTATTCTCATGACAAATTACCTCCCTGATTTTCAGTCTCGCGAGAGTATGGATGCCGAGTGGTGGATGCCGCGCATTCGGGCGACAGTCGGCTCAAACACGAACATTCAAATCAAGTCTCGCGGCGTCTGGACCATGACGTCACAGATCGCTGACGCGTTCCGGCGCGGGCGAGTGTTCTTGGTTGGTGACGCAGCACACCGGTTTCCGCCGACGGGTGGCTATGGCCTAAACACAGGTGTTGGCGATGCGCAAAATCTCGCTTGGAAACTGGCTGCGGTTTTGACGCAAGGCGCAGCCGGCACGCTCTTGGATTCATATGAAACCGAGCGAAAACCAGTCGCCCAGACAAATGCCAATCAGAGCACTGAAAATCACTTCAAAATGGACCTGGTCTCTCGTCACATCGGCCTCGTAAGCACCGATATCAGCAGGCTCGAAACTCTCTTCACGTCGCTACCTCTTTCGATCCTCCCTCATTCTTGGCGGGCAAGACTTGCCAAACGTCTCATGGCTACCGGCATTAGAAGAGCGACGAAACAACTGGACCCAGAATCAAAAAAACGAGAGGCCCTTTTGAGAAAAATGAACGTCGACATTCAAAGCCAAGCCGCCCATTTCATGGCTCGTGGCTTGGAGTATGGTGCGACATATAAGGACGGAATCGTTGTTCCGGAGCCTTCCCTCCAACCCAAACGGGGCGACGGCGTCCGCGAATACCAACCGTCCTCTTGGCCCGGCGGCCGATTGCCCTACGCTGTAGTTGAACCAACAGAGCGAGGGATCTCGACCCTCGACATGATAGAGGCAAAAGCTTTGACTCTTTTGGTTCACCCAAGCCACGTGAAATCTTGGGAGACCCTCGTTCGAGGCAACAAATCTTTCGGCATGAATACAATGGTTAAAGCTTGCCGATTGGCCAATCCGTCAGACTGGTTTGAGATTATGGAGAGCCATGATGCGGGAGCGATTTTGGTTCGACCAGACGGACATATTGTTTGGAGAACAAGAGAAAGTGAACCGGAAGTTGAATGGAAAGAGTTCAAAGACAAAGAAAATTCATATATACAAGTAAACGACAACGCGAAAACTTGGATTCGCAGCACCCTATACTAACAAAAACCGTATGCTTAGGTTGTGCAGACTTCACGAAACTGAGAAATTTTGTTACTCAAGACTTAGACAATTCCTTTAAGGAGGCGATTTTGTCCACCAAAGCCAATCTCAACACACAAAAGCCTTCCCGAGCGAGAGCAAAAACGGACGAAGCCATTCGCGAGCGAATCTTGGACGCGGCACTTCGTAAGTTTTGGCGCCATGGGTTTGACGGTGCATCGCTCTCAGCTATCGCAAAGGAAGCTGGCATCGCACAGCCTCACACCTATTATTATTTCGAGGATAAATTTGATCTCTGGAAGTCTGCGATATCCTCGCCCTTCATTTCGATCATGCAACTTCTTGAAGATACTGGCGATCTCAAAGATCTCACCCCGCCCCAACGCTTTCGGGCCCGCCTGAGGCGGCTAATTGGCGCCGCGATCAGCAATCTCGAAGTCATGCACATATACATGCAAGAGAGCGGCAATCCCGGCGACCGATTAGATTACTTAATCGAAACTTATTTTGGGCCGATTCACACATCCGTGGCGGATGAGATTCGTTCAATTTCGCGAGAAGGCGCGCCTGACCCAACCTTCATTTTGGCAAGTGTGGTAGGCGCCATCCATTTCTTCTTCGCATCACCAGACCTAATGGCGGCGGTCCATAATTTGGATCTCTCTGACGATAAAGTGCGAACAGAGTTCGTAGATTTTGTTGTCAGCCAAGTGATGCAAGCGACCGGTGCCGAAACCTCGGCATAGTCGCGCAAACACAAATTTATAGATATATAAAATAATTTGACGATCCAATAGCGTCATGTCACTCCTTTGCTCGAGATGACGGGCACGGTCTGCCGCTTAGAGCCACCCTGCCTCTCATCTAGATTGAGCAGATGAGGGCTGACATGAAATTTATCACATACTTAAACGACGAAGCTCACCCCCAACCTGGTGTGCTGGTTTCAGGCGATACCCAAGTCTTGAACTTGAATGAGGCGACGAATGGCCGAATTTCCTCAATACTGGAGCTTATCGAGGGCGGAGACGCACTTCTAGAGACAGTCCGCACCGCAATAGATAATGCCTCTGAGGAACAACTCCTTAGTTTCGACGGGCTGAAACTAAAAGCGCCATTACGCCCGATACAGCTTCGGTCCTTTAGCGCTTATGCCTTGCACTTTGAGCGAGCCTTCGCCGCTGCCAAAAAACATCATTTCAGCTGGTTAAAATCCTTACTATTCTCAATGTTCGGAAAAGTGCCGCCAAAAGGATTTTTTGAGACTCCGCTCTATTATAAGGGAACGATCACGAACATTGCCGGCCCGCATGACAATATCATCCGCCCGCCCTATGGCGGTATGCTCGATTATGAGTTGGAACTCGCGATCATCATTGGCAAAAGCGGCAAATCCATACAGCCGGAAGAAGCGCACCAGCACATATTCGGATACACGGTCTTCAATGATGTAAGCGCACGTGAACAGCTATTGTCGGAAATCGGTCCTTCCTCTGGCGGCCCTGCCAAAGGCAAAGACTTCGACAATAGTAACATTATCGGACCGTGGATCGTAACCCCAGACGAGATTGTCGACCCAATGAATTTGAGCGGCAGAGTCAAAGTGAATGGTGAATTGCGAGGCGAATCGTCTACCAGCTTTTTGTCTCACAGCATCAGTCAGATCATCGCCTACGCGTCAAAGGGCGAAACGCTTTACCCCGGTGAAATGCTGGCGACGGGCGCTATGCCATATGGATGTGGGTTAGAAGACTGGACCTTCTTGGACGATGGTGACGAAGTCGAACTAGAAATCGATGGCATCGGAAAGCTCAGTAACAAGGTTGTTTCCGGCTAGTCAGTTCAAGTAAACCAGAGACCGAAGACCCGCACATCCGATAATGCTGAGCTAATCAACCGGCACAGTTTGAAGTAGTCGCTTTTAGGCTCAGACGCCTATATGACACTCAGAAAAAGCGTGTGCAGCAAAAATACTATGAAGATCATATTTGACAGCGCAACAGGATTGGTGTTTACCCCGCATTCAGGCGCGATCCGGATGACGGTTTCGCGCACATTTTATTTTGAATTCACGCCGGAAGGATGGGCCCCATGTTCGCGGTCATCAAGACAGGTGGCAAACAGTATAAAGTTGCCGAAGGCGACTCTATTGCCATTGAAAAACTAGATGCCGAAGCTGGCAAGACCGTCACATTTGATGACGTTCTTATGCTGGGTGAAGGCGGTTCCGTAACAGTTGGCGCGCCCCTCGTGGCTGGCGCCAGTGTATCTGCTGAAATTGAAGAGCAGACACGCGGACCGAAAATCCTCATCCGCAAGAAGCGTCAACGCCAGACATACCGCCGTACCATCGGCCACCGTCAGGATCTGACCGTTGTAAAAATCACAGGCATCAGCGCCGACGGCAAAAAGCCAGCTAAAAAAGCTGCTGCGAAAAAAGCCGAGCCTAAAGCTGAAGCGCCCGCTGCGGCCGCTCCTGCTGCTGACAAGCCTGAAGTTGATGCGCGCGGACGTATCGCTAATTTTGACGGCAAAGCTGACGATCTGAAGAAGATCTCAGGTGTTGGCCCAGTGCTCGTCAAAAAACTGAACGAAGCAGGCATCCACTTCTTCTGGCAGGTTGCTGCACTTACAGCACCGCAAATTACAGAGCTTGAAGAAGAAATGAGTTTCCCAGGTCGCGTTGAGCGCGATGAGTGGATCAAGCAAGCTGAAGAATTCGCCAAAGACGCATAAGCGCGCTAATATAAGCCCGCAAGAGAGATAAAGGAGCAACTTATGGCTCATAAAAAATCAGGCGGCTCGTCCCGTAACGGTCGTGACTCAAATCCAAAATTTCTTGGCGTCAAAAAATATGGCGGCGAGCACGTGATCCCTGGCAACATCATTGTTCGCCAGCGTGGCACGAAGAAATACCCTGGCCGCGGTGTCGGCATGGGCCGTGACCACACATTGTTTGCACTGACTGAAGGCCGCGTAGAGTACGCGACAAAGGCCAAAGGCCGCCTTTACGTAAACGTTGTGCCAATGGCGGACGCAGCAGAATAAGCGACTTATCCGTAGGTCGCGGGAACGTGACCGAGATCGCTTAATTCGATCATTCCGAGGGGAGGCAGGTCACTGCGTCCCCTTTTTTAATGCCCTCCTCTCTCCGCATCACGACGCAAGCGTAGGAGGCAACGATGGCACATGTATCAAATATCGAAACCGATAGACTGGCCCTACAACGCGTCTCGCCTACTCATGCTGCTGCAGCTGCTGAGATTATTGGCGATCCGCGCGTCTATCGCATGGTGGCGCGCATCCCCGCTGGTCAAACGCTCGCGCAAACACAGACATGGATTAGTTCCCAAGTTAGCGGTGCTAGCGCCAACACCGATCATACGTTCGCAATCATGAGCGATACACAATTGGTCGGAATGATCGGCGCGCACCGAAAGCACAAATGGGAACCCTTTCAGCTTGGCTTTTGGCTGGCCCCCGCCAGTTGGAATAAAGGCTTCGCCACTGAAGCAGCCCATGCGGTCATAAATTGGCTCGAATCATGTGGGCAGTTTGGTGCAGTTTCGGGCTATTTTGAGGATAACCCGGCATCTGGACGGGTACTTTCGAAGCTCAACTTTATGAAAGCGGGCAGAGATGTGCAATTTTGCCTCGGCAGAGGCGAGTTCGTCGCGCACTTGCACATGGCGCGCATCAGCGAAAGCGCGTAAGAGGCACAACATGAAGTTTCTAGATCAAACAAAAATCTACATTGCCTCTGGCGGCGGCGGTGCAGGGTGCGCATCTTTCCGACGTGAAAAGTACGTTGAGTATGGTGGCCCCGATGGCGGCGACGGTGGACGCGGCGGCGATGTATGGGCTGAAGCTGTCCCTGCTCTCAATACGTTGATCGATTTTCGGTATCAGCAACATCACAAAGCCCAACGCGGTGGCCACGGCATGGGTAAGCAGCGCACAGGCGCTGGCGGCGATGACATCACATTGAAGCTACCCGTTGGCACGCAAATCTTCGAAGAGGATCAAGAGACGCTTATCGCTGACCTAACCGAAGAAGGTCAGCGCGTGCGTCTGGCTATCGGCGGCAATGGCGGCTGGGGCAATATCCGCTTCAAGTCGTCAACAAATCAAGCACCGCGAAGAGCAAACGCAGGTGAACCGCCGGAAGAGCGCGTGATTTGGCTCCGCTTGAAGCTGATCGCAGACGCTGGGCTGATCGGCTTGCCTAATGCTGGAAAATCAACCTTCCTCAGTACCGTCTCTGCTGCAACGCCCAAGATTGCTGATTATCCCTTCACGACGCTGCACCCAAAGCTCGGCGTTGTTGATCTGGGCCCCGCGACACGGTTCGTTTTGGCGGACATTCCCGGCCTCATTGAGGGCGCGGCTGAAGGCGCGGGCCTCGGTCATAGGTTCTTGGGGCATGTTGAGCGCTGTAAAGTGCTCCTGCATCTGATCGATTGCACAGAAGATGATATTGCGGGCGCCTACACCACCATTCGTAACGAGCTCATCGCTTACGAAACAACCCTCGCCGACCGACCTGAAATTGTGGCGCTCAACAAAATTGACGCGCTAAATGAGGAACTGGTCGAAGAACAATTGGCAAAGCTTAAAACCGTTTGCCCAACACAACCTTTGCTTATCTCTGGCGCCGCAGGCACTGGCGTACGGGATGCCTTGTTCGAAATCGTGAAGCATTTGGATATTCAGGCCGCACAAGAAGCAGAAGAAGATGAGTTAGACGAGGACGGATCATGGTCACCGCTTTAAGCGTTCTTAACGCGGCAGAACGTATTGTTATTAAGACAGGCTCATCCCTTATTGCAGACTCAGACGGCGCCCGGCATGCGTGGTTAGAATGTCTCGCTGAAGATCTGGTGGTTTTCCGTAAGCGCGGTATCGACGTTATCCTCGTAACATCCGGCGCTGTGGCTCTTGGTCGCTCGGACATCAACCCATCGACACCTATTCGTATTGAGCAAAAGCAAGCCGCTGCTGCGGTGGGCCAACCCCGTCTTATGGACGCGCTGGCGACGGCGTTCGCGCCACACGGCGTCACCATCGGCCAAGCTCTACTCACGCTAGATGACACAGAAGACCGGCGCCGCTGGCTAAACGCCCGCGCCACGATGGACACATTGCTCGAGGCTGGCATTCTGCCGATCATTAACGAGAACGATACTCTCGCTACGGATGAAATTCGCTATGGAGACAATGACCGTCTTGCGGCGCGTGTTGCCCAGATGACCAGCGCCGATGCCCTCATCCTCTTGTCTGATGTTGATGGCCTTTACACTGCCGACCCACGAAATGACCCCAATGCGAAACACATCCCGCATTTGGACGGCCTGACGCCAGAGCATGAAGCAATGGCCACAGGCGCGAATTCAGACGCAGGTGTCGGCTCGGGCGGCATGGTCACAAAATTGGCCGCCGCACGCATCGCCCATACTGCAGGGTGTTCAACAATCATCACGATTGGTGACCGCGCCCGCCCCCTCCTCGCCTTGGAACAAGGTGGACGCGCTACAGTGCTGTCTGCCCGCACGACACCGAGAAAAGCGCGGGAAGCTTGGCTGCATGGCCATTTGAAACCTGAAGGGTCATTGCACATTGATGCTGGCGCAGCAAAAGCCCTGAATAGCGGCGCGAGCCTGTTGCCCGTCGGCGTTCTGACTGTCGATGGCATGTTCAAACGTGGGGCAGCTGTTTCAATT
Source organism: Hyphomonas sp. (assembly GCA_033851975.1). GTDB lineage: Bacteria > Pseudomonadota > Alphaproteobacteria > Caulobacterales > Hyphomonadaceae > Hyphomonas. The sequence continues at coordinate 828,729 of JAWSVJ010000002.1, read as the reverse complement.
CACGGCCCCGACGGTGAAATCATTGCCCACGGCATTACGGCCTATAACTCTGAAGACATCACCCGTGTTGTCGGATTAAAAAGCGAAGATGTAGAAGACGTTCTCGGATATCGCGGACGCCCCGCGATCATCCACCGCGATGATATGATAAAAGTCTAAAAAAATACCGTTCCTGACGTGCCGAACTGTTTTCATAAACAGGCTCGGTGCTCCCTATCTTTGGAGATAACAATGATCGACCCAGTCGGCGACCTACTCAACCTGCTCGATATTGAGCGCCTTGATGATGCATTGTTCAGAGGCGAGAGCCCTGACGAGCGAGCGAGCCAGCGCGTTTTCGGCGGACAAGTCATCGCGCAAGCATTGGTCGCGGCCTATCGGACTGTGCCAACGGATCGCCCGTGCCACTCGCTCCACGCCTACTTCATCCGGCCCGGTGATCCGAAAGTGCCAATCATTTATCAGGTGGACAAAGCCAGAGATGGCGGCAGCTTCACGACCCGCCGCGTTGTCGCAATCCAGCACGGCAAGCAAATCTTCAATTTGGCTGCAAGCTTCCAAGTGGCCGAAGATGGCTGGGAGCATCAGCATGATATGCTCGACGTACCGGGACCAGAAACGCTGAGCGATCGCTCTGAGCAGGTCAAAAAGCTGGCCGCCAAAGCACCAGAGCATATGCGCGAAGATATCCTTCGCCCGCGCGCGATCGAGATCCGCGAGATCGAGCCGTATGACGTGGCCGATCCAGTTCCGACAAGTGACCGCAATTCTGCTTGGTTCAGAGTTATGCGCGGCATTGATGATGATCCGGCGCTGCATCACTGCATGCTCGCCTATGCCAGCGATATGATGCTGCTCGGGTCTGCGAGCCGCCCGCATGGGCTTAGCTGGATTAGCAGCGAATCGATGGTGGCCAGCCTCGATCACACGATGTGGTTCCATAGCCCGCTTAAATTCGACGAATGGCACCTCTATTCAATGGATAGCCCGCGCGCAGGATCAGCTCGAAGCTTTAACCGTGGGTCTATTTACGACCAGTCCGGACGCCTCGTTGCGAGCGTCGCGCAAGAGGGTTTGATGCGTCCAGTGACGCCAAAAGCGAAAAAATAGCTCAACCGCGTCACTTTGGCTGCACAAAGTCAAATTAGGGGCTTGCGCGGATTGCTGCGCTCATTATTACGGGAGTCCGGAGCGTAGCGCAGCCTGGTAGCGCATCTGGTTTGGGACCAGAGGGTCGGAGGTTCGAATCCTCTCGCTCCGACCAAATATTCTGAAGCATGAGGCCAGCGATGCAAGCGCGGATCTACAAACCTTCAAAAAGCGCGATGACCTCAGGACGCGGTAAAACCAAAGCTTGGGTTCTCGAGTTGGTCAACGCTGGCGCAAAGCGGTCAACCGATCCGCTGATGGGCTGGACCAGTATTGATGATATGTCTGGACAGGTCAGCATGTCATTTGACACGCAAGAGCAAGCCGTCGCCTATGCGCAGCGCGAAGGCATTGATTTTGTTGTCTCATCTTCCAGAGAGCGCAAACGCCTTGTGAAAAGCTACAGCGAAAACTTCTCTTCCGATCGCAAGCAACCTTGGACCCATTAGGGTCACAAACAATTCGGTCCCGTAGCTCAACTGGATAGAGCACCTCACTTCTAATGAGGATGTTGGGGGTTCAAGTCCTCCCGGGATCACCACTCTCTAGGTTTGCAGCACTAGCCACACCAACAGACTATACATGCCCGCGACTGCGCCGATGCGTTCAGCCGCTGTGAGGACATAAGGCTTCAAGTCGGCCCATGACTGCTCCTTGGCAACGCTTGCCACGGCATCTGCAATTTCTTCATGCATGCGGCTCGTATCGCGGCCCGCCAGCCAGATCATGAACCGATTGCTTTGGGATTGCGGCAGGGCATTTGCCTCCACCAGAACCTGTTCAAAAACGTGAGCGGAAATCACCTCGCCAATCGCGCGGCGTGGTTGCCAACCATGTTGGCGCAATTCTCGAACAACCATCTGCGCCGTTGGCCACGACACATACGCATCGCGAACAAGGAATAACGTCAGCGCAACAGAGATTATGATGGTGAGCCCACGGGCATCCAACACGCCGCCCCACCATAGCGCCCAAATTGAGGTGATAATCGCCGCCTTAACTGCAACCGCTTTGGCGAACGCAATAAAGCTGCGCCTAACGAAAATATCCGCTTGGTCTCGAATTCTGCGGCGGGCATCTGCTGTGGCATCTTGAATGGCGGTGTTCTTGCGCTCATCCACCTGCTCGGACAGGTATTTTCTCCCATAGGACAAACCCGCGGTCAGCGCGGAAATGAGTAGTATTGCACTTCGCATATCTATTTTAATGTAAGCACGATTGCGGGAATGTCGAGGAATAGCCTGCGTTGAATTCCTCATGATTTCATGACGGAGTGGCAATCTTGGCGTTCGTCCGACGACAGGTCCCGCTATCGAGAGTTCACAAATCTGTGATTTCTGGTGATTTCTCAATTCGTGGGAGAAATTAGTTACCGGGCGTTAATAGATGACGGGCTACATGGAGATACTGAACTAAATATATCTGATGCATCGGCTCCTAGGATGGGAAGCGATTGGGAGGGTCAGGGTTTGAAACCCGGGGTGTGTATTTGCCTCCGTCAGCTTTTGCTGACTGAACTTTCGTCGGCAGTGCATTGCGTGAAAACTACAAAAAAACTTTGGTGCCTCCTTTTCGGGACAGCTGCGAATTTTTGATCGACTGCGTTCGATTGGAAGCCTGCGTGCTCAATGAATAATGCGGCCAGAATAACGACTTAGTTAGGTAGCGACACATGACAGAGCCCACCACATCCACCGTCATTGAGTTCGATTTCGTTGATGAACTTGAACGGATGCTACCCGAAATGCGCGCCTTTGCCAGAAGCCTTGCGCGCGATGCTGAACTCGCGGACGACCTTGTCCAAGACACCTATCTGAAAGCTTGGGGCGCCATGGATAGCTTTCGCCCTGGCGCGGCAATGCGCCCGTGGTTGTTCCAAATTTTGCGAAACCAATATTTGCAACACACACGCAGAGCGTGGCGTTCAACCGAGCTGGAGCCTGAACAAGCAGAACGCACCCTTGTGTCATCCGAGTGCCTAGAATCAAAATCGGATTTCAAAATTCTGCAAACCGTTCTTGAGACCCTGCCCCCACAGCAACGCGACGCCCTCATTTTAGTCGCCGCCGCTGGTTTCACCTATGAAGAAGCTGGTGAAATTTTCGGCTGCTCTGACGGAACAGTAAAAAGCCGTGTCAGCCGCGCGCGCGAAGCCGCTATACACTCAATGGCCCGGGCAGATAGCGGGAAGACACGCCGCGTGCCCCATGGCCAGACCCGCTCGACCCCAAAAACACTGGGCCTCGACAATATGCTCGCGCATATAGACGAGCTCAAAATGGCGATGCCTGACAAGGCTGCCTAACCCTATAAGACCTCCATCTGCAATGACGGCCTGCACCCTAGAATTCGGGTGTGGGCCGTTTTTGCATTTTTTACCCACCGACTTCAGGAAATTAGGAAGAAATCTGCGCCCCCTCTCGCAAGGAAACGTTTGCTCTGTCGTGAAGCGGCCGATAGTTTATCCGTATGATAAACGGCCCCACATCGCACAGCTTTACCTCTCAACGCCTCCGGCTTCATTATGTCGACTGGGGTAATCATGATGCCCCCCCGCTGATCTTGTTACACGGTGGACGCGACCATTGCCGAAGCTGGGACTGGATTGCCGACGAATTGCGCCATGATTGGCACGTGATCGCCCCTGATCTACGCGGACATGGAGACAGCGCTTGGTCAGAGGATGGCGAATATACACTCAAGGCCTGCGTCTATGACCTTGCCCAGTTGATCCACCAAATTGATCTCACGCCCATCACGCTCGTGGCACACTCATATGGCGGAGCCATCGCCATGCGCTACGCTGGGATTTATCCAGAAAACGTCAAGAAACTTGTGACCATCGAGGGCCTTGGTCCATCGCCAAAGGCTCAGGAAGAGAGTGCCAGCGTTCCCTTCGATGAACGTTTGCGCGAATGGATAGATAAGAAGCGCGCTGCCTCCAGCCGCACGCCGCGTCGCTATCCGTCGCTTGATGAAGCCTATGCGCGAATGAAAGCTGAAAACAGCTACCTCACTGACGAACAAGCGCGTCATTTGACCATTCATGGAATAAGCCAAAATGAAGACGGAACTTATTCTTGGAAGTTCGATAATTACTTCCGTATACCAACACCATACGATATGACGGCAGAGCAGCTTCACCATTTGTGGGCGCGCATCACCTGCCCCACCCTATTGCTGTATGGTGAAAAAAGTTGGGCTTCCAATCCGGAAGATGATGGTCGCATCAAGCATTTCCAGAATGCCAAGGTAGTAGAGTATGAAAACGCGGGCCATTGGCTGCACCATGACCAATTTGATCGCTTTATGACTGATCTAACCGCATTTCTGAAAGACTAATTTCAGAGGAGCGGGCGGTCTTCGTCCACTAAAATTCGGTGGGCAGCGCCGTCAGGGTCATCATACTGGCCTGTACGGACAGACCACATAAATGCGATCAAACCTAAGCTGCCCAAGAAGAGCGCGACTGGGATGAGATAAACGATGATCTGCATGTTAGAACTCCCTATTATTTGCACCGATGCGCAGTGCATTCAGTGTAACGATCAAGGATGACGCTGACATCGCGATGGCCGCGATCAATGGCGTCACATGGCCCGTAACAGCGATGGGCACTGCGATCATATTATATGCCGCCGCCAAGCCAAAGTTTTGCAACATGGCGCGTTTGGCACGTTTGGACACGCGCAATATACCATCAATAGCGCTAAGCGAGCCTGAATAGACGGCGTCACTTGCTGACTGGCTGATATCTAACGCACCGCCCGGTGCCAGCGCAGCATGCGCAAGTGCCAACGCCCCAGCATCATTAAGGCCATCGCCGACCATCAAGACCTTGTGGCCGTGAGCCTTAAGCACTTCTAGGCGTTTGGCCTTATCAATAGGGCTGGCCTGCGCGGACCATTGCTCGACGCCCAATCGCTCCGCCATATCGGAGACAGCAGCGGGGCGATCGCCTGACAAAATCTCGACACCTAGGCCAGCCGCCTTCAGCTTATCTATCCCAGTGCGTGCATCCTCACGAGCTTGATCCTCGAACTGAAACTGTACTGGCTCGGATTCCCCATGCTTGAACCACAGACTCGGGCCAGACACCTCAGGCACATCAGAGAGACCAACCCAAGCTGGTGACCCTAAGCGGCATACAACGCTTTCTATTTCAGCCTCTAGGCCTTGTCCTATTTCTTCAACAACATTGCTCGCGATTGGGCCTGCTCCGACCGCAGCCACGATAGCGCGAGATAAAGGGTGGCGGCTAGCACGGGCCAATTGCGCGGCCTGAGCCAAGACATCTGGCGCAGGTCCATCCTTCAAGCTCGGTGTGCCAAGTGTGAGCGTGCCCGTTTTATCGAAAACGACATAGTCCACATCGGCGAGACGTTCTAATGCGTCGCCTGATTTTAGGAACACACCATTCTTAAATAGCCGCCCTGATGCGACCACTTGCACAACCGGCGCAGCGAGCGCAAGCGCACAAGGACATGTGATGATGAGCGTCGCCACGGCCACCAGTATCGCATCGCGCACACTCGCGCCGACAAGCAGCCAACCCAGAAAGGCGCACACCGCGACGGAGTGAACGAACGGCACATATAGCGACACAGCTTTGTCGGCGATGCGTCGATAGTGTGAGCGTTTTTGTTCGCCAAGCTCCACCATGTCAGCAATATCGGAAAGTAAACTCTCTTGGGTCGGAGCAATGGCGCGTCCGATGAGAGACCGACTCAAATTGACCGTCCCTGCGTATAGCGTCATCCCGACTGAGACATCTCGTGGGAGACTCTCGCCTGTCACAAGGCTCTCATCAACATCGCTGTGACCGTCGACGATTTCTATTTCAACGACAGCGCGTTCACCCGGCGCAAGCAGGAGTCGATCACCCGTGGCGACCTCATCAGAGCGCACGACTTGTGATGCGCCAGTCTCATCCAGTCTGTGAACCGTTTTGTTCTGCATAGCCGCTAAATCATGAGCAGCGGCATAGGCGCGGCGACGTAAGCGCGCGTCTAAGAAGCGCCCAATCAGCAGGAAGAACAGCAACATCACGCACGCATCGAAATATGCATGTTCGCCGCCAGTGATAGTCTCGTAAACGCTGACACAGAATGCCAGTGTGACGGCTAGGCTGATCGGCACATCCATGTTCACATTGCGATGCTTTAGCGCCTGAAACGCTGACTTGAAAAATGGGCGACCCGCATAGGCGATCGCGGGTAGAGCGATGACGCCAGACAACGCGTGAAGAGTTCGGCGGGTCATTTCGCCCATCTCGCCATAGCCGGCCCAGACTGAGACTGACAACAACATGATGTTAGCCGCCGCGAAGCCCGCAACACCCATTGCGACAAGCAGGCCGCGCTCTTCTTTTTGCTTTTGGGCTTCGGCGCTCGATGTGCTGAAGGCAGAAACGCCATAGCCCAAACTGGCGACGCCCTGCGCAACATCGTCCGCATCCAACGGGCCCGTCCATGCGACCTCTAGCCGGCCATTGGACAGGTTGAGCCGCGCGATTTGAACGCCGGGCAACGCCATCATCGCCGCCTCAATCTTTGACATACACCCACCGCACTTCGCGCCGGTAACGTTGAGGCTGAGCTTGTGAGTGCCGGAGGCTGTGCGCACGAAAGCGTTGTAATTGCTCGCACGGTCTGGATCGCTCGGCGGTGCTAAGCCGGAAGGGCATCCATCACCTAAAGGGGGCGGAGAGGAAGCGGCGGCGGTCATTGCAATATCAGTGTTTGAGTGGCCTCGAAGATGGCGACTTCATCTCCGTCACAATTGGCCGAGACATCAACACCCCATAGCCCACGCCCTATGCCTTCAATAGGCGCTGCGTAGGTTGCGTCACCGAGTGGTTGGAAGATCAGTGCAGCGTCATTTTTGGTTGTTGATTGTCGATGGATCGTCCCAGTCACATTCAATCCTGAGACAGGCTCATTCGCATCATCATATACGGCAACGATGAGTAGACTGCCCTCAACCCCTATCTCGGCGCTCCAACCCAGAGCGTCTTGCGCAGCACGTGCGGCAAGCGTTTGGTTATAGTTTAACCCCTGCAGATAGGACTTCTCGACATCCTCACCCGGGAAGCTAGTGAGCGCCTGATAGAGAAACACTCCGTTCACCGCGAACATGAGGCCAAAGAAGCCGAACATCCAGAGAAGCACATGCTTACCGGTTAGCTCTCGTGACTTTTGTGGGATTGCCAGTTCAGTCATTTGCTTTCTCCTTGGGAGTTTTAAAGGAAACCTTGTTTACCATTGTTTCGCCCGTCGTAAGATCAGTTACTGTGAAGATGACTTGTTGGTTCCTGCTTCTGTTTGAGCTCGTCAGCAATATTCGGTAACGGTCAACGCCATAGGCAGCGACAGGAACGTTTACAGAGCCTGCATTCACCTCGTCCAGACCGATCACCTTCATTGAGGCGTCATCCAATCCGGTAAGCACAACTTGCATCTCTCGGGGTTCGCTCATTTTGTTGACAAGTTTGAGTGTGTAGCCATTGCGGACATCGCCGTTGGACAGCTCCACGAATGGCGGGGACCGATCTTTCAGAACGTTAAGTTCAAACGTCGCTTTTGTTGCCAAACCGAACAACATTAACGCTCCGATCAGAGCGATTAGAACGCCATACAGCACAGTACGCATACGTATAATTTTGAACTTCGGTGCGACTTTTCCCTGCGCCCGAGCGAGCACTGCTGTGTCGGTATCATAAGCGATGAGACTTATTGGCCTATCGATTTTACGCATCATTTGATCGCACGCATCAATGCAGAGCGCGCAATGGATACACTCAAGTTGTGGTCCATCGCGTATATCGATGCCTACTGGGCAGACCTGAACACATTGATCGCAGTCAATACAGTCGCCGCGATCATCCCAGCTTTCTGATTTGCGCTTTGCTCCGCGAGGCTCTCCCCGGTCATAACGGTAAGTTACGTTGAGCGCATGCTCATCCGTCAACGCGCCCTGAATACGTGGCCATGGGCACATATAGGTGCAGACCTGCTCGCGCATGGTGCCCGCGAGGAAGTATGTCGTCAGGGTGAGCATTGCGGCAAACCAATAAGATGACAGTGGCGCCTCACCAGTGAACCAGCCTTTTGCCACCGTTGGCGCGTCATGCCAATAAAGAACAAAAATACCGCCAGTCCAGAACGCGATGATGAGCCAGACAGTATGCTTGCCGAGTTTGCGCCAAAGCTTATTGAAGCTAAGAGGCGCTTTATCTAGCCGCATCCGAGCGGCGCGGTCGCCTTCAAACGCGCGCTCCACCCAAATGTAGAGATCAGTCCACACCGTTTGCGGACACGTATAACCACACCATACGCGGCCCAGCACAGAGGTGACGAGAAACAATACGAGTGATGCTAGGATCATTAATCCGGCGAGATAGTACGCCTCTTGTGGCCAAATCTCGATCCAGAAGAAATAAAACTTCTCGCTTTCGAAATCAGCCAGGACCGCTTGGCTAGCGATACCGTCGCCACGGTCCCAGCGTAACCATGGAACAATATAATAGATCGCCAAGGTGACGAGCATAACCGCCCACTTCACCATCCGAAACTTGCCATGCGCTAGCTTCGGATAGATCTGCTTGCGTTTTGAGTACAAATCCTGATGGGGTGGCGGCGGCACATTGCCACCGCCACCACCTTTAGAATGAGTTAGATCAAGCGTAACCTTAGGCATGATGCACCTATTCGTCGGCTCCCAATGTGTGGACGTACACGGCTAGCGCCTTGATGGAGGCGTCGTCTAGACGTGCATCCCATGCTGGCATGTGTGCATTTCTGGCGTTAAAAATTGTGCCGTAAACATCCCGAGGGGTGCCGCCGAACAACCATTCTTGATCGGTCAAATTAGGTGCGCCCATCTCGCGCTTCCCTTCGCCACCTTCACCGTGGCACGATGAGCACTGCGTCTGGAAGAGCGGCGCAGCCCGCGCAGCTGCTTCAGTATTTGCTTCACGCCCTGACAGGGTCAATACGAACTGGGTGAGGTCTTCGATGTCACTTACAGGCAGTAAACCATCACGGCCGAAACTAGGCATCATAGACATGCGAGTATCTTCGTCCGACATCTGACGCACACCATGTCGAATAGTCTGCTCAATACCGTCAACACTACCGTCCCACAGCCAAACATCATCAGCCAAAGCCGGATAACCTTTAGCGCCGCGTCCACCAGCGCCGTGGCAGGTCGCGCAATTATCGCCGAACAAGCTCTCACCCATTTCCAACGCGAACTGCTGGAGGCCACGATCCGTTTCAATCGTATCGAGCGGGATACCGATCAAGCGGGCTGCATTTTCAGCGCGCTCTACCTTCATCTCGGCAACCGCTGCGTCGACGCTAAGACGGTCAGACTGGCCAAGAACACCAATCGTATTGGTTTTATCCCCCATGCCGGGCAGCGCCGGGATAGCCGGATAAAGCACCATGTAAACCAGTGCCCAAGCAATCGTCACATACCAAATTATCAACCACCAGCGCGGCAAAGGATTGTTGAGTTCTTTAATACCGTCCCAACTATGCCCTGTGGTTTCGACACCTGTGTGGTCGTCAATATCTTTGTCCTCACTCATCATCACACAGATCCTCTTCAGTGAGTGGTTGACGCGCGGCGGCGTCGAACATGTCTTTATTGGCAGGCCACAACGCATAAACGAGAGCGGCCACGAACATCAGCACGAAGTAGATAAGCCCCCCCGTTTGGGCGAATTTTGACAGAAGTTCATACATATCTAATCCTCCGATCTATCGGCGGTTACTGAGTGAAGACGCTTCATAAGTGGAGAAGTCCACCAGCGTTCCAGTCATCATCAAATAAGCAACGATGGCATCCATCTCTGTGAGCTGTGACGGGTCACCGTCAAAGTCACGTATCTCGATGGTACCTTCCCGGCCTGAAAGCGCGGTATAAGAATCGACCAAATCGTCTTGAACGTCGTAGTCATACATCGGGTCTGCTTGCGCTCTCATATGATCAGACGCCGCCGCGATCATCTCATCCGTATAAGGTACCCCAACCATACGCTCGACTTTCAGACGATCACTAATATCGTCGAATTTGAGCTTTTTCTTCGCCAAGAAGGCATAGGGCGGCATAATGGACTCTGGCACCAGCGCGCGCGGGTCTTTCAAGTGATCCACCTGCCACTCAGCAGAATACTTGCCGCCAACGCGTGCGAGGTCTGGACCTGTACGTTTTGATCCCCACTGGAACGGGTGATCATACATACTCTCCGCCGCCAATGAGTAATGGCCGTAACGTTCGACCTCATCACGCAATGGACGCACCATTTGGCTGTGGCAAAGATAGCAGCCCTCGCGGATGTAAATGTCTCGGCCAGCCAGTTCGAGCGGCGTGTACGGGCGCATGCCGTCCACCTTCTCAATCGTGTTGTCGAGATAGGCCAGCGGGGCCATCTGAATAATTCCACCAATTGAGACCACGACCAGAATGCCGACTGTCAGCAATATGGAGTGACGTTCGAAAATTCCGTGTTTATCAAGGATACCCATTCTGCACCCCTCCTATTCAGCTGGCTGGAGCGCAGGAGCGCCACCGGCCTGATCTAAAGTTTGTTCAACTGTTTTGGCTTCGCCGTGTCCCATCACCGTACGGATCAGGTTCACACACATTATGACGGCACCTGAGAAGTACAGCAGGCCGCCAAGCGCACGGATCATGTAACTGATATGCTTGGCCTCAACGGTCTCAACGAAGCTGTACTCAAGGAACCCAAAGTCGTTGTAAGCGCGCCACATCAGACCCTCGGTGATACCTGCGAACCACATGGAGATCATGTAGAACAGGATACCGATGGTGGAGACCCAGAAGTGCCATTCCACGAGTGAGCGAGAATACAGCGCTGGTTTTTTCCAGAGCCACGGCACCAAGCAGTAAAGTGCGCCGAAGGAAATGTACCCAACCCAGCCCAAGGCGCCGGAGTGAACGTGACCGATGCCCCACTCTGTATAGTGTGAGAGAGCGTTGACGGCGCGCACAGACATCAGCGGCCCTTCAAAGGTGGACATGCCATAGAACGCCAGACTGACAATCATCATGCGAACGACAGGATCAGTGCGCAGCTTGTCCCACGCGCCAGACAGGGTCATCACACCATTGATCATTCCACCCCAACTCGGCATCCACAGCATAATTGAGAACGTCATGCCTAGTGTCTGCGCCCATTGCGGCAGTGCGGTGTAGTGAAGATGGTGCGGACCAGCCCAGATATAGATGAATATCAGCGACCAAAAATGGACGATGGACAGCCGATAAGAGAACACCGGACGGTTCACCCGCTTTGGAATGAAGTAGTACATGATCGCGAGGAAACCAGTGGTCAGGAAGAAGCCCACAGCGTTGTGTCCATACCACCACTGGGTCATCGCATCCTGTACGCCAGAGAAGACTTGCACGGATTTAGACCCCGTCAAACTCACCGGAATGGAGAGATTATTGACTATGTGGAGCATCGCGATTGTGACGATGAAAGAGAGGTAGAACCAGTTGGCCACATAGATGTGCGGCTCTTTCCGTTTCCACAGCGTTCCCAAGAAGACCATAAGATAAGCGACCCAAACAAGGGTTAACCACAAATCGACATACCATTCGGGTTCAGCATATTCTTTAGACTGAGTGACACCCATAATATAACCGGTTGCCGCCAGAACGATAAAAATCTGATAGCCCCAGAAAACAAACCAAGGCCACATGCCACCGGCCAAACGCGTACGACATGTGCGTTGAACCACGTAGAAGCTAGTTGCGATCAAAACGTTACCACCGAAGGCAAAGATAACAGCAGACGTGTGGAGAGGCCGTAACCGACCGAAGTTCGACCATCCCCATTCGGGGAAGTAGAAGATGTTTGGGAAAGTAAGCTGCAGGGCGATAATCACCCCGACGAGCAGACCTGCTATCCCCCAGAACATTGAGGCGAAGACACCCCATTTGACGATGCCGTCTTCATAAACACCTTCGTCAAAGGCCGCGCCGCCAGCAAGGTTGCCGACCCAAAAACCGATGCCCGTTAGAAAGGCCCCGGCGAGAAGAATGAATATCCATGCATGCGCGCCCATCATGGGGTCAGCTGGATTTGCCGCAATCATTAGCGCAAAGAACAGGAAGACGGCCAACACGCCGCTTACAGTATATATACTTGCGCGCCCGGATTGGGGCCTGATGAGGAGTTCGGTCATGTCGTCAGACCCTTTGAGTTGACCCTGCCCGATCGCGATCAGGGTATTTTTCAGCCTGCCGCCTACCTACCGGGAGCCCCCCCATGCCTGAATAAGGGTTACTACCTATGTGCGCCCCGGACGCAGCGGGTTTAAAAGAAAATCATAATTCAGAAGCGGCGAATGACACGGGACGAGGACATATTATGAGTAAACGCGCACCCTTCCTGATAGGATTCACACTCCTAATCGCAGGCCTCGCCCGAATGTACGTAGAATCACAAGTGACGGGCACATTGATCATTCCCGGTTGTCTTGGATCTGACTTTACGGTGCATTTGGATGTTCCGATCTGGCGTCGCCTGCACTGCTGGGGGTGCTACGCCAGCACAGCCGGAGCGGCCTTGGTCGCTTATGTAGCGCTCCAGAAAGCACCGAGACATCCAGTGCGGCAAACAGGCCTATGATCTGGGCATAACTTAGAATATTCTGGCGGTATGGCCTCAGACTCTCACACCCCTCCCGAATTGAGTGACGCGCTTCCTGGCGAGGAAGAAGCGTCACTCAATACGCTATTGCAAAGCATCCTTGCGTCGGTTCCCGATGCAATGATCGTGATCGATGAGCACGGTAAAATCGTCGCCTTCAGCGCCGCTGCTGAACGATTGTTCGGCTACACCGCTGAACAGGTTCAAGGGCAAAACATCAAAATCTTGATGGGCGGCGATGACCACAGCTACCACGACAATTACATCCACAACTATTTGCGCACCGGTAAGAAGCAAATCATCGGTGTTGGCCGCATGGTTGAAGCGCGACTGGCTGACGGCACCACAATCCCAGTCGAACTGAAAATTGGAGATGCGAATTTTGGTGAGCACCACTTGTTCACCGGCTTTATTCGCGACCTGTCAGAGCAACAAGCTTCTGAACACCGGATGGGCGAATTGCAGGTCGAACTCACCAACTTCTCACGGCTCAGCGCCGTCGGAACGATGGCCTCGGCCATGGCGCATGAGTTGAACCAACCCCTCACCGCTGTTGCGAACTATTTGGAGGCGGCGCGCGATTTACTCGACACGCCAGACCCCGAAACCATTGCAATGGTTCAAGAAGCCCTCGCCGCAGCGTCCATACAGTCTATCCGCGCTGGGCAAATTATCCGCCGTTTACGGGACTATGTTTCTCGTGGGGAAATTGACGCTCGGCCTGTGGATTTGCGCCCGGTAATCGCCGAAGCAATCACTCTGTCGAAGGTGGGGATCGAAGGACAGCAACTCGCGCCTGTGGTTGACCATATCGATGACGATCTTCCCATCGTTTTGGCAGATCGACTTCAAATACGCCAAGTCATTGTGAACTTGGTGAAAAATGCGGTGGAGGCATTGGCCGATACTCCAGACCCTTTGATTACGGTCACCGTGACAGCGGTCGACGACGCAAACGTGGAGATCTCCGTGTCAGACAATGGCCCCGGATTCGACCTCCCCGAAGGGCACGGCCCGTTTGACGCATTTTACAGTTCTAAACCGAATGGGATGGGCCTAGGGCTATCAATATGCCAAACAATTATAGACGCGCACAACGGCGAAATAATTGCAGAGTCAGAACCCGGCAAAGGTGCCACCTTCCGGTTTCGACTAAAACGAGATACGGACTAACCCCATCATGACTGACAAAAAACTTATTCATCTGGTCGACGATGACGAAGCCATCAGACATTCCGCCAGCTTCATGCTGCGCCATGCCGGATATACCGTCAAAACCTATGCGGACGGCATGGTGTTTCTTGAAGACATAACATCGCAAAGCGAAGGCTGTATATTGTTGGATGTACGTATGCCCGTCATCGACGGCCTGTCCGTGCAGAAAACGCTTATCGAGCGCGGCATCAATCTTCCGATCATCATCCTCACCGGACACGGCGATGTAAGCGTCGCGGTTGAGGCCATGAAGCAAGGCGCTATTGATTTCATTGAAAAGCCTTACGAGAAGTCAGTCCTCGTTGGTGCGATCAACAACGCATTCGAACAAATTGAGGATCAATCTTCACAAGTCACCCGCCAAAGCGAGGCGCGCGCCAAAATCACCGCGCTGACTCCTCGGGAAAAAGAAGTCCTCGAGCGGCTTGTGGACGGGCTGACAAATAAAGGTATCGCAGCCGACCTAAACATCTCCTCACGCACAGTGGAAATCCACCGCGCGCACTTGATGGAAAAGCTCGATGCTGAGAGTCTTTCAAGCGCATTGAAGACTGCGTTCACGGCTGGCCTAGGGTTTGGCAGCGAATAGGGGTTACTACCTAAAGACACATATCTTAGGGCGCTCTAGCGTGGCGTGGGGTGTCCTACTCCACAGAAAGACCCGAGAGCCCATGCCAGACCAGAAAACACCCCTCCGAACGGGACGTATAGTCCTCGTGGAGGATGACGATGATGTACGCCGATCCCTTACCCTCCTTCTTCGCGCGCACGGATTCTCAGTTGATGTTTATCAGTCTGGCATGGAGCTTTTCTCAAATCGAACACTTCCAGAACCTGACTGCTTCTTGATCGACTACAAACTTCCAAAAATGGATGGGGTCCAACTGCTGCAAAAGATTAGAGCGCAGGGTGTAGACATTCCCGCTTTGCTGATTACCGGATATTTTTCGAACACGCTTGAAGATCGCGCCCGTGATGCTGGCTTCCACAGCGTCATCGAGAAACCGCCGACATCAACGGTAATCCTCACAAAAATTTCAGCCATTCTCGAAGCGGCTTAAAGCCTTAAGAGCGGGGAAACCGCGCCTTACTTTTTTCTCCAGAATGTAATGAAAAGACACCTGCTCATTTAGTGAGCGCGGGCAATCGTAAACGAACTGTGAACGTTTCTCGTGCAATTGATTAGATCGCGCCCTCAAAGGCGTGCCCAATTGTTCCTGTCCAAGAGGTGTTCAATCTATGACCAGTCAATCTCGCTCATCTGCTCCGCTATCCATTGCCCGCATCATTGCTGGCGAATTGGGGGTAAACGAACGCCAAGTTGCGGTGACAATAGAGATGATCGACGAGGGCGCGACAGTTCCCTTCATCGCGCGCTATCGCAAGGAACGCACAGGCGGCTTAGACGATATCCAACTGCGAGCGTTAGCCGAGCGACTGGACTATTTGAGGGAGCTATCGAAGCGCCGTGAATCAGTATTGAAATCTATTGAAGAGCAAAACAAGCTAACCGATCATCTGCGCCGTGACATCATGGCAGCAATGACGAAGGTTGAGCTAGAAGATCTTTACACCCCCTACAAGCAGAAGCGCCGTACCAAGGCGACCATCGCCAAGGAAGCCGGGCTAGAACCCCTCGCCGACCGCCTGCTAAAAGACCCCACGCTATCACCTGTTGCTGAAGCGAAAGCTTACGTCTCCTCCAAGAAAGGTGTCGCCGACAAAGAAAGCGCCCTCGAAGGCGCGCGCAACATCGTTGTCGAACGCATGGCGGAAACACCGAAACTTGTCGGAAAAATTCGTGAGACCGTGTGGAAGCAAGGCAAGCTTGGTTCTTCTATGGTCAAAGGCAAAGAGGCAGAAGGCGCCAAGTTTTCTGACTATTTCGACTTTGATGAACCGATCAATGAAATGCCGTCTCACCGCGCGCTCGCTCTCTTACGCGGCCAGAAAGAAGGTGTGCTAAAAATTGGCCTTGATGTGCCGCATGAAAAATCCAGAGAGCACCCGGCAGTAAGCGAAATCAGAACTGAATTCGGCATCGCCAAACGTGGACGTGCTGGCGATGACTGGCTCGTCGACACAGCCGAGGCCGCGTGGAAGTCAAAGCTCGCGCCATCTAGCTCTCGCGATTTGATCTCTCGTCTTAAAGAAGCTGCCGATGGTGAAGCCATAAAAATCTTCTCTCGGAACATGCATGACCTCCTGCTAGCGGCCCCTGCTGGACCAAAAGTTGTTATGGGCATAGACCCCGGTATTCGCACAGGCTGTAAGATCGCCATCATCGATGCCACAGGCAAATTACTTGACTATGCGACCATCTACCCTCACGCGCCGCGCAACGACCGAACCGGTGCGATGACGACAATCGCAAAGCTCTGCAGAGACCATAAGGTTGAGCTGGTCAGTGTGGGTAATGGCACGGCGGGTCGTGAAACTGAGAAGCTGGTCGCCGATTTATGCGCCAAGCTACCTCAATTGGACCTTACACGCATCATGGTGTCAGAAGCTGGCGCGTCGGTCTATTCCGCGTCAGAGCTGGCCTCGAAGGAGTTTCCAGATCTAGATGTCAGCATTCGCGGCGCGGTATCAATTGCACGCCGCCTACAAGACCCGCTCGCTGAGCTTGTGAAGATAGAGCCCAAAGCGATTGGCGTTGGTCAGTATCAGCACGATGTAGATCAAAGCGCACTGGCGCGGTCTCTCGACGGCGTGGTCGAAGACTGCGTGAACGCTGTTGGTGTTGATGTTAACACCGCATCGGCCTCTCTGCTCTCTCGCGTGTCAGGCCTGAACGCAACTATCGCCGCAAACATCGTGGCCTATCGCGATGCAAACGGCCCGTTCAAAACCCGAACTGCGCTTAAGAAGGTCCCTCGTTTTGGACCGAAAGCCTATGAACTCTCAGCTGGCTTCCTTCGCATAATGAATGGCAAAAACCCACTCGATGCTTCTGCGGTGCACCCAGAGGCGTATTCAGTGGTTGAGAAAATCTCCAAGGCGACAGGACGGCGTATCGATCTCATTATCGGTGACAAAGCATTCCTATCGAAACTGCAGGCCGAGACCTTTGCAACGGATGAGTTTGGTGTCCCTACCGTGACCGACATCTTGTCAGAGCTCGAAAAGCCGGGCCGTGACCCGCGCCCTGAATTCAAGACCGCGACCTTCAAAGACGGTGTCGATAAGGTCTCAGACCTAAAGCCGGGCATGCGCTTGGAGGGCGTCATCACCAACATCACCGCCTTCGGTGCATTCGTGGATATTGGCGTCCATCAAGATGGCTTGGTTCACATCTCAGAGATGTCAGACACGTTCGTCAAAGATCCGCACACTATCGTAAAAACCGGGCAGGTCGTTTCAGTGCTTGTGAAGGAAGTCGACGAGCAGCGAAAACGTATCGGCCTTAGCATGAAGAGCGGTGGATCAAAGCAGAGGGAGGCTCGCCCCGCCCCTGCAGCGAAACAGGCGCCTGCGGCTAAATCCAGCAGCCCATTCGATGTGCTTGCAAGCTTACGCTAACTAAACCTATGTCTCGCCGGTCCGCCCATAAGCTGGCCGGCGCGTCATTTAATCGATAGTTTCGGCTTTCCGAAATTCTCAGCGTGCTTGCCGTTAGCGTCGCTATACGGCGCGAGGATGTGCTCTAAATCAGCCTCATAATCACCGCTCACCTCAATCGGCCCTGATAGGGTGACTGTCTTGGCGCGATAGTCCATCACGGCTATCACCAAGGGGACGCCAGCCGACTGCGCGATATGGTAGTATCCCGTCTTCCAATTCCGGTTCAGCTTGCGCGTAGCCTCAGGCGCGACAGCGAGGAACAAACTGTTAGCCCCAGAAAAAGCGGTCGTCATTTGCTCCACGACGTTCTTGGATTTAGACCGCTCAATCGGAATGCAGCCGGTACGCTTCACCAGCCAGCCCAATGGCCCTGTGGTGAGTGACTTTTTTCCCATATAGCTGAGCTTCACCCGGTACCATCCAGCGACGGCGAGCATATTAACGCCATCCCAGTTGGACGTATGCGGCGCCGCAACAATAACCGCCTTGGGAATATCTGGCCACTCACTTGGCACGCTCCATCCAGTTAGCCGCAAATACAGGCCGCTCAACAGATGAATGATCTCAGACCCGACACCCCGATACGGCATGGGCTTAGCAAGACGTGGACGTTTGGCCTCTTGCGATTGGGAAGTATTCGACATTTTGCCACAAACCACAAATTGCGCATCCTTGGCCAGCAATAAACACGAGGCCAAATCACGCGCAAATAATTCTACAATGGCGCGTACTTTGCATTGTAAAGTTCTCTGTGTTAAACGAGGACACTATGAACGACATCAACCGCGCCCTTGCAGACATTGCTGATATTCACAGCCAGATCGCCACCAATCGTCGGTTTCGCGGGTTTGGCCCCGGCATCATAGCAGTTACGGGCGCTTTGGCACTCTCGCTCGGAATCGCGCAGCACGTATGGACCGACATTTTGGCAGCGTCCAACGCACAGTTGTTGCTGCTGTGGGTCGGTCTCGCAATTGTCTGTGTCGGTTTAATCGGGACAGAAATGCTTGCCAGAGTTCGGCGCCTTCATGGCCGCCTCGGAACGGGTATGACCGCGAACACAATCGAGCGCTTTCTGCCTGCAGGTGCGGCAGGCGCAGCCATTTCAGGTATTGTATTACTTTACGCGCCCGACACTTTGTGGATCGTCCCGGGTCTTTGGCAGGTGCTCTTATCCATCGCCTTATTCGCTATGGTTCCCGCCTTACCGCGCGCAACGAATTTGGTGGCGGCATGGTACTTCCTCTCTGGTATTGCCTGTCTGCTTATCGCCAGCAAAACACCCACTCTCTCACCTTGGTTGCTGTCCGTCCCCTTCTTTATTGGGCAGTGTCTGATGGCCGCTATTCTTTATTCTTCTACGGAGCAAACCCGTGACTGATACGCCTCGATTTTCTTATAACGGCCTAGATCGCACAATTCACGAGAAGGCCCGCCTTAGCATCCTCACCTCCCTGATGACGCACCCAGATGGGCTCAGTTTTGCTGACCTCAAAGGCCTCTGTGGTTTGACCGACGGCAATATGAGCCGGCACATCAAAGTGTTACAGGATGCGGGCCTCGTCGCCGTTGAAAAAGGTTATCAAGGCAACCGCCCCCACACGTTCTGCCAGATAACCAGCGACGGGCAGTCACAATTCTTAGAATATGTCGCCGTACTCCAATCTGTTGTGAAAGACGCCGCCAAGGCTGAAAAAAACTCGAAAATAGAAAAGGCACTCCGCCCAGACACTGCATAAATTTGCCCCATCACTTTACATTACAAAGTAATTTCCACGATAAGGTTACACCATGTCAGCCGTCACCGTTTTCACGCAGTCAATAGCTCACTATCCGGCATGCATTCCATGGCACGCAAGTAAAGCCGCGCTCCGTCAGATGAGGCTTCTATCAATCTATGGGGCGTTTTACTGTATCGCGATTTCCACTCTGCTCTTTACTCACAACAGTACCAGTCACGCTCTAGCGCTGGGCCTCATATTTCCTGGCGGAGGGTTCTGGAACTCCTCCATGTTGGTAGCGACAGCGATTGGTCTATCCTTCATCCTATCACTGATGGTATGGTTTGCGACGGGCAATATAGTGGCGCCGATACTAATATGGATCTTAAGCCTGATTGCGGCTCCAGCACTGGCGTTGCCCCCTGAAGCGACCAGCCAATTATGGGGTGCACCAGTACTCATAGTGGCGATGACTCCACCTCTGCTAATTTTTGCTTACATCGCGACCCGCGTCGCCCAGCGTCATATCGGTGGGCGCAGACGCTCCCACCTTAATCGTGCAATTCTAACCGAAAGCTCGCCCAACAAGCGGCCACCATCCAACGATGAGTTATCCTTAGATGACCTCAACCGCCAACGACTATTGCTTGACCGAGCGCTACAGCCTGTCGAAAATTTTGATGGATTTGAGTGGATCGATCAGTTTCAAACTTCGGCAGTACGCTATCAGTTAAATTTTATATCCTATGCGCTCTCCATAGCGCAAGCGGAGCATACTCCGGCCTTCAAGGGGTACGTCCACACTGCGCAAGATAACTTGCTGGCCAAACAGGAAGATCCGCGCATTTGGGGATATTGGAAACTTGAGAATATGTGGGGGAATTTGCGCGCGAGCGCCGACCCCATCGCTTGTGACAACATCATGTATTCTGGGTTCGTCGCCGCGCAGATCACATATCGAAACAATGCGGTCTCTTACCCCCTTACCAATGAAAACAAGGGATTGAATTGCCACGCCAAGTCTGGCCAACAATTCGACTACACGCTGAATGAGTTGATAAAGACCCTGCACGTACAATATGCAGATGGCGCCGGTGGTCTGTTACCGTGCGAACCGAATTGGGTCTACCCCTTGTGCAACGCCATCACCGCCTCGGCCATCCGAGCGCATGACAGCG
The DNA here is from genome assembly GCA_033851975.1 of Hyphomonas sp. Classification (GTDB taxonomy): domain Bacteria; phylum Pseudomonadota; class Alphaproteobacteria; order Caulobacterales; family Hyphomonadaceae; genus Hyphomonas. The sequence goes on along the minus strand of JAWSVJ010000002.1, from coordinate 808,216 downwards.
CAACTGCTCAGCAATTGTGGCCATCCATTCGTGACGGCTTCCAGCGCTCGCTGGAGACTGATTACACAACGCCCGACGGGCGCCTGATCCCGTTCCGTTCCAGCTATACCGGCTTCGCACCACCACTTGTTGGCGGCGCAGTTATGCAAGCTTTCCCCTGCTACTTTCTAAATTCAACCATGCCCGAGATTGCTGAGCGACAGTGGATGCGTCTTCAAGACGAGATGAGACACAAAAACTGGAGACGAGCGCTCTGGCCGATAGACGTCGGCAATTATAAATTCTCCAGAGCATCCAGCTACGCAGCCACAGCCGCTGCAGCCAGAGAAATGGGCGACCATGAAACCGCTGATCATCTGCTCGGTTTATTGGATGAGGACTGCCCTGCTCAAACCCGCAATGGCCTATTATACAGGCCAAAGGCATCGCTCTGGGCGCACGCGAATGAAATGATGGCACGCGCCGGCACAACGAACACATTACAACGTATCGCGACCCGGCTGGCGTCAAAGAACACTGCAATGGAAAGTCCATATCTTACGGACATCGCATACCCAGACATTCTCGTCTCCAAAGCAGTCTCGACTGGTAGACAATTAGATCTCGTCTTATTCCCCGGTAAGAACCCCGGCATTAAGGGACTTACCATTGACGGACTTATTCCCTCCACTGAGTACAAAATCTCAATGGCAGTAAATACTGTCTTCATGTCTGATGCGCGAGGGAGCGCTCGCCTCAACCTCCCTATCAATGGTCGCACACCCCTGCGCATTCACCCCTCACAGTTGGAGACCTGAACAATGGTTTGCTGCGCAATTATCACTGGCATACTCGCCGCAATTTTCTGGGTCTTTAGAAGCATCATCCCCGGCAAGTCCTCACCGCTTGAGTGGCAACTCACAGATACTCGTGAGAGCAACGATCGGACTATCCCGCCGCCCCATGCGAAACCCACACGGTTCACACCGCGCGCGCGCCTCGCCAGTTTTGGTTATGCTTTTTCCGGTCTAAACCGCGTCGTAAGAACGGAGCACAATGCATGGCTCCACCTTGCCGCAGCACTGGTCGTTGTAGGCGCAGGGATCGCGCTAAAAGTCAGCCTAAACGACTGGACATGGCTAGTCATCGCAATTGGCTGGGTTTGGACGGCTGAAATACTGAACACAGCCGTCGAGCAAGTGTGCGATGCTGTCTCACCAGAGTTCAACCCCATGATCGGCGCAGCAAAAGACATCGCCGCGGGTGCAGTGCTGGTGAGTGCCATCGGCGCGATGCTCATCGGAGCTCTGCGCTTTGCCCCCTATTTGGCAGCAAAGACAGACCTCATGGATATACCGCTATCATGGTGCGGAGGGTAGCACTCCACCGGCAACTTACTTTGCGGGGACCGGAGGCTCAGAATAGCTCATGCGCTCCATCAATCCCTCGTCGGAAGCCCCGAGCATCATTTTGTACAAGGCATCAGGATATCCCATGTGATACTTGGACGGATCAAACTCAGGCTGCGGCACTGGAGATTTTCCAGCAACTTCAGCAGACGGCTTACGCATTCTCGCAAGCTCAATCTCCGAAATGCCTGCCAGCGCGACGACCTCCGGATCGATCCACATGTCGCCGTCGATGATGCCTTCAGAAGTGGCCACTTCTAGCGTCATGCCTTCTGGTCCCGCGAAGTAGATTGATTTGCACATCCCATGATCTGCGGGGCCGAACACCGGGTGACCATGCGAGCGAATGCGATCACGCATGGCGAGCAATTCTTCCTCAGTGTCCACATTCAGCGCGAGGTGTTGCATTGTGCCGCCTGCTGACGAACCCGCGCCATTCGCCGCGTGGGTTTTACCTATGACGCGTTCAACATCAGCGTTCTCAGGAATATTCACAAAGGCCATCGAGCACGTATCGTTCAAGCGCAAAAATCCATGCCACGCGCCCTCTACGCCGTGCATCCAGAATAAGCCGACAAGCTCCATTCCCATCACATCAGTAAAGAAGGTTAGCTGTTCTTTCATCGCCGCCGTGGATATGGCGAGATGGTGCACTCCATTTGGTTGGGTCATATTTCGTCTCTCCCGTTTTGCTTTTTTGTTTACACGTCGAAGTCATGGCGTTTCAGCCAGTTCTTTACCCAGCCCACGGCCTGTTTCGCTAGGTCGCGCTGCCCCTGATAGTAATGCGTTGCCCCCTTGATGTGGGCTAGCTCCTTATCATCATGAGATACCGCGTCGTATAAGCGTTGCGCATGGCTAGGCGTGCACGCATCATCTGCTGTATTGTTTATCACCAGCACTGGTTTGGCGATTTTTGCCGCTGATTTAGGGCCATCACCATTGGCATCGTCGTAGCTCCACTGAGACAACCAACTGCGCAATGTCGTCGAGCGCGCTAGGCCCACTGGGCTCATATTCACAATCTTTGGATCGCCGAGGTAACACCAGTTTTCTTTGCGATCATTGGCATCAATCGCCGGGTCTAGCCAGCGCGGGTCCGCCATTGTTCCGTGAACGGTGAAGGCGAATTCTTCGGTCTCTCGACCCGTCGACTCCAACCATGCGAGTTTCTCCTTCACCCAAGCTGTGATGCGTCGGTTTCTGGCGATCTGCGCGTCACGGTATTTGGTGACGAACTCCTGTGAGAATGGTGGCCCATGTTTTCCAGAATAGAGATCAAGCTCAGGGTCTCTCTTGTACGGATCAGCCTCATCAGTGATCGCCGCATCGACCCATTCCGTAAACGTGCCGTGGCGCGAGACATGCGCCGCCATGAAGACGACCGCATCAGCTGGAATAAGGTCAGCCTTGGTAAGGTCAGGTCCGGTGCCACATGGGGAGCTCGTTACAGTCGGCGCCTCTGCCTGCGCCTGATAGAATGCAGACAATGAGCCGCCGCCGCTCCAGCCGAGCAGAACAACCTTCTTATAACCCAAAGTCTCCTTGGCATAGCGAACAATGGCCCCAAGGTCACAGACCACTTTCTCCATTATCAGTGCATTATCAACGCCGCGATAACGGCTATCGGCTCCGATTATATGCATGCCTTGCTCTGCAAAAACTGCCATCACTGGCAGTCGCCCAGTCCCGCCGATCGGGTGCATACTGATCAAGACAGTATCAGACCATTCTTTAGGCTTGTAATACAGGCCGCCCAATGCGACCCAGCCAACCGCGCCGCCATAAGTGTCCTTGAACACCGCATCCTCTTGGTAAGCGATGGTGAGCGGCACGATGTCATATTTGTCAGTATTGGCCGGAATCGAAATCATTTTTTTGGACATTGAAGTTCTCCCTTAATCCGTCACGCTTGGCGCATCGAACAAGGGCTGCTCGCCCCAGTCAGCGGCAAGCCCTGCATACATCTGCTCAACCGCCTGCTTGCCAATTCGCCGTGTAACTTCGCGTTCTAATCGGATCAAAATTTCCTCGGCCTCATTGCGAGTAGACTGACCGGCCTCTGCAAAGGCGATAATCTTGCATCTCTTATCGTCAGGGTCTGGCTGAAGCTCGACCAGCTTTCGGTCCTTCAACAAATTGATCGTGACGTTCAGCGCCTGCCGTGAAACGCCGAGCGCTCTGGCAACCTCAATCGGACGCCGAACGCCTATCGATACAAGGAGCATCAGCTGCGATTCAGCGCGTGTTAGTTTTAGCCCACCGCGCGCGGCCCGATTGTCCTGCAATGCCTGATCCATCCAAATGAAATTCTTGAGCAACAACCAAATCAGCATGGGCGGAGGGCCGCTATTGGCTAGCGACCCTTGCTTTTCATGAGGTGCAGATATCACCAGTTCCTTCGTCATGCGCCAAGCTCCCGATAAGTGCGCTTCGATTGAAGTACATCTCAGGACCAATTGAACCATCTGTCAATTATATTTACTAAATAACGTCGCGGCACGTCATCGAACGTGTTGTAAGCCCTAACAATTGCCCGAATAGCGGCAGCGTCCAAATTTTGGTAAGAGTAATTCACTCCGAAGTTTTCAGAATTTGAGGACGATCATGATTAAGCACCTAATTCTCAGCGTTAGCGCGGCGACCTTACTGGCGGCCTGCTCCGAATCAGCCGCTGAGCCTATCGAACCAGCCCTACACCCCGAAGCCGAAGTGGAAGCAACAGAATCTGGCGCCCTGTGTCTTAGCTCTGGGCCACAAACGCCGCGCGATATTTCAAGCGTCGAGGGCCTCAACACGGTGACATTCCCGGTGGCGCCTCTCGCTCCCGAAATGAATTTGTGCAACATCCACACGCACACCAATGCAGAACATAAGGGCCCCGGCTTCTCTGTCTTCGTCGATGACAGCGACCATGGTGGCTATGCCTGCAATGACACGCCATCACTCACTGAGGCTGAACTGACGTCTGCGCCCGGCACATTTGGCGGCGTAAAGCCCGGTGACACAATAGAGGTCCATTGGGTGCACACAACTTGTCAGGCGCTTCCAGGCGAAGGCCTTGGCGCCTGTATCCCCGATAGCTGTACTGACCCAGTCCTGCGCGTTGAAGCTCAGAGCTTTCTAATCGTGAATGATGCAGATGCGCTCGACTTTATGGAATTCGCCACGACTGTTGAAAACAGCTCTGGCGGTCAAAACGCTAACGCTTTGCCCCAAGGTACTGGCACGCCCGTGGAGTTCCTCGGCTCAACAACCGGCCCAAGCTACACCCAATCCACATGCTCACCTGCGCACGTCACGTGGAATGTACGTCCACAATGCGCAAAACTGGACATCAACTCGCTCCACGCATGGGCTGAATCTGGCAACACCTTCAACGAGAAGAAATCGCACGGTGTTAGACAATTGGTAACAGCGCCCGAATTGCTGTCACCAATCAACTAAAACAGCCCTAAAGAGCAGCGGAATGCACGAAACTGCACACGACTGCACGTTTGTGCACGCCGCGAGGTGAAGTAATTAAATACGTTGCGCTAAACGTGTGCCGAAGTATATTTCGGCACATCAAACAAACTGAATTGGTAAGGAACCTGCGATGCTGGTAAAAATGCTTAAAACTTTAGACGAGCGCGGCTTGATCAAGCATGCGTCTGCGCACTGCGATATCCCGTGCGGAATCTACGATACTGGCCCAGCGCTTATCGCAGCTGTCTCTGTTGTCCGCCTGATGGACATTTTGAGCGAAGCAAAAAGCGACAATGACGTAGCGCTCGCCAACGCCCGCACGCGCTCTATCCTGACAAAGGAAATCGAAGCGGAAAAAGTAAAACACGAGATCCGCATCATCTGGGGCGACTATTTTAAACCACCGCTGATCGAAAAGCACCCACAAGTGCACACGCTGGTTCATTCCATCATGATGAAGGCAAGTGCTTGTAAGCAAGACCTTCACCGTGAAGACGGCCTTGCGCTGGTTGAGTTGGTCAACCAGTTCGCTGAATTGTTCTGGGAAACCAAAGGCGTAGCGACTTATCGCGCTGTTTGCCCATATGCACCTAAGCTCGAAGTTGTGTACCCTAAACTCGACGCTTAATGCTCGGATTTCGTCTTATCCGCGTGAGTGGGGACAGCATGGAACCGGGCCTGCCAAATGGCAGTTTTGCACTGTTCCGGCCCGTTTTCACACCCCGCGTGGGTAAGACAGTCTTGGTGGAGCACGATGCGTTTGGTCTCATCATCAAACGCATCGTTGCGACATCAAAAGACGCAATTACGATTGCCGGGACCGACCCGCGCTCAACCAGTAGCGAAAAACTTGGTCCTATCACCAAACGACAAATCAAAGGCGCGTTGCTGCTGCGCCTTGCTGGTTAAGCTGGCTGCCGAAACTGTCGCGCACGACACGGAAGTATCAGGCAACCTCGCGAACCAACATCGGTGATCTTGATAGTATGATCTCGCAATGTTGAATTATACTAATTCGAAAGCTTCTGCTATTCGTTGAATCAGTTAACGTGGCAGGTGTTTCAAATGACAAGCTTCGACTTTTCTCTAGGCGAAACCGTGGACATGATCCGCGAGACATGCGCGCGCTTTGCGCAAGATCGGCTAGCGCCCATCGCCGCCGAACTCGATAGTAGCGACGAAGCCCCGCGCTGGATTTGGGAAGAAATGGGCGCGCTCGGCCTACATGGCATAACTGTAGAGGAAGAAGATGGCGGCCTTGGGCTTGGCTATCTCCACCACGTCATCGCGATGGAAGAAATCTCCCGCGCGTCGGCCTCGATCGGCCTGTCCTATGGCGCGCACTCTAACCTATGCATCAATCAAATCCGCCGCTGGGGTAGCGATGGCCAGAAAACGCGCTATCTGCCGAAACTCATATCAGGCGAGCACGTGGGCGCACTTGCCATGTCTGAAGTCAGCGCGGGCTCTGACGTGATGAGCATGAGTCTGAAGGCAGAAAAAGCTGACGGCGGATACTTGTTAAACGGTACTAAGTTCTGGATCACAAACGGCCCTATCGCCGACACCCTCGTCATTTACGCCAAGACAGACCCGGAGGGCGGCTCAAACAGTCTGACGACCTTCCTTGTCGAAAAAGACTTCAAAGGCTTCTCCGTCGCGCGCAAGCTCGACAAGATGGGGATGCGCGGTTCCTACACCGGCGAACTCGTCTTCCAAGATTGCTTCGTCCCTGATGAGAACGTTCTGGGTGGACCGGGCAAAGGCGCGGCCATCTTAATGAGCGGGCTGGATTATGAGCGCACTGTGTTGTCAGGCGGCCCCATCGGCATAATGCAAGCCTGCATCGACACGGTTCTGCCCTATGCACGAGAGCGCAAGCAGTTTGGTGAGCCGATTGGCAACTTCCAACTCATCCAAGCGAAGCTGGCCGATATGTATGTCGCGCTAAATTCCTCTCGCGCTTACGTCTACGCCGTTGCACAATCATGCGACGCCGGGCGCACAACACGCTTCGATGCGGCGGGCGCGATCCTTATGTCCAGTGAGAACGCGGTAAAAACAGCCCTTGAAGCCATCCAAACACTTGGTGGGGCTGGCTACACAAAAGAATGGCCCGTTGAACGCTATTTGAGGGACGCAAAGCTATACGACATAGGCGCAGGCACGAACGAGATCCGCCGCTACCTCATTGGCCGGGAGCTGATGAAAGGATGAGCGCGCCTATCATCACCAGCACACTGTCGCCGACTGACCCAAGTTTCTCCGCCAACAGCCAATATAATGTGGGGTTGATCGAGAAATTACGAGCCGATATTCAAACTGCCTCGCTTGGTGGCAATGAACGCTCTCGTGACCGCCATGTGTCTCGCGGCAAGCTACTCCCGCGTGATCGTGTGCGCCAGTTGCTTGATCCGGGCTCACCCTTTCTCGAACTCTCCCAACTTGCAGCAAATGGCATGTATGACACTGACATACCCGCCGCTGGCCTTATCACCGGCATTGGCCGTGTATCGGGCCGCCAAGTCATGATCGTTGCCAATGACGCGACGGTGAAGGGCGGCACCTATTACCCGATCACAGTAAAGAAGCATTTGCGGGCACAAGAGATTGCGCTGGAGAACCGCTTGCCGTGCGTCTACCTTGTCGATTCCGGCGGGGCCAACCTTCCCCATCAGGACGAAGTGTTTCCGGACCGCGACCATTTCGGGCGCATCTTCTACAATCAAGCGAACCTCTCTGCGCAAGGCATTCCTCAAATAGCGTGCGTGATGGGCAGTTGCACTGCGGGCGGCGCCTATGTGCCCGCCATGTCTGACGAGACTATCATTGTGCGCGAACAAGGCACCATCTTCCTCGCCGGGCCACCATTGGTAAAAGCTGCGACCGGCGAAGTGATTACAGCCGAGGAGCTCGGCGGCGGCGATACGCATAGCCGCAAGTCTGGTGTGACCGACCACCTCGCTGAAAATGACGAACACGCATTGACCATTGTGAGAGATATCGTCTCCACCCTGCCTCCTGAGCGCACGCCCGATGTGAACTTGCACGACGTGGAAGACCCCCTGTATCCCCCAGAAGACATTTACGGAATCCTTCCACCAGACTTACGCACGCCTTTCGATGTGAAAGAAATCATCGCGCGTCTTGTGGATGGGTCACAATTCCACGAATTTAAATCTCTATACGGCCAAACACTTGTCTGCGGTTTCGCTCACATCTGGGGCATGCCCGTCGCTATTCTCGCAAACAATGGCGTACTGTATTCTGAGAGCGCCCAGAAAGGCGCCCACTTCATCGAGCTCGCCTGCCAACGCAAAACACCTCTGCTGTTCTTGCAAAACGTCTCCGGCTTCATGGTTGGCGGAAAGTATGAAGCGGAGGGCATCGCCAAACATGGCGCCAAGCTCGTCACCGCCGTCGCTACCGCGCAAGTGCCGAAAGTAACCGTCCTCATCGGGGGCAGCTTCGGCGCAGGCAATTACGGCATGTGCGGGCGGGCTTACCAGCCGCGCTTCCTGTACACTTGGCCAAACAGCCGCATCTCTGTCATGGGCGGAGAACAAGCCGCGAGCGTGCTCGCCACTGTGCACCGCGACGCTGACAAGTGGACCCCAGAAGAGGCCGAAGCCTTCAAAGACCCTATCCGCGAGAAATACGAACACGAAGGCCACCCCAATTACGCCACCGCGCGCCTTTGGGATGACGGCATCATTGACCCCGCGCAAACGCGCGACGTGCTCGGCCTCGCCTTTGCTGCCACGCTGAATGCGCCTATTCCCGAGCGCGCGCAGTTTGGCCTGTTTAGGATGTGATGCCATGTCGACTGACGAGACACTGCAAGAAAAACGACGACGTAGGAATAACGCAAGGCGACAGTTCCTTGAGAGCCTGCCTCTTTCCGTCAGCAACCTCGACACGCTACTGGAACAACTCGACGCAGAGCTGCACAAAAGCAATTGCGATCACTCAATGGAAAAAACCGAGAAAGTTCTGAGCGATCTTCCCGTTGATAAAACAAAGGTCACCCAGTGGCTGAGCGAACAAGGCGCCTCCTGTGATTGTGAGGTCCTCACCATCATTGAGTACGAGCTGGAAGATGCAAAGAAGATAATCGAATGATCAGTTCTATTCTAATTGCAAACCGCGGCGAGATTGCGTGCCGTGTTATCCGTACGGCCAAGGCGCTTGGTATACGCACAATCGCAGTCTACTCAGACGCCGATTCAGGTGCGCGTCATGTGCGTATGACGGATGAGGCTGTGCATATCGGCCCCTCGCCCGCAGCGGAAAGCTATCTTGTAGGCGACAAAATAATCGCGGCGGCGAAAGCGACTGGCGCAGACGCCATCCATCCGGGCTATGGCTTCTTGTCAGAAAATGCGGACTTTGCCGAGGCCGTCATCAGGGCGGATATAATCTGGGTCGGGCCAAACCCCGACAGTATTCGCGCCATGGGCCTGAAAGACGCAGCCAAGAAGCGGATGCAAGACGCGGGTGTGCCAACCACACCCGGTTACCTTGGCGAAGACCAATCACCAGAAACTCTCAAATCCGAAGCTAAAACCATTGGCTATCCCATCCTCATCAAAGCAGTGGCAGGCGGCGGCGGTAAGGGAATGCGCAAGGTCGACAAGGCTAGCAACTTTGCTGACGCCCTCGCCTCCTGCCAGCGTGAAGCCAAGGCCTCCTTTGGCGACGACCGCGTACTCCTCGAAAAATGGATCACCAACCCACGCCATATCGAAGTACAAATCTTCGGTGATAGTCAGGGCAATGTCGTCCACCTTTTTGAGCGTGACTGCACGCTTCAACGCCGCCACCAAAAAGTCATCGAAGAAGCCCCCGCCCCCAGCATGAATGAGGAAACGCGCGAGGCTGTTTGCGCCGCTGCCGTGAAGGCCGCCAAAGCCGTCGATTATGTCGGCGCCGGAACTGTGGAGTTTATTGCCGACGGCTCCAAAGGCCTCAGCGCCGACAAAATTTGGTTCATGGAAATGAACACGCGGTTGCAAGTGGAACACCCCGTCACGGAGATGATAACCGGGCAAGACCTCGTAGAGTGGCAATTGATTGTCGCGTCTGGTAGCCCGCTACCAAAAGCCCAAAACGAACTCTCCATCAACGGCCACGCTATGGAGGCACGTCTTTATGCTGAAAACCCTGTAACGGGTTTTCTACCCTCAACGGGCAGCTTGGACATTCTACATCTGCCAAACGAATGCGCCCGCATAGAAACAGGCGTGGCCGCGAGCGATACCGTGTCTCCGTTCTACGACCCAATGATCGCTAAACTCGTCTCACATGGCCCAACCCGTGACGCAGCAAGAGTGAGCTTAGCTGACTCATGCGATGGCGTATCCACATGGCCCGTGCACAATAATGCCGGCTTCCTCTCGCGCCTCCTAAGGCATGAGGCATTTGCCCAGTTCGATGTCACAACAGGGTTCATTGACGACAACAAAGAAGACCTCACCGCACCATCATCCCCGTCCGCCTCTGCGCTGTCTATGGCCGCACACTATCTGCGCAATGCCTCAGCAACTAAACCACCCGCACCGTGGACTAGCTTAGCTGGGTTCCGCATGGGTGCTCCGGCTGATCTCGACACACGCCTACTCGTCGATGGCGAAATATCCGATGCACGATTGAGTTCTCTGCCACCTAAACTAGCTGCGCAAATCTTTGCATATAAGACCGGCGTCATCCTCGTCGAACAAGGCTGGGCGCACGAGATCACCCCCGCCCGGCATGACGCTTCGGGACAATCCGGCCCTACAGATGGCATCATCGCCTCTCCAATGCCGGGACGCATCGTGTCTGTTAATGTGACGAATGGCGATGACGTAGTAGAGGGCCAAACCCTCATCAAACTAGAAGCCATGAAAATGGAACACGCGCTCACTGCGCCTTTTGACGGAACGGTCAGCGCGTTAAGCGTCACAGAAGATGACCAAGTGACCGAAGGCCTTGTGCTGATGATTGTCGCCAGTGGGGAAGAAAGCACCGAACAAATCTAGTTATCACCCAACGCACGTTCGCACAGTCTGAGATAATCCTCCCGAAGAACCGCAAAGCATTTGAGCATCGTATCGCGGTTGGGATCGAACATGAACTCCACAGTCAGCCCGCGCAAATTTGAGTTCAGTAATCGCGCTGAGATGACATAGGCATCAATATCCTCAATGCCTGCATGGGTCGCCAAGCTTACCAATGTTTCTGCAATCTGCGTTTCGCGCCGCTCAATCAAAGGCCGGATCGCGGTCGCAAGTTTGCCATCCCAATGTGATGCTAGAAGAATCTCGGTCAAGGCCGTCGCCTCAGGAGAGCGATGCTGCTCCCATGAAATATCAAAATATTTCAACACTCTGTCTTCGGGGAATTTCAGCGCCTCCAGATCCCGCTGCCCGCTAGATATCAACTCCCGCAAACTTTCATCCGCAGCCTCAGCCATGAGAACAACTTTATTCGCAAACTGATTAAGCACTGACCCTCTGGAAACACCAGTCCTTGCCATGACAGACTCCACCGTGGTGCCCCCATAACCATTTTTATGGAGGCAGTTAATGGTCGCCTTCAACAATAGCTCACGAGTCTGCTCGCCGCGCCGATAGCGCTTAGTGGTCGGCTTGACATTATCGCTATCGGTCCGATTTTTCGTCTTGTCCATGTCACCTCTAAACGAAGTCGAGCTGGAAGTGTCAACTCTTAAAAATAGTCACTATTGACTAATTTAAGCTCATGCTCGATGTTAACCACAAAACAACAACACAAATGCGTCAGGGAGACGACTTCATGAATCAAGCGCTGAAGAATGGTGGCGAACTTCTCGCTGAAACGCTCAAAGCAGCGCAGGTCGAATGCGCCTTCGCCCTACACGGTGGCCACATGGAGGCCCTTCTCAAGGGGTGCGCCGAGCAAGACATTGAGTTGATCGATTGCCGTCACGAAGCAGCCGCCGGTCACGCTGCTGACGCATACGCCCGCGCAACCACCAAACTCGGCGTTTGCATCGTCACGGCGGGCCCTGGCATTGCCAACGCCGTGCCCGCCGTCACCAATAGCTTTCTTGATGCAACCCCCACCCTATTCCTCATTGGCGCCCCTCCGTTAAGAGAGGCCGAGACCAATCCACTTCAGGGCGGGTTCGACCAAATCGCGATGCTGACTCCCATCACGAAATGGGCACATCGGATTACCAATACTGAGCGTGTCCCAGACATAACCGCGATGGCTATCCGCAAAGCGATGACCGGAAAGCCTGGACCTGTCGTGCTGGAACTCCCCATCGACATGCTGCACACGCCCATCGCCGTCTCATCAGCAACCACTCCAGCGGGCATCGCGACCTATCCTCGCCCCGCGCCATCCTTGTCTGAAGTCGCCAAGCTGAAACAAACCCTGCAAAGTGCCAAACGCCCCGCAATAATCCTAGGCGGACACTCAAGGCAGTCTGACTGCGGAGCAGAAATTACGCAGTTCGCTGATCACTCTGGAATCCCTGTCTTTGATATGTCCAAAAGTGCTGGTCTGCTCCCCACAGGTCACAAACTAAATGCTGGCCGCGCCTCAGTGCTGGGCGCGCTCGAAATGGTGGGCCTTCCCCGACCAGATGTCGTGTTCCTCCTAGGCGGCCGCCTCGGACTACAACTTGGCGGACGCTCAGGGGCAGTTATTCCAGACGACGCAAAACTCATACAAGTCTACCCAGATGCCTCTGAGATTGGCCGCATACGCGACGCTCAGCTCCCTATCGAGGCCGATCCTAAATCGACCCTCGAGGCCCTCCTCCAGCAAACACAAGATGATGCTTGGCCAGACTGGTCAGAGTGGACAGGTCAGGTGACCCAAATTCAACACATGAGAGATGCGCTCTATCCGGACGCCCAACTGCCCGGAGGCATGCACCCCTATCATGCAGCAAAAAAGGTCGCCGAAATGGCAGGCCCAGAAGCAGCCTTTGCGGCCGATGGCGGAGAGTCCGCCTCTTGGGCCGATGACGTGATTAAAACAAGCGGCCCCGGTCGCTTCCTAAGCCATGGATACCTCGGCTGCCTCGGCATAGGACAAGGCTTTTCAATTGGTCTCCAAAAAGCATTCCCTGATCGGCGTGTTATCCTAATGACAGGCGACGGTGCAATGGGATTCCATATCCAAGAGTGGGACTCAATGGTTCGCCACCGCCTGCCCATCATGACCGTCATCTTCAACAACCGGGTCTGGGGCATGTCGATTCACGGGCAGCAAATCATGTTTGGCGCCAACTACTCCAACATTACACGTCTCGCTGACTTACAATATGCTGACATTGCGCACTCGTTTGGTTGCCATGCGGAACGGGTAGAGAAGTACGAAGATCTAGAAGCCGCTATCGAGCGCTGTTTCGCTCATGATGGCCCTTCATGCCTTGAAATAATGACCGACGAAAATGCCGTCCATCCGATCACACCAATTATGCTCGGCGAAGCTGCAGAAGGCTCTGATGAAATCCTCATCCCATATTATGAAAACATCACCCCGGGAGGCGTTTAGTCATGAAAGCAGTTGTTCGTCGCGGCGAAAGCCTAACCGTTGATACCAATTTCACATTGCCCGATCCCGGCCCAGGCCAAGTCATCGTTAAAACCCTGTGCTGCGGCATTTGCGGCTCTGACCTGCACGCATTACATCACATGGACCACATGGCTGAAACGGCTGTCCGATCAGGCAGCACAACCTCTATCGATCCGTCCAAGGACATCGTGTTCGGTCATGAGTTTTGTGCAGAAATTGTTGCCTTCGGCCCCGACTGCGAGAAGATACTAACACCGGGCACTAACGTCGTCTCCATGCCTTATGCGGCGGGCGCGTCCGGGATGGAACTCGTAGGATATTCAAACCTATTTCCCGGCGGTTTTGCTGAATACATGATCCTGCAAGAAGCACTCCTCATGCCAGTCTCCTCCGGCATCGCGCCTGAAGCAGCGGGCCTGACAGAGCCACTTGCCGTCGGGCTCCACGCTGTCCGAAAGGCCAACCTATCTCGCGCAGACGTGCCGATGGTTGTCGGCTGCGGCCCCGTCGGCCTCGCCGTCATTCAAGCACTCAAACTGGCTGGTATCGGCCCCATCATCGCCAGCGATTTTTCTGCAGAGCGCCGCGCCGCTGCCGAGCGAATTGGCACTGACATTCTGATCGACCCAGCAACCACATCTCCGCACACTGCTTGGAAAGGACTGAACGTTGCGCCGACCCTCGCCGAGGCTAGTACCAGTGCCATGCTCGGACAAACAGGTAAGAATGCTGTAATTTTCGAATGTGTTGGCATCCCCGGTCTCATCCGGTCACTCATCAGCGAAGCGCCCCCTGCCACCCGGATAATCGTCGCAGGCGTGTGCATGGCGGAAGACATCATCGAACCCGCCATCGCAATCAACAAGCAAATCGGTCTGCAATTCGTCTTCGGCTATCAACAGGATGAATTCGAAGCCTGCCTACGCAACATCACCGACGGCAACATAGACGTGGAGGCCTACCTAACCGGCAATGTCGATCTAGACGGCGTCGCAAGTGCGTTTAAGGAGCTTTCCCAGGACCCCGCCAAGATCAAAATCATGGTGAAGCCATAAAGAGAAGCCCCCTAAATGGCGACCTAAGCTCAAAAACTCTTCCGCCTTGCGTCTGCACTCACTAGGCCTATACTGAACGCTGGCGAAATGATTCAATCGCCATCGATTGCGGGAGCTTTTTATGACAACTCTACTAATCAATGGCACTAAGCGTGAACTGGATGTCGATCCAGACATGCCCCTTCTCTGGGTCATTCGCGAGCAATTAAAACTCACCGGAACCAAGTTCGGATGCGGTATCGCCCAGTGCGGTGCCTGTACCGTCCATGTCGACGGCACACCGGTGCGCTCCTGCTCATACCCAGTCAGCCTCGCAGACGGCGCAGAGATCACCACAATCGAAGCCATAGCCCCCGCTGAGGGAGAGCTACACGCGCTCCAAAAAGCTTGGATAGAGCATCAGGTGCCCCAATGCGGTTACTGTCAATCCGGACAAATCATGTCCGCCGTCGCGCTCCTACGCGATGTGCCGGAGCCAACGGATGATGACATAGACACAGCGATGCGCGGCAACATCTGCCGTTGCGGTGCCTATGGTCGCATACGCGATGCCATAAAATCTGCCGCCAAGGCCGTCGGTCCAGTCAAGATGCTAACACCGGAGGGTTCAGACAATGGGTAAGTGGACACGACGTGGATTTATCGCGGCTGGAATCACAACAGGCGGCGTTCTGGCTGTTGGTGTTGGCATGCGCGAAGGTCACCGCGCACCCAAGCTCGCAAGCATGATGGCAGACGGCGACGAAACGCTCGTCAATGTTTGGGTAAAGCTAGATCAAAACAATGTCGTCACAGCCATAGTCCCCCATTCAGAAATGGGCCAAGGCGTTTTCACATCCATGGCCCAAATGCTGGCCGACGAGATGGACGCCGACTGGGACAAGGTGACATTCGAGCAAGCCCCCGCTCATGAAGAATATGCCAATCACGCACTTGTGCGCGATTACGTTCTCGGCGGGGCAAACATTCCCGGCTTCGTCCAAGGTTCCCTAAACGGCGCATTCCTATCGCTTTCAAAAGCGATGTCGATGCAAATCACGGGTGGGTCAACCGCTGTGCGCTTCACCGGGCAAGGCGGCATGCGCATCGCCGGTGCCGCCGCGCGTGAAATGCTCGTCAAAGCCGCCGCTAAAGAATGGGGGATTTCCGCCAGCGAGCTGCGAACTGAAAAATCCTACATCCATCATGACGCTACTTCAAAGAGTGTTCCGTATTCAGAGTTTTCTGTCATCGCGGGCGGCATGAGCCCACCAACCCAACCAACCTTGAAAACAATAGAGAAATACACACTAATGGGCACATCGGTGCCGCGTTTCGATATTCCGTCAAAAGTTGATGGCACGGCTGAGTTCGGCATTGATGTTGATCTGCCCGATATGAAATATGCCGCAGTAATCGGAGCGCCCATATTTGGCGCAACCGCTGTTAGCATTGATGATAGCACAGCAAAAACAATGCGCGGAGTCACCCAAATCATCAATGAGAAAGAGTTCGTCGCTGTTGTCGGACAAAGCTATTGGCACGCACAGCAAGCCGCCAATACGCTCATAATTGAATGGTCGACAACAGGACGTGAAGCCCTGAACCAAACAGCAATCTTCGATCAATTCCGCACAGACATGAGTAAGGCCGTTACAGACGGTAAAGAAAAGACTGACGTAAAAGCCGGCAATGCCCGTAAAGCGACAACCACAGCCGCGAAGACTTTCGAGGCCGAATACACCGTGCCATATTTGGCCCACGCTACGATGGAGCCGATCAATGCAACAGCGCACGTTAAAGACGGATCAGCCGAGCTATGGCTAGGGCATCAAAACCCGCTGGCCTGCCGCGACTCAGTTGCTAAACTGCTCGACATCAAAAAAGCGAACGTCACAATTCACAATCGCATTCTCGGTGGTGGATTTGGACGACGTGCAGATGTCGACTATGCGCTTATGGCGGCCCGCATTGCAAAACATGTTGATGCGCCGGTCAAGATGATCTGGTCACGCGAACAAGACACTCAGCAAGACTTCTATCGCCCAGCAACCGTCAACAAAATCATTGCAGGGCTAGACGAAACCGGCAAACCGATCAGCTGGGACTATCAATACGTACACAAACATGATCCCGCAGAGGCCAGCGAGATCCCATACGATATTGAAAACCAACTCATCCACCATGCAAAAACAGAAAACCCCATCCGCTTTGGACCATGGCGCTCGGTTGACCACACGCAACACGGTTTCTTCATCGAGTCATTCATTGATGAACTTGCCCACGAAGCAGGCGCAGACCCACTGGCCTACCGCCGCGACCTTGTGAAGGGCAAACCACGCTATACAGCTGCGCTGGACGCTGTGGCAAAGGCCGCACAATGGGGTCGCAAACGCCCTGAGGGCATCGGCCTTGGTGTTGCACTGGTCGACAGCTTTGGAACCGTCGTCGCGCAAGTCGCAGAGGTGGACATCACCAGCGGCACACCCCGTGTCACCCACGTATGGGCCGCCGCCGATCCGGGCTATGTCATGAACCCAGACGGATTCACCGCCCAAATGGAAAGCGGAATAATCTATGGGCTAACTGCTGCGATTTTTGGCGACATAGTTGTCGAGAATGGCGCGATCACACAATCAAACTTCCATGATTACGAGATGATCCGAATGAATGATGCCCCAACCATAAAGGTAACACTCATCAATAGCGGTGCACGCCTCGGCGGCGGCGGCGAGCCAGGCACACCCCCTATCGCACCTGCAGTAGCTAATGCGATCTTCGCCGCAAGCGGTAAAAGACTACGTTCACTACCACTTAGGCAGGCTGATGGCGGGTTGGCTTAGTAGGATCAGCTACTCGCCAAGCGTCCAGGTTTTAAAGACGATGCTCCGCGCATCCGAGTACGAAAGCAGAGTATACCAATCGATCTCGATAGCCGAGACGCGCGCGCAGTTCCACTCATGGTCGACCCACGGTTCTCGTGTATATGAGCGTCCATCCACGTGTCGATAAACGTGGAATACCCTATCGCCTTAGTGTCAGTATACCGATCATCTTAAAATCTTGTTGCCGGGTGCCACGGGTGCCCCAGCGTGACGGAGCGACCTGCCACACCCTCTTCTCGCGTCAATCTGCATTTGTAGAAAACTAAGCCAACAGGCTGACTAATCTGAGTGGACGGCGCAGCGACTTAAGACTGGACCTCCCCTTCCGGGAATGACTTACCCGAGGCCGTGTCTCTATGGTGCTGCCTTCGCAGCAAACCCATGCCGTTCCCGAAAATGAAATCAACACTTCCTGAGATAAAGCCATCCTCGAAGAACAAACGGCCACCGCTTAGGAACAGCGCATCTTGATACCCAGCAAGGTGTACGTCCCTCATATGAACCCGGTCACTCTCAACATTCATCAAAAGCGCAGCGCCCTGAGAGTGACGGATTTTATATTCAGAACCACTCGCTAAAGCATCATTGCTGAGATAATCGAACATATTCTCCACCAGAAATCCAGACACTGATACGTCCGACGCATTGATCGTCAGCGTGGCTGATCCTGCCGTACCCCAATTGTTGCGGTGGTAATGGCGCGCATCTTGATGCGACAGCGTCAAAGTGGAGCCGCGTCACATCTGGCCCCACGCCCTCGAGGGTAAGTCCATTTCGAGCGATCGTAACCTTCTCATAATAGTCACCGGCGGCAACATTAATCGCAATTGCTTCATCGGCGGTTATAACGCTGGCCGCATCAATAGCGCCCTGTATTGTTTCATACCAAGCCGCCTAAGAACCACACACTTCCGCTACTTGCAGCTTGATGTCCGCACCTGCGCTGATCGCCTCGCACTCTGCCAACGGGCCCAACAGGCCAAGGATTACTAGGTTTGCAAATGTCGGTTTCATTCTCATCACCATTTCAATTTCTACTGTTTGGCTGTTTCTGACATCGTCAGGCTCTGGGCGAACCCATCAATACGGTCGGCCATTTCAGACACATAAGGGTCGAACAGCCCGAATGTGTGGAACATGCCCTCATACTCAAAGTTTTCATTCTGTATTCCCAGCACGTCCAACTTCACTTGAGCCTCTTCCCGGCCAACCGACACTGGTGACAAACATCGGCGATCAACACTTGGGTTACGCACGGTGCCCATCGATTGGCAAGCTAGGAGCAAGCCTGTTACCATAAGCTGGAGGATAAATTATGAGTCGTAACTTTGGTCCCATTCGTCAAAACGGTTATGTCGTTCATGATATCCACGCAGCTATGGACCATTGGGTGAATATCCACGGCGTCGGCCCATGGTTCCTCATTGAAAAGGTACAGACCGATTGGTTTCGTTATCGCGGTAAATCCTCTCCCGTCGATATGACGATCGCGCTTGCAAATTCCGGCGATCTACAGATCGAGCTAATCCAGCAGAATAATAACGCGCCATCGCTTTACCGTGACTTTCTAGAAGCAGGTCATGAGGGCCTCCAACACGTCGCCTATTGGAGTACAAACTATCAAGACCTATATGACCGCACGCTCGCGCAAGGCCTCAAGGTCGGTCATGAGGGGCAAATTGGCGGCGAGCAAGGTCGCTTCTGTTATTTTGAAACCTCAGCGCACCCCGGCTCGTTGATCGAGATTTCTGATATCAGCGGATCAAAAGGGAGAACCTTTTCCCACATTCGTAAAGCTGCACAGGATTGGGATGGCTTCGACCCCATCCGGATTATCAAGTAAGCAGCGCCCACCCACTACTCATAAATTGTTCCGCGTTCTTTCAAATATTCGAATTCTGGGTGCGGTACATCTACAATCGTTTCAAGCGCTACAAAGTACGAATCGTCCAGCATATCCTTAGCGTGATAGATCGCCCCACACGGGGGTAGACTCCTCATACATGGCAGCGTCCGCATCTACCAACACACGCCCACTTTAAAACCATCTCATCGCGTTCAACTGGGCCATCCCCACGCGCGAGACGTTTCTTTAATGTCAGATCGTTCGCCCATTTCGGACTTCCAATAGCGCTTGACAGCCTCGCAAATATTTTATCATGATTTCTACCAATATCGACCTCGCCATCTTTGCAAGGGTACGCAGTTGAGGGGACTATCCCTGAAACTACTGAGAGGGCCCATCAAGACGCATCAATGGATCTGGATTACCGCAGGAGCAAGGCCCTGCTAGCATTTCGCCAGTAAATCCGGTTTTCAATTTGTGAATGGGGTCAATTCGAAACTGTCTTGAGGACAGAAGCAACTCCTTATTCTCCACCGAGACTTCCCACTCACGCCCATCTAGGTGCACCCCCCCCTGAGCACATTCAAGCGCAAGAGCTGGACCGACTAATGCGACTTTCTTCGCCATAACACCCGGCATGGCGTTTACCGCCTCAAAAGCATCAGGACGAGCCCAGATAGTTCTGCCCTTAAACACATCTGCTGCTGAATGACCCATCATTTTGAGACCCTCAAGCACTTCATTTCCAACTCCGCAGATAGCCACAGGATCGAATTGGCGTGCGAGCGCCTCAACACGCCCAGCATCGAATGGGCTAAGGTCAGCATTGGTGCCATAAAGCCCTAACACTTGAAGCGCAAACTCGAACGGTGCGAACTGAACAACCTCTTGGACCACCGAAACCGTTAAGACATAGGAACCAGGTTGGAACGCATAACCTGTAAGGGTCCGCGCCATTTGCACGCCCGCACGGTCAAGCTCTGTTCGCTTGGCGGAATAGAAATGAGTTTCACCGTGGGCTGTGTAACAGCCAATTTGATCGGGATGAACTGATGTCATATCTTGGTTACCCTTGGAATTTTATGCGGTGGGCCTAACTTCAGAAGTTCCTGCTCATCAATGAGTTCGAGAACAAGAGGTACTTCAATCGCGGCGGAAATTTGATCATAAAGGCGAGACTTCAACGCCCCCTCAGAATCTTTTAAACGCGAGACATCATAGCCTATTCGCAGCTTCAGCTCTTCCATCTCACGGCTCGGGCGAATGATTTGGAAGAGGTTGGCGCGCGTTTCACTATGCTTCTCAACCAATCCCATAATCTCACGCGGCAAAATACTCCGTCCCTGCACCAAAATTTGATCCGTTGCTCTGCCAAGCAGCTTGAACCGCGCATGAGTTCGTCCACAGCCACAGGGCGAACGATCTATCGATACGAGATCTCCGGTGCGATACCGAACCAAGGGGCTCAATCTATCAACGAGGCTGGTCACGACAAGCTCGCCGATCTCTCCGTCGGCAAGCGGCTCTGCCGTGATTGGGTCCACAGTCTCAATGTAGGCGATGTCTTCATACGCATGAAATCCATCATGCTGGCGACACTCGGCAGCTCCAGCAACATCACCGAGACTCGTCGTCTCAAACAATTCCAACCCCCATGACTTCGTTAGCGCCTTCTGGCGTTCGCCTAATGGCTCTCCACCAAAAATCGCCCCCTTATATGACCGAAACACATCCACTGGGTCTTCACCAGATTTTTCAAAGTACTGTTCAAACGCATTGATCAATGGATTTGGAAAAATACTCATGGATGTCGGGCGAAACCGCTTGGATGCCTCAACAATTCGAGGAACCTCAAATGGTGAAATACTGAAGCAAATTTCAGCGATGCCAAGCTCACTTAGACTGCGACGCCTATGCCCCCCTCTGAACGTAAACAGCATATGACAAATGTGGTCACCGGGGCGAACACCAATGTGCCAATGGTCGCGTGCGTACGTGTCTTCAGCCGGTGTACGGCGCCAGTTGGGCACAGGCGTAGGGTCGCCTGTCGTTCCAGATGTTGTACCCACCGATACCGTTTGACCAGGGCTATCAACACTCATCCCACCAGTCGGGTCGTTATGCGCATCCCGAAAAGCACGGATATCATCCTTAGTCAGAAAAGGAACTTTTTCACGAAAATCGGCAACCGACTTAATGTCTGAAGGCCTCACGCCAGCATCAGCCCACATCTTGCGGATGAGCGGCGCATTTGAGACGGCATGCTCACACATTGCCGCAAGAGACGCCTCCTGATGGCGGTCTAAGAACTCACGGCTCGCCGCCTCGATAGGATCTAGTATACTCGGATATTGAATTTCATTTAACGCCATTGCTGGTCATCTCCTCCCTGTTAGATCGGTCACCCAACCTTTGGATATCCTCCGCCACCAAACAGTTTATCCGCCGCCTCTCGGTCAACGAAGCCAGCCGCGGTGCGAGGCAATGTGTCAGTAAATTCTACGATCTTTGGTTTCTTGTATGAAGCAAGTTGAACACGGCAGTGCTCGATAAGCACACTCGGTTCAATCGTCTCGCCCGACTTAGGTATGACGATAGCTTTTACGTTTTGATCCCACGTCGGATCAGGAACTCCGATCACGCAAACGTCCTCCACGCTTTTATGCTTGCGTAAGCACGCTTCGACTTCAGCTGGGTAAATATTCTCGACACCCGATTTGATCATCGTCGTCTTAGGGCCAACGAAGACAAGCGAGCCATCATCAAGCCGCTTACCTAGATCATTCGTACGATGCCACCCATCCACGACACGGCGCGCATTCTCTTCCGGCCTATTCCAGTACCCGCACATAACCAACGGTCCACGTGCGAATATTTCGCCTGCCTCACCAGCTGGCAACTCCACACCAGCGTCATCGGCAACTTTCACTTGGAGAAAGGGCGACGGGCGCCCGGCAGCCGTTCCGCCCATCCACGTTGCAATAGTCAGCCCACCTATTTCCGTTTGCCCATATCCACCCGGCGCCTGCATCATCGGCGCATCTACCGGCATGACCATTGGTATCCGGTAGTCAGACATTTCCGGATCAGAAAACAAGCTGGATGTATCGTATTTTCCGCCCTTATTCAGAGCGCGCATCTGCACGATTGTGGGTGGTGCAATAAAGGCATGCGTCAACTTCTCCGAGGAGATCATTTCTAATAGATGCTCAGCTTCGACACGTGCAACAAAAGCATTCCGCCCTCCGCCGATGAATGTCGCAAGCGTACCCATGAGCACACCAAGATGGAACATCGGTCCCGAAACAAGGTATCCCGTCTTTTCAGTAATACTTTGCCCAGTCTGACTAAGCCAGGCGACGATTAGGATCGCTTCGTGACTGAGAAGCGCGGCGCCAGGCCGGCCACTAAAGCCCGCAGTGTAGATCGCCAACAGAGGCGTCGTTGGCTCAACTGGAGCAAACTCTTTTTCCGGGTCTATCGCCGCTATTAGATCCTCGTAATTCTCGCCGTCCGAACATCCGTCATGGCAAATCCAGTTTGCATCCGGTCGC
Source organism: Hyphomonas sp. (assembly GCA_033851975.1). Classification (GTDB taxonomy): domain Bacteria; phylum Pseudomonadota; class Alphaproteobacteria; order Caulobacterales; family Hyphomonadaceae; genus Hyphomonas. The sequence continues at coordinate 785,488 of JAWSVJ010000002.1, read as the reverse complement.
CAAGCCTGGCGCGCTTCTCGGTTAAGTTCACCAATTTCTGCTTCTTGCCAAAACACCACTTTCGGATCGAAATCCTCAAGACAGAATGTAATTTCGTCTAACGACCAACGCCAATTCGCCGGGCACAAGATGGCACCGACACGGGCACTCGCCAACAATGCTTCCAACACGCGGAAGCTGTTTTGTCCCAGCCACAAGACACGGTCACCGCGGCCAACGCCACGCTGACGAAGCACAGCAGCCAGTCGGTTCACGCGCTCATTCAGCTCACTATAGGTGAACCGATGTTGACCATCGATAACGGCCAACATTTTTGGTCGACTACGCGCCTGTTCGTGAAGCAAGTCGCCCAACCCGTAAGGGTGCACACCGAGATAAGGAGAAAGTGCTGTGTGCTGTTTCATCACATCAAACCTTATGGAAGATCGGTAGTTTCCAACCGTCTTGAATTTCATTCCATTCCACAGCCACCTTCATACCGATGTATACTTCTTCGGCGGGCATACCTACGAGGTTTGAAACGAGCCTAGCGCCAGTAGCGCCATCAAGATCAACCACGATCGGAACATACACAAAATTGGGTACATCGGGAAATGGCGATCTGGTACAGATCGCAAAACTGAACACCGTTGCTGTTCCAGACAGCGTTGGCCAACTCACGTCTTGGCTTTGACATTCAGGGCAGTATGCGGTCGGGGGCATTCTAAAATGCCCACATGCACCACATTCACACGCGGTTAGGCGCTCCTCTTTGGCAGCTTGCCAGAAAGGCTCGGTCCACGTGTCAGTGGTGATCCTAATGTGATCGCCAGGTACTGCTTTGGCCATGCCGTATTCGATATCAGACATTATGAATCCCTCCTCAAGATACACCCAGAAACAGGCAGCGACGCAGGGCCACCCGTAACCAGTGCGAACTCCGCATCGGCAACTTGATTGATCGCTTCACCACGAAGTTGCTCAACAGCTTCTCGGGTGTGGGTCGCACCAATAATATACGCTTCAGACAGCTGACCACCATGTGTATTCACCGGCGTGGACCCGCCCTTATAGCGAATAGCACCGCTCTCCACATACTCACCTCCCTCGCCCTTTTTACAGAAACCATAGTCTTCAAGCTGCATGACAACCATCGAACTGAAGTGATCGTAAATCATCGCAACATCAATATCAGACGGTGAGAGGCCAGATTGCTTCCAAAGCCTATCACCAATTGGCTTATGTCCAGACGACCCAAAATCTGGATCAGGCATTCCCATCCACGCGAAGGAGCGCCCCCAATTACGAGAGCCACCATGAGCAGCCGCATGAATAAGAACCGGTTTTTGCTTGAGGTCTCTAGCACGCTCGGTTGATGTGGTTATCCAAGCGACCGCGCCATCTGTCTCCAGGCAAAAATCTAGACGACAAAGTGGATCGGCGAGCATCGGACTCGCGAAATACTCGTCCATTGTGAGTTCATTCTTGCGGACGGCCTGTGGCCTATTCATCGCATTAAGGCGTTGGCTCATGACGATTTCGGCAAATGCCTCTCGGCGCGTTCCGTATAGATGCATGTGACGCCGGGTCAATACACTCATAAGATGCCCAGGGCCAACCAACCCCGATGGTTGCAGGAAGGAGTTTTCAGGGCTTGGATCGGATGCGCCGAAGACGGTGCCAAGACGCTGGCGATATTGCTGCAATGCCATGACTGTCACGACGTATTTCGCGTCTTCATTTTGAATCGCAGCTGTAGCCAACCCCACTGCACCGGCGGCACCTCCACCACCACTGGTCAAGGCAGCCGTAAACCCGACTTCTTCTATACCGAGCATTTCCATAAGCGATGCGGTATCGACTTTATCGCCATACCCCATTTGCGCACCTGAATAATATGCAAAACCATCTACCTGTTTTACATTTATTCCAGCATCATCACACGCCTTGAGGATGGCTTCACCAACCATATCATTGATCGTACGCGGATAGCTTTGACCCCGGATATAATAATCCGTTGCACCGACTCCCGCGATTGCGCACTTGTCTTGATTGACCCAGACCAAAACTGTCCTCCAAATTCTCAAAAATAAACTTAGTTATACAACTAGGTTATAACGGATAAGTTTTGACCGTGTCCAGACTTATCAAAGCGAAACGGCAAGAAAACCGCGATTAAGCAAAGTGCAAGCGACGATACTTCCCCTTGAAGTACAGCAAAGGATCCCGGCGCGGCTCATATTTAGCGCGCTCCACCTTGCCAACGAGGATAATATGATCTCCCCCATCATGCAAAGCATGCCGAGAGCACTCAAAGTTCACGAGGGCGCCACCGATCAAAGGCACATCATTATGTCCGGTCTGCCAAGGTGTTTTAGCGAACCGATCATCCCCTGGTCGCGCAAATGTGTTCGATGCCAGTTGCTGCCCAATGTGCAAGACATTCACCGCGAAATAATCAGCGGATTCTAGAACCTTGAGGCTTCCAGATGTCTTAGCAATACAAACAAGCAAAAGCGCAGGATCCAGCGACACAGATGTGAATGAATTCGCCGTAAGCCCGACAGGCTCCCTCTTGCCATTCATTGCCGTGACAATGGTCACACCAGTGGCAAAGCATCCCAATGCATCACGTAATGTCCGCGCATCTGATCCTGACCGATAGTCCGGCATGAACCGTGGAACTCTTCTCTCCAAAAAATCTAGGAGCGTCGCGTTGAAGATGTCCGATCGATCAAAGGCAGCCATGTGTCCTGCGTCTCGAATTTCTGCAAATTCAGCGTTGTCGATTTTCTCGACATAGCGCCCTGCCGCTTCGGCCTGCGTAAGTTCGCTCAAAGCCCCCCGAACAAACAACACCGGCAGCTTAATTTCTTCTGCCGCAACAGCCACACGCTGTGTCACCTCCCCTAGATCCATGCCAGACAAGAATTTTGGATCCCATTCGTTTTTAGAATCACTTCTCTCTGCATGTTTCCGCAGCGCTTCACTTACCTTCTGCGCAGCAGCAGCATCAATTTCCGGCGGAGCATCCACTAATACGAGTCCAGCGGCAAGATTGCCTCCGTCTTCTCCGATCGCGGCAGCCGCGATCCACCCTCCTAAAGAAGCAGCAACTATAACTGGGCGCGATGGAAGTTGCGCCAACACGCATTTTAAGTCCTCAACAAACGCATCCAAATCGTAGCGAGCATCCTCAGGCCAATCACTTGCACCATGACCACGCAGATCAAGGTTTATGACCTGACGCCCGGCCGTCACGAGTGACGACGCGACATCCCCCCAAACACCTCGTGTTTGACCGCCACCATGCAACAAAAGGACTGCAGGATCTTCGGATGAACCCGTAACCTCAGCCCGCAGCGTTATGCCACCGAAACCTTTGAATTCACATTCAGCCATGGGCCGATCCTCTCTTTGCTGATTATAATTTATTTAGATATCCACTCGACGATCATTTCGGTGCGTCGCCCCATCAATACCCGAGCGATTTCCCCATCCCGGGCCAAGATCGCATCGCATAATTGAATTTGCAGAGCGCGAGACCAATCACGATCCTCTGAGCACTGATAAAATCTGACATTCTGCTCTTCACGGCCAAAAGTGTAACCAATCTCCATGAACAAAGCGATTGTGGGGTTCCCACTCATGGTCGATAGAATTCGTGCGAGACGCGTCTCTTGCTGAATTAATATTTCTGGAGTGTCGTCATCACCAGACGTTTCGGCCACCACATCCCGATGCGCTCTCAACGCCTCACGCTGCTCCTCACATTCACACACCGCCGCCAACGATGCTGCCTCAGTAGCGATCAGACGGGTAACGACGTGAACGTCCATCAATGACGCTCCTTGCAACCGCAGATACCTCGCAGGAGCTCGGATAACATCTGCCGCCGAGGGACGCATCGCAAAAAAACCTCCGCCCGGCCCCTTTCGCACGGTTATTAGGCGATCTGCCTCGACGATCTTTGCCGCCTGCCGAAGCGTGGGGCGGCTAACGCCCAAACGATTCAACAAGTCCACCTCAGCACCCAGATGTTCTCCCTCAGTCGTCGCGAGTGATAAGTCCGCCAACCGCACCGCAGTTTCCGCGACGCGACTTCGGGGCACGCCATCCTTAAGGTCTGTGTTTTGAGGCATCACAACCGCTCCTATCCATTTTAGATACCTATATTGACGATTAACGTCAATAACCTAGTTGTATAACTCAGAATTTTGCATTATTAGTTACCTCTAAGATATTTAGATAAACACAAAATCGACTGGGAGACACTCCATGCAGAACTTCATTTTCAGTGCTGATGCCCACGTGGTAGAGCCACCGACCCTCTTTCTAGACGGCCTTCCAACATCATTGCAGGATCACGCAATCCACGCCCGTAAAGAAGGTGATTTTCTGATCACCGGCACCAAGGACAAGTTGATCTACCGCCTACGAGTCGGCGCAAAGGGTGATAAAGAACTCGGCGATCGCGAACGTCGTGGTGTTCGCGAAATTCCCGGCCGCATCCTAGACATGGAGCTTGACGGCATCGACGCAGAGATTGTGTTTCCGTCTCTTGGGCTCTGGCTCTATTGCCTTGACGATGCTGAGGCAGAAGCCGCCTCATGCAAAGTTTACAACGACTGGAACAATGACTACTTCGGCGGCAATTTAGACAAGTTCGTCCGTTGCGGCGTGCTGCCGGTTCAAGATTTCTCAAATACGCTCGAAGAAATGAAACGATTAGCTAAGCTTGGCTACACCGCCGCGATGCTGCCTGCGGTAACTCCGCCCAACATTCCAAAATATAATGATCCGGCGTGGGACCCAGTTTTCGCACTCGGCGGCGAGCTTGGTATTGTCTTCGTCCTACACACTGGAACGGGACTAGAAACAGTTATTCACGAACGCGGCGCAGGCGCAGCAGTAATCAATTACTCCAATCAGATGTCTGATGCCATCAATACGTGCCAATACCTAGTGGCGGGCGGCGTGTTAGACCGCAACCCGAAAGCAAAAGTCGCATTTATCGAGAGTGGCGCAAGCTGGCTCTCCGCGATCGCTGAACGTATGGACGAAGTTTACGTGGCCCACCACATGTTCGTTCGCCCAAAGCTAACATTAATGCCGAGTGAGATTATCAAGCGACAAGTTTTCGTTTCCTTCCAGCATGACCGTGCCTGCGTTGTTCATCGCAATGAAATCGGCGCCGAGAACTATATGTGGGCCTCAGATTATCCGCATGCAGAAGGAACGTTCCCTAAATCTAAAGATGTCGTCGAAGGCATTTTTGAAGGTGTCGATATTTCAGACAAAGACAAAAGCCTTATCCTAGGTGGAAATGCTGCTCGGCTATTCCGTCTCGAAAATCCTGCCGTAGCGAAATTTCTCTCGGCCTGATTCCGCGTTGCGTTTTAGCCAGAACGCGCATCTCCTCCGATAAACGCGGACGTAACTCAAAGGGCCCTGACAAATATTGTCAGGGCCCTCTTTTTATGTAACGGCCAGTGTAGCTTGATGTTTGATGACAGACCGCGCGGACATCGCTGCCGCGAACGCCCCCACGACTAACCCCAAGCTCATCGTCAACAAAGAATACCGGAGCGCCTCTTCACCAAAAGCGGTGCTATATCCGTCGCTTAGCATCCCCACAACCACGGTTCCAAAACCGACACCCGCAAGAATGATTATCAAATTGATTATCGCGCTCATCGTGGCCCGCATCGCAGCTGGTACTAAGGAAAACACGAGCGCAATCATCGGTGCCGTCCACAGAGTCATAAAAAATTTCAACCCGACGAACGAGACCAGCGCCATATTTGCACTCGGTAGCATAACGAACCCAACCGCGAAAGGTATCGCAGCGACAAGACCACCAGCTGCGACCCACCCATTGAACGTAGGATTGTCCTTGCCAAAACGATCCCCGATCCACCCAGCAAAAAGATTTCCCGATACAAGCCCAATAAGAATTGCGTAACCTAGTAACGACAGTTCAGATTTTTCAAATCCGTGCACGCGCTGAAGAAAAGACGGTGCCCACATCAAAAAGCCGAAACCCGCCATTGGCACAGCAACCAACAATACCGCAATCCATCTCAAAGCTGGAATGCTGGCTATGATTTTCAACGCTTGCCCGAGCGGGACGGAATCCGCAACTTCTCCGGAACCGATCTTTCCAGACTTTCGACGTGGCTCATACACGAGTAAAGCGACAGCAATAGCAACGAGTATACCCGGCAAACCCATGGCGAAAAAGACAACACGCCATGGAAGAAATGAAGCCAACCACGCAGCAACAACTACGCCCATAGACAAGCCGACAGAACTCGCCGCTTGAAAAAAACCAATGACCAGCACACGTCGCTCTGGTGGGAAAATATCAGTCAAAACAGACAGGGATGCCGGACCAGACCCGGACTCACCAACCGCCACGGCCATTCGTGCAGCGGCCATCTGCCAGGCCCCCACAGCAGCGCCGCAGGCCGCGGTTGCCAAGCTCCAAAACCCCAAACAGACTCCGATCACAAGAGGACGATCGCCTTTATCAGCTAATCGTGCGATAGGAAGCGCCACCGCAGCGTAAATCAGCCCGAAGACCAGTCCGCTTATTAGACCGAGCACGGTGTCAGTAAGCATCAACTCTTCTTTGATATCTTCCATCAGTACCGTGAAGGCCTGACGATCAAAATAATTGAGAACAGCGACACCACCGAGCAACCAAAGTGATAGATGGCGCCGCCAAGATGAAATCGAATCACTCATGTCAGTGTCCCCTTTTCAGAAATTTGAGAAATTAATCCAGCGACGTCATGATCTTGCAACGCCCCGACCAGAGCTTGACTAGATCGAACGCTACTTTCGGGCATGTGCCCATAGCCTCCAAACACGTAAGCCTTCATGTGGGCATCCCACTGATCCAATATGAACAAACCATAATCCATCCAGGCCTTTTCGATATCGATATCAATGCCGCGTCGGATCAACCCCGCAATATAACGCTCGAACAAAGCCCTTGAATGCGCTTGCCTCATTTCGTTGCTCAGCGCTGCAGTTAGAAAATATGCCAGATCCCGCAAGCCATGCCCTCGGAATATAACCTGCCAGTCGAAAAAACCGGCCGTGCCGTCGGGCGCACTATACGTGTTGCCCAAATGGGAATCCCCATGGAGCACAGTTGACGGCAAAGACGCCCAGTATCGATAGACAGCCTCGTCGCTTTCGCTCCAAGTCTTCAGCAATTTGTGAACAAATTTGGGCAAGCCGGAGCCAAGTTCGGTTTCTGGGTATTGTCTGCGAGCCTCAATAAAGGATCGCCGATGCCATTTGCGCCCAAATTTCTGCAGCCGAGGACGCACCCACCCCAAGTCCTGACCAAACCGCTCCGAATTCCAATAGGTTGCATGCAACTCAGCCAACGTATCCACAACCGCACCCGCATGCTCGACAGAACAATCATGGTGCGCCCAATAAGGCGTCATGCCGGACGCCTCCAAATCTTCCATAATCAATAAAAACCGTCCACCGGGGTAATACGCCGCGTGATAGGCCTTCGGCGCAAGACTGGATATTTCCGGTTGCAACTGAGAATAAAACCGCATTTCATTTTCTGCCATGTGTAACATTGAAAGCGTTTCCCGTAGATACGGGGTATGCGGTGTTGCTTTCGCAAACACATATTCTGGCAGTTTATTCTCAACACCTACGGCGTTCCATGTCAGCCTCCAACGCCGTCGATCCGTCATGCCATCATGGCCATCAACGATCTCTGCTTGATCTAGTTTCGCACCTTTTGTGTCAGCTCCCATCAACTCACTTAACCACTCTACCGTGACATCCGCAGCTGTATGGGGCGCATCGATTTCGAGATTCTCGGTCTTCGCAAGCGCCATGTCCGCGTCTTCAAGCGCATCCAAAGCCATCTCACCGAGCACAGACTCCATGTTCTTGTCCATATTCATGTCCTGAAACAATGAGGGCGGGACCATACAGCCCCGCCCTTTTGAATTGAGTTTACAAGCGAGGGGATCGCATTAGTTTGCCCCGAAGCGATACGTTCCGGTCACCCCATATGTCGCTGGCTCTCTTCTCTGACTAGAGACATAACCGAATGAAGACACATTTAGCGCTGTTAGCGTATCTCGATTGTCAAGAACATTACGTCCCCATACGGAAACCTCAAATCCGTTGCCGAAGTCCAGCCCCGCACGCGCATTCAGAACTCCACTTGCGGGAGATGTGATAGCATCTTGAAATGCAGCCGACCCAGTCGAAACTTCGCTGTTGAAAAACTCATCTCTCCAAGCGTAGTCCAAGCGGGCGCTAAGCTCACCAAACTGAACTGTTGCGCCATAGATAGCCGCAATATTGAACTCACTTTCAGGAATAGCAATGAAGTGACGATCAGATACGTCCACACCTGCGTCTAGATAGGTATCGTATTCAGAATCAAGATATGAAGCGCCAGCTTGAAGGCTCAACTCGTCTGAGAGAATTGCCGTTAGCTCCGCCTCAATACCGAGATTATTCACTTGTGCCGCGTTCTGCACCACAGTCGCATTGCCGCCATTGAGGCTCACAATGATAGAACGCTGTGCGTCATCAATTTGGTTTGAAAACGCCGCCACGTTCAAGCGAACGCGATTGTCAAGCAAATCACCTTTGAAGCCAACCTCAATCTCCTTCACGATTTCAGGATCGAAGTCCAAATCGGCTGTTCCATTGAGTCTCAAATTTTGCCCACCGGATCGATACCCACGGCTATACTTTGTATAGAGAAGAATATCGTCTGACAGTTTGTAATCTAAACCAAATGTGTAAGACACATCATCATACGTATCATCGTACGTTTCAGTGCAATCAGGTAGAGTCTGACCACCAAGGCAGAAAAACACAGCTCCACTATTCACGAATGAGCGAGTATTATTCGTCGTCACACCTTTTTCATCTTCCGAATACCGTACACCCGCTGTCAAACCCAGTTGATCGGTCAAGTCATAAGTACCCTGCGCGTAAGCGCCAACGCTGGTATTGTCGATATCGCCACGAAAGTTAAGCTCGAAGGGCCCAACGTTCGGAACAGCAAACACCAAGCTCCGTGTATTTGTTTTATCAAATCCAGATTCTTCAAAATATGTTGCGCCAACGACATAATTTAAACGGTCATCTAGCGCAACGCCTGTATACTGCCCTTCAATTGAGGACTGCTCAAGATTTATGCCTGACCCAGTCGCGTGTATAGACGAGGTGTCAATACCGCCCAACGAGCTTCCATCTAAGTCCAACACACCTGTCGACTTAACTTTCCGAGTACCGGCTATCACTTTGACTTGCCCGGAACCAACATCCCACGTCAATGTACCATTGTACGTCTGAGTGCTGGCGCGCAGGAATGGGCTTCCATCTAGCGCAACCCTGTCTCCATCAGAACGAGCGACTGTGTCAACGTAGTCTGGAATAACGACTGGGAAAGGCGTCAAGGTTAGTGGGTTGACCCCTGCCAAGAAGGCCCCTGTCAGCCCGGTCGCGAAAGACGTACTCCCACCTGGTCCATCCATTTCCTGATCGAACCACTCACCAGAGAGAACTATTTCAACATCTTCATTCGGCGTGTACAACAACTTGGCGCGCCCATTGACGATGTCACGGTTATTATACTCGGTGCCATTCACAACGTCTTTGATGTATCCATCGCGTTGCGCATACTGCAGAGCGCCCCGAATAGCCAATGTATCCTCGATCAGAGGGATGTTTACGATACCCTTGTACGTCTGAGCATTCAGATTACCAAATCCAGCCTCAAATGTACCGGAGACACCATCAAAATTAGGATCCTCTGTCGTGATCAACACAGCCCCACCCGTTGTATTACGACCGAACAGCGTGCCCTGAGGACCTTTGAGGACCTGCACAGCACTAACATCTAGAAGGTCGACATTCAGACCGTATGCGCGTGCCCAGTAGTGCCCATCAACATACGTACCAACTGACGGATCAAGTGTCGCCAGAACATCATTTTGAATCTGCCCACGCATAGAAAAATTGGGGGCTGATGGGTTTGAACTCGCCTCGCGAATGGTCAATCCGGGCGTGAAGGTAGAAAGGTCATTTACTTTTACGATCCCCTTCGCTTCCAATTCGCCGCCAGTAAAGGCAGTGACCGCCACAGGCACATCCTGCAGATTTTCTTCGACTTTTCGCGCCGTCACGGTAACAGTGCCAAGTCGACGGGAAGCCTGTTCGGCCTCTTCAGCCTCCGACTCTTGAGCGGTCGCTGGCGCGACAACCATCGCGACTCCAAGAGCCGCCATAGAAATGCCCATTACATTAAACTTAGGTAACTTAAATCGTGCGGCCGGCAAGATAGATTCCTGGCCTGTTTCAAATATCTTCATAATAACTTCCTCCTGCGAACCATCGTCATGTGGTTCTGCCCAACTTATATAACTAGGTGCACTGAGACTGACAAGCGTTTAGAGGAGATCACACCATCAACAAATTAATGCCGTGGCATTAGAGCATCACCTCAAGCTGCGAAACATCCGCAAGCGAGCGCAACACGTCATTCAGGTGAGTGCAACCAAGAGTTCCTGGCAATCGGCTCAGCACCTCTTGTCTAAAGTCTCCAACTGATACCCCAAGCAATCGCTCGATATTGCCCGCTGCCGCAGGGCACTCTCGATACGGAAGGACACGGGGATCAGCCTCAACCTCCAAAAGGGCGCCTGTCGCTTGATCGACTAACGCAGTGAGTCGATACTCATGAACGGCCTCGCGCCCTCCACTTGGATCAGTCGCGCTATCTTGAAACCCAGCCGCGATGTTGAGGGAATCACCTTCCCGGTGAACGTCCATCCACCGCACACGACGCATACCCACGCCCTCCTGATCTGGAATATTGTGAAATCCATTCAAATCGGCAGAATTCACAATCGAGCCAACAGGGGCGCTCGACTGAAGGTTCTGAGCGGGACGCCCCTCCGCATCCAACGATGATGCTCCTGGCCGAAAACCAGCGCAAATGCCTTCCATTTTAGGAAGAACTCGCTCGTTGCCCGCCCCTGACGTGACCGCCCAATCAGTCCAACGCGACCACGCCCAGCCCGCAACCAGACTTGCTCCCGCGAAGTCGTCAAGCAACAAATGTAATGGCGAATTCATCGCATCAATTGCTTGAAGCTGTGCGCCAATCGCCTTACGCGACTGTCCACCAGCCCTAACCCCAATCAATTCTTCCGCATTCGGGAGCGTGGGAGTAGTGTCGATTGAGCGGATTTCACGCCCGCTTGTGGCAACAATTTCGAACGATGCCGTTGCCAAAACCCGGCTCTCAGAAAGCACAGGACCCGTCGCCAAGTCGCGCGCATGCCCCCGCATGACCATAGGCCCCTCTCGCCCCTCAGGCCAGATCGTATCGATCGTACTGGTTCGCCGTATACTATTTATCGGTCGAACTGGCGCCGGACCAGCCGACTGCTTCGGTGCGAATTCAGGATCAGCCACAAAATTCACTCCATTCACCTTGGCGGCATACGGATTGCGCCATCCAATCGAATGTTCTGACCATTGAAGTATGTGTTACGCACAAACTCAAGCACGAGCGAGGCAAACTCAGATGGCTTTCCGAGGCGTTTTGGGAACGGAACGGACGCAGCAAGGCTTTTCAAGACTGGCTCTGGAACACCCATCATAGGCGGCGTCGCCATAATTCCCGGCATAATCGAGTTTATGCGAATGCCCTCCCCCATCAAATCTCGCGCGATCGGCAACACGAGGCCGTTGATCCCAGCCTTTGAAGAGCCGTAAGCAACTTGTCCAATTTGGCCATCTTGCGCAGCAACCGACGCAGTCAACGTGATGACGCCTCGCTCCCCATCTTCCAACGGGTCTAGCTCCAGCATTCCCTCAGCAGTCAGCGCCGAGCACCGGTACGAGGCAACCAGATTTAACTGAACGATCCGCTCAAATTCTGCTGTTGGGTATCGTTTAATTGCTCCAGTATCCCGATTGCGGGAGACTATTTTTCTGGCACTACCACCACCTGCGCAACCAACAAAAATACGCTCCTGACCGTTAGCTGCACGGGCTTTCGCAAACCCGGCAACGCAGCTATCCTCATCCATCACGTCCACTTGACAGAAAGCGGCACCAATTTCGGCAGCCGCGGCGGCACCTTTCTCGGCATTGATATCGAAAATGGAAACTTTTACGCCAGTGTCTACAAGTGCTTGCGCCGTCGCAAAACCCAATCCGCTCGCACCGCCCGTAACAATGGCCGCCATACCTTTAGTGATGATCATATTTTGCTCCGTATTATGTTCAAAAATGTCTAGTTTTTTGCGTCAAACAGATTCCGAATAGGAACAACTGCTGGCTTCATCGATGCCGTGCGCGGCAGATCGAGTAGCACCTTAAATTGAACAGGCGTTTGATAAGGCAATAATTTTCCTTTGAGGTAAGCCTTAAGCTCAGCCGCCTCGGGTTCGGGCGCACCATCAGCTAGGATGATGACGGCAACCGGCACCTCCCCTAGTCGAGAATCTGATATCCCAACGACTGCAGCTTCCCGAATGCCGGGATGCTGCTCGAGCACACGAACCACGTCATCGGGATGCACCTTGAATCCACCACGCACGATCGCATTGTCCGCGCGGCCTTTGATGAACAGGAAATTGTCCGCATCAATCACCGCCCGATCTGTCGTCCTATGCCAGCCAACTTTTCCGCCTAATTGCGCACCTTTTATTTCGAGCAACCCTTCGACATCGAACCCAATGGGTATACCGGTCTCAGGATCAACGATACGCGCGTCTATGGTGTCGTGAATGCGCCCTACCGCACCGCGTTTATTTGCCCAACTCTTCCGAAATTCAGCCAACGACCACCCGGCAATCGCCCCCGCAAATTCAGTAGCACCGTAATTCGCCAAGATCGGTAGGTCATATCGCTTCAAAAACTCGTCAACGATTGATGGGTCCAGAGGCGCTGTCCCACTAATGACGGCCGACAGACTGGAGAATGTATCGGCGGGCAGGTTAGCCTCGAGGAGCATTCGAAGAGCCGCAGGAACCGCCGGGGCTACCTTCGGTCTGTGTCGCACAACAGCGTGCGCCCAATTCTCAACCGAAAACCGCTCAACAAGGCATATCCGACGCCCGGCTATCATCGCACCTATCACACCGTAAATGCCACCAATGTGAGTTACAGGATTTATGATCAGGGTTGTATTGTCCCTTAACCTCACCTGCTGTGTCAGCTTTCGTGACTTCTCATACTGCGCAGCGGCAGAAAAACTGGCGTCAAACGCAGCACGACTAAGCGGAACACGTTTTGGTTTGCCGGTCGTTCCACTCGTCAACATTTCAATAGCAATGCCCTCCGCGCCCCCTTTGCTAAACGTGCCAGAGGGTGTTTGAGCTCTCAAAAAGGCCCCGCCAAGCGCCGGATTAATTTCGACCACTGCGGCACCCGACTCCGCTAAGGCAGAGGCGACTCCGGCGCGGCTCAAGTCCCCCGCCTCACCAATCACGATCGGCACACCAAGCTGAGCGATGTCCGCGCCAAGGGCCTCATCCGGATAAAGCGGGTTCAACGTGACAAGACACCGATCCGTAGCCAGCACCGCCAGAATGGCGGCAACATGCCCAGGGCGATTGTGCAGCAAAACACCGACACGTCCGCCCTTCGCAACGCCGACGTCATCAAAGATTTCGCACAACGCATCGACCTGCTTTTTGAGTGTGGCCCAACTATACCAAACATCTTTATGATCGATAGCTGGCGCATCAGCATCTAATGTCATAATGACACGCAATGTATCTTTTATAATCGCCACCTCTTTGACCCCGCAGAATACTAAACTTGAGCGAACTTGTATAACTAAGTCATACCACTCGTTTTTTAAAACACAAGATGGATCAAGAACGATCTCATTCACTCCGCATCCATAATCATCTGCAAGGTTTGGGCGAGCCAGTCCCGCACATGCGGACTCACGCTCCCCTCAAACGGAGCCAAAGGAAGCACAAGCCGATAAGTGAAGAACCCAGTTGAAATCGCCATTATTTGCGCGGCACGCATCTCAGCATTTTTGCCACCCAAATGCTTTTGAAGTGGACCTAACGTTTTTTCCATCAGCAAGCGCACTGCGATTTTCTGAATCCGCACATCTGACGCTGAAAAAACTAACATTGTCAACGGGTTCATACTTCCGCCTGAATCATCAGTAAAAAGATCGGCAACGGATTCGCCAAACGTCTCACGCGATATAGACGTCAACGCCCCAGCATCCAAGATGTCGGCCAAGGCGGCTTCGTACAATTTTTCTTTCGATCCAAAATACCTACTGACCAACGCCGGATTTACTCCCGCAAGAGCGGTTATGTCTTTTAGCGAGGCATCCCCATAAGGGCGTATTGAAAAAATTTCCTGCGCTGCCCGAAGTATAGCGTCTCGGGTTAGGGCTGCGTCGCGCCTGCGTGTTGTCTCTACGATCTCCATGAACTTAGTTATATATGTGTTGACTGATTTGTAAATCGTGATTTACTTAACGAAGATTCAGTGGAGAGAGTATCGAGATGCCGTCTATCACCATCCCCAAGCATATCGCGCCAGACCGTGTTGTTGACTTCGATTATCTAAATGACTCACGCCTTACACCGGATATTCACGACGGCTTGCTCGCACTCAAAACTGAAGCGCCTGGAATATTTTGGACATCAGCGAATGGTGGACATTGGGTCGTGACCGACTCAGACCTAATGTCGAAGATATTGAAAACACCCAAGCTGTTCTCAAACAAGCAATTGCAAATCCCTGCTCGAGACGACGCGCCGCGCATGATCCCAGAATCTCTCGATCCACCGGAACATCTACTCTATCGCCGATTGATGATGGAGTACTTTGAACGGTCCCGCATTGCCCACCTCCAAGAGCGCATCGACTATTGGACTGACACAATTTTGGATGAGTTAAAAAATGAATCTCAAACAGAATTCGTGGAATCGGTTGCCTCCCGTCTACCCATTTACATTTTCATGGAGTTTGCCGGCTTCCCGCTCGACCGCGCAGCCGATTTCCGAGAACTTGCCGACGGAATGTTTAGGTCATCCGACCCCGTAGCCCGCCAGGGGTACGCCATGAAAATTCTAGGAGAGCTTCAACAAATTGTAACCGCGAAGATAGAAGCCCCGGAAGATGATATCCTCAGCAAGCTGATCCAGGCTGATTTCCAAGACCGAAAACTGACCTTTGAAGAATTGATGTCTATCGCCTTCCTCATGTTCGTTGCCGGTCTAGACACGGTCACCAACGCTATGACGTTCGGAATCCGACACATGGCGCTAGATTCCGACTTCCGAGAAAAGCTAGCGAAAAATCCCGATAGGATTCCAGAAGCCGTCGACGAATTGATGCGCCGGTATTCCTTCCCGACACTGCCGCGACAGGTCACTGACGACATTGAGTTTGGTGGCGTCACATTGAAAACTGGAGAGATGGTCCTCTGCCTAGTCGCTCTCGTCGGGATTGACGAGGAGCTAAATCCCGACGCCCTAACGGTAGACCTTGATAGGCACAAACGTACCCATTTTGGCTTTGGCAATGGAGGTCATACGTGCCTCGGTCGTCATCTTGCAAAAATGGAACTTGAAACGCTGTATCGGCGTTGGCTTGAGCTGATACCCGACTTCGAAATCGACACAACCC
Source organism: Hyphomonas sp. (assembly GCA_033851975.1). Classification (GTDB taxonomy): domain Bacteria; phylum Pseudomonadota; class Alphaproteobacteria; order Caulobacterales; family Hyphomonadaceae; genus Hyphomonas. The sequence goes on along the minus strand of JAWSVJ010000002.1, from coordinate 769,819 downwards.
ATCCATCCGCCAAGCCACGGGGCGGCGCGGTCATGGGCATACCAGCTCTATGGTTGCGTTGGTAATTGCCCCCAAAGGAAACAGAAAATGACAAAAGTGCAAATCCCTGAAGTAAAAATTTGGATGGGTCACAACGGCCTCAGCAAAGGTACAGGGGGAGTTCACCCTCACCTCAACCCCATTACCGGTCAAAAGCAAGCTGACATTCCACTTGCTGGCAAAGCGGAGATTGATCAAACTGTCGAAAAAGCAGCGAAGGCATTTGAAACATGGCGCACGACTCCCCCGGAACAACGGCGCGATATTCTCAACCGCTTTGCCGATCTGATTGATGAACACAAAGATGAGTTTGCAGCGCTAGCGGCGAAAGACGGCGGCACACCGCTTATGGGCGGTATGGGCATGGCTATGCTTGCAGTTCAGTGGACAAAATATTATGCTGGCTGGTGTGACAAGCTGGACGGCGATCTTTATTCAACGTTCGACACCCGCGGAGAGTTTACGTATTCTGTGCCAGAGCCATTGGGTGTCGTTGGCATTATCATCACATGGAATGGCCCCCTAATTTCACTATCAATGAAAGTGGCACCCGCATTGGCAGCAGGAAACTGCGTTGTGGTCAAACCAGCTGAGATCACTCCCTTTGCGCCTGATCTATATGCGCGCCTCGCCAAAGAGGCCGGAATTCCAGATGGCGTCCTCTCGATCATTCCGGGTGGACCTGAAGCGGGTGAAGCCCTCGTAACCCATTCAAAAATTGAGAAGCTCAGCTTTACAGGCGGCCCGATCACCGCCCGCAAAATTATGGCCGCGTGCGCAGAAAACATCAAACCATCAGTGATGGAGCTTGGCGGAAAATCAGCCAGCCTCATGTTCCCTGATGCAGATATCGACGCGGCGTGTGCTCGAGCAATACAATGGACCATTGGCATTATGGCTGGTCAAGGGTGCGCTCTACCCACACGGCTGCTGGTTCACAAAGACATCTACGAAGAGGTATGTGAGAAACTTGTCGCGATCGCATCTCAATACAAGGTCGGCGACCCATTTGATGACAACGTAGCAGTTGGTCCCGTTATAAATCGCGCTGCGTGTGACCGGATTGTCGGCATGCTAGATCGTGCAAAAAAGGAAAATTCGGGGCGCGTACTTTTGGGTGGAAACCACTGCAGCGGTAAACTATCTGACGGCAACTTCATTGAACCGACGATAATTGCAGATGTCGATCCCAAAAGTGAAATTGCTCAAGTCGAAATTTTTGGCCCCGTACTCCTTGTTTTCAAGTTCGATTCTGAGGACGAAGCTGTCGCGCTGGCGAACGATACTGAGTATGGCCTCGCAGCTTACATCCAATCCAATGATATTAAGCGCATCCACCGCGTAGCTGAGCGCCTCAAAGCTGGAGGCGTATATGTGAACGGCGCAGTCCAAATCAATCCGCACACGCCTTTTGGTGGATTAGGTCTTTCCGGGTTCGGTAAAGAAGGTGGCCGCGCAGGAATCGATGAATTCTTACGCTACAAAACTGTCGCGATAGCTTAGTTTCAAGGAACCTACATATGACTTTTTCAATCGACGAATTCCGCCTTGATGGCAAAACTGCAATCGTAACAGGTGCGGGTGGACGTGGTAATTCCATTGGGCGCGCCTACGCAATGGGGCTAGCAGCGGCCGGGGCATCTGTCGTCGTCGCAGATCTGAATGAGGACGGCGCCGAAGCCGTCGCAAAAGAGATCATCGATGCAGGCGGCAAAGCAATAGCCGTTCAAGTGGACATAACGGACAGGACCAAGGTGGACGCAATGGCCTCAGTCGCCGTAAAGACGTATGGCGGCGTCGACATTCTCGTCAACAATGCAGCCCTTATGGTGGAGATCGTTGCGACGCCAGCCATCGAACACACGGCAGAGCAATGGAACCGAGCATTTGCGGTCAACGTAACGGGAGCGCTCAATTGCTCTCAAGCCGTAGCACCACTCATGGCAGAACGGGGCGGCGGCAAGATTATCAACCAAGTATCCGGAGGCGCCTTCCCGGCATCAACAGTATACGGCATAACAAAAATTGCTCTTGTTGGCCTCACGACAACACTTGCTCGCGAACTCGGTGGTCAAAACATCAATGTTAACGCTATCGCTCCGGGCAACACTATGTCCGATGCAGGTGCAATGCTCACCCCAGAGGATTCACCATTCGTCAAAATGCTGGAAGCGTCCATCGCCATGCGTATGCGCGGTCAACCAGATGAGCTTGTCGGGCCACTTTTGCTACTCTGCTCCCCCGCTGGCGCTTGGATGACCGGACAGGTTTTGCATGTAGATGGAGGTTGGATTATCCGCCCCTAAACTGGCTACCCCTCTCCCTCTTCGCGCTGTGGAGCCTCCCATGAGATTGATCACTCTACAGCGCGACTACTCACCTAATCACCACTCATACCTCTCAGTCGTCGACGCCAACAATGGCGCCGGTGACATAAGCCGCAAAGTCGCTCATCAAATATGAGGACAAAGCCCCCAAAGACCGCAATTCAGTTTTTGTTCCACCAGCAACAATGCGGCTGGCGATTGTGTTGACTCGGATGCCATCACGCGCCCACTCCACAGCCAATGTCTTGGTCAAGTTTCCAAGCCCTCCTGACGCGGTTGCCTGCATCACGCCGCCTGCATTCTCTTGAAGATCCAAGAATAATATGGCCCCCGTCGTCTCCTGCGCCATCAAACTTGCCGCGAGTTCTGCCGCATAAAAGAATCGACTATCCAGCCCGGCACACAATCCTGATCGCCAGTCTTGAATATCCAGCGTTTCCGCACTTGCGGGGTTCGATTGCCCCCCAGCATGCACCAACATCGTCACCGGATCTTTCGCTGCTGCGCTCGCCAACGCAATCGCATCGCGCGCAACTTCGCGACTCTCCGCAATCGGGCCTCGCGCTATCGTCGCCCCGGCAGCTGCCAGCTCGTGGGCAACTGCTTCAACACCCTCGCCCTGGCCAATTACGATTGCGACTGGATCGGCCAACCAACTAGGTACGGTCCTACTCATACTGAATACCCCCAAACATTTGATCTCTGGTTCGGCGCCACGAAGTCTGGTGACATTAACGCTCTGCGTAGACTTTCACCGCCATCAATCATCATAACTTGTCCTGTGATCGCCGCTGCAAAAGGCGAACATAGAAACGCTGATGCCCATCCAAATTCCTGCATGCGACCAGTCCGTCCCGCGGGAATCATTTTCCCCAAACTCGCGACCAGATCTGGATCATCGCCGTTCGTCGAAGCATCATGAGGGAAGAACCCAGCCGCAACACAGTTCACGCGTATACCATGAGACTTCCAGTCTTTCGACATCGCTCGCGTCATCGTAGCAACAGCCGTTTTCGCCGCCGCTGAATGCGCATCACCCGGAAATCCGGTCCAAATATATTGCGCACTATTATTAACAATCACCCCGGGTGCAGACAATGCCATTCGGCGTCGCGCAAATTCTGTTGAAAAGAGGAAAGTACCGTCAATTGCTATTCTGGTGATTGCGTTCCACGCATTGGTAGACAGGTCCTCCGCCAACACTGGAAAGTTCCCCCCCGCATTATTTGCAAGAATGGTCACGGGACCAAGTTCACCTTCAACTGAATTGAAAGCGGTCGCTACCGCCTTCACATCACGCACATCGGCCCCAACCGCAACAGCAGTTTCACCCATGGCCTCGATCTCGGCCACCACCTTATTTGCCTTATCGATATCCCGCCCGATAATCGCCACCCGCGCGCCCCCTTGGGCAAACGCCATTGCCATGCCCCGCCCCATTCCAGAGCTTCCGCCTGTCACCATCACAACATCATCTGAGAACACCGCCTCCGGAAGAAATGGTCGATCTGCATAAGGCGGTTCGACAATTTTTTCTGGTCTACTATTTGTCATTACGCATGCCTCTTTCGATTAAGTGCCTTGCATTGCTGTTCAACAGCATGCCAGTTAGATGAACTTGGTTAGTTAGGAAAGCACCACTATGGACGACACCCTCAGCATTCAAAAATCCGCTATTGCGAACCTTCTTGCTCGTTATACGATCAATGGTGATCGTGGGAACGTTGTTCGGCTTGCCGAGTGCTTTGCACCCGAGGGCATCCTCGAATTTCCGGGAGCCTCCGCCACCGGACCGACTGATATAGCTGCCACGCTGAGCAGCGGAAAAAAGAATCCAGCGCTCACGCTTGTGCGACATCATCTCACCTCGTCTCTTATCGATATTGATAGCCCGACCAACGCATCGGGCCGAACGTATTTCCAAGTCTTCTCGAACATCGGCCCAGACCATGCCGGCGTTTACGTCGACAAATTCATCAACATCGACGCACAATGGCACTTCGCACACCGCCAAGTCCGCATCGACTGGCAAGCCACTAATTCTCTTTTCCGAAAGTTCGACACACAGCATTAAATGCCCCGCGCAATCAACACTTTCATAATCTCATTTGATCCGCCGTAAATGCGCTGAATCCGCGAATTCTTCCATTGCTTAGCAATCGGAAACTCATTCACATATCCATATCCGCCGTGCAACTGCAAACACGCGTCCATTATTTCCCATTCGGTATCCGTCACCCACAATTTGGCGATTGCAGATGTATCATTGTCCAATGTTCCTGCGATCGCCTTTTCAATACAGTCATTAACAAACGTCCGCGCAACTACAGCCTTCGCCTTGCATGATGCCAACTCAAACTGCGTGTTTTGAAAGTCATAGATCGATTGCCCAAACGCCTTACGGTCCTTTGTATAATCGATCGTCCAGTTGATCGCTTTCTCCATCGCAATCACAGAATTGACTGCAATGATCAAGCGCTCGCGTGGCAATTCAGCCATCAATTGGAAGAAGCCCTTACCTTCCACTCCGCCTAAAAGATTCTCTGCCGGAACGAAAACATCATCAAAGAACAATTCAGACGTATCCTGAGCTTCATGACCAATCTTGTCGAGTTTCTTGCCCCGACGAAATCCCTCAACCTTATCCGTCTCAACGATGAGCAGTGACACACCCCGAGCACCCTTGCTTGGGTCGGTCTTTGCAACAACGACGATAAAGTCTGCAATCTGCCCATTCGAGATAAAAGTTTTCGAGCCATTGATACGATAACCGTCACCATCCTTAAGCGCAGTTGTACGTATCGCCTGCAGGTCAGACCCCGCGCCCGGTTCACTCATAGCAATTGCGCAAATTCGCTCGCCAGATACGAGTTTCGGCAGCCATTTCTGTTTTTGTTCTTCGGTGCCATGCAACTGAACGTAAGGGGCGACAATCACATTGTGCAATGTGATTGCAAAACCTTCGAGCCCTGCTCGCGCGCACACTTCGCACAAGGCAACGTCATGACGAAAATCGCCACCGGGCCCACCATACTCTTCAGGAAGACTAACCCCTAGAAAGCCGGCCTTTCCAACTTCGTTCCAAAACTCACGCTCAACTTGACCATCCTCAACCCATTTGGAGATCCGTTCAGGCGGCGCAGCGCGTGAAAAGAAACGCTTCGCGGCATCAGCGAACATTTGTAACTCTTCATCCTTCATGAAGTCAGCTTCAGGCAAAATAAGTGTAGACATAGGTGGCAAATCTCGCATTCAAAAAGGCTATGCCCGGAAATGGGCCGCACCTCTTAAAAGCACACCTAGTTATATAACTCAATGCCCAGCAGTGCGCTTACGTAACTCTGCTTTTAGCACCTTACCCGTCGCATTACGCGGCAAAGCAGAAATGCGCTCCACAAACTCAGGTGTCTTTTGCTTCGCAATACCCAAAGATGAGAAATGCACTCCAATCTGTTCTAACGACGGCGCTTCAGAGGTAACTTCAACAAACACCTTTACACGCTCACCAAAACGCTCGTCAGGCACTGCAACTGCCGCTGCGTCGATAACACCCGGCATCTGGCGTATGGCATCCTCTACCTCGCGCGATGATATATTCTCCCCCCCTCGGATGATGATATCCTTCTTGCGGTCTGTAATCAGCAAATGCTCATTTTCATCCAAATGCCCAACGTCGCCCGTACGATACCAACCTCCTGTCAAAAATGCAGATTGATTAAGCCGAGTATCAAAATAACCAAGAAATAACTCAGGTCCTCGCGTGAGAATTTCTCCCTCGCCCTCAGTCAAAATGATGTCATCGTCATCAACGATAATAATCTCCGAACCCGGCATAATTCCGCCCTCGGTATTCAAGCGTGACTCCAGCGAGTCTGTTGCTTTACCCATCGTGACCGTTGGATGCTCGCTAGAGCCGTAAGAATGCACTACATTTATTCCAAGATCGACACACTGCTGGACGAGGGCAGCTGGAACCGGCGCTGCGCCCAACACATAGTTTTGCAAACTTGACAGATTTTTGTCCCCGGTCATGGCAGCTTCCAACAATCCAATCATATGGAATGGCGTCCCAGAAGAGTCAGTAATATCGTGTGACTCAACTAACCTAGCAGCGGCATCCGCGTTCCATTGATCCATCGTAACAATCGGTGTGCCATGCGTTAGAAACCGTAACAACTGAAGCGCACCCGCGACATGCCCCGGCGGCCAAGGTGAAAGGAAAACTTGGTTGTCGATCGGACCACGATAGGCTGCTTGCGCCGCCAGTTCGGCTAGCAAAGTCGCGCTCGAATGCATCACGCCTTTGGGGTCGGCTGTCGTACCTGAAGTATACACTAAGAATGCAAATGCCTCAGGGGGCATGTGAGACGGGTCATTACCCGGCCGACCGCCCTCAAGCGCAGTGTAGTTCCCACCGACCATGAAGTGGTGCTGCATATCTGGCAACTCGCCACACGCCTCAATGAGCGTCACAAAGTCGGTTCCCCGGAAACTCTCTGGCGTCAAAATCACGCGAGCTTTCGACTGACGCAAAACAAACGCTAATTCCTTAGCCTGATAGGCTGTTACAATAGGCAGAAACACCGCACCAGCATACGCCGCCCCGACCATCGCCGTGAGCCACTCTGACCACGCAGGCAGCATAACAGCCACGACGTCACCTTGACCAAGGCCAATTGATCGCAAACGGGCACCAACAGCTTTACCGCGCCGAAAGATTTCGCCCAAGGAGACTGTTTGTGGACGCGAATCCGAATGCACGACGATTTTAGCATCGGGAGACTGTTTCGCAGCCAGCGCAAACGCGTCGTAGAAGCTCTGATCACTCGACAAAGACTGGCTCACACATTTAGTGAATCAACAATGCGCTCACCTTCACCGGGGCCAGCCCAGCGTACATGCGCATTCTTCAAATGCAACCGCCAATGCCCAACAGCAGCCTCTTCTTCATGAGCTTCAATTAGCTTGATGAGTTTTTGATATGACCTCATCGCTGCGAGCAACCTTTTCTTACGGACCTTGGGCTCAACAGTATCCCGCACCATTACTCCCGCTTTATGATTCACCATCAGATCATTCAGCAAGTTACTGACCAGCGTCAGCGTGTTGTTGCCAGTCAACTTAACGAGAAGCATATGAAATTCTGCAACGCCACGCGTGAACTCTTCAATTTTCACACAATCCGCCAACCCAGAAAGGTAAATCACATGGTCATTAAGGGTCGTGACGGCAGCAGTGTTATTCTTCATCTTACACAAGGTGCGCACCACATACGGCTCCAGCGCCATCTGCGACGCATAGAGATCAGCTATGTTTGTGCCTTGTGACTGCAAAACATACCCAGCATATCTAGATGCCATCTCCGCACGCGGGCGGTGCACTTGGGCCCCAGAGCGGGAACCCCGTTTTACGGAGATAAAGTTCTCAGCCTCAAGAATTCGATAGGCTTCTCGCAATGTTGGGCGTGAAATACCAAGAGTTTCCATGAGCTGCCCTTCAGGCGGCAACGTATCGCCCTCGGTAAGTTCACCCCGAACAATTTGCCCGCGAATTTGATCAGCCACGACCTCCGACGTTTTCGGTGTCCGAATACGCTGTTTCGATCCACCACTAGGACGCAGATCTTCGCGCGTCATCGTCGATTTGGTCATCATTTTTTTCACCATTACGTTACATTCTAAACCCGGATCTAGGCGAATACTCTATAGAACGGTAAGTTCACCTAGTCTAACATCTTAGCTATAACCGTGCCAACGAAGCCGCCCCCGAGTGAATTAATTCAATCCTAGGGGGCATTAGGCCGTTTTGGAAGAAAAAATTAGGCACGCATGATAGCGATTCGATCGTCTAACAAGTCGTTTGCTTCGCCGATTATGCGATCCATTAACTCTTGAACAGTCGGAATATCGTGAATGAGGCCCTGCACCATGCTGGCCCAGAACACACCTTTTGTCAGGTCGCCCGATTGCAAAAGCTCGCGTCCGGCAGCACCAGCCACCAAATCGGCAACATCTTTGAATTTCGCATTAGGCTCAGCCAAACGCCGCGCCACTTCATCGGAAACATCACTTTTCCCGACACGCGCTGTGTTCTTGAAATTGCGGAAAATAAGATGCGTCCCTCGCTCATCATTATCAACATAGGCTTGCTTAACATTGGGATGAATTTGGGCTTCTTGAGTGGCGCAGAACCGCGTCCCCATATTTACCCCTTCCGCGCCCAAGGCCAACGCTGCAACTAACCCACGTCCATCACCAAAGCCACCAGAAGCGATCATTGGAATGCTTACTTTGTCTGCCGCGCATGGGATAAGCACGAGGCCTGGTATGTCATCCTCTCCCGGATGACCGGCGCACTCGAACCCATCTATCGAAATGGCGTCCACTCCCTTGCGTTCAGCTGACACAGAATGTCTGACGGACGTACACTTGTGCAGAATACGTATACCGCGCGGCTTCATCATGTCCCAAAACTCGGCCACCGCCGACGTTCCAGCCGTCTCAACGATCGTTACGCCGCCATCAATGATGGCCTTCACATACCCCGCGTAATCAGGAGCGTTCATTGTTGGGAAAACCGTAAGATTTACCCCAAATGGTTTATCCGTCATACTGCGGCAGCGCTCAATTTCCTCGCGCAACGCAGCGGGCGACGGCTGGGTCAGAGCCGTCAAAAGGCCCAGGCCACCAGCGTTAGAAACAGCCGACGCAAGCTCGGCAACACCAACAGACTGCATGCCCCCTTGGACGATAGGGTGCTCAATATCCAACAGTTCAGTTATGCGTGTCTTGAAAGCCATCAGCGCTTTCCCTTTTTCTAAAATCAGTTATCATACGTAGTTGTATAACTAGATTGAAAGAGAGATGCTCCATTGTCAACAAAGATTGATCCTCTCGGCCTCCGCCTGCCCCTTATGGCTGCACCGATGTCCATTGCTTCAAATGTAGCACTCGTTGAGGCCGCCTGCTGTGCGGGTGTCATGGGCTGTTTCCCAACCCACAACGCGATGCGTGATGGTGGGCTGCGCAACTGGATCGACCGCATCGAAACAACCCGGCAAACCGAACTCGGCAATGGAGGCCGCCCAGCTCCCTTCGCCGTCAACATTAATGTCTCCCGTCGCAAGCCCGCAGAGATGCTCGCCGAAGAGCTAGCGGCATGCCAATCATCTCGCTTACCTGTCATCACAACAAACGCAGGAGACCCGACCGAGGTCGTAAAACAGGTTCACGACTGGGGTGGCATAGTCATTCATGATGCAACAACTGTGGAGCAAGCCGAAAAGGCCGTCGCAGCAGGTGTTGACGGCCTAATGCTGGTTTGCGCCGGCGCGGGCGGATTAGGCGGCCTTCTCAATCCATTCTCTTTTGTCCCAAAGGTGCGCAGCTTCTTTGATGGAATCATACAGCTTGCAGGCGGTGTTGCCGATGGAGCAGGCATTGCAGCAGCTGAAACACTTGGCGCGGATATGGTCTGTATGGGCACCCGCTTTATTGCGACACAGGAATCTGGTGTACAAGACGGTCACAAAAAAATGCTCGTTGACTCAGGCATTAGCGACGTTCTTTGGACAGACGCGATCTATGGCGTTGCAGGCAACTTTCTTCGCCCGGCAATCATCGCACATGGATTGGATCCCGATAATCTACCACCATTATCCCCAAAGCGTCGCCCCACCATCCCAAAGAACATAAAACCGTGGAGCATGCTTTGGTCTAGTGGACATAGCGCAGCGCTCATTCACAATATTCCAACCGTCGCAGAGTTAGTCGCCGATCTGGAATCTGACTTCCTCGCCGCGAGGAATTAATACTCTACACCTAAAGGCAACGGATATTTCAAGCGACGGGAACATCCATATGAGGGCGCGTATTGAGAATTTCCTCTATGCACCCAAGCCCTAACGCATGATGCCTGCCAGTTATTCGATAGAACCGATCATCACCAATCGGCTAAGTCCGCAGCACGCGCACGATGGGTCGCCGGGCTTCCAAACAGTACCCGGTCAAATACTGAACGGCGGAACCATATATTTAGGCCGTATTCCCACGTATAGCCAATCCCACCATGGGCCGCGACGGCGTCTCGCGTGACCTGAGTGAACTGATCGCAAATATGAGCCTTTGCGATAGACGCCGACCGTGACGCATCAGGAAGTCTTTTATCCCACGCATAGGCGGCATACCAAAGCAACGCGCGTGATGGCTCGACACTGAGCGCCATAGTTGCCAATTGATGTTTCAGGGCTTGAAACCGAGCAATTTGTTGCCCGAATTGCTGGCGTTCCTGCGCATATTCCACGGACAAGTCCGCACAAAATTGCGCCCCCCCAAGGGCGTCAGCGGCGACTAGAACTAACCCAGCATCGAAGATACGTTGCACCATAGGATCGCCAGCCTCGAACAAGACTTCTATAGCAGCGCCTAAGAACGAAACAGTCGATACAGGGCGCGTACGATCAGTGGACGCGACACCTGAGACGGTCACGTCACTACTGTGTTTTGCCAATCCAAGTCCACCGCCCTTAAGGCCAACCAAGAACACATCAGCCTTACTTGCGCAGGGAACGAATGAAATTTCGCCGTACGCTTTTCCGTCCCGCACCTCAATATCCCATGTTTCAGGCAACCACTGACCGCCAAATGCGAACGTCGCGATTGTTTCACCAGACGTGACGCCCGGAAGCATCGCTCCGCGTACATTCGCGTTTGCCGTCTCTGACAACGCAATCGCCATCAAAATCTGGCCCAAGATAGGACCCGGTGCGGCGCCGCGCCCCAAAGACTCAACAACAATTGCAGCGTCCAACAAACCTAATCCGCTACCCCCAGAGTCTTCATCTAGCATCAGCCCACCAAGACCCAACTCCATTAGCGCAGCCCAACTCTTCGGCTCAAAATCACCCTCTTCATCGACAAAGGCCATCAATGCCTCTCGCGGCATAACTTGCTGAAGTGCCGCATAAACCGTATCCTGAATGGCGATTTGATCACTATCTAGATGGAACCTCATTTGCTTTGCTCCATTGCCAAATCACGCGGCAGACCCAGCCCACGTTCGCCGATTATGTTTCGCTGTATATTCGTGGTGCCGCCAGCGATAGAATTTCCAAGCGATCCCATAATCTGGTCAAGCCACTTTTCCGGCCCGCGCCCGCGTGTACCTGCTGGTGCTGGCTCTATCACCGCCAAATCACCCAAAATATCCTGCGCCGTCAGCGCCATATCGTGGCCTATTTCCGTCAACAGTAACTTCATCATCAATGAAATATTTCCAGCGTTTTCATTTGCAATCGCGTTCGACATTATTCGATAGCTTGAATAACGGTGTGCCATCACCCAACCTTCAATCTTGCCAAGCGCTTCTCGGATCAGCGGATCCTCAATCGCGGACTTTCCGTCTCGCTGAACGTCTTTGGCAACCTCGATCAGCTTAGAGAACTGCGCTCCCAGTCCGGCGGCTGAACCGATGCTCGCTCTTTCATGTTTTAATGTTGTCCGCGACACATTCCAACCTTCACCGCGCTCTCCAACTATCCAGTCAGCGGGCGTTTCGGCGTCATCGAAGAAGAACTCATAAAAGCCGCTCTCACCCGTCATCTGACGGATGGGTCTACGCGTAATACCCGGTTGGTCTAGATCGACTAGCAGGTAAGAAATACCACCATGCTTGCCAGCTTCCGGTTCTGTTCGGACAAGAGCGAACATGTGAGTCGCTTTCCCACCTTGGCTCGTCCAAATTTTTTGCCCGTTGATGATCCACTTCCCATCTCGCAGCTCACCCTTAGTCCGAACCGACGCAAGGTCCGATCCTGTTCCTGGTTCAGAATATCCCTGCCCCCAGACATACTCACCAGCCATGGTTGGTCTTATGAACAGGTCTTTCTGCGTCTGCGTCCCCCGCTCCAGCAGTGTGGGAACCAACATATTCACACCATTTCCGCTCACTTCCATTGGCGCGCGAGCTCGAGAAAACTCCTCACGGATAACCTGCGCACGGATCACATCCGCAGGTTGCTCAGACCCTCCGAATGCCTTTGGAATTGCACGGTACAAATAACCGGCATCCGTCGCTAGCAGTCTGAAACTTACAACATAAGCTAACATGCCTGAACGTTCGATTTCCTTAGGCCGCCAATTCTGCTTGAGGAACGTGCGAACCTCTTTGCGAAAAGTTTCGGCCGCAGCGCCATAACTTAAATCCATCGTTTACCTCCTAAGCGCAGTCCACTGGACTCGCTAAAAACCCTTAAACACAGCCTTGCGACGACTCTTTGCCGCCTCTAAGCCTTCCTTGAAATCTTCCGAACTAATCAAGACCGCCTGACTCGGTAGATTCGCAGTCCACTCAGCCTCCATCGAACTTTCCAAGCCGCGATGCAGCGCCTCCTTAACAGTGGCATAAGCCAAGGGAGCTGCCTCAGTTAGCTCTACCGCTAACTGCTGTCCCCGCGCTATCAATTCATCCGTCGCTACAACTTCAGACACGAGTCCAATGTTAAGAGCCTTATCCGCCTTTACGGCTTCCGCCCGCAAACACATTTCCTTTGCGCGGCCCAGCCCAACAATTTTGGGCAATAGAAACAGCCCGCCTAGGGGGGGCATAATGCCAAGTTTTATCCAGCTTTCCTGAAACAGAGCATCATCAGCAGCAAGCCTAAAGTCACATGCCAATGCAAGTTCACACCCCACAGTCACAGCCGCGCCCTGAATGAGCGCAATCGTCGGTTTCGGGCAGCGATATATGCGCCGTGCAGCACCTTGGAAGTGGTCGTAGACTTGCTTCCTAATTCGCGCTGGCGAAAGTTTGGTTAGCTCATCAAGAAAAGTAAAATCAGCACCGGCAGAAAAGTGTTTTCCTTCAGCACGTATCAAGATCACTTTCACAGAATCATCGACCGTAAGTAAGTCTAATCCCTGACAAATCTCAGCCAGGGATTGCGGTCTAAGTGCATTGCGTCCATCGCCCCGATCAATAACAAGCACGCCAATTCCGTTTTGCGCCTCTATTCTGATGTCTTCAAAGCGCTGCATAGATTTAGCTCTCACTCTTCGTTTTCATCGCCTTGAATATGCGTCCGGCCGCCTGAGTCGAAAGCCCCATATACAAGCTCTCTTGATCCAGATGCTGTTCAAACATGCCATCCTCGGCATTGTTCAGGTTAGCCTTCATATATCGCCACCCCATGCGAGGACCAGCAGCAATACGCTTTGCAACAGTCAACGTCGCATCTTCGAGCTCATCATCTGCAAACAGACGTGTATAGAGCCCGAAATTCATTGCCTCTTTGGCATCCAGCTTCTCCCCGAGAAAAAACAGTTCACGCGCTTTCGCCGTGCCTAGAATTTGCGTCCAGAACCAAGTTGACCCAAAATCACCGCTTCCCCCAATTCGATCGAAGGCAGATAAAAACGTCGCGGAATTACCAGCAAAACGAAGATCGCACGCTCCGGCAATCCCGATGCCCGCCCCCGCCACAGGACCATTAATCATAGCAATCGTCGGCTTACCCATTTCATGAAGCAAACGGGCCGTTTCCATATGTGAACGCAGCCGCAAATGGCTTTGCTCAGTCATACCACCAATTTGCGGAGTCACATCCACCTGTGAACGACTACCCTTTAAATCACCGCCAGAGCAAAATCCTCGGCCCGCCCCCGTCACAACGACACAGCCAACCGTCTCATCTAACGACGCCGCCTCCACAGCTACAGCAAGCGGCGCCATGATAGAATCGTTAAGAGCGTTCAGGCGATCCGGCCGATTGAGGGTGATAATACGGACACCCTCAACGTCTTGCGTCAGAACAGTTACTTCCTCGCTCATTTTTTCGACAACTCCCAGTGACGAGCCATCATACGAGCAGCCTCTTCAGCAAGCTCAGCTGGCACTTCAGGATACATTGCCAACTTGCCCTTTTTCGGCAGAGCAATCGTTGCGGTCCCTTTGACGGTGACTTCATCGCGCTGATTCATAAATTGAACCATGACGTCGATCAAAAACTGGCCATTCTCTTCGCGTTTGCCGACAATCTCGCCGCTAACAAATTGCGTGTCGCCCATATAGTTGAACTTGCGAATTTCGTCATGAACATGCGTAACGATACCATCATCACCCGCCCAATCTTGAAGATAGTGGAAGAGATAGTTTTCTCGCATAACGCCATAATCATACGCCATCGGATTACCGATCGCCTGCGCCCACTTGGGATCCCAGTGCAGGCGCTGGGCAACGTCGGGAATACCTTGCTCATTTTTCACATAGAACGGCGCTATACGTTTGCGGTTCTTGTGCGCCAAACGACCTACAGTCGGTGCGTAAGGTACGAACCCATAGCCACCCGAATGGAAGCAAATAACATCCGTTACAGTCAGCGGCCCCTTAGCCATATCACCCAGCGTGTCGCCAACATTCACGTCGTCATAATATCTTGTCGCGGAGCCGCGTACAGTTTCGCCCGCATAGATTTCCTCAATCTTATCCATGTCCGCGTCGGTGTATGTCGCCGGCTCAATGCCCGCATACTTACCTTTCTTCGCGGCTGTTTTCCGCTCAGTCAGAATCCGCAAAATGCGATAAATTGCCACGACTTCGCCGCGCTGATTCATCTTCACATCTTTCCGGGTGCAGATGACTGATCGTCCACCAAACTCAGATGATTTCACCTCACAAGATTCATCGCCATTGTAAGAGAAGATCGTATCGCCTGGCCGCATTGGCCGATAAAAATCCCATGTCGATCCCGATACGAATACATGGATTCCTCGGAACAAAGACTTACGAAGCTTCCGGATTTCATCAGGCGTTGGATCACCAAGCATCGGTGAGTTGACCGAACCGATCATCATTCCGGGCGCAATAACTCCGCCCCAACGCGTTCCATCCGCATAGTTCGGATCGCAAAAAACAGGATTGTCGTCACCGCAACCATGAGACCAATTGCGAATATTATCGACGGTAGCAGTTTGATTGTACTCGCGATGCTTGGACGGTGACATATGCCCTAGCAGCTTCATTTGCCGCTCTATATCATCATCAGTAATCGCATAATCAACTGCTTTTTTCCACTCGTCACTCTCAAGAATACTGTCGTTATTTTTTACCATTATAAAATCTCCATTTTCTCCGCGCTCAGGCGGGTGATTGCATTGTATCTTCGAATAGGCCGCGCACATCCGCGAGCACAGGCTTGAGCGACGGTGTGCGCGGCACGTCATCGACAAACAAAAATTTCACTGGAACCTGATAGGCTATGAGGCGTTCTCGGGCGTAGGCTTTAAGCTCATCAGCAGTGATGGCAGCCACGCCTGACTTCAGAATAATTGCAGCGACCGGAACGGCACCGAGCCGACGGTCAGGCACACCAACTACAACAGCTTCGCGAACCGACGGGTGGCTCTCAAGCACATTGTTCACGTCGTCAGCGTGAACTTTAAACCCACCGCGCAAAATGGCATTATCAGCCCGTCCCTTGATAAACAGAAAACCCTCCTCATCAATGATTGCGCGGTCTGTTGTACGAAGCCAATTGTCACCATTGCCAAACTGACGGGCCTTCATCTCCAGAACCCCCTCTTCGCCATACGCTAACTCATGTCCCGTATCCGGGTTCACGACCCGGCCAACAACTCCAGGCTGAAACATCCCCACACTACCGGGCTTAGAGGCATAGAATTTTCTAAAGTTGGGCAAAGACCACCCCGCCACCGCGCCGGAAAATTCTGTCGCGCCGTAATTCTGAAGTACAGGCAAGTCATACCGATCAAGAAACTCTTGCGTAATCGACGCGTCCAGAGGCTGGGCTCCAGTACGCAGAGCAACTAGGCTCGCAAGGTCTTCCTTGGGAATATTCGCATCAAGAATCATGCGCAATCCTGTGGGCACGGCACCCGCAACTTTCGGGCGATGACGCACGATCGCATCACGCCAAGTAGGAACAGAAAACTTCTCAACCACACACGCCTTACGACCCGCTAGGATTGTCGAGAGCACATGCCAAAGTCCGCCAATGTGCGCCATCGGCCCACCAAGAATCTGCACACCGCTGCGAAGGCGCGGCGGATCATCGGGCTTACGGTCTGCTTCATAGGACATCGCGGAACGGAAGCTATGCAAGAAGGCATCACGCTTCAGCGGAATACGTTTTGGCGTTCCGGTCGTGCCACTGGTCAACATTTCAATAATGACACCGGGCTGCTCGCGGCGAATGTTCGCACCCGTAATTTTCTCAAACCCAGGACGAAGACGCGCCCCCTTCAAAACTGGCTGCATTTCAACAACCGCCGTGCCAGCGGCCTTCAAAGTATCAAGCAGTCCCGCGCGAGAAAAGTCCTCATCAATGCCGATCACGACTGGAAGATTGAGGCGTTCCAAATCCGCGCGTAACTTATCCTCAGGAAGCATATGATTAATTGAAACCATCGTTCCATCAAGGCTAACTGCCGCGAGGATAGCCGCCACGACATCCGGGTGATTACGGATCATAACTCCGATACGCGCGCCCTCACCAAGATCAAGCTCCGCTAGCGCATCCTTAATCGCATCGATCGATCGCTTCAAATCCGCCCAGGTCGACCAAGTGTTCTGGAAATCAATCACATCCGCAGAGGGATCAATCTCCAACACGCCGTTCAATAGTTCAGACAGAAAAGACATGCATAAAGCTCCCGACATCTACAGCGACGCACTGTGATTTTCCTTCTTATATAACTAAGTTGTGTATCTGGGAAGTCCTAACTGAGTGAATTCGCTATTTCAAATCGCTAAATGGCACGCCCTTATCTGCGCGCATCTCACCCGGCATACCCAGCACGCGTTCCGAAATTTGGTTGCGCAACACTTCGTCAGCGCCACCCGCTATTCGCAGAGCAGACGCCCAGATATAATCGTCCCAAATCTCACGGGTCACTGAGTCGTCAACATCAACAGCCAGCGCTGACGCCCCACGAACCTCCATCGCAAGCCCTGACGTCCTCTGTAACCGGCCAGCATATGAAAGCTTCATCATAGCCGCTAATGCGCCGGGGTTTTCGCCCCGTGAAACCATTGTACGAAGTCGAGCTTGCAAATAATTTTGGGCTCGCTCCTCAGCGTAGGCCGTCGCCAGTGCGACCTTTACGGACGTGTCATCCAGCTGCGATCCGCCATTCACAGGTGTATCTGCAGCATAACGCATTAGACTTTTGATTTTGCCCTCTTCGCCCTGACCCAACCGCTCACTCAAGAGCACCGTCATGCAGCAAGCCCAGCCGTCACCAGCGGCGCCGAGCATATTGCCATCGGGTATCCGCACATCCGTCAAGAACGTCTCATTAAAATCTGACGCGCCCGAAATCTGCCTAATGGGTCGCACCTCGACACCCGGCGACTTCATATCGACCACAAAAAAGCTTAACCCCTTATGCTTCACGACGCCCGGGTCTGTCCTCACCACAAGAATGCCCCAGTCGGAATGATGAGCCCAACTCGACCAAACTTTTTGTCCGTTGACGACCCATTGCTCACCATCCTTCACGGCGCGCGTACGTACAGCAGCCAGATCAGACCCAGCAGAAGGCTCTGAGAATAACTGGCACCATGTCAGCTCGCCCTTAAGGGTCGCATCGACAAATTTCTCTATCTGCTCAGGCGTACCGTGCTTTCCAATAACAGGAAGCGCCATCCCGAGCCCGATGCCAATGTACGGCCCCTTCGGCAGGTCAAAACGCCCCTCTTCCTCGTCAAAAACGACTGAATCAATGATGGTACCACCTCGGCCACCTAGCGATTTAGGCAGCGTTATTCCGGCGTAACCGCCATCATATTTTTCGCGCTGCCACGCTTTTCCCCGCGCAACCTGCTCCACATCAGACAATTCCTGCCCGGGTGAGATCACATGCTTGGGAGCATGCGCCGCTAGCCAATCCTTAACTTCCGCCCGGAACGCTGCTTCTTCTTTTGTGTCGTTAAAGTCCATTTTCTACGCTACCTCTGAGTCCATAGCTCTAACTTCTTCAATCAACTGACCGGCCCAGTAACTCTTAGGCCCCATCGTCAACGCCAAGGTCCGCTCTCGCCGATAATAAAAATGACAATTGGCCTCAAACGTATAACCGATACCGCCATGCAACTGGAGGTTCTCCCTCGCGGCGGCGCCGAGCGCTTCAGTTGCGCTCAAACGAGCGGCCGCGGCAGCCAATGACAACTCACCTGGTGAATCGCCAGCAGCCCATCCAGCAAAATACGCATTCGACCGCGCCAACTCAGTCGCCATCAAAATATCCGCCAATTTGTGCTTCACCGCTTGATAACTGGCGAGTGGCCGACCAAACATCTGGCGCTCAATAGTATAGTCTCGCGCCATATGTACACACGCTTCAGCTGACCCGACCGCCTCAAATGCCGCCTGTACCGCTGCGCGATTCATAACTGCGTTTATCAATTCAGCAGTGGCACCGTCCAGCACCTCAGCGTCCGCACCAGTAAACTCAATCTGGTAGTGGGCGCGCAACTCATCAAAACTGTCGAGTTTCGTACGTATAACGTTCGGTTGCGACAGCTCAACCAAGGCCAAACTCTCTTGTCCGTCATACTCGCAAACGACAATGGCCACTCCCGCAATACCGGCATCTGCAACCGGCATTTTGCAGCCCGTGATTTTTCCGGCCTCTAGTTTAACCGTCGGCGATGTCGGCCGCCAGCCAGCGACACCCTCCGCACTGGCAAAACAAGCAACAAGCTCGCCACTCGCCACCAATGGAAGCCAAGTAGCTTTTTGGGCGGCGCTGCCCGCAGATGCCAAAGCATCCGCAGCGCACACGATAGAAGAGAAAAATGGCACAGCGCTATTCGCTCTCCCCAACTCTTCGCTGATCACTCCAAGATCCAAATCAGAGAGCCCAAGCCCTCCAAACTCCTCCGGAATACGGGCTCCAAGAAAACCCAACTCGGCGAGTTCTCGCCACAATGGCTCGTCCCACTCAGCGCCTGAATCGACAAGCTCGCGCAATCGGTCGTAGGGTGCCCGCTCCGCCAACAGGCCGCGCGCTTGCTCAGCCAGCATTTTCTGCTCATCGGAAAGATCGAAATTCATGAAGTTCCTGCCCCGTTTTTCATTTGCGTAACACTATCAACTTATATAACTAGGTCAATCAACAAGAGCAATAATCTTGCCGTCAATTATCGACGGAAATAATTTCCAGTCAGGAAGGAAAGCCATGTCTTATCAGACCATCCTTGTCGAAGTCGTCGACCATATCGCCACTATAACCTTGAACCGCCCAGAAGCGATGAACTCATTCACGCGGCAAATGATGGAAGAGTGCGAGAAGGCCTGGCGTTTCATCGCAGAGACAGAGAGCATCCACTGCGCCGTTATACGGGCCGCCCCGGGACGGGCTTTTTCCACCGGAGTCGACGTTAAGGCTGCGATGCAACCCGGCGGCTCAGTCATGCATGACGATATCTGGACGGCAGAAGACCCCGGGGAAAAGCTCGGCCCAAAATCCAATCGCTGCTGGAAGCCTGTTGTCTGCGCAGTACACGGCATGGCGGCAGGTGGCGCATTTTATTGGATCAACGAGGCTGATATTGTCATCTGCTCAGAGGATGCGACGTTCTTTGACCCACACGTCACCTACGGCATGACAGCTGCCCTTGAACCGATTGGTGCGACCTACCGTATGCCACTGGGAGACGTCTTGCGCATGGCACTACTCGGGAATGATGAACGCATCTCCGCCACAACAGCCCTGCGCCTTGGCCTTGTAACGGAAATCACTAGCAATGAGTCGCTTTGGGATCGCGCCCACGCCCTTGCTCAACTAATTGCCGCGAAGCCTCCGGCAGCGACCGCAGGCACCGTTAAGGCGATATGGGAATCACTAGATATGCCACGATCAGTCGCCCTGCGTACCGCGCTAAAATATTGTCAAATCGGTAATCCGGTCGGCACCGCCCAAGTGGATCGCGGCGCACTCATGGGGACAAAACAAGGATACACCACGCGCTAGCAGGTGTCTGAACTAAACCTCATCTATTTAACTAGGTTGCCTACCAAATCACTATCCCTTATTGAACACACACATATTTCAGGAGAATTTCATGGCCGATGCCTACATCATAGACGCAGTCCGCACCCCTCGCGGCATTGGCAAGGTGGGCAAAGGCGCCCTCGCTCACCTTCACCCGCAGCATCTCGGCGCGACAGTCCTGCGCGCTCTTAGAGATCGCAACGACCTAAAAACCGAGGAAGTTGATGACATCATCTGGGGCTGCGCAACACAAGTTAGCAAGCAAGGCTCTGACTTGGGCCGCATGTCTGCCCTTCTTGCAGGCTATGATACAAAAGCATCCGGCGTCACACTTGATCGCTTTTGTGGATCAGGCATCACAACCACGGCGTTCGCCGCCGGTCAGATTATGTCGGGCATGGAAGATTTGGTCATTTCCGGCGGGACGGACATGATGAGTTACACGTCCACGCTGGGCGACGGAAAAACACTTCCTCTTATGGATCGTGACAATCCCGCGCTGCGTGAAATCCATCCGCAGTCAAACCAAGGGATATGCGCCGATGCTATCGCATCTATCGAAGGCATCTCACGCGAAGCCACTGAAGCGCTAGCTGTTGAAAGCCAACGTCGCGCTGCCCGTGCAATCGCTGAGGGCCGCTTTTCGAAGTCACTCGTGACCGTTCACAATGAAGATGGCTCCGTCGCTCTCGCCCAAGAAGAATTTCCGCGTCCCCAAACGACGCCCGATACTCTAGCGTCTCTAAAGCCTTCATTCGCCATGATCGCAGACCTTCCAATAAACGAAGACGGAATCACATATCGCTCCCTCATCAACAAAGTGTATCCAGACGTTAAAATTGAACATATCCACCACGCCGGTAACTCATCGGGGGTGGTCGACGGATCAGCCGCAATTTTGCTAGCGTCTCCTCAATACGCAAAGACACAAAACTGGACACCCCGCGCCCGCATCGTCGCCGTAGCCAATATGGGCGATTGCCCGACACTCATGCTTAACGCGCCAGTGCCCGCAGCAAACAAAGTTTTGAAAAAAGCCAGCCTAACCGTCAAGGATATTGATGTTTGGGAAATCAACGAAGCCTTCGCCGTCGTCGCGGAAAAATTCATCCGTGATCTAAAGCTCGACCGCGAAAAGGTAAATATCAATGGCGGTGCCATGGCCCTCGGCCATCCCATCGGCGCGACCGGTGCTATGCTGATCGGTACAGCCCTCGACGAACTTGAACGCACAAACGGTCGGTACGGCCTCGTTACGATGTGCGCCGCAGGCGGCATGGCACCCGCCATCATCATTGAACGCCTTTAGATATAAAGAGAGACTGGCCATGCCTTACGAAAACGTTTTACTCGAAATTTCCGACGGCGTGGCCAAGATCACCCTCAATCGTCCAGATGCCGCGAATGCAATGAACCTCGATTTACTCCGAGAACTCGCTGAAGCCCTCCTCGAATGTGACGAGTCCTCAGATGTTCGATGTGTTGTCCTCACTGGAAACGGACGTTTCTTCTCTGCAGGAGGAGACCTCGCCGCGTTTGCCGGCGATTTGGAGCGCTTACCGTTTTACCTCAAACAACTCACGCTACATTTGCACGCCGCTGTTTCCCGTATCACTCGAATGCGCCAACCCGTTATCGCCGCAATCAATGGCCCGGCCGCTGGTGCTGGCCTCTCGCTCGCTGCGTGCTGCGACCATCTTATATCCTCCGACAAGGCCAATTTCACAGCGGCATACACCGCTGCAGGCCTCTCACCGGATGGTTCCAGCACTTGGGTGTTACCGCGTCGCATCGGGCCCGGCCGCACCCGCGAATTGATGCTAACCAATCGCCGCCTTTCGGCCATTGAAGCTCTCGATTGGGGGCTTGCGAATGAAGTGGTACCCATAGCGAATCTCGCCGCACGAACATCTGAACTCGCCGCACAATTTGCGTCAGGTCCGACAGCCGCCTTCGGTAGAGTTAAGGCACTATTGGCGACCTCATCCACAAACAATATCGAGACACAAATGGAACTCGAATCCCGCGCCATAGCGGACTCAGCACGAACAGTCGATGCTCAAGAAGGTATCAACGCATTCCTCAACAAACGGAAAGCCGTATTTATCGGCAAGTAACTAACACGGTTGGTCTGGCTTGACGGACTGATTGCGTGTTTGGGCTACAAGCCTCGCCGGGAAATACAAAGCGGCAAGCCATCAGTGCTTGCCGCCAACCAAATGAAATGACCCCACGATTGTTCGCCATCAAAATAGTAGAGACTCTTTGACACCAGACGTTCAGAGATATTGGCACCTCTCGATTTTGGTCAAGCCAAACCTTCACTTAGCCAAGATGTCATCTGCCTCTAATTACCGGACGACGGACATACCCTCGCCGCGGTTTGCAGAAAAATTACTGCCGCGATACGTGGTCCGCAAAGAGATTTCTGTGGGCCTCACACTGAAAAATCGGATCAAAAAAGGTATGGTCGACTGGGAATGGCTCTACTTGTCTCCCATCTTGAGTGACTTCTCGCGTCGCGTCATCGCGTAGAGTTTGCACTCTATCGTGTGCGCATCAGATACTGAGAACACGCTCAAAACTACGTTTTGAGCGTCCGGTCTTGATCGAGTTAGTATTGCGGATCGCCTGCGTCGACCGTCCAATATTGGACCTCACCGCCCCTTCGATCAGTTAGCGGATCACCAAAGTTCTCATGCACAACTAAACACACGCCACCCAGAAAACACAGACGTTTCGTGAGCGCGCGTTGAGTCGAATTCATTTTTGACGGACGCCCCCTCGGATACCAGACGGTGAGTTCAGTGTGCGGATAACCTACTCTTCGCATGCACCTACCAGGAATACTCCCCAGCGCCACTAAATCCCATTTCACCAAGAGCCAATCAAACGGGTTGGCGAACGATATCCGCAAAGGGCGATGCTGTATCGAAAATGCAACATGGCACCACAAATCTACGAACATAGTTGACTAGGTGCCACTTCTACTGCAAACCTAAATTTGACGCATCGTCAATAACTGCGTTTTTGGGAGGAACATACAATGAAATTTGGATCACGCACAGCCTGTGTATCGACACTCGCACTGGCTCTCAGCCTTTCGCATGCAATGGCGCAAGAGCCTGCAACGACAGCAGATCAAGACAAAGAATTAGTTCAGAAACGAGTCGTGGTTACGGCCCGTAAGGTTGAGGAAGACCTGCAAGATATTCCTGTGGCAGTATCTGTACTGTCCGGAGATGCGCTCATTGAAGCCAACGTAACTGACTTTAAAGATCTTCAACGATTTGTCCCTGGACTTGCAGTAAGCCAGGCTGCGGCCGAGCCATCATCTCTGCTGCTGAGCGTTCGAGGGCAATCACAAGCAGATATTTTGCTAACCACGGATTCTTCAGTGGGCCTATACATCGATAACGTTAACATTCCACGGACTTTCGGCCTTGCGCCATCCTTGGTCGATATAGAACGGGCCGAAGTTCTCAAAGGACCTCAAGGCACGCTATACGGGCGCAACACAACCGGCGGCGCAGTAGCCATCATCACTCGGGCCCCCGATCTTTCGGAAATCGGTGGGTATGTAAGTGGTCAGTTTGGAAATTATTCGGCTACAGACCTACAAGGTGTATTCAATCTACCAATTATCGAAGACCAGTTGGGCGTCCGCTTGCTGGCCCGCAATTCGCAGCGCGGCGAGCTAGGCTCCGACGGCTCTGGAGATGATCTCGGTAGTCTCGATATGCAGTATTATCGCGGTCGACTTCTATGGGAGCCAACCTCTAATCTGACGGCCGATCTAACCGTCGACTATACGGATATCGATAATACAGGCCCCTCCAGCCGCATTCTTACCTTGAATGGCTTTCCGCCAAGCGCAGGCTTGATCGCACCAACAAGCGCATTATTTGCTATTGCTGCGGAAAGTGGACTACTCACATTTAACCCAACCGACCCCGCCAATCAGGGGCTTTTGCTTGGCGCATTCGGCCAGGCGCAGCAAATCTGGGCCGACTCCCAGCCGCAAAACCTGAATGGTGATTTTTACGATTCCAATGCCACCTTCGGACAGTTCTCCAAAATTAAAAACAATACCGTTGCCTTGAACATTACCTACGATCTCAATGAAGATTGGAGTATCAAGTCGACAACAGGGTATCGCGATCTCGACAGATCAAATGCTCTGGATTTGGATGCAACCCCATTTGCGCTTCTTCACCCAACACTGAGCACGACATCAGAGTTTTGGAGCGAGGAGTTACAGCTTTCTTATGTGGGAGACCGACTCGATACGATTTTCGGCGCGTATGCAAGCAATGAAGAAGGTATTGACGGCTCAACCACATTTGCACTCGCGGCGATTAACCCTACGAACCCCAATCGCCAGCGCGGAGATGTGACAAACGAAAGTATCGCCGCCTACGCACAATTAGGATACGAACTAAATGATCGGCTGGATTTGACTGCCGGCCTTCGGTGGACTGAAGAAACGAAGAGCCTCGTTTCCAAGAATAGTTCTGGACCCGATGGCGCAATTGTTTGCTCAATTCCTGCTGCCCTGTTGGATACACCGGGAGTCTGCGCCGCCACGATTGAAGATAAATTCTCCGACTGGTCATACCTGCTGAGCCTTGACTATGCCGTATCTGACAACGTCCTCGCTTATGTGAAGACAGCGCGGGGTTTCCGGGGCGGCGGCCAGAACATTCGCGGAGCAGGAACAGCCGAGAGCTTCGAAGCCTTCGAGCCTGAAACCGTGACTGATTATGAAATCGGCGTTAAGTCAGAAACCGCTGACGGTCGCTTCCGCTTCAACGTGTCTGGATACTATTCCGATTATGAAGAAATTCAGAGAAGTATTGTGTTTGCCACGCCATCTGGCACAGTTGTATCCAGCGTACAGAACGCCGCAGCTGCAACCATCAAAGGATTTGAAATAGAATCACAGTGGTCTGTAACACCAGAGCTAGGGCTAACCGGTACAGTTGGCTACGTGGACGCAAGTTATGATGACTTTGAAGACGCGACCGGTGATCGCTCTGATGAGGTGTTCCAAATTCCGGAATGGACCTACGGAATAGGCGCACGTTATTCAAAGCCAGTATCCTTTGGTCAGTTTACCGCCAGCACAAACTATTCCTGGCGTGATGACCAAGTTTTCGTTCCAGCGGCCCAGAATTTTTCTGACACCGCACAAGAAGGTTTTGGATTACTTAGCGCTCGCTTGAGTTTTGATGTTGATGCGTGGAATTCAACCATTGCGGTCTATGGCTCTAACCTGACAGATGAAGAATACATCGTCGGGGCCGTTGATTTCTCCAACAGTCTTGGGTGGAATCTAGGCTACCCGGGACAGCCCATGACTTTTGGTATCGAGCTAAAAAAACGCTTCGGTGGCGAAAGATAGCTGCACCGACTGCTTGATGGGGTGCACGCCCTTAACAAGCAAACCAAATACAGTCCTCCAAGCGCAATAATTTTATAGCGCTTCCTTGTCCCCCGGCCCAACAGTCCGGGGGACTTTTTTATGTACGCAATTGCTTTCGCAACATCAGAGTGTCTGTGCAAAAACAGCAGGCCGATTTTGTGCAGCACAGTTGAAGTTCACTGAGCGGCGCGTATTCAGGTACAAGCCCAAACTAAAATGCACTCTCCTCAGAAATTTCTACTGACTCGCCGCACCTGCCCTAAAAACTTCGCCTGACTAGACTTGCGTGCTCACAAGCGCTTGCTCATATTACTTAGTCATATAAGTGGATAAAACCATGAAGCGTGACATACGAATCGCAAATTTTTCAGGAGCGCTCGGCGACTACTTCGGCGCCTTCCGAGACTGTGTGCGCGGTGAAAAGGTCGATGTCATCATCGGTGACTTTCTTGCAGAAATGACAATGGGTAAAGTCGCTGAAGGGTTCATCAGTTCTGGTAGGCCAGATGGAATCCAGAGCTGGTCGGCCGGTGTCTTCTTGAAACAGCTGGAACCGGAACTCGAAATCATTGCCGACCGCGGGCCCAAAATCGTCGTCAATGCAGGCGCCTTCAATCCTGAAGGCATGTCCAGTAAAATTCAGTCAATCATCGCCGACAAAAACCTCAATCTGTCGGTAGCGTATATCCGAGGAGACAATCTGATTCCGCGCCTGACTGAGCTTGTTGACGAAGGCCAGTTGCACAACATGGACACTGGAAAAGCGCTAGCCGACAAGGCATCTAGCATCGTCGCCGCGAACGCCTATCTCGGGGGCTGGGGGATCGCGGAAGCCTTGAACAAAGGTGCAGACATAGTCATCTGCGGCCGCGTTACCGATGCCTCGCTCGTGGTAGGTCCGGCAGCCTGGTGGCATGATTGGAAACGGGATGACTGGGACCGAATTGCTTCAGCTTGCACCGCTGGGCACGTCATTGAATGTGGTCCACAAGCTATGGGTGGCAATTTCTCCGGTTTTACTAGCTTCGCCCCAAACGAACGTCTCGGTTTTCCAATCGCCGAAATTTCCGAAGATGGCCGAGCACTGATTACCAAGCGCCCCGGCGACGAAGGGATCGTTACAGTCGACACAGTTACAGCCCAGCTGAATTACGAAATTCAGGGACCGTGCTATCTCAACCCCGACGTGATTGTTCATTTTGACACGATAACCCTCACCCAAACGGGGCCTAACAAGGTCTTAATCTCAGGTGTAAAGGGGTCACCACCACCGACAACAACGAAGGTTTCATGCCTTTATCACAACGGATATCGCACTGTTCTCTTTGCCTATGTAACGGGTATCAACTGGCAGGAAAAAGTAAATTGGATGCGCCGTCAAATGGGCTCTATCGCAAAAACAGTTGATTTGGATTCCTATCATTTTGACAGACTCGGAGCGCCTGAGATCGACCCCGCGACACAAGCCGCTGCGACAGTAACACTGAGAGTAGCCGCCGCTGCAAAGAGCAAATCAGACCTAGTGACATTCATGTCAGGATTCTCCTCTTTCGGACTTGGTGGCATGCCGGGTTTTCACGGCGAAGCCTTGAATGCGTTGCCGCCACGCGTTGAATTCTGGCCCGGCCTCATCAATCAACGGGATGTCAGCCATGAAGTCGTCCTTCAATCAGGTCAAATTATTGATGTGGAGCCTTCGCCCATGCACCCCTTCAGCGGTCAAAAGCTGATAACCAAGTCCCCTACACTTGGGTCGAACATTTCTGAGGACGGAGCGACTGAAAAACGGCAACTTGGAGAGCTGATTCACGCTCGGTCGGGTGACAAGGGCGCAAATGCGAATCTAGGCGTATGGGTCCGCCAATCGGACCATCTCGAATGGCTCGATATATTCCTGACCGAAGAACGTCTTCGCCAGTTGCTGGCCCTACCCGACACCGTCACGATCGAACGCTATCCTCTTCACAATCTCGGCGGACTGAATTTTATTTTAAACGGATATTTCGGCCAGAGCGGAACAGGAAACGTCGAACTTGATCAGATTGGCAAGGCAGTCGGCGAATTCCTGCGGTCTCGTATTGTGGACGTACCCGAATTTTTATTTGCTTGATGACATCCACCTCTTAGACTTCTCAGAACATCCTTTAGCGAACAATAGTAGCGTCGTAACGCAGAGACAGACTTCAAGGCTTGCCCGGAACCGTGGGTGAGCCTTGTCCTCCTGGAAAGCAGCAGTCAGCTTTCTACGTTTCGGCACACCGCGCATTCGGTTAGCGCCTAAAAATATCCCGATTTTCTATCACCCGGCATCTACCTCTTAAGACTAAAAATTTGGGGAAAGCTGGCTGCTAAATCAACATTTGACGCATCGTCAAATTGGTATTATAAATAGCAGATGTTGCGCACTTTGTGCCGATCAAAATCTCGCAATGAATTTTATCAGTCGCGTATCATTCAATAAATAGAGCAGAGGAAATCAAGGTAATGTCGAAAGTGATGGAGGGCATCAGGATCCTCGAAGTTGCTCAATTTACGTTTGTCCCTGCGGCCGGCGGGGTACTTGCCGATTGGGGCGCGGATGTCATCAAGATTGAACACCCCGTGCGCGGTGATGCGCAACGCGGGATCCAGATGTTGCAGAGACTTGCCGTAAACCCTCAGCGTTCTTCGCTCATGCAACACCCTAACCGAGGCAAGCGAAGCGTCGGCATCGACATCTCAAAACCAGAAGGCCAGGCCCTGATCTACGAAATAGCCAAAACCTGCGACGTTTTTCTGACTAACTATCTTCCATCACAACGTCAGAAGCTCAAGATCGACGTTGAGCAAATCCGTGCGGCCAATCCTGATATCGTTTATGTCCGCGGCAGCGCCTTTGGGGACAAGGGACCAGACCGCGAAAAAGGCGGTTTTGATTCGACCGCATTTTGGGCGCGGGCAGGATCAGCAAAGCTAGTGACACCCAAAGAGCTTGACGGGCCACTGACCCAACCTGGACCGGCCTATGGGGATACAATTGGCGGGATGAATATCGCTGGCGGAATTGCAGCAGCGCTGTTCCATCGGGAAAGAACGGGTAAGGCGACCGAGGTCGATGTCTCTCTATTGTCTTCAGGTGTTTGGGCTGCTGCCTGCAGCATAGACGTTGCAATGGAGCTGAAACAGGACCCGTTCTCCAACGCGATGCCCGGAAATGTCACTGTCGGATCAAATCCGTTTGTTGGCGTTTTTGATACTTCTGACGGAAAGCACATTAACCTGACAATCCTTACGCCAGGCCCACACATTCGCGATACGTTTGAGCATCTCGGTATACCAGAAAAATCTGATGACGAGCGCTTCTCGACTGACACCTCGATCATGGAAAACGCCAAGGAGGCTCATGTACTCGTAGCTGAAGCATTCAAGAGCCAGCCTCTCGCATACTGGATTGATCGCCTCAAAACAATGAAGGGGC
Organism: Hyphomonas sp.; assembly: GCA_033851975.1. GTDB lineage: Bacteria > Pseudomonadota > Alphaproteobacteria > Caulobacterales > Hyphomonadaceae > Hyphomonas. Next base: position 740,560 of record JAWSVJ010000002.1, on the reverse strand, counting down.
AATGGGCACCTTATCAGGATGTGTACGAAGTAAGCCTTGATGAGCAAGTGCTGGCAAACAACATGATTTTCGAGGTTGAGTCGGCAGATGGCGGAGCACCGATCAAGCTGGTTGCGAACCCAGTTCAGTTTGATCACGAGCCGGTCAAAAACACGCGTTCTCCCGAAGCTTCCGAGCACACAGAATTGTTTCTTATGGAGCTGGGGCTGGACTGGGAAGAAATTGATTCGCTCAAGGCCCGCGGCGCAATCTCTTGATGGGCTGCGTTGCCCTCCAAATATTTTTCAAAGGACATACTTCACAATGATTTTTAAACCTGGATCACGTTGGAAGAGCGCCGTCTGCTCCGCAGAAGTAATTGTCGTTCGTACAGCACCGCAAGACGTCACGCTTGCTTGTGGCGGTCTAAAAATGATTGCACCGGATGAGCCAACTCCAGAGGTAACAGCGAGCGTAACAATCACCGGGAATGATGTCGGCGTTTCCGTGGGTAAGCGATATATCGATGCGGAAACCGGCCTAGAAGTTCTTGGTGCCAAACCTGGCAAAGGTTCATTATCCGTCGACGCTCGCCCGATGCAGCTGAAGGAAGCCAAAGCTTTGCCAGCCAGTGACTGAAACGTCAAAATTTATATAACAGGAAACCGACGATGAAAGTATCACTCCTTCTCGAAATGGCGGCAACCAGCGCGCCCGAACGAGTAGCTCTCGGTAGTTTAAAGCAATCACTCTCCTATGCGGGACTTGAAATGCGCGCAAAGGCAGGGGCTGCCTGGTTGGCGTCCCAACCCGCCGAAAAAACGGTTTTCATCGGCCTAAATGGATGGGCGTTTCCCGCCTTGATCTTCGCGAGCGCTCGCGCAGGAAAACCAATTACTCCGCTAAACTACCGCTTGCCAGACGCTGACCTTAACCGGCTCTTGGCTCTCTCGGCGCCTGCCACCGCGGTGATCGACGACGATATGATTACTCGCATCACTCCGCCCCCAAACGTTAGCATACTTTCGAGAAGCAAATTCGAAGCCCTGTGCCTGGATGCTAGCTTGCAAGCGTCGGAAATTCCCGAGCGCGAGAATGAAATAGCTCTATTACTATTTACCAGTGGAACAACTGGCGAACCTAAAACCGCCGTACTCAAACATCATAATCTTACATCTTATGTCCTTTCGACAGTCGAGTTCATGAATGCTGACGAAACAGACGCGTCTCTAGTAAGTGTTCCGCCCTATCATATCGCCGGAGTTTCCGCAGTTCTGACCGGAATTTATTCCGGTCGCCGGATATTCTACCTCTCTGCATTTAGTCCTGAAGACTGGGTCGAAACAGTTGAAAGGGAGAAGATCAGCCATGCGATGGTCGTCCCGACGATGCTTAATCGTATTCTTGACGTTATCGCCGAACGCAAAACGTCCTTGCCACAACTGAAGGCACTGTCTTATGGCGGAGGAAAGATGCCCCTGCCCGTCATCGAACGGGCGCTCAAATGTCTTCCGCATGTTGCTTTCGTCAACGCTTATGGCCTGACCGAAACAAGCTCGACAGTTTCTGTACTAGGTCCAGATGACCATCGACTAGCAATCGCATCTGACGACGCACGTATACGCGAACGGCTTAACTCAGTTGGTCGACCCATTCCCGGGTTGGAGCTGAAAATTGCTGACGAAAACGGGAACCCCCTCATGGCAGGAAAATGGGGAGAGATTTGTGTGCGCGGCGAGCAGGTTGCTGGCGAATATTTGCAAAAGAAAGTCATCTCAGCAGATGGATGGTTTCCCACCAACGATGCGGGGTGGCTCGACGATGATGGGTATCTATATCTTGATGGTCGGCTCGATGATGTCATCGTGCGAGGGGGAGAAAACATTTCTCCTGGTGAGATCGAAGATGTCTTACGCCAGCACACGTTGGTAAAGGATGTTGCCGTTATTGGACTTCCAGATGCCCAGTGGGGCGAAAAAATCGGCGCGGTAATTGTGCCAAACACGGCTAATGTTAGCGAGGAAGACCTCGCCGTGTGGGTCAAGACGCGGCTCAGGTCGACAAAGACACCCGAATTTTGGGAGTTCCGCGACGAACTTCCCTATAATGAAACTGGAAAATTGCTTCGCCGGCTTCTCAAAGAGGAATTGTCGAATTAGTCATTCAACTTTCTCTCTTGCCGATCACTACGATCATTTGGAGGAATTGCAGTTTTCCCCCATCGGCTCCACGCCTTGTCTGATTGTTGACATGGGAGATAGCCATGCGCTTCGCAAAGCGATCGCACTGCGAAACAGGTCTTCTTGCATTCTGATCGGCGTCGACAGCTCAGGAACTTGCACTGCGGAAGCGGCACAAGCATTCGATGTAATTTTGTCGTCGCACTCTGGCGACCCGCGTCATGCTGTCTTTATTAGACAAGACTGGATATGGGACGTGGCTGAGGACATGAGGCGCCAGGCTTCCAATTCTCCTTTGGCCGCGACGGCACTTTGCCGGGTTCTACGTCTCGCAGAGCACTTGCCATTTTCAGACGCTCTTGAGATTGAGTCTCTCGCATACTCCATGCTTCTCGGGGGTGCAGAATTTTCACGATGGCGCAACGCACAGCCTCCCGTAAGTCTGTGCAATCAGACTGACAAACAGACGAAACCCATAGATGTAAGCCGAACCCATCAACTGGTAACGATCGAACTCAATGCCGCTCGATCCCGAAATGCCATGAGCCATCACATGCGAGACGCCTTGTTCGAGGCCCTCGCTGCAACATTAGACGACCCGACGTGCCCCTGTGTTATCATCAAGGGCCGAGGCTCATGTTTTTCAACCGGTGGGGCCCTCGGAGAGTTTGGCCGCGCCGAAGATCTCGCTTTAGCGCACACGATCAGAACTCAAAGATCCTTGGCCCGCTTGATCCATGAACTTGGTGAGCGTATCGAGGTACACCTGCATGGCGCGTGCATCGGCGCAGGCATCGAAATCCCGGCCGCCGCCAAGACAAGGCTAGCCGCACCAGGCACTTTTATTCAGCTTCCTGAACTACGCATGGGGTTGATACCTGGAGCCGGCGGCACGGCAACTCTTTCGCGGGCTATCGGGCGTCATCGCACCGCATATCTGGCCTTACGTGGTCGTCGAACCCGCATCTCTGAGATTGAAACATGGGGCCTTGCCAGAACTGTGGGCTCGTCATGCGCGTAGGACTGTCAGACAATTTGGTGGTCGCTATCAACCATCTCTGCCGGCGGCTCGCAGAAGCTTCGGCAAAACTTGGTCGCGAAGTCCTACTCGACCCGATTGATACGCTCGACCGGTCCTGCGATCTAACCCTTCAGCCACCGGGCTTGATTTCAGCCAATCGCACATGTCGTCTTCTACAGACCGCAGACTCTTGGGTTGCCTTGAATCTCGCTCGGAATGACGACATCGACATGATCCCCGCCTTAATTGAGGAGAACTTGACCTCGCCGCACTGGACCGCGATCGAGTCTGCCGCCAAGAGGACAACAGGAGCGGACTTTGTCAGCAGAGCTCGCTTGCTGGGAATGCCAGCTGGTTTACTCTCGGAACGACGGGCCTCTACCCCCCTGCCCCTTGTCCTGAACCCTCGCCCTATCTCATCTGCAGTCCGCTCGACAATTCGTGTCCTCGACATTTCCAGCTTGTGGGCTGGTCCGCTTTGCGGATCCATCCTCGCAGCCATCGGCGCAGATGTTATCAAACTCGAATCGCAGGATCGGCCAGATCCGACGCCCGCTTTTCAGCCAGAACTAAACCGCAGACTCAACAGAGCTAAAACACTCTGTCAGCTGAATTTCTCTAGCCCCCGAGGAAGAGAGCAACTCCGTCATGAAATTTGCCAAGCAGATATCGTTATAAGCAATGCACGTCCTCGAGCGTTTGAGCCGCTTGGCATCGAACCCGCAACCATGTTTGAGCAAAACAGAAAACTCATCTGGGTGGCCATCACCGGACATGGATGGACCGGCAATGAATCAGAGTGGACCGGATTCGGTGACGATGCCGCGATCAGCGGCGGTCTGGTGAATTGGTCCCCAGAGTTGGACCGGCCGAGTTTCCTTGGAGATGCCCTTGCAGACCCGCTGACCGGCATCTCGGCCGCCATCGGAGCCATTGACGCTGTTTTATCGCGAACCTCCTGTCTTATGGATGCAGCTCTGTCGCGAACTGCGGCAGGAATTCGTCACTGGTCTGATCATCAGCTCTCCAATATACGCGCGGTCAAGACGCAATCATGAGACAAGCTCAACCTCTCCTTATCCGACAGGCGAGTTGTTCGCGAAGAGGGATAATTGATATCCTAATCGAGGATGGTAAAATCGCCGCGGTCGCTGAGCAGTTGCCAGAAATAGGGAACATCGCACAAGCGGGCGGAGGCGCCATAATACCAGGTCTTCACGATCACCATATTCACTTGCTGGCGACTGCGGCTCGCAACCTATCGCTTGATCTCGACTGCGTTCGCTCGGAGCATGCGTTGAGCGAGGTGTTATCAAGGACGGTGGCGTCCAAGAAACCAGCGGAATGGACACGGGGCGTTAACCTCGACGTAGCGGCCCTTCACAGTATCGATCGAGTTTGGCTAGATAGGATCACACCGGACCATCCTGTCCGATTAAAAGACAGAACTGGAGCTTTATGGATCCTAAATACTCTAGCGCTTGATCAATTATCCGGTTTGACACTTCCTGACGGGTTCGAGAGCGATACGTCTGGAAAATTGACAGGCAGAGTATGGCGAGAGGATTCCTTTCTGGGGGAGCACATTCCTTCCCTTACACCTTGCCTGTTCGCCCTCAGCGCGGAACTGGCAACATATGGCGTAACGGGTGTGACCGACGCCAGCGTCACCACTCGTCAGGATACGGCTGATCTATTGGCCAACGCTCGGCGCCGTGGGGAATTCAAGCAAAGGCTGCACTTAATGAGCAGCGATGCACTGGACACCCCGGACGACCAAACATTTTCTATATCATCCATCAAAATAATCCTTGATGATCGCAATCTGCCTTCGCTTGAAGCTGTCGTGGAGAAAATCCAGTTTGCCAGAGCTAGCAACCGATCTGTCGCCGTACATTGCGTGACCGAAGCCGAACTGGCGCTGGCCATCGCAGCTTGGCAGCAGGCTGGCGCGTTACCCGGTGACCGCATTGAACATGGCAGCATAATACCCTTCGAGTACTTAGAGATCATACGCGATCTTGAGACCACAGTTGTTACCCAGTCTGGCTTTGTCTGGTCTCGCGGCGAGCGCTATCTGCAACATGTCGAGCAAAGTTCACAAGACGACCTGTACCGCTGCAAAAGTTTGATAGATTACAACATTGGCGTGGCAGGTAGTTCGGATGCGCCCTATGGCCCACTGGATCCTTGGGTAGCAATCAGAACGGCAGCTGATCGCACAACGGATGCAGGCAATGCGCTTGGCACGAAAGAAAGTGTAACACCAGAACAGGCGCTCAACATGTATCTCAGCATGCCCGAGGTGCCAGGCGGGCCGTCCCGTACAATTGATGTCGGTTCACCAGCCGACTTGTGCCTTCTCCGAAAACCTCTCGACGCCGCCCTGTGCGATCTGACGAGCGAGAATGTGTCCATGACAATTATCGAAGGCGAAATCGTTTTCGAACAAAAAACTGGAACGAACCAATGACCACACCACTTCCAAAGCTTACACCCGAAAACACGGCTTTCTGGACCGGAGGCTTATCTGGCGATTTGCTTATCATGCGATGCTCAGACTGTGACCACCGCATACATCCGCCACAACTTGTTTGCCCCTCCTGCCTGAGCGAACAAACCCAGCCGCATAAGGCAAGTGGGAACGGGTCTATTTATTCGTACACTGTTAATAGGCAGCCATGGATGCCCGGACTCGAAGTGCCATACAGTCTTGCGATCATTGATCTTGATGACCAGCCCGGTGTTCGCCTGACAGTCCGCATTGTGGGAAGCCAACCTGAAGATTTACGTATTGGGGCACCCGTACAGGTCGATTTCGAAGTCAAGGAAGACATAGCGATCCCTGTATTCAGGCTGAGAATCTGATTGAGCGCCTGCCCTGCCCCATACGACCATTATAAAGAACCGGAGACCTGAATGAACTTTCTTGAAAAACGCGCTGCAATAACGGGCATAGGAATGTCGTCAGTCGGCCGGTTGACCCATCGACCAGCTGTCAGTCATCTTGTCGAAGCGTTCAAAGAAGCCCTAGACGATGCAGGTCTGGAGCGAGATGATATCGACGGGCTGACGACCTATCCAGGCAAGGCTGACAAATCGCCTGGAATGTCTCCGCTGGGATGTCTGGACGCGCGTGAGGCGCTGGGATTGAAGACACGATGGCATTCCGCTGTACCGGAAGGGGCAGCGCAAATGGCACCAATCATGGTTGCTGCCATGGCGGTTGCTACCGGCCAAGCGCGGCATGTAATGGTGTTTCGAGCCCTGACGGAATCATCATCTCAAACATCCGGGAAGCGGGCGAGTATTGCCTCTGGCGCGGACACGCACGTCGACAATTGGTTTTCCTGGCTGATTCCGATGGGAGCCTTCTCTGCGGCCAACTGGTCCGCCATGTTTGCGACGCGCTATATGCATGAATTCGGAATGACCCGGGAAGATATCGGCACGCAATGTGTCTTGCAAAGGGAGTATGCGGCTAAAAATAGTAGAGCACTCTTGAAGGACAAGCCTCTTCAGATGGAGGAATATTTAAATGCTCGGATGATTTCAGATCCATTGTGCCTGTACGACTGTGACATTCCAATTGATGGCGCCTGCGTTATCATTGTCTCCGCCATTGATGCTGCGCGAGATCTTCGCAAACCACCGCTGAGAATTGAGGCCATGAGTGCCGCACTGACGGGGCGCGAAAGCTGGGATCAACGAGCCGATCTGACGACAATGGCATCGCATGATGCAGCCGCAGAACTGTGGAACCATACCGATTTCACGCCTGCAGATCTTGACGTTGCCGCCGTGTATGATGGGTTCAGCATCTTTGTTCCCCTGTGGCTCGAAGCCTTTGGCGTTTGTCCCCATGGAGAAGGTGCGCGCTTTATTCGCGACGGCCAGACCCGGCTCGATGGGAAGCTGCCAACAAACACAGGAGGCGGACAACTTTCAGCCGGTCGCCTGCACGGTTTCGGGCACCTCCACGAAGCCTGCATACAATTATGGGGCGAAGGTGAAGATAGGCAGGTACCGAACGCCAAGCTCGCGGCTTGCGGAATGGGTGGAGGTTTTCTTGCCGGCGCGATGCTAATCGCCCGAGAAGACTAAAACAAACCGATACTCAAAACCGGTTAATCCGTACTCTGCACATAGAATACCCATATAGATAGCTAAGTAGTTATTTTTCAACTGAAGCACAAAAAAGACATCTTGCGAGGAAGTAACATGGCTCAAATATTTTCCCCAAAAGGCCTGTACATTGATGGGCAATGGGTAACGACCGCTCAATCAGAACCGGTAATCAATCCTGCGTCTGAAGAGGTTATCGCCATGTCTCCACTTGGCGGAATTCCGGAAGCGGAAGCTGCAATTTCTGCGGCCCGCAACGCCTTTGACCATGGGCCATGGCGAGGTTTCGACGTAAAAATTCGCCAAAAAACGCTTCAGGCCTTCATGGATGGAGTCCGGGCGCGCGCCGCCCAGTTCATCGAACTGATCGTCGCAGAGGCTGGATCAACTCGCATGATCGCTGAACATCTTCAATTCGGTATTCCTGTAAGCCATGGCCAGTATTATGTGGACATTTGCACACGGCCGCACATCACGCCTTTGCCCATAGAAACAGCAATGACAGCAAGCGGGCAAACTTGGGTCGGCGCAGGCGCTCAAGTGCGAATGCCGATCGGGGTTGTCGCCGCCATCACGCCTTACAATTTCCCGCTCTTCCTCAACATAGGAAAGGTCATCCCCGCGCTGGCTGTTGGGTGTTCAGTTGTACTCAAACCATCACCTTACACGCCACTGGAGGCCCTTCTTCTTGGCGAAATCGCAGATGAGGTCGAGCTGCCCAAAGGCGTCTTAAACATCATAACAGGTGATGTAGAGGTCGGGTCTCTTCTTACGACTGACAAGCGTGTTGATCTCGTTCATTTCACTGGGTCAGACCTTGTCGGCGCGAAAATTCAGGCTCAGACAGCCCCTACTCTCAAACGATGCGTCATGGAACTCGGCGGGAAATCTGCCATGATTGTCAGACCTGATGCAAATTTGACAGCTGCCGCCCAAAGCGGACTTTCAGGCTTCACCATTCACGCGGGCCAAGGCTGCGCGCTTCTAACCCGTCACATCGTGCACAATTCTGTACGTCAGCAATACGTTGCAACCCTGAAAGCGATGACGGAGCAAATAAAGATCGGGGATCCTCGCGATGAGACAGTGTCCATGGGGCCACTCATCCGTGAAGCACAGCGAAAGAGAACAGAAGACTATGTAGACATTGCGCTGGATCAAGGAGCCAAGCTTGTGACAGGCGGCGAACGCCCCGAGCACATGGAGAAAGGCTTTTTCTACAAGCCCACCCTCTTCGACGATGTACAAAATTCACACCGGATCGCTCAAGAGGAAGTCTTCGGCCCCGTTGGGGTTGTGATGGGCTATGACACGGATGAAGAAGCCATCGCGCTCGCCAATGACAGCGAATTCGGTTTGTCAGGCGCTATTTATTCTGCCGACTCAGGCCGGGCCTATGAAATGGCTTTGCAGATCCAGACGGGTGGCGTGTCCATCAATGGCGGAACTGGAAAAATGAACTCGTCCTTTCCCTTTGGGGGCATCAAACGCTCCGGCTATGGCCGTGAATATGGCGAAGAGGGACTGAACGAGTTCACCTACCTTAAAACAATTGGTTTCCACGCAGGCTGACAACGAAAAAATGAGGACAAAATCATGATTGAAACAGCAGATATAGTCATCATTGGTGCCGGATCAGCAGGCTGTGTACTGGCCGATGAGCTTTCGAAAGATGGAACGTTGAGCGTCGCTCTCATTGAAGCCGGACCGAAGGATACCAGCCCGTTTATCGACATGCCGCGAGGACTTGCCAAACTGATGGTGCCCGGTAATCCGCATGTCTATGCCTATAACGCAGACAAAGGCGGTAATCATGGTTCGGATTTGTGGCTCAAGGGACGCGCCATCGGTGGCTCCAGCTCGATCAATGGGATGGTATATGTCCGCGGGTTCCCTTCCGATTATGATCGTTGGAAGGAAGCTGGTTGTGAAGGCTGGGGCTGGAATGACATGCTTCCACATCTACGAGCCATTGAAGACCACGAATTGGGTGAGAATGAATCCCGCGGTGTTGGCGGCCCACTGAAGATCAGCGCTCATCATGCGTCTGGTGCCAGCAAAAATCTTGGGGATGCTGTGCTAGCTGCGGCTACAAATCTTGGTGTGCCTACCGCCGAAGACACCAATGAACACCCAAATGGCAGCATGGGTTACCAACCAAGAAACATATGGCGTGGCCGCAGACAGAGTGCATCGAAAGCTTTCCTTCGATCAGCCGTGACCCGCAAGAATCTGCATGTATGCTCCGAAACTCAAGTGCTCCAAATTTTGTTTGACGGGAAGACGGCAACAGGCGTTCGTGTTCTGGCGCCAGACGGCGAAAAAACAATCCATGCCAGCCGAGAAGTCATCGTCTCAGCTGGTGCGATCGAAACTCCAAAACTTCTACAATTGTCTGGCATAGGCCCCGCGCCGCTGCTGCGCGACCTCTGTATTCCCGTAATTCACGACTCCCCTCAAGTTGGCCAGAACCTGAGAGAGCATCTCTATTTGCAATGCAAATTCAAATGCACGACAGGCAGCTTGAATCAAGAATTCAAGGGTCCACGCCTGCTTGGCAATGTCCTCCAGTATTTCTTCGCTGGCCGCGGGCCGATGACACACGCTGCTCAGGAGATGATCGGCTACATCCGTTCGAGGGAAGGGCTTTCTCGCCCTGATTGTCAAATCGGCGTTGGCTTCTATTCGATGGGCCATACGGCAAAAGGACTTAAGCTTGATGACGAGTCGGGATTCACGATTGGCGGATATCATATGCATCCGAAATCAAAGGGCGAGGTCCGGATTACGACAACTGATCGAAATGCGTCGCCTCGCATTGTCGCAAATTTTCTTCAGCACCCTGAGGATAGAGCGGCGTCTATCGGAATGGTTCGTTTCATTCGCAAGCTTGCTGCTCAATCACCCCTCTCGTCTTTGGTTACAGAGGAAGTGTCCCCTGGCCCACACGTCGCGACAGATGAAGAAATTCATCATTGCTTTATGACTAATGGCGGAACCGCATTTCATGTATCCGGCACGTGCAGAATGGGGTCGGATACGGAAGCTGTCGTCGATGCTCGCACACGCGTAAGGGGGGTAGATCGCTTGAGGGTGGTGGACACGTCAATTTTTCCAGAGCTCCCCTCGGGAAACACGAATGCACCGGCAATGGCCGTGGCCAGAAATGCAGCCGGGATGATTTTACAGGACAATAAGGCAAATGCCTAACCGTCAGCGCAATGAGCGTTCGGCAACAGTTATCACAAAGCCGCTTCACTTCTGAAAGATAAGAAAATGCGAACAGACACACGGTTCATCATTACCTTTTTTGCCGCGCTCATTGTTTGTGAGGTCGCGGCGGCATTCGAAACTTCGATGATCTTCGCAGCAATGTCGAGACTGGTCGAGGAATTCGGCAATGCTCAGGCAGCTGGCTGGCTGATTACCTGCTATCTTCTGATCGGAGCGGGCATGGCCGCGCTCATTGGGCGTTTGGGGGATATGTATGGGCGACGGCAGATAATGATCTACCTTTTGTCCGCAGGCTTTGTAGGGTCTGTTATAAGTGCCCTTTCGACAGATTTTTCATGGGTACTCATTGGCAGATGCATTCAGGGCCTGACGGCCGCATTGTTGCCACTCTGCTTCGGACTGATAAGAGAACACTTGCCTGCTAGGTACGTTTCACTTGGCGTCGGCATCATGGCCTCTGCAGCCGGGGCTGGCACGATTTCAGGACTGCTGATCGGCGGGCTCATTGTCGATAATTTTCCTTGGCGCGCTATATTTATCGCCAGCTCGATTCTGACTGCCATTGCTGTGCTTGTTGCCTATTTTTTGATTCCAATCAGCACCCGCCCTAAATCCTCCGACCGTCCAGACTTCATAGGTGGGATCCTTTTCGTTCCCGGAATTGCTCTAACCCTTCTTGCAGTTTCTAAAGGATCGAGCTGGGGATGGACCAGCAATGGTGTCCTTTGGAGCTTCGCCATCGGCGCGGTATTTTTTGTGGCCTGGATTTTACAAAGCCTCCGCCACCCGTCTCCCTTGATGGATGTCAGGCTTTTTTCTAATCGAAACATCTTAATCGCAAATGTTGGAATGGCGATTCTCGCGCTAGGCGCACTACAGATAACCCAAGTCTTTTCCCTACTGCTTCAACAACCTGAGTGGACGGGAATTGGACTCGGCGTCAGCGCGACAGAGGCTGCGCTCACCAAGCTGCCCTCGAACTTAATTGCCCTTGCAGCCGGCCCACTTGTTGGTTTCATGGCGTTGCGGATGGGCGATCGGTCCGCCCTGACCATCTCATTCTTTCTGACCGCTGGCGGATGGGCGAGCGCGCTTATCTTTAATGAAAGCACAATGCAGGTTCTCCTCGCTCTCATTACGATCGCATTTGCCACAACAATGGCCTACGCTTGCCTGCCGGGCATTATTGTCAAATCTGCTCCCATGGAGCGAACCAGTGAGGCGACAGGCATGCTGTCGGTTGTCAGAACCGCCTTCATGGCGGCCGGCGCGCAATTCGTCTCGATCCTCTTGAGTACCGATAACGTCATCAGCCCTACAGACGCCACTGTTCGGTTTCCTAGTGAGGCGGCGTATACGATCGTGTTCGCAACCGTTGCCGCGCTGTGCGTTTTGGCAGGTCTGTCTTCGATCTTTATAACGAACCAGGCCCCTCAGGCAGAAAATACTGTGACGGCAGCCTTGACGACTGCCTCAAGAGCGGAATGATGCTTCCTGACATACGCAGTTGGTTATCTGGCTGCGACAGGCTTAGACACAACTGATATGGCTACGTGACATCATGACGAAGAAAAAACTGGCATTCACAGCGGGTGGTGATACCCGACCTGCAGGTCTGAAAGGTATTCAGACACGAGCCCAGATAATAGAAACGACAAAAGCGCTGCTGGAAGACACCCGCTTACGCGACCTAACTGTCGCGCAAATTTCCCGTGTAACGGACATGTCCACATCATCGTTCTACACCTATTTCAAGGACGTCACCGATGTCGTTTTGGCGGGTGTAGAGGATATTTCCCAAAGCACGCCCCTCATCATGAGCTTGCTCGATGGTGACTGGAGCCAAAACAACGCTCGCGATCAGGCACTAAAGCTAGTCGAATCATATGTTTCCTTCTGGCAGGAAAACCGAACCCTATTTCGTATCCGGAACTTGTCCGCGGAAGAAGGTGATATTCGATTTGTCCATGTTCGCCAGCGTTCGGTCCAACCCATCCTTGAGCGCGTTCAGGTGATGGTCGTTGACCGACAGGCGGCTGGAAAGATTCCAGGCGACCTAAACGCCTATGCCGTCGCCAGCTCCCTGATTGCTATGCTAGAAAGAATTGCGTCTGTCGCTGGCACCGTGTTTGCGGATGGCAGCATCCGCCCAGTCGATATCACCTTTCCTCGGATTCAATTCGAGGAAATTCTTCAATCTACGGCGTATTGTCTGACAACCACACTCACAAAATAGATCATTCCACTTTTTCCTTAAGGCATCCAAAACAGGGTACGGAATTTTAGACAAATAAAAATTGACGCTTCGTCAATTTTTATGCATACTAGGCTCAAATATGAAGCGTAACTCCCAAATTGCCAGGATAGCCAGAATGAAAATGGAAGACATGATTATCGTCAGCGTAGACGATCACGCGGTCGAACCTCCGGAAGCCTTCGTTCGGCACTATGCTGCTGAATATAAGGATGAGGCGCCGCGCATCATCGACAAGGATGGAAAGGATGTGTGGCTCTGGAATGACACCATTTTTCCAACAATCGGACTGAATGCAGTTGTCGGTCGCCCTCGCTCTGAATTCGGCATGGAGCCGACACGATTCGATCAACTTCGTCCGGGCTGCTTTGATCCCAAAGCACGCGTTGATGATATGAACGTCAATGGCGTGCTCGGATCCTTGAATTTCCCTACCATGCCCGGTTTCGCAGGGGGCACATTTGTCGCTCACGCAAAAGCGAATCCTGACAAAGCCCTTCGCGCAATCCAAGCTTGGAATGACTGGCATGTTCTGGAATGGTGCCATGAAGGCAAGAACCGCCTCATCCCGATGATCATTCTCCCGGTCTGGGACATGAAGGCGACTTTAGCGGAAATCAAACGCATGTCGGCCCATGGTGTTCACAATATTTCCTTCTCCGATAATCCAGCCCTGATTGGCTTGCCTTCGTTACATAACGAATTCTGGGAACCCTTCTGGAAAGCCTGTTGTGACCACGACATGCTCCTAAACTGTCATATTGGAACCGGCGCAAGCGCGGCGCATGCATCAAGCGAATCTCCCATCGATGCGTGGATCACCACCATGCCTATATCGATCGTTAATTCAGCGGCTGACTGGCTCTTTGCTTCGTTCTGGAAGCGCCATCCAAAACTACGAATGGCTCTGTCCGAGGGCGGTATCGGATGGATTCCCTATTTCCTTGAACGCGCAGATTTCACCTATGAACACCATCATGAATGGACATACTCGGACTTTTCCGGTGAACTGCCATCGGACGTCTTCAAGCGCCACATCGCAACTTGTTTCATTGATGATCAGTTCGGTTTGAAGAACATCGAGTACTTGAACGAAGACATGGTTCTCTACGAATGTGATTATCCGCACTCAGATACAGTCTGGCCCAATGTGCCAGAATATTTGTGGGCCTCCGTCAATGGCATGGACAAGACGCTGATCAACAAGGTGACTCACCTGAACGCGATGAATCTTCTACGCTATTCTCCATTCGAAAGCCTGGGGGGGCAAGAGAATTGTACCGTTGGGGCGCTACGGGAACTGGGAAAGCATGTGGATGTCAGCCCGCGAGCCGGCCTTGGAGGTCTCAAAACTGAAAGTATGGACGCTGTTAAGAACGCTCGCAAACCAGTCACTTCGGGAGAGATCATGAAAATGTTCGCTTCGGCTTAGGTCCCTCTGTGGTCTGAGGTAGTCTTCAAAAGAATAACGCGAATGATATTTTCTTGACCAGTAACCTTTCGAACATGGTTGTTCTTGTGACTGGTGCCTCGAAAGGCATGGGCCGCGCCTTTGTTGAAGGACTTTGCAAGGAAGGCGCGCGCGTTGCCTGTATCGCGCGCGCCTCTCCCGAGCTTGAAGAACTGAAGGCGCTGGGCGATCCTAATATTCTCGCCATTCCCTGCGATGTAACATCATCAGCAGACGTCACAAATGCCGTTGAGCAATGTATCTCCGTATTTGGCCAGCTCGACGCAGTTGTGCACAATGCGGCGATCTTTCATCCCTTCAAGCTGGAGTCGGCAACTGATAAACAAATTGAGCAGCATTTTGCCACCAACGTTTTTGGACCGGTCTGGCTTACGCGCGCCGCTATTCCGCATCTAAAAAAATCGAAAGGTCAGCTTGTTTCGATCTCCAGTGAATCTGTAAGAAATCCCTTTCCATATCTGTCGATCTACGCATCAACAAAAGCAGCATTGGAGACGTTCTCAGCTGCCATGCGCGAAGAGTTGCGCGCAGAAGGTATTCGAGTGACGGTGCTTCGCTCAGGAGCCGTCGAGGGAAGCACCGGCGCACACGTGTGGGACCCCGTTGTTGCAGACGAATTTTTCAAAAGCATCCAAAAATCGGGGCACGCCGCCATGGCCGGTGTCCCCGCGACACAAGAGTCCATGACACAGGCGCTTCTCACCGTTCTCAACTTGCCACCGGATGTAAACGTTGACCTCATGGAAATCCGGGGTGCTGCGGCGGGCATGGTCACTGACCATGTAGCTCGCGCCAAGAACGGCCGCTGATGCTGGCGGATATCCCGTGCCGCATCACCGCCCGAATCTAAAGTCGTCGATGCCTTCGAGTCAACAATTTGTCGTCGCTGAAGTTCGGATGAGACTCTATCATTCCTGCTGTAAGTTCGCGCTATAAATGCGACTTGGGGAATGTACTCTCAATCTCCAACATGAACGACCTAGCCCTGAGATTGAACTCTCCCCGTGCGACCCATCAGGCACAATCTGGATATTTTCTTCAGCAGAAAATTTCCGGCGTGTCTTATGCTTGATCTCTTTAACATACTTGTCAGCCAATCTGTCTCAAAGGCCGCGACGGGTTACAATTATTCAGGGCTGAGCCAAACTACTTTAGAAAGTCAAGCCAGCCATAAAGAAACGGTGTCGAGAGCATGTCGGTCGGATTCGACTGACCGCCGCGAAACTGGCTCACCGAAAGCTGTCCGGAATAATCTGAAATATTGGCAGCCATCCAAGTTTGGAGGGCTGCCTCATCAAATTTGTAACCGTCCGTACGGGCGTGAACCCAGCATTTGCCAACTGGCTTACATCTGTCATTTTACAAGTTACTCAAATATTGCTTTTTAATCTTCTTTGCGAGCGACCATTTGTGAACTTCTGTCGGACCATCATAAATGCGGAATGCGCGGATCTCGCGGAAGAGTTTCTCCACGATTGTGTCACCCGTCACACCGCGACCACCCAAAATCTGAACGCAATTGTCAGCGACTCGGAACAATGCCTCTGAGACCGCTACTTTTGTCATGGAACTCTCCACATTCCCATTCTCACCGCGGTCGAGAGCCGCAGCGCACCAATCAATCATGAGTTCAGACTGTTGCAGATCAATCTGGTTCTGAGCCAGCATGAAGCCGACGCCCTCATGATCAACCAACAACTTTCCGAATGCTTCTCTTTCACAAGCATAGGCTGTTGCAATTTCCTGGGCCCGGACGGCCAATCCAAGCCACCGCATACAGTGAGAAAGGCGTGCCGGCGCTAGGCGGATCTGAGCCAGCTTAAAGCCATCACCCGGGTTGCCGAGCATCTGGCTGGACGGTACGCGCAAATTGTCAATCGTGATTTCCGCATGTCCGCCGACCATCGAGTTATCAAGCGAATCCAAAACACGATCAGTCTTGATCGCTGGATCGGGCAAATCGACAAGGAACATACAAGCGCCCTGCTCAGCCTTGGCCATTACAATACCCACGCGGGCCCCATCGGCCCCAGTAATAAAAATCTTCCGGCCGTTTATGACCCAGTGATCACCATCCTGAACCGCGGTGGTCTTCATCATAGAAGGGTCTGAGCCAGCTCCCCCATCCGGTTCTGTCATAAAGAATGCCGATCGGGCCTCACCTGCGACCATGGGCTCCAGATACCGCGCCTTCTGCTCCGGACTGCCAGCCTTGCCCAACAAGAACATATTGCCCTCATCCGGCGCCCCGGTGTTGCAAGCCACCATTCCAAGCGGCGACAAGCCTGATTTTTTGAGAACATGCGCTGTTCCGAGCTGAGACAAATGTGATCCGTCCGGTAAGATGTGCGGCGTCATCACGCCGGCTTTTCGCGCCAGATCCTTCAGTTCGTTAGCTAGCTCTTCCGATGGACCATGCGCATCGCATCTCGCATCCCTTTCATATGGGGCAACGACTTCGCGTACAAATCGCTCGACGCGCTCACCGATTTCGAGTGCAAGCGGTTCAGTCTTTAAAACGTTCATTCGGTTCAAGTCCTTATCATGCCGTTCAGCATTAAATTTTCTACGATGTTTTCAGCAATTTACGCGACTTGACTTAGTTTACCAAGTTCAAATTCTCGCCACACATCCAGAAGATCAAACCGGATTGCCGACACTGACTGGATTAATGCTCGGCTAGTCCCGCAAAATCTATTTTGGAATAATAATTCGAATTAAATCGTTATCGATTGCGTCATTCGCCTCTCGCTTATCCCAAGCACTTTCTGGTGTCATGATCCACAGCGGCCTGGCCAAAGTGGGCTGCACCCGGACACGGCGCTAGTAATACCAGCGCTTGCTACGCTTGAACAAAAGTCTATCGGGATCGCTCATGATTGCCATGCACTCGTGTATCCCAGTTTTCGAAAAATTCTGGAATCGAACCCATCGAGGAGGGGCAAGTTAGGTGCTAGATTTTATTGGAGAAAAAATTTTGAAAATGGCGCGAGTGACGGGACTCGAACCCGCGACCTCCGGCGTGACAGGCCGGCACTCTAACCAACTGAGCTACACCCGCGCATTTCCTAAACCGCATAGCGGCAAGCGGTCTCTCTAATCAAGCCTGCAGCCTCGGTCAAGCGGTGAAACCGCCTCAAATGCACAAATAATTTCTTTCAGCTGCCATTCATCAGGCACAATTCATACTACACTGGAGAAACACGTTAGAATCGGAGACTCCAGTGAAGCGTTTTGCCATGATTTTCGGGGCTTTTTTGGCCATTGTGCTCGTCGCGGTCTTCACAATTCCATTTTTGATTCCCAAGGACGTCTACAAGACAAAAATCGAAACCGCCGCCACAAACGCGCTACAGCGCGATGTGCAGCTCGCGGGCGACGTCAGCATATCAGTCTTCCCTCGAATCAGCGCGAGCGTTCAGGGCGTATCTGTGGCCAATGCCGAAGGCTTTGATGCTCCCTACATGATCGAAGCAGGAGAGTTGCGCGGATCCGTCAAATGGCTCCCCCTACTCTCACGCCGCGTAGACATTCAAGAAATTGCCTTTGTCGATGCCAAAGTAGACCTGCAAAAGCTAGCCGATGGACGCGCCAACTGGGAATTGGCCACGAAGGAAGAAGACGCCTCAACAAATGAAGCGGGTGGCTCAGATGGGTTTGACGCAGGAATCGGGAGTGCCCGACTGGAAAATGCAAACCTTCTCTTTCGAGACGCACAGGCAGGCACGCGCTATGAGCTTAGCGAACTCGACCTGAAAGCGTCGCTACAATCACTCGATCAACCTCTAAAGGCCGAGGGCGGTGGGCTGTTTCAGGGAGAACGCTTTGATATCAACCTCCTCCTCGATTCCCCCAATGCAGCGACAGCGGGCAAACCCGCGACGCTAAACGCCAGCCTGAAATCAGCGCTCGGCAACGCCTCCTTTGACGGCTCGCTCACCTTAGGCGACGCCCCAAGCGCCAACGGCAACTTCACCGCCAGTTCAGACGCACTCACGGCGCTGGCCGGGTTCACTGGACAAGAAGTGCCCATCAATCTTGCCCCGCTCGGCAAAGTGTCGGCGGAAGGCTCAATCTCCGGACCATTGGGTGCGCTGACGATTACGCTAGACCAAGCCAGCCAGTCCTCTGCGCTCGCCAACTCTAGCTATCAAGGCTCCATCACGCTTGGCGAGACGCTCTCAATGGATGGTGCAATTCAGGCCACCCTGCCCAGAACCGGAGAGTTCTTGACCCAACTAGGCCTCGACATTCCAGCGAGCGCCGCGCTGGAAGACTTCAACCTCTCGAGCAATGTCTCAGGTGGCTTTGATGCGCTCAGCCTCACCAAGATCTCCGCGACGCATAAGGGCTCACGCTTGAACGCCGACTTCAAAGGCGACGTATCACTCGCTGGCGATGGCAAAATTTCAGGCGCGCTAACAGCAGACAGCGCCGCGCTGCGCTCATTGCTGGCGGCTGCGGATGTTGAGCTCACCCCCGGCGATACGATGCAGAGCTTCTCAACCAGCGGCGCAATCTCCGGCGCGTTCAACAACGTCACCATCTCCAATCTAGCGCTCACCCTTGATGACATTAAGGGTTCAGGAACGCTCGGCGTTGATCTCACTACCGACACGCCGCGCATCTTTGGCGATCTTGACATGGGTGACCTCGACCTGTCCCCCTTCCTAGGCGAACAAACAGACGACCCGGCCCAACCAGCGAGCAATACGGGCTGGAACAAAACACCGCTAGACCTCACCGGCCTGTCAGCGGCCAATGGCGAAGTAAAAATCCGTACACAAACTCTAGCCCTCGGCGAGGTTACGCTCACAAACGCGACCATCGACGCAACATTGCGCAATGGCCAACTGATGGCCACCTTGCCAACCTTCCAAGCCTTCGACGGAGATTGGGCCGGTGCCATGACTGTCGACACGACCGGCAGCGTTCCAGCCGTCGCTTTTGACATGGCCGGTAGCGGCGTAAAAATGTCAGACCTTCTGGGCACATTGTCCGGGTTTGATAAACTCGCAGGCACAGGCACATTCACCGTTCGCGCCTCGGCAGAAGGCCAATCCATCGACGCCATCATGAACGCGCTCGATGGCGAGATCTCAACCCGCCTAAGTGACGGCGCCTTAAAGGGCCTCAACGTCGCGCAACTCGTTCGCTCTGCTGAGTCATTGAAAGACGTGTTGTCCGGCGGTGACCTCTCAGACATGAATTTCGGTGATGTACTCTCCGCCACCGCTGAAACCGATTTCACTAATTTCGACACAGCACTCACCATCAAAGACGGCGTGGCCAATGTTGACATCCTTAAACTGCTAAACCCCGTACTCGGCATTGACGGCAGTGGACAGATCAACCTTGGCAAACAGAAGATCGATATACGCCTCGCCACCAGCATCGACAAACAGGCTGTCGGTGATGGCAGCGTTGTTCAGCTCAATGGCATTCCTGTTCCCATTCGACTGTCTGGCGATTGGACCAACCTCAAAATCTCCCCTGATCTTGACGGCGTAAAAAGCGCCCTCAAGGCTGAACTTGGTAGCCAATTGCGCGACGAAATTTCAAACCGTATCGGTGATCAACTCGGCGGCAGCGCTGGTAACATTCTCGGCGATGTGCTCGGCGTTCCTCGGTCGTCAGACACTTCAACTGACGCGCCGCTCGAGACCGACGCCAACACTCAAGAGATTGAGGTATCCGAAACCCCAGCTGAGCCAGAAGCGGTGGACCCGAGAGACGCAATTGAAAACGCTGCAGAACAAGCGGCCAAAGATGCACTCGGCGGTCTGTTCGGTAGACGCAAATCAGAGCCTAAAAAGGAAGAAGCGGAGACAAATGCCCCCGCTCCAGATTCTGAATAATTGTCAGACGAACCAGCTTATCTGCCATAGCCTGTCTTCAACTCTTTGCCAGCGACCAGTTTCGGTCCACTTATCGCAACAGCGTCCGCACTTCCAAGGCGTTCCACATCGTTACCGACTTCACCCGATTTAGGCGCAATATCAATAATGTGTGACAGCTTATCAAGCGGCTGGGCACGACTAATGAAGAAGCCCTGAAGTTCATCGCAACCATTGTCACGCAGGAAGTCAGCCTGATAGCGCGTCTCCACGCCTTCCGCTGTACAGCGCATACCCAGTGAGCGTGCAAGATTCAGCGTCGCAACAGTAATCGCACGGCTATCATCGCGGTTTTCTAGGTCGCTCACGAAGCTCTTATCGATCTTAATCTTGTCGAACGGGAAACTACGCAGATAGCTAAGTGACGAGAAGCCTGTTCCGAAATCATCAAGCGCAATCCGGCAGCCAAGCGCTTTAAGCTGGTGTAGACGCTTGAGAGTGAACTCAGTGTCAGACATCAACACGGTTTCAGTGATCTCCAGCTCAAGACGGCTAGCATCGAAGCCGTTGGCGGCAATAGCATTGACGATTGTCGTCACAAGGCTGGCAGAGTGGATCTGTAGCGGCGAAATATTCACGGACACTCTAATATGGTCAGGCAGGCGCTTGGCTTCTTCCAATGCCGCGCGGATGACCCAGTCGCCCATGCGGGTAATCAAACCATTGCCTTCAGCATGCTCGATAAACTCACCTGGGAATACCAGTCCGCGTTTCGGGTGCTGCCAGCGCAACAAAGTCTCAACGCCAACCATTTCATGTGTCGTCGCATCAACAAGCGGCTGGAAGAACACGCGAAGTTCATTATTATCCAACGCTTGGTTCAAGTCAGCTTCGACCTGCAAGCGAGCTTGCGCTGTCGCTTCAAGATCAGCCGTAAACCGACACCAGTTAGCCTTACCCAGCTTCTTCGCTTGATACAGTGCCAAGTCAGCATGCTTCAACAGAACGCGAGCGTCAGTTGTAAAATTATCGAACATCCGCACACCAATTGAGCATGTGCAATTGGCCGTAGAGCCCCACACATCATATTGCTCACTAAGTCGATCGCACAATTGATCAAGGAATGCCTCAAGATCACCATCGTCACGCTCAACGATCATTGCGAACTCATCACCGCCCAAACGAGCAATATGATCAGTTTCATCGCACATCACGCCGATACGTTCAGCAACTTGGCGCAACAACTCATCGCCAGCTGGATGGCCCAGTGTGTCGTTCACCCATTTAAAGTTATCAAGGTCGAGCCAGATCAGCGCGCGCTCTCTACCGGACTCTACCGGACGGCGCGCAGCCTTCTCCAAATGCTCTTGGTTATTCATACGGTTCGGCAAGCCAGTCAGGCCGTCAAAGTGAGCCATGTAAGCAATACGGTCTTCAATCTCTTTAGATTGCGTCACATCGGTTGCAACACCACGGAATCCACGGAATTTTTCGCCTTCAAAAATCGGCTTACCAGTGATAGACCACCACTGCATTTGATCACCATCAGCGACTTCAAGAGTAAGGTCACGGAAGCCTTGGCGACGAGAGAGCGAGCTCTCCAACACGTTGAGCGCTTCAGACGTTTCAAACAGAGCGACAAAATCAGTACCAATACGAAGAATCTTGGTCTGGCCGCGCGCTTCATCACCCGTCAGGATCATCGGAATGTCCTGCAATAAACCTTCAACGTCTGTCTGCCACAACCAATCAGAAGTGCTTTCCTCAAAGTCACGCAGCAGAAGACCAATCAGTTGAGATTGCTCCTGCACAGCGGCTTCGTTCAGATGCTGAGTTACAAACTGACGGTGGGACCAACGAACGGCCAGCATCAGGATGCCAACATACATCAGCACCATGACAGATACGAAGTGATATTCGGGGTTTTGCTGGAACTGCATTGAAATAACAGTACCAATCGCGACAGGCACGATGAAAGAAAATGCGGCGTCCGGCAAACGAGACAGCAAGAACGCACCGGCAAACATCATACCGGCCAAGATGATCCCCATGATCATCTGCCCATGATTGTCCGTTACGTTCATTACGATGATAGGCGCAATCGCCCATACAAGTCCGTTGATAGATGCACCGCGGGCATACCGGTCGATAGCGCGCTGAGAGCGGCGCACCCGAACAAAGGCACGTGAGCGAATTTGCATCAGGAAGGTTGCGCCATTTACAAAGACAACTGAGAAGCCCCAGATAACCAACATCTTGTCAGCGCTAGAGTCTGAGAAGGCCATCAAGATAATCGCGCAGTTCACCAGGTTAGAGAGCACCATGATGATCGCCATCTTGCCGACCATATCCAACTGCTTCGCACGCAACGTGGCGGCATGTTTTTCAGGGATCGGCACGTCTTTTACCAAGTCGGAAAATGACCAGCTATTCTCTGTATTTTTGCTCTTAGCGAACATACCGCATCACTCCTGTCCCGAAATCGGGAGCCCTCTGAGTGAACAGACCTACCAAGTATAGGTGAATCTCTTGCTCGGCAGATCGATCAAATTTTATCTACCTGCCTTATTTTGCAACTGAAAATTTACAGAATAGCCACTCCAGCAGAGTTCAAAACCGGGCTTATGACCTACCCAGCCACCTCCGCGAGAGACCGCAATCACTAATTCGACAATGAGCGTTAGATCCCATCCGCTTCCATTTGGCAGACATGATTGCGCTCCATATCGCGCGCCCAAACCCTGAATCGCCCATCAACCGGTTGTGATTATCCACGGTCGTGCTTAACTTTACTCAGAATCTTCACAGCCATATTCGGAACTTGCATGACCAACCACACATCAGTCGTTGACCTAATTGGCAACACTCCGCTTCTTCGCCTCAATCGCCTATCAGATGAGACTGGATGTGAGATCCTCGGAAAATGCGAATTTCTCAATCCCGGCCAGTCCGTAAAGGATCGCCCCGCGCTGGGTATTGTGCGCGATGCTGAGGCTGATGGAACGCTTCGCCCCGGTGGCACAATCGTAGAAGGCACTGCAGGAAACACCGGCATCGGCCTTGCGCTCGTTGGCTCGGCGCTCGGCTATCGCGTGGTTATCGTCATGCCCAGCACCCAAAGCCAAGAGAAGAAAGACGCGATCCGGCTGCTCGGCGCAAAGCTCATCGAAGTCGATGCGGTCCCTTATAAGAACCCGAACAATTACCAGCACTTCTCCCGCCGCCTTGCTGAGGAAATGGCAGAAACCGAGCCAAACGGCGCGATCTGGGCCAACCAGTTCGACAACGTCTCCAATCGCAAAGCCCATTATGAGACGACAGGCCAAGAGATCTGGACGCAAACAGACGGCAAACTCGACGCCTTCATTTGCGCCGTTGGCTCTGGCGGCACACTAGGCGGCGTCTCCCAAGCGCTGAAAGAAAAGTCCGACAAAGTCCAAATCGGTATCGCAGACCCCGGCGGCGCGGCGCTCTACGAATACTACAAAAACGGTGAGTTAAAATCCGAGGGCACCTCCATCACTGAAGGCATCGGCCAAGGACGCATCACTGCCAACCTCGAAGACATCATCGTTGACCGCGCCTATCGTTGCACAGACACAGAAGCACTGAACATCCTGTTCAATCTGGTCCAGCAAGAAGGCCTTTGCCTTGGTGGTTCTGCGGGTATCAATCTTGCCGGCGCGGAAAAAATGGCGCGTGACCTCGGCCCGGGCCACACCATTGTGACAATGCTGTGCGACTACGGAAACCGTTACCAGTCAAAACTATACAATCCAGAATTCTTACGGGCGAAAGACTTACCCGTGCCAGCATGGATGGAGGCCTAGTCACATGGAAACCGGCGATCCGCTCGTCACAGCAGAATGGCTCAAAGCAAATATAGACGCGCCTGACGTGCGCGTGATTGACGCGTCATGGTTCGCGCCCTTCATCAGCCCGGTAAAGTCCGGCAAAAAAGTCTATAATGCAGGGCACATCCCCGGCGCGGTATTCTTTGACATTGATGACATCAGCGACACAAGCTCGCCCTTCCCCCACACCGCGCCAGACTCCATCAAATTCTCCTCGCGTGTTCGCAAACTCGGTATCGGCGACGGCCACCGCGTCGTCATCTACGATCAAAACAATTTCTGCGCGGCCGCCCGTGCATGGTGGCTCCTACGCCTGATGGGCCATGATGAAGTCGCGGTTCTCGACGGTGGCATGGCCGCTTGGCAGGCTGTCGGCGGCGAAATCGAAGACATTCCGGCCATAGTCACAGAGCGCCACTTCACGGCCCGCGTTCAGTCCCGCCTCATCAAATCTACCGCTCAAGTCGAGCAGGCCACCAAAAACGCATCTCACCGCATCCTTGATGCGCGCCCACTCGGTCGCTTTCTCGGCGCAGACCCAGAGCCACGCGAAGGTCTCCCGTCGGGCCACATCCCCGGCAGCAATCCGCTCCCGGCATCAGATTTGGTAAACCCAAACGGCACGCTGAAATCCATCGAGCAACTCTCCAACCACTTTGAGAACTCCAAACAAGCGACCATCACCACCTGCGGCTCAGGCGTCACCGCCTGCATCGTCGCACTGGCACTGGCCCGCTTGGGCAATTGGGACGTCGGCGTCTATGACGGCGCATGGAGTGAATGGGCGTCAGAGCCATCGCGCAAAATCGCCCAAGGCCAAGCATGACCAAGCCAGAGACGCGCCTCATCCATATTCGGGATGCGCGCCTCGGCCGCGTCACCGTCAATCCGCCGATAGAGCGCGCGTCCACGGTTCTATTCTCTAATGAAGAGACGCTCTACGGCCCCAAGCCCACCTATGGCCGCATGGGCCTAACCGTGCACCGCGAGCTTGAGCAAGCCATGTGCGAGCTTGAGGGCGCGACCCACACAAAACTAACCAGCAATGGCCTACAGGCCTGCTCCCTCGCCATCGGGTCACTCGTGCGCTCAGGCGATCATATTCTCTACACAGACAGCATTTACGGCCCCACATCGCGCTTCTGCAATCGCCGCCTGCGCGCAATGGGTGTGGAGTCCACCACGTTCGATCCTCGCATTGGCGCTGGTATCGCAGCGCTCATAAAGCCCAACACGAAACTCATCGTGCTAGAAAGCCCCGGCTCGCTCACCTTTGAGATCAGCGACGCACCTGCCATCGTTGCCATCGCCAAGCAGCACAACATCCTCACAATGCTAGACAATACATGGAGCGCGGGCCTCCACCATCAACCGCTTGCACTCGGCGTAGACGTTTCCGTTCAAGCCCTCACTAAATATGCTGTCGGCCACGCAGACGTGTTCGGCGGCGCCGTCATGACGCGCGATGAAAAACTCTACAACCGCATCAATACCTGCGCCGATGATTGGGGCATCAGCCTCTCGCCAGACAATTCCTTCACCGCTCTACGCGGCCTGCGCACTTTGCACACGCGCCTCAAAGCGCACGAAACTGGCGGTCTCAAAATCGCCAACTGGCTTGAGGCTCAGCCGCAAGTCGCTGCCGTCCTCAATCCCGCGCTACCATCCTCACCAGATCACGCAATTTGGAAACGCGACTTCACCGGCAGCTGCGGCCTCTTCGGCATCATCCTAAACCCAGTCGATGACGCCGCCCTCAAAGCCCTATTCGAAACGCTGAAATTCTTCACAATGGGCTTCTCATGGGGCGGCTTTGAAAGCCTGCTCATTCCGTGCGATCGGCAACTCACCCGCAAAAAAGACAGCTGGGTGCACGATCGCGCCGGGCCATTGCTGCGCATTCATGTCGGCCTAGAAAATCCAGATGACCTCATCGCCGATCTGGCAGCGGGCTTCACCGCCATGACAAACCAAAGCGCCAAATAGCATGACCCTCAACGCACGTACCATCGGCCTCATCCTTGGCCCCGTGCTTGCGGGGCTAATGCTTTTATTGGGACCACCGGAAGGCCTCGCCTTCGCCGCTTGGGGCACTGCCGCGCTTCTGGTTCTCATGGCCTGCTGGTGGGCAACCGAAGCCATCCCCATTCCGGCAACCTCACTTCTACCGCTGGTCATCCTTCCACTGATCGACGCAGGCTCACCTAAAGTCGTCGCGGGCGATTACGCCAACCACATCGTCGTGCTGCTGCTAGGCGGGTTCATCGTCGCGATGGGCATTGAACGCTGGAACCTGCATAAGCGCATCGCCCTGACCGTATTGTCAAAGGTCGGCGCCTCCCCCAAACGGCTGGTGTTCGGCTTCATGCTCGCCACCGCCATGCTATCGATGTGGATATCCAACACGGCCACAACGCTGATGATGGTGCCCATCGCGCTCTCAACCTCCGCAGCGCTGGGCGACAAATCAGGCCGCACGACCACGGCTATTCTGCTGGGTGTTTGCTATGCCGCGTCCATTGGCGGCGTCGCAACGCCCGTCGGCACGCCCACCAACCTCATCGCGATCAATTGGCTAGAGGCCGAAACCGGCGCCAGCATAAGCTTCCCGGCATGGTTGGCCTTCGGCTTCCCCGCCGCCGCCCTGCTCATTCCAACGGCGTGGTGGAGCATCACGCGAGGCTTGCCCAAGCTCAACAATGGCGATGTCGTAAAAAAGCATGTAACGGAAAGCCTCGCAAAATTGGGCACGCTCTCCATGCCCGAACGCCGCGCCGCCATCATCTTCGGCTGCGTCGCCGCCCTTTGGATCACACGCCCTTGGACGGTGAAACTCCTCAACACCAATGGCTTCGACATCCTCGCCAACTATAGCGGCGCGCAGGTTGATATGATGATCGCCATCGCCGGCGCGGTCGCGATGTTCATCGTGCCCGCCAGCAAAACCGAAAAGCGCGCCATCCTCAAATGGGAAGAAGCAGAGCGTCTGCCTTGGGGCGTGCTCATCCTGTTCGGCGGCGGCATCGCGCTCGGCAATGGCATGTCACGCTCGGGCCTGTCGGAATGGATAGGCGAACAATTAGCGGTGCTGTCAGTGTTGCCGCCTTTCTTCTTTGTGTTGGCCGTCGTCACGCTCGTCATTTTCCTGACAGAACTCACCAGCAATGTCGCCACGATGACGACACTCGCCCCCATTCTTGGCACACTATCAGTTGCCATCGGCGCTGCGCCAGAAAGCCTGCTCGCGCCCGCTGCCGTGGCCGCGTCTTGCGCGTTCATGCTGCCCGTCGCTACCGCGCCCAACGCCATCGTCTACGCGGCGGGCCACACACCGATCAGGGAAATGGCCAAAAGCGGCCTACGCATAAATCTGATCGGCATCTTAATTATCACAGCCATCGGCCACTTCATCGCGCCCTTGGTGTTGTGATCGCCCTAGTGCGGCGGCTCACTCACCTGCACGACCAGCTTGCCAAGGTTCTTACCTTCAAACAGACGTGACAGTGATGATGGCGCATTCTCTAGGCCCTGAACAATGTCAGTCTCAAAGCTCAGTTTCCCGCCCATCAACCACTCGGCCATCTTCGCTATGCCTTCTGGGAAGCGCGTATAATAGTCGATGACGATAAAGCCTTTCACCAAGGTGCGGCGCATCAACAGGTTCGAGAAGTTAAACGGCCCCGGCACAGGCTCAGTCGCATTATAGCTGCTGATCAATCCACACAAAGGCATGCGCGAGAAATCATTCAAGCGCCCAATGACCGCGTCCATAATCTCACCGCCAACATTCTCAAAATTGATATCAATGCCATTCGGGCAATGCTTATCCAGCGCCGCGCCGACATCCTCGGTCTTGTAGTTGATCGCGGCGTCAAACCCAGCGGTCTCCGTCAACCAGCGACACTTATCATCAGACCCGGCAATGCCAACAACACGGCAGCCTTGTATCTTGGCAATCTGCCCAACCATAGAGCCAACAGCGCCCGCCGCCGCAGACACCACCACCGTCTCCCCAGCTTGCGGTTTGGCAATGTCCATCAGCCCGAAATACGCCGTCATACCCGTCGCGCCAAGCGGCCCCATAAAGGCAGTTAGCGGCACACCCGGCAACATCGGCATCTTCGCCAAGCCATCGCCCAGCAGCGTGTTATACAGCGCCCAATGCGCTAGCCCTGTATTGACGATATCTCCTACCGTCAGTCCATCAAACCGGCTCTCGGTCACAACACTTAGGCCGCCGCCACGCATGGGGTCGCCAATTCCCACGGGCGGCAAATATGCATCCTGATCGCTCATCCAAATGCGGTTGGTTGGGTCAAGCGACAGATAGATTGTTTTGCAACGCACCTGACCATCATCCAGAGGCTCAAGCGGCTCCTCCACCAATTCCAAATCCGTTTCCTGCACGTCACCGACCGGACGCGCGCGAAGTATCCAAACTTTGTTCATCTCAGTCATGTTTCGCTCTCCATTGTTGCTCTGGGGTGTAACGCTACTCCCAGACGCGACTACGACAAGACATTCCTTCGCGACATCCAAAGTGCATAACCAAGTACGGCAATCGCGATGACGACAATCGCGCCCATAAACACCGGATCACTCATGCCCTCTGGTGCCGGGTCGATAAAGTCGGTCCCAAACGAGACAAGCAGTGCCGCAAGCGACACACCCAAAAACGCCACCGCCATAGATTTACGACAGAGCAACAGCACAGTGCCAATCACGCCGCCCCACACGGCGATGCCCCAAACGACAAACATCCACACCGGCATGCTGTAATAATAGTCCAACGTCTCCTGCGGAAACTGGCTCATATACGGTTCGAACTTGGTCACGGTTGAGGTGAAGTCCACAACCCCCATCAAGTTCCATAATGCCGCCAGCACACCCACGACCCACAAATGCCACGGCGTCTTCACACGTTCGATATCCATCTTGCTCTCCCATCACTCGGCCAAAACGGCTCTTTATGCCTGCAATCTTAGCTCAAAACGCCAATTTCCCCTACAACAGCTCGCCTCCAGCCGTGACGCCGCTAACCAAGCGCGCTAAACCGGACGGGACAAAAGGATTCTAAAAGCGCCATGGCCACTGCACCGATCGACAAAGACAGCCACCTCTATCTCATAGATGCGAGCGCTTATATCTTCCGCGCATTCCACGCGCTGCCGCCGCTCACCCGTGCATCAGACGGCGTACCGATCGGCGCGGTCTCCGGCTTCTGCAACATGCTGTTCAAGCTGCTGGAGGATCTAAAAGGCCCAGATCGCCCAACCCATTTCGCCTGCATCTTCGACGCATCTTCGGTCACCTTCCGAAACGAGATTTACCCCGAATACAAAGCCAATCGCTCCGCCACGCCTGAAGAGCTGATCCCGCAATTCCCAATGGTGCGCCGCGCTTCGGAAGCCTTCGCCGCTCATGCGCTAGAACTCAAGGGTTTCGAGGCCGACGACCTCATCGCCACATATGCCCGCCAAACCGAAGCCAAAGGTGGGCGGGTTACCATCGTCTCGTCCGATAAAGACTTGATGCAGCTCGTCTCAGAGCGCGTGACCATGCTTGATACGATGAAGAATAGGACAATGGGCATTCCCGAAGTCCACGAGAAATTCGGCGTCGGCCCAGACCGCGTCGTCGACATCCAAGCTCTCGCTGGCGATAGCGTCGATAACGTCCCGGGCGCGCCCGGCATCGGCGTCAAAACCGCCGCGCTCCTCATCAATGAATATGGCAATGTTGAAACGCTGCTAGAACGCGCAGGCGAGATCAAACAAAACAAACGCCGCGAAACCCTGATCGAGAACGCAGACCTCGTGCGCGTCTCTAAACAGCTCGTCACACTAAAAGACGATGTGCCCGTCCCCCTTCCCGTCGAAGACCTCGCCGTGCAAGATCCGACGCCAGAAGTTCTCCTCGGCTTTTTAGAAGAGATGGAATTTCGCACCATTACCAAGCGCGTCAAAGAAGCGTTCGAATTTGAAGGCGCCATCGACACGCCCTCCGCCGAGTCCGCCCCCGTTGACCGCGACGCCTATGTCTGCGTGCGAGACTTCGACACATTAAACGACTGGATCGCCCGCGCACAAAAGCAAGGCTATGTCGCCATTGATACGGAGACGGACAGTCTCGATTCTGTCGCCGCAAACCTTGTCGGTATCTCGATGGCCCTCGCCCCGAATGACGCCTGTTACATCCCGCTCGCCCATATAGACCCGACGGGCGCGAGCGACGGCGACATGTTCAGCGCAGACCCGCCCCGCCAAATCCGTATGGCCGACGCCCTCAAAGCGCTCAAGCCCCTGCTCGAAGACCCCTCCGTGCTGAAGATCGGCCAGAACATCAAATACGATCTCAACATCCTCGCCACCCACAAAATCGACATCACCCCCATCGACGACACGATGCTGCTGTCCTACGTGCTCAACGCGGGCAAGCACGGTCACGGCATGGACACGTTATCAGAGCGCTACCTCTCCCACGCCACCATCCCGTTCAAAGAGGTCGCAGGCACCGGCAAATCCCAAATCACCTTCGACCGCGTACCGCTAGACAAAGCCACCCAATACGCCGCCGAAGACGCCGACATCACGCTCCGACTCTGGCAAATCCTCAAGGCCAAACTGCACACTGAGCAGGTCACCAATGTCTATGAGACACTGGAACGCCCCCTCGTACCCGTGCTCGCCGCCATAGAGCGCGAAGGCATCAAGGTAGACCGCGACCAGCTCTCACGTCTCTCCTCAGATTTCGCCCAGCGCATGGCCTCCTTAGAGGCCGAAGCAACCGAACAAGCCGGCCGCGAGTTCAAAATCTCCAGCCCCAAACAGCTCGGCGAAATCCTGTTCGACGAAATGGGCTTAGAGGGCGGCAAGAAGACCAAAACCGGCGCATGGAAAACCGACGCCGATGTACTCGAAGACCTCGCCGCTGACGGCCACGCCCTACCGCGCACAGTCGTCGACTGGCGCACGCTCTCAAAACTACGCTCCACTTATACTGAGGCGCTTCAGGCCGCGATCAACCCCACCACGGGCCGCGTGCATACCAGCTTCTCAATGGCCGCGGCCCAAACTGGCCGCCTATCGTCATCAGATCCAAATCTACAAAATATCCCTGTGCGCACAGAAGAAGGTCGCAAAATCCGCGAAGCCTTCATCGCAGACGAAGGCAATGTCCTCATCAGCGCAGACTATAGCCAGATCGAGTTGCGCCTGCTGGCCCACATTGCCGATCTCGAAACACTGCAGAACGCCTTCAAAGAAGGCAAAGACATTCACGCCATGACAGCCAGCGAAATGTTTGGTGTGCCAATCGAAGGCATGGATCCAATGGTGCGCCGCCAAGCCAAGGCCATCAATTTCGGCATCATCTACGGCATCTCCGCCTTTGGCCTTGCCCGACAACTTGGTATTTCTCGTGAAGACGCCAGCAACTATATCAAAACTTACTTCAAACGTTTCCCCGGCATTCGTCAGTATATGGACGACACCAAAGAATTCGCCAAAGAACACGGCTTCGTGCGCACAGCTTTTGGCCGCAAGATAAACCTCGCCGCCATCCAATCGAAAGGCCCAGCAAAAGCCTTCGCCGAGCGCCAAGCGATCAACGCGCCAATCCAAGGTTCAGCCGCTGACATCATCAAACGCGCCATGATCCGCATGCCCGGCGCGCTCGCCAAGGCGGGCCTCACAGGCCGCGTGCTGCTGCAAGTGCACGATGAACTCATCTTCGAATGCCCAAAGGCAGAAGCTGACACCCTCATCAAGGTCGCCAAAAAGACAATGGAAACCGCCGCCTCCCCGGTATTGAACCTGTCAGTACCCCTAGTTGTAGAGGCCGAAGCCGCGAGCAACTGGGCCGAGGCGCACTAGTTCAACACGCCGGGCGATACCAGCTCGCTCGTGCGGCCGTCTTCGGCGGCGCGCAGCACGCGGAGCATATTGCCGCTCCAAATATTCTGCACGTCGTCTTCCGAATATCCGGCCTCTAGCAAATCATTGGTAATCTTCGGCAAGAATCGAATATCGCTCATCCCATCGACCCCGCCGCCACCATCCCAGTCACCGCTAATGCCAACATTCTCCGGCCCGACCACTTCAAGCGCATGGAACAAATGTTCTTTGAATTTGTCATAAGTTGATCGCGGCGCAGGAAAGTTCACGCCAATCTCCCGGCGCTTATTCTGCCACGCGGCAAGCTGCTCTTGCGTCATCGCTGACGTGTCGGTGCCAAACGCCTCATCCAACGCCGCAATCGCCGCCGAACGCTCTTCGCTGGGCAGCAGCGTCTCTAGATAAGCCCCGAAGATATTCATTTGAATCACCCCGCCATTTGCCTTCAGCTCTAGCAACAGCTCATCATCTATATTACGCGGGTGCTCAAACACGCCTTTCACGCCGGTATGGCTAAGAATGATCGGCGTCGTCGATAGCGCCATCATATCGCGCAGCGTCGCATCGCTCGCATGGCTCCCGTCGAGCACCAGGCCAAGCCGGTTCGCCTCGCGCACCAACGCCTCGCCCGCCGCGCTTAACCCGTCAAAGTCCCGTTCAATATCCGTCGCACTGTCAGCAAACTGATTATTAGCAAAGTGGACCGGTGCAATCATGCGCAGCCCGCCAATATAGAACGTCTCCATCAAAGACAGATCATCGCCCAGCGGATAAGCGTTCTCCATGCTCTGATACACAACCCGCTTGCCCTCGCTCGAAATACGCGCGGCATCATCAGCGGTAAACGCCAGCTCCACCTCATCGGAATACTTCGCCGCAAACTCCCGAATAGCCACTTGGCGCATCAGCGCGTCATTGCGCGTCACTTCATAAGAGCGCGCATCCAGCGGTCCTTGCCGGGTAAAGACCACCCAGAATCCGCCATCCAGTCCGCCTTCTTTCATGCGCGGCAAGTCCACCTGCGTGCCCTCAACCTCCCAAGTGCCTGCGCTCAGGAACTCATAATCAGGCGTATGAAACCGCGCAGGCGTATCAAGGTGCGTGTCCAAGACGAGCAACCGATCATGTAGGCTGGCCCCGGCCGACGCCTTTGGTTCACCCTCCGCCTCCACATCCACTGGCCCACTACACGCAGCCAAAACCATCGCAACACAACCACTCAATAATGCACGCTTCATAAGCAGCCTCCCATTCTTTATTGTCGCAATTAGAGCGCTTCGCAGCGATCACGCAAGCCGACTGCATCAAACGCCCCTCAAAGCGCCCCAAACTGCCCGGGACTGCCCCAAAACGCTACAGGACCGCCCGAAACTGCCCGATTCCGCCCGAAAGCGCCCATGATCGCCCCATTGTTTCCTGAAATCGCCGTAATGTCAGCGCCAGTTCGCCCTAGTCACCTGTAATTATTGTAACTATGGCGAAGCGGGGCTTTCGCGCAGGCACGAACCATGGTTCAACACCATATCAATGCATGCCAACCCGCCCGTCACAGGGTAGAGTTAGGCTGTGAAAGGTATGAAACGATGACAACTTTGGCGCTGGTAGACGACGACGAGAACATTGTTGCGTCGTTGAGAATGTTCTTCGAAGCCGAGGGCTATAATGTGCGCTCCTATCATGATGGAGAAGCCGCACTTCCCGCGCTAACGGAAAGCCCACCAGACATCGCGATCCTCGACGTGAAGATGCCAAAAATGGACGGCATGGAATTGCTACGCCGCTTGCGTCAAACCTCTGAATTACCAGTCATTTTCCTCACGTCGAAAGACGAAGAGATCGACGAAGTCATCGGGTTCAACATCGGCGCTGACGACTTTGTTCGTAAGCCCTGCTCGAACCGCCTGTTGGCGGAGAGAGTTAAAGCTGTTCTACGCCGCGCTCGTGGTGGCACACCGGGGCCTGAAGAGGGCGATCACAAGCCAATCGTTCGCGGTAAGCTAACCCTCGATCCTAATCGCCATGCCTGCGCATGGGATGGCAGCCCTGTTCGCCTCACCGTGACAGAGTTCCTCATCCTGCAAGCGCTCGCACAGCGTCCAGGCTACGTGAAGAGCCGTGACCAGCTTATGGACGCCGCCTATGACGACCAGATCTATGTGGATGACCGCACAATCGACAGTCATATCAAGCGCCTACGCAAGAAGTTCCGCGAAGTGACCGACGATTTTGATGCCATCGAAACGCTCTATGGCGTTGGCTACCGCTACACTGAATAGGCCTAATGGA
This sequence comes from Hyphomonas sp., assembly GCA_033851975.1. Lineage (GTDB taxonomy): Bacteria > Pseudomonadota > Alphaproteobacteria > Caulobacterales > Hyphomonadaceae > Hyphomonas. The sequence continues at coordinate 706,424 of JAWSVJ010000002.1, read as the reverse complement.
TCACCCGCCCCCATCAGCGAGTTGCTGTTTGGCGGGGCCGGTGACAGCCGCTCCCAAATCGTAGGCAGTTATGCAGCGCGCCGCGCAAGCAGTGTGGCTCACTCCGTCCGGTACTTCACGCAAGACGCCCATACAGAGGCGCTGACGCATGCGCGCGGGCAATTGGCCTCAGGTCATAAACTCATCTTCATTTCGCACTCATGGGGCTGTGACACCGCGCTGACGGTCGCTCGGCGGCTAGACGGACCGATAGACTTGCTCATCGGTGCAGACCCCGTCGCCAAGCCCGGTATGTTCCCGCTTTTGTATAGTCGTCGCCCATCCAACATCGCAAAACTGATCCACGTCGATGCATTGCCAGACTGGCAAGACAGGTCAGATTTCGTCAAAGCACTAGGCTGGATAGTTGGGGGCGGCATTCCGCTCGCCTATCGAAGGGCAGACACAACGATCAGGCTACGCGCCTGCCACGCAGCATTTCATGCGATGATGACAACCAGCGCCCAGGGCGAACGCTCCGCCGAAGACTGGATCAATCAAACAATATCAGAGGCTTAATCAGCCAAGCATTTCGCCCAATCGCCACGTCCAATTGGGCAAGCTGAGCGCTAGCGAAACAAACCCCAACCCCAACAGCAAGCACAAAGGCGAATAGAATCTGCGGTTCAGTTTCAAAAAGGGCTGTTCAGGCATTGCCCGTTCAAACGCTGGCAGAACACCAATAACGCCGCGCGCCGCGAACACAAACCCGATCAGCAATCCAATCGGCCCAAGATACCATTTCGCATTATTTGCCTCAGGGTGGCCGCCCAAACGCCAAGCCCAATAGGCGGCAACCACTAGGCACAAAACGACAAACAGGGTCGCCAATTTAGATGGCATCTTAGTGATTCCCCGGCGGCCAACCACGGTTCTGGCCAAGGATTGCTCATTCGCGCATGGAAAACTAAGCCCCAATGCCCACCCCAAATGGAGGAGTGCAATTGTCGTTAACAACGCCACCAATACGTAAGATACCACTTCAATCAGCACGAAATGCCCTTATTTCAACATACAACAACACTTGAATAACAGCATCGACGGCCTTGCCGCCACTGTTTTGATTGAATAGCCAGTACCACAAGCACTCATTTCATAACAAGGATTCTAAAATATGAGCGACGCAGAGAACACTCTCCTACTGGAAACGTCAAAAGGAGCGGTCAAAATTGAGCTCCGTCCAGACCTCGCCCCCGGCCACGTAGAGCGCATTAAAGAACTCGCGCGTGCGAACTTTTATGACGGCATCCTATTCCACCGCGTCATTCCAGATTTCATGGCGCAAACAGGTTGCCCGAACGGCACTGGCATGGGCGGATCTGACAAGCCGGACCTGCAAGCAGAGTTCAATGATGAGCCCCACGTTCGCGGCACATGCTCAATGGCCCGCACACAGGCACCACATTCTGCCAATTCACAGTTTTTCATCTGCTTCGGCGATGCTAGCTTCCTCAACAAACAATACACCGTTTGGGGCAAAGTGACCGAAGGCATGGATGTGGTCGATCAACTCCAAAAAGGTGAGCCACCACGCAAGCCGGACCAAATCGTGTCCATGCGGGTCGCTGCGGACGTAGAATAGAGCGATAAGAGGCGGGCAAATGTCTAAAAACGAACCGATAAAAAAAACACGACGCCTATCCAAGCGCGGGTCCATGTTTGTCGGTTCGCGAATTGCTCGCCTCATCTTCGCATCAAATCTGGCCGGCCTTGCGGTTCTCATCATCGGCGCGATGGTCATGAACGAAGTGCGCGCTGGCTTTGTTGTCTCCAAAAAACAAGACCTCGTCGCACAAGCCCAGATCTTCACCTCCCTGCTTGGTGAAGATGCGACAACCCCAAAACCCAGCCTGAACGAAGACGCCGCGCGCCAAACAATTGTGCGGCTAAACCTTCCTGAACGAGTACGCGCCCGCATATATTCGCCAGAGGGTGAATTGATCGGCGATAGCTTCTACCTTTCTGAACGCGTGGATATTGACGCCCTCCCCCCCATCCAAGACCCGGGCGGTTTTGCTCAATTTGGCGTCAGCCTATCAGAATGGGCAGGCGACTTCTTCGGTCCTGTCCTGCCGCGCCGCAGCTCCTCCGCCGTTCGCACTCAAACCTTCGACGAAGAATTTGACGTCGCCATCACAGGGCGAGAGGCAGCCAGTCAGCGCTTTTCAGATCGTGGCCAGCGCGTCATCTCTGTTTCAATGCCCATTCAACGCGTCTCCGCCGTCGTTGGCGTGTTGACCGTGGAATCAACCGATATTGACGAAATCATCCGCGCCGAGCGCGCCGCGCTGGTGCCTTTCATTGGCGTTGCCGTGCTCATGGCGTTCGTCACCTCTTTCCTACTCACGCTCGGTATCGCGCGCCCCCTTCGTCGCCTATCGCTAGCGGCCGACAGAATTCGCGCGGGCGCCTCTGACCGCATAGACGTTCCCGCTCTCACCAAGCGCCGTGATGAAATCGGCAACCTTGCCAACTCAATGCAGGGAATGACTGAAGCCCTGATCGAGCGTATCCAGCTCAATGAGTCGTTTGCCGCTGATGTTGCGCACGAATTGAAAAACCCGCTCACGTCCATTCGCTCAGCTGTCGAAACGGCAGAGCGCGTGCAGGGCGACCCCGACGCATCCGCGCGTCTACGTCAGGTCATCGCGTCAGACGTGAAGCGCCTTGATCGTCTGATAACTGATATTTCAAACGCATCTAGGTTAGAGGCAGAAATGACACGCATGGCAACGGAGCAAATAGACATTGCGCGCTTTGTCCGTGACGTCACTGGCACCTATGAGGCGGTCGAAGAAAATTCAGATGCTGTCAAAGTCACCTTTACAGACGCCACCTTTGGCGGGCGGCTTATGGTGCGTGGTCGTGAAGGCCCCATTGGCCAAGTGTTGCGTAACCTCATCGATAATGCGCGATCATTTTCCCCAAAGGGCGGCACCGTCACTGTTACAGTCGATCAATCAAACAACGGAATGCAAACAATTGCCCGCCTCATCATTGAAGATGACGGCCCCGGCGTTCCACCTGACAAGTTAGAAACGATCTTCAGTCGCTTCTACACAGACCGCCCCAAGGGCACAGCGTTTGGCAACAATTCCGGCCTTGGCCTGTCCATTGTGAAACAGATCATCGACACGCATCGCGGCAAGGTGTGGGCAGAGAACCGCGAAGAAGGCGGCGCGCGGTTCAGCGTAGACCTCCCCGCGCAGTAGCTCCCAATGCGGCCTACCGGTTCTGACGGTTCTCAATCAGGTCTTCCACGACTTCCGGCTCGGCCAGTGTGGAGATGTCACCCAAATTGCCAAACTCGTTTTCAGCAATCTTACGCAGGATACGGCGCATAATCTTGCCAGAACGTGTTTTAGGCAGCCCCGGCGCGAACTGGATAAAGTCTGGCGACGCGATCGGCCCAATCTCAGCGCGCACATGTTTTACGAGGCTCTTGCGGAGTTCATCATCCCCCTCAATACCCTGTACCGTCGTGACATAGGCGTAGATGCCCTGCCCTTTAATATCATGCGGGCAACCAACGACGGCGGCCTCGGCAACCGCGTTATGTGACACCAGCGCGCTTTCAACTTCCGCTGTGCCCATCCGGTGACCAGACACATTGATCACATCATCCACACGGCCAGTGATCCAATAGAAACCATCCTCATCACGGCGACACCCGTCACCTGTGAAATACGTTCCCGGATAGGCGGTGAAATAGGTATCAACGAAGCGCTGATGATCACCATAAACCGTGCGCATCTGGCCCGGCCAGCTATCGGTGATCAGAAGGTTACCGTCCGCTGCGCCTTCAAGGGTTTTACCTTCAGCATCGACCAATACAGGCTTCACCCCAAAGAACGGATGACTACCTGCACCCGGTTTCATGTCCGTCGCATTCGGCAATGGCACAATCATGGTGCCGCCCGTCTCTGTCTGCCACCAGGTATCAACAATCGGGCAACGCGCCTCACCCACCACATGATAATACCATTCCCACGCCTCGGGATTGATCGGTTCACCAACAGTGCCCAGCAACCGCAGTGTGCTGCGAGACGTGGACTTAACCGGCCCATCGCCTTCACGCATAAGCGAACGAATGGCCGTTGGCGCCGTATAGAAAATCGTCACACCATGCTTGTCGCACGCTTGCCAAAATCGGCTCGCATCTGGGTAAGTCGGCACGCCTTCAAACATCACACTCGTCGCGCCATTCGCCAGCGCGCCATACACGATGTAAGTATGCCCCGTCACCCAGCCGACATCTGCCGAGCACCAAAACACATCGTCTTCTTTCAGGTCGAACACATATTCATGGGTCATCGACGCCCAGACAAGATACCCGCCCGTCGTGTGCATAACGCCCTTGGGCGTTCCGGTTGATCCAGATGTATACAGAATAAACAATGGGTCTTCAGCGTTCATCGGCTCTGGCGGGCAATCCTCAGACACGTCCGCGCCAATCTCGTGCAGCCAGTGATCACGCCCATCGACCATGTTCACATCCGCGCCGGTGCGCTGAACGACCAGCATGGATTTCACCATCCCCTTGGCCAAATCCGCCGCTTTGTCCGCGTTCACTTTCAAGCCAACCTTTTTGCCGCCGCGCACGCCTTCATCAGCGGTAATCAGCACGCTAGATTCGCAATCGGTGATCCGCCCTGACAAAGCTTCAGGCGAGAACCCACCAAACACAACAGAATGCACCGCGCCGATGCGTGCGCAGGCGAGCATCGCGTAAGACGCTTCCAAAATCATCGGCATATAGATCGTAACCCGGTCGCCCTTCTTCACGCCGAGTTTCTTCAGCACATTGGCGAACTTGCTGACCGCGACATGCAGCTGGCGATAGGTGACGGTGAAACTCTCATCCGGCTCGTCACCCTCCCAAATGAAAGCGGCTTTGTCTGCCCGCGTTTCCAATTGGCGATCGATACAGTTCGCTGAGACATTCAACACACCGTCAGAATACCATTTCACATGAAGGTCTTTTGCGTCCCACGATACATCCTTCACCACGGTATAGGGCGTCATCCAATCGAGACGCTTACCATGCTCACCCCAAAACGCCTCGGGGTCTGCAATCGAAGCGGCGTACATCTCTTTGTACTTCTCCGGCGTCATGTTTGCTTTCGCCGCAAATTCCGCTGGTACCGGATATACTTTCGATGCGTCTGTCATTGGTGCTTCACCTTCAGCCATAATTTATTCGTTCCCATCTTCTTATCAGAAGGCATAGCCGCTTGAGAAGGTGAATCGCGTCGTGCCCCTACGTCCGATAGCCACAGCTCCAGAATCAAACAAACCGAACAGTGCCATATGCGCCGCCCGGTCTGTCTTTTGATCTCTGCGTGAAGTTACTCAGCAGGCGCGGCTGTGGCTCTCGCCTCCTGCATTCCGGGGATACGAATATCCTCGACCAGATCCTGAACGTGTTGAGGGGGTGGCGCGGTTACCAGTGACACCAGTATGCCAATCAAAGCCGCGACCCACATCACAACAAAGCCAATTCCCTCAGGCGAAATGCCCGTGAACCAATGGCTCGGGTCTGTATCCACAAACTTGAAGTGCACGATGTACCAAAAGGTCGTGACCAAGCCGAACAGCATGGACACAATCGCTCCTTCGCGGTTCATACGCTTCCAGAATATGCCGAGGAAGATGATCGGGAACAGAGACGCCGCCGCAAGCCCGAACGCGAACGCAACAACCTGCGCCACAAACGGCAATGACGTCGCGAATATGCCCAGCAGACCCGCCGCGACAACTGCCGCCCCCGCTGCCAATCGCGCAATCAGCATCTCAGTCTTATCATCCATGTCTTTGAAGAAGGTCTTGCGACACAAATCATGCGACACAGCCGAAGAGATCACCATCAGCAACCCGGCCGCCGTAGACAGCGCTGCCGCCAATCCGCCAGCAACCACCAGCCCAATCACCCAGCCCGGCAATTGCGCAATCTGCGGATTGGCTAAAACGAAAATGTCATTGTTGGGTGACACTTCATTGGCCAGCCCATCCGGCGCATTCGGCCCGCGATACTGCATGATGCCGTCGCCATTCACATCGTCATACTTCAACAGGCCTGTCTTCTCCCACGTCTTATACCAAGTCGGCACAGGCTTGCCGCCATCTGCAACAATCGCTTCTGCGGCGGCGGTATAATCAATCTCGTCAATATCGCCCTCAATATACGTGGCCTCATTGACGGTATCGATAAAGTTGAGCCGCGCGAACGCTCCAACAGCGGGGGCAGTCGTGTAAAGGATGGCAATGAAAAGCAAAGCCCAGCCCGCTGAATACCGCGCTGCTTTTGCCGACGACACGGTGAAGAACCGAATGATCACATGTGGCAAACCCGCAGTGCCGAACATCAACGCGCCAGTAATGCAGAACACATCCAACATCGACTTGTCAGTCTCTGTATAGGCCTGAAAGCCAAGCCCAGTGACCGTCTCGTTCAGTTTCGCAAGCATAGACATATCTGTGCCCTTGGCATCGCCGATAAAGCCAAGCTGTGGAATCGGATTGCCCGTAATGATCAGTGAAATGAATATCGCCGGAACCGTGTAGGCGAAGATCATCACCACATATTGCGCCACCTGCGTATAGGTCACGCCCTTCATGCCGCCGAACGTCGCGTAAACAAACACAATAGCCATGCCAATCAGAATGCCAAGATTATACTCCACACCGAGGAATGACGAGAACGCAACGCCCACGCCCTTCATCTGGCCGGCAATATAGGTGAACGAGATAAACATTGCGCAGACAACAGCGATGAGCCGCGCCGCAACCGAGTAATATCTATCGCCCACAAAATCCGGCACGGTAAACTTGCCAAACTCCCGCAAGAACGGCGCGAGCAGCAAAGCGAGCAGCACATAACCGCCCGTCCAGCCCATCAGATAGACAGACCCGCCATAGCCGAGAAATGCGATCAACCCCGCCATCGACAGATACGATGCAGCAGACATCCAATCCGCCGCCGTCGCCATACCGTTCAACGCGGGGTGCACGTCATGACCGGCGACATAGAAGTCTGCTGTCGTTCCTGCCCGTGCCCAGATGGCGATGCCGATGTAAATTGCGAAGGTGATGATTACAAAAGTGAGTGACCAATCCATGCCCTACCCCTTCACGCCAAATTTGCGCTCAAGCCGGTTCATGGCGATGCAATAATAGAGGATCAGCAGCCCAAAGAGATAGATCGCGCCTTGCTGCGCAAACCAGAACCCCATCGGTGCGCCGCCAACGGAGAACTGGTCTAGAAACTCACGAAACAATATCCCTGCGCCGTATGACACCAGAAACCAAATCACGAATAGCGAGATGGTGAGCGTCAAAACCGCCCTCCAATATCCCTTCGCATCAACCTCTTTGACATCTTGAGACATAGGCCCGCTTCCTTCCAAAACTGTCGTGCATCACACCGATAAGGCAGGATCAGACATTCTCAGAGAAAATCAAAGGAAATCTGATCCTCCGCGATTAGGCCTTAGCCGCAATACGCGCCTCTAACAGTGCTTTACGGCGGGTCTTGCCCGCATCATCACGCAAAGGTTCGGTCACCATCTCAATGGTTTTCGGAATTTTGTATTTTACCAAGCGCTCTGCCAAATGAGCCCGCAAGGCGGCTTCGTCCAAATCGCCGGTCGGAATATCAACAATACCATGCAACAGCGCGCCCATGTCTTCATCAGGCATGCCGATCACGGCGGAGCTACGCACACCGGGGAACGAATCCAGAGCGGCTTCAATCTCTGCTGGGTAAATGTTGGCACCTCCAACAACAATCATGTCAGACCGGCGATCCGTTAGATACAAATACCCGTCCGAATCCATCCAGCCCATATCGCCCAGACTTTCCCAGCCGCCTTCGATCGCTTTAGGTTCAGCGCCGAGATAGTAGTAGCTCGTGCCTTGCCCCGCCAACGGACGCAGGAACACTTCGCCTACATCCCCGGCGGGCAGCGTTTCGCCATTGTCACCAACGATTTTCATTTCGCACGTCTCAACTGGCTTACCGACAGAGCCAACATGGTTGACCCACTCCGTGCCTCGGATGGTGGTGGAGCCTTGCCCCTCAGTGCCGCCATACAGCTCCCAAATCACCTCAGGCCCCAGCCAGTTGATGAACTCTTCCTTCAGCCAGCGCGGGCACGGCGCAGCCAAATGCCAAAGCGATTGCAAGCTGGACACATCTTTGCTCAACCGAACCTCTTCAGGTAGCGCCCAAATCCGGCGCATCATTGTCGGCACCATATACACCGCGTCGATCTTCAGCGTCTCAATGATATCCAATGTCTGCTCAGCATCGAAGCGCGTCGTGACGGCGACCGTACAGCCCTTAAACATCGCAATGGTCGCCCACATGAACGGGCCATTATGATAGAGCGGACCCGGCACCAGCATCGCGCCCTGCGTTTGGATATCCAGATACTCAGCCTCCATATCCCAAACCGCTGGCAGCTTCGACACGATCAGCTTTGGCCGCCCTGTTGAGCCGCCCGATGTCATCGCCTTCATTGAAACAGATGTCTTCTCCGGCAAAGGCGCATCAGAGAGCGCGGCATCAGGCTTGAACCCTTCAGCGATAGACGGGATGGGGGCGTACTCACCCTCTTCTACCCCAACAACCAACGTCGGTTTACCTAGTTCTATGATCTGGTCGCGCTCAAATTTCGGCAAACGGGACGATACAGGCTGAGGCGTCGCGCCCAGCTTCCAAACAGCGATGGTAGCCTGAAAATACTCCACTCCATTCGGTAGGGCGATTGTCACAAAATCCCCTTCGGAAACGCCCTTTTTCTCATAAGCGCGAGCAAGTTGGTTTGAAGTCGCCTCAAGTTGCTTCCACGACAGCTGCTCGCCATGATGATCAACGGCGGGTCTATCTGGCTGAATATCGGCCCAATGGGCGACAATCCGGGACAATGAAATTTCTGACATACTCAACTCCTCCAAGCGGTGCCCGCCACTTTGCGGGCGAGATTTTTATGTGTTTCTTCGGCTGCCTTTACATATATCGCGCAGCATCAAGCGCCCTACCCTAGGGGCAGGATATCAACAATTATTCAATCTAATCGTCCATCTTACGCGTGCGGCGCCACGCAACAAAACCATTTCGAATTACAAAACCGGCGAGCAGCATTCCACCGCCCAAGTAAGCTTCATGCCAGCCTAGCCCCGGCGCGGAGAGCGCCAGTGCAAAGCGATAGGCAAATGTTACAAAAAGCGTTATCCCAGCGGCCATCATCAAATGGTATTTCATAGTGCTGCTCTCACTCATTCAGCATCCAAACGCTTCTATCGCCACTTTAGAAGCGAACGAGCTAGACTTCTGCCAACCCTATACAGGCGAAAGACTTGCCACAACTGGTACTTTAGCCTATAGCCCGGCCCTTGAAACGACGGCGCAAGGCCGTGCGTGTCAGGCTGTCACCACCCCTTATATTGCACAGGGCGGCGGACATCAGGGCGAAAAGGAAAAAACCATGTCCAAGAAAAAAATTACCTTCAACGTAGAAGTACGCGAGCGCACGGGCACAGGCGGCTCCCGCGCTGCACGTCGCGACGGCTTTGTCCCCGGTGTTCTTTATGGCGGTGGCGAAGATCCAGTTGCGATCACCTTGAAGAAAAACGAAGTCGTCAAAGCGATCGAAACAGGCCAGTTCCTGTCTTCAACAGCGACTTTGATGCACAAAGGCGACAGCCAACTCGTGATCCCACAAGCCATTCAGATGCACCCAGTATCTGATCAGCCTATGCACGTTGATCTGTTCCGCGTTGATGCGAAACAGAAAATCAAAGTGGACGTTCAAGTACACTTTGTTGGCGAAGAGGAATGCCCAGGTCTCAAAAAAGGCGGCACGCTCAACGTTGTGCGTCACACCGTCGAACTGCTCGTTCCTGCTGGCAACATCCCAGAGTCACTGGAAGCGAACATTGGCGAGTTGGAAATTGGCGATAACGTCAAAATCTCTGACATCAAACTGCCAGACGACGCAGAGCCAACCATCACAGATCGTGACTTCACTGTTGCGACGATTGCTGGACGTACTGCGGTTACTGAAGAAACAACTGATGAAGCAGCAACCGAAGGCGAAGAAACCGCTGAAGGTGAAACACCTGCGGCAGAAGAATAGTCTTCAAAACACTCTTTCGTATGCTGGGGCTTATCAGCCCCAGCATACATCTCTCACCCGCCACTGACGAGACGGGAACCCCTCCCATGATGATACTTGTAGGCCAAGGAAATCCCGGCGCTAAATACGCAGGCAACCGGCACAATATCGGTTTCATGGTGACGGATGAAATTCACGCCAGATACAGCTTCGCCCCATGGCGCAGCAAATTTGAGAGCCAGATTTCTGAAGGCCATATTGATGGCAACAAAATCTTACTCATCAAACCAGACACATTTTACAATGAAACGGGCCGCGCGCTTTCTAAAGCTGCGCAGTTCTACAAGCTGAACGAAGACGACATAACTGTCTTTCACGATGAAATTGACCTCGCCCCCGGCCGTGTCCGCATCAAGCGCGGTGGCGGTCATTCAGGCAATAACGGCTTGCGATCCATCATATCCCACATTGGCGCGGGTGTTCGCCGTGTACGGATAGGTGTCGGTCACCCCGGGGACAAGTCTATGGTTATGCCGCACGTTTTGTCCGACTTCTCAAAAGCTGATGACGTTTGGGTGCGCCCACTATTTGACGCCCTTATCGGCGCGCTACCGCAACTGGTTGCAGGTGATGATGAGCGTTACCAAACAGACGTTATGCGTCTCGCCCCTGCCCCAAAATTAGACCCGAAGCAAAAGCGCTAAACGTCCTGCAATTGCTCTAGGACACAGCGCTCAGCGGCTTCCGCCATTGCGACGGCTGCAATCGCCCCATGCGCAGCAACCGGGCTTCGCGCCAAGCCAAGACACGCAGCATAGAAACTTTCATCTGCCGCGCCGAGTGGGTCGGGCAAGTCACCGGCTATATCAATGCGCACTTCATGCGGCGTGGTATTCACCAATTGCCGCGCCAGAAAATCAATGGAGATAATTCCTGACGGATACTCCACCTTCATCGTACGTTCGCGCGCCTCTGCCGCACGGCTAGACCGCAACACAGCGACACCGCCCTTGGCATATTTAAACTCTGCGGTCGCCATATCGATATGATCGGAATAAACTTTCGCGCCGGTCGCGGTCACATCAATGAACTCTCGCCCCAGCATCATCGCCGCCAAATCCAAATCATGAATCATCAGATCCCAGATGACTGACACATCGCCCGCGCGATTATCTGGCGCAGGTGGGCCGCAACGAACTGATTCAACACGCAACGGCACCTCGTCAATCGCCAGCACGCCCATCGCATTCGCAACAAAGCGCTCTTGGTGTCCAACCTGCAAAATGCGTCCACGCGCAGCGGCCTCATCAGCCAACTCTCGCGCAGCGCTCGCTGACAAGGCCAATGGCTTTTCAACAAGAACATGGCAATGCGCCTCAACGGCCTCGCGCACCAAAGCTTCATGATAAGTCGCAGGCACAGCAACCACGATCGCGTCACAGCGTTTTAGAAAAACCTGATAGTCGTCAAAGCCCGGTGCCCCGAAGGGTTCAGCGACGCGCGCGGCCCGTTTGGCATTGATATCAAAAATGCCAACAAACTCAGCTCGCGCAGACGCTGCTGCCTTTTGCGCATGATAATTTCCAAAAACGCCGGCACCGGCAATGCCCACTTTAAGCTTAGTCATAGTCTCGTTAGCCTTTTACACTCATTCACATGACATCGCATCGCCCCCCGCCGCAAGGACTATTGATATTGAACACTGACATCAGCAAGAGTACTTATCTGGAAGGCGCCGACCAAATGGCATATAGGCTTCCCTCCCCGGTGGTAAATCTTGTCGTTTCCTACCTTATCGTCGCCTGCTGAACATGGAGAATTATCACAATGGCCCGCCTTTTTGACGCCTATATAATGGTCGACTGGAGCGCGGCCTCAAAACCGACAACTGGGACGAACTCCATCTGGATTGGCATTCTCGCCCGCGACGCGCGGCTAAAACTCCAATTCCAAGCTGTGAACCCCAAAACTCGGCTGGAAGCGCGCAAGCTCATAGACGACCTGCTGACCAGGCTCACAGGACGCGGCGATCGGGTGCTGCTCGGCTTTGATTTCTCATTGGGTTACCCGGCTGGCACGGCAGAGGCCCTTGGCCTTGATACGTCCAAGCAGGCTCCATGGAAGGCTATGCACGCGCACCTCGCAGGTAAGCTGAAAGACAAGCCAGACAATTCAAACGCACGTTTCGCGATTGCTGCGGGCATGAACTACGCGATATCAAAAGGACCGTTCCCATTCTGGGGAGCCCCTGCGCGGGATGTCGTATCCACACTCGCCTCAACCCGCCCTGATTTCTCGGGTTCAGAATTGGACGAATTCAGAGAAATCGAACGCCACCTTAAAGCGGCAAAAATGGGCAATCCAAAATCAGGCTGGCAATTGGCCTATGCCGGAAGCGTCGGGAGCCAGTCTCTAACCGGTATTCCTCACGTCCATGGCATCCGAAACACACTCGAAAACTCACGCATTTGGCCGTTTGAGTTCGAGGACGGCAACCTGAATGAGGAAACACTCAACGGAGTTTCGATCGTCATCACCGAGATATACCCATCAATGATTCCCGTAAAACCCGAATCTGGTGAAGTATTGGACGCCGCTCAAACTCGTGAGATCGCCCATCACTACGCTGCATTGGACGCAAAAAGCGGCCTTGAGGGCTGTTTTTCCACAGGCAAAACGCTTGACGAGCAAAAAATATTGCAAATTCAGTCAGAAGAGGGCTGGATTTTAGGTGCATAGCCAGTGTTTATTGGCAGTCTGGCGTATTCATGATTTCCGAATCATGGCCATGTCGACGCAACGGGGAGAAATCGCCGTTTAACTTAGAGGAGAACCCCTATGAACAAGGGTGAACTTACCAAAGCAGTGGCTACGGCCTCAGGTCTGTCTCAGGCAGACGCTGGCAAAGCCGTTGATGCTGTTTTTGATTCTATCGCTGACGCAGTCAAAGGTCGCGACCAAGTCGCTATCGCTGGCTTCGGCACTTTCCTTGCTAAAACTCGGAATGCTCGTGAAGGTCGTAACCCGGCTACAGGCGACAAGATCAATATTCCTGAGAAGACATCAGCTGCGTTTAAACCAGCGTCTGCTCTCAAGGATATCTAGAGAACTACTCTCCTCTGGGAGGGACGATTTCGAACGGCGCGCCTGATTAGTCAGGCGCGCCGTTCATTTATGTAAGACGCGTTACTTGGCCATCAAACGACGCTGGCGCAGCCGGGGCAACGTCTCCAGCAATACCCACTGCGATATCCCCGCCACAGCGCAAGACAGCGCCGCACCAATCATCATGCCTTTTGCGCCGTATCCTTGCGTCACACCAAACCAGTAACAGGCCGGGATCATCAACACGAAGAACGATGCGATATGCACGACACTGGGCAACCACACGATTTCCTGCGCGCGCATAGCAAATGACGCGATAGCTTGAAGGCCATCAAACAACGTCACGAGCGCTGCTAGGAACAACAATGAAGTGATTGCTGTCGCTAAGTGAACACCGTCCATCACCGCGTCCCCATTCACCAGCAAGCGCGCCATCGGGTCACCGAAGATCATAAACACCGCCCCCAACGTGAGCCCTGTGAGAAGCGTCGCCGCCACGCCCAGTCGCCCAGCGTCGCGTACCTCCGTCTCATTCTTGCGCCCATAGGCCTCTGCGACGCGCACACTCGTCGCTGTAGCGATGCCAAGATAGAACATAAACGCGAGACCGATGATCTGGAACGTGTAGCCATAGACCGTATTCGCCGCGAGGCTGATCCATGTTGCGATGATAAAGGTCGAATTGAAGCCGCCCCATTCTGCGACGTTGCTGATCGCGGTGCCCGCACCAACAGCCAGTTGCCGCCGCCGCTCATTCTCAGGCCCCTTAGGAGAGCGCTTGAGTGCCGGTGTAAACCAGGCGCACAATATCAGTAAGACGATCGTCAGCGCCCATCTGGAGCCCGTCGTAGCCCACGCCACGCCTTCAGCTCCCAACGGGGTGATCCCCCACCACCCGGCCACAAGCGCCAAGTCGATGACAAGGTTCACCGCCACACCAAAATACATCACGACCGTGACCATCAACGGCTTGCGCAAAGCTTCGAGGTAATAGCTACACACGCTTGAGAGCATGAACCCCGTCAAGCCAAGCGACATGATCTTGGTTACCTCACTCGTGCGCTCAGCCACCATCTGCGGATCAGAGCCCGTCAGCCCTTCAGAGGCAGGCGCAATATCCAAGAACAACCATTTGAACATTGGTTCGGCGCCAACATAAATCACTAGCGTTAGCACCACGCCCAGTCCGACTGCGAACCAAAACCCACGCCGGAATATGCGCCCGGATTCAGTCTCGCGTCCAATCCCGCCCAGCTCTGCGGTCAGTACCTGCACGCCAAGCAACAGGCCGAGGCCCATGCCGATAGACACGCCAATAGGGAGCCACGAATTCAAGATGAAAGGCAATTGCCCCGGCGCGAACTGCCCCAGCACAACGGCGTCGGTCACACTCATCAACATCACGGACATACGAGATATCGCAATCGGCACAGACAATTTCAGCAAATCGGCAATGTCAGCTGGTCGTGCCCAAGTCGGCGCTTTGAATTTCATGGTGCGGCCTCCTCCGTATGCCCCCAATTGAGCAAAAAGCAACCGGTTCGGATATTTGAGTTTTCGCGTTATGACAAGAGGTTCTATTTCTGGGCGCGATCAAAACTTCACGCATAAAAAAGCCCCCACCGCGCTATAAACGCGAATGGGGGCCAATTTCTAATCAGAAAATGATCGACGTAATACTAGCCAGCTTTGCGTGCGCTGGCCTTTTCTACACTCGTCATGTCTTGGATCTTCTCTGCAAGCAGGAAGGCAAGCTCTAGCGCCTGCTCACCATTCAAGCGTGGATCGCAATGCGTATGGTAACGGCTCGACAAGTCGTTCTCGGAGATCGCGTGCGCTCCGCCGATGCATTCAGTTACGTCTTGACCCGTCATCTCGAAATGTACGCCGCCGGGGTAACACCCTTCACTTGGCAAAATCTCGATGAACTGGCTGACTTCAGACAAGATGCGATCCACAGGGCGCGTCTTGAACCCATTGTCAGTCTTCAGCGTATTGCCGTGCATTGGATCACAAGACCAAACAACATTGCGTCCAGCTTTCTTGATCGCGCGCGCCAATGGCGGCAGCCCTTCGGCTACGCCATCAGAGCCGAAGCGAGAGATCAACGTAATCCGGCCCGCTTCATTTTCAGGGTCAAGCTTGTCTAGAATGCGTAGTAACTCGTCTGTCTCTAAACCGGGGCCACACTTCATTCCGATAGGGTTTTTAACACCGGCGCAGAAATCAACATGCGCATGATCAACTTGGCGCGTGCGGTGACCGATCCACAACATGTGGGCCGACGTGTCATACCAATCGCCCGACGTGGAATCGACGCGCGTCATGGCCTCTTCATAGCCCAGCAGAAGCGCCTCATGGCTGGTATAGAACTCAACCTGGCTCATGTGCGGCGCGCTCTCTGGCGTAATGCCACAAGCCTTCATGAAGTCCAAAGACTTCGAAATCTGATCTGCCAAAGCGCCATAACGTTCGCCCAGTGGGCTGCGATCCACAAACCCCAGCATCCAGCTGTGGACATTGGACAAGTTCGCATAACCGCCACTACTAAATGCGCGAAGCAAGTTCAGCGTCGATGCAGATTGCGAATAAGCTTGAATTAACCGCTCAGGATCAGGAATGCGCGACTTGGGCGTGAAGTCCATGCCGTTAATGTTGTCACCGCGATATGACGGCAATTCAACACCATCGATCGTTTCAACAGGAGATGAACGTGGCTTACCGAACTGACCAGCAATACGCCCGACTTTCACAACAGGTTTAGACGCAGCAAACGTCAACACAACCGCCATTTGCAGGATCACGCGGAACGTGTCGCGAATGTTGTCCGGGTGAAATTCTTTAAAACTTTCAGCGCAGTCTCCGCCTTGCAGCAGGAACGCATTCCCTGCAGCTACGTCAGCTAAGCGTGCTTTCAAACGGCGCGCTTCACCGGCAAATACCAAAGGCGGAAACTCGCGCAAGCGAGCCTCAACATCGCGCAGTGCATCTGCGTCTGGGTAGTCCTCTGGGATGTGGTGGGCGGGCAGTTGCCGCCAGTCGGAAGGCGTCCACGTCATATTTTTAAGCTCCATAGATTCTGGCGCATAAAACACATGCGCACGCCTTGCTCAAGTTTCACCACAATTTGACAGCAGAAAGGTGGCGTAATCACGCAGGCACGCATAAGTTTATGCGCTCGAGCGAACTGACGGAATTATGGGATACGGGGTTGCCATGTCGCACGTTTATATCAGCCATTCGGCTAAGGATTTTGATGCACTGCTTCAGTTGCACGAATTCTTGCGTACAGCATCAATACCCGACTGGTACATGCCAGACGATGCCAGAGACCGGGATGACGCTGACACAGCCATCGACGCGGCCTTTGCCATGATCGTGCTTGTCTCGGCCAGTGGCGTACGCTCCAAAGCCGTCAGGCAGGATGTGGAGCGCGCCAAAGCTCGCGGCCTCACCCTCATCCCCTACCAGATCGACAAAGCCCGCCTGAACGGCTTTTTCAAGCAAGAGGTCCAACCTCATTTGCGCCTGTCTTCCAGCGTCGAGGGCGATGTCACACTCTTGGTCGAAGAGGTCCGCAAAGCCTATAAAAAGAAATGCCCCGTCGTCGCCGTGATGAACCTCAAAGGCGGCGTTGGCAAAACGACGGTTAGCTCACAAGTGTTTGGCGCATGGCAAGGCACTATTGGCGGTCGCGTCCTGCTGGTTGATCTCGACCCCCAATACAACCTCACACAAACTTTCTACGACATGGACTATGCAGACTCCAGCGCTGCCGCTGATCGCTCAATCATCTCCATGTTCGAAAAATCTCGCCTTCACGCCAAGGAAAATCGCAGCCCAGCTGAAGCATGGGGAAAACTCAACGGAGAGCCCTTCGCCCCTGTTCCACGCAGCCAGTTCATGCACGACATTATGGCGCCCAATGGCCCCGGTGGCCGGCTTGATCTCATTTCCGGTCAGTTCGAAATCTCAAAATACGCGTTCGCCACCGATGCCGGAACACTCGCGGCAATCAAACAGAACTTCTTGCGCACCGTCGATCACTATCGCAGCGAGTATGATCTGATCGTGTTTGACACGAACCCCAACGCAACTTTCCTGACCCGGTGTGCGCTGGAGGCTGCCGACCGCGTGCTCGCGCCGATGCATCCCGACGTCTATTCCCTGCGCGGCGTCCGCCTGCTCAACCAAGTCATTCAAGAGCAAGTGCACGAAGACCTGCGCCCATCCCTCTCAGTACTGTTCAATTCAGTGCAGCGCAGCGAGGAAACGACTTTTGAGGCAGACGCCCGCAATGGAGCATATGACAGCGCGGCTGGCTTCAAGCTATCAAAGGCTCTGCTAAAGGCCGCCCTGCCGCGCTCGGGTCACCTAAAAGTCGCTGCCCCCGAAGACGGCGAACCGGCATGGAAGCAGCTTATCATTCACAACGGCAAAGGCGGCGGCCTCAAAGGCATCCGCGAGAACCTCAAAAACATCAGCCTAGAGCTTAAGCACCTCACCGACCAAGACTAACTGCCTAAGCCTCCGGCACCCATTTCGTGCGCATCGTCACCAGCTCCTCAGCCGCTGACGGGTGTAGCGCGCATGTCCGATCAAAGTCTGGCTTGGTAACGCCCATTTTCACCGCGATGCCCACAGCCTGAATAATCTCCGCCGCGTCATCACCCACAATATGAACACCTAGCACCAGCTCATCGCTCTGGCGCACAATCAGCTTCATCAGGATACGGCTCGTATCGCCATTCAGCGCATTCTTCATCGGACGGAAATCGGTCTTGTAGATGTCCACCTCACCGTGCTGCTCACGCGCATCAGATTCTGACAATCCAACAGTGCCCACCTCTGGCTGGCAGAACACTGCCGTTGCGATGTCGGCGTGATCGAAGTGCCACGGATTGCCGCCAAACTCAGTGTCAGCAAACGCATGTCCTTCGCGAATAGCCACGGGCGTCAGCGCCACACGGTCTGTCACGTCGCCAACAGCCCAAACGCTATCAACATTGGTCTTAGACCACTCATCGACCACGATCGCCCCGCCCTTATCAAGCGCCACCCCAGCCGCTTCACAACCAAGCCCGTCCGTATTCGGAACACGCCCCAACGCCATCATCACAGTGTCAGCACGCAAATTCTGGCCATCGCTCAATTCAACAGTAAGCGGGCGATCATCCGCGCCATCCTTGCTGATTTGCGTAAACACAGCATTGGTTATCACATTGACCCCGGCCTCAATCAAACCCTGATGAACCGCCTTGCGCACATCCTCATCAAACCCGCGCAAGACAGTATCCTTGCGATAAACCAGCGTCGTCGGCACACCCAACCCGGCAAACACGTGGGCAAACTCAACTGCGATATAACCGCCGCCGTAAACAACAAGCTCATTCGGCAAATTCTTAAGATGGAATATCTCGTTTGAGGAAATTGCGTATTCAACACCGGGCAAGTCACTCGGCATCCAAGGCGTGCCGCCCACAGCAATCAATATCTTACCGGCCGTTATCGTCTTACCTGAGGCCTTCAAACGAAGCGTGTGTCCATCCACCAGCTCCGCACGATCCTCGAAAACCTCAACGCTCGTGTTCTTCAGATTGCGCATGTATATGCCAGACAGCCGATCGACCTCAGCATGCATAGCCGCCGCAAAGACACTATGATCATAGGAGACATCGCCGACACTCCAGCCATATCCGGCGGCGTGTTTGATGTCTTTGCCATACTTGCTGGCGTACACCATAAACTTCTTGGGCACACAGCCGCGAATGACACAGGTGCCGCCCATGCGATACTCTTCTGCGATAGCCACCCGCGCGCCCGTTAGCGCAGCAATACGCGCAGCTCTCACTCCACCAGATCCACCACCAATCACGAACAGATCATAATCATAGTTAGCTTGGGTCATTCGCGCGGTCCTTCGTGGGTTTACAGTGTCGATAGCGCCCTCATATGAGGGGCCATTTTTATAAATCAAATACCGTTGCGCCATTTTCGTTACCGATAATGACCGTGCGCGCGATATTGATAAACAAGCCGTGCTCAACCACGCCCGGCACATTGTTCAGCAACGCCGCCAGCTTGGGTGCATCCGGGATGCTCTTGCAATGACAGTCCAAGATGTAGTTGCCGCCATCAGTGACCAAAAGTTTCTCGTCACCGGTAACCTTGCGCAGCTCCGCGCGCGGCTTCTCTACACCGCCAGCAACCAACGCCTCATAAACCTTGCGCGCAGTGATCGTATAGCCAAACTGCGTCACCTCTACCGGCAACGGAAACGCGCCTAAACGCTCAACTTGTTTAGACGGATCAGCAATCACCACCATATGGTCGCTGGCATTGGCGATGATCTTTTCACGTAGAAGAGCCGCGCCGCCGCCTTTAATCAACTGTCCCTCATGGTCCACTTCATCAGCGCCATCCACAACGAGCTGGATCGTCTCGACCTGCTCAAATGGGATCAACGTAATGCCAAGGCTTTCGGCCAGTTCACGCGTTTGAACACTCGTCTCGATACACCGGACGATCAGACCGTCTGCAATCTCCTCGGCGAGCGCTTCAACAAAATACTTCGCTGTCGATCCAGTGCCCAGACCAATGGTCATGCCGTCTTCGACAAACTGCATGGCAGCAAGACCCGCATTCTGCTTCTCTTTTTCGTTCGCCATCAGCCCTAGTCCTTTTTCTGTGCCTGCTTCGTGGCCGCCTTAGCCGATCTAAACTGCACTGCCCATCCCGCTTTCTGCGTCTGCACACTTCGTCCCAGCGCCAGAGCGCCGCCCTCAACGTCTTTCGTAATAACGCTTCCAGATCCAACGATAGCGCCTTCCCCAATAGTGATGGGCGCAACCAAAGCAGAGTTGGACCCAACAAAGGCGTCCGCCTCTATCGTCGTGCGATATTTCATATAGCCATCATAATTACAGAAGATTGTGCCCGCGCCGATATTCACACGCGGCCCAACATCGCCATCCCCCAAATATGAGAGATGATTCGCCTTCGCGCCTTCCTGCATGTGCGTGTTCTTCACTTCAACAAAGTTGCCGATGCGCACGCCCTCATCCAGCACCGCGCCGAGGCGGAGCCTTGCATGCGGACCAATCTGGCAATTCTCCGCGACTGTCGCACCTTCAAGATGGCTGAACGCCTTAATCGTACTGCCATTGCCGACTGTCACGCCGGGGCCAAACACAACATTCGGCTCAATCACGACATCAGTGCCAATCTCAGTATCATGCGCAAACCAAACTGTGTCGGGTGCAATTAGCGTCACCCCATTCGTCATCGCTTTCGTGCGGGCACCAGCCTGAAAGAACCCTTCAGCTTTCGCCAAGTCCAACTTGCTGTCACAGCCGATCAAATCATCCTCTCCGCACTTCACTGCTTTGCATGCTTTGCCTGTGTCCCGCGCAAGGCCCACAAGGTCGGTGAGATAGTATTCGCTCTTTGCATTCTCATTGGTCACCTTCGTCAGCAGATCGAACATCGTCGCCGCATCGCCCGCCATCACACCAGAGTTGCATAACTGTACAGCCAGTTGCTCCGGGCTGGCCTCACGCGCTTCAACGATCGCCTCAAGGTCTCCCGCAGCATTCTCAATCAGTCGCCCATACATGCCGGGTTCAGCAGCATCGAACCCAAGCACACCAATCGTAGCGCCGCCCTGTAGCGCGCCGAACAGCTCCTCAATGGCCGTGTCGGGCACTAATGGGCTGTCGCCATACATGACGACAATATCGCCCTCAAAGCCCGCCATCGCCGCCTCAGCACTCTGAACCGCATGTCCCGTTCCCATAGGCGGGTCCTGAAAGGCCACCGCATCATCGCCAAGTGTGCTTTTCACATGAGCGATAAGGCCCGTTTGCGAAGGGTGCGCGATGACCACAATACGAGAGCACCCAACTTGCTTGGCCAGCGCAATCGACCAGTCGATCATCGGGCGTCCACCGACAGGGTGCATCACTTTTGGCAAGCTCGATTTCATTCGCGTTCCCTTGCCAGCAGCAAGAATAACAGCGGCGCGCGCATTAGGCATATTGGTCACAGATAATCCTCTCGATTCCCATCGACCTTTCGCCTACACCAAGCTGGACTTATTGCCAAAGGGAGGCGCGAGCCGAATGGACAGTGAAAACGCAAAACCACTTGCGGGTTGGACGATTGTTTTCGATCTAGACGGCACACTCGTTCACACAGCGCCCGATCTATTGCGCGCCTTAAATCACGTCCTCGCCACGATCCAGCTCGCCCCCGTTGAACTCTCAACAATCGAAAACATGGTCGGTCACGGCGCCAAGGCCATGCTCATGCGCGGCATGGAACACCAAGGCGTCGATCCCGACACCCACGACGTGACAGCGTTATTTGATGACTTTCTAGACCACTACTCAGCTAATATCTGCGTCGATTCCTACCCCTTCGAGGGCGTTGTGGACGTGTTAGACACCTTGGCCGCACAGGGCGCGACTTTGGCCGTGTGCACAAACAAGCGGGTCGCGCTCGCAGTACAATTACTGGATGCGCTAAATCTAAACGGAAAGTTTCAGGCAATATTAGGCGCCGACAGCGTCCCCAACAAAAAACCAAACGGCGATCACATCCTGCGCACGATTGAGATTGCAGCGGGCAACCCTAAACGCGCCATCATGGTCGGTGATAGCCGGACAGATGAAAGGGCAGCCCGGGACGTTGGGCTGCCCTTTATTTTCGTACCCTTCGGATATGAATCTGAATCAGTTGAGCAGATTGGCGCGGACGCCGTCGTCACTCACTATTCTGAATTCTTATCTGAATTATCTGGGTTAACGTCCTGACTTCAGGCCATCGCCTCAAATTGCGCTTCACGCGGGCGATATGACTGACGTGAAGCCAAGTCTTCATTTATTGCGCGGTGACGGGGCATCCCGTTCACCATATCGCTACGAACGTCAGTCCGTGCGCTACGCATCGCTGGAACAAAACCGGCATCGATCAAATCGACATCAACTTCATATCCTCTGTCAGCCCAATAGGCTGCAATCTTTTCGCGAATGCGCTTAGCGCCGTCTTCGTCACACCAATCTTTCATGTCTCTCTCCAGGCTTGTTTTTATAGGCGGAGTATTCCGCAAAGTGCCTGTCCTTCTTCTCTAGTCAATCTACGCTCGAGGGCAGTTCGTCTGCCCCTCGTCTATGTACTAAAGATGACTATCTTTGACCGAATTCTCAAGGGCAAATCGGGGTGAAAATCTCGCAACCTAAAAATATGAACGACCATTCATTATGAACAGGTATTCATTTTAATTTCAGACACTTGGAGAAACACGCTTAAATTGGCAGTGTATCAAAAAACACTGCATTTTTCACGTAACGTGACTACGCCACGAAGACCATTCTGCCCCCCGCTGAAACGGAAGGCAATCACCCTTAGGCATGCGAAAAAGCATTAATAATTTATTAGCCATTCGTTTTTGCATTCCTTATCCGCCACCAAATACGGCGACAAAGTGGCCGCGCGTTAACCATGTTCGATTTATGGGCGCATTTGCGCCACCTTTGATTAATTATTAAATTCTAAGCCTCGCCCCGATCCATCATAAAACACGTGAGATTGTTGATTCCCAAATGCAGAATCACCACGCTATTCACACGCAAATCCGCTAGAACCGCCTCAATCAACATCTCCACATAGCGCTACAGCCGAAGAACAGTATAACTCTCACATGAAATCTATCCTGCGTTCTGAACTGATGACCCGCATTCTTGGCCGAGTGATCTGGGTATATATGATCATCATGGCCTCAACCGTGCACTGGCAGGTCGAGGGGCTGGATGAAACCAAAGCCGACTGGACGAAGGCTAAAGGTGTCGTGCTCGCCGGTTGGCACTCTCAAATCCTGATGCTGCCAACAGGCTGGCGCCGCCATATGAGCCGCTGGACCAACCCAAAACGCCGCGCCGCCATGCTCGTCTCCCTCTCACGCGACGGGGAAGCTGTCGCCCGCGCCGTGGGGCACCTCGATATTGACCTGATCCGAGGCTCAGCCAGCAACAAGAAGAAGCAAACGAAAAACAAAGGTGGTGTGAGAGCCGTAGCCGAAGCTAGTCGTCACCTCAAATCTGGTGGCCTTGTCTGCATCACCCCCGATGGCCCACGTGGCCCGCGCGAAATCGTTACCGCCGGCACAATCATGATTGCCCAGCGCTCTGGCGCCAGCATCCTACCATACAGCCTCTCAGCCTCTCCCCGCAAACGTCTGAGTAGCTGGGACCGCTTCGTCATCCCTGCTCCCTTCGCCAAAGGCGCCATCGTCTACGGCCCCATGTTAAATATTCCACGCGACGCTGACCCAGAAGCGATGCGGGTTGAGCTGCAGGCCCGCCTTGATACGGCCCAAGCCCGCGCCGATGATCTCGTCGGCGTCCCAACGCTACCACGCGATACAGAAGTGACACCTGCCACATGAGCATCGCCCTCGGCACATACAAATTGGCGACACGCGCCATCTCGCCGCTTTTAAAGCCTCTGCTCAGTTATCGCGCCAAACGCGGTAAGGAGGATTTCGGGCGCATCCACGAACGGTTTGCTCGCAACCTACCCCCGCGCTTAGATGGCCCGCTCATCTGGCTACATGGTGCCAGCGTCGGCGAAAGCCTGCTCTTGCTCGAACTCGGCAATCGCTTGCTGGCGGAACGGCCAGACCTCATGCTGCTGTTCACCAGCCAAACACAAACCTCCGCGCGTATGCTCGGCCCTCGCCTGCCCGACCGCGCGTTCCACGCGATGGCCCCCTTAGACACACCAGCAATCGCCAAACGCTTTATACAGCATTGGCATCCAGACCTACTCATCCTCGGTGAGAGCGAGATCTGGCCAAACCTCTTGGATACAGCCCGTAAGGCAGGAATGAAGCGTGCCCTCATAAATGCCCGCATGACCGAAAAATCTGCTAAAGGCTGGCATAAATGGAGGGGCCTACTTAAGCGCACACTCGGTAGCTTCGATGTCATCCTGGCTGCTGACACAGATACATCCGTACGCTTACAATCCCTTCTGGGCAAACCCGTCCCCTGCGCAGGCAACCTGAAATCAGCGCAAAGCGCACCAGACGCAAACGTAACAGAGTTAAAGCGCCTCGCTAACGGCTTCATCGGAGACCGCCGCTGCCTCCTCGCCGCGTCCACACATGACACCGAAGAAGCGCTCTTTTTGGCTGCGACCGAAACCCAATCCGATTGCGCCCTCATCATTGCCCCTAGACACCCAGAACGCGGAGATGAAATCGAAAATCTCTTAAAAGCCAAACGTCTACCCTACGCCCGACGGTCTCGGCTGGAAGAACCCAACCAACGCACACGCATTTTGCTCGCCGACACACTCGGGGAAATGGGCCTCTGGTACCGCCTCGCTGATGCAGTCTATCTTGGCGGCGGACATAAAGACGGTGTCGGCGGCCACAACCCGCTTGAGCCAGTCCGGCTTGGCAAGCCAGTCATAACAGGCCCTCACACATTCAATTTCCGCGATGTGATGCAAGACTTGGAACAACGCGGCATGGTCGCGACCGCGATGACGCCTGAGCGTTTAAGTGACGCTCTAAAATCGGCCACGCCGCTGAATACCGATGCCGTAGAATTGCTGAACACAGACGCAGACGCGCCCATGGCCGAAACACTCGCCGCGCTCCGCCCGTTACTCCCGGCGCAGGAGAGCGAAACATGAAGGCGCCCTATTTCTGGAATGCAGGTCTAGACCCGCGCTCACGCGAAGCGGCCCCACTCACCCGCGCCCTGCTCACCCCATTGGCCGCACTCTACGCTTGGGGTGCAAAACGGAAACTCTCGAACGCGTCGCCTACGGATGTTGATCTTCCTGTAATTTGCATCGGCAACCTAACTGTCGGCGGCGTCGGCAAAACGCCTGTTGTTGATAAAGTGCGCGCCCTCTTAACGGCTCAAGGTCTTCGCGCTGCCAGCCTCTCTCGCGGCTATGGTGGCCGCATCAAGGCACCTACCAAGGTCACAGCCACGCACACGGCCGCGGATGTCGGCGATGAACCCCTGATGCTGTCATCCACCGGCGAAAGCTGGATAGGCCCAGACCGAGTCACTGCTGCCCGTACAATGAAAGCCGATGGCGTAGACGTCATCATAATGGATGACGGCCATCAAAACCCATCCCTACTCAAACGACTTTCAGTCATCGTAATTGACGCCTCCGCCCCGTTCGGCAACGGTCATGTTCTTCCTAAGGGACCATTACGAGAAGCAGTTGCACACGGTCTCTCACGCGCTGACGCTGTCATACTCATGGGCGAGGGCTCGGTCCCCTCACAGGTTACACAATCGGGACTACCCATATTGCGCGCCTACATCACACCACTCACTCAGCCACCCGAAGGCCCCTTAGTAGCATTTGCTGGAATTGGCCGCCCAGCAAAATTCTTTGATGCGCTCACAGCCAACGGCGCGGCCGTCTGTGAAGGCGTTAGCTATGCTGACCACCAAACTTACAGCACCGGTGACATCTCTTTCTTGCGAAACCTAGCAAGCGATCACAGAGCTCAGCTTATCACCACAACCAAAGATCATGTTCGCCTGCCATTGGATTTTCGCGATGAAGTGCTTACCTTCCCTGTCGAAGCGCGCTTTGATGACGAAGTCGCGCTAAACCGCCTTCTACAACCACTTTTGACCGCACAAACATGACCGACACCCCGCCCAAATTTGTTCGCCCCAAAGACATCGACAATCGCTCCTCTTTCGGGCAGCGCGTTCAGTGGCGTCTGGAAACCGTGGCATGGGATGTAATTTACTGGGCCCCGATGAAAATGCTCGGCCCAGACCGGGCCTCCAATTTTTGTGGCTGGCTGATGCGCAAAATCGGGCCGAAACTCTCCCAGCACAAAACCACGGTGCGCAATTTGCGGCTGGCATTCCCCGATTGGACAGACGCCCAAATAGAGCAAACAGCGGTGGACGCGTGGGAGAGTGCGGGACGAACAGCTGGAGAGCTTCCCCACCTCCCAAAAATCGACCCGTATACAAGTGGACGCGTCGAAGTCGTCGGCGTCCATCATCTCGATGCTATCAATGACAGCGGCAAAGGCGCCGTTTTGATCTCCGGCCATTTCGCCAATTGGGAAATCATGTCTGCTGCGTTGTGCACACGCATCCCCCGCACGGTGATGACCTACCGCGCGCTAAATAATCCCCACATAGATCGACGTGTTAGTGACGTGCGCCACGCTTACGGAACTGGCACCTTTGCGCCCAAAGGAATTGGCACGCGAGAATTGATGCGCGCGCTCCTCCGGGGCGCGCCCATTGCACTGATGAACGATCAGAAATTCCGCGAAGGAATCCCCGTTGATTTCTTCGGCTATCCAGCAATGACCGCGCCCGGCCCCACCCGTCTCGCGCTGAAATACGGCGTACCTATGGTGCTCGTATCCACACTGCGCACCGGCCCCGCCCGTTTTCGTGTTGAATTTCACGAGCCTTTCATCCCCGAAAAGACAGGCGACACAGACGCAGACGTCCTCAAAACCGTGAAACGGATCAACGCGTTCATCGAACAACGCGTGCGCGACGCCCCCGGCCAATGGTTCTGGCAGCACCACCGCTGGCCAAAAGAAGCCTGGCGCGAAGCTGAAGCTAAACGCGACTAATCCGGCACGGGACTTGCGGTTCAGCTCACTTTCAGTCAATGCAGGCCTTGAAGCATATAGAAAGCTAAGACTATGACGGAGCGTCGCGAGACGGGCCGGACAGGACCTCGCCCCGGAAAACCCGGCCGCAAGCCCTCTTCAGCCCACAAGAAACACAGCCCGAAAACCCAAAAACCGCGCGGACAACGCAGCGATGATGCCGACTGGTCGGAAGGCGAACGTATCGCCAAATACCTCGCCCGCGCAGGGGTCGCCTCCCGCCGTGAGGTCGAACGCATGATTGAAGCCGGTGAAGTGCGTGTGGACGGCGTAAAGCTCAGCTCCCCCGCCTTTAAGGTCACCGGGCGCGAACTCATCAAAGTGGGTCGCCGCACAATCCAGGCGCCAGAGCCAACCAAGCTTTGGCGCTATCATAAGCCCGCCGGCCTTATCACCACAACGACAGACCCGGCCGGTCGCCGCACCGTGTTTGACGAGCTTCCAAAATCACTCCCGCGCGTGGTTACGGTTGGTCGTCTCGACCTAACGACAGAAGGCTTACTGCTGCTCACCAATGATGGAGAGCTCGCCAGAAACCTAGAACTGCCCAAAAACTCCCAAGAGCGCACCTATCGCGCACGCGCCCACGGCACGGTTACGCCCGAAAAACTCGAAGCGCTCGCAAAAGGTATCACGGTCGAAGGAGTCGATTATCAGCCCATCACAGCCATTCTTGATCGCGAAACTGGCGCCAATAGCTGGCTCACCGTCACACTGACTGAGGGCAAGAAACGCGAAGTCCGGCGCGCCCTAGAATCCCTAGATCTGATCGTAAACCGCCTGATCCGCGTGTCCTACGGGCCGTTCGTGCTAGACACGCTCAAGCCCGGTACAGTCGAAGAGGTCCCCACAGACCTGCTCTATGAAGCCATTGGGTCGCTTATGCCCAAAGGACCAGCCAACGCTGAAGAGCGCAAACCTGCCCCAAAGTCAGGGCTAGGCAACCGCCGCCCACCTCATAGGCTAAAATCAAGGAAACCAAAAAAATAGAGAGCAAAAAGCTCTCAAATCGGAGGAATTTTGTATGGCACTTCAAAACGTGACGGACACCTATCAAGAGGAACGCTCACCATCGGGTTCCACCTTC
Source organism: Hyphomonas sp. (assembly GCA_033851975.1). Classification (GTDB taxonomy): domain Bacteria; phylum Pseudomonadota; class Alphaproteobacteria; order Caulobacterales; family Hyphomonadaceae; genus Hyphomonas. Next base: position 678,388 of record JAWSVJ010000002.1, on the reverse strand, counting down.
CCTCCGATACATGATTTCAAGCCGCCCATCCCGCTGGATGATCCGAGCGTGTATGTTGAAACAAACGGGTACCCACACGACGCCTATGATGCGATGCGCAGCAATGCACCGATTATGTGGTATCCTGAAGAAGCTGGCGCAGGGTTCTGGGCGCTAAGTTCTTATGAACTCGTCAAACAGGTCGAACTCACCCCCAATGTGTTCTCGTCTCAAAAAGGCGGCATCATGATGAGCTACGGCCTGCCAGATGTGCCGCGCCATCCGCTATTGCATTCGGCCTCGCTCAATTCCCTCATCACGCTCGACAGGCCCTATCACACGCCGCTGCGTATGGAGCACATGGCTTACTTCCGACCCAACTTCGTGGCGGAACTTCGCAAGCGAGTTGAGAAGCAAGTCACCCATCTGCTTGATGAAATGCAAAAACAGGGTCAAATTGTTGATATGGTGGAGGCGTTCTCTGCTGAACTTCCGCTCTTTACACTGTGCGAAATTCTCGGCGTTCCAGAAGCTGACCGCCCGAAACTGAAGCACTGGATGCACTTCTTAGAAATGTCGACCTATCAGGCCCAGCAAGAAGGCCTCGGCAATGTCGACCCTGAACAAATCATGGCCTTCCTCAGCGAAATCCAAGCGATGTTTGATTATGGCCGTCACCTTTTGGAAGAACGCCGCAAAAACCCGCAACCGGACCTCCTAAGCGCGATCGCCAATGTAGAGATCGACGGCAAACCGCTCTCACCTGAATTCCTCGATGGCTCTTGGCTGCTCATCGTGTTCGCGGGCAATGACACCACGCGCAACTCACTCTCCGGCACAATGAAACTGCTCTCCCAAAACCCGGACCAACGCGCCAGGCTGCTCGCCAATGACGACCTCTTCCCGAACTTCGTGAACGAGGCTATCCGCATGGTTAGCCCGGTGACCTATATGCGCCGCACGGTGACAGAAGATACAGAACTCGGCGGCCAGAAAATTGGTGCGGGCGAGAAGGTGGTCATGTTCTATCCGGCTGCCAATCACGACCCTGCTAAATTCGCGGACGCACAAAAATTCGATATCGAACGCGATAACGCAAAAGAGCATTTGGCCTTTGGGTCCGGCCCTCACGTCTGCTTAGGACAAAAAGTTGCGAACATGCAGCTGGAAACCGCCTATCGCCAAATCTTATCCCGATTCCCAGATATTCAGTGGACGGGCAAAGGCCACCTCGCCCCGAATAATTTCGTCCACGCCATTGCCAACCTTGAAGTCGATATGGGGAAACCAGCATGAAAACACTAGTCACACGCCAAGACGATAACGGCCTATCTTGGTTAACGATCAACCGGCCTGACAAGCTCAACGCGCTCACCGTTGGTGTCTTTCGCGAATTGCGAAACCATTTGTCAGAGCTTCGCAAAGACGAGACCATCGGCTGCGTTATCCTGCGCGGCGCGGGTAGGTGTTTCTCTGCCGGGCACGATTTGGCCGACATCGCAGAAGGCGAAGCAGTGCCGTCTCGCGGCTGGCACTCTGAAACGCTGCGCATGATGGAAACACTGCCGAAGCCAGTCATCGCCGCTGTACACGGTCATTGCTATACTGGCGCACTAGAAGTCGCGCTCGCCGCAGATTTCATCGTCGCGTCAGACACCGCTCGATTTGCTGACACACACGCTAAATGGGCGCTCAGTCCTATCTGGGGCATGAGCGTTCGCCTACCTCGCCGTGTAGGGATCGCCACGAGCAAGCGCCTCATGTTCACCGCTGAAACCGTCAAAGCCCCAGCCGCATTAGAAATGGGATTGTGCGAAGCTGTTTATCCCGATGCGGAGTTCTTTGACAGTGTCGAGAAAATGGGTCGCAGCATCTTACAAAACTCGCCCTTCTCACATGCAGCGAACAAACGCTTGCTCGATGCAACGGATGCGAAAGACACCGATGGCGGGCTCCAATGGGAAGTACAAAAGAACGAAGGCGTCGGCCCTGATATGCAAGACCGCGTCAACGCATTCCTCAAAAAGTAGTAGGCAACCTATTCAGCAGGAACCGCTTTGGGCTTCACTTGAAACTCAATGCGCCGGTTCTTCGCTGCAGCCGCCGGCGTGCCAGATGAATCCACCAAGCGGGACTCCCCAAATCCAACCGCCACAAGGCCTTCCCCGTCGACGCCCAAATTAATCAAATGCTCACGGACAGCGTCGGCGCGCATTTGCGACAGTTTCATGTTGTGGCCATCAGACCCTCGAGCATCCGTGTGTCCTTGAATTTCAATATCATGCTCATTGCACAACATCGCCACGCCAGTCACTGCTCCCAACAAAGAGGCGCTAACCTCGGAAATCACATCCCGGTTTGATTGGAAGATGACGGAACGCTCGCCAAGGGTTTTGGTAAATGCCGCCTGACAGGTCTCAACAGTTTGCACATTTTGCGACAACTCGACCAACGCATCTCCCAGCGCATCTTCTTCGCCTTCAACCGCGATGCCGTCGACAACTAAGGAAACGGTTTTGCTTCCTTCCGGGTTAGCCTCAATCGCGGTCTTGCCTGCTTTCAATGCCCGTTCCTTGCTTGCCCGGTCTGGTGCCAACCCTGTTAGGGTCGCAACCTGATCGGTCACTTGAAGGCCCATCCATGGGAATCCCAGACTGCCAAATGAGTTAGCAATTGTCGCTTTCCAGCCAACAGGTTGCTCAATCACACGCTCAACTATTTTCGGTGTCGGCACAGTGGTCGCAACGAATTGACCACCTTCAAACAGGTAGTTGCCTTCTGCGATGATGACACAGTCAGATTCTGCAACAGGCGCTGACGCCGTCGCATTCGAAGCATCATCGCTACACGCCGCGAGCGCCAAAACAGCAATTGCTGTACCTGCAAGAAAACCAATGCGGATGGGCTTAGCCATAACTACCTCATACATCTGTTACGTCGCCAAAAAGGCGCATACAGCGGTGAGTTTCTATGTAGAATGGACACTTGTCAAAACGCTTCGCGGTATAGGCGAGCGAATACTCCGCTCGCCTCTCACCTTATGACGGCAGCAATTCTTTTGGATACTCAGGATAGCTAGCTTTCCAGATACCGTGATTTAGCAGAATTTCAGCTTTCACTGTCGTGCCTGTCTCATCGAATACTTGGGTCTTCACCCAATAATTCTCGACCCGCTTCGTCTGACTCAATGCAACAATTTCACGGCGCAAAATATACTTCGTGTCGACCATCAACGGGCCATCGACCATGCGCATTTGAAGGTCTGCGAACAGGCCGATACAAGGTCGCTTGATTGGGAAGCCAGCATTCTCGTTGGCATAGTTGCCAAGCACGCAAACCATCTCAAGCGGGATCACACGGTCACCCCATGGGGAGTCGCCTGTGTACCACTCATGCGGCTCGGTAATCACGGCCAGCTTTTCATTCAGCGTGAACGGGTACAAATCACCCATGTGCTGATCTGGACCCATAATAACAGGCTCATCATTCTTACTTTTGATGCCAATGGTGACATCTTCAAGCACAATCAACTCGCCAAACGGTTTGAGTGCCGCCATGCGCTTTTCAAGCAAGGTTACGCCATCATCAGGGCCAAGCGTTGCTTCAGCTTCCAGCACAAGTGTGCCATCTGCTTTTTCAGCCCAGCAGCGCGCGCGATTGCTGCCCGCTTCAGGACGTTCAACAAAGGCACGTACTTCTTCACCTTCGAACACCATGTTCTTGAAGTGGACTGACAAACATCCGCGTTCAAACCAGTCATTTCCCCAAATCTCTGCCAGCAAGGGCACAAATTGTTGAAAATGCGTCGGCCCTTCAATCGGCCCAGCCTGAATCCCGAGGCGTGCTGCCTCCTTGTCATCATGGACAGATTTTTGACCACCAACCTTTTGCTCAGCGAGCATTTGGACGGGTTTGCGGAGTTCACCGGCTAAGATGTTGTCAGCCATGGAGACTACCCTTCCATACCAGCGCGACGCGCACAATCGGCCGCAAATGCAGCAAGCGGTGCCACGCGAGACTCCATAGCCTCAGCGTTTGCATTCGCTGCCGTTCCATCACGCACGCGCCCGACAATGCCCTGCAAAATGCCAGCAAGACGGAACGCATTGTATGCGAAATAGTAATCCAGCTCAGGAAGGCCAGAGCGCCCAGAATGAGCACAGTAAAGCTCGACATACTCATCCATCGTTGGGATGCCATGCGCAGTCAGATCTGGAATATCCTTCAATGATGGACGCGCCGGATCTGAACTTGGCATCGCCCAATTCATCAGATGATACGTGAAGTCAGCTAGCGGGTCGCCCAGCGTGGACAATTCCCAGTCCAAAACAGCAATCACTTTCGATTCTGTTGGATGCAAAACCATATTGTCGAGGCGATAGTCGCCGTGAACAATTGTCGTGGTCTCATTCGTCGGAATATTCTTCGGCAACCAGTCAATGAGACGATCCATATCGGCCACTGGGGCTGTCTCAGAGGCTTTATACTGCTTCGTCCAACGGTGGGTCTGGCGGGCGATATAGTCGCTCTCCTTGCCAAACCCTTCGAGGCCTGCGGCGCGCCAATCAACACTGTGCAACTCGGCAAAGGTCTTCACTTTGGCTTCATAGATCGCGCGGCGCTCGGTTGGCGAACTAGCCGGCAATGTGCCGTCCCACAGGATACGGCCTTCGACCATGTCCATCACATAGAACATCGTTCCGGCAACATCCGTGTCTTCGCAAAGACCATAAGGGCGCGCAACGGGAAAGCCTAGCGGATACAGGGCGCTAATAACGCGAAATTCACGGTCCACAGCGTGCGCACTTGGCAATAGATTGCCTGGCGGCTTACGACGCATCACATACTTTTTATTCGGAGTTACGAGCTGATAGGTTGGGTTGGACTGTCCGCCTTTGAACTGGCGCACTTCAAGCGGGCCCTCATATCCTTCAACATTAATTTGCATCCACTCAGCGAGCTTCGCCTCGTCAAATTTATGCTGCTCTGTTACGGTTTTGGTGCCGCTGAACATTTCTTGGGCGTCTGGGGTCTCAGTCATTTTTGCGTGAACTCTCGTTTCCTCTAAATCTGGCGCTACAATACCCGGTCTTCAAAAGAGGCCAAGCCCTGTCGCAACTATGCCGCAATTTTAATTTGCAGAAGGCGAAATATGATGAAGCGTTTTGTAGCAGTTCTGTTGCTCTTCTGTGCATATCCCGTGGCGGAAGCCGACACTGAGTACCCCCTCGAAATTGTACGATCTGAACTTCTGGCAGCGGCGCAATCTTCATTGCAAATACACGCCGCTAACGTCAGCAATCACGATGAAATCGTCATTGTTGACTACAGCCTCCACTCCGCGAAAAACCGACTATTCATTGCAGACTTAAAGGCAGGCACGGTCACCCGGTTCCGCGTCACACATGGCCGCGGTTCAGACACAGACCATGACGGTATGCTGGACCGTTTCAGCAGTGTCTCAGGCTCCTATGCCAGCCCACAAGGCGCGCACGTCACGGCGGAACAATATGTCGGCAAACATGGCAAAAGTGTTCGCATGGATGGATTAGAGCCCGGCAACATCTCAGCACGCAGCCGCGCCATCGTAATCCACGCCGCCGCATATGCCGAACCACGCATGGTCAATAAATACGGGAAACTCGGGCGCTCACAGGGCTGCCTCGCGCTGTCTAAGCGAGACTTAGACACTCTGCTAAAATTAGTGCCACCCGGCACGCTGGTCTACATCGCGAAGTAGTCGGCTAATCGCGGACGAGAGCGCGCCAGCCGATATCACGACGATAAAAACCAGTCGGCCAATCAATAACATCAACACCCGCATAGGCTCGCTCAACAGCCGTTTTAAGATCGTCCGCGGATGCAGTAACAGCCAACACGCGCCCACCCGTTGCGATTAACGCGCCATCGGAATCACCGTCTGTGCCTGCTTGGAAGACTTTTACGCCCTCTATAGCGTCAGCGACCTCAACCCCCTTGATCAACGCACCCTTGGCATAGCTGGCCGGATAGCCCTCATTTGCCAGAACAACAGTCGCAGTCGGTTCAAAATGCTCCAGCTCAAGCAGGGCCGCAAAAGCCTCCTCATTACCCTTCAGGCCACTCGTCGATGCGCCAAGAATTGCTGGCACAATGTCCCCAGTCAGCCCCTTCATCAGCACCTGACACTCAGGGTCACCAAAGCGCGCGTTAAACTCAACCACGCGCGGCCCCGTATCCGTCACCATAATACCGACATACAGAACGCCCTGATATGGCATGCCGTCTTTCGCCATGCCCTTCAGCATCGGCTCGACAATATCCTGTTTAACTGATGCGAAAACCGCGTCGGTCACCACGGGCGCGGGCGCATAGGCACCCATGCCGCCAGTGTTGGGCCCGGTATCGCCATCGCCCACGCGCTTATGGTCTTGCGCCGCTGGCAAATAGATCGCGCCCTCACCATCCGTGATGACAAATACGCTGGCCTCTTCGCCGTGCATAAATTCTTCGATGATCAACGTCGCCGATGCATCACCGAATTTGCCCGACAGCATCTCATCAACCTCAGCTTCTGCTTCCGCCAGCGTTTCAGGGATTACAACACCCTTACCGCCCGCCAGCCCATCGGCCTTCAGCACATAAGGTGCCTGCATGGTTTGGAGAAATGCCTTAGCCGGCGCTGCGTCTGTAAACTCACCATAAGCAGCAGTCGGCACGCCATATTTCTTCATACGGGCCTTAGAGAATGCCTTGGAACTTTCTAGCTGGGCCGCCTTTTGGCTGGGACCAAACACATCAAATCCGCGTGCCCGCAACACATCGGCCAACCCAAGCGACAATGGCGCTTCTGGACCAATCACAACAAGATCCGGCTCGACCTGAAGCGTCAGCTGTATCAGCTTATCAATGTCATCCGCAGCAACATCAAAACAAGGCCCTGCCTCATCCATACCCGGGTTACCGGGGCTGGAATGAACAACGTCAACCAATGGCGATTGAGCCATTTTCCATGCGAGGGCGTGTTCGCGGCCGCCCGATCCGATAAGCAAAATGTTCATGGGGCTGGTTGATGCGCTGCACCGCGCGGCAGATCAAGCCCCAATGTCTCAAGCAGCCTTCTGTTTCGTCAGCCAAGCAACTGCTGCTACAGCTTCATCACCCTCGAATGCTTTGATTTGCAAGCCCGGCATAAACGCGCCTTCGACCTCACTCCAAGTGCGCACCCAATTCACGTCACTCACCACTGCGCAGCGATCAAACCGACCGATAAGTTTGAATAACCGCGGCAAGCGACCAAATTCTACGGCCATCGCGCCAACTGTCGGCATTTTGAAATCGGTGATCGTATAAAGCATCTGACCGTGAGACATGCCTTCAGACTTCTCGAGAAGCTCATCCAGAATGCGCTTCATCTCCACATCATCAATACGGCCACCCAAATCAATGTCCAAACGGTTGTCTTCAACGCGGGTTATCGTCGTCATATTCCAACTCCTTTAAGCCTTACAAATCCTTCATAGAGAAAGATTATACTTTGCCCCCCTTTCCACCATAAGCATAAATACTCATAGTTTATGAGCCTCAACTCAAGCGAATAAATCGGGACAATGATGACAGACTATCAAGACATGTCCGGAATTTGGCACGGCGAGTTCCAGTGTGATGACGATGATCGCTCAGTGAGCTTCACCGTCTGGTTTCAGGATATGGAAAGCAATCTGTTAGGTAACAGTCTAGAACCCAACACGTTTGCACCCTGCGCAGCCGATGAGCTCTCAGCCGAATTCAGCGGTGAACGCAATGGCCTATCCTTCCGCGCCAGCAAAATTTACACAAGTGAACTAGGCTTCCAAAACGGCACCCTAATTTATGACGGTCGAGTCTCGCTAGACTTCTCCACCGCTTCCGGCACTTGGTCGTTCCCGAAATCCCCCCCTCAAACCGGGACATTCCAACTCACACGCGCATCGAACAAGCAATTTAGCGAGGAGGAGCGGCGCTTCAGCGTGAACATACCATTTGTCCAGTAACGTCCCCTTGCCCCCGCATGGCAACACAGGCACAACACGCAGATGAGCGACAGCCCAAACTCCAACCAGCCAGCCCTCAGCGTTTCAGAATTGTCCGCCAATCTGAAGCGCACGATCGAGACCAATTTCGATCACGTCGTGGTGCGCGGTGAACTCGGGCGCGTGACCATTCCGCGGTCGGGTCACATGTATGCTGACGTCAAAGACGACAAGGCTGTCCTCAACACAGTGATGTGGAAAGGTCAGGTCGACCGCCTGCCGTTCAGGCCCGAAGAGGGTTTAGAAGTCATCGTCACTGGCAAATTGTCGATCTATGCAGGCCGCTCAAACTATCAAATGCTGGCCAGCACCATGCGCCCCGCAGGCGCTGGCGCGCTCATGCAATTGCTGGAAGAGCGCAAGAAGAAGCTCGCCGCCGAAGGCCTGTTCGATCCCGCCCACAAGGTCAAACTCCCCTACATGCCAAGAACTGTTGGCGTGGTGACCAGTCCGACCGGCGCAGTTATTCGCGACATTCTTCACCGTATCAGCGACCGCTTCCCCGTTCGCGTCATTGTTTGGCCTGCGCTCGTTCAGGGCGACAACGCCGCCGCGCAGATCACAGCCGGTATTGAAGGGTTCAACGCGCTGACGGGCGAAGACAGACCCGACGTACTCATCGTTGCGCGGGGTGGCGGATCAATCGAAGATCTCTGGCCATTCAATGAAGAGAACGTGGTTCGCGCTGCCTTCAATAGCGATATTCCACTCATCTCAGCAGTGGGACACGAGACCGACACCACCCTTATCGATTATGTGTCAGACGCACGTGCGCCCACACCGACTGGCGCGGCAGAGATCGCTGTGCCTGTCCGCTCTGATCTTATCATGACGGTGGATGAGCATGGCGCCCGCATGAAGCGCGCATTGTCTCGGCGCACCGCCCAAGCTAGCGATCTGTTAAGGGCCGCCCGGTTGCCGCGCGCGGAGACACTGCTACAGCCGCGTCGTCAACGTCTCGACTATGCGGCCGACAGCCTGCCCCGCGTGACGCGCGCACTGATCGAGCGCAAATCAACGCAGCTCCACAAGATACACATCCCGTCACCGCGAGACGCCTTGTCCAAGCGCAGCGAACGGCTCGGCACACTGACTGCCCAGCTTGATGCGGGTCTACGCAGCGCAGTTTCACGCAAAGACAAAGCACTTACGCACGTTTCTGCACGTTTGCGCCCGGAATCGCTCGCAAGAGACATTGCTCGAGGAAACGAGCGCCTACGCGAAACATCAGTGCGCGCCCGGCCCGCGCTGAACCGCATTCTCTCCGCCAAAACTGACGGACTAACTGCGCAGGCAAAACTGTTAGAAACGCTGTCATATCAAGCGACGCTAAAACGCGGATATAGCATTGTGCGCGACAGCGACGGGCAGCTCATCCGCTCAGCCTCAAAGGCCGCCGAGCTCACCAATTTTGACATCAGCTTCGCAGATGGAGACGTCACAGCGCAGCCAATCGGCGCACCCACAATCCACCCTGGTGCCACTGCCGAAGAAGCGTCCAAGCCCAAAACCGCAAAACCTCAAGCCAAAACCACGAAGGCTCCCCCATCCGGCGGACAGGGAAGCCTTTTTTAAGAACCAATCAAAGACTATTCGAGGTCTTCCGACAGGATGCTCATTTGGAACTGGTATGAGGTCTCGCCCTCGTCCACATCCTTATAAACAACCGCAACAAACTCAGTGTCGAGGTACACTTCAACAGAGTCGTCTGTTTTTTCTCGTGCGACTAGACGAAATTTGGGATTGAACTTCTCTTTCAAATACGCCTCTAAGCGCTGCGTTTCTTCACGCTCCATGAGTAACTCCTCGTACAATGAACTGCTGCGCAAACTAGAGACTTTCCTCGCAAGTGCAACATGCTCTGATGCTTACATCAGGGGAATTCACCACACAAAACGCTTATACGCCAAAGTAATGGCGCTCAGGCTTGATTCTAGCTGAACCCGAATTCATCCGGAATCGCTTGATCCATGCTTTCAGCAGGTCTGTCACAGCCAGATCCGCCAACCGCTTTCGCTGGAACGCCAGCAACTGTGCAATTTGATGGAACGTCTCTCAAAACAACACTGCCCGCAGCAACTTTGGAATGGTCACCAATACTAATATTGCCGAGCACTTTTGCTCCAACAGACAGCAATACACCTTTGCCAATTTTGGGGTGTCGGTCGCCAACTTCTTTACCCGTGCCGCCTAGTGTCACGCCGTGCAACAATGAACACCCGTCACCGACAATAGCCGTTTCACCGATGGTTATCCCGGACGCATGATCCAACATTACACCAATACCGATCTGCGCTGCCGGGTGAATATCTACACCGAACAATTCAGATGCACGGCTTTGAAAATGGAACGCCAACGTCTCTCGCCCTTGCTGCCAGAGCAAATGCGCGATGCGATACGTCTGCAGTGCCAAAAACCCTTTGAAATACAGGAATGGCTGCAACATACCACGACACGCCGGATCACGGTCCAAAACGGCCTGCATGTCCGCCTCAGCGGCAGAGACCAACCCGTTGAAATCACAACAATAAACTTCCGTCAGAATATGACGAACCTGTTGTGCGCCCATCGAAGGCCCTTCGAGTTTTTCCGCCAAGTGAAACCCCAGCGCCTGACACAATGTTTCATGAGCCAGAATCGCGGCGTTTAAGTAGCTCGCCAGTGATGGCTCCTCTACCGCCGCTGCTTCTGCTTCAAAGCGCAATCGCTGCCACGCTGGCGCTGGCGCACCAATATCTGGATTATTCGACATTTCGAACCTCCCGGAAAACTCTGTCAATAATTTGCACATGGGCCCTGTCTAGCCCCGTATCAAGCCTTGATAACGTCAAAGAAAAATTACTCCGCATGAGCCAATGCCTCATCATGCCCCTTGGAGGCTCGACGCGAAACGGGCTTCTTTGCAATAAGCCGAAAAACTGCGGGCGTGAAATACAATGCCAGCAAGGCCGAACCAGCCACACCGCCAGCGATACCAGCAGCAAGCGGCATCCAGAACGAGTCACCACTCAGCAGGATAGGGACAAAGCCGCCCATGGTCGTCAGCGTGGTCGCTACGATGTGGCGAGTGGCATCAACGACAATTTCTCGCTGCGCGATAATGTCTCCACTTCGCGCTTCATCGCTTGCCGAGAGCAACGACAGCACCACAATTGAGCCATTGATCGATATACCCAACAGGCCAAGCCCGCCCAGTATCGCGTTAAACCCGAATGGCAGATTAAACAGCCACACGCCTAAAAACGCCATCAAGATTGATAAGCCCCCAGTGGTGAGTACGAGCAGCATCATTCGGAAAGAGTTGAAAACGAGCATAACCGCGCCCGCCATCACAAACACAAGCGGGATGCCCAGTGACGCCAAATTGCCAACCGCCTCGCTTGAGTTTTCAGCCTCTCCACCAATAGTGACATCATACCCCGGCGGAACAATAAGGTCGCTCTCAGCTAACGCTTCCTGAAACTTAGCAAGGCTTGGCGCTGGCAAAGTGTAAGGATCAAGAAACGCCAGAATTATGTTTACGCGTTGGCCTTCTTTCCTCGTAATGATTGCCGTTTTGGGCACTAGCGTTACTTCGCCCAAGGCTGACAGAGGCGTTCCACCCATCGCGCCGCCAACATCATATCCCTTAATGGCCTCCAGCGTTGAGCGATCCGCTAACGGAGCGATGACGCGAACTGGCAATTCAACCGTGCTTTCCAGCACAGACCCCGCAAGCACGCCTTCAAGCTCGGCATTCAGGTCCGCAGCCAAACCCGACAGCCTCCGCCCTGCCAGAGCGGAAGCAGCCTCGTCAGCCTTCAACGTAATCGTCGGTGCTCCCAACCGCATGGACGCTGTCGTGTACGTGACGCCCGGCGTCTTCGACAACAATGTACGCATGTGATTGCCCAAATAGTCCAGCGTCTCAAAATTATCGCCATAAATGCGCAATTCGATTGGCGCGTTGGCAGGCGGCCCCTGTTCGAAAGGTAGCGCCAAGAAACGCGCCTCTGGGAACTCTGTGCGCAACTGAGATTGCACCTGATCAATTATGCTGCGCGTCCGCTGCGGAGAATCGAGTTGAACCCACCCTGATGCTATCCCCTCCACGCCCTCTGTGCGATCGACCATATTGTAATAAACTGGCGGCGTAGACTCACCCAGCACCCACGTGACGGTCTCCACTCCTTCAATTTTACGCAATAGTTCAGTCGCCCGCCCTGTTACCTCTTGAGTGTCAGCCAAACTGGCAGAGGGAGCCAGCTGAAGTGACACTTGGAACTGGTCTCGCTCTGTCTGCGGAAAAAATTGTTGCGGCAACTGCCCTAGCGCAACGATGCCGAGGCCAGCAGGAATGAGACACATCACAATACCAATAACTGGATACTTCAGTACCCCGCCCACGGTTGCCCGGTAGCCGTCCGAAAGCCAGTCGAACCGAATGCCATCGCGCCACCAACGTCTCTCGCGACGCGCGCGGCCAGACTCCCATCCGCGCTGGCGATCAAACCAACCTGCGAGCGCTGGAATAACCGTCACGGAGAGCACAAATGACGCGCAAATAGCGAACACAACTGACAACCCAATCATGCCGATAAATTCACCGGCCGAACCCGGCATCAGCGCAATGGGCGCAAAGGCCAGCGCTGTCGTCAAAGTAGATGCGGCTAGTGGCGCCATGAGGTGGCGCAAGCTCTGCTCAATCGCTTGACGGCGTGTTCGCCCTTTAACCCGCAACTGGTCAAACTCATCCACAACCACGATCGCATTATCAATCAACAGGCCAAGAGAAATCACCAAGCCTGTGACAGACATTTGGTGCAATGGATGACCAAACACGTTGAACAAGATTAACACGAGACACACCGTCAGCGGAATAGCTGTACCGACGACCAATGCAGAGCGCCACCCCATGGTGAGGAACAGAACCAAGAACACAATTCCAGCTGACATCAGCAGGTTTAGTGCGAGGCCATTTAGGCGTTCATTCGTGTACTTGCTCTGATCAAAAACAGTTTCCACGCGCATCGGCCCGGTCACCTCTGCGTCGAACTCGTCAACCAAGCTCTGCGCAGTTTGCGCCCATTTATCAACGCGCTGATTGCTCGATATAAATGCCACCACGAGTATCGTCCGCCTCCCATTTTCCATGGCCATATTCGTCGGCGGATCCGTAAACCCTTTTGTTACGCGAGATATGTCGCCCACCCGCACCGCTGACCCATCGCCCCGCTGCAGCAATGGCACTTCCATAATGCGCGCGATTGAATCAAATGCTCCGTCGACTTCAAACCCAATATTTCCGTCAAGTGTGCGCAATTGCCCCGCAGGGATTTTACTGTCAGCCGATGCGATCAATCCAGCCGCCTCTCGCATAGAAAGGCCTGTTGCTGATAATCCCTCAGGATCCATTTCCACACGCACTTCCTCGTCCGGCAGACCGTAAGTTTTAACTTCCTCTGTGCCAGCCAGGCGCTGGAACCTGTCTTCGAGATCGAGCGCTCTGCGACGCATCACTGCCAGCGGAACATCTCCCTCTCCCTCCCATGACAGCGCAACGATAATCGTGGCTGCGCCAAGGACCTGACGCGACACAAACGGCGCGCTGGCCTCTGCGGGGAACCGGTTTTGTGCCTGCTCGGCCTGCGCGGCAATCAAGGTCCACGCGTCATCCACTTCGGACTCAGTTAGGTCTTCGCGGATTTGAATCTGAATTTGGCTCACGCCGGGGCGAGATGTGGAAACAACTTCGTCCAACTCGGGCAGCTCCATCAACGCCGCCTCAACAGGCTCGGTGATTAACGCCTCCATGCGCTCCGCATCAGCGCCTGGCATTGTGACGAGCACGTAACCAAAACGCTCAATCAGGCTGGGGTCTTCCTGTCGGCCAAGCGACATGATAGCGGCCAGACCAGCAAGCACGATCACCATAAACGTTAAAATCGTCAGGCGCGGCAACCTATAGAATAGAGAATACATCTGCTTACCCCCTATTCTGATATGTCATGCTGGGCGGCCACTTTTTCTCGCGGTGCTACTGGCATTCCCGGAGCGATCCGCTGCAAGCCATCAACGATCAGCCGATCACCTGCCTGAACAACGCCGCGAACAAAGGCTCGCCCGCCATCAGAATGGACGAGTTCCACAGAGCGATGTTCGGCAACAAACCCATCACCCTCAGGCGCAGCCACATAGACCAGCCACAAACCTCTTGAGGCCGTTGTTAGCGCTTTCACCGGCACCCAGAAACCATCTTCCTGCACATCTCTTCCGATAGAGACCCGCACGACGGAACCTGATGACAGCTCCCCGGGCAACGCCACGGCAAATGTCGCCATTACAGTTCGCCGGTTTGGATCAATCACACCCGTAACGCTTTCCAGCGTCGCGCCGATTGGTCCAACATCAGACGACAACTCGTACGCATCACCCGGCACCAATTTAGCGGCCGCTGATGATGGCAACCCAATCCGGGCCTCCAACTGTCCGGTTTCCACAAGCTCCAGAACTGGAACACCGGGCGCTGCAATCGCCCCCTCGTCGGCATTTCGCGCAACAATTACGCCTGCAAACGGCGCTGTGATTTTTGCCAAATCTATTTGGACACGCACAGCATTTGTACGCGCCTTCGCGGCCTGAACGCGCGCCATGGACGAGTCAGCTTGGGCGACAGCCTGATCAACTGACTGCTGGGCGACATGCCCTTTCTCTAACAAGCTTCTTTGGCGATCAACGGTCGACAACGCCAAGGCGTGCCCGGCCAACGCCTCGTCCACACTCGCATCTGCAGACGCCAGTTGAGCACGCAGGCTTCGTGTATCCAATCGCGCGAGCGTAGCGCCCTTCTTTACGCGGTCGCCAACATCCACTCGAATATCGTCAATCCGACCGCCTCCGGAAAACCCGAGCTGACTGGTACGCCGCGCCGTCGCAAGCCCTGAATAAGTTTCAGACAGGCTGAAATTCCCCGACAACGCAACTGGAGACACAACAACGCTTATCGGCTCTGGCACAGTCGATGCGACACGCGGCCCTTCAGCGTTGCGCATTGTCGACGCTCCAATAACAAGAACGACCGCAATGATGATCATTACAACCATAAACAAAACGCCCTTCATGAAAGTTGGGCGCTTCTCTCGCACGTCATCTGTTAGCTGCGGGTCTGTATGACTCATTTGGATTGTCCAATATTTGAGATTTTGTGCGTTGTAGATTGATGCGGGCGCATAAGGCCTCGCACGACCAATGAAGCGTGATAGCGCAACACGGAGCCATCTTCGTCTCGCCCACCGACCGGTAGGGACATTTGCATCCCCGGCATATGCAGCAGCAAATGCGCTAGACCGTGACAACTGGCCCAAATGGATTTCGCGCTGAGCGATGGATCTAACTCGGGGTCGAATATGCCTACTTCTTGGCCGCGCGTTACGGAATCCACCAAGAAGCTGAACGCTATGCCTTTACGCGTCGTCACGAACGCATCCCATTCTTCAGGCGAGCGCTCACAGTCTGCCGGATCACCAACTGCGGAAAAAGCGGCGGCGTAATGATGTGATCGCGCCAGAGCAATTTCGACATACGCAACTATGCACTCACGCATCAGTGCGTCGTGCGGCTCATCACGGAAACGCTCTACCGTATCCAGAATTCGTTCGTGGAGGCCCGCAAAGAAAGCCTCTTTCAATTCGTCGACTAGTGCGTCTTTTGAATCGAAGTATTTGTAAATTGAAGCTGGAGAGTAGTTTATCTCGTCAGCCAAGCGCCGGATCGATAGGCCCGCCTCGCCTTCTTCACCGAACATCTGTTCGGCAGCACAGATAATCGTCTCGCGCATTTTAGCACGACGATGCTCTGCTGGTGTTCGAGGGGGCATTGGGAGGATTGCCAAAACGATATCGCCTGAAATTCAGAGTGAAGGTAAAAGTGAACACCGTTCACAATATTGAACAATATCTTTATCATTCAGTATTGCAAGTGAATTCGCCCTCTACCCAATGGTATTTTTTCTCGGTAAAGAGTGCGGATGACACGCAAATTTCCATCTGCGCCCGCGCTCGGCAGGCCTATGTCAGCGGCGCGGCCTAGCCAGCAAGCTCGCGATATGATCGCGCTACGTCGCTCTGCCAGCAAACATCATCTTACCGCGCCCGGTCCGCAGGGGGATGAACTCACAGAACTCCTCAATGTCGCGGCGCGCGTTCCCGACCATCGGCGTTTGGAGCCATGGCGGTTTATCGTCTTCACCGGCAACGCACGTGCAAAATTTGGTGAAACACTAGCCAGAATACACGGCAACAACACGCCAGATGCCGACCAGCAGAGCACGCTTGAAGCCGCAGGCTTGCCGCTTCGCGCGCCGACCGTTGTGGCGGTTATCTCATCCCCAGACACAGCCCACAAAACGCCAGTTTGGGAGCAAGAACTGTCAGCGGGAGCGCTGTGTTACAATTTGCTGCTCGCCGCCAACGCTGCCGGATGGGCTGGCGCATGGCTTAGCGAATGGATCACATTCGATAAATCAGTCGATGAGGCACTCGGCCTTGGTCCTGATGAGCGCATCGCGGGCTATATCTATCTCGGCACAGCCACAATGGATTCACCAGAACGCGCGCGTCCGCAAATCGAGGCAAAGATCACGCATTGGTCAGCTTAGGCTAACCGCGCCCTCTGTAGGATGGAACGCCAGTGTCTGGCACATGCAGCCCTGTCGGCACTTCGCCGGACTGCCAAAACACATCAATCGGAATACCGCCGCGCGGGTACCAATAGCCTGAGATGCGAAGCCATTTCGCCTCAGTGAACTTGTGTATGCGCTTGCCTATGGAAACTGTGCAGTCCTCATGAAAAGCCCCGTGATTACGGAAGCTTGTGAGGTAAAATTTGAGGCTTTTGCTCTCAACCAGCCACTCACCCGGCGCATAGTCTATGACCAAATGCGCAAAATCAGGCTGGCCCGTCACGGGGCATAACGATGTAAACTCAGGCGCAACAAAGCGCGTTAGGTACAGCGTATCAGCATGAGGGTTAGACACTCGCTCGAGCTGAGCTGTCTCTGGCGATACGGGCGCATCCGTTTGGCGGCCAAGTTGGCCAAGGCCAGTGTAGATCGAGTTATCGGACATTGGGGATCAAATTCGGGATTGGAATGAGGTCGAACAATAGACCAAAATACAGAACATAAGCGCCGAGCAGAACGATGCCCTCCCAGCGCGCGATACGCTTACCGGTGAATGCGAACAGGAACAACAGGAACACAGACAGCAACAGTGCGCCGATGTCTTCCCAGCTCATTACGCTTATCGGCCCGGCCCCTGCCATTGCCGCGCCAGCGAGTTCGCCGGTCTTGCCCGGTTCTTCCATGACGCTGAATGGGTGCACGATCGCAGTAATGCCCAGAATACCCAATACATTGAATATGTTAGAGCCAATGATATTTCCGAGTGCGACGTCGGATTTGCCTTTTATTGCCGCCACGACTGAGGTTGCCAGCTCTGGCAAGCTTGTGCCGATTGCAACGATAGACAGTCCTATAATGGCCTCGCTGACCCCGAACTGACGGGCGATCACGATGCCGCCATCCACGAGGAAGCGCGCGCCGAACACGACGCCAACCACGCCCACCAAGGCGATCAAAAGGCCCAGCCAGACGCCGTAGTCAGCATCGACACTCTCGCCCTCATCAGCGTGCATTTGCGCCGCTCGGTCCCGGCGCTGATCGACCCAAAGGGACATACCAATATAGGCGAGCAGCATGGCGACCATTAGCCCGCCAGTCAGTTTGGTGAAGTTGTCGAACCAGATTAGGACGCACAGGATGCCCGTCACGCAGAGCATGAAAAATCCATCACGGAACAAGGCACTAGGCTTAACGAAGATTGGCTTTATCAGACAGGTCACGCCGAGCACCAGCAAGATATTGGCGATGTTTGAGCCAACAACATTGCCGACTGAAATGCCCACTGCGTCTTGCCCGATGGCGCGCAAACTCGTCACCAACTCCGGCGCTGAGGTGCCGAAACCAACCAGCGTTAGGCCGATCACAAGCTCAGATATATTGAGCTTTCTCGCAATGCTAACCGACCCGCGCACCAGCGCCTCGCCGCCGACGAACAGAAGCACTAGTCCTGCGAATACCATTAAGTAGGTCATCGGTTGCCCCGCATTATCATTCTACACCGCATCCTTAAGCGGGTGCGTAGGATGTTGCAATTGCGGGTTACTGTGAGGCGGATAGGTCACCCCCCCAATAGGCGAAACCGTTTGCGTTGGGTAGGCATAGATATCTTTATGGAATCAGCAGTATTCGCCGCGTATCCCGCTTGCACTACGGCGCTGGGCGCACATCTCTACCATGTGTAAATGGTGGTATTAGAAGAGTATGATAGCCAGAATGGTCATCACAAAATTACCCCGCTCGCCCGCGCGAAAAACGTTGCAAAATGGCCGCGCAAGACGCGTGCAGTTTGCTGCAGCCTTGTGGATTTTTGCGGCAGTTTCGGGCAGTTTGATGCAGTCTTGGGCGCAAACACCGGCAGAATCGAGCAGTTTCGAGCAAACCACTCTCACGGGCAGACAGCTTGAAGGTCTGCCCAATCATCTGTCCGATGCCGCTAACGCGATCATCGGGAATCTGCCAAAGTCTCCCCATTCTGTGCTCGAGGCACGTCGACGCGCGGCAAAGGCCAAAAATGCGCTGTCTGAGCTGCTTGCCTCGGAAGGCTATTTCTCGGCTGATGTTGAGACGAGCCCCATCGTGTCGCTGGCGGACGCCCCGCGCTTCACCATCGACCCGAAGCAACGGTTCACCATCGCATTGGTTGAGATGACCGGTATAGAAGAAGTGGACTCCGACACGCGCGAACTGTTGGAGAGTGATCTTGAAATGCTCCCGCCCGGTCGGTTTGCTCGCACCGAGCGGATTGAAGGGCTGGACAGCGCGCTTATCCAACGGCTGCGTCGGTCAGGTTACGCCTTCGCCAAGAGCGACACGATTGATGCACTGGCCTCTCGCCAAGAGGCGACGTTGGAACTGAGCTATGTGCTCATCCCCGGCCCTCGCATTGCGCTTGGTGATATTGAGCTCTTAGCTGACACGTCAATTTCGCCCGGCAACATCAAGGTAATGCAGACATGGCGGCGCGGCGACATCTATACGCCGGAAACATTAGACACGTTGCGCAAGCGGATGCGCAGCGCTGGGCTGTTTGACGGGATTGGCGTATCGGTCGCGGATGCGCCGGATGCTGATGGACTCTACCCTATTCAGGTTACGTATTCCAAAGCAAAGCAGCGCACGATTAGTGGGGGCCTGTCTTATTCCACAGTTGACGGAGTTGGCGCCAGCGCCTCGTGGAGTCGCCGCAACATCACCGGAAGATCAGATACACTTACGGCAGAAGCAGAGGTGGCAACCATCACCAGCCATTTGGAACTGACCTATGAACGCCCAAACATCGGGCGGTATGGCCGCGACCTTATGATGAGTGTCGGCCTGCGCCATGAAGAGACAGACGGATATGACCTCGACGGCGCACGCGCGTCTGCCCACATATCCCAGCCCTTCAACAAGCAATTCACGATCACAGCCGGGGCAACGATTGACACGACACGCACCCGCACGGTCGCGCAGCCTTCTCCTGCAGAGCAGGTCAGCCTGTCATTGCCAGTCAACGCCACTTACTCAACCGTCGAAACGCCGCTGGACCCGCAGCAAGGCACCAATGCTTTCTTGGGTGTTGAACCGGGAATATCCTTCGGGTCTGGCACGGGCAGTTTCACGCGCGTTACGACATCGGCCAAGACCTATAAGCAGATAAGCCCACGCCTCGTTGGCGCCGTGCGCGTAGAGCTGGGGGCGTTTGCCGGCGATGATGATGTGCCACCGGACAGACGCTTCTTCTCTGGGGGTGGCGGCTCGGTGCGCGGGTACGCCTACCAATCGCTGTCGCCACGCGACGCCGAGAACAATCCGATCGGTGCGGCCAGCCAGTTCAACATCTCGACAGAATTGCGGTGGCGAAAATCAGACCGCTACGGCTATGTCGTCTTTATAGACACAGGCGCGGCGGCGGACAGTTTGGGCGCGGCGTGGCATGAGGCACGATCAGCGATTGGCGCTGGCGTGCGCTACTATCCCGGCTTCGGCCCATTGCGGTTGGACCTTGCGACGCCGATTGATCGCCGCGCTGGTGAAGACCCGGTACATATCTACATCTCTATCGGACAGGCGTTCTGATGGAGCACACGCCTCTCCCCTTCATCTGGCGCAAGCGGCGCACCATCCTGACTTGGGCGGCCACGCTGATATTGCTGTGCGTCGCACTACTGGGCGCCGCTCGGTTATGGATCAAAACCGATAGCGGGCGCGCATTTGCGTCATCTCAGATAAACGGACGAAATATATCCGGTTACGGAGTAATTGAGATTACAGGTCTTTCTGGCGACCCGCTATCACGCATGCTGGTTGACCGAGTGACGATCACCGATGAGGATGGTGTTTGGATTGAGGCCGAGCGCATCGACATCACATGGACGCCATGGGCGTTGACCGGGAACAAAATTCACTTAAACGACGTGCTCGCCGAGCGCGTCACGCTTATACGACGGCCTATAAAAACCAAAACTGAGGGAACGTCATCATCCAGCAAACGCCGTCGCACCGCCATGCTGGACAGCTTGCAAATCACGCACCTGCGCTTGCTTGAGGGTGCAGCAGGATCACAAGCCGATTTTAAAGCGCAGGCTAAGCTGGTTACGACCACTGATAACGAATTCGAGATCGGCCTCATGCTTTCCCCACAAAGCACGACCACTGATAATTTATCATTCAAGCTCTCACGCGATGTGGTGGGAGACATACGCCTCAACGCGAACGGCTATGCAGAGCCAAATGGCGCTTTCGCAAACCTGCTCCACCTCCTGCCCGGCCAATCGGCGCAGTTAGATGCTGACATTACCGGAACGCAAATTGCGGGCGATGGGTTCGCGCGCATACTGATTGACGAATATAAAGCCGCTGACCTGACGACCAATTGGGCCGGCGATGATTTGACCACCAGCATCTTGCTCGACGCGGCGAAGCTGCCTGTGTCTGAGCGTGCCGCTAACCTCATCGGTCGTGCTGCCCGCATCAATGTGTCCGCCAAATTGGATGACACCGCCGCGCCATTTCATGTGACTGGCAGCTTGGAAGGCGCAATTTTCTCAGCGCGAGGACAGGTCAACCTGAGCACGCGCGAGCTGACGGAGCCATTGGAAATTGAGGCCAAGCTGGCGAATATGGAACCCTTCATTGGGCGCGCAATCGCAGCGGATCTGAACGGCACGCTGTCTGGCAACCAAAATTCGGTATTTGATGGCACGCTCATCGCCACGCCGCTCGCCGAGTCTGAACTGCCCTTCACATCCGTTTCCGGTCCTATTCGTTTTGATGCCGCCAAACAGAGCATACCGTTTACCGTGGATTTGACCGCCGCTGACTTCCGAACCTCGTCCCCCCAATTGATGAAGCTGTTATCTGCCAGCCCGAACCTCGTTGCCAGCGGCTCTTTTGATCGGGGCACCGGTGAGTTGTCGCTTGAGCAGACGATGCTTAACGGTGCCGATGGACATATCACCGCTTCCGGCCAGCTAAGCACCCGTGAAGAGAGCGTTGCGTTGGCTGGAGAGATCACGGTACCAATCCACGCGCTTGTCGACGAGGCGCACGGCATAGTCTCAGGCAACTATGCGTTAAGCGGCCCGGTTGATGAACTCGATCTTGATTTTCAAGTGATCGGGTGGGAGATCGCCGGGCTGCAAGAACATATTCAAAACCTCATCGGCAACGCTGCGACGTTGGAGGGCAAGGCGCGCTTAAAAAGGCGTGAACTGACTATTGAGACGGCTCGGTTCTCTGCCGATGTGCTGTCGGCCTCGGCAAGTGGCACTTATCAGCCGAACGGCGTTGCTATGCTGAACATCAACGCCCAGCAGCATGTTCCACTACAGCTTGGCGACGCCGCCATAATGTTTGGGTCAGTCACCGCGCTTGTCTCAGGTCAGGCCGGTAACAGAGCTATTAGCGTCTCCACAGAAGTCGGGCGATTGGAACTTGCTGGCCAATCAGTGGATCAAATGGCGCTTACCACGCAGCTAACACAATCCGAGCTTGGTCTATCTGGCGACGTTCAGATGAGCGGCAATGCTAAAGGGCAAACGGCGCAGCTTAGCTCCAGCATAACCTATCAGGCCAAGGCGTTGGCTCTGCCGGACATTCGCGGGACCGTTCTGGGCGCTGATCTATCGAGCCAAATGACGCGATCTGCAGACGGAGAGATTGAGGGCGACTTGGTTGTCGCGGGCAATCAACTTCGTTTTGAGGGGGCGACGCTTGGCTCACTCGATCTTGCAACTCAGTTTGCGAAAGTGGCGGGCGAGCCTCTGACACTCTCGACCAAGGGTGCGGTGCAGGGTATTTCTCTCGCGAACGGATTGGAAGTCGATGCACTGAGTGGATCGGCGGAGATGACGGACAACGCGGCGACGTTTGACCTGACCGCGATAAGAGACGCGGGCACGGCCTCGATAGATGTGAAGGCAACGGGAGGCATGACTTGGGCAGACAGCCCGTTGTCAGGATCGGTAACGCTTAGCGGAGACGCATTTGGTCACTCGGTCGTCACGCACACCCCAATCGGCTGGTCACAGACAAAAGGCGGATCGTTGGGCGGCGACCTATCCATTATGGGCGGACGGCTCACCGCAAACCGCTCTAGCGCGCGCGCAGGCGATGGACTTTACTTTGACGCTGCTAACCTAGACCTATCGCCCCTCGCGCAATACTTTGGCATTCCCCTCAGTCGCGCTGAGCTGAATGGCGCGGGACGACTCAACCTCTTCGGACCGGCGCCCAGCGGTGAATTTGCTTTTACGGCCGATGGCGCAATCGACGGCATCGACACACCTCTCGAAGCGGACATCACGGGCAAACTATCGGCCCGCGCGCTGACAGTGAAGTCTCGCGCGACTGCTGAGGAGCTGCGCCTCACGCTGGATGCGGTGCTGCCGATAAAAACTGGTACAACAAAACAAATCGCAAAACTATCGCCCGACGGAGCCATAAGGTCCCGCGCGACGCTTAATGGCGATCTATCCGCGCTCAGCCCTATCGCGCTGGCATTTGGTCATGATGTGGGCGGCATGATTAAAGCCCAGGCCACGATGGCGGGCAATTTGAACGCTCCCTCCTTGAACGCAGCGGGCAGCCTGTCGGGCGGCCAGTATGAGAATGGCCGCACGGGCATGCGTTTGAGGAATATTGAGGGTGTCGCAGCGTTTGATGAGGGGCGATTGATGGTGACAGCGAACGGTCGCGACAGAAACGGCGGCAGCTTTACCGTGTCAGGCACGTCCAATGCAGGAGCGGTTCAGATCGAATCTGAGCTCAAAGGCTTGAAATTGTATGACCGGGATGATGACGACCTCACAGTTAGTGGCCGCTTAGAATTCACACAAACGAAGACGGTGCGCGATCTGTCCGGCGAGATCACGCTGGAAGAGGGTCATTTTGACGTCACTCACCTGCCCGCATCCGATACGAAAGCTATTAAGGTGCGCTGGGATAATGAACTTGGCGAAAAGACAACGAGAAAAAGCCCTGCCCGACCGGTTCAGCTGAACGTCAAAATAGATGCACCGCGCCGCCTATTTGTCGATGGAAGAGGGCTGACGAGCGAATGGGGGCTCGATTTGGCCATCTCAGGCGATACAAGTACGCCAATTCTGACTGGCGCGGCATCACTTGAGCGAGGCGATCTCGACTTTGCGGGACGGCCGTTCGTGTTCGACACGGGCGCAATTGAGTTCAACGGCCCCATATCGGCCAGCACGGTCGCCTTGAGTGCTGAGCGAACTGTGAACGGCTTCACGGCGCGTATTGGCCTCTCTGGCAGCCCGCAGAGCCCAACTTTGGATTTGACCTCCTCTCCATCGCTTCCTGAGGACGAAATTCTCTCGCGTTTGCTGTTTGGTCGGGCCTCAGTCGATCTTTCCGCACTCGAAGCGGCGCAGGTGGCG
This sequence comes from Hyphomonas sp., assembly GCA_033851975.1. GTDB lineage: Bacteria > Pseudomonadota > Alphaproteobacteria > Caulobacterales > Hyphomonadaceae > Hyphomonas. The sequence continues at coordinate 654,320 of JAWSVJ010000002.1, read as the reverse complement.
GCATCGGTTTCCAGAATTCTTGGCCATGACAGCGGGATCGCCCCATCGGAAACACTCAAAAATGCGCTCGGCGTTGATCGATTCTCATTGGGCTCAAGTGATTCTGGTCAGACCAAAGTGGGGATAGGTCAATTTATAACCGACAATGTTTATGCCGAAGTGGCGTCAACAATAGCCGAAGGCACGTCCATAGAGGTTGAATGGGAGCCACGGCCCAATATGTCAATTTCCTCAGAATCCACCACAACGGGGGAAAGCAAGCTTTCCATAAAGTGGAAAAACGACTTTTGACGCAAAAGCAAAATACTTGAAATACACGGAATATGTAAAGTTAATTTTACATATATCTACTTAACAGGACAATTTTGCCGTTATGAACAGGACACCGGTATGTTAAACTTTTGCTTGCGGGAAAATGCTTAATTTCCCGCGGGGGGGGGATTTTATAGGTCAGTATATACATTTGCATAATGCATATGCGATTTAGTGCTCCATATTTTAGGCAAAGATAGTTGTTGATTAAACGTCCAATCACCGCAATGTAACCTTAAGTTAGCCGTTTAAGTGGAAAGGACGACCGATATGGAAACCAATCAAAGGCAGCATAGTTCTCGTGCTCCAACTCGCGTAGACCAACTCGTTGGCGAAAAAATTCGTAAGCTGCGCATCTCCCAGAACATGACCTTGGCAGAGCTTGGTAATGAGCTTGGCATTAGTCATCAGCAACTCCAGAAGTATGAAACCGGCACCAATCGCCTAAGCGCCGGCATGCTTTCTAACGTCGCGCACGTTCTTCGCGTTCCGATCTCTGGATTGTTCCAAGAAGCCAACAACGAACTCGACGATTCTGATCCGATGGAACAGCTTCGCAATGAATGTCGCGAATGGCTTGTGCGCGCAGATTCTGAAGAGACCCTAACAACGATCTCACGCGTGCTGAAAGCAATCATCGCTAACTAAAGCGTGATCAGCAAACACCTTAAAGAAAGCAAGTTGGATTAACCGCCTTCTTGCTTTCTTAGCTCTACATCTGAAAATACGCTCGGCTCGTCAGTATCTGTTGTGAAACGACGACGCCCAGGATGATGGAATTTATCCTCGAAGCATATGTTCTCGCGCGCATCGAATATCTTGTGCAACCAATCCAACACCACTTTGCCATGCGGCAAACGACGCACCCGCTCAGTGTAGCAGAGCCAGAACTCAATTGGCGCGACTTCGGGTAAGTCCAGTGGGATCAAACGATCATCCAATAATGGGCTGTAAGACGGCAAAATCGCAATACCCGCCCCCTCTAAACATGCCTGCATCATCGCGGCGCCAGAGTTTGTGATCAGCGCAAAATCAATCGTTTTGCGAAGATCGGGCACTTTGGGCACCCAACGTTCAATCTGGTGTACATAATGCTCGTGCAGAATGCAGCGGTGGCGGAAATATTCGAACATGCTGGCAGGGGCGCCATTCTTCTCGATATATTCTTTCGAAGCGAACGACATATAGTGAACTGTGCCCAGCTTGTGAGAGATGAGTTCCGCATTACGCGGCTCTGAGAATTGGACCGAAATATCAGCCTCTTCTGTCGTCACATCGGCAGGTTCAGAATTCACAGACAGCCGTAACTGCAGTTTTGGATGCGTTTTTTGTAACTCAACAATCCGCGGAGCGATCCAAAATGGACCGAGCCCATCGCCAGCCGAAATATGAATCCGTCCCGCAACTTCAGAGGCTGTCGTATGTGCCGCCTGTTCGGTAATGCCTGTCGTGATATCTGCGATCGTCAACACTTTTTCCAGCGTTCGCAGCCCGGCTTCTGTCAACTGAACACCTCGGGTCGTGCGAGTGATCAGCTTAATTTTCAGCGCCTTTTCAAGGTCATCCAGCTTGCGGCCAATTGTAGGGGGCGACTCGCCCAGCCGCGCCGCCGCGGCGCTCATGCTTCCCAGCTCCGCCACCACCCGAAATACACGTAAATTGTCCCAGTCCATTCGGTCCGTCGACATCACACATCCCCATAGTTTTTCTACTTATGTCTACAGCGTATACCAAATGCCCGGCGCCCGCCGGATTACACCGCAACTTCGTTTTCTTAGTACAGGCTAACCAATTAAACGATATTTGTCATCGCACCAATGCTAAGTTGTTCAAAAAACGACCCTAGCACTACTTAATCAACTGTAGATCAGGCTGAGCCACTGGTTCCATTTGGTTGTTTAAAGACTGTCGCGGGCCAAACTGTGCTTCAAATACACTTTGCAAATCAGGATGCAAAAAGGCGAATCCTGTTTCCTCTACTTTAGCGCTTACGATCTTTTGATCCGCTAAGAAAATCTCTCGCGCCATATCGCCCAAACCTAGTTCGAGAAGAAAGCGAGGAATGTGGGCCCAGACCGGGCGCCCAATCGCTCGGCCAACGGCGCGGGAAAACGTCTTGTTTCGAACCGGCTGTGGGGCGACGGCGTTTAGCGCGCCAGTGATGCGATCATCCGTAATTGCGTGCTGGATCATTCGCACGAGATCATCCCGGCTAATCCAGCTCATCCATTGCTGTCCATCGCCGAACGGGCCACCGACGCAGAGGTCAAACGGCACCAACATCTGGCCCAGCGGGCCGCCGTCCCGGTCCAGAACCATGCCTATTCTCAAGCGCACAGTTCGCACGCCGTAAGCTTCGGCCTCCATGGCAGCGGTCTCCCACGCATGGCATAGGCGCCAAGAGAAACTACCATCATCTTCAGGCGCATCAATTTCAGTGGTCACCTCGTCTGGCTCCGCGCCATAGGCACCAGTTGCCGAGCCACTGATCAGCACACTGGGGCGTTTTTCCAGCCGAGCGATTAGCGCGACAAGGTTCCGCGTCATCTCCACGCGTGAGGCCAAAACCTTCTTGCGGAAACTATAGGTCCAGAGACCTCCGACGACAGGCTTGCCGGCCAAGTTGATAATGGAATCTATTTCGGCATCATCTGGAATCTGATCTAGGTTTGTTATGATCGTCAGAGGCATGGCTAAGTCTGTCGCGCGCTCGGCCTTTCGGGTGAGCACTGTGATGTGATGGCCACCGGCGACGAGCACCTCGATCAGTCGGCTACCAATGAAACCGGTTCCTCCTGTGACCAAGATTGACTGGCTCGGCATGCGGGCATCTACCAAGCTCGCTATGGGGTGGTGCGGCAAGCGCTCTAGCCGTTTAGACGCTGCAATATCGCGCACACAGAACGGCGCGACAGCGAATGCTGACAGCACCATAACCACCGTCCACCAACCATAATGGACCGGAACTAGCGCGGTCGGTAGCGCAGTAAATTCCCATAGCACAGGGACCAAAAACACCAGCAGTGCGCCATAGTTTAGCGCGAGCAAAGTATGCAGAATGCGTTCGCTCCATGGCAGCTTTCGGGTTTGGTCTTCCTCTACGAAATCGATCAAGGTAATCACCAGTTCGGCAGCAAGGACAGCCAAGGCTAACCACGCGAAAAAACCCTGTAATTGCAGGGTGCCAAACGCGATAAACAGAATGGCATAGAAGCCATTTCGCAGGCCATGAAGGAACAATTCTTTACGTTGAGAGTCGCGCCATGCGAGTCGCTCAGTCAGCTCGTGATGGAACAACATATCAAAGGCACCCATCGCGATTTGCACGGAGATGAGGATGAAGAATATTATCGGCAGCATGGTGCTAAGCCTCTTTTTGGTCGCGGAATGTGGCGCGCTGATAAATCAACTCACCGAAAACTGGATGAATAAGGCTAAGGGTGAACACAAACTCTCCTTCGCCCATGTCTTCATGTTGGAGCAGCATGTCACCGGGGCACATCCATCGTGGTAGTGGGATTTGCTTACCGAACATTTTTACGAAGTAACGGTGACTACAAAACTGCAACACACCGTCCTTCGCCTTCAGCTTCAGGCTCATTCCTACGCCGCCTTCAGTGCACTCCTGCAAACCGGTCGGTCCTGTAAAACTCTTCACGCTGTGAATGACCTGCGGGAAGCCATTTCGGCGGTTGTAGTGACGGCTCCATATTTGTCCCTGAACGGAAGGCTCCTCAGATACGGTGACGACCGCTGCGCGCTGACCGACGCATGGCTCCAAGGGGAGTGGCGCGCCGATCACTCGGCACACTTGAGCAAGCATATAGCCTAGCGCGCTGAACCGCGTCTCGTTGACTTCACCGCGAAAGACACAAGATGCACCACCACTCAATCGCTTGGTAAAGCGCGCTTGGGTCCGCGCGGGCAGATCGCCCCACTCATCATCCTCAAGCAGCGCCCGGAATCGCAAGTCTAGCAATGCAGCATTAGTGGGCGTTGATGCCAGTTGGTCGATATGGTCAGTTTTCTGCTGCGCACTCATAATAGACGCTCCCATCACTCCAAAATCAGAAACTACTCAGACTTATCTTTGCGACGGCCAAATCCGGCCACCGCAACGATTTTATCACCCATACGGATCATTTTTAGCAATACGCCTGAGGGCACTTTGATCATTTGGCCGTACCAACGGTTTAGCGTGTGCGTGAAGTCATGCATCGCCTCTAACCGTTTTAGCTGTTCGGCGCTGATGGATGTGTCGCCTTCTGCTTCGCGCAAACACTGATCGATGGTGCGTAGCGCCGGGTCGATCTCGCGCTCTTTGCGCACGGCGGCGATGCGCATGGTCATCTCCCACACATCGGTTTCTGCTGTGAAGTGATCACGCCGGTCCCCGGCTATCGGCACGCGCTCAATAATCCGCCAGCCCATTAGCTCTTTGAGAGAATTTGACACGTTTGACCGGGCAATGCCGAGGGTCTCAGCAATATGCTCGGCGTGCAGCGGCTGTTCGCTGATATAGAGCAGCGCATGAATCTGGGCCACGGTGCGGTTCACGCCCCATTGCGTGCCCATGTCACCCCACTGCAAAACGAATCGTCTTATAGAAGGCGCCAACTCGTCGATATGTTTCGTAATTTCTGTCATGACAGAAATATCAGACATAACAACGTTGAAAGCAACCCCTCAAGGGAATGATTTCTAGTTATCCGGGAGTTTTGGCTAAGTGCCACTCCACATACGGGTCAGATTTGCCATTGTTTTCTGCAGCGTCAGCACTTCCGGAGATTCTGGAGAAAATCGCGCTTGAACGCTGGCTTTTAGGTTTTCGAGGTCGAAAATCACCTCACGCTGGCGCTCATCTCTGAAATTGCTCTCGACCCAGCCAACACAGACGAGGCGAACTCCTGAGGTGACGGTCGCCACTTTGTGCAATGTGGTGGACGGATACAGCACCAGATCGCCTGCCGCAGGTTTCAACGCCTCGGTCGCGCCGGGATGCTCAATCACCAGCTCCCCGCCCTCATATTCGTCAGGCTCTGACAAAAACAGTGTGAACGACAGATCGGTGCGGATACGTTGATCGCCCTTCCCCATGTGGGCATTATCTATATGGAGGCCATAGCCACCATCCACGCTCGTTTTGCTGACGATCAAGGGAGACATCTCCTTTGGTCGCGCCGCGCTGAGGAAGACGGGGTGGTTTTGTATCGCCTTTTCAAAGCGCGCCTTCACTTTGGGACCGACACCCGTTTTGAGGTCCGCTTGCTCGTTACGCTTAACCCGGCGTGCGATGCCGCCTGCTGTCTCCGTACCGTCACGCCAGTTCAGGGCGTCTATTTCTTTGCGCGCTGCTTGCAGCTCCTCTTGCGACAAAACTTCGGAAATCGTGAGCAACATAAACTTCTCTCTTGCGAATGACTTGCAAACTCGTAATACTCCACAGTTACAAGCCAGCCCCACAGAACACAATAAGGACTCCCCCTAAAATGAGCATGAAACATAAACGCTGGACCCATATTGGTCTTTCCGCCGCGATGGTTGGAACAGCTTTCCTTGCCGGTTGCGGTGAAGGTGGCGAAACCGGAGAAGCGGGTGAAGCTGGCGACCACGCCGCGACAGAATCCACGGCGCTTGGCGGCGAAGGTGAAGGAGAGGGCGAAGGCGAAGCATCGACAGCCCCTGCTGGCCTGCCCGAGGGCGGCGAGGGTGAAGGCGGCGTTGCCATTGATGCTGCCGCGTCTGACCCGGTTGTGTTCGTATCAGCACTCGCCATCACAGAGGCGCACATCGTCGCCGCGCGTGACGCCGCAGCAGAAGGCGAAACAGATGCCGCTGCTGAGATGTTCGCCCACCCGGTCAGTGAAGTGTTGTTCGACATCGAAGACATTCTTGTCGCCCAAGGCGTTACCCTATTTGACGACAAGCTTATGGCCGCGTCACAGGCTGTTCTCGCAGGAGAAAGCAGTGACGAGATCGCGGCCCGCACTGACGAGATTATCGCAGCGCTCCGAGAAGCGGCTACCCACGCACCAGACAACGGCACATCTGCCGCGATGGTGAATGCCGGTGTTGCCGCTGATCAGATCAAACGCGCCGCGCACATGTATTCGGTCGCTGGCGAGTCGGATGAGTATGAGCCTTATCTTGATGGCTATGGCTTTGTGAAAGCGGCTGAAGCGCACTTCGCGCTGTCTAAGGGCGACATTGAAGCGACCAATGCTGATGCGGCCTCAGCGATCGAGTCTGCATTGGAACAGCTCGTCGTGGCCTATCCAACTGCGACCCGCCCGGCTGAACTGCCTGGTGATGCGTCTAAGCTGACGGCGGCCTCTTCAAACATAGCCCTCGCTCTACAGTAAGCGAGAGCCCAAACAAAAAAGCCCGGCTCCCATTACGAGGGCCGGGCTTTTTCTTGCGCGCAATATTTGCGAGTTATTTGTCTTTGAAGTCTGCGGCTCGCTTTTCTACGAATGCGCTCATGCCTTCTTTTTGGTCTGCTGTACCGAACAGGCCTTGGAACAGACGACGCTCGAAGCGCACACCCTCAGTGGTCGGAAGTTCTAGCGCACGGCCCACCATCTCCTTAGCAGCCATCAATGACGGAATGGAGAAGCCTGCAATCTCCTCCGCAACGCTCTTGGCTGTGTCGATCAGATCGTCATGTGCAACAACGCGGCTGACGAGGCCCATTTTGTCGGCCTCTTCCGCGCCGATCATGCGGCCCGTGAGCACCAGATCCATCGCCTTGGCTTTGCCAACAGCTTTGGTCAAACGGATAGAACCGCCCATACCCGGTGTTACGCCCAGCTTGATTTCTGGCTGGCCGAACTTGGCTTTGTCTGACGCCAATATTACGTCACACATCATTGCCAGTTCGCACCCGCCACCGAGCGCGAAACCGTTGACCGCAGCGACAACCGGCTTGCGGCACGCAGCGAACCTGTCCCACCCGGCGAAATAATCAGCGACATACATGTCAGAGAAAGTTTGCGGTTGCATCTCCTTGATGTCAGCGCCAGCAGCAAAGGCACGCCCCGCCCCCGTTAGCACGCTGACAGCGATAGCAGGGTCACGGTCAATCTTCTCAAACACGTTAACGACATCGCTCATCACTGCCATGTTGAGCGCATTTAGGCTGTCTGGACGGTTGAGCGTCACAATCGCCACACGGCCAGACACTTCATAGGTTAGGGTTTCATATTGGCTCATAAAGGCCTCCGAAAAATTTGGAATGTGGCTTTAGTTACGATGACTCGGGCAGAACCCCTAACCGGCCGCGCCATCTAGAATATCTTTGAAGCCACTCGGCCCATGCAGACCGATCACGAGTTGCTCATAGCTGCCAATCCCTACGTGCACTTTGCCGTCAGCGTCTGTCATGGTGACGCGTGAGATGGCCTGAATGTGCAAATTTTCAGGGGCCAATTTATTGAGCGATTCTGTCTCATAGCTCTCGGTGTGAACAGCCAGCTGGTCGCCATGGAACGCCCCATGCTTCCAAGTCGGATGGCCATAGCCGATGCCCTTCATCTGGAAGGTCGCGAGCGGCTCTAGCTTGATTTTCACCTCAGACTTATCGTGCATTTTCAGCACCACTTCGCCAGACGCAGCATGGCGGGTGCCGGGCTGATAATTAATCGTATGTACGCATTCTGCTGCTTCGATCTGCTCATCGGCTCCGGCGCCGTCATGAACGATCTTACCACTGATGTTCCACGCCTCGCCGCTTTCATCTTCATTGACGTGGAAATATACGGCGCGATCATCAAAGTTTAGCGGTGTCCAAATCCAATAGAATTGCATCGGCACAGGCGGCAGGATTGGCTGCTCATCAGCGGCACCAATCGGGCGCACGCCCCAGCTACGGTCACGTGTACCCATCCAGCTGTCAGATGACACTTCGATCTTCTCACCATCGATTGTTATGTGCCCGCTCCAACGACCATTCTGCGTCATCCGGGTCACATCCATAAGTGTACGCGCGCCTTGGCGACGGGTGAAGCGTGGCTCTTCAATCGGGAAGGCCCGGCCTTCAAAGGTCAGATCCACACTAATGCCTTCGGTTTCTTTCAAGCGAACGCGGACAGATTTTAATGGCTCAATCACCTCAATCGACAGGCCGCCGACTTGCGTGTCCATCCGCTCCATACCCATAGGGCGAGACAGGTACACGCTGCGCTGAACGCCATTGCGCAAAATAGAGATCGCGCCATCCATGATGTTGAGATGCGGATAGACGCCAAACGCGATTGCGAAGAACACTTCGCCGTCACCGCTATATCCATTGAAAAAATACCGGTCATAAAAGTTACGGTCCGTTCCAGCAAATGCTACCGGCTCCGCAGTTTGGTGTATCGGATACTCATCACCCCAGCTCAACATGCGCACTCTCCTCCTTATTTTGTTTTGACGCAGCTTTGCCCACGCCTGCCCCATCGTCCACAGCAACGTCGGGGAAAGCGACGCGATATTTAATTCAATTGAGTTACGAGTCGTAACGCTAACCAGAACGCGCCCACTAGGCCCATTGCAGAGACCAGCAACACAAAGCCATCGCGCGCAGTCAGTGCCAGACCGAACAGCAAAATTACCAAGCTAGGCAACACAGGCCCAAACGGGATCAGACCCAGCGGGAAAATCACAAGCGCTGCCAACACACAGATCAACGCCGCAAGATTGATAAAGGGCGGATGCGTCAACACCATCAGCCGGGGCTTCAAAAAACGATCAACGCGAACAGCAAACGGCAGCATCACATCCAACCCCTTCACGAACGCGGCGCGGGAAAAGCTAACATCCAGAAACCGGCGCGGAATGTAGGGGTATGCTCGACCCGCAACAATCTGCACACCGACCAGTAACGTCACAAATGCGAGCAGCCAGTTCACGCCCGGAACCACCGTCAATGGCGAGATAGATAGCGCGCCTAAGAGCAACAAGATTGGCCCATAAGCCCGGCGGCCCACAACGTCGAGCAGACGCTCAACCGTCACCTCGCCCTCTTGTGTATGGTCTTTCAGCTCGCCGATGAGAGACGCAAAGTTATTGATTTCAGCCAATGGCTCTCCATTTCTTCACAACGGCAAAATTAAGGCTTTTGCGCGCCTTACGCAAATTTAACATACCGAACGTTTGAGCCCAAAAACCCTCATAACGCCTTGGCCAACAAGAACTCTTCCAGGATTCACCTATAAGACGAATCGGGGCTGCGTATATTCCCCTACTTGAAAGAGTTAACAAAAAAACCGACGATTGTTCCAGTAGTATTGACGCGCACATTTTAGTTTGCCCACCGCGTGATAATTCAATCAGTTGGGCTCAAATTTTGTACAGTGGAACAAAAATAGCATCACATGACGTAAACGCAGATATAGCCCGGAAAATGGGCACCTCGCCAAAGAGCCAACAATAAGATTGGGTCGGCATGACACAGGAAGGCGGTAGTAGAAATGATTTTGCCATTCTTTAAACGCTCCAAACCCGAAACCGACAAAGCCGTTGGTCCCAAAAAACAATCTCACGGCTTTTCGACCGAACAATTGACGCGCATTCAAGCGCTTGCCCACGAACGCCTACAACGCGCAGAGACACTCGCACTCCGTAGTTTCTCTCAGGATGCGGCAGACACGAGCGCTTAAGTCAGCGCTGGGTTTATTTGTTTGGCGGCTTTGCCACCGGCACGTCGGTTACGTCGTGTCCATAAATCCAATCGAGCCTAGATTTCACAAATTCCGGCGCAATTCGCGCGCCAATCGCCATGGGGCCAAATGTGGTCGCCCTTCCGATTGGTCCTGCCCGGTGGAACAACTTGGCGTTCGCCCTTGCGCCCGCCTGCACCTTCGCTGTGCGTGGCTTGCGACGCCCCTCATAATCAGCGAGCGCTCCGGCAACACTATCGGCCCGCTTTAGAGCATCCGCGAGAACATAGGCATCCTCAATCGACATCACCGCACCTTGGGCCAAGAAGGGCAACATGGGGTGGCAAGCATCGCCCAGCAAAACAACGCGGCCATCATACCATGACTCAAGCGGTTCGCGATCAAACAGCGCCCAACGGTTCAACACATCTGCACGCTCGATTAGCCTTGTGATAATTGGGTTCCATTTACGGAAGTCTTTCAAGGCGTCTTCGCGCGTGCCTTCCTCGGCCCAGCTCTCAACTTTCCAATCGCGACGCTCGACCACGCCAACAAAGTTAGCGAGACTGCCGCGCCGCAAGCGATAGGTCACTGCGTGGCGCTTTGACCCGACCCAAGCACAAGCCGTAGGGGGCGGTATCAGGTCGCCAAGCTCGGTCATTGGCACCGTCGCGCGCCAAGCAACATTGCCGGTAAAGCGCGGCACATCAGGCCCTAATAATTGTTCGCGGATAACGGAGTGAATGCCGTCCGCGGCCACCAATAGATCCGCCTCTAACACCTCACCGCCAACAAGATGCAACTTCACGCCGTCACTATCTTGCGTATAGCGTTCGACCTGCCGGCCGAGTAGCAATGCATCAGACGCGCGCTCTAGCAGCATGTCTTTTAAAGCTTCGATGAGGTCGGCCCGATGTAAGTGCACATATTCTGCGCCCCAGCGCCCTTCGCCCTTGCGGCGTAGCGGCACGTCAAACACAACGCGCCCGCTGCGGCCCATGCGCATTTCAATTCCCTCGGGGCGAAACGCATCGCGCATGACGCGGGCGCTCAGGCCGAGGGCGTTAAGCACACGCATTCCATTTGGACTGATCTGAAGACCGGCGCCGACTTCTTGGATAACCCCGGCTTGCTCCACCACGCGGACGGTATGCCCGAACCGCTCAAGCGCCAGCGCAGCCGTCAGCCCACCAATGCCGCCGCCTGCTATCAGGATATCCATGTTGGCCGCCTAACTATTTTGCGCGGGAGGGGTCCGCCTTGCCGCCGAGAAGAATGAAACGGCGATCACAATACTTGCACTCGACGAAATCGTCGTTGCCCATTTCATACCACACTTTTGGGTGCCCCAGCGTGCCGCCACCGCCATTACAGGACACGTTATGCGAGGTCGCCATGACCATTTCTGGTGGGTCGAATACGTTTTTTTGTTTTTGCATCGTTTGGAATCCCAATGATCTTAAACTGGCCGCGCCTTGCTGATCGGTGCGCATCACCCTACCTAGATCGGAGAGCAGAACCGCGCAAGATCGGTGAACCAGCCAGCTGAGGGCCATATGACCGCACCCACGACAACACCGGAATTCGCAATCGAAGTCAAAAACCTCGAGAAAACCTATCGCGGAAATGCGAAAATGCCGGAAAAGCAGGCGCTCAAAGGCATTAGTCTTCAAATTCCGCGCGGCTCGATTTTTGGCCTGCTAGGTCCGAATGGCGCTGGCAAATCAACGTTCATCAATATTCTTGCTGGTCTCGTAAACAAGACATCCGGCACTGCAAGCATTTGGGGCATGGATATCGATCAGCATCCGCGCCAATCACGTGCCGCCCTTGGCGTAGTCAATCAAGAGATCGTCGCCGACCCGTTTTTCACGCCGATCGAAATGCTGGAGCTGATGGCCGGCTTTTACGGTGTTCCCAAGAATGAGCGCCGGAGCCTCGAAATTCTGACTGCGATCGGATTGGACGACAAGAAAGACGCCTATGTGCGCCAATTGTCTGGCGGGATGAAGCGCCGCCTTATGGTGGCCAAAGCGTTGGTGCATAACCCACCCGTGCTGATCCTTGATGAGCCGACAGCGGGCGTTGACGTAGAGCTGCGCCGTTCGCTCTGGAAATATGTGCGCGAGCTTCATGCGCAGGGCACCACCATCATCCTCACCACGCACTATCTGGAAGAGGCCGAAGAGCTGTGCGACTCCATCGCGATTGTGAACCATGGCGAAATCGTCGCGTGTGAGTCGACCCCGCAGCTTCTCTCTCGTCTCGATTACAAAACGCTGGCCATTACGCCAAAAGAGCCGCTGACCGCTGTGCCTGATGCGCTGTCTAAGCTCGACACGAAGCTGCGCCCATCTGGTGAGCTGGCCATCACCTTCCGCACCAGCGAAACCGGTATTGGTCGCATCCTCGAAGAAGTGCGCACCGCTGGCATCCAGATCGATGATTTGGTCACCGAAGCGCCAGACCTTGAAGATGTCTTCCTCGCCCTAACAAGTGATACGTAGTTTGCCTGAGAGGCGGAGTGCCGCGCTTGACGCGCACGACGCCTTGAGACCAGAATCGATGCCATGACAGATTTCTTCGCACCCATTCCGTTCGCCCTGTTTGCGCAGGACAAAAAAGCATTCGGCGACGCCTTGTGCCGCTCGTTCCGCGAAACCGGGTTTGCGGTCATTGAGGGGCACACAATTGATCAGCAGACGATCGAAACGAACCTCGCCGCCGCGAAAAATTTCTTCGCACTGCCCCGCGATGTGAAAGCCAAGTATGACGGCGCCAGCGACGGTGGCCAGCGCGGCTATACTGCTTTTGGAACAGAGAATGCCAAGGGGCGCGACCAAGCCGATCAAAAAGAATTCTGGCATACTGGCCGCCACCTCCCCGCCGACAGCTCCTATCGCGCCACAATGGCCGATACACCGCCCGTGCCTGAGGTCGAGAGTTTCGACGCAGCCACACGCGAGCTGTTTAGCGGCTTGGACGAGATGGGCCGCCAAATTCTTGAAGGCGTGGCTCTGCATTTGGGCCTGCCGGAAAACTGGTTCGATACGACGGTCAATTTTGGCAACTCAATTCTGCGCCTGCTTCATTACCCGCCGCAAACCACGCCCCCACCAGAGGGCAGCGTAAGGGCTGGTGCCCATGAAGATATCAATGTCATCACGCTTCTCCTGGGCGCAGAAGAGGCTGGCCTTCAAGCACTCCATCGCTCCGGAGAATGGCTGGACGTGAACCCGCCCGCTGGCGCGCTCGTCATCAATTGCGGAGACATGTTGCAGCGCCTCACTGGTGGCATTTTGCCATCCACAACCCACCGTGTACTGAACCCATCAGCGGAGCGTGCAAAGTTCCCGCGCTACTCAACACCGTTCTTCCTACACTTCAATCAGGACTTCATGATCGAGGCACTGCCAAGCTGCATCGAAGAAGGCGGCACAGCCCAGCCGGCTATTACCGCTCAAGATTATCTCATGGAGCGCCTGCGCGAGATCGGCTTGGTGCGGCCTTAGCCCCTTATGTAGAACTACGCATGGTCAGCTAAGCCTGCAGGGACCACCTTGATTTCATCAGCAGATGAAAGGTGATTCCATGCGTATTTTACTCGCCGTATTATTAGCCAGCGCGACGACGGCCTGTTTGCAGACCGAGCCCCGCCGCGTTGCCCGCGATGTTCCCGTGTCTCAACAAATTGCAGAGGGCCGCGACATTGCCAGCCATCAGTGTGCAAACTGCCACGGCCTAGACGATGCTGAAGCCTTGCGCGGCGATGCGATGCCCTTGCGCCACGTGCTTTCGGCAGCCGATTCTGAGTTGCTAAAAGCCAACTTCGAGACGGGGCTGAAAATGGGCCACCCCGACATGCCACATTTTGTGTTTGGTCCCTTAGGAACGGATGTATTGCTGACCTACCTGGAATCTATCCAAGAAGACCCATCGCTCGATTTGCGGTAAACTCCCACCGCGCGATTAGAAACCTCAGAGTTTAAAATTCTAGTGGCGTCCACTCGCCATGCGCGCAATAATCTCCTCAAGCATTGGACAGAGGAGAATATCGCCAAATGGATACAGGATTAAAAGACAAAGTCATTTTCGTCGCGGGCGCGAGCCGTGGCATTGGCCTTGGCATTGTGGAGGCGTGTTTAGCCGAAGGCGCGAAAGTCGCCATGGCAGCACGCGGCGCTGATGCGTTGGAGACACAACGCGCGCGCCTTGCTGGCATTTATGGTGAAGACAAGCTGTGGACGCGCACGGGCGATTTGCGCGACTCAGAAACAATCGACTCCATGGTTGAGGCTATCGAAACCGAGTTCGGCCCAGTATGGGGCGCTGTTGCGAATGTTGGTCTCCACCCCTGCCCGCACGGTTTTGAAATCGACGATGACACGTGGGAGGCTGGCATCAGCCAAAACCTGAACTCTGGGTTCCGTCTTGCCCGATCTGTTCTGCGCCGTATGCAGCCGCGCCGCGAAGGCTCAGTGCTGATGATCTCATCCATTGCTGGCCTCGCAGGCCTCGGTACGCCGCTCACTTACGGCACATCGAAAGCCGCGATGAACCATATGACCAAAGAGCTCGCCCGCGTAGTTGGCGCTGATGGCATCCGGGTCAACGCAATTGCGCCGGGCAACATCATCTTCCCCGGTGGTGACTGGGAAGAACGTACAGAAGGCGAACGCGGCGATGCATGGAAACGCTGGGTAAAACGCGAAGTGCCTTTGCGCCGCTTCGGCACACCTGACGAGATCGGCTCCGCAGCGGCCTACCTACTCAGCCCACTCGCAAGCTTCGTGACCGGCGCTATCGTGCCGGTGGATGGTGGGCAAACCCGCTAACAGGCTGAATAACTGTCATTTAATGCCTCGCGAGTCCCGCCGGTTCGCGGGGCTTTTTTGTGTCTGATAGTCCCATTTGCTTGCCTCAAATCAATTCTAGGGTTATCACCCTAAAAAACAAAAATATGGGAGAACAAGAATGGCCGACACTCTACATCCAGCCTCTAGTGATGCGAATGCGATCCCCGACCCTTACAGCATACCGCTCGACGAACTCGACGTCTCGCAAGCGAAACTGTTCCTACACGATAAGCATGAGGACTATTTCAAACGCCTACGAAATGAAGCTCCAGTGCATTACTGTAAGGACAGCCAGTTCGGGCCGTATTGGTCGATCACCAAGTTCAAAGACATCATCGCGATCGATTCAAACCACAAACAATTCTCCTCTAAAACCAACATTGTGATTGGCGATCAGCCGGAGGATTTCGCGCCGCCAATGTTCATTGCGCAGGATCAGCCCGTGCATGATGTGCAGCGCAAAGCCGCCCAGCCCGCCGTGGCCCCGACACAGCTCTCAGAGCTTGAAGCGCTTATCCGCCAGCGTGTTTGCACCATTCTCGACAGTCTACCGATTGGTGAACAGTTCAACTGGGTTGATCTTGTCTCCAAAGAGCTGACGACGCAGATGCTCGCGACATTGTTCGACTTCCCGTTCGAAGATCGCCACCTTCTGCCCTATTGGTCTGACATCACCACAGCGTCTGAAACCGTCGGCGTTGCGGCGGATATGGACCATCGCCAAGCCGAGCTGATGAAGTGTCTGGAATACTTCAGCAAGCTGTGGGCAGAACGGGCAGCCCAGCCGCCGAAGTTCGATTTCATCTCCCTCATGGCCCACAATCCTGACACCAAAGACATGATGAAAAATCCACTGGAGTTTCTCGGCAACCTCATGCTGCTCATCGTGGGCGGCAATGACACGACGCGTAACTCTATCTCTGGCGGCGTCGTGGCGCTTAATCAGTTCCCAGATGAGTATAAAAAGCTGAAAGCGGACCCGAGCCTGATCCCGAATATGGTGTCAGAGATTATCCGCTGGCAAACGCCGCTCGCCCACATGCGCCGCACAGCGCTAGAGGATGTTGAGTTCAAGGGCCAGACCATCCGCAAGGGTGACAGAGTGGTTATGTGGTATATCTCCGGCAATCGCGATGAGACGGCGCTGGATAATCCAGATCAGTTCATGATTGATCGCGATAAGGCACGCCAGCATTTGTCGTTTGGTTTTGGCATTCACCGCTGCATGGGCAACCGTGTCGCAGAGATGCAAATCCGCCTGCTCTGGGAAGAGATTATGAAACGCTACTCCCATATCGAACTGGTCGGAGAACCAGAGCGTGTCGAGTCCAACTTCGTGCTGGGCTATACCGATGTGCAGGTTGTGCTACACGCGCTGTAAAGCTCATGAAGACACGCCAAAAGATCCTCGTCACCGCCCGGAACCTGTTCAATGAGCAGCATTTCGGGCGGGTCACGACCGCTGCTTTGGCAGAGGCTGTCGGCATTGCTGAGGGCAATCTTTGGTATCATTTCAAGTCCAAGCGCGCATTGCTCGACGCGATCACTGAAGACTTTATCGAACAGGCACAGGGGCGTTTGGCGCTCCGCCCGGTTGATGGCTCCCCCATCCTTACCGACTACACCAACATGCTCAGCGCGCTAGCCAATGAGCAACGCCGCTATCGTTTCTTGTATCGCGATCAAGCTGACTATGGTGAGCATACAGATGTACTGCTCGACGCCCTGCCGCGCATATATGCCGACACGTTTGACCAATTCCGCGCCTTCTTCGATGCGATGGCCAGCGCGGGCCACTTTGTTGATCCGGCCGCACCCCGCGAAGAGCTAATCTCCGCCTCCATCTTGGTGGTCAGATATCATCTCGAATTTCAAAGAGAGATGGGCAATGACGCCTCAATTGGGTCTGGCGCAGTCCACGGCGCAATGCTGCTACAGCTCAGCATGCTCGCGCCGCATCTACACCCCGCCTCAACGGACGCTCTCCATACTGCACTAGAGGCGCAGCGCGAAAGCGTCGTTTAAATCAAGCCGCCGAGGGGTGAGCTTGGGTCTGCATACATCTTTTTCGGCATCCGCCCCGCCAGATAAGCCTGACGGCCCGCGATAACCGCATGCTTCATCGCCGTTGCCATACGCACGGGGTCTTTCGCCGCAGCAATGGCAGTATTCATCAACACGCCGTCCACACCCAGCTCCATCGCTATGGCCGCATCAGAGGCCGTGCCCACGCCCGCATCGACAATCACCGGCACGCGGCTTTGCTCAACAATCAGGCGAATATTGACAGGGTTCATGATTCCGAGGCCAGAGCCGATGAGGCTGCCCAGAGGCATGATCGCGCAGCAACCAGCCTCCTCCAGCGCTTTGGCGTAAACCGGGTCATCCGAGCAATACACCATCACCTCAAACCCATCCTTGATGAGGGCTTTGGCAGCTTTGAGCGTTTCGGGCATATCTGGATAGAGCGTCTTCTGGTCGGCCAACACTTCCAGCTTCACCAAATTCCAACCGCCAGCTTCGCGCGCCAATTTCAGGGTACGCACTGAATCTTCAGCGGTGAAGCAACCCGCAGTGTTGGGCAAATAGGTAAACTCGTCCGGCTTCACAAAGTCTGTGAGGCGCTCTTCATTTGGATTATCGAGGTTCACCCGGCGCAGTGCCACGGTGACAATTTCCGCGCCAGCCGCCCGCGCCGCGTCTGCATTTTGTTGATACGATGCATACTTGCCCGTTCCGACGATCAAACGTGAAGCATAGGTTTTGCCCGCAATGGTCAATGGGTCGTTCATGGCAGTCTTTCTCATCGTAAATATGGGTCGGCGGTTAGGACCAAGTTCTAGGGGATGCTTAGCCGCCTCCCACAAACTGCACAATCTCCAACCGGTCGCCCTCATTGATAACCGTCTGCGAAAACTCAGATTTCGGCACAATTTCGAGATTTAGCTCAATCGCGACACCGCGCGGGTCGCGTTCGGTCTCCCCGGCCAGCGTCTCCACCAGCATAGCGAGGGTGGTTCCCTGCCCAATTTCCCTAGGTAAACCATTCAACATGATCTGCATTTTTGCAATTTCTCCGCCCGCAAAGTCTTGCTTTCATGGGCGTTCCATCGCAAGACGATTCCCATGTCGAAACCGATATATGTCCTCAACGGGCCCAATCTCAACCTTTTGGGCACACGCGAGCCTGAGATTTATGGCCATGACACGCTGGATGATATCCATGCGCGTCTGGTTACCGCTGCCGCGCCGACAGAAATAGTCGCCCGGCAAACCAATGGCGAGGGTGAACTCGTTTCTTGGATTCAAGAGGCATCGTCGAAAGGCGCGGCTCTCATTTTGAATGCAGGCGCCTACACCCACACATCAATAGCATTGCATGACGCTCTAAGAGCCTGCAAAGTGCCTACAATTGAGGTTCATCTATCCAACCCCGCTGCTCGCGAAGCGTTTAGGCACACCAATTTCGTGTCACCCGCTGTCAAAGGAACAATTGCAGGCCTCGGCGGGCACGGATATGAATTAGCATTGATGGCCGTTCAGAAAATTACTGGCTAAGGAGAGACGTAAAGTCCCATGAGCACGAGCAAGACCAAACTTGATACTGCCACCGTTCGCGAACTCGCGGCAATTTTAAGAGAAGCTGATCTCAGCGAGATCGAAATCGAGCATGAAGGGCTGCGCATCCGCGTGAGCAAAGCTGCTGCGCCGGTCATTCAAGCGGCTGTTGCTGCTGCGCCCATTGCTGCTGTTGCGGCGGCACCTGCTGCGACACAGGATGCTGCAGCAGATTCTGCCGCTCCGTCTATTCCAGACAATGCGCTCAAATCCCCAATGGTCGGCACCGCCTACATGGCGCCAGAGCCCGGCTCTAAGGATTACGTCAAAGTCGGTGACAAAGTGAAAAAGGGCGACACCCTCATGCTTATTGAGGCGATGAAGACGTTCAATCCTATCGATTCAGATCGCGCAGGAACGGTGAAGGCCATTTACGTGTCCGATTCCCAGCCTGTTGAATTTGGCGAACCCCTCATCCTGATTGAGTAGCATCATGGCCGAGAAAAAAAAGTCTATCCAGAAAGTCCTGATCGCGAATCGGGGCGAGATTGCATTGCGTATTCACCGTGCTTGCAAGGAAATGGGGCTCTCCACTGTTGTGGTCCATTCCGAAGCTGATCGTGACGCAATGGCCGTTCGACTGGCTGATGAAAGTGTCTGTATTGGTCCGGCGCCCTCATCAGAAAGCTATCTGAAAAAATCGCAAATTCTTGCGGCGGCTGAAATCACCGGCGCTGACGCTGTCCACCCCGGTTATGGTTTCCTGTCAGAGAACGCACA
Organism: Hyphomonas sp.; assembly: GCA_033851975.1. Classification (GTDB taxonomy): domain Bacteria; phylum Pseudomonadota; class Alphaproteobacteria; order Caulobacterales; family Hyphomonadaceae; genus Hyphomonas. Next base: position 635,173 of record JAWSVJ010000002.1, on the reverse strand, counting down.
ATTCGCTGAGATGGTAGAGGCCCACGGCCTTGCCTTCATCGGCCCGACAGCCGCTCACATCCGAGTTATGGGTGACAAAATCGCGGCGAAGAAAGCCATGATTGAAGCCGGTGTGCCCTGCGTTCCCGGCTCTGAAGGCGAAGTAAAAACGATCGCAGATGCCAAAAAGGCTGCCAAGAAAATCGGGTTCCCGGTTATCGTAAAAGCCTCAGCTGGCGGCGGTGGTCGCGGCATGAAGCTGGCGATGACGGAAGGCGATCTGGAAAACGCGGTAAAAACAGCGAAGACCGAATCTAAGGCCGCTTTTGGTGATGATACGATCTATCTGGAGAAATACCTCCAAGGGCCGCGTCACATCGAAGTACAGGTTATCGCAGACACGCATGGCAACGTCGCCCATTTGTGGGAGCGCGACTGCTCACTGCAACGCCGCAACCAAAAAGTCTTTGAAGAGGCTCCCTCACCGGCGCTTAATCAGGCCCAACGTGAAGAGATTGGCGGCATAGTTTCTGGCGCCATGAAAAAGCTAGGCTATCGCGGTGCCGGTACTATTGAGTTCCTTTATGAAGATGGGCACTTCTATTTCATCGAAATGAACACTCGTCTTCAGGTCGAGCATCCGGTCACAGAGATGATCACAGGTATCGATCTGGTCCGTGAGCAAATCCGCATCGCAGACGGGAAAGAACTCTCCTTTCGTCAGGAAGACGTCATGCTCGTCGGTCACGCCATTGAGTGCCGGATTAATGCTGAGCATCCGCAAACCTTCGTGCCATCACCGGGCCTCATAAAAGAGTTCCACGCACCGGGCGGCCCTGATGTGCGCCTCGATAGCGCGGTCTATGCTGGGTATCGCATCCCGCCGCATTACGACTCGCTGATCGCCAAGCTCATCGTGCATGGCCGTACACGCCGCGAATGCCTCATGCGCCTTCATCGTGCCTTGCAAGAGATGGTCGTTGGCCCTGTCTTCACGACATTGGATCTGCACCGCCGCCTCGTCGAAAATGAGGATGTACTGTCGGGTGATTACAATATCCATTGGCTCGAAAAATTCTTGGAAGAGAACGTCGTCGAATAGCCGGCTGAGGGGCACATTTTATAGTTCTCGCCGGGTGCTGAAAGACGCCCGGCGTTTTCGTATGGACAGCCCGCCACTCTCACCACATATAAACGCTTATGGAACCTCGCTTCGGAACTGAAGACCTCTTGAACTGCTATCGGCGCGGCGTCTTCCCCATGGGCGATTCTCGCGACGATCCGTCATTGTTCTTGGTTGATCCAGATCAGCGCGGCATAATCCCGCTAGATGGCTTCCACATTCCCAAACGCCTGAAGCGCACGGTCAAGCAAGACGTCTATCGCGTCACCGCCAATCAGGCCTTTTCCCGCGTGATGGAGGGGTGCGCAGAGACCAAACATGGCCGCGAGAGCACATGGATCAACTCTCCCATCCTCAACCTTTACAGCACCCTACATCGCGATGGGCACGCCCATTCCATCGAGTGTTGGGAAGGTGATGAACTCGTCGGCGGGCTATACGGCGTATCAGTTGGCGGTGCGTTCTTTGGCGAAAGCATGTTCTCACGCGCGCGCGATGCCTCAAAAGTGGCGCTCGTCCACCTCGTCGCACGCCTCATTTCGGGAGGCTATACGCTGCTCGATGCGCAATTCCACAATCCGCATCTTGAGCAGTTTGGCCTAATGGAGATCCCGCGCGACGCTTTCAAAAAATTGCTAGCCGCAGCGCTAAAAATCGAACCCGACTTCTACTCTGCTGATGCCGGTTCCGGTGCCACTGGGTCAACCGGAGCTGACTCCACTGGTGCTGACCCAACAGGCACTTCCAGCTCTTCTTCTAGCTTAACTGGGTCCGGCGCCGTGCAACGGATCACCCAAATATCATAGACCGGGTGCTCAAGCGCGCTCAGGCCCGGGGTCGACGCAAACATCCAACCTGTGAACAGGTTCGGGTTCTCTTCATTTGCCGTTTTCACATCGCCAGCAGTCACAGCGTCGCCCATCGTTTCAACAGCAACAGCTTGCGTTGAGTCGACCTTCAAGAACGCCACGCTTTCTGGCACTTCTTCCGGCGGCGTTTGATAGCAGGCCTTTAGCTCAACTTTCAGCGATCCAAACACGACAGGCTCGCCTACAAACACTTCAATATCGGTGGCGCGGCCTGTAATTTTGTCCAAAGCCCGCAGCGTCGCCCGGTCCTTCTCAACATAAGTCGCCGCGTGTGCAGCGCCCAGAAGGCAGGCCGTCGCTGATACAGCAACCAGAATAATTTTCAGCATGGCTTATTCTCCAGCAGGATAAGGATCATCAGCAGGTGTCGATGGCGTCTCGGAATCTGACCCGCCGCCACCAGATGCGAATGACGCAAACAGTGTCAGCAAATCGACTGATCCGCGCGTATATTGAAGCTCACCCGTTCCATCGAGAGCTAGCGTGTCGAACCCGCCACCCGGCTCAATCGCAATATAGCTGCCGCCGAGCAATCCATCGGTGGAAATGCGCGCATCACTATCATCGGGCAGCGCCCATTTTTCATCAACGCTCATTGTGACGACAGCTTCAAAGCGTTCTGGATCGCCGACAATCGCTGTAACGACACCAGCCTTCACGCCCGCAATGCGAACGTCAGACCCGCGTGAGATGCCCGAAACATTGTTGAACCGCGCCGTCAGGTCATATTGGCCTGATGTCGCCTGCCCGTCGCCGCCTTGGTCCAGCGCGAACCATAGGAACGCCCCGGCAACACAAACGACGATTGCACCAACAATTGTTTCAAACAGTGATTCACGCATCAGGTTTCCACGCTTCATAGTCTCCAGAAGATTTCTGGCGCTTAGTTTCTCCAGACAGACTGCCCTTTGGCTTCACAGCATACGGGGTGCCGGTCATGTTTGGTTTATGGTCAGTTTCCCACTCGCGACGATCCAACGGGTTCTTGGTCGGCGGCTCTGGCACCACATGATGCATCCATCCATGCCAGTCAGCAGGCACCTTAGACGGCTCTGCCAAGCCTTTATACATCACATAACGACGACGGCGGCCTTCGAGCGATGGTTTGCGCTCTTCATAATACTTATTGCCGTACTCATCGGTCCCAACATAAGCGCTGCGACGTTTGATGTCGAAATTGGCGCCGATCGTATGACCGCTCCACCAGGTGAAAATCTGTTTCAGCATATTGTCACTCGTCCTGACGTGCATTGTTGGCCGTAATATGGCGTTAGCTGGGCACATAATCCAGTCCGCCCCGTCATACAATATGGCATAGAGGCCCTTAACAGGTCAGAAAATCGCATCCCGCCTGCTTGAACACAGCGTTTTCACCCGTCACCCTGTGACAAAGTGATTCGCAAAGGATGTGCGCAAGATGCCCGCTTCGAAACGAGACGACATTCTCACCGCAGCAGAATCGGATGGTCTGCTCTCTCCCGTGCTGAGCTTCGGGGACATTTTCGCCCCGGCGCGCGCACCGGTTCAGGCGCTCAACACCTACACGCTCGCACAGACCGCCGACCAATATGCGCAGGCCAGCCTGCAAGCGACCTCGCAGCTCGCCATTGCGGAAATGCTCGAACGCCTCGGCGATGCCCCGCGCAACCCGGAGCTCGCCGACGCTGTCGCCTCAGGCCTCCCGCCAGAAATTGTTGAGGATGCCCTGCGCCAACCCGGCGGCTTCGTAAAAACCGCTGACGCTCTGCGCGCCGCCTCCGTCAACGCCCCGCGCCAGCTCCCCGGAATTTTCAACGCCCAAGACGCTGACGAAGATCTTGAAGACGACCTCACAGCCGCGCTGAATGAGGGCGCCGAGATCCTCATGCTCAGCGTTGACCTGCCACGCGCCAACGCCCCATGCCGCATTTTAGACGTATCTGCCGCTGCTGGCCCTGATGGGCTGGCGACGGAATATATCGCAGACATTGTCAGCGAAGCCTCAAAACAGATGGATGGCGGCGTCTTCCTTATCGCAGGTCTCGCCGGTGCCATCATGGCGATGGGGCTGGACTATGCCACCGATGCTGGCCGGGCCACCGCCTCTGCCCTCTGCGCATGGATCAACGCCGCCGCCTCAGGCGCAGGCTTCACTGCCGCTCAGGGCAAAGCGCTCGACATGCCCGCAAGACGCGCCAGCACGAAGCGCGACTGTAGTGTCCATATCCTGCCGCTCGCCAATCTGATGGAGACGGATACAGACATCAGCAGCGACGGCACCTCGCCCGTCCAATCCGCGCTCATCTTTGGCGACGACGCTCCCACGCTGGCCCGCGCGCCGCGTATCGGCCTCGCCCGGCGTAAGCCAGAGGCGTTGCCACAACTGCTCGACCAAATTCAGTCGACCGGCCACGCCGCTCTTGAACGCGCCTTCGGCCAAGACAAGCTCCGCGATCGCGGTTTCTCAGACGATGCGCTGGATCGTGTCAGCCGCGCGCTCGGTGACGGCCTGCCGCTCAATGCTGCCTTCTCCCGCTGGGTGCTCGGCGACCAGATCATCGCGTCTGACCTAAAGCTTCAGCCTGAGAATTTCGACGCTGATGGCCGCGCGCTTCTCTCCGCCCTCGGCTTCTCGCGCAAAGACATCACCGCCGCCGAAGAAGCGCTCGACGGCGCAATAGACGACCTCGTAGACTCGACGATGGCGATGCAAGGCCTGCCGCTCGGCGCATCCCTCGAAGACGAGATACGATTTGCCAGCGCGTGTAAGGCGTCCCTAGGAGATGGCTGCGTGCTCATGCGCATCGCCAGCACAGACGGCCTCGATATTGCCGATCAGGCACTCTCCGAAGGTCTCTCCGTCATGCTTGAGGGCGAACGCGGCGCGACGCCGCCTGACGTAACAGAGCGGATGGAGCACATCCTCGCCCTTGCGGACGATCTTGCAGACGGCGCCGACATTGGCGGCTCTTATTCTGACCAATCAAACGCCGCCCCGATCGATCCGATGTTCGTTCAGCGCCAACGCCTACCCGATCGTCGCAAAGGCTATATCCAAAAATCCACCGTCGGCGGCCACAAAGTCTATCTCCACACCGGAGAGTTCGAGAATGGCGCGCTGGGCGAGATCTTCCTCGACATGCACAAAGAGGGCGCCGCCTTCCGAAGCATGATGAACAATTTTGCCATCTCCATCTCCATCGGCCTGCAATATGGCGTGCCGCTGGAAGAATATGTCGATGCGTTCGTGTTCACGCGGTTTGAACCTGCCGGACAAGTCGTCGGCAATGACCGCATCACCAAAGCCACCTCAATTCTCGATTACATCTTCAGAGAACTCGCCGTGTCATACCTTGGCCGGGACGATCTGGCCGAAGTGGATGTCACGCATGACGGCCTCGGGCGCGGCGAAGGCGATGCCACGCGCGATCTCACCCCACTCACCGGAGAAGCAGCACAAATCATCTCTCGCGGCTTCTCGCGCGGTCAATTGCCAGACAACATCGTCGTGCTCGACAAAAAGCGCTCAGAGCGAAGCGATGAGGCAGGCGCCGAGGCAACAGGCGACGCAGAAGAGGAAGGCCCAGCCTATTTGGGCAATGCCTGCGCCTCCTGTGGCAGCTTTACAGTGTTTGCATCTGGCGAGGATGATGAAGTGGCGTGTGACACATGTGGGGAGCACTCGACTCTCTCGCAGTAATTAACCACATAAATGGCCCAGCCCTTGCCAGTCTATCAGCATGAAAATCATCGCCTGAAAGGCAAATGTGTCATGTTGAAACAAATTTTGAGCCTTAGCTTCGCAGTATTTCTTCTCGCAGGCGCTGCCAATGCGCAAGACAAAGCCGAGATTACACGCGCCCAAGCCGGAAAAGATTGCCGCTCATGCAACCTGTTTCAAGCGGATTTGGCCTACAAAGACGTGCCGGGCATCAACCTATCTGACTCGCGCCTTCGTCAAGCCAATCTGTCTCTCGCGACACTCAATAAGGCAAATCTCTCAAAAACGAATCTATCCATCGCAAACCTGTTTGGCGCGCGTTTGACCTCAGTTGACCTCTCAAATGCCAATTTGGAGCGCGCAACTTTAGTGGGAGCCTATTTGGGCAGCGCGAACCTAAAAGGCGCCACCCTCACCGATGCAAACCTCTCCGGAGCAGAGCTCGAGACGACGCTAGGACTGACGCAGACACAGCTAAACACAGCCTGTGGCGATGCGACAACGAAGCTGCCATCCGGCCTAACCATCCCAGCTTGCCGCTAGGGAAACTGTCATTGTTTTCGAGCAACACCCTTAAAACTTCCGCAGTTCTTACTGTTTGTTCAGTTTAGCGGTTCAGGTTGGCGATGTATCTCATGGTTATGAAATTCGTCGCCTCTTTTGCCGCACTCGTTGCGATCAACTTGGTCTCCACCTTTGCAGGGTCGGCGGCAGCGCAGGAAATGACGGTAACATGGCAGCCTAGCTATGCTGGCTCGTGCAGCGGATGTGACCTTTCAGGACGCAACTTGGCGGGGATTGCCCTGCCCGGCGCGGACTATTCCGGCGCTAATCTGCAATATGCCTCCATGCGCAATGTTCAGGCCGAGCACACCAATTTCGAAGCGGCCATCGCCCCAAATGTAGACCTACGCAACGCGGCGCTCGTTTCGGCGCGATTTGCTGGCGCGGTGCTCACAAGCGCGCGCATGCAATACTGCCGGGCCAATGGCGCCGATTTCAGAAACGTAAACCTCAGCGGCGCAAACCTGCAATCAGCTCGGCTCATCGGGGCCAATTTCGCGCTCGCCAACTTGTCTACGGCTCGGCTGGAGCAAGCAGACTTTTCAGGCGCGAACCTCACCAAGGCCAATCTTGAAGGCGCAGACCTCAACGGCGCAATTCTAAACGGTGCAAACCTAGCAGGCGTCAGCTTCGGGAACGCCAACCTCACCGGGGCACAGTTTGAAGATGCACGGCTACAAGAAGCTGATTTGAGCCAAGCGCGGGGCGTACATGAGGCAAACTTTAACGGCGCCTGCGGTTCGCTCTCCACACGGCTGCCCAAAGGGTTCGCCCTACCGCTCTGCGCCGACATTTCCATAATGGAAACGATCGCCTCAAACTGATTTACATAGACCGCTGATTGACCCGCGCTGATTTACTCGGCAACGCGCTTACCGGCTTCATCAATCAGCAACGCGCCGTCCTCTTTGGCAAACGGCGCTTTCGGCCAGTTCTCCAACAGGTCCAGCACGTGCCCGCTCGGGCGACACAGCTTCACGCCTTTTTCAGTGCAAACAATCGGGCGATTCACCAAGATCGGATGCTCCAGCATGGCCGACACAATCGCCTCGTCGCTAACACCCTCGTCCATCAGGCCCAGCTCTTTGGCCGGTGACTTGCTCGTGCGCAGCGCAGATTTCGGCGTCAGGCCAGCAGCCGCGAACAGCCCTTGCAGCTGCGCCCGCGTCCAGCCTTCGCTCAGATACTCAATGACGACAGGCTGATAGCCTGCCGCCTTGATCGTCGCCAAAACATTGCGAGACGTGCCGCATTCTGGGTTGTGATGAATAACGATCATGTCAAAGCACTCGGCTTAGCTGTCTTTCTTCACCTGCGGCGCAAGGCGAATGCTCAGCTCTTTAAGCTGCGCATCACTTACCGGGCTAGGCGCTTGCATCATCAGATCGCGTGCTTGGCCGTTCATCGGGAACAGCGTCACGTCGCGGATGTTTTCAGCGTCCGCCAACAGCATCACGATACGGTCCACGCCCGGCGCAATCCCACCATGTGGCGGCGCGCCATAACGGAACGCGTTGAGCATGCCGCCAAACTCAGCTTCAACCACGTCCGGCCCATAACCAGCCATCGCGAACGCTTTCAGCATCACCTCAGGGCGATGGTTCCGGATCGCGCCAGATGACAGCTCGATGCCATTGCAAACGATGTCATACTGATAGGCTTTGATATCCAGAATCTCTTCGTCCGTCGTCGCCGCTTCCAACACATCCATGCCGCCTTGTGGCATAGAGAACGGGTTGTGGCTGAAGTCGATTTTCTTGTTGTCTTCGTCATATTCGAACATCGGGAAATCGACGATCCAGCAGAAGCGGAACACGCCGTCTTCGATCAGGCCAAGGTCAGCGCCTACTTTGTTACGTGCCGCGCCAGCGAGCTTGTACGCGTCGCCTTTCTTGCCCGCTGAGAAGAACACGCCGTCGCCCGCGCCGAGGCCCATTTGCTTCAGCAGCTTCTCGAGCAATGCAGGCTCAAAGCCTTTAAGAACAGGGTCTTGGCTGTCGACGCCGCCGCCATCAGCTTCTTTCAAACGCGCATAGCCAAGGCCGGGCGCTTGCATTTCTTTCTTGGCCCATTTGTCCATCTCGTCGAAGAACTTACGAGACTTCTCAGCCGTCGCTTTAGGCGCTGGGATCGCGATAACCTTACCGCCACCCGCAATGATTTTCGCAAAGATGCTAAAGCCAGTCTTGCTGTCATCCACGAAGAAGTCTGACACATCAGACAGCTCAATCGGGTTACGCAAATCTGGCTTATCAGAGCCATATTTCGCCATCGATTCGGCATATGGAATGTGCACAAACGGCTCAGCAGGAACAGAACGTCCCTTACCTTCCCAGTCTGCAAACTCCTCAAACACGCCGCGCATCACAGGTTCAATCGAGTTGAACACATCTTCCTGCGTCACAAAACTCATCTCAATATCGAGCTGATAGAACTCGCCCGGTGACCGATCCGCGCGTGCATCTTCATCACGGAAGCATGGCGCAATCTGGAAATACCGATCAAAGCCAGACACCATGAGGAGCTGCTTAAACTGCTGCGGGGCCTGTGGCAGCGCATAGAATTCGCCCGGATGAATACGGCTCGGCACGAGGAAGTCGCGCGCGCCTTCAGGGCTAGACGCCGTAAGGATCGGCGTTTGATACTCCGTAAAGCCTTCTCCGATCATCCGGCGGCGCAAGCTAGCAATCACGTTAGAACGCAGCGTGATATTCTTGTGCAGCGTCTCACGGCGCAGATCGAGATAGCGATGCGTCAGACGAATATCCTCAGGATACTCCGGCTCAGCAAACACGGGCAGCGGCAATTTCGCAGCCGCGCTCTCAATGATTAGCGTCTCGGCGGGCAACTCAACCTCGCCCGTCGGCAAATCAGGGTTCACGGCGTCATCATCGCGCGCAATCAGGTTACCGGTCACAGTCAGCACGCTCTCAGCCGTGGCCCGTTTGGCCTCCTCGTAAAAGGCAGCGCCGGGATGAACAACAACTTGGGTCAGTCCATAATGGTCGCGCAAGTCGATAAACAAGGCGCCCGCATGCTCGCGGCGGCGGTGCAGCCAGCCAGACAATTTTACAGTTTCACCAACATGAGATTTGCGAAGTTCCCCGCAAGTATGGGTACGAAAGGCGTGCATCGGGTCGTTCTCCGAACAAAGGAAACAAACAAGTTCAAGGCGTGCAAGGGCATTTAACCCTTTGCAATGTCAAGGGCCTGCGATACGCAAGCAAGCCATGACTGACAATACTTTGATCCCTATTACTGAGCAGGCCGCATTGGAAGACCTTTGCGGCAAACTAGCTGAATCAGATTTCATCTGCATCGATACGGAGTTTCACCGCGAAACGACCTATTGGCCAGACCTATGCCTCGTGCAGGCCTCTGCACCCGGCGTAGAGGGCCTTATCGACCCGCTGGCAGAGGATTTAGACATCGGCCCCTTCTTGCGCCTCATAGAGCAGGAGAACCGGGTGAAGGTGTTCCATGCCGCGCGTCAGGATATGGAAATTTTCAATCGCTTGATTGGCCACCCGCCCGGCCCGATCTTCGATACACAAATCGCAGCGATGGCCCTCGGCCTCGGTGATTCGATTTCTTACGACAATCTCGTGCAACGTTTGCTCAAGCAACAAATCGACAAATCCAGCCAATTTACTGACTGGACGCGCCGTCCCTTGTCGCAAAAACAGCTGATCTATGCTTTGGGAGACGTCACCCATTTGCGCGATGCCTACGTCATCATGCGCGAACAGCTCGAAACTTCAGGTCGTATGGCGTGGGTTCAGGAAGAAATGTCGAGCCTCGAAGACCCGGCAAAATACGACACTGACCCGGCCAATGCTTGGCAGCGCCTTAAACTGCGTAAACCCAAAAAAGACTATGCCGCAATCGTGGTCGCCGTGGCCGCATGGCGCGAAATATTGGCACAGGAGCTCAACAAGCCTCGCCGCCGCATTCTAAAGGATGACGCCATCCAAGAGATCGCCGCTCAAAAACCACGCAGCGAATCAGATTTCAACGGCCTACGCGCTGTGCCCAATGGGTTCGTCCGGTCAAAACACGGTAAAGGCCTCATCGACGCGGTCGTTAAAGCTATCGACTCGCCAGATGATTTCGCACCAGAGATGCCACCACGCACCCAAAACGCCCAAATCCCAGCTGGCGCGCCAGAGCTCCTAAAAGTGTTGCTCAAGCATGTCAGCGAAGAGAACGATGTTGTCCCACGCCTCATCGCCAACGCAGCAGATGTTGACCGCATCGCGCGCGGCGAAACCAGCGAAGACATCGCGGCAATGACAGGCTGGCGTTTCGAGATGTTTGGCCAAAAGGCGCAAGCACTGCTCAATGGCAAACTCGCTGTCTCATTCGAGGGTGGCAAGGTGCGTTTGTTCGACGTTTAGATCAGTCGTCACGCACCGAAACCGACGCATCCAAACCGAACGTACTGGCCGTCTGCTCCAGACGACGACGCACGGTTTCTGACACCATGGCCTCGTCGGCCCGGTCCACAGTCAGTTTTAGGCCCTTCTTGGAGTGCTCTAGCGTTGCCCGGCTCAATATCGGCCCTGAACAGCCAGAGAAGACCGCGCCCAGACGCATCGCGCTGCCAAGCTGTTTGGCCCGCAAAGTCTGATCATCATCAAGCAGTCGCTGATATTCAGACGGCACTTTGAAATACTTCCCATATCTGCCGCCAACAGCAGATGCGATAAAGGCCCGCTCATTGTGGCGCACAGCCGAATATGGCGCGCGCAATGCTTGATCATAGGCCATGTTTGCCCGATGGTCTGGATGAAACCGTCCTGCGCTATCGGCCATCATGCAGGCCGCTTCAAATACTCTCGCATCATGCTCGCGCGTTTCAAAAACCGGGTCACCCGTCTCCAGCAGGGGTGCTGTAAATTCGACCAGCGCTTGGCCAAAGGCGATCTGCTCACGGTTCAATCGCGCAAAGGCGATCACTCCATCAACCAACGGGTCAACAATGGCCGCCCCGGTCAGATCCACCAACACGCCCTCGCGCAATCCGCTCGACGACACGACGATGCGATCGAATTCGCCAACCCGGACAGCCTCTTCAAGCACAATCGACGCGATAGGCATCGTTCCCGCCCGACGCTTACTTACGGCTTGAAGTTTTTTTAGCACGTCCTCATCCGACAGGCTTTTCACGCACAATTCGGCAACGTTAGACACCTGATCGGCGCTCATTTCATACCCGTGCAAAACGCGCAACGGATAGGAATCCATCGCCATGCTCAAGCTCGCCAGCGCGCGCCATGCCCCGCCAACAGCATAAAAATCACCCTGCGCGCTCTTCAGCACTTTCGACCGCTTCAACTGCTCCCGCACAGCTTTGCGAACAGCGTCCAAATCGGGCATCAATCCGGCGAGTGATAATGGGCCAAGCAAATGACTTTCACCGCTCGGTGCGTCTGCGCCAATCTGCTTAAACTCCACGCTGGAACCACCAAGATCTCCAACGACGCCCTTGGCTTGAAACACGCTGGTCTGCACGCCTAGCGCCGACACCCGCGCTTCGTCTTCACCAGACAAAATTCGTATCGGACGCCCGAGCACTTTCTCCGCTTGTTTGTGCCACTCCGGCCCGTCTTCGGCCTCACGTACAGCAGCTGTCGCCACCGCGCTAAAATCCTCAAGACCAAGCGCTTTTAGAATTGCGTAAAACCGCTCCAGCGCCGCAATCCCGGCCACCTTCCCTTTTTCAGAAAGCCGCCCGGATTCGGCCAGCCCTTTGCCGAGGCCCGCCATTACTTTTTCATTGAAAGTCGGCAATATCGATGCGCCCAGCACATCATAAATCACCAACCGGATGGAGTTTGATCCGATATCAATCGTTGCGGCGCGGTTGGTTTTCAGACCCATCATTTCTCAGGCGCCTTCCGATGTTTCAACCGTGGCGGTGTCTTTACTTCCAACGCGCTACCACGGCCCGATAGGCTTGGATTGTCCATGAAATAATCATGCGCGGAAAACGGCTTCGCGCCGTCGCTCTGATCCGATAACTGACTATTAGTCGCCACCCGCGTATATTCGCCCGTCTCCTGCATCGTCCAGCTCTGCAGCTCGTCATTCAAATTGGCGACCATAATCTGATTAAGCACTTGGCGATGAACCGTAGGGTTCTCAACAGGCACCAGCGCCTCTACCCGGCGCTGCAAGTTACGCGGCATCCAGTCGGCTGAAGACAGGTAGACCTTCGCCTGCGAAGACGGCAGCGGTGCGCCATTGGCAAAACAAGCAATGCGCGCATGTTCCAAATAGCGCCCAACAATACTCTTTACCGTAATATTATCAGACAATCCCGGCACACCCGGTCGCAAGCAACAAATTCCGCGCACAACCAGCGTAATCGGCACACCGGCTTGGCTGGCCGCATAGAGCGCATCAATCACCGCGCCATCAACCAGCGAATTCATCTTCGCCCAAATGCCAGACGGCTCGCCCTTCTTGGCCGCGCGCGCTTCCGCTCGGATCATCTTCAGCAAATGAGAACTCAAATCCAGCGGCGACATGTGCAGCTTTTCCAGCTCTGGCCCAATCTCCGGCGGCTCACGATAGGCCGTCACATAATTGAACAACCGGTTGGCATCACGCCCCAACGCAGGATCTGCCGTAAACAGCGAAAGATCTGTATAGACACGTGCGTTCACAGGGTGATAGTTGCCAGTGCCGAAATGCGTATAGGTCCGCAACTCTTTGCCTTCTCGGCGCACGACCAACGACACTTTCGCGTGGGTTTTGTACTCAATGAAGCCATAGATCACCTGCACCCCGGCTCGCTCCAAATCCCGCGCCAGACGCAAATTCGCTTCCTCATCAAACCGCGCTTTAATCTCCACCAGCGCGGTGACGTTCTTGCCCTCTTCAGACGCCTCAATCAGCGCCGCCACAACAGGCGAATTCAGCGTCGTGCGATACAATGTCTGCTTAATCGCCACAACATTCGGGTCCTCCGCCGCCTGACGAATAAACTCCACCACCACGTCAAAGCTTTCAAACGGGTGATGCACCAGAATGTCTTTAGCTTGAATGGCCGCAAAACAATCGCCGCTCATCTCGCGGATACGTTCAGGATAACGCGCATCATACGGCGTAAAATGCAGATCACGGCGCTCTTTAATGATCAGCTCTTTGAGCTGCGCCATGCCCAGCACACCATCATACAGCACGAGGTCTTCCGGCTCAGCGCCAATCTCCTGCACGATATAATCACGCAGTTTCGCTGGCGCATTGTTTTGCATCCGCAACCGCACAATCCGCCCCCTGCGGCGTTGCTTCAACATCACCTCAAAGTCGCGGATCAGGTCTTCGGCTTCTTCCTCAATCTCGATGTCGCTATCTCTCACGACACGGAACAAACAGCGCCCCTGCTCCACAAACCCCGGAAACAAATCGCTCAAGAACATGCCGATAACATCTTCCAGCGCAATAAACCGGTGCCCTTGCCCCTTAGTGCCCGGCAGCTTGGTAAAGCGGCGCACAAAGGCTGGCAGCGGCACAATGCCAACATGGCTCTGCTCGCCCGACACTGACAGCAAATCCACCGCAATCGAAAAACCAAGGTTTGGAATAAATGGGAATGGGTGCACAGGGTCGACAGCCAAAGGCGTCAGCACAGGGAATATATTATTCTGGAAATGCTCTTCCAGCGCCGCCTTATCTTTTTTCGACAACTCATCCACAGACAGCACGTGGATATTCTCCGCCTCCATGGCCTGCTTAATGTCTTTCCAGCATGCCTGTTGTTCTTTGATGAGGGCCAGCGATGCCTCTTCTATCCTTTCGACCTGCTGAGCCGGCGTAAGCCCATCTTGGCTCGGTTTGACCAATCCAGCCCGCACCTGCTCGCGAATACCGGCATAGCGCACCATCTCAAACTCATCGAGATTGCTGGCCGAAATTGACAGGAACCGCAAGCGCTCCAACAAGGGATGAGCGAGGTTCTGCGTCTCTTCCAAAACGCGGCGGTTAAACTCCAACCAAGACAGCTCCCGGTTCAAAAACCGCTCAGGCGAATTCATCCACTGCCTTACACTATTTGGTTCCGCCTCAGACATTCACCCACACCTTAGTTTCTTGTTTTATAGCAGCGGCCTTTGATCGAGAGAATCAAGCCCCATTTCTTCAAGCACCTCTCGTGCCAACGGTACAGACGGCGCACGCCCCGTCTCAACAACCGCTTCATTCAAGCGCGCAACAAAGCTCTCAATAGCGACATACGAAAGATCCAGCCTCGGGACCAGATATTTCAGCGTGTCCCCATCCAACATCAGAAAATCGCGCTTGGCTGACGCCTGCAAACGCTGGCGCAGCAAGACATCATCTGGCGCATCAATCTCAGCCAGCGTCATCGCGTTCAATCGCGACTTCAAATCCGGCGAAGAGATAGACCATTGCGGCGGCGGCAAGTGAGACGCCAGCAACAGGCGACCATTCTGGTTGGTCGTCACATTGATCAAAGTCAGCAAACGGTCAGCGTCTTTAATCAAATCCGCATCATCAATCGCAATAAAGCCTTCGCCCAGTCCATTAGCCTCTTTTGTCTTCAAGCTCTGAAACGCTTGCGCTGAAAACGCCTCCGCATCAAACGTGCGCGCCCATGTTGAAACGATGGTCGACAGCCCGCTCAGTTGCGGCCCCACCAAACACACGACAGGGCTCGGCCAATTGTCCGGCTTTTGCACAATGCGCAGCGCAGAGCGGTTTGCGTCAGATACGCAAATTTCATCGAAGTCTAACTGACACTCCGGAAAACCAAGCCTCAGTTGCTGAATTTTGGATGACAAGCTGAGCGCCCTTCCTTCTCTGCTTGTTAGTTGGCAGACACTGCAGATGTTAGCACCCAAGCACCCGCCTGCTCGTTCAGCGCCACGCCGCGTTGCAACAGATCATTCTGCAGACGTGGCGGCTCACCCGCATAAGAGAACGTGATCAGCGCTCCATCGCGCGCAAGCGCATTGATTTGAAATTCAGACACCAATGGAGAGCGTACCAAAGCCCCGCGCAACGTGTTCCACTCGGCCAGTGACGTGTAACGCACATTGGCTTGGCGGCGCGTGCGTGTCCGATCGCGCACAATGGATGACTGCTTCCACGCCTCACCCAAATAGGCTGTTGCTGCCGCTGCTGCTGCCTCGAGTGTCGGCTGCGGCGCAGTCGTTCCAACAGTCTCGGTTCCGACCGCCGTCACAGTAGACAGCGCGACCCGCCACGCTCCGTCACGCCCTTTCAGCTCTGCCATCACTCCGCGCCGTGCACGTTGACTAGACGCCTCAACAGACAGAATGGACCAATCCGTATCAGCGGCATAGGCCAGCCCATTGGACGTTACATAAGGGGAAAGTGAATTGTAATTGCCCTCGCCGAGCGCGATTCTCCACTCGTCTTCCAACGTCAAGGTATCAGCAATAGGCACCATCAAGCCAAGCGGCCCTTGCGTATCAACATAAGGAACATTCGCGTCATCAAGGAAGGCGCGCACAATGCGAGGGTTGAGCACCACAGCCAAGATCCCGCGATAGCGCCCAGCGCCCGCAGTCTCTTCCTGCACATCCACAGCGGCGGCCATGCGTTCAGCAATCGCAGAGTCGATTTGCAAGCCAGTTGCCGTTGCCCGGTCTTCTGCCAAGGTCAGTTTCTTAATCAAACGGCGCGCGGCGATGACACGCGCGGTAGCCATCGCTTTTTGCCGCGCCTGAATCACGGTCGGCGCACTCTCATCCACCGGAACATCGGTAATTGTGTAGACCTGTCGCGTGTCAGCAAATGCAGGCACAGTAAGGGAAAATAGGCAAATCATTGAAGCGAGGAAGACGCGAATCATGTCAGTAAAACTCCTTGTCTATCTTCTTCTAACAAGCTCCGGCCAAAACCGGAATACATGACAACACTGGATTCAGTGAATTCCCCATGCTAACGCGCGGAGCATCATGACAAAAACACCAAAAACTCCCCTCACTTATCGCGATGCTGGTGTCGATATTGAGGCAGGCGACGAACTCATTGGCGCAATCGGCCCCTTGGCCAGAGATACGGTCGTTCCCGGCGTAATGGGCGGGCTGGGCGGCTTCGGCGCTTTGTTCGATCTCAAGGCCGCAGGCTATGACGATCCCATCTTGGTTTCAGGCACAGATGGCGTTGGCACAAAGCTCATGCTCGCCTTCGACACAGGTCGCCATGATACGGTCGGTATCGATCTTGTCGCCATGTGCGCCAATGATGTACTCGCTCAGGGCGCGGAGCCTTTGTTTTTCCTAGATTACTTTGCCACAGGCAAGCTTGAAGGTGGCATCGCAGAAGCCGTTGTCGGGGGCATCGCCCAAGGCTGCATCCAGTCAGGCTGCGCCCTCATTGGCGGCGAAACCGCAGAGATGCCGGGCATGTACCCGCCCGGCCATTACGA
Organism: Hyphomonas sp.; assembly: GCA_033851975.1. GTDB lineage: Bacteria > Pseudomonadota > Alphaproteobacteria > Caulobacterales > Hyphomonadaceae > Hyphomonas. The sequence continues at coordinate 618,515 of JAWSVJ010000002.1, read as the reverse complement.
CCTCGCAGGGTTTGTCGTCGGCGCAGTAGATCGCTCCAAATTGCTCCCTCGCATGGATGATATGGTGGCGGGCGACGTGCTGATCGGCATCGCCTCCTCTGGCCCACACTCTAACGGCTATTCCCTCATCCGCCGCATCATTGAGCGCGAAGGCCTCGTCCTTGATGGCCCATCTCCGTTCAGCGATGGAACACTCGCCGATGCGCTACTCACGCCGACACGGCTTTATGCCGCTGCCGCGCTGCCGCTCATCAAAGAAGGTTACGTCAAAGGCCTCGCCCACATTACGGGCGGCGGACTGACAGAGAACACGCCGCGCATGTGTCCAGACCACCTAACCCCAGTGATCGACCGCAATAGCTGGACGCCGCTACCTGTTTTCCAGTGGCTGCAAGAGGCTGGCAATGTCGCCATCGATGAGATGCACAAGACATTCAACATGGGCATCGGTCTCGTCTTCGCTGTGGCCGAAGGTGACGCCGCCGCCGCAATGGCGAAGCTCACAGAGCTAGGCGAAACACCGATCCAACTCGGGAAACTCGCCGCAAAATGACGCCATTGCGCCTCGCAATCTTCATCTCTGGGCGCGGCTCCAATATGGAAGCCCTGCTCGAGATGGCTCAGTCCACACCGGACTATCCGGCCACGCCTGCACTGGTCTTATCTAACCGGCCAGATGCCGCTGGCTTAGACACCGCGCGTGCTGCTGGCGTCTCTGCCGTCGCAATCGATCACAAGCCGTATGGCAAAGATCGTGAGACCTTCGAGAAGGCCATCCACGCCGAGCTCGAAGCCGCCAAGATCGACATCATCGCGCTCGCTGGTTTCATGCGCGTGCTCACGCCATGGTTTGTCGAGAAATGGTCGGGCCGAATGATCAATATCCACCCGTCTCTCCTACCTAAACACAAGGGTCTTCACACCCATCAGCGCGCACTAGAGGCTGGCGACACTGAGGCAGGCTGCACCGTGCATTGGGTCAGTGCCGGCGTAGACGAGGGCGAAATCATCTCTCAATCCGCCATCCCAATTTTAGCCGATGATACAGCCAACACGTTGGCCGCGCGCATTCTCCCAGTTGAGCACAAGCTGTATCCTGAAGCGCTCGCGCTCGCCTGCAAACAGCTCCAAAAACGCAACAACCCGCACGCATAGCGCACGGGTTGTCATGAAAATTGCTCGAAACGGCATCAAACTGCCCGTTTCTGCACGCTTATGCGCGCCGGTATTTTAGCTTGTCAGTTCAGCCAGTGAGAAGAACTGAGCAATCTCAATCGCTGCGTTCTCTTCAGAGTCAGACCCGTGAACAGTGTTCTCACCGATAGACTTAGCGAACAACTTGCGGATCGTGCCCTCTGCAGCGTCGTCAGGGTTGGTTGCGCCCATAACGTCACGGTGCGCCAGAACAGCGTTCTCGCCTTCCAGAACCTGCACAACAACAGGGCCAGAGGTCATGAACTCAACCAGCTCACCATAGAACGGACGCTCAGCATGCACTTCGTAGAAACGCTTGGCTTGCTCATCAGTCATTTGAATGCGGCGTTGGCCAATAATGCGCAGACCCGCTTTCTCGATAACCGCATTAACCGCGCCAGTAAGGTTTCGCTCGGTCGCGTCGGGCTTGATGATTGAGAATGTACGCTGAACAGCCATTTGATATGATCCTATTGGAATTCACTGAAGGGTTTTCGCGGCCTATAGCCCTGTGCGTGCGCGGGGGCAAGGCATGAGCGCAATTGCCCCCTCTCAACAGAAAGCCCAGCCCCCACAAACTGTAAGGGCTGGGCCAAAATAAATCGCAACAAGAACGCCTAGAAGCGCTTTGAAAAAGTGAACCGCACATTCACCGGCGCACCGGTGGAGATGTTCGTATTGCTATGCGCGTCGGGGAAATACTCCTCATCCATCAAGTTCTCGATGTTCGCTTGAAGAATTGTTCCATCGTCCATCTCATAGAATGCAGCAGCATCGATACGTACGAAGTCTGGCACCCGGACAGAATTGTCAGACCGCACATATTGCTCGCCCTGATGAACGACTCCGAGACCAAAGCCCAGCTTGTCCGTCGCTTCGAACCGGTTCCATATTGAGAGCATATTTGCAGGCACCTGACCGGTCTCGTTTCCATCAAGGCTACCGCCAACAATCTCGCTTTCAAGATTTGAAAAGCCAAGGTCCACAGCCCAGCGATCATTCAGATAACCATTGATTTGAATTTCAAACCCTTTGGTTTCCGTCACTGCAAGGAAGCGATTTTCGGCATCCGGTGTCGCAAGGCTCGTATCGCGATCAAGCTCAAAATAAGCAATCGTCATGCTTAGGTCAGGCTTGAAGTCCCACTTCAAGCCAATTTCCCGATTTTCAAATTCCTCAGGCTCCAGCTCAGCCGTTGAAGAGCTAAGGCTGAGGAATTGGTCACCAGATTCTGGCAGGAAGGATTTACTATAGCTAACATAAGCCGAGACGTTTTCGGCTGGCTTGTAGATCAATCCAATTCGAGGAGACACTTCTTCATCCGTGCGGCTAAGTCGCTCGTCATTTAGCAGATTGTGCGTATCGATCTCAAACTGGTCAAACCGCAAGCCACCAACCAGTTTGAAGTTCCCGCCCAGATCAACTTGATCCTGAACATAGACTGACAATGTCTGCACGTCCGAGTCTCTGTTACGAGCAGGGTCTGTGAAGCCAAATGCTGGAATGGCGAGCGGCGAACGGAGATCAAACCAAACCTGATCGAGCGATCCATCATCATAAACCGCGCGGCCCGACGTGGTTAGCGTTGTAAAGTCAGTGCCCGCAGCCGCAATTCCAGCCGGGCCAAACTCAACATTGTTACGGGCGTTATACGTGCTCTGATCGGCATATTCAGCGCCAATGAGCAATGTATGCTTCAAGCCACCTGTCGAAAATTCAGATACCAAATTCCCTTGCAGGATAAGGTTCTGGCGTTCTGTCGTATCCTTATAGCCATCAAGCTCCACGCGCCCTGCCGCAGTGTCGATGTTTGATGAATACAAGTTCTGATAAAGTTTTTCATAATCAGCATACTGCGCGGTGAAATTCGCAGACATGTTTTCAGATATTTTGTGATTCAACCGCGCCTTCGCGATGTTCGCCTGCAGTGTTGTGCGATTATCATCTGGGCTACCAAAAAACGTCTTGGTAAAATCAACAACCGGCTTGCCGTTCTCTGAAGGCACACCGCGATCTACAACCCGATCGTCATCGACATACTCGTAAGACAACAGCAAATCAGTCGCTGAGGTCAATTTCGTCGCAAATGTCGGATTGATCGCAAAACGATCACCTTCAAAATGGTCACGATGATTATCCAGAGATTCTGCAAATGCGTTTACACGTACAGCAGAATTGTCGGAGATCGATTTGTTGTAATCAATCGCACCAGACATCTCGCCGAAAGTATTAACTCCGGCAGTGACGCCAGTGAAATCGCTGTCAAAATTGGGTCGTTTAGACGCCCGGTTTACGACACCGCCGCCGCCGCCACGGCCAAAGATCATGGCGTTTGAACCGCGCAGAATCTCAACTTGGTCAATGTTATACAGTGGACGGAAATACTGCACGTCGTCCCTCAAGCCATCAAGGAAGAAATCCGCCGTTGTATTTTGACCGCGCAGCGTAATCTGGTCTCGGTGGCCTTCGCCCTGCCCGATTGATGCACCCGGCGTGTAGCGTAGAATATCCCCCATATTCGTGAACGCTTGCTCGCGGATTTTGTCTGCATCAACAACAGACAAACTTTGCGGAACATCAATGATCGGCGTTTGTGTCTTCATGCCGCTGAATTTCTCATTGGCCAGATATGTATCAGTCACAATAACCGCGTCTTGGCGCAGCTCTGCCTCTTCTTCCTGTGCAGCTGCCATCGGCGCACTCAGCATGGCCCCCATAGCGGCCACGCCCGCTGACATCATCACCTTACGTCTCATAGAAAATCCCTCACGAATAAGAACTGAGGGCTCTCATAGCGAAGATAAATTTAAATGCAACTCATTCTCATTCTTAAAACGTAATTTTTTGCCGATTAGCGTCGCGATCGTGACTTAAATGCCAGCCTCTTTCCAAGATCCGCTCTCGGTTTGCTGGAAATAGCGACAGTTTAGGCCCGCGTCCTTTGCCGCTTTGAACTGTTTGCGGGCCATGCTGCGTGCATCTGCGTTTTGGTCTTCGAACATCACCATGCAGCGCGTGAAGGCGGCATCGACAGGTGCTTCCACGCCGTCCATCAGCACCAGCGCCTCCGCCTTGTTGGCATTCTCCAGCTTCGCTGACAGCAGGATCGGTTGGCGCGTGGCATCCAGCCCCGGAGCCTCTGCGTCCCCATGCGGCAGGAACGCGGCCTTATCATACGTCCACAGAGCCTTATCAAGCTGCGCCCGGCGCTTAACATCTGGTGACACAGCCAGCACCCGCCACCCAGCCTCGAGGCATTTCTGCATCAGCGGCGGCGCCGCTTGCTCAAGCCCAGTGCGGGAGAGGTGGTAAAACCACCATTCAGGTGCTGGCGTGTCGGCCATAAAGTGCCCTAGCTTTCGTAGTTCTCAGCGATCCAGCGATCGAGCAGACGCGGGCCAAAGCCAGACGCCCAGCTCACATCATGCGCGGCCTTCTCGCCCTCAACCCATGCCACACCGGCAATATCAAGGTGCGCCCACTTCACGCCGTCTTTAACGAAGCGTTTGAGGAATTGCGCTGCCGTGATCGAGCCAGCGGCCCGTCCACCAATATTACGCATATCCGCGAACTTAGACTTCAGCAGCGAGTCATATTCTTTGCCCAACGGCAGACGCCACACAGGCTCACCCTCGGTCTGCCCGGCTTTAGACAGCTCGCCCGCCAGATCATCACTCGCGGTGAACAGACCAGCATGGTGATGTCCCAGCGCAACCACAATCGCACCCGTCAGCGTCGCCAGATCGACCATTGCTTTAGGTTTGAATTTCTCCTGCGCATACCAGAGCACGTCACACAGAACGAGGCGGCCTTCTGCATCAGTGTTCTGCACTTCAATCGTTTGGCCAGACGCAGAGGTTAAAATATCGCCGGGGCGAATTGCGTTACCGTCGGGCATATTCTCAACGAGGCCGACAAGGCCAACCACATTCACCTTGGCTTTACGCTCAGCCAGCGCCAGCATCGTGCCAGTCACAGCCGCTGCGCCGCCCATATCGCCGCGCATATCCTCCATTCCAGCACCGGGTTTCAGCGAGATGCCACCCGTATCAAAGCAAACGCCTTTACCGACGAGGATCACCGGGTCGCTATCATCGCCAGCGCCCATCCATTTCATAATGCCGAGACGGCTTTCCTGCACGGAACCTTGGCCCACGCCCAGCATTGAGTTCATGCCCAGCTTAGCCAGTTGCTTCTCGCCCAGCACTTCAACCTCAAGGCCAGACTTGGTGAGCGTTTTGATCTTCTCGGCAAATCCTGTTGGGTTCAGCACATTTGGCGGCATGTTCACCAAATCACGCGCGAGATGCGTGCCTGATGCGGCTGCGCCTAGTGGCTCATACGCCGCCTGCGCGGCCTTGGCATCGCCTACCACGAAGGTCAGCTCTTTCAGGCTTGGCTTTGTTTCCGGCTTCTTTTTCGTGAAATAGTCGTCGAAGCGATAATCAGCGAGTTTTGCGCCCAAAGCGATTCGCGCCGCGTCCGATGCGCTCTCAACGTAAACTGCCATCGTCTCAAATCCGCTTGTCGCGTGAGACTTCACAAGATTGGCGCCAATCGCCTCAAGTGTACGATCAGTTCTATCTGACTTTTTCCCGCCACCGATCAGAACAGCACGGCGAGAATCAGCGCCCTTTGGCAGCACGATAAGCGCCTGCTGACTGGCTTTTCCCTTGTACCGCGCGCCTTTTTCCGCCTCTGACAACAGGCCTCCACAAGCCTCGTCTAGTGCTGCGGCTGTTGCAGGTAGGCCTTCTGCCTCATCGACGATAAATGCGGCAATTTCTGCCTTGGCGCCGTCTGCGAATGTAATTTTCATGTGCTGAATCTCCGTTTGTAACAGAAAGTAAGCATCGACGCGCGCAGCGCAACTCGTTAGGCAGGGAAAAACAGCGATGCACCAATTAGGGGACCTTTCGCAGCAACACTCATGACGAAGATTCAGGCATACCTTTTCAATGAAGTCCTGCGGGCCGTCGCCATAATCGTGGGTGGTTTGGCCATGCTTGCGCTCTTGGCTCAGGGTCTAGCGCAGACAGATGTCATCCTCGAAAATCGCCAATCAGCCTTCACTTATCTCTACATCGTGATGCTGGGCGCGCCGCAAATTATCGCGCTATTGCTGCCACTCGCTCTGTTCGTTGCGGGTGTCTGGTCGCTCAACAAAATTCACAAAGACAGTGAAATCGTCGTCGCACAGGCCGCTGGCATGACACGTTGGCAAGTCGCCTCCCCGATCCTCCGCTTGGCCGTTGCGTGCGCTGTCGTTCATCTCGGCGTGAATTTGTGGGTGCAGCCAACTGCGCAACGGGCGCTGCGCCACACCGTGGCAGAGGCCCGCGCAGATCTCGCCGCCGCCCTCATCCGCCCCGGCCAGTTCACCACCAATGGCGAACGCCTCACCTTCTATGCCCGCGAGCAAGTCAATGGAGAGCTTCGCGGCGTGCTGATCTCCGACATGACTGACCCGCTGCACCCTACCGATATTCTCGCCCGCAGCGCCGCTCTGGTACAAGTTGATGGTCGCCCCACGCTGCTCCTGCGCAACGCGGTCAGCCAGCAACTCGATGATAACGATCAATTATCGGTGTTGGAGTTTGATCAATACCCGTTCGACCTGACTGACTTCATGAAGGAAGACGGCGATCTAAACCTCAAAGCGTCTGATAAATATCTGCATGAGTTGTTTTTCGTAGATCGCAGCAACTATTTCGAATCCAAAAATGCCGACGAGTTTTTGGCCGAGGGCTATACGCGCCTGACAACACCGCTGCTTAATCTCGTCATGGCTATGCTGGCATTATTCGCCATTCTCGGGGGAGACTTCAGCCGCAAGGGATACAGCAAGCGCATCATGATCGCGGGTGGCTCGGCGGTCGGCATCGTCGTTGTGCAACTATCCTTACAGTCAGCCGCCGCAAGCGATCCGGCGCTCAACACCGCGCTTTGGGTCTGGCCACTGCTTATCCTCGTCGTGCTCAGCTACATCTATTTCGCGCGTGGCCGACGTATTGGCGCCGTTGATCGACCACCCCTCTCTCTATCGCAACGGAGGGGCTGATATGCCGATCATTTCACGCATTCAGCGCTACATATTCAAAGAGTGCCTCTTCGGCCTGCTCACAGTGATGGGCATCTTGCTGCTCGCCATCATGCTCATCGACGTTGTCGAGCAATTGCGCACGGTGGGCGGTGATGTCAGCCTCAGCCTTTTCGGGGCTATACGCCTGTCACTCATGAAGCTCCCGCTTATCGTTGAGCAAACCCTCCCCTTCGCCATCCTCATCGCTGCGATGATCGCTTATACGCGCCTCAATCGCCGATCAGAACTGTCCATCATTCGTGCCAGCGGCATGTCAGCATGGCGGTTCCTCTCACCCATCATTGTGCTCGCCTTGATCTTGGGCATGCTAACAACAGCCGTGCTCAATCCCTTTGGCGCCCGGCTGAATGCCTCGTTTGAGCAAGAGCGCTCACGACTCCTAAACGATGGCCAGCAAGTTGCGGTTTCAGACACTGGCGTCTGGCTGCGCCAAGGTGACGATACCAGCCAAATCGTTATCCATGCCCGCTCCGTGCAAGAAGGCGGCGTCATTTTGGCTGACGTAAAAATGATCGAAGAAGAACGCATGTTCTCAAACGGTCAGCCAACAAATGACTTTGTCTTCGTCCGGCGGATTGATGCAGAGCGTGCCACTTTGCGTGATGGCTTCTGGCAGCTCGAAAACGTCATAGAGAACATGCCCAATCAAACACCGGACCGGCTCGACAATCTTGCCATCCCCACCACGCTCGACGCTGTCACCCTGCTCGATAAATTTGCCTCGCCCAACACAATTGGCTTCTGGCAGCTTCCTCGCTTCATCCACCAAACCCGCAGCGCCGGGCTCGATGCCTCACGGTATTCCATGCGCTGGAACGCCCTGCTCGCCGCGCCGGCCCTGTTCATAGCTATGGGCCTCATTGGCGCCATGGTTTGCTTGCGTCTTCAGCGACTCGGCGGCACACCGCGCCTCATTGCGCTCGGCACGCTTTCAGCCGTTGGTCTATATTTCTTCACTCAGTTTTCCTCCAGCTTAGGCGCGACAGGCGCTGCCCCGCCTGTTGTCGCAGCTTGGAGCCCACCCCTATTTGTCCTGTTCTGCGCGCTTACGTTCTTAGCGTATCGTGAAGACGGTTGAGCTAAGAGGCTCTTGACAGAACGCCTCGCTCCGCCGCATCAGTCCTGCCCGTGAAAGGTGCCCCCTATGAAACTAGTCGTCGTCGAGTCGCCCGCAAAAGCCAAAACTATCAATAAGTACCTTGGTAGCGACTATAAGGTGCTGGCCTCCTATGGTCACATTCGGGATCTGCCATCCAAAAATGGCTCAGTCGATCCCGACAATGATTTCGCGATGGTTTGGGAGGCTGATTCCAAATCAGCCAAGCGCATCTCCGATATTGCGAACGCCTTGAAAGAGTCTGATACACTCATTCTCGCGACCGACCCGGATCGTGAGGGGGAAGCGATTTCATGGCACTTGGTCGAGGCCCTGCGCAAACGCCGCGCCCTTAAGAAAGACACGCCCGTTCAGCGTGTCGTCTTCAACGCCATCACAAAATCAGCTGTCACCAAGGCAATGGAGGAACCGCGCGAGATCGATGTGGAACTGGTAGACGCCTACCTCGCTCGTCGCGCACTTGATTACCTTGTAGGCTTCAACCTATCGCCCGTCTTGTGGCGCAAACTTCCCGGCTCACGCTCGGCTGGCCGCGTGCAATCTGTCGCCCTGCGCATCGTCTGCGACCGCGAAAACGAAATCGAAGTCTTCAAACCGCAAGAATACTGGAACATCAACACAGAATTGCGCGCGCCAGATAAGACGAGCTTCAAAGCTCGCCTGTATGCGCTAGACGGCGACACGCTCAAAAAATTCACCCTCGGTGACAAAGGCGCTGCCGATGCCGCGCTGGATGCTGTCAAAACAGGCGGCTATTCGGTAACGTCGGTTGAGGCCAAGCCCCTCAAGCGTAACCCGCCGCCGCCGTTCATTACATCAACGCTACAGCAGGAAGCCTCTCGTAAGCTCGGCTTCGGTGCCAAGCGCACCATGCAGGCCGCCCAAAAGCTCTACGAAGAAGGCCGCATCACCTATATGCGTACTGACGGCGTCATGATGGCTGAAGAGGCCTACACCGCCGCGCGCAGCATGATCGCCTCCAATTATGGTGACCGCTACCTGCCGGAAAAAACCCGTCGCTACTCCTCAAAGGCCAAGAACGCCCAAGAAGCGCACGAAGCGATCCGCCCAACAGACTTCGATCTGCGCCCTGAAAACTACCAAGGCGATGGCGACCTCAAAAATCTCTACACACTCGTCTGGCGCCGCGCTGTGGCCTCACAGATGGAAACGGCATTGTTCGAGCGCACCACAATCGACATGACCACCAAGGATGGCCGCGCCGTATTGCGCGCCACCGGACAGGTCGTCGTGTTTGATGGCTACATCACGCTTTACTCAGAGGGCCGCGATGACAGCGACGAAGACGACAGCGCAGACGGCGCACGCCTGCCCAAAATGTCCGAAGGCGATCACGCTGACCTGCTAGAAGCCAATGCCGACCAAAGCTTCACACAGCCGCCACCGCGCTATTCTGAGGCTTCAATGGTTAAACGCCTCGAAGAACTCGGCATTGGTCGCCCATCAACATACGCCTCAACCATGTCTACACTGGTCGATCGCGGATACGTCAAAATCGACACCAAGCGCCTGATCCCTGAAGATAAAGGGCGGCTCGTCACGGCCTTCCTTGAAAACTTCTTCACGAAATATGTCGAGTATGACTACACCGCCGGGCTTGAAGAAAAGCTGGATGGCATTTCCGACGGCAAGATCAACTGGAAAGAGTTCCTCCGGGAATTCTGGACACAGTTCGCCGCCGACATTGATGGCACCAAAGACCTGCGCGTCTCTGCCGTGCTTGATGTGCTGAACGAAGAACTCAAAGAATACGTGTTCCCGCAGCAGGACAGCGAAGGCAACGCGATCGAGAAACCGCGCGAATGCCCACTCTGCAAAGAGGGTGAGCTGTCTATGAAGCTTGGCCGCTTCGGTGCCTTCGTTGGTTGCTCGCGCCACCCTGATTGCAAATTCACCCGCCAGTTCTCTGCAGAGGGCGGCGTTGCAGGCTTCATCGATCCAGATGGCAATGAGATGGGCCTTCACCCAGACACGGGCGAAATGGTCTACCTCAAATCCGGTCGCTTCGGCCCGTATGTTGAGATGGCCAATGGCGAAAAACCAAAGCGCGCCAGCCTCACTAAGGCCGATAGCCCAGAATCTATGACACTAGAACGCGCTGTGGAACTGCTGCTGCTCCCACGCGAAATCGGCAAGCACCCCGAAGATGGCGAGCCTATCCTCGCAAACTTCGGTCGCTTCGGGCCATACGTTCAGCACGGCAAAATCTATGCGAATTTGAAAGACCCTGCCGACGTGTTCGCCATCGGTCTCAACCGCGCTGTCACGCTGATCGAAGACAAACGCGCCAATCCGGGCCGTGGACGTGGCAAAGCCACCCCGCTGAAAGAACTCGGCAAGCACACAGATGGCGAGCCAATCGAGGTTTTTGAGGGCCGTTATGGCCCGTATGTGAAGCATGGCAAAACCAATGCGACCCTGCCCAAAGAGGTGACGCCAGACGCCATCACCCTAGAGCAAGCCATTGCCCTCATCGACGCCAAAGCCGCCAAAGGCCCCGCGAAGAAGAAGGCCCCAGCCAAAAAGAAACCTGCCGCTAAGAAGAAACCAGCGGCAAAGAAAAAGCCCGCTGCGAAGAAGAAGCCCGCCGCCAAGGAAGAGTAATTTTCCAAGCTGGTCTTTGCTGTTTCTTCAAAGCTTTCTGGCATTAGGGCCGGATGCAAACGCGGCCATCAATCGAAGAGCTGATCGACGGCGCAACGCCTCTTGTTGCCCGTCTTTCAGCGTCCAATCGGCAACGATTGAGCGATCTAGTCGATCGTTTCCTTGAAGATGCACGCTTCGAAGGCGCTGACGGGTTTCAGCTAACACCGCGCATTCTGGTCAGTATAGCAACGCAGGCCTGCTTCCTCTTATTGCGTCGGCGCGAGGATCGCTTCGGGCGGAGGATCAAAATCCTCGTGCATGAAGAAATGATCGACTTTGAACGCCACATCATGGGGCGTTTTTCCGCCAATGGGCTGATCGAACTCAATTGGGCTGATGTCAGGCGCGGCGGATTTCTTCCCAATGACGGCTGTAACGTGGTGATGCATGAATTCGCCCATAAACTCGACAGCCGCAATTGGAGCGTCGATGGCGTGCCCCAACTACATTCCCCCGTCTGCCACGGCAATTGGCGACGCATCATGGGCGCGGAATACAAACTGTTCAAAGCTCAGGTCGAAAATGGCGAGATAACACCGCTTAATCCCTATGCCGCCACGCATCCGGCTGAATTCTTCGCCTGTGCCACAGAAGCCCTGTTCGAACAGCCAAAAATGCTCCGGGAAAATTACCCCCAAGTCTTCGATCGCTTGGTGCATTTTTATGGCGATGCCGGTCTGGAAACCTAAGCAAAGCATTTCCTGCGCGCTTTTTGACGCAAATGCCCCTATATGGGCGTTATGACATTTCCAGATAAAGCGACGGTTCTTGAATTTCTTAAAGAAAATCCGTCCAAAACTACAAAACAAGACATCGCCAAAGGCCTACGGGTCAAAGGCAAAGAGCGCGCAACGCTGCGCGAGATCCTTCGCGAGCTAGAGTCCGAGGGCCAGTTAGAGCGCACAGGCAAACGTGCCTGGAGCACGCCCGACTCCCCGCCCTCAACCGGCATCGTCGAGTTCACAAAGATCGATAATGATGGCGAACTGATCGGCCAAGCCGTTGGCGACAAAGGCCTATTCGGCCCCGACATCACCTATGCTGGCCAAGCAGGCAAACCAAACAGCAAGATGAAAGCACCTGCCGTGGGCGACCGCGCCTTGTGCAAAATCAGCCAGCAAAATGACGAATGGCGCGCCAAAGCGATCACCCTGATCGAGAAGCGCCTGTCAGATGCCATTGTCGGCCTTTACGAGACGACCAATCGCGGCGGCAAAGTCACGCCCTCAAACCGCAAAGAGCGGCGCGAATTCATCATTCAGGAAGAAGATCGCAACGGCGCCGAAGATGGCAGCCTCGTCATCACCGCCCCAAAACCCCAAGGTCGGCGCCAATATGGCCCCACCTTTGGTGTCATCAAACAAGTCATCGGCCACATCACAGACGCGCGCTCAGCCAGTCTATTGGCCATCCACGCGCACGACATTCCAACCGATTTTCCGGATGAAGTCGTTGAGCAGGCCCGCACCGCGACGCCCGCAGAAACGCCCCGCGAAGACCTCACGCAAATTCCCCTCATCACGATCGACCCGCACGATGCGCGCGATCATGATGATGCTGTGTTTGCCGAAGAATTAGAAGATGGCTGGAAAGTCATCGTCGCCATCGCCGATGTTGCGGCCTATGTGACCGAAGGCTCGGCCCTCGACAAAGAGGCGTATAAACGCGGCAACTCCACATACTTCCCCGATCGCGTCGTACCGATGCTGCCCTTCGAGCTGTCAGCCGACGAATGCTCCTTGCGTGAGCATGAAGCGCGCCGCTGCCTCGCCGTTGAGATGATCTTCGACAAAAGCGGCCACAAGCGCAGTCACCGCTTCATTCGTGGCATGATGAACAGCCACGCCAAACTCTCCTATGAGGAAGCCCAAGCCGCCATTGATGGTAAACCGGGTGGACGCGCAGGCGAATTGCTAGATGACGTGCTCAAACCGCTTTGGGGCGCCTATGCCGCGCTCTGCACATCACGAGAGAAGCGCGCGCCGCTAGACCTAGACCTGCCTGAGCGCCGTATCCACTTCAATGATGATGGCGAGATTGATGGCATCCGCGTCAAGGAACGCCTCGATGCTCACCGCCTGATCGAAGAGATGATGATTCAGGCCAATGTCTGCGCGGCTGAAAGTCTCGAAACGTCGAAAAGCCCGGTAATCTACCGCGTGCATGACACACCGTCAGACACCAAAATCGCGGCCTTCTCAGAATTCTTGAAGACGATCGACATGAAATGGCATGTTGGGGAGCGTCCACAAACGCTCAAATTCAACAAGCTACTCAAAGAACTCGAAGACGGTGACTACACGCAAATGGTCACGCAAATGGTGCTGCGGACACAGGCGCAAGCAGTCTATTCCGAAGAAAATCTCGGCCATTTCGGGCTAAATCTCATACGCTACTCCCACTTCACCTCGCCTATCCGCCGTTACGCCGATTTGATCGTGCACCGCGCGCTAATCTCCGGCCTCGGCCTTGGTCCAGACGGTCTCTCTCCGCAAGGCGCAGTGCGCCTCGAAGAGATCGCAGGACATATCTCCACCACCGAACGCCGCTCTATGGCTGCAGAACGTGAAGCCACAGACCGCTATCTGGCCATCTTCCTGTCAGATCGTGTTGGCGCAGAATTCACGGGCCGCATCTCCGGCGTCGCAGGCGCAGGTCTCTTCATCCAACTCGCTGAAACCGGCGCCGATGGCTTCGTGCCTATCTCGTCAATTTCAGACGATTACTGGGTGCAAGATGAAGCCGCGATGCAGATCTATGCGCGTAATTCCGGCAAAACCTATGGCCTCGGCCAGATCGTTCAGGTGAAGCTGAAAGAAGTCTCCCCGCTACAAGGCGGCTTGGTTCTCGAAATCCTATCAGAGCCGATGCCTGCTCCAGAGGGACGCCGCGAAGCACGAGAAGCCCAGCGCGCCACAGGTGGACGAGATGGCCCCCGTCGTGGTCCCCGTGGTCACAATCGCGGTAAGTCCGGCTTCAAGAAAAACACGCTTCCCAAGCACAAGCGCTCTAGCCGCAAAAAATAAGAGAAAAACATGGCAGACGACAAACACACTCCCCAGCAAATGCTCGGCAACGCTTATGATAAAGAAGATGACGGCGATGTGGTCATCAAGGGTAAACCAAGCCCTCGCCCCGGTGATGCCGCCACGCTTATCCTGGTGCGCCGCGACCAAGCGGCCCCGCGCGTCCTCATGGGCAAACGCTCAGGCAAGCACAGCTTTATGCCTGACAAATACGTGTTCCCCGGTGGCCGCGTAGACCCGCATGATGCCCGCGCACCTATCCTTACGCCGCTCGCCCCGAAGGTCAGCGAAAAGCTCTCCATCGGAACCAAGCGCGTACCTCACGCCTTCGCGCTCACGGCGATTCGCGAGATGTTCGAAGAAACTGGCCTCATCGTCGGTAAGCCCGGCGAGACAGGTGCAAAACTGCCGCCCGGTTGGGACGATTATTATGGCGAGGGCGTCATGCCCTGCCTGAAAGACTTCCAGTTCATTGGCCGCGCCATCACGCCGCCCTATCGGCCCAAGCGCTTCGATGCCCGCTTCTTTGTAGCCGATGCCGAGGCTGCCCTGATAGACGATCGCCCAGCAATGGACGGCGCAGAACTGTCTGATTTACAATGGGTTACGTTGAAAGACGCGCTCGATTTAGACCTGCCCAACGTCACCCAGTTCATGCTGGCAGAGCTTCAGAACCGTTTGGATAACCCAAATGATCCCGATGGCCCGCCATTCCTGCGTTGGACCAAAGGTGGACACAGCCGCGAAAGGCTCTGAAAACACACAAACAGTGCTTGACTTGAGCGGCCCACAACGCCATTAAGCCGCTTCCAGTTTATATGCCAGTTACAAGCGAGCTTTATCATGGCCAAATCAGCCACCATCAAAATCCGCCTGAACTCAACGGCAGACACGGGCTTCTTCTATGTCACGAAGAAAAACCCACGCAACACCACAGAAAAGCTGGTTATGCGCAAGTATGACCCGATCGTGAAAAAGCACGTTGAATTCAAAGAGGGCAAGATCAAGTAAGATTGATCCTCATTGAGACGTAAAAAGCCCGCAGCATTTGCTGCGGGCTTTTTCGTGGGCGCAATGTAAGTCGGCTCTACTCCGGCGGTTCCAAATACCGCGTCTTACGAATGCCGGGGAACAAGATTGCCCAGCCCGCCGCAATGCCAATCGCCGCAATGCCGCCAGCCGCCACAGTAAACACCGGCCCAAGCACTGCCGCCATAAACCCCGCCCGCGCCTCGCCCAGCTCATTTGATGCGCCAAGGAAGATCGAATTGACCGCATTGACCCGCCCGCGCACCTCATCCGGCGTCCACACCTGAAGCAATATCTCGCGAATATAGACCGACACCATGTCAAACGCGCCAACACAAACCAGCGCCAGTATCGACAACCATGCGAGCGTCGACGCGCCAAACACAGCTGTCGAAAGCCCGAAGAAGGCCACCGACGCGAACAGGAACTTGCCCGCATGATCTCGAATAGGAAATGCAGTAATCAAGGTGATCATAATCACCGCGCCAATCCCCGGCGCTGCGCGCAACAAGCCCAGCCCATCCGGCCCCAGCTCTAGAATATCCCGCGCATAGATCGGCAGCAGTGCCACCGCCCCTCCCAGCAACACGGCAAACAGATCCAGCGAGATCGCCCCCAGAACCACCTTTTGCTTCCACACATAAGAGAACCCGCCCAGCAGCGTGGACAGTGACGTAGGCCCTGCCCCGCGCACTTGCGCAGGCTTAGGAATGGAGAAGATCAAAACGCCTGCCAGCGCAAACAAACCAACCGCCGTGCCATACGCCGCCACAGGCGACAGCCCATACAGCAAGCCCCCCGCAACCGGCCCCACGATAGAAGCCGTCTGCCAAGACATCGCCGAGAACCCGGCAGCATTGGCAAAGTCTTCCCTGGGTACGATGTTTACGGCTAGGCTCGACGACGCCGGCGCCATAAAGGCCCGCGCAACACCAAACACGGTGAGGATTGCCAGCACCCAAACGGCGTGAAACTGCTCGGTCGCCGCCAGATATAAGATACCCGCTGCGCACGCCATCTCCGCAATAATGGCCAGCCCCATAACCAACCGCCGCCCGGCCCTGTCTGCCGTTAGCCCGGTGACAACAACCAGCAGTAAAGCGGGCAAAAACTGTACGAGGCCGATCCAGCCGAGTAACGCGGCGCTGCCCGTCTCATCATACATTTGCCACCCCACAGCCACCGACGTGACCTGCGCAGCAAACGCCGTGCAGAAGCGCGCGCCGAAGTAACGGCGATAACTAAAATGACGAAATGCAGAGAACCGATCAGACATACTGCGGACTGTTAGCAGGCTTCATTACCTACGTCAGGCCGCAATACTCTCAACCCGGTTACGACCACCATCTTTGGCGGCATACAGCGCCATGTCAGCGCGCTTCATGAAGTCAGCCATCGTGTCATGCTGGCCGGAAATGGTGGCTACACCTGCGCTGATGGTCACATCAATCGGCGTTGGGTGATTGCTAACTATAAAAGGCTCTTGAACCATGGCTCTGCGCACACGCTCAGCAGCGGCGCACGCGAGATCACCCGGTGTCTCCGGCATAATTATGAGGAACTCTTCACCACCCGGACGACAAATCACATCCATAGGACGCAGATTTTCGCGCAAGCGATTAGACAGCTCGACGAGCACCTCGTCACCTGCATCGTGCCCATAGGTGTCATTGACCAGTTTGAAGTGATCAATATCCAGCGCCATGATCGACAATTCCTTGCCGCCCATAACAGAACGCTGCATCCACTGGCCCATTTGGCTATTCATGTAACGACGATTATAAAGGCCCGTCAGCTGATCGATCACTGACAGCTCCAAGCCACGGTCCACACGGTGGCGCAGCATTTCAAGATACCGGAACCGCCGTGCTTGAGTCCGTACACGTGCTAACAATTCCTGCTTATCAACTGGCGTGATGATGACATCAGACGCCCCAATCTCAAGACCTTTAGACGCCCGTTTGGTGTCTTCAGAATCACACGCCAAGATCATCGTAATGGCTCGTGTGGATTCATTCATCTTGAAATGAGCGCACAGTTTCAGCGCATCGAAATTGTCCGAATTCATCGACAGTAGAAGAATATCCACGCCTTGCTCAGCAAGGTCACCCATGCCGCCCGCTTCAGTCAGCGTCGTCGCAATGTGCCCGCCATCGCGCAACATCTTGGCCATACGCGCCGCGGTGCGCGGGTTATCATCGACCACGAAGATACGCGCTGGCGCATCAACGTCTTCGCTGTCGGCCATATCACTTAGGCCTGCACGCAAACCGCTGGCTTGGCGCTGGCGCAACTCGTTTACGACAGAGCTGTAGCGCATCAACGCCGTCACGCGTGACATCAACTGGAAGTCATCAACAGGCTTAGTAAGAAAGTCTTCTGCCCCAGCGTCCAATCCGCGAATGCGGTCTTCCGGGTCGCTCAAGGCTGTTACCATAACAACTGGGATTTGGCTGGTAGACTCAGACGCCTTCAGGCGCTCACAGACTTCATACCCGTCCATGCCCGGCATCATAACGTCTAACAGAATAATATCTGGCTTCTCAGACACAGCCTTTTCCAAGGCCTGCAATCCATTTTCCGCTTGAATGACAGTGAAGTATTGGGCTTCCAATTTAGCCTGTAACAGGCGTCGGTTGGCTTCAATGTCATCTACAACGAGTATGCGAGCGCTCATGCAGGCTCCTTCGGCATGAGGGCCTCAACAGCCTTGATAAAACTAGCAATCTGGATTGGCTTTGAGAGATATCCCTCGCAACCGGCTTCGCGCACACGCTGCTCATCGGCGCGCATGGCGAACGCAGTCACAGCCAATACGGGAATATGTTTTACTTTTTCATCATCCTTCAGCCACCGCGTAATGTCCAAACCAGACACTTCGGGAAGCTGAATATCCATTACAATAAGGTCGGGCAGTTCCGTACGGGCGATATCGACCGCCTTGCCGCCATCCTGACATTTGAATGTAGAAAAGCCAAACGCCTCCAGCACGTCGCAGAACAGGCGCATGTTGAGTTCATTATCCTCAACAACAAGTACTTTTCTGGAAGTCTGATCTGTCATCATTCTCCGCCGACACACACGCGATTCGGGAATCGCCACTCTTTCAACCTCCCTGCTACACCACAAATTCTTAACATCGCCCTACAGTGATTATTCGACATGATTGCGACGCAGCGCGGAACATGGCATGAACACGGTCAAGATGCCGTCTCTTTGTCGCGATTGTTTACACACTGATACCGCGCCCTTCGCGCAATGCCCCGTTTGCGGGCACCAGCGCTGCCTTACCCACAAATCACTGTTTTCATTGAATATAGCCCACATGGATTGCGATGCATTCTTCGCCGCCATCGAGAAACGGGACGATCCAAGCCTCAAAAACAAACCAGTTATTGTCGGCGGCGGCACACGCGGCGTCGTCGCAACCTGCTGCTACATTGCAAGACTTTATGGTGTAAGATCCGCAATGCCAGCCTTCCAAGCACTAAAATTATGCCCCGATGCAGTCGTTGTGAAACCCAATGGCGAAAAATACAGCATCGCCGCCCGAATCATTCGGGAGAAGATGGAGGCGCTCACCCCAATGGTTCAGCCTGTCTCAATAGATGAAGCCTATATGGACCTTAGCGGCACGGAAACGATGCACGGCGCCCCACCCGCCGCCTCACTTGCCCGCCTCGCCAGAGACATTGAACGTGATGTCGGCATTACAGTCTCCATCGGGCTGTCCTCAAACAAATTCCTCGCCAAAACCGCCAGTGAAGAAGACAAGCCCAAAGGCTTTTTTGTCATTTCTCCAGACGAGGCCGAAGCGTTTCTCGGCCCTAAACCCGTCGGCTTTCTACATGGCGTCGGTCCAAAACTCGCCGCCAGCTTAAACAGCAAGGGCATTGAAACCGTCGCCGACCTTCAAGACGCTGACCTCAAAACCATCGCCGGCCAATTTGGCGAGACCGGTTTCTGGCTCAAACAGCGCGCCCATGGCCAAGACAACCGCCCCGTCCGCAATGATACAGAGCGCAAATCCATCTCTTCTGAAACCACCTTCAACACAGACATTGCCGATCTTTCCCTGCTTGAAGATGAGCTCTGGCGCCTCTGCGTAAAAACCGCTGACCGAGCCAAAGCTGTTGGTAGCGTTGGTCATGTCGTGACGTTGAAGCTGAAAACTCAGAACTTCAAATCCCTCACCCGCCGCGTCTCCCTCACCGGACCGACCCAGTTATCGCAGGAAATTTTTCGTACGGTTCGCCCCCTCCTCAAGAAGGAAACCGCCACCGGTCGGCGCTTCCGCCTCATCGGAGTTGGCCTCTCAACACTGGCGGATCACAAAGCTGACGGCCAAGACCTGCTCGACCCAATGGTCGCCAAACGCGCCGCTGCCGAACGCGCCTCAGATATAGCCCGCGAGAAGTTCGGCAAAGGGGCCGTGCAAACGGGTCGATTGATGCGCAGAGACCTCGCCTATGAAGCCAGAAAAGCCCACGAGAAGAAAAAACCATAAGCCCCACCTTGCTTGACCCCGCTAGCTGCGGCATCGAAGGCGCATAACTCTTTTCATTAATGAGGACACAGCGATGAGCACGCCAGAAACCAAACTCGACGAACTCGGCATTGTATTGCCTGCGCCCATGGCCGCCGTCGCAAACTACGTCCCCTATGTCATCAGCGGCAATATGCTGTTCGTCTCCGGCCAAGTCAGCACCACCGCTGACGGCCTCATCAAGGGCCGCCTCGGTGAAGACATGGAACTCTCAGCGGGCCAGCACGCTGCCCGCCAATGCGGCATCAATCTGCTCGCCCAATGCAAAGGCGCCCTCGGAGATCTCAGCCGTATCAAACGAGTCGTAAAGCTCGGCGGGTTTGTCTCCTGCGCGCCAGACTTCACAGACATTCCGCAAGTCATCAATGGTTGCTCTGACCTCATGGTCGACGTACTGGGCGACAAAGGCCGTCACGCGCGCTCGGCGGTTTCCTGCCCCGTCTTGCCGCTCGGCGTTGCTGTCGAGATTGACGGCGTGTTCGAGATCGAGGCTTAATCAAATATGTCCCGGTCGTTCGATCCCCTCGCTTTCACCTACGCCCATCGCGGCCTATGGACCACCAATACTGCGCCAGAAAACACGATGAGCGCCTATCGCGCGGCCGCAAATGCAGGGCTCGGCATTGAGTATGATGTGCGCCCAGCCGCTGATGGCACGCCGATGCTGTTCCACGACAAAACGCTAGAGCGCCTAACCGACCGCGAAGACGCCGTTGAAACGCTGAACGAAGACACACTCTCAAGCCTAAAAGTCGGCGGCAGCGACGACACCATCCCCACCCTGATGGACCTACTCGCCGAATGGCCTGCACAGCTGCCGCTCCTCACTGAAATGAAGATTGACGGGAAAACGAACCCGGCCACCTTTGCCAAGACTGTCGGCGAAATGCTGCTAGAGCATGATGGATGCGCCGCCGCGATGAGCTTCTCCGAAGCTGCTGTAAACGCGCTGCCAGAGGGCGTCATGCGCGGCCAACTCGTCTACCCGTCGAAGGACATTGGCGAAGACAAATTCGACGCCGTCCTCGCCCGCGCGCTTGCGCAAAACGTCGACTATATCGCAGTGAATGTCACCGACATGACCCGTGCTAGCGACGCGCTGCTAAACCATTCCCAGCCGCTCGTCACTTGGACGGTCCGCACCGAAGACCATGTGCGTCTTGCCCGCCAATTAGGCGTCGCCATCATCTTTGAGGGTGTGCCTGTAGAACTGGCCAAGGGCCACGTCCCCACTTAAAGTACCCCGCATGGATGATACATCCCTCTCTTTCACAGTGGCCGCTGGCCTGCTCGATGTCTCACCAGCAGACTGGAACGTCCTTGCCAACCCAAAAGGCGAGCCCTTCGACCCCTTCCTAAGCTGGGAGTTTCTTGAGGCGATGGAGAGTAGCGGCGCAGCCACCGCCCAAACCGGCTGGCTCCCGCAACACATCCTCATTCACAATGCTGGCCGTCTCGCCGCCGCCATGCCGCTCTATGTCAAAAGCCATTCGCGCGGGGAGTTTGTGTTTGACCAAGGCTGGGCCGATGCGTTTGAGCGCGCAGGTGGCAACTATTACCCCAAGCTCCTCAGCGCCGTGCCGTTCACCCCCGTCACAGGTCGTCGCCTCCTCGTCGCCCCCGGCCCAGACGCAACACGCCTTAAGCGCGCGCTATACTCCGCCGCTGTGCAACTGGCTGAAGATGCGAACATCTCATCCCTCCATCTCAACTTCATCAATGAGGACGCCAGCGAACTCTTATCCGATGTCGGTTTCCTCTCCCGCACCGACCAACAATTCCGTTGGCAGAATAACTCTTATGCCGCGTTCGATGATTTCCTCGCTGAACTCTCTTCTGCCAAGCGCAAAAACCTGCGCAAAGAGCGCGCCAAGGCGCAAGACGGCGTCACCTTCCATCACATCACCGGCGACGGCATTACAGAGGCCCACCTCGACCGTTTCTTCCATTTCTATATGGATACCGGCCAGCGCAAATGGGGCACGCCATACCTCACGCGAGAGGCCTTTTCTCTCCTAGCTGAGAGACTGTCAGATCACATACTATTCGTCTTCGCAGAAGTTGACGGAGACATCGTCGCGGGCGCGATGAACTTCATCGGCTCAGACACACTCTATGGCCGCTATTGGGGTTCTATCGTTCACCGCCCCATGCTGCATTTTGAAACCTGCTATTACCAAGCCATAGACTACGCCATCGCCCACGATCTAAAATTCGTCGAAGCAGGCGCGCAAGGTCAACACAAACTCGCGCGCGGTTATGTGCCAACCAAAACCCGCTCCGCGCATTGGATCGCCCATTCAGGCCTGCGCGACGCAGTACAAAACTATTTGGAACACGAACGACAAGCCGTCGATTCCGACATAGCCATCCTCACCAAACACGCCCCCTTTAGGAAAGACTAGATGACCCTTCACGATAGCTACGACCCAAATAATATCTTCGCCAAAATCCTCAAAGGTGAAATGCCCGCCGTGAAGGTCATGGAGGACGACATTGCGCTCGCCTTCATGGACGTCTTTCCCCAGAGTAAAGGCCACACGCTCGTCATCCCAAAAGACGTCACCGCGCGCAATCTGTTAGAGATGCCAACGCCCAAACTCGGCGCCTATATTGAACGTGTGCAAACTGTAGCGCGCGCAGTTGAAAAGGCGTTGCAACCAGACGGACTTGTCGTCTCTCAATTCAACGGCGCCACCGCCGGGCAAACCGTCTTCCACCTACACTTCCACATCATCCCGCGCTGGGAGGACGCCGCGATGCGCCAGCATGCACAGGGCGAGATGGCCGATATCGAAGAATTACAAAAAATTTCAAATCAAATTAAGATCGAACTCTAGCCATCCCGGTTGCTCTGGATTATTACATTAGCGCTTGTGATGCGGGGATGGCTCTATGTCAGCAAGTTTGCGGACCTTTATTGAAAGAACCGGAGAAGTCGAACAGCCAGAGCGGCTCTTTCTCCTGTTCGATACATTCGTCGGCGGTTATGGCGTTGATGTGAGCAGCTATCACATCACAGCAGAACATTTGCGCGCCGTCCCGGTAGAGATCGGTCTTGTACGTGAAAACCTACCTGACGAATGGATCGATAAATATCTGTCCCAAAATTTCGCAGACATCGACCCCGTCATAAACCAATCGCGCTTTGAGGCAGAGCCGTTTCATTGGTTTGATGTAGAAGACAAAGTAAAGCTCACCGCAGAGCAAAAATTCTTCCTCAAAGAACTCCGTGATGCGGGCCTAACTGACGGCATCGCGGTGCCGATCTTCGGCCCCATGGGCACAATGGCCTATTTCGGCCTCGGTTGTGTGGAAGACACGTTAGACCTTCCCCACGAACAAATCATGGAATTACAGTTCGCCTGCCAGCGCACACACAATGTCTACATTGATCTGACAACTGACGTTCACGATGGCGAACCGGCCCCCAAACTTTCGGGTCGCGAATCTGAAGTACTGACTCTTGTCGCCACGGGCCTCTCCAATAACGGCATCTCTGACCGTCTCGGCATTACAGAGAACACGGTCGACACAATTTTGCGCCGCGCCTTCAAAAAGCTCGGCGTAAACAATCGCATCACTGCGGTTCTAAAAGGCATCGGCGCCGGGCTTATCCTGCCCTAACGCCGACACCAATTTTTCCAAAACCTATTCAGCGTTCACGCCGCTCATTGGCTCACCCGTAACAACATCCCATGCAATCTCTTGCAGCAATGCCTCACGCGCGGCTGATGTCGGGTCGTCAGCATTCACGAGCGCCGTCATCCCGGCCTTCAAATGTCTGATCTTCATTTCCTCATCTCCCCATATCGCTTTTGCGTGTAGTTTACTATCAACCACACACCACAATATGGAAAGGAAAGGCTACATTGCTAGAGGCCGAGTTTCGCTTTCAGAATCTCGTTCACCGCCTTGGGGTTCGCTTTGCCGCCGGATGCCTTCATCACCTGCCCGACAAACCAGCCCATCAGCTTCGGCTTCTCTTTCACTTCGGCGACCTTCTCCGGGCTAGCTGCGATGATCTCATCGACAACTTTTTCAATCGCGCCAGTGTCAGTCACCTGTTTCAGGCCCTGTTTCTCGACAATCTCTGCCGCATCACCCTCGCCCGCAATCATCCGCGCGAAGACATCCTTGGCGATCTTGCCACTGATTGTGTCGTCAGAGATCAGCTCGATCAGTCCACCAAGTTGCGGTGCAGACACCGGGCTATTGGCCAGCTCGATGCTCTCCTTGTTGAGATAGCCGAACAGCTCCTGCGTCACCCAGTTGGCGGCTAGCTTCGCGTCACGGCCCTTGGCCACGCCTTCAAAGAACACGGCCTGCTCAGCGTCCGCCGTCAACACGCCAGCGTCATAGCGCGACAATCCATACTCGCTCTCAAACCGCGCGCGTTTCTCATCCGGCAATTCCGGCAAGTTCGCGCGGATCTCCTCGATGAACGCATCGTCAAATTCTAGCGGCAACAAATCAGGATCAGGGAAATAACGATAATCATGCGCGTCTTCTTTAGAGCGCATAGAGCGGGTTTCGCCCTTCACTGTATCAAACAGGCGGGTCTCTTGATCGATCTCTCCGCCATCTTCCAAAATCTCAATCTGGCGGCGCGCTTCATACTCAATCGCCTGCTGAATGAAGCGATAGGAATTCATATTCTTCAGCTCGCAACGCGTGCCCAAATGACTAAAGTCATCGGCCTCGCGGAACTTCTCATACTGGCCCGGCCGGCACACAGACACGTTCACATCGGCGCGCAGATTACCCTTATCCATATCGCCGTCACAGGTGCCCAGCGCCACAACAATCGCGCGCAGCTTCTTCACATACGCGGCGGCCTCTGCGGGCGTGCGAATGTCAGGCATGGAGACAACTTCCATCAACGCAACGCCAGACCGGTTCAGGTCAACATAGGTCGAGTTCGGGTCCATATCGTGGATAGATTTGCCCGCGTCTTGCTCCAGATGCAGGCGCTCAATCCGGCAGGTAAACGCATACGCCTCGCCGCCATGTGATGGCTCCACATCCACCTCCATCTCGCCCTCACCGATGATCGGGTGCGCGAACTGGCTGATCTGATAGCCTTGCGGCAAATCGGGATAGAAATAGTTCTTCCGGTCAAAGCGAGACCATTTATTGATCTGCGCCTTCAGGCCAAGCCCTGTGCGAACGGCCTGCTCAACGCAGAACTTGTTGATCACCGGCAACATGCCCGGCATCGCGGCGTCCACCAGCGACACGTTGCAATTGGGGTCAGACCCAAATGATGTCGACGCGCCAGAAAACAGCTTGGCCTCAGACGCCACCTGCGCATGAACCTCAAGGCCAATAACCAGTTCCCAATCACCAGATTGGCCTTTAATTGTGTAGGGTGTGCGCACAGACATTTATGGCCTCTTTTCGCCGACAATTCAGCGCCCCTTTTAGCGGCGATTGCTGCCCCCTGTCGAGTATCAAGCGGTGATCTAATCGCGATGAATCTGCATTTAGCCCAAACTCAACCTCGTAATACTACGCATTGCCATTTTCATTCACGGCGTAACCTTGAAAGGTCTGGACGCAAGAATGCCAGAACCGGGAGAAAACCAGCAATGCTGTTCAAGATGATTATGGACGCCGCCAGCGATGAGGAGCGCCCAATTGCGCGCAGCTTTCTCAAGCATATGTTGGGCGGTTTCGCCATCGGCACAGCGGTTGGAGCCGTGCTGCTGTTTGGCCTCATCCTGTCGCTTGGCAATCTCGACATCGAAATTCCGCTGCTCTTCCTGCTGGCGATGATTCTCCAACTCGGCACAGCGGGCGGTTTCCTCGGCACGGTGATTTTCATGTCCCGCATCACCAATAGAGACAAAGACGAGGACGATAACGACGATGATGATGACGAACCCGGCGGCGGCACGCCAGCGCCCGTCACACAGGCCGTTAAGCCAAGCCCACCGCGCCCAGCCTCAACCAAGCCAAGCCTCGCTTAAAACACTACTCGTCCAGCTTACCAGCCTCTTTCGCCCGGCGCACACGCTCCTCGCGCGCAG
Organism: Hyphomonas sp.; assembly: GCA_033851975.1. Lineage (GTDB taxonomy): Bacteria > Pseudomonadota > Alphaproteobacteria > Caulobacterales > Hyphomonadaceae > Hyphomonas. Next base: position 592,801 of record JAWSVJ010000002.1, on the reverse strand, counting down.
CCATGCGGTCTTTAATCGGCGCACTCGCCGCCACACGTGTTGCCGCCTCACCCTCTGGCACATCAGGCACCACCGGCGCGTCTTCAGCCTCAATCTTGCCCTCGCGCACCAGCTTCTCGCGCCGCGCAGCAACCCGTGCCTCGCGCGCCTGAAGCGCCGCGCTCTTCTTCGGGCCAAACACACCGAGCAGCTTGCTCTTCTGCGCGCCTTTTAACGGAGAGTTCTGATCTTTGGGATCAGACCGCGCCGCAATAATCATAGAAATCCGGAACGCTACATAGAGTGCAACCGCCACAGCCACAGCCAGCATCACCAGCGCCCGCGCATCAGAAAAGTTGAACAGGTTCAGTCCATTCACCGCCATCATCGCCGCCATAAGGCCAACACTAATCGCGAACAAAACAGAGAAGAGAACAATAAAACGGGTCAGGATAGGTCTTCCTTTTCGTCAGCGTATGGAATTTTTTTAAAGGCTTCGAGATTTCGCTTGTCTTGTCCGCGTTGATTCAGCGCGGCTTTAAGCAGAAAAGAAGCGCCAAGAACGAAGATGAAGGCCTTGAAGATCTGGCCTCGGTCTCCTTCGACATCGTTGCGCATAAACATCAGAACAGAAAGCCCAATGAGGGCAATACCGCCTACAACCTCTAGCAATCGTAAAACCATAGGTGGATATTACCACCACTTCTCCGGTTTGGCCACAAAGCCCGCAGCACGCTCAATCTCGCCCGCCACTTGGAAGCAGCTCGCCTCATCCAACGCCTTGCCGATCACTTGAAGGCCAAGCGGCAATCCATTGGATGACAAGCCAGCCGGAACCGAAATCCCCGGCAGCCCTGCAAGGTTCGTCGTCACGGTGAACACGTCATTGAGATACATCTCAACCGGGTCACCAGACTTCTCACCAAACGCAAAGGCCGGGCTTGGGCAGGTCGGCGTCAAGATAGCATCACAGCTTTCAAACGCATCAACGAAATCATGCAAAATCTTTGTACGCACTTTCTGCGCGCGCAGATAATACGCATCATAATAACCAGACGACAGCACATAGGTGCCGATCATCAAGCGGCGCTGCACTTCTTCGCCAAACCCAGCGGCGCGTGTGCCCTCATAGGTCTCAGTCAGATTGCCACCCTCAACCCGCGCGCCATAACGCATCCCGTCATACCGGGCGAGGTTTGAAGACGCCTCGGCTGGGGCCACAATGTAATAGGCAGGCAATGCATACTTCGTGTGCGGCAGGGTGATATCCACAATCTCTGCGCCAGCGGCTTTCAGCCATTCAATGCCTTGGTTCCACATCGCATCAACTTCATCAGACAGTCCGTCAAGGCGGTATTCTTTCGGGATGCCAATACGCATGCCCTTAATGCCTTTCGTACAATCCGCGCGCCAATTCGGTGTCTCAACATTCAGAGACGTGGAGTCTTTAGCGTCATAGCTACACATGGATTGCAGCAGGATAGCGCTGTCTTCCACGGTCTTCGCAATCGGCCCGGCTTGGTCGAGTGATGATGCAAACGCAAACATGCCATAACGGCTCGCCCGGCCATAAGTCGGCTTAATCCCAACCGTACCCGTAAACGCCGCAGGCTGACGAATTGAGCCACCCGTATCAGACGCCGTCGCCGCGAGGCACAAATCACCAGCAACCGCCGCCGCCGACCCACCAGACGATCCGCCCGGTGTCAGCTTGCTATCGTCGCCATTGCGGCGCCACGGGTTTGTGACAGGCCCAAAATGCGATGTCTCGTTTGAGGAGCCCATCGCGAACTCATCCATGTTCAGCTTGCCGAGCATCACCGCGCCATCATTCCAGAGGTTCTGGGTCACAGTGGATTCATAGGCCGGGATAAAGTCGCCCAATATGGCGCTGCACGCGGTCGAGCGAACGCCCTCGGTGCAATACAAATCCTTGATGCCCAGCGGCGCGCCATCCAGTGCGCCTGCTTCACCCTTGGCCCGGCGCGCATCAGATGCATCCGCCATTGCCAACGCCTTCTCCGGTGTCTCCACCACATAGGCGTTCAGCGCGCGCGCATCTTCGATTGCCTGCACAAAACTGCTGGTCAGTTCACGCGAGGAAAACTCCTTCGCAGCAAGGCCATCCAGCGCCTCAGCAAGGGTCAGTTTTGTCAGTTCGGTCATTACGGGCACCTGCGTTCAATTCTCTGCCCCTTGCTATGACGTCTTGGGCCAAAAGTTCAAGGGGTTGTGAGCGCTGATCGCCTTCACAACAGCGCCTTTTCTTGGCATCGTAGGTCAAACTTTGAAAGGTGAAACGCTATGAAACATCTCGTTCTCCCACTTTCCGCCCTACTCCTCGCCGCCTGCGCCTCCGCCCCCGAAGGAGAAAAGCGCGTTCGCGGCGCCGCCCAATTTGCGGAAGACGCTAGGCTCGGCGAGCAAACCGACAAGATCTGCTTTGCCTCCAGCATTGATGGCTTCGGCAAAACCACACGTGACACAGTCATCGTTGAAGAAGGCCGCGACCATTTCTTGATCGAAACCTTCGGCACTTGTTTCAATCTCAGCCACGCCGAACGCATCGGATTTGACACTAAGGGTTCAGGCTGCCTGCGCGCTAGCGACAAACTCATCGTGTCTGACAGCGTATTCAGCAATGGCGACCAGCACGATTTCGACCACTGCACCATCAAATCGATTTATAAATGGGACCCGAAAGCTGAAACGGAATCAGAAACCGAAGACGAGACCTAGGCTTGGTTCAGTGCTGGCTTAGGCGCGGGCTGAAACGCCCAAAGTTTCCCAGCCATGAACGAAACACACGGGATCACAGCAATCGCTATTCCCTGAACCAGCGGCAAATACCAGTGCAGCATCTCGGCCAGCACATGCAGAACCCCGTCGCTCACCAGCAGCGCAGAGAATGAAACGATAAACCACCGCCCCACCGCCTGCGCGCGTCTCTCGGTGACTTTGAAGGTGAACATCATGTGCCCGACGCTTGAGAAGCAGAACGCCATCAAGAATCCGAACGTGTTCGCCAAAATCGGATGAACCGGCCAAACCGCCGTAAACAGCACCACGCCCAAAATATGGACAAGGCCCGCTATTCCGCCGACGAGCAGAAATCTCACCAGGGTGAAAATGTTCGATTTGGAGAAAGTGCGCGAAAGATCAGTCATTGGCAGCAGAATGCCCACAAAAACCTTCAAAAAACGTCAAGAACGCCTCAAAGCGCACCGAACTGCCCGTTATTGCACGCGTCTGCGCGCTATTCGACAGCCTTGGGAACCACGAAAAATCCGTCTTCACTGCTCGGCGCATTGGCCAGAACTTTGTCCCGAATATTGCCGTCTGTGACGACGTCATCCCGCAATGGTAAAGTGGTCGCTACTACAGATGTCATTGGCTCAACGCCTTCAATATCGACCTCATTCAACAGATCGATCCAGCCCATAATGCCATTCAGCTCCCCGGCCAATTCTTCAAGACGCTCATCAGGCACAGCGATCCGCGACAGGCGGGCAACTTTGCGGACATCATCCTTGGTAACGCTCATGGGGGCCTCCGGGGCAAATCTGTTGTCATTGCCGATACGCCATAGGCAGAACCACTTCAAGACGCTAAGTGAAGCGCTATGGCTCTGACCGACTTTTCCTCATTCCCCAAGCGCGGTGTTATAATCGGTATCGACCCCGGCACAAAAACGCTCGGCCTCGCCGCGTGCGATGGCCTACGCATGATCGCGACGCCTGTGGAGACCATCCAGCGCGGTAAAAAATTGGCCCCCGCCCTAAAAAGATTATTTGAGGTCTATGACGAACGCGGCGCCGTTGGTCTCGTCATCGGCTTACCGCTCAATATGGACGGCTCAGAAGGCCCCCGCGTTCAGTCGGCCCGCGCCCTCGCGCACAATATCTGCCAGCAGCGTGATCTGCCGATACTGCTACAGGATGAGCGCCTTTCCAGCGCCGAAGCGGAGCGCGCCATGATCGCTGCAGACCTCTCCCGCCGCCGCCGCGCTGAGATCATCGACGCTTCCGCCGCCGCCATCATCCTGAAGGCCGCAATGGACCGGCTGGAGCACCAGTCTTGAGCGGCTTCCTCGCCGCCCTGCTTCCGATCGTTCTCGTCGTTGCGCTAGGTCGCTTCATCGGCTGGCGAGGCTGGATCACGCCTGAAGGGTGGCGCTCTATTGAACGTCTCGCCTACCTTATCCTGTTGCCCGCGCTGGTCGTTCGCGCACTAGCCTCTACTGGCTTCAGCGACGCGCCTTGGCTGCTCGCAGGCGCACTCATCATCGGCCAGCTAACCCTGTTCGTCCTCGGCTTCCTCGCCCGCCTCTGGCCCGGCCTCCCGCGTCCAGCTGTCGGCTCCATCATCCAATCCAACTCGCGCTGGAACACCTTCGTCGCGCTCTCACTGGGCGAGAGCTTGTTCGGCGCCGAAGGACTCGCCCTCGTTACCCTCGCCGCTGCTGCGATGATCCCAGCGGCCAATGTTCTCTCGGTCTACGGCCTCATGGCGCACGCTGATTCGACGGGTAAGCCGCGCCAACGTCCCATCGCTGCGCTCGCCCGCAACCCGATTATCATCGCCTGCATCATCGGCATCAGCCTCGCATTGCTCAACATCCCATTGCCCTCTGTAGCCGATGAGACGCTACGCATCCTCGCCCAAGCCGCCATCGCACTCGGCCTATTGTCGGCCGGCGCAGGCATCAACATGTCAGCGCTGAAACGCGCGGGCATCCCGACATTCTTCTGGGCGCTTGTTCGCTTGATCGGGCTTCCCATCATCGCCATTTGCGCTGCTTTCGCGTTCGGCCTAACCGGCACATCACTCTTCATCGTGCTGATTTGCGCCTCAACGCCCACGGCGATTAGCGGCTTTATCCTGTCGCGAGAACTCGGCGGCGATGCCCCGCTCAGCGCCAATCTGATCGCCGTCCAAACTCTACTCGCAATGGTCACAATGCCCCTGCTTTGGTTCGTCCTGATGCAATTCACCGAGGCCTGAGACTTGCAGACTCTCGGAATCGGGCCTACACCGCCAAAAATCCGAAGGGACACCGATGAGCCAACAGGCATATCAGCACACATTCGATCACGCGCATTTGCTCGGAATCGAAGGACTCCACCCCCTAGATATTTCGCTTATACTGGACTTGGCAGACAGCTACGCTGACGCAACACGCGCAGGCAAACAGCTCGAGCCCATTCTAATCGGGCGCACGGTGGTGAACCTATTTTTCGAGAACTCAACACGTACGATGAGTAGTTTCGAAATCGCCGCCAAACGCCTCGGCGCCCATGTGGTCAACATGCCCATCGCCAATTCGAGCGTAAAAAAAGGCGAAACCCTCATCGACACAGCCATGACGCTCAATGCCATGCGCCCCGATGCGCTGGTGGTGCGCCACTCGGCTTCTGGCGGGCCGAAGCTGCTATCTCGCAAGGTGGATTGTGCAGTGGTCAATGCAGGTGACGGCACCAATGAACATCCGACGCAGGCGCTACTCGATGCCCTGACCATCCGCCGCGCCAAGGGCCGGATCGAAGGGCTCAAAGTCGTCATTTGCGGCGACATCGCCCACAGTCGCGTTGCACGTTCGACGACCAAAGCGTTGCACCTGATGGGCGCGCAGATCACACTATGCGGCCCGAAGACACTGCTACCCTCCGGCACCGAAACATGGGGCGCACACGCCGCCACCACAGACTTTGACGCCGCGCTGGAAGACGCTGATGTCGTGATGATGCTGCGCCTTCAGCTAGAGCGCATGGACGGCGCGTTCCTGCCAAGCCGGCGCGAGTACTTCCGCTATTTCGGCCTCACCACAGATCGCTTTGCCCGCGCCAAGCCTGATGCAACAGTTATGCATCCCGGCCCAATGAACCGCGGCATCGAGATCGAAAGCGCCATCGCCGACGGCCCGCAATCAGTCATCACAGAGCAAGTCGAGATGGGGGTTGCCGTGCGCTCCGCCATTCTCCACCTTCTCGCGGGGGGCAAATAGCATGGACTACATTATCGAGAATGCCCGCCTTCTAGACCCCGCCACAGGCCGTGACGAGATGGGCGCAATCCGCATCAAGGATGGCATCATCGCCGCCATCTCTGCCGACGCTTCATCCCTCAAAACGACGGGCGAACGTATCGACGCTGGCGGCCTCTGCCTCGCACCGGGCCTTATTGATCTGCGCGTCAAAACGGGTGAACCGGGCGACGAATACAAAGAGACGCTCGAAACAGCCTCTAACGCGGCCCTATCCGGCGGTGTCACCAGCTTCGTCGTTATGCCCGACACCCAGCCGGTCATCGATGGCGTCGCGCTCGTGCGGTTCATTGAAGACCGCGCACGCGACACAGCCAAAGCGAAGATCTACCCTGCTGGCGGCCTCACAACGGGCCTCAAGGGCGAGTCTATGGCCGAGATTGGTCTGATGTCGGAAGCTGGCGCAATTCTCTTCACCAATGGCGACAAACCGGTGACCAACTCCTCCATCCTCAAACGCACGATGAGCTACGCAGCCAGTCGCGACGCTACGATTATGTCCCGCCCTGATGAGACGACACTTACAGGCTCGGGCGTCATGAATGCGGGCGCGCTCGCCTCCCGCCTCGGCCTCAGCGGCATGGCGCCAGAAGCCGAATGGATCGGCGCGGCGCGAGACCTCACCCTCGCCGAAGCCACCGGATGCCGCCTCATCGTCGATCAAGCCTCAACCCCGCGCACGCTAGAACTCATCGCCGCCGCCAAAGCACGCGGCGCCGACGTGTTTACAACGATTGCGGCCTACAGCCTCTATTTCAATGAAGGCGATGTCGACGACTACCTAACCTATTGCAAAGTGAACCCGCCCTTCCGTGATGCAGACACGCGCGACGCAATGATCGCGGCGCTCAAAGCCGGTGAGATCGACGCCGTTGTGTCAGCCCATGACCCACAGCCACCAGAAGAGAAGCGCCTGCCGTTCAGCGAAGCCGCCTTCGGCGCTGCTGGGCTGGAGACCACGCTTTCAGCCTTGCTCACGCTCGTGCAGAACGGTGCGCTAACGCTGCTTGAAGCGCTCGGCCCGGTGACCAACCGCCCGGCGGATATCCTTGGCCTCCCTCAAGGGCGTCTCAGCGAGGGCACGCCGGCAGACCTCATCCTGTTTGATCCGAACAAGCCTTGGTATTGCGAACGCGAAGATTTGGTCAGTCGCTCGCTCAACTCTCCGTTTGACGGCAAGCACCTTCAGGGCCGTGCCATACAGACTTTCGTCGACGGCGAGTTAGTCGCCAGCCGCTAAGCGCCCTTGCCGCCTCGCGGGACGCCGCCTACACAAAGCTGGATGAACTTGTTTGAGGGATAGGCATATATGACCGAATGGATGTGGTTCTTGCTAGCTGGAGTCAGCGGATATTTCGCAGGCTCTATCCCCTTTGGCCTCGTCATCACGCGCATGGCAGGCCTCGGCGACATTCGCGACATTGGCTCTGGCAATATCGGAGCAACCAATGTGCTGCGCACAGGCCGCAAAGATCTCGCCATAGTAACCCTTTTGCTCGACAGTTTGAAAGCAGGCCTCGTCGCACTGGCGTTCACCAAGCTCGCAGGCGCAAACGTTGGCATGGTGGCGGGCGCGATGGCCTTTGTTGGGCATTGCTACCCAATCTGGCTCAAATTCAAAGGCGGCAAGGGCGTGGCAACTTACGCTGGTCTGCTGCCATTCGTCAGCCTGCCGGGCTTTTTCATCGCCCTACCCACATGGATCGCGCTGTTCGCGCTTACTCGCATTTCATCGCTCGCGGCCCTCGTCGCGGCAGCGCTCGTTGTGCCGGGCGCATGGCTGCTAGGAGAGCGCCGGGAGTTCATCCTGATCGGGCTTACTGGCCTCTCCATCTTCGTCTTCTTTACGCACCGTGCAAACTTGCGACGTCTCCTGAGAGGCGAAGAGCCTCGCTTTGGTGGAAAAAAGGCTGATAAAACGGCTGAATGAGCCAGAGAGAACTATCTACAGATGAATTGAGGGATTGGGTGCGCCTCGCCCGAACGCCGAATATCGGCCCCGTTACCTTCGAGCAATTGATTGCCCGGTATGAAACGCCGACCAATGCCCTCGTCGCGCTGCCAGATCTCGCCAAGAAAGCAGGACGCAAAAAACCACTCGTCGCGCCGCCCGAACATGAAGTGCAAGGTGAAATCGACGCCACACAGGCCTATGGCGCCCGCATCTTGGCAAGCTGCGAGCCAGCTTATCCTCAATTACTACGCGCCATCGGTGCTCCGCCGCCCGTCCTTACAGTAATGGGCCGAACCGAATTGGCCGCTCGGCAAACCGTCGCGATCGTCGGCGCGCGCAACGCCTCAGCGGCAGGTCGAAAAATGGCCCGAGATATGGCCGCAGAACTCGGTCAGTCTGGCTACACAATCGTCTCAGGCCTCGCACTCGGCATTGACGGGGAAGCCCATGCGGCAACGCTAGAGACAGGCACCATCGCCGTCCTGGGCGGTGGCATCGACCATATGTACCCCCGCCAGCATGAGCGCCTTTATGCCGAGATCGCTGCCAAAGGCCTCATCATCGCCGAGCCATATTTCAGCTATCGCGCCAGCGCGAGAGACTTCCCGAGGCGCAATCGCATCGTCACGGGCCTCTCGCGCGGTGTCATCGTGGTTGAGGCGGCGGAACGCTCCGGATCGCTCATCTCCGCGCGTGTGGCGGGCGAACAGGGACGTGAAGTTATGGCTGTGCCCGGTTCCCCCCTCGATCCGCGCGCCAGCGGCACCAACAACCTTATCCGCCAAGGGGCTGCTCTCGTCCGCGATGCCAGTGACGTGTTGGAAGTATTGGAAACACTATCACCACTAGGGCTTGAAGCGGGTCGGCCCACAGACTGGCTCTATGAGGCGATAGAGCCAGACATTCCACAAAGCCAGATTGATCAGGTCCGTGAGGCGTTGTCCCCCCATCCCATGCCGATTGACGAATTGGCCCGTAGCGCGGGAATTGGGGCTCACCGATGCGCAGCAATCTTGATCGAATTGGAGCTTCTAGGCGAGGCGCAAACCTTCGCTGGCGGCCTTGCCAGCCGCGTAGTTTAAGCCCGATTTGTGACCCTTTTACCATGGGAAGCATATGAAACTTCAGTCACATCACTGCACTCTCTAGACGCATACAGTTTGCACCTCTAAGTCAAACGGGACTATTCTTGTACGATTGGCGAGGCACTAAGCCCGCCAGCCGAGACCGAAGTGGAGGCCACGTTGGCAAACTGGAAACCTTATGCCGCCGCTCTTTGGGCGGTGACAGGGCTTATGCCTTTGGCTACGGCGCAGAAACAAGAGTCTATCGGCCCCACTGAAGCTGTTATTCTGGAAGCAGACGTCGTCTTTGAGAACCCAGACGACGATTCAGTTATCGCAGAGGGCAATGTCGAAGTGGCCTATCAGGGCCGCGTGCTTCGCGCTGATCGGCTAGTCTACAACAAAACGACAGACAAAGTCCGCGCCAACGGCAACGTCGTCATCATCGAGGCCGACGGGTCACAGCAATTTGCCGACGAGATCGAAGTCGATTCCAGCCTCACAGACGGTTACGTCATCGGCTACAGCGCGAGACTGGCAGATGGCGCGACCGTCGCCGCCAACGCAGCGATCCGCCAAAGCAACGGTATCGATGCGCTGGAGCAAGTTATCTATACGGCCTGCGAGATCTGTGAAGAAAACGTAATGCCTACATGGTCGATCCGCGCGCGCCGCGCCGTATTGGACAAAGAATCGCAGATGATGAGCTATCGTGACGCCGTCATCGAAATCGCTGGCTTCCCAGTGCTCTACCTGCCTTACTTGGCCCATCCGGACCCGTCATCTGAACGTAGATCCGGCCTGCTCGTGCCCAATGGTGGTTTATCGTCCAAATTGGGGGCATTTTATAAACAGCCCTATTACTGGGCCCTTTCAGAATCATCTGACCTTACAGTCGCGCCGCTATTTGCAGCGAATGTAAACCCGATGATGGAGCTAGATTACCGCAAGAAATTCTACTCCGGCGCCATCAACATCAACACTAGCTTCACTCACGAGGCAGAGTTTGACAGCGACGGCGAGCGGTTCGGAGAAGAGAAGTTTCGGGGCCATGTTTACGGCAACGGCCTCTTCGCCATCAACGAACAATGGAAATGGGGTTTTGGCGTCGAACGCCAGACAGATGACCTATATGACCGCCGCTATGATCTGGACGGCCAAAACGACAGACGTGGCCTCTATTGGAGCCAGCCACGCCGCCTACTCTCGCAACTCTTCGCGACAGGCCAAGGCGACACATACTATGCTGACGTGGCGCTGCTGGATTTCCAAGGCCTTCGCGGTATTGATGACGACGCCGCTTTGCCTACGACCGCGCCGCTTTTCTTTGGTGAGAAATATTTCGACCTTGGCAATTTGGGTTTCGCCAGCGTCAACGCCTCCACGGCCTTCCTAACGCGCGCTTCAGGCGCAGACAGCCAGCGTGCAAGTATCGGCGCGGAATGGTCAGACATGAACGTCCTACCGCTCGGGCTGACGTTCGAGCCTTTTGCCGAAGCTCGAGGCGACTATTACGCATTGGACGAAGATGTCTCTGGTGATGACAGCGTTTCGCGCGTGGTCGGCAATGTCGGCGCACGCCTCGCTTACCCAATGTACCGCCCGGGGAAATCCTTCGACATCCTACTCGAACCGACTGTGATGGCCGCGTGGGGAATGTCGAACACAAATGAAAGCATCCTGCCTATAGAAGACAGCCTGCTCTACGAATATGATGAAAGCAGCCTGTTCGAAGCCAATGGATTCGGAAACTACGACCTGTTTGAAGGTGACGCTAAAATGGCCGCGGGCCTCTCCATGCGTATGCTCTGGAAAAATGGCGTGGACATAAGCAGCACGGTCGGGCGGCGCTGGCGGGCTCGCCCTGACGACCAATTCAATGCCTTATCAAACCTACAAGGCACCCAATCAGACTGGGTCAGCACGCTATCTGCGGACTTTGGCTCCGCCCTTCGGATCGACACACGGGTTCGCGTCGATGACGATTTCAATCCCAACCGTATAGATCTCTCGTTCACATCACACTACAAACGTCTTCGAACAGTCGGGCAGTATTATAAAATCGACAGCCGGATCAGCCCAACAGGCGCGAACGACGAAGGCTTCTTGATGCGCGGTGAAATGAAAGTAACCGACAGATACTCGGTAATTTTCGGCCAACTCAGAGACATCACAAACAATTTGAACGCTCAACAAGAGCTCGGTGTCGCCTATGAAGATGATTGTTCACGCTTTGAAATCGTCTACACAAGGTCCGAGATTAGTGACCGAACCCTAGGCCCATCTGAAAACTTCCAGTTCCGTTTTAGTCTAAAGACGGTAGGAGGAGCTGGGTCGAGCGAATTTGACTGATTCGACCTGACTAACTTTTCACTGCATCGCATCCGCTCGTTTCTCAAATTTTTGTAAGAAAACAGGCATTGCTGTGCAGACCGATTGCACGAACCTGCAGGTCTTGTATGGTTCTCTGGACTATATCCGGGTGCCCTTCGGCGCCATTTGGAGGAATTTGATGATACGTCATTTGCTACTCGCTGCATCCGTTCTTACTTTGACTGCTACAGGTCTTGTCTCTGGCACGGCCATCGCTCAGTCCGAAACAGAGACGTCTCGTCTTCCATTGGAAGGCATCGCTGCGATCGTGAACGATAAACCCATCTCCTATTCAGACGTTCGGCAACGCGCCCGCTTCATGCTGCTCGGCATGGGTGGTCAACAGCCGACACAAGAACAAATTCAGCAGATAACCGGTCAGGCGCTCGAGCAATTGATCGACGAAAATCTGCAAATGCAAAAAGCATCAGAGTTCGAACTCGAAGTCGCTCCTGAAGAAGTCTCTGCCTCCGTCGCCCAAATGGCTGGACAAGGTGGCCTCACCGAAGACTCACTACGCCAACAATTGCTCGCCGCGGGTGTGAACCCTTCAAGCCTTGAAGATCAGATGCGCGCTGAGATCGCGTGGAGCCGCATTATGAGCGGCCTCTATGGCAGCCGTATTCGCATCTCCGATAACCAAGTAGAAGATCGCCTCGGTCGCCTTCGCCTCGCTTCAAAGAAAACCCAGTTCCGCGTATCTGAGATTTTCCTCTACGCTCCAGACGCTGAAACGCTTGAGCAGGCCACACAAGCCGCTGGCACAATCGTCGACCAGCTTCGCCAAGGCGCCGATTTCCGCGTTGCTGCGCAGCGTCTATCTTCTGCCCCAACGGCGGCAACAGGCGGCGATATGGGCTGGATCTCCCCTGAAGATTTGTCAGAAGAACTTTCCGCTGCGGTGTCTGGGATAACACAACCCGGCGTTCTGGATCCGATCATTGTGACCAATGGCATCTACATCCTACAAGTCGCCAATAAGCGCGAACCCACAAAGCTAACGACAAAAGTTGACCTCATTCGTCTCGCGACATCGGCAAGTGATGACACTGATCTAAAAGCCGCGATCGAAACCATCGAGTCCTGCGATGACGTGAAATCAGTCGCCAACAGCAAATCGAGCCTGCGCGCCTCTTCTCTGGAAGACATCAATATCGATGATTTGGGCCCTGAGGGTAAAGCGTCTGTTTTGGCCACCGAGGTCGGCTCACCAACAGAGATCACCGCCTCGACCGGTGGATTAGCTGTGCTTTATGTCTGTAGCCGCAAGGACGGTGCTGAGGCTTTGCCGTCTCGCGATGACCTGAAAGCGACACTCAAAAATGACGAGCTAGGCCTGATCTCACAACGCGAACTGCGCGATATGCGCCGTGAAGCGACCATTCTGTATAACTAATCCCTTGCCTTCGCAGCGATTTGGCGCGACATCGCGCCAATGACCTCTGTGCAGAACCTTCCACTCGCCGTCACGATGGGCGACCCCGCTGGGTGTGGGCCGCAGATTACCTGCGCGGCGTGGAAACAGCTGAAATCAACAGCGGATTCGCCCTTCTTCGTGATTGGCGCACCTGAGCTTTACGAGCACCAAGTTCCCGTTGTCCGCATCAATGCGCCGTCTGAAGCTGCCACTGCATTTGCAGACGCGCTGCCGGTCTTGGCGCTTACGGATGTCCCTACCATTCAAGCAGGCTCACCAGACGCGAAAGCCGCTCCAGCGATAATTGCCTCAATTGAGAGCGCGGTACGATTAGCTCAGACCAATGAGGTCGCCGGTCTCGTGACAAACCCGATCAATAAAGCCCTGCTCTATGGCGCTGGTTTCGCTCATCCGGGCCATACCGAATTCATCGCAGAACTTTGCCGAACATCTGATCGCTCCTATCGCCCCGTCATGATGCTGACCGGCGGCGGCCTACGCGTCGCCCTAGCAACCATCCACATGCCACTGAAAGACGTACCCTCAGCCCTAAACACAGGTGCGCTTGTCGAGTTGGGAACCCTCGTGCATGGCGCGCTCGTAAACGATTTTGGCGTACCTGCCCCCAACATCGCGTTCACCGGGCTGAACCCCCACGCTGGCGAAAACGCAACCATCGGCACAGAAGAACGAGACATCATCAATCCGGCGGCCGCAAAGCTCCGGGCAAACGGCATCAATATGTCAGACGCTCGCCCCGGCGACACGGTGTTTGCAGAGGCCTTGTCCGGGCAGTTTGATGCCGTCATCGCCATGACGCATGATCAGGGCCTGATACCCGTAAAAACCCTCGATATGTGGGGCGGCGTCAACATCACGCTGGGCCTGCCTATCGTGCGCACAAGCCCTGATCACGGCACCGCCTATGACGCTGCCACAGCCGGGTCCTGTCGCCCCGATAGCCTCATAGCGGCCCTCCATTCAGCGCGCATGATCGCCAACAATCGAAAGGCCGCCTCATGAGCGACGAACCCGACACCCACCGCCCCGGCTTAACCGAAGCCCCTGCGCGCAAAGCCTTGGGACAACATTTTTTATTCGACCCCAACATTCTATCTCGCGCGGCGCTCGCGACTGGCCCGGTTGAGGGACGAACCGTTATTGAAGTTGGCCCCGGCCCGGGCGGCCTCACCCGCGCCATTCTGGATGCGGGTGCCGAGAAGCTCATCGCGGTCGAGACCGACGAACGCTTTGCCACCGCCCTGCAAGATTGGCCCGAGGCGAAATCTGGCAAGCTTATCGTACACCAAAAAGACGCCCGCAAAGTACATTGGGAAGACCTACTCGCAGAGATAGGGGCAAAAACCCCGGCGCTAATCATCGCGAACCTTCCATACAATGTTGGTACGCCCCTTCTGATCAATTGGCTAAAGGCTGGCAATTGGCGTGGCGACATGGCCCTCATGTTCCAAAAAGAAGTCGCCGAACGTATTTGTGCCAAGCCCAATGATCGCCATTACGGTCGCCTCGCCGTGCTCACCCACGCGGTGATGACACCTCATCTGTCTTTCACCCTGCCCCCCGGCGCATTCAAGCCGCCGCCGAAGGTCGATAGCGCCGTTGTTGTGCTGAAACCACTGCCAGAAGACAAACGCTTCGAACGGCTCGACTTGCTGGAACAAGTTACGGGCGCCGCCTTTGGTCAACGCCGTAAAATGCTTCGCGCTGCCCTCAAGCCGCTGGCCCGTCGCCGCGAGATGAAAGCCGCTGATTGGCTCGAGGAGCTAGACATTGACCCAACCGCCCGCGCCGAAACGCTCACCCAAGCAGAGTTTGAACGCATGGCCACGAGCTTGGCATAGCCCGCAAAAACAACGGCCCCACATCCATGATGCGGGGCCGTCTCTATTTTCGTTCTCAGGCCACGGTTAGCGCTGCTTCACCCGCACATCAATTCGGCGGTTCTGCGCGCGCCCTTCCGGTGTATCATTGCTTGCAACGGGGAACTCGACCCCATAACCTTCAGCGCTCATCCGCCCACCGTCGACTCCCATGCCAACAAGCGTTGTGACAACAGATTCAACGCGATGCTGAGACAACGCCAAATTGGATGCAACATCGCCCGTATTATCCGTATACCCGCCAAACTTTAGGTTAAGTGTCGGATAGGCATTCATGATCGCTTTGATCTTATTAAGCTGGTCTGTCGACCGGTCTATATCCACGCGAGATGATCCGCTTTCAAATGTCAGCCGGTCCATGGTGAACCAGCATCCCGCTACAGTGCACGGCTCGGTATCTGACTCGATAAACCGGACCAGCTTTCCTTCAACGCCATCAGAGAATTCAGTCAAATCGAGCCCGGGAACAACCGAAGACAGATCTACGTCATCAACAGCTTCGGTCAAAGCATCCGCCGTCTCTTCAGCGTCGTCAGGAATGACCTCGACGACAACCTCTTCAACCAACTCAACTACAGGGTCAGCCACGTGTTCAGCTGCGGTGTCGTCCACCGCCTCCAATGCGCCGTTCGCAGTGTTGTCTACTGTTTTCGCCAATTCGGCGTGGCTGTCATCATAGTCGTCAACTTCAGTACTCGCCGTAATGTCAGCATCATTATGCGCAGCTATGACATGATCATCTTTCGATACCGGCGCGACCTTACCTGCGCGCAGTAGCCACCAGCCCAGCGCTCCAATGGCTATGAGTGGGATAACCCATTTCAGCCAACCGACGCTTCCCGCAGCAACGGGCGCCGCCGTGGCTGTGGCCGTCGTGGCCGCTGCAGTTGCAGCCACAGGCGCAGCAGCGGCCGGGGTCACGCCAATTAACCCGGCAATTGCTGGCGGTACCCCGCCGTAAACTTCATCCTTCTCACCCAGAAGCAAGTCTTTCAAACCAAACGCACTCAGCCCCTCAGTTGCGATTTTCTTCCCAAGAAAGCCCATGACCAACGGCCCGGCTAAACCGAGAAGTCCGCCTGCGGACCCTTTTTCGCTAAAGCCCGCCAAGCTGGCAACCGCGCTCAAAATGCTACCGACCTTGTCGCCAAACATTGAGCCGATAAGCCCACCAGCAACGTCACGTGGGTCGCCCTGCGCAAGATTTCCGCCACCAACGAGGCCGCCTAAATCGTCAAGAAACCCACCAGTTTCTGGCGCGCTGAGCGTGCCGAACAGACTGCCCAATCCCTCTTCGCTGCCAACTTTTTCGACCATGCCCGACAATATAGTTGGAATTAGCGCCCCGATGGCTTTGGCAACGCCAGATTCGCTTTCGCCGAGCTTGCCTGCAACTGCGCTAATGACAGCAGGGCCAGCTAGCTCCGTTATTGATTTGATGAGTGATGACATATTTTCCCCTCTCCATTCCCGAACAATGTCGAGAACTTCACACAAACACTCTGAGACATGAAACGAGTGATTGTGTCGGGCCGAAAAGCCCTTTGCCTTTAAATTCCAGCAACGATTTGAAAACGTTTCCAACCCTCAATCGCGCACACCACCAGAGACTCATGGCCCTAGTTCGCGCAGAGTCCCACGCTCATGTCACAAGTCAAGAAAAAGACACCGTAAGCGGGCGTCGCAACTGTAGATTTATGCTTCGCCTAACAGAACGCGAACATGATCTTCCAGATCCAATTGCCGCAAACGCTTCAAACGCTCGACCAAAAGTATCCGGCGCAATCGCTGATACGCCGCGTCGAGGTCGTCATTGATCACCGCATAATCGTAACGGCGCCAATGCATTATCTCTCTTTGGGCGTCCACCATGCGTCGCTCGACAATCTCCGGCGTAGAGCCAGGGCGCGCGGCGAGCCGTTGCTCAAGCACCTCAATAGATGGCGGCAAAATAAACACGGACACAACATCGCGCGGCATCTGGTCATGCAAAGCATCTGCGCCTTGCCAGTCCACATCGAACAAAACGTCCTCACCCGATTCGAGCTTGGCGACGGTGTCGGCACGCGGCGTGCCATAGTATTTGTCAAACACATGCGCCCACTCAAGAAACTCGCGTCGCTTAATCATCTCTTTGAACGAATCGACCGTTTTGAAATTATAGTCTACGCCGTCCACCTCATTCGGGCGCGGCGGGCGCGTCGTTGCTGACACTGACAAATTCACATCGTCAAATTCATCCAGCAACATTTTGGACAAGGTCGTTTTCCCTGCGCCAGACGGGCTGGACAAGACAAGCATCAGGCCTCTGCGGTTTCCCATTTGCTCATTCGACATTGGCTGACTGCTCCTTAAACTGGTCAATCACTCCTTTGAGGCCGAGTCCCGCATTCGTCAAATCCAGACTGATAGATTTTGAGCACAATGTGTTGGCCTCACGGTTCAATTCCTGAGCCAAAAAGTCCAATTTCCGCCCGACGGGAGATCCCTTTGCCAACAAGCTGCGCCCCGTCTCGATATGCGCAACCAAGCGATCAAGCTCTTCCTGAACATCGGCTTTGGCCGCTGCGAGCGCAATCTCTGCCGCCTGCCGGTCTGCGTCCACTTTGTCGCCCGCGCCAAGTTCGGCGAGTTGCTTTTCAAGACGCACCTTCAGCAATTCAGGCTGTTGCCCAGCATAACTGGCTGATGACGCAGTGATCGTTTCTAGCTGGCTCAACGCATCGCTCAGAATCGTCTCCAACGTTTGCCCTTCCTCATGGCGGGCTGCGGCTAAGCCTTTCAACGCAGCCTCTCCGCCCGCCAGCAATACGCTCACCACATCCTTATCAGTACCAAGGTCACGAAGGGATTGGCTTCCCGCCTCCACGACGCCTTTAACGGTCATCAGCGTAGCTATCGCCTCTCCAGACAGGCCTGTTCCGTGCGCGTCTTGTGCGGCGTCAGTCAATGTTTGCAGTAGTGAGGTATTCACCGTCACATCGCCTTCACGTGCGTTCATCTCAATCCGTAAAGAGACCTGCAACGATCCGCGCGTGAACAGTTTTGCAGCGCTCGCCTTCAATGTTCGCTCAAGCGCGTCAAAGCCCGGCGGTGTGTTGATGCGAACATCCAGCCCTCGTCCATTCACGCTCTTGGCTTCCCACGCCCAATTGCCCCACTCGGCCTCACCCGTTTCTCGGGCAAAACCCGTCATGCCTGATAGCTTGCTCATTCACCTGCCCTTTCCCGCGCAATTTCCTCGCGCTCATACCGGCGATATGCTCTCACATTCTTGTTGTGTTGCGCCAGTGTCTCAGCGAACAAATGCCCGCCCTTCCCATCGGCCACAAAGAAAATATTCTTCGTTTTCGGTGGGTCGAGTACCGCCGCAATCGCGTCACGACCGGGGTTACAAATCGGCGTCTTCGGAAGGCCGTCGATTTGATAGGTATTCCACTCGGTTTTCTTGTCTATCTCTGATCTGTAGAGCGTGCGTCGCTGACCAGACTTGTTCAACAAGGGTTCACCGCGAGAGATGCCATAAATAATCGTGGGGTCGCTCTCCAACCGCATTCCGCGCAACAAACGGGTTGTGAACAGCCCTGCAATCTCGGGACGCTCAGCAGCAAGGCCCGTTTCCCGCTCCACGACAGAAGCCAGAATAATCGCCTCCTCGCGCGTTTTAACGGGCAAGCCAGCCTGACGTTTTGGCCACAACTCATCGAGCAGATTATCTTGAGATCTTCGTATTCGCGCAATCAGATCGGTACGCTTCATGCCGCGTTGAAACAGATATGTATCGGGCAGCAATTCTCCTTCGACAGGCAACGGGTCAGGCATTTCCCCGGCAAGCAAATCATTGGCTTCAATTATCGCAAGAAGTTGAGCTGTCGTGCGCCCTTCAGGAAGCGTAACTTTGTGCATCACCGCTTTGCCATCAACCAAGGCATTCAGCACGTCTTCCATGCTCATCCGCGCTGGAAGCGTAAACTCACCGCTTTTGATCGCGCTTTCGGTGCCATCTATCCGCACCTGAATTTTCACGAGGTCAGCGTTACGAATAATGCCTTCGCGCTGCAGGCGGTTGGCGACGGTCGATACACCCTCACCCGGCTCAACCAAGAACACCGTCTCACTAAGAGATGGCCCCGGCTTCGCCATTTCATGCTGCATCCACAACCATCCGATTGCGGCAGCCGCAGCTGCAAAAACCGCAATCAAGCAAATGAAAGAGAATAAGCCTTTGATAAACTTCATGAGCGCGCGCCTTCACACGTTTCTGGATCGCTCCAGAGTAACCACCCACGGCTGACAAAAGAAAGTCGAATCAGTCAGCTTTTCGCAGGATCAGCGATGCGTTCGTTCCACCAAATCCAAAGCTATTAGAGACAGTTGCACGCACCTGACCCTTTTTGGCTTTCTTCGGAATGAGGTCGATAACGGTTTCAAAGCTCGGATTATCGAGGTTCAAAGTTGGCGGCATGATCTGGTCACGAATAGCCAGCGCACAAAATGCCGTCTCGATCGCGCCTGCCGCACCGAGCAAATGCCCAACCGCAGACTTCGTCGAAGACATCGACAAATTCTTCGCATGGTCGCCAAATGCACGTTCAACGGCCCCTGCCTCACCCTCATCACCCTTCGGTGTCGAGGTGCCGTGCGCATTGATGTAATCGATCTCTGTTGGATCAATACCGGAATTTTTAAGCGCCATTTTCATCGCGCGATAACCGCCCTCTGCACCTTCGGCAGGTGCGGTAATGTGGTGTGCATCACCCGTCAGGCCATAGCCTGAGACTTCAGCGTAAATCTTCGCGCCGCGAGCTTTTGCATGCTCATACTCTTCGAGCACAAGAACCGCCGCGCCTTCGCCCATCACGAACCCATCACGATCTTTATCGTAAGGGCGTGAGGCTTTTTCAGGAGTGTCGTTAAAGCCAGTAGACATGGCCTTCGCCGCGCAGAAACCTGCGATGCCAAGTTGGCCAATAACCGCCTCAGCGCCGCCCGCGAACATCACGTCCGCATCACCATATTTGATGAGCCGCGCAGAATCACCAATTGCGTGGGCACCTGTGGCACACGCCGTAACAACAGCGTGGTTCGGGCCTTTAAAGCCATGGCGAATGGATACTTGGCCAGAGGCCAGATTGATCAAAGCTGCTGGAATGAAAAATGGGCTAACTTTGCGTGGCCCTTTTTCGTGCAGAATGATCGCTGTTTCATAGATGGATTCGAGGCCGCCAATGCCGGAGCCGATCATCACGCCTGTGCGCTCCTGATCTTCGACATCTTCTGGCTTCCAGCCAGAATCTTCAACGGCCTCATCCGCTGCCGCTATGGCATATAGGATGAAATCATCAATCCGGCGAAGTTCCTTCGGAGAAACAACTTCGCTCGGATCGAAGGCATGAGGGTCTCCCTCTCCGCCACCACGTCCAGAGCTCCACGGCACCTGGCACGCAATCTTACAAGGCATATCCTTGGGATCGAACACATCAATGCGTCGCGCCCCTGATTTACCCTCGAGAATACGTTCCCAAGTGGCTTCTCGACCCATCGCAAGCGGTGAGACGATTCCTATTCCCGTGATAACAACGCGGCGGTCAGACATAAGAGCCCCTTATGCTAAATTAGACGTGGGCTTTGATGTGGGTAACCGCATCAGAAACTGAACGGATGGATTCCTGAACATCGTCAGGGATTTCGATATTGAACTCTTCTTCAAAAGCCATGACCAGTTCGACCAAGTCGAGCGAGTCAGCGCCCAGATCATCGATAAAGCTTGCGCCTTCGATTACCTTATCAGCTTCAACGTCGAGATTTTCGACAACGATTTTTTTAACACGTTCTAGAACGTCAGACATGAGGTACCTCTCTAAAAATGTCTGAGGGGCTGGCCCTTCAGAAGAACCATTAATGTTGCGACTAGCACAAACTTAACGAAACAGCCAAGCCCTTGAATACAACAATCCTGTTCCCAATAGGGAGCAGAAAACTAGATCATAGCCATGCCGCCATTCACATGAAGCGTTTGGCCTGTCACGTAAGCAGCCTCAGCGGAAGCAAGGTAAACGGCAGCCGCAGCGATATCTGAGCCCTGTCCAAGGCGCCCTGAAGGAATTTGGCCCAAAAGTGCCTCTTTCTGCTTCTCTGGCAGGTCATTGGTCATGGGTGATTCGATGAATCCGGGGGCAATTGTGTTGACCGTAATGCCCCGGCTGGCGACTTCTTGAGCCAATGATTTGGAGAAACCGATCATGCCAGCTTTCGAGGCACAATAGTTTGATTGCCCAGGATTCCCGGTCACACCAACAATTGAGGTAATGCCAATGATTCGCCCACTCCGGCGCTTCATCATGCCCCGAACTACGCTCTTGGTGAGGCGAAAATAGCTGCCCAAATTGACGTTCAACACGTCATTCCAGTCATCATCCTTCATCTGCATCAACAGCTTGTCACGCGTGATCCCCGCATTCGCGATCAGGATATCGAGTGGCCCAATCGCCTCTTCAGCGCGTTTAACCAGCCCGTCGACAGCGTCAGCATCAGACAAATTGCACGGCACAATCGCCGTTTCACCCTTGAGCGTGCCTGCAACCTCTTCCAACACAGCTTCTCGCGTGCCTGAGAGGGCAACTTTGGCACCTGATTCCGACAAGGCCTGCGCAATCGCCCGCCCAATACCGCCTGAGGCACCCGTTACGAGGGCCGTACGGCCGCTAAGATCAAACATTCTGTGATTCCTTCATGGCAGTGGCAAAAGCTTCCAATTCGTCGGGCGTGCCCATTGTGAAGCCTTTGAGTGATTTATCGATACGGCGCTGCATTACTGTCAGCACCTTACCCGCGCCCGCCTCAGCCGTCGTATCGACGCCCTCACCAGACATAAATTGAATAGTTTCAGTCCATCGCACACGGCTAGTGACCTGTTCAATCAACCCCTTGCGGATCGCCTCAACGTCTGTTGTCGGCGCGGCGAGCACATTCGTCACCACAGGCACACTCGGTGCATCAATAATTGTGCCTGCGAGCGCTTCTGCCATCGCGTCTGCGGCTGGCTGCATGAGTGAGCAATGGAACGGCGCGGAGACATTAAGTAACATTGCCTTCTTCACACCGGCCGCCTTCGCTGCCTCACACGCCGCCTCAACAGCCGCCTTATGGCCTGAGATCACTAACTGGCCCGGCGCATTGTCATTCGCAATCTGGCACTGTCCGCCAGTCTTATTGCCTTCTGTACAAGCTGCCTCAGCCTGCTCAACTGTCGCGCCGAGCAAAGCTGCCATCGCGCCCTCACCGGGGGCCACAGCCGCCTGCATCGCTCTGCCACGTGCTCGCAACAGTTTCGCGGTGTCAGCCAGACTAATCGCCCCGACCGCCGCCAGCGCAGAATATTCACCCAATGAATGCCCTGCGACCAAAGCAGCGTCAGTGACTGACAATCCGAATTCACTCTCAAGCGCGCGCATCGCGGCGACAGAATGCGCCATCAAGGCTGGCTGCGTGTTCGCCGTGAGGGTCAATTCCTCAATATCGCCGTTCCACATTAGACCGGACAAATCCTGCCCCAATGCCTCATCCACGATACGAAACACCTCTCGCGCGGCGGGGAAAGTATCCGCGAGCTCTTTACCCATGCCGATGGCCTGGCTTCCCTGTCCGGGAAAGATGAAAGCAAGTTTTGTCATGCTGAATAGCCTCCAATTACTGGCGCTGGCCTAAAGCGCGTTGACGCTGAGCGCAAGGCGAACGCTAAGCAATGGCTCATAATTAGGTTGCGCGCATAACTACCTGTGATAGTCGCACCGCAATGGAGGCCCTCATAATGCCGAAACATGTGATCATCCTCGCGGGCATTTCAATGGCCTTAACGGCCTGCACTAACGGGCCAGAGCTGAACAATAATATTAGACCCGATATTTCGACACTACGGGACTTCACAGCCTGCGATGACGCTAAATGTATCACACCAATCGCTAAGGCAGCCGGTCGCTGCTTCGCAAACAGTGAAGCGCGTAAGTGGGGGCAGTACCATCGCTTTGAAGTCTGCAATGGCTCGCATGAAGCTGACGATATTGTCATCGACTTCGGTGATCGAGGCGCCGAGTTGAGCGCATCGATCACAACTTCTCACCAAGCCTATGCAGAAACTCTTTTCTCGCAAGTCAAACAACTGGGCTATGTCCAAGATGATACAGATGTGGAGGTCGATGGCGACCGCACTCGCTGGTGGTTTGACGCGTCTGATCAACCCGACTCACGCTTAATGTGGGAAACCTTCGAAGAAGACGGTGACCACACACGCTGGCACATCGGAATCGTATGGGAAGTCCCAGCCTGACAAAACACGCAAAAGGCTTGAAATCCCCGCTAGAATAGGCTTTAAGCCCGCCTTCACTAGAAGAGATGCGGTCTTTCACCCGGAATGAGCTGGGATACGAAAGGGCCATCGCTTACGCAGTATCCCACTGCCGAGCGCCGCGCCTCTCAATTTTGGGACTAAAAACATGGCTTTATATGAGCATGTCGTGATTACACGACCTGACATTTCGCCGGCACAGGTCGATACATTTATCGAAGAACTGACCGGCGTTCTTAAAGAGGGCGGCGCTACAATCGGTAAAACCGAATATTGGGGCCTCCGCAATCTAGCATATCCGATCAATAAACAGCGCAAGGGTCACTACTCCCTTATCAACGTTGATGGTCCATCTGCTGCGCTTCAAGAGCTTGAGCGCCGCCACCGGATCTCTGACGACGTCATGCGCTTCATGACCGTTCGCGTAGATGAACTGTCCGACGAGCCGTCGCCAGTTCTTTCTCGCAAAGAACGCCGCCCGCGCGATTAGGAAGGAATAAGACATGGCTCAGAAACTGAACATTACGAATATTCCTGCGCGCCGTCCGTTCGGTCGTCGCCGCAAGGTCGATCCATTCACCGGCGATAATGCGCAGGTGATTGACTATAAAGACGTAAAACTGCTCCAGCGTTACATCTCTGAAAAAGGGAAAATCGTGCCGAGCCGGATTACAGCTGTAAACCTCAAGAACCAACGTAAGCTAGCTCAGGCGATTAAACGCGCTCGTATGCTCGCTCTGTTGCCGTTCGAAGTTAAGTAAGGGAGACCCATCACATGCAAGTCATCCTTCTTGAACGTGTAGACCGCCTTGGCGGAATTGGTGACGAAGTCACCGTGAAGAACGGCTTTGCCCGTAACTTCCTTATTCCTCAGGGAAAAGCCCTTCTCGCAAATGCAAAGAACCGCACGCGGTTTGAAGCAGAGCGCGAAGCTATCGAGCAACGCAACGCCGCAGCGCGTGACACAGCACAAACTGAAGCTGACAAGCTGGACGGTCATGTATTCGTACTGATCCGTCAGGCCGGTGATACCGGTCAGCTCTTTGGCTCAGTAACGGCACGTGACATCACAGAGGCTTCTGACGAAGCTGGTTTCAAAGTCGCCCGCTCTGGTGTGCGCCTTGACCAACCGATCAAATCTGTCGGCCTTTATGACATCCCAATCCGTCTGCATGCTGAAGTTTCAATCAAGGTTCAAGCAAATGTTGCTCGTTCCGAAGAAGAAGCTGAACGTCAGGCTCAAGGCGAAGACGTGGTTGCTGCTATGCAAGCTGAATCATTGGCGCAAGCCTCTGAGCAAGCAAGCGAACTGGCTGAAGCTGCTGCTGAACTGCAAGACGAAAATGGTGGCCCGGCCGAAGACGAATAGTCTTCCGGGTTAAACCAACACATATCAAAGGCCGCGCGAGTTCATAGCTCACGCGGCCTTTTTGCATGGCCGGCTGATATGCCCATGCATGAAGAAATCACAAATTCCACAGGCTGCCCTAATCCTGTGACTCGCTGCTAAAACGCCATCGCTACGCCTAAACATCGTTAACGATTTAGGGTATCGTCAAGGCATGGCACTCGACTCTGCAAACCCGACTTCGCAAATCGTCCCCCCGAACAACCTGTCGGCGGAGTCCGCAGTGTTGGGCGCGATTTTATTTGATAACAATGCATATCAGCGCGTTGCAGACATCTTGCGCTCATCAGACTTTTACGCCCCCGCCCACCAAGAAGTGTATGACGTCGCCTCGACCATGATCCAACAAGGTCGCGTGGCTGACGGCGTAACGCTTCGGGAGCATTTCGAGAAAGCCGAACAGCTAACCGAGATAGGCGGCGCTCAATATCTAGAACAATTGCTCGACAGCGCAGCCTTCGGCCCAGAAGTGCAAGATTATGCCCGCATGATCCGGGATCTCGCCATGCGTCGCGATCTAGTCGGCATTGGCGGCGAGCTCCAAGGACGCGCCCTATCACCTGCACCCGACGAGAACGGCGAGCGCCAGATCGAGCTGGCAGAGCGCCGCCTGTTTGATCTCGCAGAACGCGGCTCATCCGGTCGCGGCTTTTCTAGCTTCTCAGAAGCCCTAACAGAATCCCTCAAAATGGCCGAAGCCGCGTTTAAGCGCGAAGGGAAAATCGCCGGTATTCCGACAGTGCTGCGAGATTTGGATGACAAACTTGGCGGCCTACACAGGTCTGATTTGCTCATCCTCGCGGGTCGTCCGTCCATGGGTAAAACCTCACTCGCCACCAACATCGCCTACAACGCCGCTGCCTCTCACCGGGCAGAGCTGCAAGATGACGGATCACGAAAAACCGTAGACGGAGCAATCGTTGCTTTCTTCTCTCTAGAGATGTCGAACGAACAGCTCGCCACACGTATTCTGGCAGAGCGCACAGGCATCACCACCCACCGCATTCGTCAGGGTGACCTCGAAAAAGGCGACTTCGAGCGTCTGCGTGAGGCGACTGAAGAGCTTCAGAACCTACCGCTTTATATTGACGACACCGGCGGCATCTCGATCAGCCAACTCGCCGCCCGTGCGCGCCGCCTACAGCGCTCCACCGGCCTCGACATGATCGTGATTGACTACCTTCAGCTCATCACCGTTTCCAATAGCGGCCAAGCCAACCGCGTGCAGGAAGTGACACAAATCACGACCAGCCTGAAAGCGTTGGCGAAGGATTTGAACGTCCCAATCTTGGCGCTGTCACAGCTCTCACGTGCTGTTGAGCAACGCGACGACAAACGCCCGCAACTGTCAGACCTGCGGGAATCTGGCTCCATCGAGCAAGATGCGGACGTTGTTATGTTTGTCTACCGCGAGGAATATTATCTCGCGCGGTCAGAACCGGGCGCTGATCCAAATGATCCGGCATCAAACGAAAAGTGGACGCAATGGCGGTCCCGCATGGACCAAGTTTACGGCGTCGCAGAAGTCATCATCGGCAAGCAGCGCCACGGCCCCATCGGCAAAGTTGACCTCTCCTTTGATTCCAACATCACACGCTTCGGCGACCTTGACCGAGAAGTTGAACAGATCGAATACGAATAGCAGGCGTCAGACGACCAAGTTCCCAATCCGCTCAACAATCATTTGTGGAACGCCATCACTGGTTTTCGCAAATGATATTCCCTGCGTGGTAACCGTTGCCCTCACCCGCTTTCGCCATGATGAGAAACTATCGAACGTCACCACGTCAACCGGCTCATCAAAGTCAAAAACAACCTCGAGCGCGTGTCCGCCAGCCAGTACCCGCACGGCTTGAACCCGCCCAGAAAATGCCTGCTTCAAATACCGCCCTGAGACCTCATCACCAATATGGAAACTCAACTCAGGTGCATTCCCTAGCCGGGCCGACATAACATTCCAGTTCCCAAAGCCGTTCTCGCGTGCCACCTGTTCCAGCGCCTGACTGTGGCTTATGGTCTTGCCATTGCTAAGCGCTTCAGCCCGCAATTGTTTCGCACGCACCTTGGCGTGCTCTCGTGTAAAAATAGTTTGTGTCATCGTATTTGCGTCCATTCATCTGGGCGCGGTCAAATTCGCAGCGGAGCTCGCTTTACCGCCAGACCGCTAATGAAAGGTCAGGCAATCGACATAACGCGGAAGCCATAAGGCCTCAGAAGATCTTCACCATGACTTAAACAAGCCAGCGAGCGGCAGGCGTCTTGCACCTGACGCGCTCCTACATCCAATAGATGGGCAGCGTCAAGAGACGCTAAAACTCAAAACAAAAAATCCCGGCGCATCTATATGAACAGATGCACCGGGCCAAGAGTATTTCAAACGGGCAAAACTGCGCCGCTATATGTCTTTCAGCCAGTCCAGCAACAACCGGCTCACCTCATCAGGGGCCTCCTGCTGGGTCCAGTGGCCAATGCCGTCCAGCATGTGAACCGCGCGGCAATCTGCTAGCGTTTCCGCTAGAATATCCGCCGCTGGTTTCGGCATCATCTTGATGACCAAATCTTTGGAGCCACCAATAAACAGGCTTGGTTGCTGAATGATCGGGTTCGTCGGGTGAGCTTTCAAATAGTCGTGATCCCGGTGCCAGTTACGATACCGGTTCAACGGCCCACGAAAGCCAGATGTCGCGAACTCTTTTGCATAATAGGCAACGTCGTCTTCGCTTAGCCATGGCAACGGCATGTCCGGCTCTGGCAAGCGATGAAGAAGCGTGTCGCCATGCTTCTTATCATTCGGCCAGCTGCCAATCGGCGCGTCACCAGAATTGGCATAATAGAATTTACGGATCGTCTCCGCCGTGTCCGCTTCCAGTTCTTTTTCCGCGACGCCCTCATCTTGGAAATAGATTTGGTAGAAGAACAGGCCACGTTCAGTGAACAGCTTGCGCATCACGTCGATGAAAACGACCTCGCCCGGCGGCTGATATGGCACAGACAGACCGGCAACAGCCCGGAAAATCTCGGGATACAGCCTTGCCGTGTTCCATGCCAATGGCGCGCCCCAATCATGCCCGACGATAACCGCCGTGCCGTCAGGCGACAGCGCCTTGGCAAGACCGGCAAAGTCGGATGTGATTTGTTCCATGGAGTAGTCTTCGACCGCGGGCGGGCAGTCTGAACCGCCATACCCACGCACGTCCGGCGCAGCCACTTTATAGCCTGCCGCCGCCAGCGCATCGATCTGATGACGCCACGAATACCAACTCTCTGGAAAACCGTGGATGAGGAGCACAAGCGGCCCCTCACCCTTCACTGCCACGCGCAGCTTTATTCCGTTGGTTTCAATAAACTGAAACTCTGGCATTAGGTTCCGTCTCCCCCGATCCATTTGAATTCGTTCTCATCCCACCAAGGGAAGAATTTCGGCATTCCGTCGGAAACTTTCACAGGGTAAACCGGGTCACGTTTCTCAAGGAAGCTCATCACACCTTCTTTAGCGTCTGGCGTTTTACCACGTGAATAGATCGCAGCAGAATCAACAATATGTGCTTCCATCGGGTGAGACGCGCCAAGCATGCGCCACATCATGTGACGGGTCAGCGTGGTGGAAACGGCTGAGGTATTGTCAGCAATCTCGCGTGCGATGCCCTTAGCAGCGTCGAGCAATTCTTCTTTCGGGTGGATTGAACGCACCAAGCCGCCATCCAATGCTTCTTGCGCCGGGAATACACGGCCAGAATAGCACCACTCAAGCGCTTGAGAGATGCCGACAAGACGTGGCAAGAAATAGCTAGAGCAAGCTTCCGGGTTGATGCCCCGGCGGTTAAACACGAAGCCGAAACGCGCATGGTCAGCAGCGATACGAATATCCATCGCCAGCTGCATCGTCACACCGATACCAACTGCCGCGCCGTTGATAGCGCCGATAACAGGCTTCAAGCTCTCATAGATGCGTAGTGTAAGACGTCCACCACCGTCACGAACAAGCTCGTCCGGCGGATTGCCACTATCAGCCGTGTCGCCTTTGTCGGAGCGCTTGTCATAGTCGAATGTTTTCGCACCGCTAGAAAGGTCAGCGCCGGCACAGAAGGCGCGATCGCCATGACCGGTCACAATAACGGCTCGTACATCATCATCGGCATCAGTGATGTCGAAAGCAGAGATCATTTCGTTCATCATTTTGCCGGTGAACGCATTCATATTGTCCGGACGATAAAGGGTCAGAATGGCAATGCCATCTTCCTTCTCAAGCTTAATTTCTTCGAATTTTCCAAGCGTCGTGCTCATTACAACCAATCCTCGTTTTACATTCAAAATTTCTATCGTGAGGCCCAAACAGAAGCTAGTCCCCGCGATGTCCCGCCGGGCCTGATTTTCTGTTGATGACCTCAACCTTAATCATGTTTAACTATGGTAACGTGACAGATCTAAGCTCTCTCCCTGCGGTAACCACATTAGCCGCGCCGCTCTTTGTCCTCTCTGTAGCGTGGGAATGGTGGGCCGTAAAAACAGGCCGCGCGCGCGGCAACTATGAAACCAAAGACGCCATCGCCTCCCTCGCAATGGGTGTGGGAAACGTCGTGGTGAACACACTGACCGCGACGATATTCGTATGGATGCTCTCGCTCGTTTGGCCCTACCGGTTCTTTGATTTGGGCATCAATTGGTGGAGCGGGCTGCTCTGCTTTGTCCTTTATGATCTAATCTATTACTGGAAGCACAGATTTGCCCATCGTATGCGTTGGTGGTGGATGGAGCATGTCACCCATCATTCCTCGCGGCATTACAATCTAACGACAGCTTTGCGCCAACCTTGGTTCGGCCCCTTCACTGGTCTTGTCTTGCTCGGTGCGCCGCTCAGCCTGCTCGGCTTTCACCCCGCATTGGTAACCGTAATTGCAGGCCTCAACCTCATCTATCAATTCTGGATACACACCGAAGTCGTGAACAAATGCCCCAAATGGGTTGAAGCTATTTTCAACACGCCAAGCCATCACCGCGTCCATCACGCTATCGACCCGCGCTACCTCGACACCAATTTCGGCGGCGTATTCATCACCTTCGACAAATGGTTCGGCACGTTTGAACCAGAGCGCGATGATGAGCCCTGCACCTATGGCATCGTCAAACAATTAGACCGCTATAACCCGCTGACAATCGCGTTTCACGAAGCCATCGCTCTTATCAAAGATTGTGCGAGCGATGGGCTTAGGCCGTGGCGCTGGGTGGCCCGCCTCATCAACCCGCCCGGCTGGTCACCAGATGGCAATCATATGCGTTCTAAAGAGATCAAGGCGGCATGGCACGCCGCCAATGCAAATGACGCAGCACAGGCTGATCCAATCGTCGCTGACTAAGTATCGCAGCGGGCACGTCTCAGACCACCCAATTCCACACATAGAGTTGACGTTGGGTCGCCTTTGGCCCCGCCACATCTTACCCGTACGGTTGCCCCTCAATGGTTTTGCAGGCGACAGAAGATCGGCCGCGTTTGAGGAGAAACACTATGCACCCGTGTCACCACGCAATTTCGCGTCCCAATGATGCAGCTATTATCATGGCTGATAGTGGCGAAACGATAACGTTCAAACAGCTCGATGAACGGTCCAATCAGATTGCGCACGCGCTACAAGCGGCTGGCCTAAAGCCCGGCGACACGTTCGCGATATTCGCTGAAAACTCAGCCCGCTATTTTGAGATGGCATGGGCTGGTCAGCGCTCCGGACTGTATTTCGTGCCCATTTCCTCCCGCCTCACAGCGCCAGAGGTTCAGTACATTATCGAAGACTCTGGCTCTAAACTCCTCATCGCCGGGCAAAGCAAAGCCGCTGTTGCGAAGGAAGTGAAAGCCGCGACAAACCTAACGCACTATTGGTCTGTCGATGGCGACATTGAAGGCTTTGATCCGCTCGGCGCCTATGCTGACACATTCCCCACCGCGCCAATTGCTGACCAGATGGAAGGCATCGACATGCTTTATTCATCCGGCACGACAGGGCGACCAAAAGGCATTCGCCCTCCATTGCAACCGGGCAAGCCGATTGATGAAAACAACGTCCTAACCCAACTCGTTCAGGCCATGTCCGGCGCCAATGAAAAAGCACGTTACCTGTCACCCGCGCCACTATACCACGCAGCGCCCCTGCGCTGGAACATGACGATGACCAAGCTTGGTGCGACAATCATCATCATGGAAAAGTTCGACCCAGAGCGTTACCTGCAGCTGGTCCAAGAGCACAAGATCACACACTCACAACTCGTTCCAACCATGTTTGTGCGTATGCTGAAATTGCCTGAAGAGGTGCGCGCCAAATATGACGTCTCCAGCCTCACCTTTGCGATCCACGCTGCTGCGCCCTGCCCCGTTCCAATCAAAGAGAAAATGATCGAATGGTGGGGCCCTGTCCTTGACGAATATTATGCAGGCTCCGAAGGAAACGGCATGACATGGATCAAAAGCCCCGAATGGCTCACTCATAAGGGCTCAGTCGGGCGTGCCGTCTATGGAGAGCTGCACATTTGCGACGATGAAGGCGAAGAAGTTGGCGTTGGCGAAGAAGGCCAAGTCTATTTCGGCGGCACGGCCCCGCCGAGCTACCACAATGACAAAGAAAAATCAGACGGCGCGCTGAACCCGGCCCATCCTGAATGGTCCTCATTGGGTGACGTCGGCAAAATCGATGAAGAGGGCTTCCTATTCCTCACAGACCGCAAAGCCTTTATGATCATCTCAGGCGGCGTGAACATCTATCCGCAAGAAGCTGAAAACATCTTGATCACGCATGACAAGGTGGCCGATGTGGCGGTGATCGGCATTCCCGACCCAGACTTTGGCGAGCAGGTCAAAGCCGTCGTCCAGCTCATGCCCGGTATTGCCGAGTCAGATGAGATTGCCGAAGAACTTGTTCAGTTCTGCCAATCACAACTCTCGAAAATAAAATGCCCTAAAAGCGTAGACTTTGATCCAGAGCTACCTCGGCATCCAACGGGTAAACTCTACAAGCGCCTCATCAGAGACCGCTATTGGGGAAAAACCGGAAGCCGCATCGTCTAGCGCTTAAACTCTCACCCAAAACGAAAACAGCCGCCCCATCAAAAGGGCGGCTGTTCCAATTTCGATATGCATTCAGCAGGTTAGAGCAACCAGCTGCCTGGATTTGCAACCGGCTGACCAGCGGAAAGCGCCTGCATGCCTTTTATGTTGCGAATGATGAACCACACGATTGATGCAAGCATTGTAAGAATGCCAATCACGACCATCGTCAAGATCATGCTCACAACCATATAGAGCACGAATTTCCAGAAGATATTGATCTGGTTTGTGGCATGATTGTCAGTCAGCGCGTCACCCTTGCCCTTGCCCATATACGCCATAATAATGCCGACGATCGCGGCAGGGCCTATCACGCAGCCCACGAGATAAAGGATGTAGATCAGATTAGAATTACCCTTCGACCCTGAGTCGACAGAGATTTGATTTGGATCAGTCATTATATTCTCCCAATTATTGCCCAATATTAGAGACGATCTAACACAACCTTGCTTAGACCTAGCTTATTGACGCTTCGTAAAGCTTGCCTAGGACAGCTGAGCAAGTCAAAACTAATAAAAACCCGAAAACATGAGGAATTCCAATGGCAGACCCAAAAAAAGTGGCTTACGCAGACCTAGAAACACTGGCTGGAACGGAAGTCGGCGTCTCTGATTGGCATGTAGTCGACCAAGACCGCGTCAATCTTTTTGCCGACGCCACAGGCGATCATCAGTGGATTCATATTGACGTTGAGCGCGCCACCAAAGAGATGGGCGGTCCAATCGCGCACGGCTACCTGACATTGTCACTCCTGCCAATGCTATCTGGCCAAGTGCTAAACGTCTCAGGCGTTTCACGCGGTATCAATTACGGTTCAGACAAGGTCCGCTTCACCAACATGGTCAAAGTCGGCTCTAAAGTGCGTCTGCGCCAGAGCTGCAAGTCAGTTGCGCCAAAAGCTGGCGGCAAGCAGATGATCATGCAAAGCACCGTCGAGATCGAAGGCGAAGAACGCCCTGCGCTAGTCGCCGAAGCAATCTCTGTTCTTTACGGCTAAAAACACCCTATATGGGGAGGCAGATACCTTAATCAGGAGACCGCCTCCCCATGACCCGACCAAAAATCAAACGTACCAATAGCGAATGGCTCGAATTGCTCTCTGAGGCAGCGTACCGTGTTGGCGTTAAAGACGGCACCGAACGCGCCTTCACCCCCGGCAATCATAATGACGAGAAACGCAGCGGGCTGTACCATTGCGTCGGATGCGATACCCCGCTCTGGTCATCTGAGCACAAATTCGATTCAGGCACAGGCTGGCCCAGCTACTGGAAGCCAACCGCCGATGACGTCATCGAAACCAAAACAGACTTCAAGATGATCGTACCGCGCACAGAATGCCATTGCGCGACCTGCGGCCTACACATGGGGCATGTCTTCAAAGACGGCCCAGAGCCCACCGGTCAGCGCTGGTGCATTAACGGCGTTGTCCTGAATTTCAAACCAACCGAATAACTACCGTCGACAGTTGCCAAGCGGCGCGACCGCTGGTCCACTTCAATCTGATAAATCAATACAGGAGATGCCCAATGCGCCTGTCTTATATACTCACCGGCGCGGCCCTCGCCGCCCTGCTGAATGGATGCACAATGAAAAACCCTGACACCAACGCACCAACCGCTGTAGATGCTGAGCTGAACACGCCGCCCGTCGCTCCGCGCGTTTCGCACGAGATTACGCAGCTAGAGCGCACGCGCAACGATCCTTATCACTGGATGAAGGATGAAAACTGGCAAGAGGTAATGCGAGACCCCTCCGTTCTACGCCAAGACATACGCGATTATCTTGAAGCCGAAAACGCCTTCACAAAAGCCCAGTTGGAAGACACCACAACCGCCTTACGCGAAGAGCTGTTCGCCGAAATGCGCGGACGCATCAAAGAAGATGATTCCTCCGTGCCAGAACTAGATGGCGCATTCGCCTATTACACACGCCATCGCATCGGCGGCGAATACCCCATCATCGCTCGGCGTGACGCCGCCCTCGCCTTTGATGACACCGCGCCCGAAACCATTCTCCTAGATGGCGACGCTATGGCCAAAGGCGAAGATTACTTCGCGTTCGGGGGCATCGACGCCTCACCAGACCACACACAAATCGCCTATTCAACAGACACGCAGGGCAGTGAATTCTATACAATCCGAGTAAAGAACATTGCCACTGGTGACGTGTCTGACCAAATCATCGAGAACGCCTATGGCCCCTTTGAATGGTCCAGCGACGGCAAGGCGATCTGGTGGGTGCACCGCGACGAAAATGTGCGCCCTGACGCCGTTTATCAGCGCAACCTAGAAACAGGCGAAGACACGCTCATCTACGAGGAAAGCGACCCCGGAGTCTTTGTCGGCATCGACAAAAGTGTCAGCGAAGAAATCATCTTCATCAACGCCTCGGGCCACACAACGTCAGAGATCCACTGGTTCCCCGCCAGCCAACTGAACCCGACGCCAAAGGTCATCGCCCCGCGCCAGACCGACAATGAGTACTCCGTCGTTCACTGGGACAGTCACTTCTACATCTCGACCAACCTTGACGGCGCGGTTGATTTCAAAGTTATGCGCGCACCGGTCGATTCTTCCAGTCGAGACAATTGGGAGGAAGTTGTTCCGCATACGCCGGGCACACTCATTCTCGGCCTCCAACCTCAAAAAGACTATCTCGCCCGCGCAGAACGTAGTGATGGCCTACCACGCATTGTCGTGCGCCAGCGCTCCGATGGGGCAGAGCATACAATCAGCTTCAGCGAAGCTGCCTATGATCTAGACCTAGACTCTGGCTATGATTTCAACACCCCCATCTTGCGGTTTGACTACGCCTCTCCAACCACCCCAGACCAAGTGTATGACTATGACTTGGCCACGCGGGAGCGCACTCTTCGTAAGACACGCGAAATCCCATCCGGCCACGAACCAAGCGACTATATCGCCGACCGCGTCATGGCCCCGTCATGGGATCGCGCCCAAGTCCCCATCACCCTGCTACGCCACAAAGACACACCCGTTGATGGCAGCGCGCCTCTGCTGCTTTATGGCTACGGCTCTTACGGCAACACAATCCCGGCAGACTTCCGTAGTGGCCGCCTCAGCCTCGTTGATCGCGGCTTTATCTATGCTATCGCCCACCCACGCGGCAGCATGGCCAAGGGCTACCAATGGTATCTTGATGGCAAGCTCGAGAAGAAAGACAACACCTTTAAAGACTATGTCGCTGCGGGTCGTTATCTGGTCGCTAACAACTACACCTCCGAAGGCAACATCGTCGCGCATGGCGGCTCAGCCGGTGGTCTCCTCATGGGCGCGGCCGCGAATATGGATCCAAAACTGTTTGGCGGCATGATCGCAGCGGTGCCATTCGTTGATGTGTTGACCACCATGTCAGACGAGACATTGCCCCTCACCCCGCCGGAATGGCCCGAATGGGGCAACCCGATCACTGACAAGGCAGCCTATGATACAATTTTGGCCTACAGCCCTTATGACAATGTCGGCGACAAACCTTACCCGCCAATGCTAATTACGGGCGGCCTATCCGATCCACGCGTAACCTATTGGGAGCCGTCAAAATGGGCCGCAGCCCTGCGCCATGAAGCGCCAAGCGCTGGGCCATACTTCCTGCGCATCAATATGGAAGCCGGGCATGGCGGCGCGTCAGGCCGGTTTGAAGGCCTCAAAGAGACGGCAATTGAATACGCATTTGCCCTCGCAACGGTCGGCAAAGCAGACGCGCTCGACCTCACGAAAAAGTGAACGACAATCTAGGCACCCGTCACCCTTCAGGCATTTGAGCTGATGGGTGCCTAATTCATAGCCGATTTACTCTTCTTCTTTAAATTGAACACGATCAAAGGCTTAATTGCCCACTACACATGATCAAATTTGAGATGCACACTGGATAAGAAAGGACCGCCAAAAATGAAATACTACATTGATTGTGAATTTAATGGCTTTGGCGGTGAGCTTCTTACTATGGCGCTTGCGGGTGAGGATGGTCGCGATTTGTCCTTGTCTCGGCCAATCGAAGAGATCAAGAATTTAGACCTGGATCCATGGGTCCGTAAAAATGTGCTTCCCAAGATCGACCTCGCGCCAATCGAAGAGATGCCAAAGCGTATGTTTGGCTATGCTTTAGCAAAATTTCTTCGTCCCGATTTGCGCCCCATCATTATCGCCGATTGGCCGGAAGACCTGAAACATTTCTGCGACAGCCTCAGCGTTGCTCCCGGTGAAGTGGTGACGATGCCTGAATTCCGAATGGAAATTACCCACACACTCGCCTACCCAACTAACTTGGAAGGCGCAGTTCAGCACAATGCGTTGTGGGATGCTCGGGCCCTGCGCCACGCGTCACAAGCAGAATCTATTCCGCGCACCGGCTAATTCAAACTTTAGTAAAATGGTCGGAGCGATAGGATTCGAACCTACGACCCCTCGCCCCCCAGGCGAGTGCGCTACCGGGCTGCGCCACGCTCCGACTAAGGCGGTGTTTATACACATCCATGTATTGGGGCAACCATTTCAAGCGCCCGCAATAACCAGTTTTTTGAGTCGTTTTAAGCCGCGCTACGCTCACGCGCAGCATCCAGGCGCGCTTTGATATCCGTCAGCTCAACGAGGGCTCCTTTAAGGCGCTTACGGCGCTCAGGGTTCTTCACAGGCGGTAGATCAGCATTCCCAGTAAAGGCTTTGGCGACAGTATCCTGCAAATCTCTTGCAGGGCTAGCAACAGGTGATGACGTGCCAAGCATAGCTTCACCGGCCAGCACCACAGTAATACCCTGCTCAGCCAACAATGACTTAGCGCCCTTAAGCGTCAAGCCACGCTCATGTACGAGAATTTGAATAGCCCGCAGCGCCTCAAGATCTTGCGGACGAAACATCCGGCGACCATCAGCGCGCTTTACAGGGCGAACATCGCGCGGAAACTTGCTTTCCCAATATCTCAAAACATGGGTCTCAAGACCAAGCTCTGAGGCTGCCTCACCAATCGAACGAAACGCAGATGCAGATTTTTCGACGCGAGATTTGGCAGCAGACATGAGGCATTCCTTAAGCGATAAATTTATCCTTCATCGACCTTGGCTTTAAGCATCGGAGACGGGCGGAATGTCACAACGCGGCGTGCCGCAATCGTGGCTTCCTCCCCCGTCTTCGGGTTGCGGCCTTCCCGTGCAGATTTAGACCGCACAACAAAGTTACCAAAACGGGAGAGCTTTACTTCGTCTTCCGTCTCAAGTGCCTGTCCAATCAGTTCGAGTGTCCGGTCCAGGAGATCAGCTGATTCCTGTCTAGTCACACCAACTTCGTGAACAATGGCGTCGGTCACTTCGGCGCGTGTCAGAGTCTGTTCGGTCATAATGGCCTCGGGCGATAGTTAACAAATAATGCGTGAAACTTAACGAATTCCTACGAAGGACGTTAGTTTATGAAATCAGCGTCAATCTACAAATCAAATTATAGTCGGAAAAGACTGGCTCCCCAAGAGAAACCTCCCCCCATCGCTTCGGATAGGATTAGATCTCCCTTTTTGATCCGGCCCGATCGCACAGCATGGTCCAGCGCCAACGGAATAGACCCCGCAGACGTGTTCGCGTGCTCTTGAACCGTCACAACGACCTTATCTTCTGAAATATTTACCTTTTTTGCGACCGCGTCAAGAATACGTTTGTTCGCCTGATGCGGTACAAACCAATCTATTTGCTCACTGCTCAGCCCGGTTTCTGCCAGCACAGTTTCAATCGCGTCTGCAATATTGGTCACGGCATGGCGGAAAACACGGTTCCCCTCCATACGCACATGTCCAATCGTGCCTGTCGAGCTGACCCCGCCATCCACATATAGCAGATCAGATTTTGTCCCGTCAGTGCGAATATGGTGGGTGATAATCCCGGCATCGTCTGCCCCGGTCCACTCTTCAGCCTGCAACACAACCGCGCCGCCGCCATCACCAAACAGCACACATGTGCCCCGGTCAGACCAATCAAGCAGGCGCGTAAACGTCTCCGCGCCAATCACCAGCGCGTTTTTGAACAATCCCTGCTTCATCATGCTATCAGCCGTGGCCAATGCGAACAGAAAGCCAGAGCAGACCGCCTGCACATCAAACGCCGCGCCGGGGCCGCAGCCTAGCTTCGCCTGAACTGTCGCCGCCGTTGCGGGGAATGTCTGGTCCGGCGTAGTCGTCGCCAGCACGATCAGGTCAATATCCTGCGCCGTCATCCCAGCAGCATCCAGCGCCTGCTTACAAGCTTCCACCGCAATATCAGATGTCAGCTCGTCATCAGCCGCGATATGGCGTTTTTTGATGCCGGTTCGCTCACGAATCCATTCGTCAGACGTATCAACCATCACCGCCAATTCTGCATTGGTCAGCACGCGCTCAGGCAAATAACTACCAGTGCCGCGAATAAAACTACGTAGTGACATAAACTTCCTCTCGAGTGACACCAGCGCTTAGGCTGCAGCGTCTCCCCCCTCGCGAATATTTGCAAGATTGCTCACGATTTCTTGTTGGTAATGACTGCCCGCGAGACGGGTCGCCAACCGGCACGCTTGCGCAAACCCTTCGGCATTTGCCCCGCCGTGGCTCTTAACTGATACACCGCCAAGGCCCAGCAAAACGCCGCCATTCACATTCGACGGGTCCATTTGGTGCTTTAGATCTTTCAGGCCAGACATCGCCAAAAACGCGCCCAACTTCGAGATGAGTGATTTGGTCAATGCATTGCGCAAATGCCCGCCCATCATCCGGGCCACACCTTCGCCAGTCTTCAGCGCGATATTTCCAGTGAAACCGTCTGTCACGACAACATCAACAGCGCCCATAGAGATGTCATTGCCTTCAATAAATCCCTTATAGTCCAATTTGATATCGCCTTCTTTCAGTCGCTCGCTGGCCTCACGCACTTCGTCATGGCCTTTCAGATCCTCAGACCCAATGTTCAACAAACCAACTGTTGGGCGCTCTTTGTCCAGAACTGCCCTCGCGAAAGCTTCGCCCATAATCGCAAATGTTACCAATTGCGCTGCATCGGCTTCAACATTAGCGCCGACGTCCAGCACTACAGCTTGCCCCTTAACCGTGGGCCAAATCGCAGTCATTGCTGGGCGATGCACACCATCCATCTTCCGCAACAACAACATAGAGATCGCCATCAGTGCACCCGTATTGCCGGCTGAGACAGACGCGTCTGCGTTCCCTTGCTTCACCGCGTCCACCGCGTTCCACATTGATGAGCCCTTGCCCCGGCGCAATGCCTGGCTCGGCTTCATTTCACTGTCGATCTTGATGTCAGAGTGATGGACCGTCGCTCGCCCCTCAAGGGCGCTGCACGCAGCAACTTGCGGCCCAAGCACCGCCTCATTACCGTGCAGCTGAAACGAAATATCCGAATTTTCTTTCGCGAGAATCGCAAGCCCATCAATGATCATGCCTGGCGCATCATCGCCGCCCATTGCGTCTATCGATAGGATCATGCTGTCACTTCCAAACTCATAGTGCCGCCGTGATTGACTAGAATCACAAACAGAAATTGCACCGATTAGCGCTACTTAGGGTGCGTCTGGGGCCTTGGCAACGTTTTGCGCACACGCGTGCCAAGCGAAGTTTCCCAATTGCACCTGCTCCTCTGGCTGTTTTTCAAGACGCGCCAGCACCTCCAGCAAATGACAGGCGAGCGGCTCGGCATTGTCCTTCTTGGTCACACCATTTCGTACCAATACACCGCAAAGCGCCTCAACATCGTGCGAAGAGATACACACTGTTACCGCTTTACCTAGACCATAATACGCCTCTGCCAGTTTACGCACTTTACGCGCGATGGAAGAATCACCGACCCCCTTCTCTCGATACGCCACATCAAATCCATCCAAGATCCGCGTGTTCAATGCGTCTGATAATAGGTCTTTTGTATTGGGGTTTGTGTGCATCCTCAAACGACGCAAGGCGAGAGCTGCATACAACGTAACCATTTGCGCCCGCGCCTCGAACTGGTCGGCAATCGTCCCATCCGCATAGAACTTTGGCGCCAGTGCCATCTCCATCAGTCCCTGATAGGCGCGATCTGCCGCCATTTTCAGCGCCTTACGGCGCCTAAACATAGAAAATGAAATTCCGCTCACTCATGCACTCCTGTGTTGCGAATGGGGGCCGTACCCGTTAGGTCTCTCAAACGACACTTATACAGGAGTCTTGTAATGTCGCGACGTGTGATTCTGGCCGCCAGCCTTGCAGCTATCGCTTTAGCAGGGTGCGTAAAGCCGATTAGAGCCTACCATGGCTATATTGCTGACGAGGCTCTTCCGAGTGAGATTCAAGTGGGTGAAGACTCCCGCTCTACTGTTCTCGCTCAACTGGGCAGCCCGTCGACTGAGGGCGCGTTTGATGAACTCACATGGGTATACATGAAAGAGAACCAAGAATCTCTTGCCTTCTTCAAGCCCAAAGTGTCCTCACGCGAAGTCACCGCCATCCGCT
The DNA here is from genome assembly GCA_033851975.1 of Hyphomonas sp. Lineage (GTDB taxonomy): Bacteria > Pseudomonadota > Alphaproteobacteria > Caulobacterales > Hyphomonadaceae > Hyphomonas. The sequence goes on along the minus strand of JAWSVJ010000002.1, from coordinate 552,759 downwards.
TTGGCGAAGATGACATGGTCGATGAAGTGCTCATATATGACGCCGCAGATGGCCAGGTCATTAAATATGCCGCGCGCGAAACGCCAACCCGTGGCCGTGAACTTGGCTTGATGGAACAGCTTTTCGGAACAGTCGGCGCTATGCGTCTACCAAACTCTGGCGAGCGTACGCCGGATAACCCAACCGGTCGCCGCTAGGCCTGCACGCGCTTCTTCTTTGAAGAATTTCAAATCGAGTTTCCCTGCGTAATGACTTGCCATTCGCGGCTTCGCGGCATTGTATCCTGACAAAATCAGGCCACTGCGGGAGACCCCAAATGAATGATCGCATCAAAATAGAAGTCACCGATGGCGTCGCCGACGTTCGTCTCGTCCGAACAGACAAGATGAACGCGCTAGACGACGCAATGTTTGCCGCGCTCATCGAAGCGCCAGAAAAGCTCGCCGCAGACAAATCTGTTCGCGCCGTCGTCCTCTCCGGTGAAGGCCGCGCCTTCTGCGCAGGCTTAGACATGGGCAACTTCGCGCGCATGGCATCGGGCGGCAAATCAAGCAACAGCTCTGTGACGGGCGGATTGGCAGCCAGAACCCACGGCATCGCTAACCGCGCACAACAAGCGGTTTGGGGTTGGCGGAATTTGCGTGTGCCGGTCATCACTGCCGCGCACGGCGTTGCCCTTGGTGGCGGCTTCCAACTCTTTCTCGGTTCCGACATCCGCTTCGTCCACCCCGACACCAAGCTGTCCATCCTCGAAGTTAAATGGGGCCTCATTCCCGATATGAGTTCTACGGCCATCATGAAACATCTGGTCCGCGAGGATATCATTCGTGAGTTGACCTATACGGGCCGCATCTTCTCTGGCGCCGAGGCCGTCGACTATGGTTTTGCGACTCACACCTCAGACAATCCGCATGCTGATGCTATGAAACTAGCACTTGATATTGCCAAGAAAAGCCCATCTGCGGTTCAAATGGCCAAGGAAATCTATAATATCCTGCCAGACTTAAATGAAGCCGACGCGCTTCAAATTGAATCAGACAAGCAAACCAAATTAATGGGCTCACCTAATCAGGTCGAAGCGGTCAAAGCCGGCCTCGAAAAACGCGACGGCAACTTCTCCGACACATTCTAACTGACAAAAAACGGGGCTCCAAGATCAAGAGCCCCGTCTACTTTATCGGCGCAATACTGAATTAGTCGCGCGTGATCTCGAACCGATCAGCATTCATAACTTTGTCCCATGCAGATACAAAATCATGAACAAAGCGCTCCCGATAATCATCTTGGGCATACACCTCAGACAGCGCGCGTAATTGGGAGTTTGAACCAAAGACAAGATCAACACGGCTACCTGTCCACTTCACAGTGCCGCTATTCCGATCCTTGCCTTCAAAGACATCTTGCGCGCCAGAAACAGCCTCCCAATGCACGCCGATGTCGAGAAGATTGACAAAGAAATCATTACTCAACACGCCGGGGCGGTCTGTAAACACACCCTGTTGTGACGCGCCATGGTTCGCCCCCAAGACACGCAATCCACCAACAAGCACAGTCATTTCCGGCGCCGTCACCATCAGCAATTGCGCCTTATCGACAAGCAATTCCTCGCTGGAGACCGAATAGTCCGCCTGAAGATAATTGCGGAACCCATCGGCTTTCGGCTCCAAGAACGCATAAGATTGAACGTCAGTTTGCGCTTGCGAGGCGTCCATGCGTCCCGGCGTAAACGGCACGACGACGGAAACACCCGCATCCAAAGCCGCTTTCTCGACTGCGGCACAGCCGCCCAGTACGATCAAATCGGCCAAGGACACCTTTTTGCCGCCGCTTTGCGCCGCATTGAAATCACCCTGAATTCTCTCCAGATCACTCAGAACACGGCCCAACTTCTTCGGCTCGTTCGCGGCCCACGATTTTGCAGGCTCCAACCGTATGCGCCCGCCATTGGCGCCGCCCCGCATATCTGACCCTCTAAAGGTGGACGCAGACGCCCATGCAGTAGACACCAAATCGGCCACCGACAATCCAGAATTCATAACCACCGACTTCAGCTCAGCGATGTCGCCAACGCTAATCACCTCATGGTCCACCTCGGGAATAGGGTCTTGCCATTGCAGCTCCTCGCTCGGTACTTCCGCGCCCACATAGCGCGCAACAGGCCCCAAATCCCGATGGGTCAACTTAAACCAAGCTCGGGCAAAAGCATCCGCAAACTGATCAGGATTCTCATGGAACCGACGTGAGATTTTCTCATAGTCAGGGTCCACACGCATCGCCATATCGGCTGTCGTCATGATCGTTATTTGCTTTTGTGACGCATCGTGCGCTTGGGGGGCTTTGTGTGCCTCATCCACATCTTTCGGCTGCCACTGGAAGGCTCCAGAAGGGCTTTTGACGAGTTCCCATTCATAGCCGAATAGCATTTCGAAATAGCCATTGTCCCACTGGACGGGGTTGGGCGTCCACGCGCCTTCAATGCCGCTGGTAATCGTGTCATCGCCATGGCCAGAACCATACTCGCTGGCCCAGCCTAATCCTTGCTCTGCAAGGCTGGCACCCTCGGGCTCTGCGCCAACCAGCTCCGCATCACCTGCTCCATGGCATTTTCCGAATGTGTGTCCACCAGCCGTCAGGGCGACAGTCTCTTCATCATTCATCGCCATGCGCGCGAACGTCTCACGAATGTCTTTTGCTGAGGCGAGCGGGTCGGGCTTTCCGTCCGGCCCTTCAGGGTTGACATAAATCAAACCCATCTGAACGGCGGCAAGCGGGTTCTCTAGAACGCGTTCACCTTTATACCGACTGCCTTCTGATCCACTCGGCGCAAGCCATTCAGCCTCGCGGCCCCAGTAGATATCTTTTTCCGGCTCGAAAACATCCTCTCGGCCACCAGCAAAACCGAATGTCTCACCGCCCATAGATTCAATCGCGCAGTTCCCTGCAAGGATCATCAAATCCGCCCAAGAGATTTTGTTTCCGTATTTCTTTTTAATCGGCCAAAGCAATCGCCGCGCCTTGTCGAGATTGGCATTATCAGGCCAGCTATTCAGTGGTGCAAACCGTTGCGTGCCAGATGTCGCGCCGCCGCGTCCATCACCCGTACGATATGTTCCAGCGCTATGCCACGCCATCCGTATGAAGAGCGGCCCATAGTGGCCATAATCGGCGGGCCACCAGTCTTGTGAGTCAGTCATCAACGCGATCAGGTCTTTTTTTAGGGCTGCATAATCAAGCGCCTTGAAGGCCTTCGCATAGTCAAACTCACCTGCAAGCGGGCTCCCTGCCTGAGGGTTTTGATGCAGAACGCTCAAATCTAATTGCTTCGGCCACCAGTCACGGTTTATGCGGCCTCGGGATTGATGAGCAAACGGGCACCCACCTTGCGGTTTTGTGTCATTACCATTCATTTCTGTTCTCCCTAAATTTGAGCATGGCCGAAGTCAGCAGATCGCGCACTTCGTATCCATGCGTATTTTCCTTTTCCGCTGGTGGCACTCAAACGAGACATCACCAGCGATGGCCACACAATACGCCTCCAAATTGAATAGGACCAATCAATTGACCTCGATAATGATATAGAAATTATCTATCGCATAAGACGCAAAAAAGCCCCGAGACCAATAAGGGTTCGGGGCTTTCTCATTTAGTGAGACCAGTCTGAGACCCTTTCGAGACTCATATGAGAGTCTTTTGAGACTCTTTTACTGGGCTTATCCAACCGGTTAGTGACCAGATAAGAAGGCCAAAAGAAGCAAGGCCACAATGTTCGTGATCTTGATCATCGGATTGATCGCCGGCCCTGCAGTATCCTTGTAAGGATCCCCAACAGTATCACCGGTGATAGCCGCCTTATGGGCCTCAGACCCTTTGCCGCCATGATTGCCATCTTCGATATACTTCTTGGCATTATCCCAAGCGCCGCCACCAGAAGTCATTGAAATCGCAACATAAAGTCCGGTAACAATAACGCCGAGCAGCATCGCACCGACAGCAGCAAGCGCTTCGCCCGTGCCTCCGATACCCCAGATGACACCAAACAGGATCAAAGGAGACAAAATCGGCAGAAGTGACGGTACGACCATCTCTTTGATTGCCGCAGCTGTTAGAATATCAACAGCCCGTCCATAATCCGGCTTCACTTCGCCTTTCATGATGCCTGGCATCTCGCGGAACTGGCGACGTACTTCCTCAACAACGGCCTGCGCCGCACGGCCCACAGCCATCATGGACATGCCTGCAAACAAGAAGGGTAACAGACCGCCAAACAACAGTCCCACCACCACATACGGGTTCGAGATCGAGAAATCGACGACGATGTTATGGAAGAATGTTCCCGGTTCTGCGGTCGCTGCGAAGTACTTCAAATCCTCCGCATAGGCTGCGAATAGAACCAGCGCACCCAGACCAGCAGACCCAATGGCATAGCCCTTGGTAACCGCCTTCGTGGTGTTGCCAACAGCGTCCAAAGCATCGGTCGTGTTGCGCACTTCAGATGGCAGTTCAGCCATCTCAGCAATGCCACCTGCATTATCCGTAACAGGGCCAAACGCATCGAGTGCGATAATAATACCGGCCAAGGCCAGCATTGTAGTCGTCGCAATCGCAATACCGTACAGGCCTGCAAGGTTAAAGGTCAGGATGATACCGGCCATAATCGCCAGTGCTGGCAACGCACATGCCTCCAGAGACACAGCAAGTCCTTGAATAACATTCGTACCGTGACCCGACATTGATGCCTGCGCAATCGACCGGACCGGACGGAACTTAGTCTCGGTGTAATAGGCTGTGATGTACACAATCAACCCTGTCACAACGAGGCCGACAATACCGCAACCAAACAGATCCATACCGGTGATTTCACCTGTCAGACCGAGCCGCGCCGCCGCGCCGTCCATAACGCCAAAGCCCGCAGGCAGTACGCTTGAAATCGCAATGGCCAAACCGCCAACAGACAGAACACCCGTCACGATAAGGCCCTTATACAAGGCCCCCATAACATTTGTGCTGCCCTTACCTAGGCTGACAAAGTATGTGCCGATAATCGACGTGATGATGCACACAGCGGCAATCGCCAAGGGCAAAATCATGATCTCAGCGATGTAACTCGACCCAGCGAAATAGATCCCGCCAAGCACCATCGTCGCGACCAGCGTCACCGCATAGGTCTCGAACAAGTCAGCCGCCATACCGGCGCAATCACCAACATTATCGCCTACATTATCAGCGATCGTTGCAGGGTTGCGAGGGTCATCCTCAGGAATACCTGCCTCAACCTTACCGACCAGATCACCGCCAACATCAGCGCCCTTGGTGAAAATGCCGCCGCCGAGACGCGCGAAGATTGAGATCAATGAGGCACCAAAACCAAATGCCACAAGTGCATCAATGATTTCACGCTTGTCATGATTATCGTTCAGATCAAGATTTAGACCTGATGTCAGGAACATATAGTAGAGAACCAGCCCCATCAGGGCGAGACCAACAACCAACATGCCTGTAATAGCACCCGACTTAAACGCCAGTTTCAATCCATTGTTCAAACCACTTCGCGCCGCTTCAGTTGTGCGCACATTCGCGCGAACTGACACCAGCATGCCGATAAAGCCCGCTGCCCCGGACAAAACCGCTCCAAGAACAAAGCCCACGGCAGCTTTCCAGCCCAGCGTGAGGAATAGGATAATAACGACCACAACGCCGACCATGGCGATGGTTCGGTATTGTCGTTTGAGATAAGCGTTCGCACCTTCTTGAATCGCTTGTGCAATTTCTTGCATGCGCGGATTACCCGCCGGTGCTTTCATAATCGAGCTAATCTGTAGCCAGCCATAGAGGACTGACACAACGCCCGCAGCAAGTGCCAAATACAACCACATATTGGAGTTTCCTTCCTTGTATGAGCGTTTGCCGCGACTAGCGTATTCCTCTCAAGCCGCGGGTTCGGCTCTTTTTATAATTCAAAGCTGACAGTGTTATATTTTCTTGCAACTCCCCTCTCGTAGGAGGCGAGTCGGTGTCAGCCCGAGTTAATCATGCTCGAATCCAAGGGTTTCCGGCAAGTTAATGCGAATTCCACAGGAGAAAATAGAAATCCCCTCGCCCTCGCGCACGCGCCCAATTCGGCTTAGTTTCTGGCCGCTCTGCTGTGCCCAATCCTCAATGTTCACACGCGATGCAGCCGACGCCGTGAAAAGGCACTGGTAATCATCTCCCCATGTCGCAAGGTCGAGTTTTTCTTTTGCCGTTTTAGGGCTCGCGGCAAAATTGACGGCATCCAAATCTAATTTGAGTTGCGATTCGGAGTTAGTCGCCAACATTTTGGCGTCACTAAGCAGCCCATCCGAGACGTCCATACTCGCCGTCGCATGTGCCGCAATTAGCTCAGAAATGCCCTGCTTGGGTAGATTTGGTGATCGATAAACGGCCACAAAATCAGACAACTCGCCAGCCCCGATCGCGTCAAAGCCCAGCTTTGCCGCCCCGATGTATCCAGTGACCCAAACATCATCGTCAACCATCGCCCCAGCGCGCCGCACAGGACCATCACCATGGCAAACGCCAGTCAACGTCAGCGACAGGAACAATGCGCCTGTATGGGTCACCGTATCGCCGCCAAGAAGGCTGATGCCCCACGCATCCAATTCTTGCCCGAGCGCGGCTGCAAACACGCCGAGATCAGCCTCGGGCCGATCAGAAGGCCAGCCAAGTGTCAGCACGGCCTCTTTCGGGCGCGCGCCGCTGGCTAAACAATCAGATACATTCACCCGAACCAGTTTTTGAGCCACAGTCTCAATCGGATCAGACGCCAGAAAATGCACCCCCTCAACCAATGCATCAACAGTTACGATCAAGGGTCCAGCGTCGCTTAACAACGCCACATCATCGCGCAAGCGATCAGCCCCCACTGCATTCGCGATGGGGACAAAATATTTAGAGATCCAGTCTTTTTCGCTCATGCTAGGCACCCATCAAATCGGAGGGCCAACGCCGTCAAAGGCTAAGCGCTCTCGCGACCAATTGCGTAAAAACGATCCCGGCGCTGACGCCGCAGCTCCTGAGGAGACAGCGGTTCCAGCTCCACGAGCGCATCTTCAAGCGCCTTGGCAGCATTGTTCATAGCCCGCTGCGGGTCACGATGCGCGCCGCCGATTGGTTCTTTGACAATATCGTCAATCACCTTTGTTTTCAGCAGATCCGGGCCGGTAATCTTCATCGCGTCAGCAGCGTCTTTAGCTTTCGCCGCATCACGATACAGAATAGACGCGCACCCTTCTGGTGAAATCACCGAATAGATCGCGTGCTCCATCATCAGCACCTTATTGGCCGCCGCAATACCGATTGCGCCGCCAGACATGCCTTCGCCAATGATCAGCGTCACAAACGGAACACCAAGCGAGAGGCCGCGTTGTGTGCCTCGCGCAATAGCCTCGGCCTGCCCACGCTCTTCGCCGCCCTTACCGGGATAAGCTCCGGCCGTGTCAGGGAAGCTAAAGACGGGCAGATTGAACTTTTCGGCCAAATCCATGAGGCGAACTGCTTTGCGATAGCCTTCGGGGTGGGCCATGCCGAAATTATGCTTCAGACGTTTTTCAGTTGTGCGGCCTTTTTCGTGGCCAATAATAACGACCGAACGCCCTTGAAAGCGGGCCAAACCACCGATAATCGCTTCATCATTGCCGAACAGGCGGTCACCCGCCAGCTCTTCGAAGTCCTCGAAAATATTCTCAATATAATCAGACAGATGCGGACGATCCGGGTGGCGCGCCACCTGTGTTTTCCGCCACGCTGAAAGGTTTGAGTAGATGTCTTTGAGCTGCTTGGCAGACTTCGCCTTCAGCTTCTTCAATTCATCGCTTATGGACGGACCGTCTTTCTGACCTGCCAGTGCCTCTAGCTCTTTGATTTTGGACTCAAGTTCCGCAATCGGCTTTTCAAAATCGAGATATGTCGTGCTCATATGTCATTCTTTAGCAACACTCGGCTGACTCGCCTAGCGCCGATTTACCCCATGACCGAGCTCATTTTCACGACGGTTGGCAGCACAAGAACCCCAAGCAGCACTGGGAAAATGAAAATAATCAGCGGCAAAGTCATCTTCGCTGGCAATGCCATCGCTTTTTCTTCAGCCATCAATATGCGTCTTTGGCGCATATCAGCAGAGAACACGCGCAATGTTTCGCCAAGACTCGTCCCCATCTCTTCAGCCTGGCGCAGCATCGTCGCCAATGATCCAGCCTCTTCCAGCCCGAGGCGATCGGCAAACCCACGCCATGCCACACGGCGCGCACGCCCAGCTCTAAGCTCCAATGACAAAGTGCGCATGTGTCCGGAAATGATCGGGTGGCGCAGTTCTAGCTCCTCCCCAACTCGCTGCACTGACGCATCGAGGCTCAATCCCGCCTCCACACATGCAACCATCAAATCCATCATGTCAGGAAAACCCGCAGAGCACTGGTCCTGACGCGCGCCAATCCGTCGATCGAGAAAGATCGAAGGCGCCGCCAATCCAAAAACCACCAAGCCTAAACTCACTACCACCGGGGCATATTTTGGAAAACTGTCCAACATGGGCAGCATAAAAAACAAAGCGATTTGTGGAACAACAACACAGATGAGGCGCGCAAAGTAATATTTCGACACGGCGCCCGCACCAACAAAGCCAGCCTTGTTCAGTTTATCGCGAACCGCGCTGACCTCTTCACTGTCTTCGGGGCGCGCACGGTCTGCAAAGCCCATAACCGCTTTGCCGATACGGCTTTCATTTTGCAGTGCTTCATCTTGGTTGTTCCGACGGCGGCGCAGCAAACGGCGCTCAATTTCTTCTTCCTGACGCTGGTTGCGCAGAAACGACAGAACACCCGGAATTGCTATAATCATCGCAAGCGAGAGCATCAGGGCAGACAAGCCGGTTGTGGTTAAAAAATTCATGTACTTCCCCTCCCTACGATTTGAAATTGATCATGCGGTTCATGACGACATTGCCGATAACCATCCACACAAACAGGCCCGAGAAACCGTACTTAATAATCGGGTCGTTAATAACGCTGCCGTAAAAATCGGGGCGCAGTAAATGAATGGCCGCACCCACCATAAAGGGCGCCGACGTTAGGATCATAGCAGACGTACGTCCCTCAGCAGACGCGGCACGAATCCTCAAGCGCATCGTTTGGCGCCCACGTATGGTCGCCGTGTTGGCCTTCAGCAGCTCACACAAATTGCCGCCAGTTTTTTCTTGCAAACGCACCGTCGCAGCAAACAACTCCACATCGGGGTCACCGCCGCGCTCAGCCATCCGCTGAACCGCCGCCGTCAGCGACATACCATATGAGACTTCGTCAGCGGCCATACCAAACTCGGAACCGATAGGATCCGGCATCTCGCGCGCGACCAAGGTAACAGCAGTCGCCACAGGGTGCCCGGCCTCCAAGCTGCGGCAAACAATCTGCAACGCATCCGGCAATTGTTGAGCGAGCTTTTTGATCCGCTTTTTGGCCAAGACGTTAAACGTGATGACCGGAGCTGCAAAGAAAACCAGAACAGCAGCAACTGCGCCGAACCAGATATTCGCCCCGGCATACACAACCAGTGCGCCCACCAGAATGCTCAAACACCCCGCCATTGCGACCCAGCGCAAGGGCTGAAACGGCAGCCCACTTTGCACAACCAAACGATTGAGCCATTGAAGGGTCGTCGCAAAATTACCATCCGCGTCGAGCCCACGGCTTTTGCGCAGCTCGATCATCGCTTCGCTTGTGGTTTCAAATTTATCTTTAAACTGCAGACGTCTATTCACAATGCGCTGCGTTTGCGCCTGCACCGCCAAACCCATGACAGCTTGAATCGCCAAGAAAGCCGCGCCCATGACCATCACGCCAGGGATTAGCAATATGGGATCAATATTCAGAAGGGTTTCAAGCATGCTCACGAAACGAGTTTCCCTTAAAACTTCGTCGCTGGGTCAAACAACCCTTCGGGCATAAACACGCCGCGACGTTCCATTTCTTCGATGAATTTAGGGCGCAGGCCTGTGGCCTCAAAATGCCCCTCTACCTTACCGTCTTCACTGGTGCCCGTGCGAACAAATCTGAATATCTCTTGCATCTGGATCATCTGGCCTTCCATGCCAGTAATCTCCGCAATCGACATAACCCGGCGCGACCCGTCAGACAAACGACTCGCCTGAACAATAAAGTTCACAGCAGACGCAATCTGCCCACGAATGGCCTCTTCCGAAATTTTCATTCCGCCCATCATTACCATCTGTTCCAGACGAGTGATCGCATCGCGCGGATTGTTGGCGTGAATGGTCGCCATAGACCCTTCATGCCCCGTATTCATAGCCTGCAACATGTCGAAGGCTTCTTCAGAACGCACCTCACCGAGAATTACGCGATCTGGACGCATACGCAGAGCATTTTTCACAAGCTCACGCTGGCGGATCTCGCCCTTGCCTTCAATATTCGGCGGGCGTGTTTCCATGCGCGCGACATGTGGCTGCTGTAACTGCAATTCCGCAGCATCCTCAATGGTGATCAGACGCTCGTTTGGGCTAATCGCAGCGGACAAAGCGTTGAGCAAAGTCGTTTTACCAGACCCCGTACCGCCCGAGATCACTGTCGACGCCCGGCATCCTACCGCGCCCATAATAAAATCGGCCACAGGCGCTGGGATCGCACCAAACCCGACCAATTTTTCCATAGTCAGAGGAGACTTTGAAAACTTACGTATAGAAACAAGTGGTCCATCAATACCGATAGGAGAGACCGCTGCGTTCACCCGGCTACCATCAGGCAGACGCGCATCAACAAGCGGCTGGCTTTCATCGACCCGGCGACCAACTGCAGACACAATGCGTTGGACAATCCGCAGCAAATGATCATTGTCAGCAAACCGCACTGGCGCGAGTTGAAGCTCGCCATTGCGCTCAACATAAACCTGTTTATAGCCATTGATGAGAATATCAGCGATTGAGTCATCTTTCAGCAGTGGCTCAATCGGGCCGAGACCTGTCATCTCATCCATAACCGCGTCTGCAAAGTTGGCTTCTTCAGAGGCCGTAAGCGCCATCTCTTCTTTGCGAATAATGTCGGACACGATATTGCGCACACGGCGGCGCATTGTTTCATCATCAAGCTTATCAAGCGCTGACAAGTCCAGCTCATCAATCAACTTACCGTGCACACGCAATTTAGCGTCCAGCAGATCAAAGGCTTTTTGATCGTTCGCCGGGGTAGGCGTCGACACTGCTGGCGTCACATGCGCTTGCGGCGCGGCGGCCTTATCGCTTGGCTGTGTTGGCTCTGCTGGCGAAAATCCAAAGCGACTCATTTGCGCCTCCGTTGTTTGACTGATCCGGCCTCTGCGACGTCTGCGTCAACCGGCATCAAACCAGTCACAAGCGTGCGAATATCACTCACCAGCTGGCTCTTCTCTTTTACATCGGCAATTGACTTACCAATGTTCACAGCCGTGCGGGCTGCATCCCAATCGGAGGCAATCGTCGCGTCAATTTCTCGTTCAATCGCATGCTCAGCCTTGTCCACAGCGAACTCCGCGCGGAACCGTTTTTTCGGGAACATCCGATTTAGCACCAATTTAGTGTTTTCCATGTCCGCCCGCAGCACGTCAGTCTCCCGACAAGAATCTGCCGCAGCATGCAGGCTTGGAACCGTTAGTTCACTAATAACAATGGCCTGGTCCACAGCGCCTAAAACACTCTTCGTCCACGGCATAAGATGGCGCGGCATATCAATCAGCACATATTCAAAAGCGCCGCAGGCAACATCAAGAAGGCGCAGAACCGCAGCCTCTGTCGCCAAAACATCTGCATCAGGATTACGCGGCGCAGCAATGATGGACAATCCATCAGGATGTTTCCAGCACCATGCAGCCAGCAACCGGGCGTCCAAGCGCTCAGGCGCGGCTGACAATGCGTCAAGATCCAGTTTCGGAATAGCTTCCAAGAACGAGGTCACCATGCCGTCGGCTACGTTGAGATCGACGAGGCACACCTTGCCCGGGCCGACTTGGCGTGAAAGTTCAAATGCGCTTTCGATTGCAATCGTAGACACTCCGGCGCCGCCAACAGCGCCGCGAAATGCCCAGCATTGTGAACGACCGCCGCCACCCTGCTCTTCCAGTGTTTCGCTCAGGCGTTCAGCAGCTTCCAAAAACTCAGCGGGTCCAGCCGTCGACGGCAGAATGTCTGACGCTTGCAGCTTCATCAGCGCGCGCACCATGTGCCCCGGCAACTGATCAGATACAACGATCAAAGCAGAATTGGGCCGATCGACAGCCAATTGAAGGATGACCTGATCGTATCCGATCACAGATTGGTCCACCACGATAATTTCGCGACCATAGCCTGAGACAATATCTTGAGGTGACAGACCTGACAGATCATGCAGCTCCTCGCAAATAGTTGCTAGCTTGTCCGCCAGAGACGGACTCGCCAAGGCGGCAAGAGCCGACACCTTTCGGTCTGGCGTTTGCTGAGCATTGTCTAGCTGATGCGCAGGGTCGGACATATCAACCGCCCCCAGAGGTGGTGCTTGAGGCTGACTGGCTAACGTCTTTCATTGCGCCGTCATTCAGTGCCTTCACCGCCCGCGCAGCGCGAACACCTGATGTTGACTCAACCGCTTTTGAGTTAGGCAAGTTAACATCACGCACAGACTGCACTTGCGCATTTTTCTGCGTTGCAGCACCCAGCATGTAATCGCCCTTAGGTGTGCTCTCGCAGCCAGTTACCAATGCGACCGCTGAAACGATTCCGAAAATTTTGAGTGTGGTTTTCATAATCAGGGTCTCCTAGTGCTGCAGGTCAGAAGTTGTGTTGCCCAGCAAGAACAGCTCAGCTTCAGTCGGCTCTGCGAAAGCGTTTAATGGCGTCTCCAAAGCATCTGGATGCGGCGCAGGTTGAACAAGACGCGGTGTAATGATGATCACCAGCTCACTCTCATTGCGCTGATAGCGCTTGGACGAGAACAGGAGCCCCAACACGGGCACATTTCCGAGCCACGGTGTTTGTCTCACATTGTTGGAATAATTATTTTGTAGAAGGCCTGCAATGGCGAACGCTTGGCCATCATGCAGCTCAACCGTCGTATCAGCACGGCGAACTGAAATCCCCGGAATATCGATGGACGCAGTGCGCACACCATTGGCCCGGTCGAGGGCCGAAACTTCTGGGCGCACGCGCAAATTCACAAGGCCATCGCCAAGCACGGTTGGGGTAAACTCAAGGCTCACACCAAACTTCTTAAATTCGACCGAAATCTCGCCATCAGACGCAGAGACAGGGATCGGGAATTCTCCGCCGGCAAGGAAGCTTGCTTTATCACCGGACAATGCAACCAAGTTTGGTTCCGCAAGGGTGCGGATCACGCCTTTTTCTTCAAGCGCGCGCAGTTGAATATCAATATTCTCTGTGCCGACATTCTTGAACAAGGCGAGTGTTTTCTCAGCCAGGCCGGAAACAGTGCCTCCCTCAGTAGAGCCGACAACACCATTGGCGTCAAATGTGTTACCAAACCCGATCTCCTTGACAGCTTTGCGGCTGGCTTCAATAAATCGAACCTCAAGCATAACTTGCTGGCTTTGCCCCACGGACAACCCATTTGCCACACCGCCCGGAACATGACGTTCCGCAAGCTGAATAGCCATCTCGGCAGCTGCCGCTGTGGTCAATTTCCCATCAAGGAACACGCCATCATGAACGGGATGAACAGTAATGCTCTCGCCCGGTAACAGGTTTTTCAGGTCCGCGCGCAACTCAGCTAGCGACAGCTCGACCTCAACCTCGATCAGTTCCGCGATCTGCCCAGCGTCATTGTATATAAGGACGGTGGTCGAACCGGGATTTTTGCCCCGCAGAAAGAATGACTGGTTAGACGTCGCCATAACTTCGGCAACATCAGGGTCTGCCACAACGAGTGTCGCGAACGGAGCGGTTGACTCAATCACAGCCGAACGTCCTTTTTCCAGAACCAAGGTTTCAGCCTCAGGGCCAGATACTTTCTGTGTCCACGCAGATGCACTAGGCACCGCCAAGCAGCATACGGCCATTGCCGCGCCGACAATTTTCATCGCACTTAACATTACTGCGCTCCCTCAATCTTTGATTTTTGGTTTGATATCGGCGTTGACACTTCTATTTGTGCAGAGCCGTTAATCACGGTCACGTTCGCAATTTTTGGCTTCGCCGCGACAGGTGTTCGGCGCGTCGATGCCCGGCGAACAACCGGCGCCGCACGCTCAACTATCTCGACTTGAATATCTTCTTCATGGCTGATCAGTGCCAAGCCAAGCACGCCGCGTTGGCTTGCCACGCCAAGTTTAAGCGCATCGTCCGCGCTAACTTGCAGCGTTACAGTACTGGATAAGTGCGCGCCCTCCATGCCGGGATTAAACGCCTGATCAACAGCCAACACGTGAACATTCTTCAAAACGTTCTTGGCCAAAAACTCACCAGACACCGCAACATCATTCGTTATACTGTCAGAAGAAATCTTCTTGATAAACTCATTTACGTCCACGCGGTCACCCGGCAACACAAAGCCTGCAACGCCTGTATCCTTGCGCACACTAATAGAGACAGCCCGCATACCCGGTGCAATAGTTGATGCCAATGTCATCATCGCGCGTGTCTCGTCGAGCTTCTCAAAGCTAATCGGCTCACCCGCAGCAATCAGCCCACGGGCAAATTTCCCGTCACCCAACAGTGAGGCGTCCGTTATCACACCAATCGGCAACATAGATGTTGGCCACTCAACTTCGTCCAGAACCGTCGTATCAACCATGTCGCCCATTTTAATGGTGGAAGATGCCACGAGGATCGTACTCATCTCTACAGCAGCAACAGGAATTTGCGCATCAGCGCTCGCGTCCCGGGACGTCATATATCCGCGCCCGATCAGCACTGCGCCGACACCGAGCAGCACGGATACACCTAGGCTTATAAGGGGTGTTGCTTTCATGGCGTTATGTGCTCTCTACAATCGAGTTTAATTATCCAGTCCTTATTCAGTATCAGGAAGTGCATAAGGTCTACTAAAGACAAGAGATGTAATCACGCAGCACAAAACAAGACGTCTTTAACCTTTTACTCTGCCACCACCAAAAGAGGAAAGCTATCAACCTCAGCGAATACAGCAGCGTCCGGCATTTATGGTTACTTAAACCTTACTGACGTAGACCGGATTATCTAAACCACTTAGCAATTCTTCAGCTTGTTTGTGAGACAAATAACTCAAGCGACGACCAATAGGCCGCTCGGGTCCCTCCTGGGGGGCTGAAATAATTAGGTAGATGGAGAACCAAAATGAACATTCGTAAGCTTATGCTCGCTGGTAGTGCTTTGGCTGTTATGACAGCTGCACCCGCTCAAGCATCAATCATTGATAACCCACACTTTAAAGTTCTGGGCCTTGTAATCGTCTGGGGTGCTGATGCCTCTGGTACGGCTCCAATGGTTTCTGACTTTGTTATCGATTCAGACGCAACTGGCTCAAACGATGCTGACTTGATCGCGTCTAACGTACACACTGTTGTAACTGGTTCTTTGACGCCAACCCCAACTTCACTGGCTGGCTCTTCACCGTTCTCTATTACAGACGGCACGAACGAGATTTTCAATACCGACTCAAGCGGTGACGGGTTCCTCGACGCGACTGACTCATTCACTGCTTTCTCAATCGACGGCAGCACAGACATCACAACAAGCGACATGATCTTCAACTCAAGCTTCTATGTTGCATCTAACACTGCATTCAACATCGAAGCTCAGGCGTCAGTTGCTACTTCTGACAACTTCGTACTTTCCGACGTTGGCTACGCTCTCGGCGTGACGGCTGATGGCACTGGCGACGCAACCTCATTCGGTTCGAACGCTCAGGTTCCAGGAACAGTTGTTGGTGGCATCACCACTCTAGACGATCTGGACAATGCTGCTCCAATTGACGTGTTCACAGGCACGCAGCGCACTGCGGCTTCAGCTGGCTCAATCATCGATCAGTCTGTTCGCTTTGACGCGACTTACACACTCGGCGGCGTGACTGGCTATGACCTATCAATGGGCGCTGGTGAAATCGAAGCTGACGTTACTTACACAGTTTACGTACCATAAGCAGACATCTACCCTGTTTAGGGGTAACGTAAAGAGGCCGCTCGAAGTTTTCTTCGGGCGGCTTTTTCATGTCCGAAATTCAGGTGCGAAGAAAAGTGGCCACTTTATTTCCGGCACTGAGGCAACAGCTGTCAGCGGCCCATCCATACACCGCTCTGGCATCAACATTGATCCGTGCGCGCCCATCAAAAACCATAAGATCGAGTTGACCATCATCTATCGGCGTATGCCCACGCACGATAGCAACCGCTCAGAAGCCCTCGTTCAGGGTCAAAAACCTCTCCGACGGGACCATACACGCAGTTGCGACTACACACGCCGGAAAATGTTCCGGGCTCACCCCTGCATGAATAAAAATGAGTTTCCGCCCCTCATCTTCAACCAAGTCCGGCGATACAGCAATCAAAGCCGCCCACATTGTGGAAGGGCGCAGTGAAGTAATTTGATCACCAGATTAGTGGGTCAGGCGCAGTTCTCTCGCCGCAATCGCCTTGAAAGTTGTGTCCAACTCGCCCGCTGTAATATTAAACGCGCGACTATCATCTCCAGCGCAAGATTTCAGCAAGCCTGTCGCTTTGGAGTCTGAGACATCCACAGCAATTGTGTAGAGTTCCACATTATAAGCACCGCGGATCGCTTCGCAGGAATCCAGCATTAGTGCATCGAGGCTATCCCGCTTAAGGGACTTCACGCCCGGCGCGCGCCAGCACTCACCTGCCCGTCCCCGGTCAGTGCCTTCACGGCAGCCATAATAACCTTCATAATGATACGGCGCTTCGTTCTTCCCGTCGGTCAACAGGATCATCACCTTGCGTGTGGTCGGGTCGCTAAATGCTTTTGGTTTTGCCGCGCCGGTGGCACCGAAAAAGTTAGACCAACTGCTACGCGGTGAAAGTGCACGCAGCCCCCACATAAGGCCAATGTCAGCCTGCGTACCACCTTGCACTGGATACATGTGGTCAAGTTTATCTATCACCTGCCCCCGATCACCAGACAGTCCAAGCATCGCCGTTGGGCAATTCATATTCGGGCCTGAAATTGGTTTGATCTCATCCCACGGGAATATATCTTGCTGCCACGCACACGCCTTGCCGCCCTTGTTGAAATATTCAAACTCGGTCGGGTCTGACACGCAGGCTTCAACAAACTCATCGACAGGCTCCAACCATCCAGCAGCACACGCTTGAGACTTGTTAAGATAGACATTGCGTTGTCCTTGGTAACCACCCTGCCAACTGCTCTGTGTGCACCGAAAAGCATGTGAGCTCGGTATCGCCAGAGTAGCGTTCATCAGGTTTTCTGGTGATGTCAGGTTCAAAAATCCCTGTGGCCCCGGCACAACTGGCTTCGGAGGGCTTGGTTTTTGTGGACCTGGGTTCGGATTTGGGTTTGGCTTCCAACCTACTGGCGGCTGCCACCAAGTTTGCAATTCTGGCTCAAGCCAGGAGGCATGCCAACGCATTCCGGGCACTGACGCATCGGTCAACGAACTTGAAACTACACCGCCAGCCGAAACACGGCGCTCATTCGCCGCAGACCGAACGCACCCGCGCCAATCCACAGGCGCAAACTGCTCTTTCATCAATCCCGATGTGTAACCATTTGTGCTCTCAGGTTCAGACAAATATTTGCGACGGTTCTCGAACGCACTCTTCGGTGTCTTTGCACTGCCATAGACTGGCGGCGCTGAATTTCCTGTGGCTGATGGATTCCAGCTTCCCGGCTGTTCAGAATTAATATTCACCACGGAAGCCCATGGAACGACCCCAACAGCCATCAAACCGTCAGCGGGGGTCTCATCAAACATAGTGTTGACGAAGCCTTTTGCGGCTTGGCGCATGATCGTAAAACGACCGGAATCAAACATTGAGGCCGTGTTATCCAACGCGAGAATTACCTCGACTTTACGGCTGTCTCCCGCCTGAGCTCCGCTGTCAGCTTCCAATGAAACGGTCGGACGATTGAACAAGCTCCCAAACATCATAGACAAGGGCGCATTCGCGGTGGCGTTTACATTGCCAAGATCAGAAATGGTAATATTCAGTACTGGCGTACCCAGTGCATGCCCGGCCGTTTTTACGTCCTCAACAAAATAGCTCGACACCATATTCTCACCGGCTGTCTGTCGCGCGCTCATGGGCAAGGCAGCTTGATCTAGAAACTCACGCGCACCCGCTAATACCGCCGCATCAAGCGAGGTTTGCATTTGGCGCTTGGCCGTTACCGTACGCGACGCATCGATAGAAAATCCAATAAGCAACAATATTGGCAGCAAGCACAAAGCGTAGATAACCGCTGTGGCGCCCTCCCGGTCAGATTTGAACCGACGGGTAATTTTCTTGAACTGGAGTACCATAGTGATGCACCTTTAAGAGAAGTTCCCCTCATGGTTGCAACCGATATGCCAGAGCGTGAAATGCAAAAAGGCCACCGTCGCGATACGCGAGTGGTGGCCTCATAATTTTAGTTCGTCGGAAAGTTTAGAGCTTAGCAGCCCAAGACTTCACCAGTGCCCGAGCATCTTCTGCGATCTCTGGGTTATCGAGCGCATAGGCAAGCACGGCTTCGAAATACAGGATCTTAGATCCGCAATCATAGTCATCGCCTTCAAACTCATACGCAAAGAAGGATTGGTCTTCCATCAAACGTGCCATCGCGTCGGTAAGCTGGATCTCGCCACCAGCACCAGCGGCTTGATCTGCGAGCAATCCAAAAATTTCAGGCTGCAAAATATAACGACCTGTGATTTTCAGGTTCGACGGCGCTGTCTCAACAGGTGGTTTCTCAACCATGCCTTCCATCTCGATCAGACGACCTTCACGTGATTTTGGTGCAACCACGCCATAAGACGAGACGCGCTCCATCGGCACTTGGTCGACGGCAACGATATTTCCGCCAACTTTATCGTAAGCATCAACCATCTGCTTCAAGCAAGATGGCGTACCCTTAATCAAAACGTCGGGCAGCAGCACAGCAAATGGTTCATCACCAATTATGTCGCGTGCACACCAGATAGCGTGGCCCAAACCAAGTGGTTTCTGTTGGCGCACAAAGCTCGCACCGCCGGCTGGCAGGCGCGTCGCCTCTACTTGTTCCAGAATCGCAGTTTTGTTCTTGCGAACAAGCGCGTCTTCCAATTCGAACTGGTGATCAAAGTAGTCCTCGATCGCGCCTTTGCCACGGCCTGTGACAAAAACAATATGCTCGATACCCGCCTCAAGTGCTTCATCCACAACGTATTGAAGTGCCGGGCGGTCAACGACGGGAAGCAGTTCTTTAGGGACAACTTTTGTTGCGGGCAGAACGCGTGTTCCAAAGCCTGCAACTGGCAAAACTGCTTTACGGATTCGCATGTTTGAAACTCCTGTTTCGATAGAATTCAGTCTTAACTACAACGCGAGATAAGCAATTTGCCTGCCAAACTGAGGTTAACCGCAATTGGCCGCGTCATTTTTTGACTGCTTACAGCAAAGCATAAAGCCCAATGCCAGCGACCCAACATGAAAGACAAACGACGAGGAATGACGCGATAACACGCCGCGACGACATATCGGCCGGCGCTTCCAGCGATTGCTTAAGGCGCTCTTGCAGCGCACGAGCCGGGGACCGTTCCGAGCCGGGCTCATCAATATCTGAGGCGTCAACAAGTACCGATGCACCCTGCGCTTCAGCCCCGACTTCGACCTCAGAGTGCAAATTCTCTTCTTTAATGGACCGCGCAAACATCGATAGCTCTCCCAGAATCATAGATCAGATTTGAGTATCCTCGATCTCCCTAAACAAAGACTGAAAGCATTGGGGGAAATCGCCTCGGGTACGGATCCAAAAACTCTACCGACAGGAGAATTATTCTCACATCACAACTAATTATCACTTATGAGGCGAATATTCTCATAAAGTTCAAATAATGACAGCTTTTGCCCTTCCCCCAATGGTTACTTATGAGTAAACGGATGCCGAAGGATACAGAACGGTATCTTAGGGGAATACGACATGGGATTGATAACTTTTGGCCTCGGTCTGACAACTCGTGTGAGTGCTCCAGCATCAGGAAAATCACCGGGAGACAACACCCTATTGGGGATGAACGGCCCTGTTAAGCGCGCGCTTGATATTGCCATTTCTGTTACCGCGATTTTCTTTCTTACTCCTCTGCTTTTGGTTGTCGCGCTCGCTATTAAGCTAGAAGGCGGTCCGATATTTTATACCCAGAGACGCCTAGGACGTGGGGGAGAAAGTTTCCCCATGATCAAGTTCCGAAGCATGAAGCCAAACTCCAATAAATTGATTGAAGACCTGCTCCGTGAGTGCCCAAAGGCAGCGGCAGAATGGAGCGAGTTTCAAAAGCTGCGCAATGACCCGCGAATCACACCTCTTGGCCGCATAATGAGAGCGTCATCAATTGATGAGCTGCCGCAACTTTTCAACGTATTGTTCGGCAGCATGTCCATTGTCGGCCAGCGCCCGATTCTGCCTAATCAACG
The DNA here is from genome assembly GCA_033851975.1 of Hyphomonas sp. Lineage (GTDB taxonomy): Bacteria > Pseudomonadota > Alphaproteobacteria > Caulobacterales > Hyphomonadaceae > Hyphomonas. The sequence continues at coordinate 532,152 of JAWSVJ010000002.1, read as the reverse complement.
TGACGCTTTTGGTCGCCACATTGCAGGGTATGAACGCGCCCGTCCTGGCATTACCGGCCTCTGGCAGGTGCGTGGCCGTAACAAGTTGAGCTTTGAGAAACGTGCACAAATGGGCAGTGAGTACGTAAACCGCTGGAGCCTGTGGTTCGACATTAAAATCATCGCGATGACTATTCCGGCTGTGCTCTTCTCAAAAGACGCGTTCTAGGCTTCGCCTGCAGTTTGATTGCAGGCAAAGCCCAATTAGATACGAATGCTCGAAAAATTCGTCCCGTACTAACGTGGTTTACAGCGGCACCAGCGTATGCCCGCCATCAACCACGACCGTTGCTCCTGTCATATAGCTCCCCGCGTCAGATGCGAGCAGCAATAGCGGTCCAGACAGCTCTTCATGGTTACCGAATCGACGCATCGCAACGCGCCCTTTCATGTCTTCGCCGTGTGATGAGTCTAGGAACTCATCATTGATATCCGTTGAAAAATAACCGGGCGCAATCGCGTTCACTCGAATATTAAAACGAGCTGATTCCAACGCCATACAACGGGTCAGGTGATCAACCCCTGCCTTTGAGGCCGCGTAAGCACTAATCGAGGGCTGTGGCTGCAATCCTGTAATCGACGAAATATTGATGATAGATCCACCAGTCTGTGCTTTCATCATTGCGTTGGTCGCGAATCGAGCGACCCGCCAGACGCCCGTTAAATTGGTGTCTAGAACGAGGTTCCAGTCAGCTTCGTTCATTCGCGAGTACCAGCCTTCACGTGACAATCCCGAGTTGTTTACCAATATGTCGCAGGAGCAACCTAAGGCTTCTTCGATCTCTAAGAACGCACCTGAAACGCTATCCTCCGACGTTACGTCCATTGCAACCGGAAGCGCAAATCCACCATTAGATTCTATCTCTTTCGCCAATAACTCCAAGCGATCCAAGCGTCTTGCGGCAAGCACCACTCTAGCTCCGGCTGCAGAAAGGGTTCGCGCAAAATGCACTCCCAACCCACTGGATGCCCCGGTCACAAGTGCCGTTTTTCCGGTCAAATCAAACATACTCATTCCTCTAAACTCCAAAATCCATTTGCCTTGCGCAAGCTTTTGCCTCAATCACGCCATCATGAAAATATCTGTGCTTAAGGAAATACGGCCCAATGAAACCCGCGTAGCGGCAACACCGGAGACCGTCAAAAAACTCGTAGCTCTTGGCCACACCATCACCATTGAAAATGGTGCTGGTGCCGTCGCAGGCTTCATTGATTCCGCCTATGAAGATATGGGCGCGAAAATCGCCAAAGATGCAAAGGCTTCCCTCGCGGGAACTGACATTGTATTCAAAGTGCGCAACCCAGATGCTGATGAAGCCAAAATTATTCCCGAGGGCGCCTGCGTCATTGGTTTAATGGACCCGTTCGCTCTGGACCAAGACGCACTAAAAGTCATGAACGAGCGTAAGATCGCTGCTCTGTCGATGGAGTTCACTCCACGCATCTCTCGGGCCCAATCAATGGACGCCCTATCATCACAGTCAAACCTCGCGGGCTATCGCACCATTATCGAGGCCGCACAAATTTTTGGTCGCGCCATGCCCATGATGATGACGGCGGCTGGCACCGTTGCGCCTGCCAAAGTGTTCGTCATGGGAGCGGGTGTTGCCGGCCTCCAAGCTATCGCAACTGCCCGCCGTCTCGGCGCTGTTGTAACAGCAACCGATGTGCGCCCAGCCGCTAAAGAGCAAGTCGCCTCACTCGGCGCGAAATTCATCGCGGTAGAAGACGAGGAATTTACGGCCGCAGAGACTGCGGGCGGTTACGCCAAGCAAATGTCTGAAGAGTACCAAAAGAAGCAGGCCGAGTTGACGGCAAAGCATATCGCCAAGCAAGACATCGTTGTCACAACAGCGTTGATCCCCGGTCGCGCTGCGCCCGTTTTGATCAGTGCTGACGTGGTAAAAACAATGAAACCCGGCTCAGTCATCATCGATATGGCTGTCACGCAAGGCGGCAACTGCCCGCTTTCCAAGCCAGATGAGATTGTGGACGTAGACGGCGTAAAAGTGGCTGGGTTCTCAAATCTGCCGGCGCGCCTGCCTGCCGACGCTAGCTCTCTTTACGCCAAAAACCTGCTCGCTTTCTTGCCGCTCATCACAGCGGAAGATTTCAGCATCAACCTCGACACTGAAGACGAAGTTGTCACCAGCATGTTGCTGACACGTGGCGGCGACATCGTGAACGAGAGGATCAAATAATGAAAAAGCTTCTCACTTTAATTACGGTCTGCGCGCTGGCGCTGCCAGCCGTCGCAGCAGAGTCTGCTGGATCGGGCATTTCTGATTCTGTCTTCCTGGCTGCCGTTTTCGCGATGGCCTGTTTTGTTGGCTACTACGTGGTTTGGTCAGTTACCCCGGCCCTGCACACACCGCTCATGTCTGTAACAAATGCGATTTCTGCTGTTGTTGTTGTCGGTGCGATCATTGCGGCTGCAGCCACATTGTTCTCATCCACTGGCGATGCGCAAACAACCAACGAGATATGGACCGCCCGCGCTCTCGGCACTGGCGGCGTATTCCTCGCATCCATCAATATCTTCGGCGGCTTCCTAGTGACCCGCCGTATGCTCGCAATGTATAAAAAGAAGCCGAAATCATGAGTATGACAGCAAACACAGCCGCCGCACTCTATCTCGTCTCGGCCATCCTTTTTATCTTCGCTATTCGCGGCCTATCCAGCCCCGATACGGCGCGTCGCGGCAACATGCTCGGCATAATCGGTATGGCCCTCGCCGTGGGCGTAACCATCCTGCGCCTCGGCCCATCGCTTAGCCCTACGACGCTAGGCCTTATCGGCGGAGCGCTCGTGCTCGGTGCGATCATCGGCATATTGCTCGCGCAAAAAGCTCCAATGACATCCATGCCGCAACTGGTCGGCGCGTTTAACGCACTGGGCGGCGGCGCATCATTGCTCGGCGCTGCAGCAGCATTCTACGCCCCCGCCGCGTTCGGCCTGCTGGGTGCAAATGACGCGATCATCGGCCACTCAATGGTTGAGCTATCAATCTCAGTTATACTCGGCGCGATCACCTTTACAGGGTCATGGATCGCCTTCGGCAAGCTCAACGGCAACATTCCTGGTGGACCGGTAATCCTACCCTTGCGCCATGTGTTAAATATCTTGCTCGCACTAACATTGATCGGCTGTGTCCTCGGCCTCCTGTTCGGCTGGGCACCCCCGCAAGTTCTGTTCATCACCTTGATCGTCGTATCGCTCATTCTCGGCATCACGTTGATCATTCCGATTGGCGGCGCCGACATGCCCGTCGTTATTTCCATGCTCAACTCATACTCTGGTTGGGCCGCAGCGGCGCTGGGCTTTGGTCTGGGCAACTTCGCCCTCATCATCGTTGGCGCACTTGTGGGTGCATCTGGAGCGATCCTGTCCTACATTATGTGTAAGGGCATGAACCGTTCCTTCATCTCGGTTATCCTAGGCGGCTTCGGCGCAGACGACGCGGTTGCTGGCGGCGGTGGCAGCAACGCAGATCGCCCGGTCAAACGCGGCTCTGCTGAAGACGCGGCGTTCATCATGAAAAACGCCTCTCGCGTCATCATCGTGCCCGGTTACGGCATGGCGGTTGCTCAGGCCCAACATGCCCTCAAAGAAATGGCTGGAAAGCTCAAAGAAGAAGGTGTCGATGTCGCCTATGCGATCCACCCCGTTGCGGGCCGCATGCCGGGGCACATGAATGTCCTGCTGGCAGAGGCTCAAGTGCCTTATGACGAGGTGTTCGAGCTTGATGACATCAACTCACAATTCCCAGCAACAGACGTAGCCTTCGTTATCGGCGCGAACGACGTGACCAATCCATCCGCGAAAAATGACAGCACCTCGCCCATTTTCGGCATGCCCATTCTGGATGTTGAAAGCGCTCAAACTGTTTTGTTCGTCAAACGCTCTTTGGGTTCAGGTTATGCCGGCATCGAAAACCCGCTCTTCTTCAACGACAACACGATGATGCTGCTGTCGGATGCGAAGAAGATGGTCGAAGAAATTGTGAAGGCGCTCTAAAGCGTCTTGCCTCCACTAACAAAGGGCCCGCAATCTTTAAGATTGCGGGCCTATTTTTTGTCATAAATGCATGGCAACAATCCTTTCTTCCCGCTTTGATTGCTACGTTGAAAACAGGACCGCCGACGAATGGATGCTGAGCTACCTGAGATGGACGACACTGCAGACGCCGAACTAACCAAGCTCGTCTACACACTGGTCATGGAGCCAGAGCGCTTACTTCTAATGTTTCAGCTGCTCGATAAATCCGTCTCACCCGTTTTGGAGCTTGGCGATGATAAAAGCGCATCCACTTATTTCGACAATCTCCAGATTCACTTCGACAATGCTTTCGAAATGCTGGAGCGGCGTGGGGAAAATGAGCCTACTGGGTCACTCGCGCGTAAACTGGTCTATCTAGATACACGACCATCGATGCTGCTCAATCGCGATGGAATAATTCTACGCGCAAACAACGCCGCCGTGCAGGCACTCGACATCTCAGAAGGGTCGCAGCTGGATATCGCAAAAATCCAGTCAGCCGATCAAGTCTCATTCCAAAACGCGCTCAAAACTATCCAGAACGACTCAAAAGATCGCCTCATCGACTTATTCGGATTTGCCAATGCTGATTACGATACGCCCGAGCGAATGGTAATGACTAAAGTGATCGACACCGACGGCACCCCCATCGCTCATCTGACCAGCCTGAAAACGAGTTGGCAGGACCATGCCGGTGACGGATTTTCCGACGCGTTCAAGCTAACGCCCGATGAGAAAGCAATCCTCCGCGCTCTTGTTGATGGCACTCCCCTAGGCACCGTCGCTGAGTTCAACGGTAACCCAGTCGAGGCCGTCCGTGGTCAGTTAGACGCTATGTTGACGAAGCTAGGCCTGCAATCCCAAACTGAGTTGATCTGTATGTATGTGGGCTTTGCACAGATATCGGTATCACCCGCGGGCTCAACAGGATCAAACATACACCTCGCTCGAGAGGATAACGAATTCAAACTCTTTGAGCGCACGAACGGCACCCCCTTAGAAGTGGAGTTCTATGGCCCGGAAGATGGTGCACCTGTGCTCCTTTTCCATCCTCTCATGGGCGGGACACTGCTGTCTGATAAGCAAAAATCTGTCATCGACACACAGAACTTACGGTTCGTAATGCCGCTGCAGCCAGGCATGAAAGGAACGCTGGACGCCGGGAGCACAGGCGACCGACTCGGTGACTATTCGCGTGATCTGGCTATTATTTTGAAGCAGCTAAACATCAAAAACTGCCCCGCACTCTGCGTGAACATGAGTCTGATCTATGCGCTCGCCTTCGCGAAGCAAGCCCCGGGAACAATCACCCAAATCGTAACCTCAAACGCGCCGGTTCCGCTCAAATCATCGCGCCAAATTAAGCAGGTCAGCATTCCACAACGCGTCCCGTATTTGATCGCCAAACACGTCCCATCTCTTCTCAAGTTTTATGTCCGTTCCGTGCAAGCCAAGCTGGAATCCGGGGATGATTTGGATTTCATCATCAATTATTACGCGGATAGCCCCATCGATTTGGCGACAATCGCCCAACCTGAGATTCGCGACCTGTTTAGACGATCAGCTCTACGAATTTTCCAGAATGGACACGAAGCCACCGTGCAACATTTGAGAATGCAGATCGCCGATTGGACTCCTTATCTCGAACAAGCGACGCTCCCTATAACTCTACTCAACGGCGCCAGTGATACCGAATTTGACCATGTGATGGTCAAACAGTCCGTCCAGAATCTCGAAAATGTCCGCTGTGTGGAAGTCGCCGATACAGGTGCCTTGCTGTGGCATCAAAAACCGGAGGTCGTCCTCTCATATCTGGACACATGACCATTGCGGTCTTCGAGGTCGTCGAAATATAGGAAATGAGGAGAATGGTGTGCCCTGCAGGGTTCGAACCTGCGACCTACTGATTAAAAGTCAGTTGCTCTACCAACTGAGCTAAGGGCACCCAGAAGAAGAGCCATTTAGTCAATGCGCGTAGCAGGGTCAACCACTGTATGCATTCTTTATCTTGAACTCGTCATAAATGTCGGTTTCAATCCCATTATGACACGTTTTTTGGTTATTTTGACATTGATTCTCAGCGTTGCGGCCTGCGCCAGCAGTCGCGATTCGCACCAAGCGCCTAAACTAGGCAAAGTCACGGAACTTCCGGGCAATGTGAAAGAGGGTGCGGCAAGCACCGTTTCTCAAACACGCTCAGGGATTGGCGAGGCTGCGATGTCGCCATTAAACGACCTAAACCTGCGCCGCGACGCCATTCCAAAAATGCTTACAAAGATCGACAGTCCTTATGACCTACCTCGCAATCTCGATTGCATTCAGATCGGTCGCTTGGTTGGACAGCTCAACGGCGTCCTAGGGCCCGATTGGGACACGCCTGAGCCTGATGAGCGCCTGCGCACAGAAAAGCTCGCTGACTCCGCTGCAGAGGCGACGCTGGATGCTCTAGCCTCAGAGGCTAGCGGCTTCATTCCTTTCCGTGGCTTGGTCCGCAAAATGACCGGCGCAGAAAAGCATCAGAAGAAGTACAACCGCGCGTTCAAGATCGGCGCACAACGCCGCGCATACCTAAAAGGCTTGGGCGAAGCGAGAAACTGCCCCTTTCCGGCCCGTCCTGTTTTCAAGGCAGAGCCTGAGAATGAGCGGATTGTCTATTCGCGGGATTCACCAAACCGCATTGTACGACAAGCTAAGCCGGATCACGCGCCTTTGATTTTGTCCCCTCCCAACGCGCCGACAGTTGAGAGCGAAGATCTTCAAACGATCCCGCCGCAATATGAGTACGGATCTCAGCCATAAGCGCTTGGAAAAAGGCTGTGTTGTGCCAGCTCAGCAGCATCGGGCCGAGATACTCTCCGGCCTTGAATAAGTGATGGATATAGGCACGTGAGTAATTCTGGCTCGCTGGGCAATTTATCGCTTCATCAATCGGCGATGTGTCTTCGGCGAACTTCGCGTTTTTGATATTGATCGGCCCGTCCCACGTCCAAGCTTGCCCATGACGGCCAGAGCGCGTCGGCAGCACGCAATCAAACATGTCCACACCGCGCGCCACGCTCTCGACCAAATCAATCGGTTTGCCCACGCCCATCACATAGCGAGGCAAATGATCCGGCAGGTGCGGCATCGTCATGTCGATCGTCGCGCACATCTGCTCATGTCCCTCACCCACGGCAAGGCCGCCGAGCGCGATACCACCAAAACCTTGGCCGACCACGCCCTTAGCAGACTGTTCACGCAGGTCTGGAAAGTTGGAGCCCTGCACAATGCCAAACAGCGTCTGAGCATCGCGATCACCAAAAGCATCGAGGCTACGCTGCCCCCAATCGAGTGACAGCTTCAGGCTCGCCTCTGCCTGCTCATGCGTGCAGGGGAAGTCAGTGCACTCGTCGAGCTGCATGGAGATGTCAGCGCCCAAGAGGTCAGCTTGAATTTCGATAGAACGCGCCGGAGTGAGGCGATGGGTCGAGCCATCAATATGGCTGCGGAACGTCACGCCATCAGAGTCCATCTTCCGAAGTTGGGCAAGGCTCCAAACTTGAAACCCACCGGAATCCGTCAACATTGGCCCAGACCAACCCGAAAATTTGTGCAAACCGCCCAGCTTATGCACGCGCTCCGCGCCGGGGCGCAGCATCAAATGATACGTGTTGCCAAGAATGATATCCGCGCCCGTCTGCTCAACTTGATCCATATACAGCGCCTTAACGGTCGCCGCAGTTCCCACGGGCATGAAGGCTGGCGTACGAATATCGCCGCGCGGGGTTTCCAGTGTGCCAGTGCGGGCCTTGCCATCTTGGGCGCTAATCTTGAATGGAAATGTCGTCATAGCTCCGGCCTATAAGCTCAAATGCAACGGGGTTGAAGTGATATCTGTTGCCGCAACCATGCCGACATTCCGCTCGCCTTCGTTAAAGCTTGTCCATCATCATAGAACACGCGACGGAAGCACCCATGTAGGGCGTTCAATACCTGTCGAACCAATATCAGCAACGCAGAGTTAGAAACTTCCCTCACCCTGCTCTAAATCGTTGAATTTGGTAAGATTGACGCTGGCGTGAACCTCCCACACCACCTTGCGTTAATGGCCCGCTTGCACTCCTTCCCCTGACGCAGCGAGCGGGCCATATTTTTTCCTAGACGCTATAGACCCGCCGCGCCGTACCAGAGAACATCGCCACCTGCTCAGCCTCAGAATAATCACCCGCGATCTTCTTCAATCCGTTCCACAAAACGGGATAGCTGATCGACAAACGGTCCACCGGAAAATTCGATTCAAACATGCACCGTTCCGCGCCAAAGCACGCGATCATGTGGTGATACCATTTGCCTTGCGCCTCCACGAACTCATCCGATGATGGCGGTGTTGCCCGAGCGTGCCAGTTCCAACCATTGTCCGGCATCGCAAAGCCGCCAATCTTTGCATGGACGTTCGGACACTCAGCAATCTCTGCAACGTCATCTTTCCACGCCTCAAAAATCTCGTCACGCTTGCCTTCATAGGGGCCAACACCCAGCGGCGTGCCAAAGTGATCAAGGATCATGGTTGTGCCCGGCGTCGCGCGCGCAAGGTCGGCATAGTCTTGGTTCTGGTGATGATAGTGCCATGAATCATAAGTCAGGCCGCGCTCACCGAGGCGGGCCACACCTTTGCGGAACGCAGGGTCAGCATACAAACCCTTTGGAGCATGGCCCGCAATGGCCAGCTCAGCTCCGCTCGTATCACACGCGCCAGCGTGACGAATGCCGCGAAACAATCCGCGCGCCGCCTCTTCATGCGCATCGAGCACCTCATCCAGCACATCCAATCGCAGATCTGCATGCGCAACCATTGCCGCAATCGTCGCCTCGACCATGGCTTGAGATGTTTTCTCCGCCGCGTCAGCAATAAAAGTCGTTTCACCAATCGGCTTCAAATGCTCAGGCCCATCCTTACGATACGCCGCGCCGCACTCCATGAAGACCGTCGCGATTACGTTGTGACCACTCGACGTATCCCCCAACAACTCATCCACATTGTAGCCCATCATCTCTGATGGCCAGAGATGGTGATGGGGGTCAATTATCTCGCGATCCGGGTCGATGATCTCTTCGCTAACTTGCGCCAGCCACTCATTGTTTGCCTTAAACATTCTTCGTTTCCTCATGGTAAGCGGTTTCGCCGCTCGTATTGTTTTGGCTACACTCGGGAAAATTACGATCATTGACCAGCGAAAAAAATCGGCTGGCACCTCGGAGGAAACAGAATGAACCGCACGCACTTCAATTTGGGCGACTTGTTAGACACAGTCAGCGAAATCAACGGCCCTGATCAAATCGCACTTATTCATGGTGACAGACAGATCACATGGCCAGAAATGACCGCGCGTTCCAACAATCTCGCCACCGCTCTGCGCGAACGCGGCGCAGTAGCGGGCGATAAGGTCGGCTTCTATCTGCGTAACCAACCAGAATATATCGAGGGTCTCGCCGCTTGTTTCAAAGGCCGCCTCACTCATGTGAACGTCAACTACCGCTATATCGACGACGAACTCGTCTACATTTTCGAAAACTCTGATTCCGTCGCAGTGCTCTATGACGCGGACTTTCGCGACAACATTGCCCGCATCCATGACCGCCTGCCTCTTGTAAAAAGCTGGGTCGAGATCGGCGGAGATGGTAAAACGCCAGACTTTGCTGTGGCCTATGAAACACTCGCCACCTCAGGCGACGGCGCGCCGCTTAACATTGCGCGCTCCCCAGACGATCAACTTTTCCTCTATACCGGCGGCACCACTGGCATGCCCAAGGGCGTGATGTGGCCCCACCATGTTTGGCGCCAGATCAGCCTCGATTCAGGTGAACGCGTTCATGGCTGGGCACCAAAAGACCTAGAAGAACACAAACGTTTCGTACAGGAAATCGGGCAAGATTCTCGGCTTCTCCCTGCGTGCCCTCTGATGCACGGCACAGGACTATTTAGTGGCATGGGTGTGTTACTTGGCGGAGGCACAATCGTCACGATGGATGCTGGTAACTCATTTGATCCCGGCGCGCTGCTCGAGGTCGTCTCACGCGAGAAAGTCACAAGCATTGCGCTTGTTGGCGATGCTTTTGCAAAACCCATTCTCGGCGAACTCAATGCCAATCCAAAAAAATATGACCTCTCCAACCTCGCCACCATTTCCTCCTCCGGCGTGATGTGGAGCATGGAAGTTAAGCGCGGCCTGATCGAACACATCCCACAGGTCGCTCTGATGGATTCATTCGGGGCATCAGAAGCCGTAGGCTTCGGCATGTCAGTAACGACAGCAGACGGCGTGTTTGAAACCGCCAAGTTCACCATTGGCGAAGACTGCAAGGTCTTCACCGAGGATGACCGCGAAGTGGTGCCCGGCAGCGGCGAGGCCGGCGTCATCGCACGCGGCGGCGCTGTGCCGCTCGGCTACTACAAAGACGAAGCAAAAACCGCCAAAACATTCCGCACAATCAATGGCATTCGCTATGTCATTCCTGGCGACTGGTGCACGGTCGAAACTGACGGAACCATCACTCTGCTGGGACGCGGATCTAACTGCATCAACTCAGCCGGTGAAAAGATCTATCCTGAAGAAGTCGAAGAAGCCCTCAAAGAGCATGATGATGTGCGCGACGCGCTCGTTGTTGGCCTGCCAGACGACAAATGGGGACAAGCTGTCACCGCCGTTGTGGAAATGCAAGACGGCGCCAACTTCGACGCAAAAGTCCTCGCAGATTTCGTCAAAACCCGCATTGCCCGTTACAAGGCGCCAAAGCATGTTTTCAACAAATCCTCACTAGGCCGCGCCCCAAATGGCAAAGCCGACTACAAAACCATCCGCGCCTTCGCAGAAGCCCAATTGGAGTCAACCTAGCATTTATTAAACCCTAACGGAAACGTGAACACGCATTGATAGATTCTTAGCAAATTTCTCCCACCATCTTAAATTGTATGGTGGGAGGAAACCTTGCGCTCACATTTTGAGACACCCCTTACTCAAATAATACTTATCGCAATGCTTTTAGGCATCTGCGTCAGCTCAGCTATGCCTGCCATTGCCGCTCCGCTCTCACTTGAGATGGAATATCAGACGATAGACAATGTCGGCACGAGTTGGATAACCGTTAATTTAGATGGCACCTACGGGAACGCTATACCCGTCTGCACTTATGTAACCCAATCCATTGCATCGCCTCCCGCTTTAACGCGCGTACGCAACATCACACCCCAGAGCTTCCAATTAAAAATACAAGAAATGGTCCACAACTCGAGTCCAGTAGAGAACACCACCCCCGGCACAGTCCATTGCGTCATCGCAGAAACCGGCGCGCACACGCTGCCCGATGGGCGCGCGTTTGAGGCATTTTCCGTCTTGTCAGATGCAACAACGGGCAAAGCCAATGGCAATTGGAACGTGAATGATTTTGAGGACGTTACCAGCCTAGTTGCAAATTCCTACATATCTCCCGTCGTGATGGTCGGGCTCATTTCAGCCATTGATCCACAGCCCAGCGCACCGATGGTGAGCAGCTGTAACCCAGTGGATCAGTTCCCCTTTACAGACAGCAACAATAGCATCTGTATCGCAAAGCACACTGGTCAAATCCCTGTATCGCGAGCGGATGAAACAATGGGAGTATTAATCGCGGAAAGCGGCACTGGCTCCTCAAACGGAATCTATGCATCATTCTTCGAAGGAGGTGATACAATCGACGGTATCGGGTCAAATGCGAATACAGCCTATTCGGTTTCAGAGGACTTCGATTCAGCCATTGTATCGCAAGTCGCTGGTGACGGAGGACACGGCAGCTGGGCAACTTTGGTTGGCGCAGACCCGCTCCCTCTAGGCAGCATTAGGATAAGCCTTGACGAGCAAATAGCCGTCGGCCCGACCAACCGAAAGCATACAACTGAAACTGTTGCTGTGTTTGCCTTCCGCGACGATCGCGCGCCTGAACTGGCTGCTGCAAAAACTCGGCAAGTATGGGATCCGGCTGCGCTTGGCCTTTATGCGCTACCCAGCAATGACGTCGCGTTCACGCTTTCTATCAGCAATACTGGTACCGGCCCAGTTGACCCCGACACGATATTTCTGGTCGACCAAGTGCCGACAGAGATGACAATGTACATTGGTGATTTCGATGAGAGCGATGGCGATAGCGCGCCCATCCTATTTGCAGAAACGAACAGCAATCTGACATTTTCTTACCCGTCCGATGTCGGCTTCTCATCCTCGGCCACACCGCCGACGAGCATGGCGCAATGCACACACACACCAACTACTGGGTATGACACGAATATCCGCTATGTCTGCCTGAACCCGAAAGGCGCGATGGGCGCAGGATCACCCATACCAGCTATCGATTTCAGTTATAGAGCTAGGATCAATTAGCGGCCCAAGACAGCGCTAGAATTCAATCTCTGCACCGATTAGTTCTGGCAAACGCAGAACGATCAACAGATCACGCATCTCTTGGCGGGCTGCGACATGGCTCATCGTGAAGGACACGTTAGAGCCCTTCTCTGTCAGGTCCAGCAAGGTCAAGCCAGCAGGAAATAGCTCACGATAAATCACACGTTCAGAAAGACCGGGCGCAAGACGAAAACCAATACGCTTAGACAAATTCTTCAGCGCCTCACCCACACGCTCTTTATTGCGCGCAGCCAAGGGTGACATGCGGTTACGCATCACGATCCAGTCGATCGGCTTGCGGCTATCATGCGCTTTCTTTTTGCGACATGACCAAACCATTTCAGAATAGAAACTCGGGCGCAGCACTTCCAGCGTCTGTGGATTCACATCGCCCAAAAGGTCAAAATCAACAAAGCTGTCATTGAGCGGCGTGATAAGGGTATCAGCATGCACATGCGCCGTGCGCGACAGGAAGGTGTTACCACCCGGCGCATCAATCAGCACAAAATCACAAGCTTGCTTCAGGCGTTGAATGCTCGTGTTCAGGCGTTCAGTTTCTTCCGCCTCAGCCGCATCCAAATCACGCAACGTAGATGCATCTACACGCACAATCTCGGGCATAGGCAGTTTCGCGTCGGTGGACTGCATCCACCGCAAACGGTTTTCCAAATAGCGTGTCAGAGTGCGTTGGCGCACATCCAGATCGATAATGCCGACCTTCTTGCCCATGCGCATCAGCGCGACAGACAAGTGCATGGAAACGGTAGACTTACCCGCACCACCTTTTTCATTGCCCACAACGATAACTCTGGCGTCAGTTGTGCCTGATCTCGTCATGCGCGCATCAGTCCCCATATTCATTGGCGCGAAACCATCAGCAGGCATTATTCTCTACTCCAGAAAACCGCATACCTGCTCGGCAGCACGGCAAAATTATTAGCTAGGCGACGTTTTGATAGACTTCTTCAGCATCATGCGCAGAAAACTGCGATGTGCGCTCTTCAAACAGATCAGCATCCTCAAACGGCACATCACCATAGACAGCAGCCATAGCCTCGCCATCAAACAGAAGGTCATCACTTTCCATCGGCCCAAACGCCGCCGCCGTCGGCAACGCGTCAACAACTGGCGCATGCGGCACAATCTGTGTCAGCAAAGCTCGCAGATGGCTCAATGAGCCAGACGCTCGGCCCATTTCACGTGCGTAGAGAGTAGCCTCTTCGCGAACAGGCGTTTCGGCCGTCCCAAACATCCATTCGTCAGGAACCTGATTAGGCTCTAGCGTCCGGCGGATGGGTTCTGGGGAAATCTGTAAGCCGCTCTTTGCCCGGCGTGAACCGAAGCGAAATGCGGTAAACAGTGCGATGGACTTTAGTGGGGAAAGAATGCGGTGTGTCATGGGTTTAAAAATCCACTGAATGGGTTAACAACCCGTTTACTAAACGCCTAGGGGAGAGCATTTCAAAGTGAATTCGAATACAGAAACTACGCCGGAAATTGTACGCACGCGCGCCGAACTTCAGACAAAAATCCGCGCATGGAAGACATCTGGCGAAACCGTCGGCTTCGTGCCCACAATGGGTGCCCTACATGGCGGCCACCTCTCCCTCATTGAAAAAGCAAAAGAAAACGCCACGCGCACCGTCGCGAGCATCTTCGTAAACCCGACCCAATTCGCTCCAGGCGAGGATTTTGACACCTACCCCCGCGACACCGATAAAGACTGCGCAATGCTCGCCAGCGCAGGGTGCGACCTTGTGTATTTGCCAATAGCTGATGAAATGTATCCTGAAGGCAACACAACAGATGTCCGGGTCGAGGGCATGAGCGATCTGCTCGACGGCGTCTACCGCCCGCACTTCTTCTACGGCGTTGCCACCATCGTCGCCCGCCTCTTCCTGCACGTCTCACCAGATGTCGCCGTGTTTGGCCAGAAAGACTACCAACAGCTCCAAATCATCCGCCGCATGGTGCGCGATTTGGGGTTCCCGGTCACCATTTTGGGTGGAGAAACCCGGCGCGACGCTGATGGCCTCGCCCAGTCCTCGCGCAACCTCTACCTCTCACCAGAAGAGCGCCGCACAGCGGGCGCGATGCAGGCGGCCCTCCACCGGGCAAGCATGCGCCTCAACGCCGGTGCAATACCATCAGACGCGTTAGAAGAAGCCCGCGCGTTTGTCATGAAAGCCGGCTTCACCAGCCTCGATTATGTAAGCTTGGTTGACCCGGACACATTGCTAAACCTGCCAGAAGACACGCCGCTCAAACCCGGCCAAGTCGCCCGCCTACTCGGCGCCGCTTGGATGGGTAAAACTCGCCTGATCGATAATATCAGCGCGACGCGGTAAACGCCTTTAACACGTCGAGGGCAGCACTGTTGTCCTCGACCGACCCTACTGAAATTCGCAAACGTGTCGGCAGGCCATATCCGGCCACAGCGCGCACCAAAATGCTCGCAGCTTTCAGCGCCTCATTGGCCGCATTTGCCCGCGCCTCATCACCAAAATCCGGCAGCACAAAATTGGCAAAACTGTCCGGTGTTTCCAGCCCCATTCCGCGCAACGCCGCGATCATACGCCCACGATCGGCCGTATTGTGGTCCCGGCTTTTGGTCAAAAACTCACGATCCGCGACGCTCGCGCGACCAGCTGCCTCGGCCATTGCATTCACATTGAATGGCGGTCTAATACGCTGAAATATTTGTGCAATTTCCGCAGGCATATAGGCCCAGCCCAATCGCGCACTTGCCAACCCGTGGATCTTAGAGAAGGTCCGTATCATGACCGTATTGTCGCGCGCATCCACCATATCACGGATCGCCTCTTCATAGTCCGGCCCGACATATTCGGCATAGGCCCCGTCGATCACAAACAGAACATGCGGCGGCAAAGCGGCCTGCAAGGACGCCAGCGTCTCCACCGGCATCATTGTGCCCGTCGGGTTATTTGGGTTGGCTAAAAACAGCACTTTGGTGCGCGGTGATACAGCGCCCAACAGCGCGTTCATATCCGCCGTCAAATCCGTTTCCGGCACAGTCACCGGCGTCGCCCCGTGTGATAGCGCTGAGACGCGATACATCGAAAACGCGTACTCAGTGAACAACACCTCATCCTCCGGCCCTGCATAGGCCTGCGTCAACAAGTGGATAATTTCATCGGACCCAGCCGACACAACAACGCGCTCTACATCTACAATGCCCATCTCACGCGCAATCGTCTCGCGCAGCGCCTGATAGGTCGGGTCGGGATAGATATGCGTCGCCGTCGCCGCCGCCTGCATTGCCTCAACAGCCTTGGGGCTCGGGCCAAACGGGTTCTCATTCGAGGCCAGCATTGCCACCGGTCCAGCAGCATTTTTCAGCTTGCCGCCGGGCACGTAAGGCTTGGTCACTTCGATGTGCGGTAAAGGCTTAATATCAGTCATGCCCAGCGCTTACACGAAAGCCCGCTTTGGGCCAACCATGGCGCCTAATTCACACTACCATATTGCGCACCCGCATCGGTGAAATAGGCCCGCCAAAACGCTTTCACATCGGCCATTGGCAAATCATAGTCTTGGCGCGGCACGATCCGAGCAACAACGTCCACATCCGCCATCTGCGGTGATGTCTCGACCAGCTTAGACGCCAAATAGGCTTCATAGTCTGCGCCCATACGGTAAAAGCTAAAGCCATCAGAATGTTGCATCAGATCAGACACCAGCACGAGGCGGCGCTTCTCATTCCCAGCTTGGAAATCAGGACGGTCAGCGATGGAATAAATCGCCTCAAACAAGGGGGAACTCGGTTGTTCCGCATCCATCAGCGCGCCTTCAACCACATCCTTGAGTGGTTGGTAGAAGCCTTTCTGGAACGCCTCTTCAATCATGCGTGGGTTCTGCGTAATTGGGTTCGCCTCAGCCGGGCTTCCCGGTGAACAGGCCGTAAAAACCGCGGTCGGATTATATGGATTGGCCGCATTTGGCACCATCACGGTCAGCTTGCCATATTTAGGCAAAGCCCGCGCCTCCATATCTACAAACTCATAGACCCAATCAAGATCATTGGGATTAAACGGATCAGACTGGTCGATCAGCAGCACCGTATGCGCCGGATCATCACGATCCAACCGGCACGCCGTATCCTTAGCTACACCGGGCGGTACGTTAAACGCGACCACAGCAAAGACGACAAAGACACATGCAACCATAGCGCCAATCGTTGCGCGCCAGAACCAAGGGCCCTTCTCTTTGCGTCGTGCCATATTCTCAATCCTTTACCTTATGCGCTACGGATGGCATCGACCGGGATTTGAGACTCGCCCTTAAGGCGAGATTCACGGGCTTTACCTAGTTCCGAAGCAACTTTCTTCTCGATGGTCGACAGGCCCTTCTGGACCTGCTGGATGTGCGTTTCCAGCCATTCACGTGACAGATTCAGCCCCGTAATGTTCTGGTCTAATGTCTTGATAGCAGCATTTGCTTGATCGCGCTCTTTGGTAAAATCAAGCGGCGGCAGCTGAGGCGTCAAGATTTCATCAAAGTAAGCTGGGCACGCGGCCTGCTCACCAAGCTTCTCACGCAGAGAGTTTCGCTGGCGGCGATGCGCCTGACGATACGCCACTTTAAGCGAACGCTCTTGCTCCGCCGCCTTAGACGCAATCGCCACAGCAACATCACGGCGCGCTTCCAGCACGTTCATGGCTTTCTCAATCTCACGCTTGGCTTGAACATGACGCGACGCTTGGGTTTCAAACCACATCCGGCTAGCAGAGAAATAGTCAGACAAATCATCACGCACACCATTGCGAACAGCTTGGCGCGCCTCATAAGCGTTGCGTTCCTTGCGCCAAACGCGGCCATAGCCAGGGTAGCGGTCAGAGATTCGGTCATAGCCTTCATAAATGGCGATACCAAAGACGATCATGCCCATGAACAACAGGCCGAGGGCCACAAAGCTGTGCATCGCAAAGATGTTCGGGAACATATTGGTGATGACCGTACCCGGCTCTATCGAGAGCATAGAAAACTCAGCAAGCGTGCCAGCGGCAGACGCTCCCATCAGGCCCACTTCAACAGCATCGCGGAAATGCGCAACGAAGAAATTGAGGAAGATACCCGCGGCAATACAAGTCGCAGCAATGATGCCACCAAAAATCTTCGCGGCAATGTGTGGATGGTTCAGGAAGCGTAGGCCAAAGAAGCCGCCCATCAGACCAAACAATACATTCACAGCCGACACACCAACAGCGATCATCATACCGCCCATCATACCCGATGCCTGCGCATCTTTGAACAAGAGCGCGTTGAAACCGCTCTCAAGGATCATCACGAACAACAAGATCGCAACAGTCTGCTCGACATTGCGCTTAATGTCAGGCGTGCGGTCACCAATCCGGTCACCATGGCGCGCGCGGAACTGCTGAAGCTCAATAATCGCGGCAGAATGGCTCTCCTCAGCTTGTGACACGTCATCAAGCTCGTGGTGGCGGTATTCATTCTCCTCAGACTTGATCGCTTCGCGCAACTGGTCTGGGTAAATATCAATTGGGGTGCAGTCGTGAATATAGTTCTTCACGCCGGTTGAGGTCGCCGACATCCATGTTTGAAGGCCACGGCGCACTTCTTCTGCCTTCTCAGCAACCTGCTGCTCGCGCTCTGACCATTGATCTTGCGTGATCGCCTCAGAAATCGGAACGCCATCACTCGCATCTTTCTTAGCCTGCGCGCGCGTCAGTGTTCGGTTAAAGCCCAATTCGCCCTCTGCCAGTTTGCCCTTCAAGCCAAAATCGGCCAGCTCAGCGTGTGCTGCGAGCGGCTTGATCTTATTCTGGCATCCAACGTCAGCGCCCCAGCGCACAGTTTTCTTCAACATGGGCAGTCCTCGTAAACATTTGGCGGGCTTTGGTTAACCCTCAGGCCAGAATGACGCCGTCTGTTTAACAAGCTGCTAAAGGTAAGGACGAGTTGCGAACTCGTAATGGTGTTTAATTCCAGCGTGGACCAATTCCATCCCGCCCAGTACCGCTTTGAAATCCAACAACATGTCGCCCAAACGAAACAACCGGACCTCTGAAAAATCAGAAATCCGGTCGCTAAGACTCTCGTAACGCTTTGCGCTAGTCAGCGCGAACGTCGCTACAGCGGGATATTATCGTGCTTCTTCCACGGGTTCTCTAACTGCTTGGTGCGCAGTGTCCGCAGCGATTTCGCAATCCGGCGACGAGTTGAGTGTGGGCGGATGATATCATCGATATAGCCCTTGCGCGCTGCCACGTAAGGGTTTGCGAAGTTCTCTTCATACTCCGCCGTGCGCTCGGCAATCTTCTCTGGATCTCCCATCTCTTTACGGAAGATGATCTCAACGGCGCCCTTGGCGCCCATCACAGCAATCTCAGCTGTCGGCCACGCATAGTTCACATCGCCGCGCAAATGCTTGGAGCTCATCACATCATACGCGCCGCCATAGGCTTTGCGGGTGATCACAGTCACTTTCGGTACGGTCGCCTCAGCATACGCAAACAACAGTTTCGCACCGTGCTTAATCAGGCCACCATACTCTTGCTTGGTGCCCGGCATAAAGCCCGGAACGTCTACAAACGTAACGACAGGGATGTTGAAACAGTCACAGAAGCGCACAAAACGCGCCGCTTTACGTGACGCATCAATGTCCAACACGCCAGCAAGCGTCATCGGCTGGTTGGCCACAAAGCCAACGGTTGATCCTTCAATGCGGCCAAAACCACAAAGGATATTACCGCCAAAATCGGGAGATATTTCAAAGAAGTCGCCTTCGTCAGCAACCTTCTTGATCAGCTCTTTCATGTCGTATGGCGTATTCGGGTTCGGCGGGATCAGCGTATCAAGGCTCATATCCTCACGCTCAATATCGTCAAACACAGGTCGCACAGGCGCCTCGTCTTTATTCGAACCCGGCAGATAATCGATCAAGCGGCGCATTTGCGTCAGCGCTTCAATGTCATTCTCAAACGCGCCATCAACCACGCCAGACTTCTTCGCGTGCACACTCGCGCCGCCAAGTGTCTCGTGGGAGACTTCTTCATTGGTCACAGTTTTCACAACATCAGGGCCAGTCACGTACATGTAAGACGTGTCTTTCACCATGAAGATGAAGTCGGTCATCGCCGGTGAGTAAACGTCGCCGCCAGCACATGGCCCCATGATGACTGAGATTTGTGGAATCACGCCAGAAGACAGCACATTCTCCATGAAGATGTCAGCATAGCCAGCCAACGAATCAACGCCTTCCTGAATACGCGCGCCGCCGGCATCAAAAATGCCAACCACAGGTGCGCCAGTTTTGGCAGCAGCCTTCTGAACTTTTACAATCTTCGCAGCGTGAGCGAGGCTGAGTGAGCCGCCGAACACGGTGAAGTCTTTTGAGAACACATAAACAAGACGGCCATTGATCGTGCCTTGGCCGGTTACAACGCCATCACCCGGGATGCGTTGATCTTCCATGCCAAAATCATTGCAACGATGCTCAACGAACATGTCGTATTCTTCAAAGCTATCTTCATCGAGAAGCACTGCAATGCGCTCCCGCGCGGTCAGCTTTCCCTTCTCGTGCTGTCTTTCGATGCGTTTTGCGCCACCGCCCATTCGGGCTTCTTCGCGTTTAGCTTCCAGCGCTTCGATCACATCCTGCATGCGGACAACTCCCTACCATTAAACTGTTACAGGAACTGAATAAACAGCCCGGCAGCAAAGGCAAGTGTGGCGTAAGGTCAGATCAATTAGTAAATCCCCAGTCGGTTCGCCCGACCGGGGATTTACTCAAGCTATTGGCTAGTCGCTAACTCCCATGATGTGGGTGATTTCGACGATCCCGGCGCCGATCATCACGCCTGTCGTCCCGGCGGTCATAGCCTCGGTCATCATTTCGGCGCGAATATCCATTCCGGTGTCCGGGAACACCTCTCAGGCGAACCACTTCGCCGCGCCGCACGACACAGGTTACATCACGCTCGAACTCGCGGCGACGGCCTTCAAATTCGACGTCATCGAAGCGGATTTTAAAGCCCCGACGTCCAATCTGGCGAGCATCCTGCCACCGGCGTCCATGTTCGAACTCGACGTCCCGGAAGCCAATGTTCCAAGCCTTCTGGCCAATCGCGCGGCGGCACTTGCGAATGGCGGACTTTTTCATATAGCGCACCTCGCGGCGGGTCTGTCCCCACTCATTAATGCGATACCCATGGCCATAACCACCTCTGCGGTCACGGCGATATTCACGATGATTATTATGGCCAACCTTGATTGTCAGCGCTGAGCGCCCATCCTCAAACGATGCGCGGACTGTTGGGCCTTCTGCAAAGGCCGGGGCGGCGATGAGCGCAGACGCAGCAATGGCTGCGGCGGCTACTCGGATATTCATGACAGGTTTTATCATGCATCCAAGAAAGCACACCCCACATCAACCCAGCCTGAAGCGCCTGTTCACGTCACGTTGTAACGCAATTCCATGACAATTGGCCTAGCGGTGACCACCATCGACCATCACATTTGTGCCCGTCGTGTAAGATGATGACGGGCTCGCCAGCATCAATGCTGCCGTCACAATCTCATCCGGATTACCCGGCCGACCAAGCGCCACACCTTGCTTCTCACGCATCTCCGGCGTCCACGCATCAGCAATATCTGTCAGGAACGGCCCGGCTGAAATCGTATTAACCCGCACGTTTGGCGCATATTCCCGCGACATGGAAACCGTCATCGCATTCAGCGCCGCTTTGGCTCCGCTATACGGCACCACGCCCGGCACCGCCGTCAGCGCCGCAATCGACGACACATTGATAATACTACCGCCATCGCCATCTTTCATGCGCTTGCCGATCTGCGACGCTAGATAAAACGGCCCTTTGAAGTTCAAATTCATCACAGCATCAAACAGCTTTTCAGGCATCTCATGGCTAGGCGCCGCCGGTGACATGCCCGCATTGTTGACCAAAATATCCACACGCCCGAACTCAGCGTACGCCGCGTCGATCAGTTCTTGGCACGCATCCCATTTCCCGACATGCGCAGAAACCGCCAGCGCCTTGCGCCCCAGCGCCCGTACTTCCTCAGCAACGGCCTCGCAGGCTTCCAGCTTACGGCTCGCGATGATCACGTCAGCCCCGCGCGTCGCAAACGCTTTGACCATTTGATAGCCAAGCCCGCGCGAACCGCCTGTCACCAAAACCACTTTGCCGGTGAAATCGAACATTGGATCCATCTGGTTCACTCCCTTTAATTTTCTGATTTTTGATCAGGCATAGGCATACGGCCCGCCCGCTTTTAGCGCCGCCTGATAAGCAGGACGCGCATGAATTTTCTCGAGGAACGACACGATAGATGGCTGTTTCTCCGCTCCGGCCCGCGACGCCGCCGCTTCAAGCGGAAAGCTCATCATGATATCGGCGGCTGTGAACGCGTCGCCAACAAACCACTCGCTCTCAGAGAGCGTTGTTGCCCAATAACCGATATGGGTTTTCAGCTGCGGATCCACAAAGCCCGTTTGTGCCTTGCCGATGATTGAGCGCACCAAAGGCTTTATCAGCTTAGGCGCACGCTCCGGCATTACACTAAATACCAGCTTCATTAGCAAAGGCGACATCGCCGACCCTTCGGCATAGTGCAGCCAATAAGTCTGTTGTCGCGCTGCCTTCGTACCAGCCTCCGGCGCCAATCGCCCATTCCCATACTGATCGAGAATATATTCAAAGATTGCGCCCGTCTCAGCGATGATCTCCCCGTCATCTTCCAACACAGGAGATTTGCCGAGCGGGTGAATATCAAGCAACTCTTTCGGTGCGAGGCTCGTGACGAGATCACGCTCATAACGCTTCACCTCGTAAGGAATGCTCAATTCCTCGAGCAGCCAAAGCACGCGTTGAGACCGTGAATTTTCTAGGTGATGAACAATCAGCATGAGACGAGAATCCTTATGTGTTAAAGTGATCTGATCGATCTATTTAACACGATTCAAGTCTGACGTGGGGTCACATCATTTAACCGAGCGCGCGGAACCAAACGCCCAGCCCGCGCGCATCTTCACGCCGTTTCGCGGTGTTCTCTTTGGCCTCATCATCCTCGCCCCATTGCTCGGCCTGGAACGCCTCATCAATGCGCGAAACCTCAAACGCATCTTCCGCACTCAGCACGCCTTGCTCAACCGTGAGCGCCAAGAGTGCAGACCCATACAGGCCAGCTCCATACAGCAATCCTGTTAGCCGAAACGCGTCCAGCCCATAGGCATGGTCGCGGGCAGCATCGAGCGACGCATCAGGCTGAGGTGATGCAATGATGCCATGAACAGGCACCAAGAACACATCCATCTCTTCGCCAGCCCAATCGCGCACCTTGCGCCATGAATCCTCTTCAAGCTCGATAAGCTCTTCAGGCCCTTCAGCGAGGTGGCACACCAGATCCGTCTCGCAATATTGAGCCAGCTCGTCGGCCATCTCCATGCGGGTTTCTTCTGCCCGATCCAGTGCAACATTGGCGAGACGCGTAAGGGTCATCGCAGCAATGTCGATCTCGTCGTCCTGCTCATTCCACTCTGCGGCAATCGCGCGGGCCAGTTGCTCAGTCGGCAGCAAGAGCGGCTGACGCGCCGGTGTCTTCACCGAACGGCCATCCAGCTCAACAAGCCAGCCTTGCTCGCCTTTAACAGCGTCAGCACTTTCGTAGAATTTTTTCGGGTTCTGTGTCGGGGATTCTGTTGTCATACCCCTGCATTAGCGGGGCAAACGCCAGCTTCCAAGCCCCAAATCAGGCTGGGGTGAAATTGTCTTGCTGCGCCGTCTCAAAATCAGGGGCATCCAGATGCATAATATCATGCACAACGCGCGTCACCGGATCGATCAGCAAAAGCGTCCGCCCAAAGCGAACAGTCTGATAAGACGCGTTCTTAAGATCCGTTTCAACAATCACGCGGAACTCGGCGCTCAGGGCCGGCACATAGTCAGGCAACTCCTCACCGCGCTTCAATTTCGATTCAAGCGGCGATTGCCCAAGGCACAAATCATGACGCTCCA
This sequence comes from Hyphomonas sp., assembly GCA_033851975.1. Classification (GTDB taxonomy): domain Bacteria; phylum Pseudomonadota; class Alphaproteobacteria; order Caulobacterales; family Hyphomonadaceae; genus Hyphomonas. Next base: position 508,646 of record JAWSVJ010000002.1, on the reverse strand, counting down.
GCCCAACGACACAATTTTTGCCGTTCCAGTCGAACGCCCGATCAAAGGCTACAAAATCATGTTGAGTGAAGGCATTCACAGGCTTTACCTGCACCGGTTCGGTCGCATCTGCGCCCTGCATTGCTACAAATGCACCAAACCCAAACAGGGCTGTGCCAGCAATTGCGAGTTCAATCTTCAACGTCATCTTCGGTAAATCTAGCCCTTCAGCAGATCGGCAATGGCATCCATAATCTACGTGGATCAGATGCCTCTTCTTCCTTTAATTAAGGGTAAACGATGAAAGACTCGCTGAAAGACTCTCGAAAGTTTCATGTATCTCGTCAGCGCCCGCATCTGCCAACTCTTCCGATGTGCCAAATCCCCAGCTTACACCGAGGGTTTTGACGCCAGCGGCATTTCCCATCAAGATATCAAAGGTTGCATCGCCTATCATCAAACTTTGGTGAGTTGCAGCGCCCAGAGCGTCCATCGACTGCTGAACCATAAACGGGTGCGGCTTACCGGGGCCATCATCAGCGCACCAAATCGTGTCAAAGAATGGCTCCATCGGGTGTGTGTCGAATATAGACCGGATGCCCTGCCGCGTTTTGCCCGTCGCCATAGCGATCAGCCAATTCTCGTCGCGCAATTGCTGCAAGATATCCATCGCACCATTATAGAGCGGCTGCACATATCCAGGCCGTGAGCGAAACGCGATAAACGCCTGACGATACGCGTCTACCAGCGCATCGATCTTCTCAGCAGAAATATCCTCCGGTGCCAAACGCGCGCACGCTTCATGCAGAGACAATCCAACGATGCGGCGCGACTGGTCATAGGTCGGCGCGGTCAGCCCACAGGTTTCAAATCCGGTGCACATCGACTCGTGGATGATCTCACGGCTATCGACCAGCGTGCCGTCCATATCCCAGATCGCTAGTTTCAAACTCAAAGGAACGGATCCAACGGATTTTTACCCGCCTCTTGCTCCAAAAAGCCGAGGTTCCCGAATGTCTCTTTCATATGCGGCGGCAATGGCGCCACAATCGTAATGGGCTTGCCCATCGGTTGTGGAATAACCAGCGCGCGCGCATGCAAGTGAAGACCGGGGGCAAGGCCCTGTGGTATTTCCCGGCGGCATTCATATTTGCGGTCGCCTAGAATGGACGTTTGCATTTCCTGCATATGGAACCGCAACTGGTGCATCCGCCCCGTCGATGGCTTCATCGCAACCCACGCCGCGCGTTGGCCCGCAGTGGAGATAACCGCATAGTCAGTAATCGAATGACGTGCGCCGTCCACACCTTGTGCAGAGCGGATCATACGCTCACGGTCAGAATCGCGGCTGCCTTTACGGGCCCCAATCGGGCGCCAGCCAGATTCTTCGCGGTCATCAGGAACCCCCTTGACCATCCAGCAACGGATTTGCCCGAATGGCGGGTTGGGCACAGCAACTGTGATCGCCCAATACACCTTTTCCATTTCGCGGCTGCGGAAACGCGCCGCTAGTCCAGCGGCCGCCTTAGGGTGGCGCGACAAAAGCAAAACGCCTGACGTGTCCTTATCCAACCGGTGCACCAGACCCGGGCGATGCCCGTCAGTGGTCAGCGCCGACAACAGGCCATCAATATGCTGCCCCTGTTTCGATCCGCCCTGCACGGCAATACCCGGCGGCTTATTTAGCGCGATCATGTCCTCATCTTGATAGATGATCTGATCTTCAAGCCAGCGTTTGTCTTCGTCAGACACAATCGCCGTGTGCGACCGCTTTGGCCGGTCCTCACCGCTCGTGTCAAAGATCGGCAACCGAACTTCCATACCGGTGTGCAACCGCGTATTCGACTTAGCACGCGCGCCATCGACCCGGATTTGCCCGGTGCGCAGCAGTTTTTCGACCTGCCCTTGGGTGACTTGAATACGTCGTTTTACCCAACGATCCAGACGGGTGTCGTCTTCTTTATCAGAAACTATTTCGGTAACTATTTGGCCGCTCATGCGAAGGCCTTCCGCGATATATAGAGTGCAATCATCAAAGCGACGATTGATACGATGACTGAAATTAGCGCATAGACCAGCGCCTTATACGGGCTGCCAGAATTTATCATATGTACCGTCTCGCGCGAAAACGCGGAGAAAGTGGTGAACCCGCCCAAAAGCCCTGTGCCCGCGAACAAATAGATCGCATTTTCAGCCGGCACCTCGCGCTCCAGCAACCAGCCCATCAGCAGGCCCATCAGCGCGCTTCCGACGATATTGACGATCAACGTCGCCGTCGCTCCGCCACCAACAAGAAAGCGCAACGCCGCAAGTCCAACGCCGTGGCGCAGCATCGCGCCTATGGCCCCGCCGGCCGCAACTGCCAAAAATCCGTTCATACGCGGCCTTCTACGGCTTTGGGCGGCTTTGCGCCAGTCGAAAACGCCGGAGCCGTCAGCATTTGCCATGCCCTCTCAATGCGCTAACCATAGCCCACACGCACACCACCTCCTCAAAGGACAATTTCCCATGAGCAAAACGCCATCACACCCGGTGAAAATCAGCTTCCGCATTGATATTGGCGACACTGGCCGCATTGGCCCCGGCAAAGCAGCGCTCATGGGCGCGATTTACGAAACCGGCTCAATCGCCGCCGCCGCCAAGGTGCTCGAAATGTCCTATCCGCGCGCCCTAAAATTGGTGGACGAATTAAACGCCCTCTCCAATCCAACGCTCATCCTCAAGCAGCATGGCGGCGTAAACCGGGGCGGCGCAGAACTATCCGACATAGGCCGACGCGTGCTCGCCCTCTACAAATCTATGTATGAGGAGGCCGATAAAGCCACAGAAGACCTCCAAAATGAGCTCATGACATTTGTTTCGGGTCCATTCCCCTAGCGCCGATATAAATCATCATTTAGAACGGGAACATGTATCACCCGTCGCCTCTCTCCACGTTCGAGCATCCGCTGGATGTTATCGCGCAAGTTTTACAGGCTGCAAGCGACGGCACGCCCTGCGCGCTCGCCATCGTCACCCAAACCGAAGGCGGCGCTGTGCGAAGCCCCGGCGCATTGATGGCCGTCATGTCTGACACGGAAAGCTATGGATATGTCTCCGGCGGCTGCATCGATGCTGACGTGCGCCTCAACGCCGTCGCCGCGCTGGACGACAAATCCCCCCGCCCGCTGCGCTATGGCATCGGCTCCAAATTCCAAGACATCCAGCTCCCCTGCGGCGGCGCGATTGATCTACTCATCATCCCTCAGCCAGACATCGCCGCCCTCAGAGCCATTTCAGAGCAACTGCTCGCCCGCAGGGATGCCAGCATCACCATCAATGATGCAGGCCAGCTAACGCTCACGGACTCAGCAATGCCGCTGGCCACCTATCGCCCACGCCTCAAACTCCGCATCGCCGGACGCGGCGCTGATTGTCTTGCTCTATCTCGCCTTGTGGAAGTCAGCGGCTTTGATGTCGAACTCTGCCTCGTTGATGAAACCGATATTGCCGCCGCTCGATCAGCAAATTTCAACAATATTTGCCATCTGACCTCCCCCTCTGATTTACCCACACTAACAGACGACGCGGCAACCGCTTTCGTGCTCATGTTCCACGATGATGGCTGGGAACCTGCACTGCTAGAACAGGCCCTCACCGGCTCTGCCTTCTACATCGGCGCCGTCGGCAGCCGTAAAACACATGCCCGGCGCACCCAAAACCTACTGGACGCTGGCGTTTCTCAACATGCAATCGAACGCATCCGCGGCCCTATCGGCCTTGTCCATTCCTTGCGCGACGCCTCTATGCTCGCCGTCTCCACGCTCGCCGAAGTTGTCGAAGCGTTTCATGCGCAAAAGGTGGCGTCATGACCAACAACAAAATCGCGTTCCTTTTGCTCGCAAGCGGCCTCTCCTCAAGGTTTGAAGATGGCGACAAACTCATGGCCCCGCTCGGCACCGCGCCAGTGCTGGACCATATCGCCCAGCTAGATTTGGAAACCACCGTCGCAGCACGCATCGCTGTCACCAACCCGAACGCCCCAGACCGCCGCGCCTGCCTCGAACAGAGCGCATGGCATTGCCTCGACAATGACAGCCCCGAAAGCGGCCAAGCCCACGCGCTCGCTCTCGGTATCAATCATATTCGCGAGCACACAGAGGCAGACGCCGTGCTCATGCTCCTCGCCGATATGCCCTTCATCACCCGCGCCCACCTAACTAAACTCACCGCCGCGCTCACGCCCACTACCCGGGCTATCATGTCCTCAAACGGTGCGGCCTTAATGCCACCCGCCATCTTCCGACGGCCTGAATTTTCGGCACTCAAAGGCCTAACTGGTGATACCGGTGCACGCGGTATTTTCCGGGCACTCGACGACACAGTGACAGTTGACCTTCCCAGCAAGGCGCTCATGGATATAGATACAGTTTCTGACCTGCAAAATGCGGAGGCAAGCCTCAATGGCTGACCCACTAAGCCAACCCACGCGCGCGCCATTGGTCGACCGTTTCGGTCGTCACGTGACCTATTTGCGCATGTCCGTGACAGACAGGTGTGACCTGCGCTGTGCCTATTGCATGGCAGAGAATATGACCTTCCTGCCCAAGAAAGACCTGCTCACACTGGAAGAGCTAGACCATGTCGCGGCCAGCTTCGTCGCACGTGGTGTTCGTAAGCTGCGCATCACCGGCGGCGAACCGCTCGTGCGCAAAGACATTGGTCATTTATTTGAAAGCCTTGGCCGCCTTATGGGCAAGGGACTGGACGAGTTAACGCTGACCACAAATGCCACCCAACTCGACAAGCATGCCGATACCCTCGCCAAAGCTGGCGTCAAACGCGTCAACATCTCGCTCGATAGCCTCGACCCGACCCGCTTTGCAGAGATCACCCGTCGCGGTAGTCTCCCTCAAGTGCTGGATGGCATCAAAGCCGCGCAAGACGCCGGCCTCAAAATCAAACTCAATACCGTCGCCCTCAAATATCAGAATGTGGACGAGCTGCCCGACATGATCGCTTGGGCGCACGAACGCGACATCGACATGACGCTCATTGAAGTTATGCCGCTCGGCGAAACGGGCGAAGACCGTATCGACCAATATATCCCGCTACCCATGGTGCGCGACCAACTCGAAGCGAAATGGACATTGCGCGAAGAAGACAATCGCGATCCCAACTCTGGCCCGTCGCGTTATGTGCGCATAGATGAGACGGGCGGCCGCCTCGGCTTCATTACGCCGCTCACGAACAATTTCTGCGCCGGATGCAACCGCGTACGCATCACCTGCACGGGCCGTATCTATATGTGCCTCGGCCAAGACGATCATGTCGATCTGCGCGCCGCCTTGCGTGATGCGCCAGACCCGGAAGCTGCGCTCCACGCCGCACTAGACAAAGCCCTACTCACCAAACCGGAGAAGCACGAGTTCAACATCTCTCGCCGCGGCGACAAGCCCGCTTTGCCGCGTCACATGTCGACGACGGGAGGCTAAGCGCATGGCTCAATTGCTTTTTCTCGGAAAACTCGCAGACCTCGTTGGCGCGGGCGAACTCTCCCTGCCTCTGCCCGCAGAAGCCATGGACACAACCGCGCTGCGCAAATGGCTCGACACATCTCGCGACCTAGATGGCCTCCTGCTAGAGCCCACCGTGCGCATCGCTATCAATAACGACATCGTCCAAGACCCACACCCCATTCAGGATGCTGACGAAATAGCCTTCATGCCTCCTGTGGGCGGTGGGTAATGATCTCGCTCACCCCTTCCCCCTTTGACGCCGCCGACACATTGCGAGACTTCGAAGCCGCAATTAACGGTGCGGGCGCAGTCGTCAGCTTCAGCGGATACGTCCGCACCGAAGCTAATGGCGAAGCTGTCACTGGCCTGCATCTTCAGGCCTACTCTCCGATGACCGAGCGCGGCATTGAAACCGCCGCCGCAGAGGCTTGCAAACGTTGGCCACTCATCAACACACGCATCATCCACCGCACGGGCGACATCGCACCGGGCGAAGCCATCGTATTCGTCGCCACCGCCAGCGCCCACCGCCGCGCCGCGTTCGAGGCCGCAGACTACTTGATGGACTACCTCAAAACCAAAGCGGTTTTCTGGAAGAAAGAACTCACCCCAAACGGGGACTACTGGATCGAGCCGCGAGCCGGCGATTACAAAGACAGCGCACGCTGGGACTAATACAGGAACACACCTCAAATGCATGGAATCAACGAGTCACTCGAATTCAAACCCGTCCGCATCGCCGTCCTCATCGTCAGCGACACCCGCACACTGGAAACCGACACATCCGGCGCCGTGCTGGTTCAGCGCATCGAAGCGGCGGGCCATCAAGTCGCCGGCCGCAAGATCATCAAAGACGACAAAGCAGACATCCGCCACATCGTGTCTGAATGGATCAATGATCCAGAAGTCGACGTGGTCATCTCCAGCGGCGGCACAGGCCTGACGGGCCGCGATGTTACGCCAGAAGCCGTCACGCCATTGTTCGACAAAATCATCGAAGGCTTCTCAGTCATTTTCCATCAGGTCAGCTTCCAAAGCGTCGGCCTCTCTACACTGCAATCGCGCGCCGTCGCTGGCGTCGCAAATGGCACCTTCATCTTCTGCCTGCCCGGCTCCAACGGCGCGGTCAAAGATGGCTGGGACAAGGTTATTTCTTTCCAACTGGATAGCCGCCACAAACCGTGCAACCTCGTCGAGCTCATGCCCCGCCTTATGGAGGTCTAGCCGATGGGCGACGACCTCACCCATATCGGCCCCGACGGGCGCGCGCGCATGGTTGATGTAAGCGACAAAACTGCCTCAGTTCGCATCGCAACTGCATCAGCTTGCATCAAGATGGCCCCCAAAACGCTCGAAACTGCCCGAAACCGCACGACCAAAAAGGGCGACCCTTTGGCCATCGCGGAACTGGCCGGAATCATGGCCGCCAAGAAGACCAGCGACCTCATCCCGCTCTGCCACCCGCTGCCCCTATCAAGCGTTAATGTCGAGATCACGCCCAGCGAAACAGACAGTGCCCTCAACGTCATCGCCCGCGTCAAAACCACGGGCAAAACCGGCGTCGAGATGGAGGCCCTTACCGCCGCCTCCGTCGCCTGCCTCACCCTGTATGACATGCTCAAAGCCATCGATAAATCTATGACCATCAGCGGCATCGAACTCCTTGAAAAGACTGGCGGAAAATCCGGCGACTACAGAAAGACACCGTCATGAGTGGGCTGATAGACGTTGCTGATGCACTCACCCTGCTGATCGAGAAAGCAGGCGATTTGGGCACCCAAACTGTGCCGCTTGAGCAAGCCTATGGAGCGCGTCTCGCTGCTGACCTGAAAGCCAAAGTCAGCCGTCCGCCTACCGCCGTCTCAGCTATGGATGGCTACGCTGTCCGCCTCGCTGATGTCGCCGCCGCAGGCGCTCGCCTCACCATCGTCGCCAATGCCCCAGCCGGCCACCCAACCAGCACCCCCATTCAGGCAGGCGAGTGCGCCCGCATCTTCACCGGCGCGCCCATGCCCGATGGCGCTGACCATGTCGTGATGCAAGAGAACACGACCCGCGAGAGCGACGATGTTGTCATCTGCAATACTGCCAGCAGCGAGCGCCGCCATGTGCGCGACGTCGGCATAGACTTCACCGCAGGCGAAACTGTCATCGCGAACGCCGCCCGCATCGGCGCGGCAGAGCTAGCCACCGCCGCCGCCGCGAACCATGCAGAATTGACCATTCAGCGCCGCCCCCGCGTCGGCATCCTCGCAAATGGAGATGAGTTGCGCCCACCCGGTAGTGACTTGAAATATGGAGAGATAATCAACTCCAACCCGATCGGCCTCAGCGCCCTCATCCGTGAATGGGGCGGCGAACCGGTAGACCTCGGCACTGCGCCGGACGACCTCGCCACGATCGGCAAGCACATCGCCGCAGCCAAAGACATCGACATCTTCGTCCCCGTCGGCGGCGCATCTGTCGGTGACCATGACTATATGCGCCGCGCCTTCGCCGACGCGGGCTTCACGCCCGTCTTCGAGAAGATCGCGGTCAAACCCGGTAAGCCGACATGGTTCTCAGCGTCAGGTAATCGCCGCGTGCTCGGCCTGCCCGGCAACCCGGCGTCCGCCTTCGTCTGCGCTCACCTGTTCCTACGTGCACTCATCCTGCGTGATCCTAAGCTCAGCTTCCAAACTGCACGTCTCGCTGCGCCGCTAGAGAGCAACGGACGCCGCGAAACCTTCCAGCGCGCTAACGCCCACATCAACGCGAATGGCGAAGTGATGGTGCAGGCCGCCAGCAGTCAGGACAGCTCCCTCCTGTCGCCGTTCCTGACGGCCAACGCGCTTATCCGCCGTTTGCCAGAGGCCCCAGCCGCAGAGGCAGGCACACCTGTTGAAATCCTCGCCATCAAGGCGCTGTAATGTCTGCCCTGCTCGGCCTCGGCTTCTTTGTGACGGCCATCTTGTATGCCGCTGTCGGCTTTGGTGGCGGCTCCACCTACAATGCCCTGCTGGTGCTGAGCGGTACCGATTACCGCATCCTGCCAAGCCTTGCGCTGGCCTGTAACATCCTCGTCGTCACCGGCGGCGTGATCCGATTTTGGCGCAGCGGTCACATATCACTGAAACGCCTTGCACCATTCCTTATCGCCTCCATCCCCGCCGCACTTATTGGCGGGCGCATCCCGATTTCAGAGACTATCTTCGTCGGCTTACTCGGCGGCGCCCTGTTACTATCCGGCCTTCGGCTCGCGTTCCAGCCAAGCCCGTCCTCAACAGACGACGCAACCAGCACAAGCACCAACCCTGCATTGTCACTAACGGTCGGCGGCACGATAGGCCTGATCTCAGGTCTCGTCGGTATAGGCGGCGGCATCTTCCTCGCACCCATCCTCTATCTCACCCGCTGGGGCACGCCCCGCCAAATCGCCGCCGCGTGCAGCGTCTTCATCCTCGCCAATTCGCTGTCAGGTCTGACCGGGCAAATCATCAAGCTCAGCGACACCGCAGTCCTGTCTCTCGCTAAACCGTATTGGCCATTATTGCTTTGCGTTTTCGTCGGTGGCCAACTCGGCAGTTGGCTCGCCACCGAGCGCCTCTCCCCGCGCATCATCAAACGCCTCACCGCGATTTTGATCTTATATGTCGCCGCCCGCCTGTTGTGGCGATGGTCACACCTACTAAGTTTTCCCACTCTGGGCTAAAAATTCAGTGGCCAAGTGAGACCCAACTACATTAACCTAAGAGAAAATTAGGATCGGGAGACCTCGATGACAAAACTATACGCAAAACTTGCCGGTTTGTGCGCCGCTACGGCCATGCTGTGTTCTGGTGCTATTGCTGAAGGTGATACCGTGCGCGGCGAGACCGTGTTCAAGCAATGCGCCACCTGCCACGCCATGGACCCATCCAAGAAGAAAATGGGCCCGCACCTGCAAGACCTGATCGGTCGTACCGCAGGCAGTATTGAAGACGTGAAGTATTCCAAAGCCATGACAGCCAGCGAGACGGTCTGGAACGAAGACACGCTACGTGCCTTTCTAACCAACCCACGTAAAGCGCTTCCCGGCACCAGCATGCCCATCGGCCTCGCCAAAGCAAACGACATGGACGACCTAATCGCCTACCTGTCTGCTGACGCCGCTACAGAATAGATAGATAAAAGCACAAAAAATTCGGAGGACTTGAGATGACGAAATTGAAAGTAAATGGCAAAACGCTAGACGTTGAAGCCGACGGCTCGACCCCGCTACTATGGGTTCTACGCGAACAACTTGGCCTAACTGGCACCAAATATGGTTGCGGTGTCGCTCAATGCGGGGCTTGCACAGTCCACGTCGACGGCGACCCTGTGCGCGCCTGTGTTTACCCACTCGCAGCGCTCTCCGGCGAAGAAGAAATCACGACAATCGAAGGCCTCTCTGAAGAAGGCGACCATCCAGTCCAGCAAGCATGGGCCGAACTCGACGTCCCACAATGCGGTTACTGCCAACCCGGCATGATCATGGCGGTCGCGGGTATGTTGAAAGACACGCCAAACCCAACCGACGCTGACATTGANNTCTAGATAAAGTATCCCGCCGCGGCTTCATCATTGGCGCTAGTTCAGTCGGCGCAGGCCTTTCCATTGGCATCCTGTCAGCCTGTAGCGACTCCTCAGAAGCTGCCAAAACTGATGGCCCGCCGCCAGAAGAAGTGAACGCGTGGGTTCACATCGGCCTTGATGATGTCGTCACCATCCGTATCGCTCGCTCAGAAATGGGCCAAGGCACACTGACAGGCCTCGCCCAAATGGTCGCCGAAGAGCTGGAATGTGATTGGGACAAAGTAGTCACAGAATACCCAACACCGGGCCAAAACCTCGCGCGCAAACGCGTTTGGGGTGACTTCTCCACAGGCGGCAGCCGCGGTATTCGTGGAAGCCACGACTATGTACGCGAAGGCGGCGCTGCAGCTCGCACAATGCTAATCGCAGCGGCAGCCGCTAGATGGGCTGTACCAGCGTCTGAATGTTCAGCTGCCAACAGCATCATCACGCACACTCCATCCGGCAAAACGCTCACCTTCGGCGAAGTCACCGTCGACGCCGCGTCATTGGAGGCACCTGCAGAGGTAAAGCTGAAAGACCCTTCCGAGTGGAAGCTGATTGGCCAGCCGAAATTGCGCCTCGATACAGCAGACAAACTGACCGGTAAGCAGGTCTACGGCGCTGACATGAACTTGCCCGGCATGCTGAACGCCAGCATCAAGGCCTGCCCAATCCGCCAAGGCAAACTGAAGGCCTATGACGAAGCGGCAATTGCCGACATGCCCGGCGTGCGCAAGGTTGTCAAAATCGGCGATAACGCTGTGGCCGTCGTCGCCGACACATGGTGGCAAGCTAACTCTGCGCTCGAAGCGCTACCCATTGAATGGGATGGCGGGGAGCACGCCAACCTCTCATCCGCTGAGATCGAAGAATGGCTGGACGAAGGCCTCACCGCCGACGAAGCCTTCGTCGGTAACGTCGCAGGAGACGTGGATGCAGCCATTGCAGGCGCGGCTAAAACCATTGAGGCTGAATATCGCTTCCCATTCCAAAACCACGCACCAATGGAGCCAATGAACGCAACAGCGGTTTGGACCGAAGAAAAGTGCGAAGTCTGGTGCCCAACTCAAAACGGCGAATCTGCGCTCGCTGCGGCCGCAGCGGCAGCGGGTATCCCGATTGAGAATTGCGAAGTCTATAAGCTCCACCTCGGCGGCGGCTTCGGGCGTCGCGGCATGGCCGACTATGTGACCCAAGCGGTTACCATCGCCAAGGAAATGCCTGGCACGCCGATCAAGCTGCTCTGGTCACGTGAAGAAGACCAGCGCCAAGGCTTCTACCATCCAATCACCAAGGCCCGCATGGTCGGCGCATTGGATGAGGACGGCAATTTCTCCGGCATGCACATGCGCATCTCCGGTCAGTCCATCCTCAGTGCTTTAATGCCATTCGCGCTGAATGATGGCATGGACTTCTTGGTGTTTCAGGGCCTGTTGCCGGAAGAACCTGTAAACCCACGCACGGCGGACCAAACGACCAAGTACACATTCCCCAACGTGAAAATCGACCACGCCATGCGTAACCCGCCTGTGCAGCCCGGTTTTTGGCGCGGTGTGAACGCGAACCAAAACGCGGTCTATATGGAATGCTTCATCGATGAGATGGCACATGCTGGCGGGCAAGATCCGCTAGAGTTCCGCATCGGCCTGCTCGGTGAAGACTCTAAAAGCGCCAAAGTACTCCGCGCCGCCGCCGAGAAATCCGGCTGGGGATCAAATGACGGCAAGGCACGCGGTCTTTGCACCTTCTACTCATTCGGCAGCTACACCGCCGCTTGCGCAGAGGTCACCGTTAGCGACGATGGCAAGCTAAGCATTGACCGCATCGTCGCGGCGACTGACCCCGGTCACGCGGTGAACCCACAACAGATCGAAGCACAAGTCGAAGGCTCCTTCGTCTATGGGCTCTCTGCCATGCTCTATGGCGAGATCACCTTCGAGGGCGGCGAAGTGCAGGAAGACAATTTCCACACTTTCGATTCTCTACGCATCGCTGACATGCCGGAGGTCGAGACCCTCATCATGCCATCAGGCGGGTTCTGGGGAGGCGTGGGCGAGCCGACCATTGCGGTAGCTGCACCTGCGGTTCTCAATGCGATCTATGCCGCCACTGGCAAACGCATCCGTAGTCTCCCGATCAAAGATCAGGATTTGAGAGCAACGTGATCAAACTGAACCATGGCATCTCAGGCACCTGTCTGGTTGCCATGCTTCTCGTCGTATCAGCCTGCTCAGGCGGCTCCGACACAACGCATGATACAACCACAGAGGCATCGGCGGTGAGCATCGCGCGCACCGCCAGCCTTGGCGTCAGCTGTAGCGGCTGTCACAATGACACCGGCACAACGCTCGCCCCCCTTACCGGGCGAAACGCCGACACCCTCATCACTCAATTGACGACCTACCGAGATCAGGAAGACGGCACCACGGTGATGCACCGTCTGGCGCGCGGTTATACTGACGAAGAGATTGCGGCCATCGCAACTTACCTGACCAATGGGGAGGCCGACTAGATGCGCACGTCGCTGAACAGACGCCATATCCTTGCAGGTATCGGCGCAAGTAGTGCTCTTGGCAGCATTGCCCTACCTGCCATCGCGCAATCCAAAGCAAACCTCGTCATCGTCGGCGGTGGCTTTGGCGGCGCGACGGCTGCGAGATACCTCAAACGCCTCGCCCCAAACGCGAACGTCACCCTCATTGAGTCAAATTCAAAATTCATCTCCTGCCCGTTCAGCAACCTCGTCATCGCAAGTGAACGCACGCTCAATCAGCAAACATTCTCTTATGTGAACCTCGTCAAAGCAGGCATCACACTAGTGCACGAAAAAGCCACCAATATCGATGGTCCATCGAGAACTGTAACACTGACAAGCGGCAAGACGCTCACCTATGATCGCCTCGTTCTTTCACCCGGCGTCGATTTTCGCTGGGACACCCTTGAAGGATATGACGAAGCCGCCGCGCAGGTCATGCCGCACGCTTGGAAGGCCGGCCCACAAACGCAAATGCTGCGCGACCAGTTACGCGCGATGGAAGATGGTGGCCTTGTCGTCATGTCCGTGCCCCCAGCGCCTTTCCGGTGCCCACCGGGCCCATATGAGCGCGCCAGCCTGATCGGCCATTATCTCAAAACACAAAAGCCAAAATCCAAACTGCTCATCCTCGACGCCAAAGACAAATTCTCGAAAATGCCGCTCTTCCAAGAGGCATGGGCCAAGCACTACCCCGACCATATTGAATGGCGCGGCGCGGCCGATGACGGCACAGTCACCCGCGTAGACGCGACCACCAAAACGCTTTCAACCGACTTTGAAGACATCAAGGCAGACGTCGCCAATGTGATCCCGCCACAACAGGCAGGCCTCATCGCGCGCACATCTGGTGTGGCAGATGGCACGGGCTGGTGCCCAGTCGACGCGATCACATTCGAATCCACGCTCCGGCCGAACATTCATGTGATTGGTGATGCGAGCATTGCTGCGCCGATGCCGAAGTCTGCTTTCTCGGCAAACCTGCAAGCCAAAGTCTGCGCCATCCAAATAGCCGTGCTACTCGCTGGTGATGCGCCAGAGGCCACCTTGCTCAACAACACGTGCTACTCTTTCACCACGCCGAATGAAGCCGTTTCCATCGCTGGTGTGTATCGCAATTCAGACGGGGCTTTTGCAAGCGTGCTGGGCGCAGGTGGGATTAGCCCCTTGGCCGCAGATGATAGCATTCGCACAGCAGAAGCGGCACAAGCAAAAGACTGGTTCGCCGCCATAATTGCGGACACGCTAGGCTAATGCCACGCGCCCTCTCAATTGTCGGAGCAATTCTCCTATTGAGCGCTTGCGAGCAGGCGGCTGATACGAAACTCGTCTCATTCAATATCACCAACGACGCCATCGCATTATCACTGACCGGATCACCCGGCTCGGCAAGTTCCGGCGACCTCATTTTCACCGAGCGCGAACGCGGCCACTGCGTGCTTTGTCACAAGGTCGCCTCCAATGACGCGCCATTCCAAGGCAATGTCGGCCCAGACCTCTCAGCGATTGGCGCTCGCCTCACAGCAGGCCAAATTCGCCTACGCATCGTTGATGCCAGCCTCGTAAATCCCGACACGGTGATGCCGCCATACTATCGCACCTCCGGCCTCAATCAGGTCGCGACTGAACACGCTGGCGCGCCTGTGCTAAAAGCAGAAGAAATCGAAGACCTGATCGCCTATCTTATAGGCCTCAAAGGATAGCCTGAATGATCAACCAATCCCTCTTCACACTCAACCGGCGGCGGCTATTACAAATGGGCACGGGGGCGATCGCCATCACGGCACTGCCAGGCCTTGCCCTCGCTGACGAAAAAGCCTTCCAAGCCAGCCGCAAGGCAGCCTTTGGTAACACGCCAATCAACGAAGGTCGCGTGGAGGTCACTCTCCCGCCCATCGCAGAAAATGGTAACTCGGTTCCAATTACGGTCAAGGTCGACAGCCCCATGACAGATGCCTCTCACGTAAAGCGCATCGTCATCCTGTCGCCGCGCAACCCTGTGCCAGACATGTCCCACTACAAGCTCGGCCCCTATACTGGCCGCGCCGAGGTCTCAACCCGCATCCGCCTCGCCGGCACGCAATCAATAGAAGCCATTGCTGAAATGAATGATGGCAGCCTATGGTCAGGCTCTAAAAGCACGGTGGTCACACTGGCCGCTTGCGCAATTTTATAAGGGGAGCAAAACGATGAGCAGCATTCGAATTTCCATCCCCGAAACAGCCGAAGCAGGCGAAGTCATTGAGATCAAAACCCTTATCCAGCACCCTATGGAAAGTGGTTTCGGGCGCGGTGCCCGCGGGCAAGTTATTCCCCGCGACATCATCCAAACCTTCACTTGCGACTATAATGGCACCACCGTTTTCGAGGCGAAATTCTTTCCCTCCACGGCCGCCAATCCATTTCTTACATTCTTCACCCGCGCTACCAAAAGCGGCGCGCTAACATTCACTTGGACAGACCTAGTCGGCGAAACATGGGTAGAGACACGTAACCTAATTGTATCAGAGTAATGCGCGCCTCACTGATCATCCTTGCACTGGCCATTGTCGGATGCTCACAGCAAACCAACCAGCCAAACGCCAACTATGAAACGTTAGATGAGGTGATCTCTGGATACGCCTTCCTACAGCCAGAAACTCAAGCCCTACAGGATGATGAGTTCTCAAATCCCGGCTACCTATGGGTCGACAAAGGCGAGGCGCTCTTTAATGAACCCGCCGCAAATGGCCAAAGCTGCGCCTCCTGTCACACGGACGAAGACCGCTCGCTCATCGGAGCATCCACGCACTTTCCCAAATATGATGAGCGCGCAGGCACTCTCATCAACATAGAGGGCCGCATCAATCTATGCCGCGTGACGCACCAGTCTGTGCCCAAATTGGAATATGAAAGCGAGCACCTACTGGCGCTAACAACCTATGTCGCCAACCTCTCAAAGGGCTCTCGGGTCGCTGGAGAACTATCTCCCAAAGTGCAATCGAACTATGATAATGGGCAAGCTTACTTCAACATGCGTCGCGGCCAATTCAATCTGTCCTGCGCCCAATGCCACGATGATAATGCTGGAAAAAGTCTACGCGGCGACACAATAAGCCAAGGCCACAGCAATGGCTTCCCCACCTATCGCCTAGAATGGCAGACCCTTGGATCGCTACACAAACGCTTCCAATATTGTGACATCGGTGTCCGAGCCGAACCTCTCCCCGGCGGCTCCCAAACCTATATCGACCTCGAATATTTCCTCGCCAACCGTGGGCGGGGGTTGCAGGTCGAAACGCCAGCTGTGCGGCGTTGAAGGTGTAAGGAACACAAACACTCTAATATCCAGTCATGATCGACCGGCGACTTATCTTCACTCATTTCGAACCTCTGCAATTTCCTTTCCCAAGAAAAATGAAATCGCAGTTCTTATGGCCACCAACAAGCCGACAAACAGTAAGTCCGTAAACTCACGTGTGATCACGGTGTGCACGATATCTGAGGCAATCATGAATTCGAGGCCAGTGAGCAAAACTGTACGACCCGCCGGTCATCCTCTCAATGAGAAGGCCATTTCCGTCGGCCACTAAACAAGTTCCGTATCAGTCATAACTTCAACTAATGACGGCCCATCATGCGCGATGGCTTCGCTCAACGCCGCGTCCAAATCCTCGATGGCTGTGACGCGCTTGCCCATGCCACCGCAGCTACGCGCAAACCCGGCAAAACTCGGATTGACGAGGCTCGTCTGCCACACATTGAAATCTGCGGCTTTCTGCTCTTTTGATATTTTCCCCAATTCGGAATTATTCATCAGAACATGCGTGATATTCATCCCGTATTTGACCGCTGTTGTGAACTCCATGGCGTACTGACCAAACCCGCCATCGCCAGAGATGGAGATCACTTTACGCCCTTTGTACGGGCCCTCTTCCTGGGTGGCCGCCCAAGCGCCCATTGCCGCCGGAAATGCAAACCCGATCGATCCCAAATAACCTGACATCAGCACGCGCTGCTGCCCTGTCGGTTCAAAATATCGTCCAAACGAATAGGTATTGTTTCCGACATCAACAGGAAGGATTGCATCCGCCGGGGCACGGCGCGACAAAACCTCAAATAGCGAGGCCGCAGATATGCCGTTCCCGTTATTCTCGATAACACGCTTTGCCTTCTCAGCGCGCCATATCCCCCAACGCGTCGCCAACTCAGCGCGTTGGTCTTGCGCCGAATGGCCTGCCGACATCTCGGCTTTTAAAAGATCAGCGGTAACAGCAACATCACCCATAACGGGCACAGTCACAGGGTGGCGCTTGGCCAATCGCATCGGGTCGGTATCCACCTGAATGGTCGGCATCCCCGCATATATTCCGGTATGATCGGAGAATGACGCTCCAAACACGAGCAGCAGATCAGCTTCGTTCATGAACCAACTGGCAATAGGTGTCCCCGAACGCCCCATGACTCCCGCCGCAAGTGGATGCGCATCGCCAATTTGGCCTTTAGCTTTGAATGTCGTGGCAATCGGCGCTCCAACGTGTTCTGCCAATGCAATGACTTCCGGCATCCCTTGCAAAGCACCATACCCGACAATAATCATCGGGCGTTTTGCTGTTTTCAATAGAGTGTTCGCGAGCTTCATTGAACTTGGCGGTGGACCAACCCGCAAGTCAGCCATCCGCCCTTCCGGACCCTGCGGTTGACTATCTTGCGCGGCGATTTGCGGCTGCACATTATCTGGAAAAATAAGATGCCCGACCCCGCGCTCAATGATCGAGGTTTTGATCGCTTGGGTCATCAACAATGCATGATCTGAATTCGTATGCACCGTTTCAGAGAAAACGGTCACAGACTGAAAGGCAGACTCCAAGTCAATATCTTGAAACGCGTGCACGCCGATCACTTGGTCTTGAACTTGTCCGGTCAAGGCCAAGACCGGTGCACCGTCAACTTTCGCATCCCATAGACCGGTCAATAGATTGGTCGCGCCCGGCCCGGCGATTGCCAACGCTGCCGCCGGGTGACCGGTTAGCTTGCCATAACCAGAAATGGCGAACGCCGCAGCGCCCTCATGGCGAATACCGTAATACCGCAGGTCACCTTTGCCTTCTTGTGTACGCAATGCATCCGCAAGCCCCAAATTCGAATGTCCGACCATCCCAAACACAGATGTGACACCCCAGTTCACCATGGTTTGCGCCATCACATCGGCGACCGTGCGCGCTTTCTCAGCTTCTGCGGGCACTCCAACATAAACGCCATCACCGCGCACCTCGACCTCGAACATCTCTTGTCCGCTATCTTCGTGTCCACCGGGTGATTTCCCTGTCAGCGGGTCGAAATCCCAACCATGCCAAGGGCAACGCAACCAGCATTTATCTTCAACGCCATGTTCAATCGATCCTTCACCAAGCGGCCCACCTTGGTGCGGACACTTATTGTCCATCGCTGCGTACCGGCCATTGAAATGGGTAAGCGCGACAGACTGTCGGCCAGCGGTCGCCGATTTCACGCGCCCTTCGGTCAACTCATTTAACCCGGCAACTTTATGCCATGTCAGCATCGTTTGATCTGTCATCAGCACGCCCTTTACGGTTAGGGCGTCATGTGATCACATTCAGGACGTCTCACAAAATGAACATATCGTGTTTAGTCTATTGGAGCCCAATGAATATGATGAGGTGAACAGATCCCCCCTAAAAATGGAACATAATGAAGGCATTGGACATTTATATTCTGCGGCCAAAGTCCTATTTCGGCCACTGGATGAAGGAGCAATCGTGAGGAAAATACCCGTCGCTCTTTGGAGCAATCTCGAAGACCGAATGCCAGCTCATGCGGTCATCAGCGAAGTCGATCTTGTCGTGGTACGCTTTGATGAACTGGTTTCAGTTTTCTATGGTCGCTGTCTGCATAGGGGCGCACTCATGTCAGATGGGTATGTCAGCGACAATGACAATCTTATTTGTGGGCTTCACCATTGGGACTATCGGCTTGAAAGCGGCGTATCAGAGTACAATAATTCAGAAGCTCTTCCAAAATTCCAGACATGGATTGAAGATGACAATGTACTGGTAGACAAAGACGAAATCGCAGCGTGGGGTAAAGCAAACCCACAACCATATCAGCGAGACGAATATCTCGGGCTTTACCAAGACCCCAGCCACTCGCCCCACCCTGAGCCCTATAATGGTTTGATCCAACAATATGCTCGTGATGGACTTAGCAAGGTTGGTCATCACGGCATCGTCGATGCGATGGGCGTCCCGCGCGCCGACCTTCCAGACTGGGACGAAATCCAAGTTCTGACCGCACAACTGGCTAAGATGCCTTTGCTAGACAGTGATCCCGTAGACACATCAACCATCATCGGCCCCAACGCCAAGAAGCCTCTCAAGCTAGATATTCCACTATTTGTCTCCGATATGAGCTTTGGGGCGCTTTCAGAACCTGCCAAAGTTGCTCTAGCGCGCGGCGCAGAGCTTGCCGGCACAGGCATATGCTCCGGCGAAGGGGGTATGCTCCCAGAAGAGCAAGCAGCCAACTCACGCTACTTCTACGAGCTGGCCTCCGCACGTTTTGGATTTTCTTGGGACAAACTAGTAAAGGTTCAAGCCTTCCACTTCAAAGGGGGGCAAGGCGCGAAAACAGGCACCGGCGGACATCTGCCCGGAAGTAAAGTGAGAGGAAAAATCGCTCTCGTACGTGGTCTGAAAGAAGGCGTTGACGCAATATCACCGTCGCGGTTTCCTGATTGGACTGAAATATCGCAAATCAAAGAATTTGCCGACGAAGTACGGGAACGCACCGGCGGCATCCCCATCGGCTACAAACTCTCTGCGCAGCACGTAGAAAATGATATCGACGCAGCTCTGGAAATTGGCGTGGACTACATCATCCTGGACGGTCGTGGCGGCGGTACTGGCGCAGCGCCCACAATATTCCGCGACAACATTTCTGTCCCAACAATTCCTGCTCTGGCGCGCGCTCGGAAGCATCTCGATGAGATCGGTCGCGGAGATATTACTCTGATTATCACCGGCGGTCTTCGCACGCCCGCTGACTTCGTTAAAGCGATGGCCATGGGCGCTGATGCTATCGCAGTTTCAAACTCCGCCATGCAAGCGATCGGCTGTATTGCCATGCGCGCCTGCCAGACGAACAATTGCCCGGTCGGCATCGCGACACAAAAACCGCATCTGGTCTCACGTCTCGTTGTCGAAAAATCAGCTCACCGCCTGAAAAACTTCTTCGACGCCTCAACCGAGCTAATGCAAGTTTTAGCGCGCGCCTGTGGGCATTCCAAATTATCTGATTTTAGCGTCTATGATCTGACAACATTCAATCGAGAAATGTCGGATCTTTCCGGCATCACCTATGCGGGGGTAAAACCATGAGTGAAAATGTTGCCACTCTCATCGTGAACGGGCTTAGTTTGTATGCTTTGCTCGGCCTAACCACGGCCTTAATTTTCGTTCTGGGCGGCGTTGGCAGGATTGATCCTACAGCGAAGACCATGCCCATTCGTGCTCGATTACTCGTCGCACCCGGCATTGTGGGATTATGGCCATTGATGTTGGTAAAGTTTGTTCGCCAGAAAGAGCCTCCCCTGTCATGAAACGCGCGCACCAAAAGGCACATCTTCGCATCTGGTTCATTCTTGGCCCACCCCTGCTCGGTATAATCTACTTTGCTGTGAATTTGCGCCCTGATACCCCAGTAAACGATATTCTGCCCGCCAACCTGTCTACGGAGGCAGAATAATGTCTCACGACTATAAATTGGTGACTTGGACGCCGTTCAAAAAGCGCTTTGACTTGTGGTTGTTAGCGGGGATCGCGCTTTACCTGACAGTCTTCATTTTGGTCAGTTCGGTAAACTTGCCTGCAGACGAAAGCTATACCCCGATCCAACTCATTTTGCGCGCGACGGGTACGCTCGCCTTCTTGCTCCTAACATTTACACTTTGTATTGGCCCGCTCGCTCGACTTACCCCTCGCTTCAAACCCTTCTTATACAATCGCCGACATCTCGGAGTCGCAACCTTCCTGATCGCTCTCATCCATTCCGGGCTCGTACTTCTTTGGTACCATGGGTTTTCCGAGACGAACCCTCTCGTCTCAATTCTAATTTCAAACCCACGCTATGACAGCCTCGCAGGCTTTCCATTTGAAAGCCTCGGCTTCGTCGCTTTGATAATTTTGTTTCTAATGGCTGCAACCAGCCATGACTTCTGGAACGCCAATCTGGGCCCCGGTCTATGGAAAGCGATACATATGGGTGTCTACTTTGCATATGGTCTCCTTGTCGCTCACATCGCGCTAGGTGCGATCCAATTTGAGAGGCACCCTCTATATATCTACGCCCTGCTACTGAGTGCTATTACGGTATCCGGCCTACACGTTCTAACCAGCCTGATTGGCCTTCGCGCATCTGCGCGGCTTGAAAAGGATGGCTGGATTATGGTCGCCGCCGTCAAAGATATGTCAGACTCGCGCGCAAAAATCATACATCCAAATTCTGGTGAGGCCATCGCGGTCTTCAGAAGTGGAGCCGAAATATCTGCCGTCTCGAACGTTTGCCGCCATCAAGGTGGGCCACTTGGCGAAGGCCGTATCGTAGATGGCTGTATTACCTGTCCCTGGCATGGCTTCCAATACCGCATGAGAGACGGGCGCTCCCCAGAACCCTTCACCGAAAAAATTGCCACATACGCAACCCGCGTTTCAGATCGAACCGTTTATGTGCACCCCACTCCAAACCCACCGGGAACTGATCAAGCCCCAACCGTGATTGAGGATTAAATGAGCAAGGATGATTTCTTTATCGGTTGGGCTGATACTTCGACCCCAGATCGACGGTTCTTTCTTGCCTCTGGACTTGCGCTTCTCGGCGGCACGGCCGTGACAGCAACGGCACTCTCATCACGCCAATCAGCGCCCGGCAGAGGAATATGGACAATGGGAGATGTCCGGGACTGGCACGGTGTCATAACCGCAACCCCCTACCCCATGCTACGCACATTAGATTTAGACGGAACACCGCGAACAGTCCTTCTAAGCGCGCTCGGCAAGTGTGGTGTCAGCGCTCGCATAGGCGCATTAGCGGGCCAAAACGTTGTCGTTCAAGGTAGCTTGATTGCGCGCGACCGAAACGCGATGATCGCCGTGCAAGATGGATTGGATTGGATCGCGAAAGCGGCACCTAACACTCAAGCTAACCTCACATTTCCTCAGATAGAAACCCTTGGTGACGTCACCCTACGTGGTGAAATTCTTGACAGCAAATGTTGGTTTGGCGCGATGCGCCCGTCTGCAGGAAAAGTACACAAATCGTGCGCCAGTCTATGCATTAGAGGAGGGCTACCGCCAGCTTTCTACGTGAAAGACCGAAAAAATCAGAAGGTACTGATGATTATGACTGATCGCGGGCACGGACACTCAACAGACCTTTTGCCATTCGTTGCAGACCCAGTCAAGATAACAGCTACCGCCCAGCGTTGGGGAAATCTAATCCTTCTTGACGGACCGGTATCGGCCATTGGACGCGTTTGACGTGACCAATAAGCAGCATCAGCTAAGGTAGAATTTCTCAGCCTATAACAGCCTAACTGATGGGAGAATTTATTCACACGGTTTGCACCTAGGATCGGACCAAAAATCTCTACTATGGGAATCATTGCGCAATACCAAACCAAATGGCCTCACGTCGTGGACGTGTCACTAATGTAAAGCGATCAATCACGCTATTCGGAGACTTTCATAGTGGGGCAGCTAAGAAGGTTGTATATCCCAAACACAAAAACCCCCGAAATCCGCAAAGATCTCAGGAGCAAATTTGGGTGCGGGAGTAGGATTTGAACCTACGACCTTCAGGTTATGAGCCTGACGAGCTACCGGACTGCTCCATCCCGCGTCAACTAGTGTACACTTAGGAACATTGTCCCTGAAATGCAAATCCGGCCCGCCAGAAACTAGCAAGAGGCCGGAGCTTGTGCGGCGAAACCACACTCAGACCGGAAACCCAGCCTGAAAATGTAAGGGAAAGATATCTGCAAGAATTATAATAACGCAACTGATTTCTGCGAACCCGGCAGCGACCTACTCTCCCACGCCTTGAGACGTAGTACCATCGGCGCAAGGGGGCTTAACGACCGAGTTCGAGATGGGATCGGGTGGGGACCCCCTGCCATAACCACCGGGTTGGCGGAAATCAGTCAGGGTTATTATAAGAAACCAAAATGTCTGTTTGAGATCACAAGTGTTGTGAAGCGAATACGCTTTCAACTACACACGAGTTTCACGATCAAGCCTATCGAGCAATTAGTACCGGTTAGCTCCACGCCTCGCAGCGCTTCCACATCCGGCCTATCGACGTGCTGGTCTTGCACGGCTCTCAGGGATACCTGGTTTTGAGGTTAGTTTCCCGCTTAGATGCTTTCAGCGGTTATCTAGTCCACACATAGCTACCCTGCAATGCGGCTGGCGCCACAACAGGTCCACCAGAGGTGTGTTCATCCCGGTCCTCTCGTACTAGGGACAAATCCTCTCAAGTATCCAACACCCACGGCAGATAGGGACCAAACTGTCTCGCGACGTTCTGAACCCAGCTCACGTACCACTTTAATTGGCGAACAGCCAAACCCTTGGGACCTGCTCCAGCCCCAGGATGTGATGAGCCGACATCGAGGTGCCAAACGATGCCGTCGATATGGACTCTTGGGCATCATCAGCCTGTTATCCCCGGAGTACCTTTTATCCGTTGAGCGATGGCCCTTCCACTCGGGACCACCGGATCACTATGACCGACTTTCGTCTCTGCTCGGGTTGTCACCCTCACAGTCAGGCAGGCTTATGCCATTGCACTCAACGACCGATGTCCGACCGGTCTGAGCCTACCATCGCGCGCCTCCGTTACTCTTTAGGAGGCGACCGCCCCAGTCAAACTACCCGCCACACAGGGTCCCGGACCCATCCAGGGTCGCGGTTAGACATCAAAGAAGACAAGGGTGGTATTTCAAGGTTGGCTCCATATCAGCTGACGCCAATACTTCAAAGCCTCCCACCTATCCTACACATATATTCTTTAATGCCACTGTGAAGCTGTAGTAAAGGTTCACGGGGTCTTTCCGTCTGACCGCGGGTACCCCGCATCTTCACGGGGACTTCAATTTCGCTGAGTCTATGTTGGAGACAGTGGGGAAGTCGTTACGCCATTCGTGCAGGTCGGAACTTACCCGACAAGGAATTTCGCTACCTTAGGACCGTTATAGTTACGGCCGCCGTTCACCAGAGCTTCAATTCAGAGCTTGCACCCCTCCTTTTAACTTTCTGGCACCGGGCAGGCGTCAGACCCTATACGTCGCCTTACGGCTTCGCAGAGCCCTGTGTTTTTGATAAACAGTCGCAACCCCCAATTTTGTGCCCCTCAGACCTGGTTGCCCAGATTGAGGCCTCCTTCTCCCGAAGTTACGGAGGTAATTTGCCGAGTTCCTTCAACATAGTTCTCTCAAGCGCCTTGGTATGCTCTACCTGTCCACCTGTGTTGGTTTAGGGTACGGTCTTTATGGGGAGGCTATTTCCAGGAACTTCCAGGCCGCATCTTCAATCCAATAAGAAGATACAACTTTCGAAATCCGTCACTCATCCCCTGGCCCACGAATATTAACGTGGTTCCCATCGACTACGCCTTTCGGCCTTGCCTTAGGGGCCGGCTAACCCTGCGCAGATTAGCTTTACGCAGGAACCCTTGGACTTTCGGCGAGAGGGTCTCTCACCCTCTTTATCGCTACTCATGTCAGCATTCTCACTTCCGATACCTCCAGCAAACCTCACGGTTCACCTTCACAGGCTTACGGAACGCTCCGCTACCGCTCTTTCGAGCCCACAATTTCGGCGAATAACTTTAGTCCCGTTACATTTTCCGCGCAGAGGCGCTTGATCAGTGAGCTGTTACGCTTTCTTTAAAGGATGGCTGCTTCTAAGCCAACCTCCTGATTGTCTCAGCACCTCCACATCGTTTCGCACTTAGCTATTACTTAGGGGCCTTAATTGGTGGTCTGGGTTGTTTCCCTCTCCACTACGGACGTTAGCACCCGCAGTGTGTCTGCCATGTATAACTTCCTGGTATTCGGAGTTTGAGAAGGTTTGGTAATCCGGTGAGGACCCCTAGCCCATTCAGTGCTCTACCCCCAGGAGTCTAATCATGACGCTCTACCTAAATAGATTTCGCGGAGAACCAGCTATCAGCAAGTTTGATTGGCCTTTCACCCCTAGGCACAGGTCATCCGAGAGCTTTTCAACGCTCAACGGTTCGGCCCTCCAGTGCATGTTACTGCACCTTCAGCCTGCCCATACCTAGATCACTTGCCTTCGGGTCTAATGCTACGTACTCGGTCGCCCTATTCAGACTCGCTTTCGCTGTGCCTACACCTAACGGCTTAAGCTTGCACGCAACACTAAGTCGCTGACCCATTATACAAAAGGTACGATGTCACTCCGAAGAGCTCCATCAGCTTGTAGGCATCCAGTTTCAGGTACTGTTTCACTCCCCTCATCGGGGTACTTTTCATCATTCCCTCACGGTACTGTTCACTATCGGTCGGTAAGGAGTACTTAGGCTTGGAGGGTGGTCCCCCCATGTTCAGACAGGATTTCACGTGTCCCGCCCTACTCTAAAAAGTCTTCATTTTACGGATACGGGGCTATCACCCACTGTGGCGTACCTTCCCAGATACTTCTCCTTATTTCAGACTAGGCCTGGTCCGCGTTCGTTCGCCACTACTAACGGAGTCTCAATTGATGTCCTTTCCTCCGGGTACTCAGATGTTTCAATTCCCCGGGTTTGCTTTTTAAACCTATGTATTCAGTTTAAAATATCTCACTAATGAAATGTTAGACAGGACGAGCACCTAAGTGCTCGTATTATCCAACATCTCGGAGATGGGTTTCCCCATTCAGAAATCACCGGATCAAAGGGTGCTCTCGCCTCCCCGGTGCTTATCGCAGAGTGCCACGTCTTTCATCGCCTCTTACCGCCAAGACATCCCCTGAATGCCCTTTTGACGCTTGATCGTTTTTGAAACCCATGTGCAGTGGAAAACGCATTCGCGCCTCCACAACATGGATCTCGATCAGACATGTTGGTTTCTTGCAGATCGACCCTTTGATGCTGACCATGTTGCCATGGCCGCACTGTTCGGCTGAACGCTTACACACCAAAACCTAACGGTTTAAGCGGCGTGCAAGCCGGATCAATCTTTCCCTTACGATAACAAACATCCCGGTCTCATTGAGACCGGAAAACGGTAAACTTCTTTCGTTCGATTAAAAGCGGATGGTGGAGCCAGACGGAATCGAACCGACGACCTCCTGAATGCAAATCAGGCGCTCTCCCAACTGAGCTATGGCCCCGAAATCTGGCATCCGCCAGACGAACCTCACTGCCAAACGGCAAACTTCAATGGTGGGCCGAGGAAGAGTTGAACTTCCGACCTCACGCTTATCAGGCGTGCGCTCTAACCACCTGAGCTACCGGCCCTTAACTGCAGGCCGCAGCCACACAGTCAAAGTCGAAGACAGGCGATAAAGCGCCCGTGGGGCTCGCTTAGAACTCAAACAGTCAAATGACATGTCCAAGAACTACGAACGAAGGAAGAGAAACGAAGGCGGCGCAATAACCGCATATATTATGTCCCCGAAGGGACTATTGTCTTAGGTAAGTCTCAGAGCTTGCAAGCAAGCAATCCGAGACATCCTTAGAAAGGAGGTGATCCAGCCGCAGGTTCCCCTACGGCTACCTTGTTACGACTTCATCCCAGTCACTGATCCTACCGTGGCCTGCTGCCTCCGAAGTTAGCGCACAGTCTTCGGGTAGAACCAATTCCCATGATGTGACGGGCGGTGTGTACAAGGCCCGGGAACGTATTCACCGTGGCATGCTGATCCACGATTACTAGCGATTCCACCTTCATGCCGTCGAGTTGCAGACGACAATCCGAACTGAGACAGTTTTTGGGGATTATCCCATTGTCACTGCCATTGTAGCACGTGTGTAGCCCTACCCGTAAGGGCCATGAGGACTTGACGTCATCCCCACCTTCCTCCGGCTTGCCACCGGCAGTTTCCTTAGAGTGCCCAGCCAAACCTGCTGGCAACTAAGGATGAGGGTTGCGCTCGTTGCGGGACTTAACCCAACATCTCACGACACGAGCTGACGACAGCCATGCAGCACCTGTATCCGATCCAGCCTAACTGAAGAAATCCATCTCTGGAAATCGCGATCGGTATGTCAAGGGTAGGTAAGGTTCTGCGCGTTGCTTCGAATTAAACCACATGCTCCACCGCTTGTGCGGGCCCCCGTCAATTTCTTTGAGTTTTAATCTTGCGACCGTACTCCCCAGGCGGAGAGCTTAATGCGTTAGCTGCGTCACCGATAGGCATGCCTACCAACAACTAGCTCTCATCGTTTACGGTGTGGACTACCAGGGTATCTAATCCTGTTTGCTCCCCACACTTTCGCACCTCAGCGTCAGTACCAGTCCAGTTAGCCGCCTTCGCCACTGGTGTTCCACCGAATATCTACGAATTTCACCTCTACACTCGGTATTCCGCTAACCTCTCCTGGTCTCTAGACTTCCAGTTTCAAATGCAGTTCCGAGGTTGAGCCTCGGGATTTCACATCTGACTTAAAAGTCCGCCTACGTGCGCTTTACGCCCAGTAATTCCGAACAACGCTAGCCCCCTTCGTATTACCGCGGCTGCTGGCACGAAGTTAGCCGGGGCTTCTTTACTAGGTACTGTCATTATCATCCCTAGCGAAAGAATTTTACAACCCTAAGGCCTTCATCATTCACGCGGCATGGCTGCATCAGGCTTTCGCCCATTGTGCAAGATTCCCCACTGCTGCCTCCCGTAGGAGTCTGGGCCGTGTCTCAGTCCCAGTGTGGCTGGTCATCCTCTCAGACCAGCTATAGATCGTCGCCTTGGTAAGCCATTACCCTACCAACTAGCTAATCTAACGCGGACCGATCTTTCACCGATAAATCTTTCCCCCGGAGGGCGTATACGGTATTACCACTCGTTTCCAAGTGCTATTCCGTAGTGAAAGGTACGTTTCCACGCGTTACTCACCCGTCTGCCACTATATCGTTCGACTTGCATGTGTTAAGCCTGCCGCCAGCGTTCGTTCTGAGCCAGAATCAAACTCTCATGTTGAGTGTTGATCTGACGATCCGTCCTTTGGAATAAGGACGGCCACTCTAGCTATATAAGCATCAAGTATTGCGTTCTATTGACGAGAAACCCTTAGTCACAAAGACCAGACCGAAGCCTGATCGATGGAAAAAGAATTTTCTCTAAGAGACGCATCCGTCGTGATCGTATTGGAAATGGTTCGAAAACCATCTCCGCTAGCTACCACGCCGCCTGCGTTTCTCTTCCTAATCTCTTACAATGTCAAACAGCTGGAACCGAAGCTCCGGACCCTCCTGAACCCCGAAGGATCCGCTTGGAAGAGGCGGCTTATAAAGGCCACCGAAGTACTCGTCAACCGCCTTTTTGAACCTTTCTGCAGAATGATGTTTGACCATCAAAAACCGCTGAATTTTGGAACAATTGAACCTTTAAAACCGAAGTATTTTCGGCCCGAAAAGTTCAGGCGTTTCAGAGAAGAAGCGTCGTATAAACGCCCCCGTTTTCTACGTCAACCACCTTTTTTGTTTCCATCTGCAGGTCAGTGATTAACTACTGAGTACCGCTGATTTCAGTCCAAACGAATCTCGCTGCCGATTGCTCGGCCCGTTGAATTCAGGCATTTCCGAAGAACCGAGAATATAACCTTTGTTTGGGTCAAAATGCAAGCACTTTTTCATCAAACTAGAGTGGATACTCCCGCCCCGCCTCGTTGGTCATCACGACCTCTTCAGCGGAGGCCGGGGAATAGCCCCCCTAACTTTCACAAGCAACCCCTATTTCTAGAGTTTCTGCAGAAAAGCAAAACTTTCAGCGTTAGGTGTCAGTACTGAGCCGATAGGTAGGATTTCATTGCTTCCGCCTCGGCCTCTGCTCCCGCAATCTTCCACTTAACGAGATCGCCAATAGAGATAACCCCAACCATCTCGCCGTCGACAGTGACGGGAAGGTGGCGGATTCGCCGATCGGTCATCAGATGGAGCGCCGCGTCGAGTGTTTCTGATGTCGGCATCGTCACCACATCACGGGTCATCGTGTCGCTCACAATAAGGGACAGAGCCGCCTCACCGTTGCGCGCGACCTGCCTGACGATGTCTCGTTCCGACAATACACCGACCAAGTTGCCAGCACCATCAATGGCGACGACGGCCCCAATGCGCTTGTCATCAAGAACCTTGGCAACGACGTGCAACGTAGAATCAGCACTGACGGTTATAATGCTCCGCCCTTTGTCATTCAGGATTTGCTCTAGAATCATCGTGTTCCTCCTTGGCTACAACCTCTTCGGATGCATCTATGGCGCCACGTTAGCACAGATATCGGCTCACTCTCGGAAAATTGAGCTATTCGAAATAGCGCGCACCAGCGTGCAGCATCCATTTCATACCAATGGCCCCGGCAACATAACCGCCAATATGAGCTTGCCACGCGATTGAAACTCCAAGCAGCCCAGGACCGACAAGTGCCAAGACAACATTGCCGACCAGAAACGCCGCTGAGACTTTCAGGAAATCAGCCGAGAGGATCATTCCCGCGGCGCCCGTCCGCGTTAGCAAAACTGCCGCAAGCACGCCGCTCACGCCGCCCGACGCGCCAATCGCGATAGGGCCATAGGGATAGTGAGACACGAGATGGAGCAATGAGCCCCCCACAACGCTCGCGACGAACAACACTAAGAACCGAACATCGGCACTATAGCGTGACGCCCTATCAGGTGGGGTGAAACGCTTGATCACCTCATGCACCGGCTTACCGACGCCCAGCAGCATCGCGGAGTTCATTAAGACGTGCCCCCAATCGCCATGGAGCAACGCCGTAGTAAGTGTAGGCAACAGCGCCTCGAATACATTTGAATAGGGCGCGACACCTGCCACGTCCGTCGCCAGGCCTGTCCACGGCCAGAATCGCTGCGGATAAACAGCCCCTTCGGTGATTGCCCAGATTTCGAATGCACCGCCAGTTTGCGAAACAATCAAATGAACAACAACAAACAGGCCAGCCAGTATAACAACAACTGGCGGCGCATTAATAATCGGCGGGGGCTTTTGGCTCAATTCTACGCATTCCTTATTAGCTTGTGGGCGATGTTCGCTGCCCAAGCGGCAAAATCAAGACCTCTGGCCACATCCGTTCCAAAATGAGCCAGATTGAAACACCCTTTCACCATTTGCCTGAGAGAGTAGCCAATTTGGGTCAAAATACCCGCATTCCCCTATTACGCGACCAGTTTAGCGGTAATTCGCCTTGGCATGGCAGTTGCAAATTGGATCGCAACACTCACCCAATTGGGGAATTATGGAATGGCTAAAACAGTATCAATCTCATGGTTTGCAGCAGCAACCGTCGCATCCGCCGCCTTTGCGGTTCCGGCTGCGACAGCTCAAGAAGCAAGCCACCTTTCAGAGTTCGAACGTCCAATGGGGTGGAGCTACGGTTCCGAAAGCCGCGCTTACGACGCTGACACAAGAGACCTGCACGGCAACCGCGTTGTCATAAATGGCCTCCTCCAAGGCGGCAGCTCTCTCGGACGCGGCCTGAACACAGGCTGGGGCCAAACAGAAGGCAGCACCGGCATGATCGGCTCAGGCCTCGCAGCGGGCAACCAGCTCAACGTCATCACTAACGGATCTAACAACGTCATCATCATTGACAGCACTCAAATCAACAATGGCGACCAGACAGTCGTCATGGGCGGGGAATAATCAACATGGCTAATCTTATGAAATCATCTGCAACTCGCCGCGGGCTTAAGTCTGCAACCGCTCTCGTCGCTGCCGCTCTTGCTGTCACGGCCTGTGTGTCACCTGTTCCCGGCGCGACCGGCAACTACGCCTCTCCCATCGGCACGGCACCAGTCACTGTAAACCCGACGCCTTATTCTGAAGCCTTGGTTTGCATGGGCCAGTTTGCTCGCGCCGAAAACGTCAATGCACCGCGCATCGCTGTGGGCCGCATCCTAGACTATACTGGTAAAGCCGACATAGAAGGCGGTCGCCGCGTAACGCAGGGCGCCTCACTTATGGCCATGTCAGCCTTCGCAAAAGCCGGCGCACGTCTGGTTGAGCGTTTCGACACATCTGTTTCTGAAATGGAACTGACCTTCAAAAACAACAAACTCATCGAAGATGGCAAAGGCGGGTACGCCAAGATCAATGCCGGTGAAGTTGCTGGATCAGACTTCTATCTCGTCGGCGGCATCACTGAGCTAAACTACAACATTCGTTCAGTTGGCGCAGAAGCATTCGCTGGCGACCTCGATGCGACAGACTCCAAAGGCACCCTTGGCGGCAAAATGTTCGTCATCAACATCGCTATGGATCTGCGCATGGTTGAGACCAAGACCCTTAACGTGGTTGACGTCATCTCTTACCAGAAACAAATCATCGGTCGCGAAATCTCCCTCGGCATCTTCGACTTTGCAAACGGTAACGTCTTCGACCTTGGCGTCGGTGGCCGGGCTCAAGAGCCTATCCAACTGGCTGTACGCTCAACTGTTGAACGCGCTGTTCTCGAGATGATGGCTAACATGTACGGCGCCCCGAAGACGGACGTTTGCGAAAGCATGGATATCACCGCCTCAACCAACAGCCTCGCAGGTGACTTCGTGCCAGTGGGCAGCCCACTTCAGGACTATAGCGGTGCAACCCGCGACGAAGCTTACCGCATCGTTCCAAAGTCCAACTCATTCTTGCGCGGCCGTAAATAGGCTTCCGTCCTATTTCAGCTCAAACGCAACTTGTTAGGAGGGTCTCATGACTCGCACAATGAAAACGGCCATCACGCCAGCGCTCATTGCGATTGCCGCAGCGGGAATGGCGCACGCACAAACCGCCCCTGCTCCGGTCATCATCGACCAGACACAGCTCGGCGACAGCCTCTCTACGCTCGTGGTCACCGCACCTGAGGGCGCAGAAGAAGCCACCGCCACCAACACGGCGATTGGCAACACAGCATCCGGCTATCGCATTCGCGGCGCGCTCGACTACACGCTCGAGCAAAACGCAAACGGTACTGTAGCTGCTGACACAGAATTGCTCGGGGGCAACGTCACTGGCGTCGTCACATCAAGCACACTTGCTTATGGTAACTCTTCAACGGCTGGTACAGACGATGGCGACCTCATCCAATCAGGTGATCAACACACGACAGGCTCCGTCGCCGCGACGTCCCGTATTGATGTTCAAACCGTTGGCGCGATCTCAAACTCAACCGTAGCGGCCGCAAACATTGCGAACACCTCCGCAGCGAACGGTCAGAACACCGCTACACATCTGCAAATCTCAGACGGCAACGTCACCGCGACTAGCGATGTCGATATGTGCTGCGATGCCGGCTACGCCAACACGCTCACCTCAGCGTCGGGCAACATAGCGTCAGCCACTGGCACAACATCAACAGCGCTCCAGACCGCCACACAAATCACGCGCGACGGTTCAGAGATCACTGCTCACTCCGACATTTACGGCTATCACGGTCACGAAACCTCTTCGGCGGTCACAGCCAGTGGCAACAGCTACACTGTGGACAATGAATGGGGCTACACAGCCCTCGGCCTAGAAGGCGCGCCGCTAGACCAAACCAATGGTGCAAACGTGTCTGCGACCTCCCTAGCCAGCTATGGTTCATGGAGTGGATACGCTTACTCATCCGCCTACGGTGTAGGTAATTCGGCCAGCGTCAACAATATCGGTGTCGACACGTCGCTCAATGCGCTTCAGCACAACACGGGTGACGTCTCAGCGACCTCATCGCTCAACTCCACGTCCACATCAGGCGGCACAGGTCAGGTCAGCGCCGTCGCAATCGGCAACGCCTCCAACGCCTTCCTCTGCAACACGTGTGGCGACGCCGTTCTGACCGGCACAGTCAACCAAATCAATCGCGGCAACATCCGCGCGCAAGCAACCGCAGGCACCACCTCAGCAGGCGGCGTCTACGGCACAGCCAGTGCCATCGGCAATGCAGCAACCTTCACCAGCAGTGGCGACTAATCTGATGTGATCAGACAAGCCACTAAAAGTGCACAAAGCCCCGGCGTGAATTTTTCACGACCGGGGTTTTTTTAATCCATTCGCCAAAGCCCCACTTACGGGCAGCCGATGGTGCGAGCTAGAATATTTCGGTGAATTTCGCTGGTCCCAGAATAGATCGTTGCCGCCCGCGTCGCGAAATACTTTGCTTGAGCAAACGCACTATTAGGGGCCGCCTCCAATCCGATTTCCGTAATCGCTTGGTGCAACTCAGTCGCGAGCAACTTCAATACCGAGGCTGCCGGCGCCGCACCAATCGGCATCTGCCCAGAAGACACCCGCAGTTCCACAGCCTCAAACGTATCAACCCGCATCGACATTTCGGCCAGCTTTGTCGCCATGACAGCATCCATCATTCCGCCCTGCACGGCCTCTCGCCGCGCTGCATTTAACGCCCGCCTAAGCAAGCCTGTGGTCGTGTTATTAGAACGCGCGATCGCCATGAGCCGCTTGGCTGTTTTCCAGCCGTCACCGATATCACCCACCCGGTCGGCCACAGGGGTACGTGCGCCATCGAAGAACACTTCGTTTGTCTCATACTCACCATCAATGAAACGGATGGGACGCACTTCAACGGCCGGATTGTCCATTTCGACCAATAGGAACACAAGCCCATCGCCCCCGCTGGTGTCCTCCTCACATCGCGCCAACAGGAACATGTGCGTCGCGTACTGAGCAAAACTGGTCCAAACCTTACTGCCCGTGAGCACAAACTCATCGCCTTCACGTGTGGCCTTCAGCGACAGGGCCGACAAGTCAGATCCCGCCTGCGGCTCCGAAAAGCCCTGACACCACTCATGCGTTCCGTTCAATATGGGAGGTAAATATCGCGCCTTCTGGCTAGGCGAGCCCTCAGCCATTATCAACGGTCCGATTGTTCGGATTCCCGATGACTGCACAACCGGCGCATCTCTTTGCGCACATGCGTTCTCAAAATACAGCCGCTGCGCCGCGCTCCACCCCGCGCCGCCATATTCCACAGGCCAAGGCGGAGCGACCCACCCACGCGCGTGCAAAATATTCCGCCAAGCTGCGCAAGCCTCCGGCGCAGACTTCAATCCCGTCGTCGCGCGTCCTGCCGCTTGCAATTCCTCGGTCAGCATCTCATCCAGAAAGGCATCAACGACGCGCCTGAAATGCGCGTCATCCTGCTCACCAAATTCAGGCTTTATATCAGGCTCCAGTTTCAACGCGTCTATGCTCATAAGTATACATCCAATGGGTTACTCCCCATTCTGACACTTCATCAGCTGCCAAAAACTACGTAACCATACGGGGGCCCGAACGCTGATGTCCCTTTGTCGGCAGCCTCCCCCACAAAAAAGCCCCACAAGATCAAAAGATCTCATGAGGCTTTTCTTGCAGCGAAATGGGGAGTTTCGCGGTTGGGAGGTTTGTTATCTAGTTCAGGCCGTTGCCGACGCCGCCATTCAATTGAATTTGCGTGGGCGCGGTCGCCCGAGTGCGCATCACCTGACGTGACACTGATTTCATCACCGTGCGATTTTGAGGTACACACACCTTAGATTCGCGGCGCAGGTTGATCAGCTTCATGCCCGGACCGTTCCGGCGTAGCAATGAGCGTTCATTACAGTTACGCTGCGGTGCTTGTGGCGCACAGCTCAAATCGCCACCCGCCTTATGCACCAGCGCCTCACCCTTGGCGCAAGAAAAGCTCTGCGCCTTTGAGAAGTCCGCCTGCGAGCCATTCATCTGGCCCAAAGTTACCTGCATATATGTGCCGGCCATGCAGCGATAAACTTCGCCGCCATACCCAGCAGACACTTGCTTCTGTCCAGACACCTGTGATGCCGGGTGCGGCGTGCCCTTATCATCAAGACAATCGGCCCGCACAGGCCGCAGTGTCGAAACATAGCTAATCTGATCGACACAATACTCTTCGTTCACAGGCACCTGCTCGGTGATTGTCTCCATATATTGCTCTGGCTGGCCCTCTAGCGTCATCTCACGCGCTGGCGTCGCTGGGGTCGAGGCAACAAAGCCACCACCGCCCACAACGTTATAGCGGCGATTAGAATATTGCTGCTGCTTCTGCTGTTGCAAAAATCCGTGCGTCTGGATGCTAGTAGCGCCCATATTCGTGTTCGCGGTGCTCACAACGATATTCGGCGCGCCTAAAGTAACGCCGGGAAGGCTGACACCCGGTGTATGGTTACAGCACCCGGGCCCAGACTGTTGTGTACCAGAAGAGGTCGACCCACCAAATCCCGGTACAGTAACAGCAGGCCCCACAGGCAATACTGGCCCAGGATTTACAGGCGCAGGCCCACAGCCACCGGGACAAACCGCCTGCCCGCTAGCGACCCCAATCGGCACAAACAGCGCCGTAGCGGCCGCACAAGCGAGCAAAGTGTTTCGTGTTGATACGTTCATGGACATTCCCCGTCAGTGTTCGCCTTCAAGGATGCATACAACGTGCCGACTTGCGTCTCAGGCGAGTTCTAATCTCATTTCAGGAGAATTTTCCATCCGGAAGTGTCGAGTACATACCTCAACGCACGAGTTTCCAACTGGAACAGTTATTGCGATTTCAGCTGCAACACTTCCCCGTGATGGGAGGCAACGAAAACAGTATACTAGGAGACACAGGGTATGATTGAGCGGTCAATTCATCCGAATACAAAAACCCTGCTTGATGCGTGGAAACGTATGAAAGCCAGCCCCTCTGCGCACAATGCAGATGGCCCAAATGCAAATGACCATCCCGGCTTGCTGGAAAGCTTATTCGTCATTCAACACGATGAAGCAGCCCGCTGGACGTTCCGCTCGGTCGGCACGGGTGTAACCACGCTCTTAGGGCGTGACATGACAGGGCAGGACTTCTGCTCACTGTGGACAGGTCCAGATCGGTTGATGATGGATGCCTTCCTTGAAAGCATTCGCCTGGACGGCGCACCCGGCGTTGCGCGCGCACGCGGCGAAACACTCACCGGTCAACGCGCAGAGCTTGAAGTGACCTTCATGCCGCTGGCTCAGTCTGACTCTGCACCCCGCATGATTGGCCTTTACCAGCCGCTCGGCGGCGAGGCGATGCTAAAAGGTCGCCCCGTTTGGCGTCACCGCATCAACATGCTGGTGCCACCGGACACGCAGAAAAAAGAGCCACAGCTCAAACTCGTCGCAAGCAACAGCTAAGCGACGACCACATCTTCAGCGCGCGGCAGCGCAGGTCTACCCAAGATCAAGTCAGCCGCGCGTTCTGCAATCATGATGGTGCCCGCATTGGTATTACCGCTCACCAATGTCGGCATCACCGATGCATCAACGACCCGCAATCCCTCGACACCGCGCACGCGCAACTCGCCATCTAGCGGGCTGGTGTCGTTTGCGCCCATCGCGACGGTGCCTACCGGGTGATAAATCGTCTCGCCGAACTCGCGGATAAATTTATCAATCTCATCATCGCTTTGAATTGAAACGCCCGGCACGAGTTCCTCGCCACGAATTTCATCAAGCGCGCTTTGCTCACACACGCTACGAACCATGCGAACACTATCGCGCATCACGCGGCGGTCTTCTTCCGTATCCAGATAATTCGGATCAATGTGCGGCGCGTCGAACGCATCCTTAGTCGCAGGCTTAATCCAACCCCGACTTTCCGGGCGCAGCTGGCACGCATGAACCGTAAAGCCATCCTCGTTCACATCGCCATTGCCATGATCTTTCACAATCGCGTTCACCAGATGCAGTTGCACATCCGGCTGAGCCAATCCTTCGCGAGACTTCAAGAACGCCCCTGCTTGCAAGAAATTATCAGCGCCCGGCCCAGACTTCGCCAACAAATAGCGCAATCCTACGAACAGCTTCTTGATCCCCTTCTGTGAGGAATAGGCCGATAGTGGCTGCAACATTTTATGAATGATTGTCACATCGAGATGGTCTTGTAGATTATGACCGACACCTTGCGAGGCAACTTTGGTTTCAATACCAACTTCCGCCAAATCTTCAGGGCGACCAATGCCAGACATTTGCAACAATTGCGGTGACTGCACCGCCCCGGCACACAAAATCACTTCGCGATTCGCTTTGATCGTCTTCGTCGGGCCGCCGCGCTCATCCACCAGTTCAACACCAGTCGCACGTCCATTCTCCAACTCCACCCGCGTCACCAACGCCGTCGAGCGAACTGTCAGATTTGGCCGCTTATCCACAACGGGTCGCAAGTAAGCGAAAGACGCGCTCCAGCGCTCACCCTCATGAATCGTGCGTTGATATGCGCCAAATCCCTCTTGTTGCGCGCCGTTAAAATCGTCAGTCTTCTTAAATCCTGCCTGCGCACCCGCCTCAATAAACGGCGCATAGACCGGGCTACTCAATGGACTATTCGACACATTCAGCGGCCCGTCGCCACCATGATACGCGTCCGCACCTGTTTCCAAGCTCTCTGATTTCCTAAAATACGGCAGCACATCTGCATAACTCCACCCGGTTAAGCCCGTTTGTGCCCACTGATCAAAATCGCGCGCATGGCCGCGAATATAAACCATCCCATTGATAGACGATGATCCGCCCCACCCTTTACCGCGCGGCCAGAACAGCTTGCGCCCGCCCATATTGCCCTGCGGTTCAGTGTGGAAGCCCCAATTATGCTCATTCTGGTCTTTGATCAGCGTGCCGACACCCGCAGGCATCCGCACCAGCAATGCATCATCCTTCTTGCCCGCCTCAATCAAACAAACGGTCGATTTCCCGTCCGCTGAAAGGCGATTGGCCATCACACACCCGGCGCTACCAGCCCCCACGATGACAAAGTCAAATGATTCCATTCTCGTCTCTCCTAGGTCTGATGCATTGTATTTACTGCAGGATAGGGAGTTTTCAGCAGCGCCGTCACCCTGTTAGAAAGACTTTGTGAAGGGATTTCCGATACGTAAAGACATAACGCCCCGTCATGGGGCAAACCGAATCAAGGATGGAGCGGCACATGAATAATCCGCAGCCAAAACAATCCAGCGCCAGTAAGACGGCAAATTCTGCCTCAGACCGGCGTAAACACAAGCGTGTCCACATGCGCTTGGCAGGCCGTTTTCTCAACGGAGAGAGCGAAGATCATTCGCTTGTTACTGAGAACCTATCTTGCTCTGGCGCGATGATCGAATCGACCAGTCCACCGCCAGATAACACACCCATCGTTTGTTATTTTGATGATATCGGCCGGGTTGCAGCAACCGTGATTCGCAGCACTGCCAATGGGTTTGCCGTCGCGTTCAGCACGAGCAGCCATAAGCGAGACAAACTCGCAGATCGCCTGACATGGCTCGTAAATAAAGACGAACTGAACCTGTCTGACGACCGAGAAACAAAACGATTCGATGCAGGCGGGCCTGCGCTAGTCGTTCTAAAAGACGGACGCCAACTCCAATGCCGCGTGGTGGATATTTCCTTGGCCGGCGCAAGTTTCGAAACCGATGGCGGCTCTCCAAAAATGGGCGAGGAAATCGTTGCCGGCAATTTACGTGGCGAAGTCGTCCGCGTCGAAGAAAACAGCTTCGCGATCCGCTACATTCGCTGACTATCAAAGCCTAAGGCATCTGAGTTACACTCGAGCGATACCGAATCGCTTCGAGGGTAAATCATGAGCGCTGATTCTCCACTGGATCTTTCCCAGCTTGACCCAATGGTCTGGCGTATTTTGTCTCGCGGCGAAGCTCACGGCCCCTATACGTTTGCGCAGCTCAGCTCTTATATTACCAATGGACGCATCGGGCCCGGCACACGCGTATCGGCGAATCAAGATGCGCCGTTCCTGCCCGCCCTGCATCAGCCAAAATTGACCCCAGTCTTCGAAGAACTCAATGAGCAACGCAACGCCGAACGCGCGAAAGCCTCAAATTTCGTCATCGTGATCCGTTCAGAGCTTGGCAGCATCAATGAAACGCGTGCCCACGCCTCTAAAGCGCTCAACCCTTTAGGCAAATTCGCAGAAACAATGCCCGGCGTTTACATCCTGCGCGCAGCAATGCGCGTAAACGATCTACGCACAGCGCTCACTAAAGACAGCGATTCGCCGTTCCAAATGATGATTGCGGAGGCACCAGACGGTCGCCTCGGCTGGCACGGCCTCGATTCGACGATGGATTCGCGCCTACGCAATATCTGGAATGCCCCCTTAGAGGACTAACAAATCAGTCGATTCGCTTGAGTCCCGTCCGGTGACGCTTCCAATTCTCAACATAATGCGCGGCTGACATAGCGATTCCCGCGGCTATCTTCTCCGTGACCGGCTTCACCACTTTGCCCGGCGCGCCCATTACGAGCGAATTATCGGGAATCACTTTGCCTTCGGGAATCAAAGCGTGCGCGCCAATGATGCAATTACTGCCAATTTGCGCACCATTTAGAATCGTTGAGCCAATTCCGATCAGTGAATTCGTACCAATCGTGCAGCCATGAAGCATAACCATGTGCCCAACGGTTACATTATCGCCGATATTCAAGGGTGATCCCACATCAGCGTGCAAGACACTGCCGTCCTGAATGTTCGTATTTTCGCCAAT
Source organism: Hyphomonas sp. (assembly GCA_033851975.1). GTDB lineage: Bacteria > Pseudomonadota > Alphaproteobacteria > Caulobacterales > Hyphomonadaceae > Hyphomonas. Next base: position 469,343 of record JAWSVJ010000002.1, on the reverse strand, counting down.
CGTGATTGGATCAGTGTCGCCGCGCACAACAGAATTGTACCAAACAGACGCATTTTTCTTGAGAATCACCTTGCCCATCACTTGCGCGGACTCGGCCACCCAATAATCACCAGCCTCTGGAAGCTCCGGGCAACTGCCATCCAACTCATAAATCGCCATATTAATGCTCCCAAAATCTTTGCTGAGGCAGATCCAGCCTCTAAATTAGTTTCCACCAGCCACAATGCCAATTGTCTCGCATCAATCAATGCGGCGAAAACAAAAAGCCCCGGCCAAATGGTCGGGGCTTTTAATCATGTTGTTCGAATCAGGCCGACGATTACTCGGCGTCACCTGCCGAAGAAAGGCCTTCCGGCTCGCCGACGACGAACACGCTAAACCGCTCAGGCTGCAAGTATTCTTTCGCAACCCGGTTCACTTGCTCCAAAGTCACAGCATTGAACCGCTCATTGCGCGTGTCGAAATATGTAATATCGCGCAATTCATCCTTACGAATACTCATCATTTGCGAGGCGATCTTGGCGTTCGAATCAAAACCAAGCGGATAGGACCCAATCAAATAGGCCTTCGCCGCGTCCAACTCTTCTTGGGTGAGCCCCGACTCAGCGATTTTCTCCATCTCCAGCTTGATACCTTCGATGAAAGTGCCCGCAGTCTCATTCTTGGTTTGCCCACCAGCGGTCCAGCTCTGCATAATCTTGCCGCCAGACACACCAGAATACACGCCATAGGTAAGTCCCTGCTCAACCCGCAAAGATTGCATCAATCGGCTATCAAAACCGCCGCCACCAAATTTGTAATTCAACAAATAGGCAGGGAAGAAATCTGGATCATCCTTGCGCAACGCTGGCCCGACCAAGCTCACACTACTCTGTGGTTGCGGCAGAGAAACCACGATCGGGGTCTCAGAAACCGCCACGGTGGGTATGGTGATTTCCGGCGTTTCAATAATCTCGCTCGTTTCCGGCAGCCCCGCCATCACCTGGTCAATCATCGGCGCAATATCAGCAGGCGTTGTATCACCCACAACAGTCACCAGAACACGATCCTTAACCATCAGCTTACGCATGTGAGCCTTAGCCAATTCCGACGTGAGCGCAGCAACGCTTTCCTCCGACCGCTGACGTGCATACGGATGATCAAGGTACAAAGCCGCTGCTTGCGCCCGGCCTCTCAAATACCCAGCACTTGTCTCACGTGTTTTCAAACCAACTTCGGCTTCGCGGCGGAATCGTTCGAACGGCCCTTCATCAAATCGAGGAGCCTCAAATGCGGTCGCGACGAGGTCCATGACGTCATCGGCATTTTCAGACAGCATGTTCACAGAACAACTCGTCCACTCATTCCCTGCGCTGCAGCCAAAGCTCATATTGAGCTCTTCCATGCGCGTCTGGAAACCGAGGGAGTCGAGATCGCCCGCCCCTTCATTCATTTGATAGACCACGGCAGAAGAAAGCCCTTCTAACCCCTCCGGGTCCTGAACACGACCACCCTTCCATGCCATATCGACGGCAACAATCGGAATGCCCGGTTCAGACACCAGCCAAACAGATGCACCACCCGGCGTGGTAAATCGTTGAATGTCAGCAAACGCACCTTCATGCACGTCCACCGCCAAGCCGTCATCAGCAACAATTGGGGCCACAGCCTCCACGACGTCGCCATCACCCGCCATCGGAAAAGTTTCACACGCGGCAAGCGCCAGCGCAGCAACACCAGTTAGGAAAATCCGCTTCATTCTCATTCTCCTGCCTCCTCGGGCAGAAGGTGCCCTTCAATATAATTCAGCTCTGGTGCGAATACACTCCGGACAGCAGCAAGCGCCTCTTCCGTCGTCACCGCTTTCATATCATCACTATAGTTCAACACATCATCAGTGGACCCGCCGAGCGCCAATGTTTGCCCGAACGTGTTGGCCATCGCCGATTGACTATCACGCGCATAAATCGCGCTCGCCGCCAAACTGTTCCGTGCCCGTTTTATCTCAGCATCGGTGAAGCCCTCCGCAAGAATTTTGCGAACCTCGGCCATCACCAAGTCATCAAATTCATCAAGTGAAATTCCATCAACTGGCGTGCCAGACAAAATCGCAGGCCCCTCATCGTGCAGCGTTGTCCAAGCATAACTGCTCACACCAATCGCCTTTTTGTCTCGCTCGACAAGCGCTTGATACAACCGGCTGGTCATGCCGCCGCCCAGCACCTCAAGCCCAACGTCCAGCGCAAGTGACTTTTCACGATCGCGCGTTTCTGACGTACCGAGATAATATCGACTCCAAGACGCTTGGCGCACCTTCGGGTCAGAATGTTTAATCTTCGTCGTTTTACTCAGCGGCTCAACACTTTGCCAAGTCCGCGAACCATCAACCAACCCCGTTGGTTCAATCGTTCCGTAATGCTCCTCAGCCAGCGTCTTCACCTGCTCTAGTGATACATCACCAGCCACGACAAGAATGGCGTTCTCCGGCGAGTAATATGCGTCGTAAAAATCGATCCCGTCCTGCGGCGTCAACGCAGCCACTTCAGACATACGTCCGATCACGGTAATTTCATATGGATGCCCGGTCCAAAACGTTGTCAGCATTTTCTCTTGCAACAAGGCGCTCGGATTATTCTCAATCCGCTGGCGGCGCTCTTCTTTCACAACATCACGTTCTGAAATAAACGGCCCCTCTGGGTCTTCATCGATGACCAGATCAGTCATCCGCTCCGCCTCTAGGCTCATCATAAGGCCAAGATGCTCTTTCGCGACACGCTCATAATACGCGGTGTAATCCCAGCTAGTGAATGCGTTGAGCTGGCCGCCATTGCGAGAGACGATTTTATCGAACTCGCCATCGGCCAAATCGTCAGTTTCTTTGAACATCACATGCTCAAACAAATGCGCAATGCCGCTCTTGCCTTCGGCCTCATCCACCGCCCCGGCCTTATACCAGACCATGTGCGTTACGACCGGCGCGCGGTGATCTGGGATCACCACGACTTCCATTCCATTATCCAGTGCAAACCGGCTCGGTTCATTGCTGTCTTCTGCGACAGCCCCCGACCACAACATTGAAAGGGCGCACGCCCCTCCGGTTAAAATCCGTTTCATAGCGTGTCCCTCAATATTCAATGTTTTAATGCATTTGCTGCGTGGTGATATTAAGTCCCCGGCAGTTTCAGGCGCGGCGTTGCTTCGCCTTTTTCAATCAGCACCTCATCGCCGCCAGTTGCAGAATCGTCTGCGGAGGCGTCATCACTTTTCCAAAACAGAACCTTGTCGACAACACTCTTCGGCTTACGCAGAGATTTCGTCTCTTCATAATCGACTTGTGACCGCACGATCGGGTTTACAGCGTTCGCATGCGCCGCAGACACAAGCGCTTTTTCAGAAGCGCTGGCATTTTGGCCGAGTGAAGTACCAAACGCACTAATCTGCTCGGCCCGCTTCGGGTCAACTTCTGTCGGCAGGCTGCCACCTGCTGCAGGTGGACGAAGCTTATATTCCGGCGGAACAGTAAGCGGAGACATCGTAACCACACGAAACTCATCGGGGGAGTTAGACCCACCACCGCTGGTGCACGCTGCGGTGCCAAACATAGCCACGGCTGCAGCTGTCAACATAATTGGTTTCATCATCACGGCGTCCTCGCCTCTCTTCTGGAAGGAAATTGGAATCTTAATCTTTGTTCTTAGCCTGCTTTCGACCAGAGAGTAAGAACTGATCGACAAACAGCAAGACCGCGCCAACACTTACGGCTGCATCGGCCACATTAAATACCCACGGAAACCCCAGCCCATTCGCATCGATAAAGTCTACAACGGCGCCGAATCGTACTCGGTCGATCAAATTACCAATCGCCCCGCCCACAACCAGCGCCAAGGCTAGCTTCAGAAACGGCTCGGTCGCCCGCAACAACCAGACGAAAAAGCCGATAGCGATAACTGCCATTATCGCCGCCAAAACCCAGCGCATCGCGCCTTCGGACTGGAACAAGCCATAGCTCATCCCTCGGTTCCATAACATGGTCAAATCCAACGGCCCGGAGAGCTCAACACGCCCGCAGCGCACCGTTTTATCTAGACAGGACAATGCATTGAACACCGCCTCATCCAAAACCAGCTGCTTGCTCCACTGATCAGCAATCACCGCCAGAGGAATTATGGCCAAAGCCCAGTAGGTCTTCAAAACAGTTTTCATACACAACCTGTTCGCAGAGACACGCCGCAGGATCAAGCACTCGCTTGCAGAACACACCACCGCAGGTAACTCACAACAATACCTAAGCACTGATGTAAACCTCACAGAACAACCATACCGAGCGCTCACCACGAATACTAGAGGTAGAAAATTGGAAAAAATAGAAAGCATTTTGTAACGAATACTCTGTAATATTCCCCATACTATTAGGAGAACGTACGCATGAGTAGATTGCACAAATGTCGACCGTCGGTTTTTCGCCACGCAAAAAGCGGCTCCGTTGCAATCCAATATGGAATTATGTTCTTAGCACTCTCTGTTTTAGCAGGCGCAGCCATTGATTTCGGCCGTCAGGAAACGGCCGAACGGGAGCTCACAGCTGCTGCAGACGCCGCCGCAATTGCTGGTGCAAAAATGGCCATGACCTCTGACAAAATAGAAGAAATCAAAGCCCACGCGCTCGCTTTTTTGGAAGATGACTTCACTAAAGGCAATTTAACGTCCCACGAAATTTTAGTTATCGACAATAAGGTCTCTGTGACGGCGAAGGCAGATGTAAAAACAACGTTGCTGAGCCTTGGTGGTGTTCCCAAGTTCCAGATCGTATCTGAAGCCACCGCCCAGTATGGCCGCGCAGGGACGCTAGAAATTGCCCTTGTGCTCGATACATCGACCTCAATGACCGGCGCCCCGCTAGACGCATTGAAAATCGCATCCACAGATCTGGCCAACAGCATCGTTCAAGATGGCGATGATGCCTCACGCATTTCGATCGTCCCATTCGGTAATTATGTGAACATCGGCACCCAGCATCGCGGCGCCTCATGGTTAGATCTCTCAGCAGAATACTCCGATATAGTTCCCGTGTGCGCAGCAACCTGGACCGACCACGTAAATGCAGGATGCACTGAAACCACGGCCCCCTGCGTTAAGGACGGGCTCGATTCGACCTGTTTCGCGTGGGACTGCTCAAGCGTATTACCTCCAATACCAACCTGCAGTATAGAAACCCGCGATTACAAATGGTGGGGCTGCGTCAACTCAAGAGACGAGCCGCGTAACATTGAAGATACTGGCTACGTATCTCACAAAGTCGAAGGCGACGTCGGCCTCAGCAGCTGGGCTTGTGGCGCCCCGGTTTTACCGCTCACTAGTGACCTTCCAGATATCGAAGACGCCATCGACAACCTCTTCCCATCAGGCGAAACCTATATGGCAACCGGCCTCACCTGGGGATATCGTGCCTTAACACCCAACCGCCCCTTCGATGAGGGCGAGTCATTTAGCGCGTCAGCAACAGGACAAAATGCGAAAGTCCTCATCCTCATGTCAGACGGCTCAAATACCCGATCCCTAGAGTCAGATGGACAACACTGGGGCGGCAAGGTTGACGAGGCTAACGCGACAACGCTCGATGCCTGCAACGAGATCAAAGGCGCCGACATAGAGATCTACACCGTCGCCTTTAACCTGCCGAGCAGTGCCACACGCGCCCTTCTAAAAGAATGTGCGAGTGAGGACAAAAACTTCCTCATCGCGGACGGCGCTGTCGAACTGGCCGAATCATTTCAAAAAATTGGCGTTGACCTACTGGATATCGCGTTGGTCAACTAACGGGGCAGATCGCCCGCCCCGCCAATAAATGACCTAATTGGTCTCTTGTGTTTTATCCCACGCCTTCACGGTCAGCGCGTCGCGCGGTGTAACGTCTGGGAACGCGGGGTCAGCTTTAGCCGGATCAAAATACTTCCAGCTCCGGCGACATTTCACACCCGTCGCCAATGTCGGCACAACGCTAACCCCCGGCGTATCATCCAACGTAAAGGGACTTCCCTCCGATTGGCTTGAGTGCACCAACGTCGCACCAGACGTAATGAAGATATCCTCTACATTCTCGCCCTCAAACGCAGCAATCAAATCAGCATCCGCAACATTCACAACCGGCGCCGCCTCAAGGCTCGCCCCGATGCGCTTCTCGCGTCGTTCAACTTCCAGCGCGCCCGTCACAACCCGGCGAACCTTGAAAATCTTTTCCCATTTCGCAGCCACTTCCTCATTGCGCCAGCCATCAGGGGTCGGTGCAAATTGCAGCAAGTGAACTGAATCACGTTTCGCTGTCATGTGGCTCTCAAGAAATGCTTCTTCCATCGTAAACGGCATCACTGGCGCGAGCCACGTGACCAGCCGCTCAAACACCGCCGCCATCACTGTGCGCGCAGCCCGGCGGCGCATACCATAAACCGCAGTTGCATCATCCCATGCCGCCGCAGTATCCGCACGCGGATCACAATACAGGCTGTCCTTGCGGATGTCGAAATACACCGCAGACAAATCCACGCCGCAGAAATTGATCAACAGAGACATAACCCGCTTAAAATCATACACATTGTACGCTTCGCGAATTTGCACATCCAGCTCGCTCAAACGGTGCAACACCCAGCGCTCCAGCCCCGGCATTTCGCTGGGTTCCACCGCTTCGGCGTCGGTCCACCCGTCCAGCGCACCGAGCATATAGCGCACAGTATTCCGCAGCTTGCGATAAGACTCGACAGAGCCTTTGATGATCTCATCAGACATCCGAAGATCTTCGGTATAGTCGCCAGAGGCAGACCAAATCCGCAAAATCTCAATGCCGTACTGTTTCTGAATCTGGCTAGGGTCGACGGCGTTGCCTTCAGACTTACCCATCTTCTTACCGTCCTTATCGACGATAAAACCATGCGTCAGTACTTGCTTGTAAGGCGCCATGCCCCGCGTCGCGCAGCTCTCTAGCAGGCTAGACTGGAACCAACCGCGATGCTGGTCAGAACCTTCCATATACAGATCAGCCTGCCCGGTTTCCGCATCGATGATCCCGCGCTCGCGCAGCGCAAAGGCGTGTGTCGTGCCGCTATCAAACCACACATCCAGAACGTCAGTCACCTTCTCCCAATCATCGGTCTCAATGCCATGCTTGGACAGGAACTCTTCTTTCGGTGTTGAGAACCACGCCTCAACGCCGCCCTCTGCAATCGCCGCGCAAATCGTCTCGTTCAACGCCGCCGCCGTGTCAGCATCCAGCGCCGCAGTGTGCGGTTGGCCGTCAGCATTCACAAAAATCGTGATCGGAACACCCCAGTTCCGTTGGCGTGAGATGAGCCAATCAGGCCGCCCCTCCACCATCGACTGTAGGCGGTTACGTCCCGTTTCAGGGAAGAACTCAGTCTCAGCAATCGCGTTCAACGCATTCTCGCGCAGCGACTTGCCGTTCGGGCCCGCCTTATCCATCGCGATAAACCATTGCGGCGTCGCCCGGCGAATAACCGGAGCTTTGGAGCGCCAAGAATGCGCATCCCGAATCGTCGTCAGTCCACGTGCGAGCAGATTACCGCTTTCAGCCAGCAGCGTCATAACCGCTTGGTTCGCCTTGCCCTGCTCCCCGCGCTTCTTCCCGCTCGTGCGAATAATATCGAGGCCCGCCAACGCTTCCGGAAGATCAGCATGTTCATAAACCCCATCAGGGTTCACAATATCGCGAATGTCAGACGCCTTCTGCCCACTCGCAATCCAGACCATGAAGTCATCCTCACCATGCGCGGGCGCTGTATGCACAAAGCCCGTACCCGCATCATCGGTCACGTGATCGCCAGCTAGCAACACCACGTCATGCTGGAAGAAGGAGTCCAACCCGGCCAATGGGTGGTTCAGGCTGCCAAGCGTAGACGGATCAACGTCACCCACCCGCTCAAACGTCTTTACCTTCGCGCCGTCCATAACGGTCTGCGCCAGCTTGTCCGCAACAATCAGCTTTTCGCCCGCTCTCCCATAAGGCGGAAAGCCCAGTTCTTCCTCAGTCATCACATCGGTCACTTCATACAAACCGTATGAAATGTTCGGGCTATAACTCACCGCTTGATTGGCGGGGATCGTCCAAGGTGTTGTCGTCCAGATGACAAGGCTCGCCCCATCATCGCGTGATGGCACACCAAACTTCACCCAAATCACCGGCACCTTGCGGTCTTTATATTCCACTTCCGCTTCGGCCAGCGCTGTGCGCTCAACCGGGCTCCACATGATCGGCTTGGCCCCGCGCACCAGCGCGCCTTGCATCGCCATGCGCAAGAACTCGCCAACAATGCTGGCTTCGCTATCAAATTTCATCGTCAGGTATGGGTTATCCCACTCGCCCTCAACGCCCAGCGAGCGGAATTCAGCCTTCTGAATGTCCACCCACTTTTGCGCATAGACCCGACACGCCGCGCGGAACTCATCCCCCGGCACGTCGTCCTTAGTGCGGCCCTTGCCGCGAAATTCTTCTTCAACTTTCCATTCAATCGGCAGACCGTGACAGTCCCAACCCGGCAGATAGGCTGCGTCATGCCCCGTCATCTGGTGGCTACGCACGATAATGTCTTTGACGATCTTGTTCATCGCCGTGCCGAGGTGAATGTGCCCGTTCGCATATGGCGGGCCATCGTGCAAAATCCACGGCTTGGCCCCGCGCGCCTTCGCATCGGCGCGCATTTGCTCATACAATTTCATCTCGTCCCAACGGGCGATCCATTGCGGTTCGCGCTTAGGAAGCCCTCCGCGCATAGGAAAATCGGTTGTCGGCAGGAAAAGTGTGTCGCGATAATCGCGTGCAGCTAGTGAATCGGTCATGGGGTATATTTATCAACGTCTTTGCGTTTGTGTCAGGTGATTTTGACAAGAATATCAGGAAACGAAGGGAGGAGCTGCGCTAGGTGCGCCCGCGTCCAGTCATCCCGGCTTCGCCCGCCCAAAAGGGTCAGCGCGCAGCCGGGCCAGTAATTCGTATTGACCGCAACATATCCATACCGCCCGACCTAGCAGGCAGAGGTAAACCTGTCACTACTGCGCATCGACCGGCGCGATGTTATCCGGCCAAATATCTGGCGTCGGCATAACGAATTCCGGTGTATCCACACGTGGCGTCAGCGCCAGCGGACGGCTCACGCGTTCCGCCACACGTGTGGACAGCAGGTCAAAAACGCCCGCATTTTCCCGTAAATTGGCCCATTTCACCCCATGATCTAAAATCACATAGCGAGACACATGCACGGTCTGAGGGTCAGCCTGATAAACCGAAATCGCCGGATACATCCGGTCGATAGAGGCAATTTCTAACCAGTCATATTTTGACGGAACAACAGCCAGAAACTCCACGCCCTTACAGTCTTCGCCATGCAAAGAGCACACAGTATAGATCGCAAACGGAACCCCGCTTGCTGTTGTCGCGAATACAAATGGCGCCCCAGTATTATTGGTGCCAGACAGGCTGTAGCTCGCGCCAATCTCATCAACAATCAGGCGCAAATCATCCAAAGTAACCGATGTAACCATCACATCACCGTCGCGAATATATGGCGATGGCGCCTCAGGTGCGATCACCTCCCCCGTCTCTTCGGCGTTGATGGCGGGGGTCAGGGCTGCGATCGCGCAAGCCGAGACGAGACCCTTTAGAATATGCTTCACTATCATACTGTCTCCTAGAATCAGGCTCGCAGTATTTTTATACAACCAAATTCCGGCAACTCTTAGGCGCTTTATCAGCTAAGTCGCGCGCGCGCGGTCTCACAATCAATATGCATTTGCGCCACCATGTCGTCGAGCACCTCAAATTTCAGCTCAGGACGCAGCCAAGACACAAGCCGCACTTCAAGCCATTCACCGTAAATATCCCGGTCAAACTCAAAGATAAACGTCTCAAGCAACGGGTCCCGCAGGCCTGTCGTTGGCGTGCGCCCAAAATTGGCAACCCCATCCAGCCAGTCACCTTCACGGTTGATCCGGGCCTGCACCGCATAAACGCCGTGGCGCGGATGGATCAGCTTGCCGAGGTTCAAATTAGCCGTCGGAAAGCCAAGCTTGCGCCCGTTCTGCTCGCCAGATTCCACATGGCCCTCGGCCACCCAAACGCCGCCCAGCAGATCCGCGGCAACTTCCGCCTCTCCCGCCATAAGCGCTTGGCGCACCGCCGTTGAGGATGCTTTGCCCTCTAAACCCGGTACTTTTTCCACGATTGTCACGCCAAACCCCAGTGCGCGACCAAGGCTCTGCAACCGCGCAACATCGCCCATACGACCACGACCAAAGCGAAAATCAAACCCGACAGAGACGTGCGAAATACCCAAGCCTTCGACCAGAACTTTGCGCACAAAAGCCTCATCGGTCATCGACGCCATTTCGCCGTTAAACGGTAGTTCAAAGACAGATTGTGCGCCCATCGCCTCAATCGCCTCATTACGCCGATCCGGCAAAAACAGGCGAAATGGCGGGTCATCAGGACGGAAATAGGCCCGCGGTGGCGGCTCAAACGTAGCAATGGAAAACACACCATCGCCCGCCCGCTGCGCCGCTGCCATCACCTCCCGGTGACCGGCATGCAAACCATCAAAATTGCCCAGCGCGACGGAAGCCCCCCGCGCTGTTTCAGGCAATCCGCGATAGTCTGCAAATATAGTCATTAAGCGTTACGGCTCGGCGCAACCACTTCGGCTTCACCCGTGATCACACGTTTCTCGCCAACAATGCATTCCACTTTCAGCTTGATCCGGAAACCGCGATCCTGCTTTTCAGCAATCGTCGCGCGTACAGTGACCGTATCGCCAATGAACACAGGGCGTTTAAAACGCATAGATAGACCGATGAAGATCGCGCCTGGGCCGGGCAGATTGTTGCCCAGAATGCCAGAGATATAGCTGGCGGTCAGCGCGCCATGCGCAATACGCTGGCCAAATACAGTCTTAGACGCAAACTCATCATTCATATGCAACGGATTGAAGTCGCCAGACACTTCCGCAAACTTCTGAATGTCGTCTTCAGTAATAGTGTGGACGGTTTCATGGAACATGCCCAAATCCATGTCCTCATACTTAAAACCTTCAAAATCACTCATGCTCTTCAATCTCCAAATTCCAATTTCGCGAATGGCTCGATACACGCCTCAGCGCGTTTCGTCACCATCTAAGCCCCGTCATGGCCCAGTTTGCCACTTCTTGATAGTCAGCGAGCAACTCCCTGACCTCTCCTTCAAAATCGCTGCCATGTTCTTTCAAGCCCGTCCCCACATACAGACTGTGGAAACCTTGCAGCCGCGCGCCGCGTACATCTGTCGCCGGGCTATCTCCAATGCAAAGCACCCGATCGGGGTTCACATCAGATAGACCCAATTGCTGCAAGGCCAGCTTATAGATGGGTGCAAAGGGCTTACCGGGAAAAATAACGGTGCCGCCCAGCTCTTGATAAATCTCGGCCAATGCGCCCGCGCACCACCACAAATTCCCGCCCACTCGCACGCGAATATCTGGATTAGCGCACAACATCGGCACACCCCGCTCCACTGCGGGTGCCAGTTCTGCGCGATACTGCTCAGGTTCCTCATTCACCGCGTCCCGCAGGCCGATACAAAGTAAAACATCCGCGCCTGCGCTATCAGACGGCACCAAATCAATATCGCCGTACAAATGCCGATCATGCTCAAACCCGCCATCAGTCCCCAAAACCCAGACTGCTTTGCCCGTCCAATTGGCAAGTTCAGCGCGCGTTGCATCGCCCGAAGACACGCAATCATCAAAAGCAGATGGAGGCACCCCCAATGGCTCAAAATAGCGAATAACCTGCTCTTTTGGCACAGGCGCATTGGTGATCAAGCAAACCGGTTTTCCAGTTGCGCGAAATTGGTTCAGCGCCTCGCATGCCGGCTCAAACGCAGCGCGACCGTTGTGGATCACGCCCCACACATCGCACAAAATTACATCATAATTGTCGGAGATTTCCGATAGCCCAGCCGGGAATTTCAAATCAGTCATCCCTGCGGGGTAGAGGGCAGACGCAAACGGGTCAATCACCCAATAGCGCACTCCCGACACCTGACGCAGCGCTAGAAGCGCCTAGCCAAAGTTAGACAAACGATCCATCAGGTCTTGTGGCGGCGCTGTCTCTTCCATCAAAGAAGACTTGATCGGACGCGGCGCACCAAACACATGCCCCTGCCCGTATGGAATGTCATATTCTAAAATCTCAACGACGCTTGCCTCGTCTTCAATCTTCTCAGCAACCATCGTGATGCCATAACGAGAGAACACAGCGCTAACCTCTTCACCGTCAACGCGGCGATTGATCGAAGAGATCGGGCGCGCACCATGCGGATCGCGCAGCTGCTCGATCAGGTTTCCGCCATTCATCTTCACAAAACGCACACCGGCATTCTGAAGACGTGGCAGGTCAATATTCAAATCAGCCGCGTGGTCGATTGAGAAGCGGAATCCGAGCGCTTTCAGCTTATCCATATTCTCGCGCATCGCCTTAGAACGTGCATCAAACCGGTCAGCACGGATCTCAAAGATCACTGCGCCAGACAAATCGCGGTTCTCAGTCATAAACTGCAAGAACATCGGGAAGAAGTTGCTATCTTCCAGACAAGACGCTGAAATATTACAGAAAACACCAACGCGGCGATCACGCTCAGCCAAGCGGCGAACGATCTGAACGCAGCGGAACAGCACAAAATTGTCGATAATGCCCATCAGATTGGCACGGCGGGCCGCATCCAAAAACTCACCCGGCAAAATCAATGATCCATCGGCCCGGCGCAAACGCGTGAAGCCCTCATAGAAGGTCACGCGGCGCTGTGGCAGCGACACAATCGGCTGCAGGTGCAAATCAACACGCCCATCGCTAAGCGCATCTTTCACATCACGTAAAATCGCATCTTCTTGCGGGGCGACAACTGCTGTCGATGATGTCTCAGCAAGCTTGGCCTCAAAACTATGGGCCAAACGGTCGATCAAGCTCTCAAGCTGTTTCATCTCATTTACCAGCGCGTCACGACGCTCGGTCAGCTCATGTTTAACAGTTGTTTCGACCGCGTCCGTGCGCGCCTCAACAACATCCATCCGCTCAGACGAGTCACGCGTGGAGCGCTCAACCGTATCAAGTCGCTCTTCAATCTCTTTGGAGGCACTTCCAGACCGCGACAGAATATGAATCTGCCCCAGAATCGCGGTCACCACAGCCCCACTCCCAACAGAGAATGGCAGGCTAAGCCCAGTATATGTATGTACGCCGTATCCGACGCCTGCTCCAATCGCGAGATAAAGCATATAAAGAACAAAAGTCATTCGTTCAGCACCCAATCAGTGTCCATCAACCTTAACAAATAAAGCCCATTGGTTAACGAATTGCGATGAAATGACTGAATTCGCACCTGTCTACAATCCCCATATGCAGGCCGTTACATGAACGACACAGCTCATTGTGATTATCCTACTACAGCTTGGCTACCCCTAGACAGCGCCTCTCAACAAATTAAAACAGCTCTATAGACCGCGCCCGGTCCGCAGCCATTATTGGCTGGAGCGGGGGCGTCTCGGGGGAGAGCGGGGCTTTGCAGAGATGCGGAGCCCCGTCGTCTGTTTAGCGCCTATTAGTTCCCGTCTAGCGTCACGAAAGCCACTTTTTCCAAGGGCCAGACATGTGCATTTTCTTCTCCGCAATTCACAGAAATATCGACACCGCCCGCAAATTTGCCCGCCTGATCCATTCCGCAAGGTTCCAGCAAGGCCCGTTTCCCACCATAATCGACCCAATACCCGGCTTGACCGTGCGTATTCACAATCCGCATCACGCTCAAATCACCTGTATTGAAAACTTCAGCGCGAGTCGCTGGTTCAGTTGCAACGCTAACCAACAGGGGCGCATTAAACCCGCCTGCCCCGCGATCCTCTAAAAACAACTCAGCATCAGACACTTCAAACGCTCGATTGATCGCCTCCACCACATCTTTCGTGCCATCAGGCCCGATCACTTTCAGCTGAACATCACGCCCAAGGCGCCAGCTGCGATTGCGCACTTCATCAAGGCCTTCAATATGCTCCGCTCTTAATGAAAACAGCATCACGGCATCAAGATTTCCGAGCGTTTCATCATCCAGACTTTTCCCAACTCCGGCTGGTGCCCCCATTAATATGCGCTTACCTCCAGCCATCACCAACGCACACGGTTCGTCGGATTCAGAAATGCTGCATGGCACTAGCGCAAAGTCAGCGGGTTTAACCTGCCCTGATAGATCCCCTGCACTTTGCTCAGCCGAACACGCCGCCGCCATACACAGCAACGCCGCTACGCCAAAACGCTGACCGAGAACACCAAGAGACGCCATCAACTTCCAATCACTAAATTACCTGTTTCAACTACGATCTGATTCTCGAAGGATCCGATACCCTCCAATTCCACACGCACGGTATCACCAGCCTTCAGCCATTTAGGCGGCTTATGCCCTGCGCCCACGCCTGCGGGTGTCCCTGTGAAAATAAGGTCGCCCGGCTCTAGCGTAAAGGCGGCGGTCAGATGCGCGATCTGCGCTGGAATATCATGCACCATGTCTCGCACATGCCCGCTTTGGCGCTGCTCACCATTCACAAAACAGCGCACCTCGACGCTCGCAATGTCGGGCACCTCGTCTGGCGTCACCAGCGCGGGGCCAATCGGCGCGTGCGTATCAAAGCCTTTGCCCATAATCATAGTCTGGCTAGCCTTCTGCCAATCTCGCACAGAATAATCACACCCACAGCAATACCCAGCAACCAGCTCCATCGCGCGCTCGGCTGGAACGTGACGCCCGCTCTTGCCGATAACGACAACCAACTCCGCCTCATAATCCAACTGCTCAGACACTTTGGGCAAATGCACATCACCAAACGGATCATTGATGCTGGTCGCTTGCTTGTTGAACCATTTCTGCACGCTCGGTTCACTCGTATTTATGAAACTCACGCTCTCGGCGGCGTGCGCCGCATAGTTCACGCCAATCCCCAGAATTTTTCCCGGCCGCTCAATCGGCGATAGTAGCTTCACGTCAGACAGCGCGATGCGATCTTTAGAAACCGGCATAACCCGTGCGCTCAAAACATCGCTCGCTGCAATGGGCGCTACACTGTCGCCAATCAATGCCCCTACGCCGATTTTTCCGCCATGCTCAAACCGCACAATCCGCATACCGTTACCTTTCCGTCACACCACTTACAAAAAAACTATTTCAAACCGTTCATCCCTCGTTGTGCCAAGGTTTGGCAAGAGTTAGTGAGAGGTTCAGTAGAGGATTTACCGATCATGGAACTTGGCGTTCGCGCACAGGAAAGCTCCCTAAAAGACATTTTTGCCAATGGGGAGCGCCTAATCATGCCTCCCTATCAGCGCAGCTATTCTTGGGGCGAAACAGAAGCGCTAGAGTTGCTCGGCGACCTCATTGAGTCGCGCGAGTCCGGCTTGCCTCACTTTGTGGGCGCCGTTGTCCTCATTAATGGGCAGGAAGAAGGCATTGTCGAAATCGTTGATGGTCAGCAACGCCTCACAACGTTGACGATCCTCCTCGCCGTTTTGCGCGATCTGGAAAAAGACAAAGATTCCGCCACCGAGCTGCACGCCCTCATCGCTGACGCGGCGCGCCCGATGCTCGGAGAAACCGCAGGCTGGCGCCTCACGCTCAACCACATGGATGGCCCATTCTTCCGCCACATGATTCAAGAGCCGGGTGCCACCCTCGCGCTAGACAACGAACCGGGTGACAGCGACAGCCAACGTCGCATGACGCGCAATGCTGGCGCCTTCCTTCGAACCATTCAAAAAATGCCAGATGATGAACGTCGCGCCCTCGCCGACATTGTCACCACAGGCTGCGCCCTTGTGCGGGTCATCGTCGATAATAAGGACCAAGGCTTCAAAGTATTCCGCGTTCTCAACACGCGAGGCAAAGAGCCTGACGCTCACGACATCATCAAAACGGAACTCTTCCAAAAGGCCCGCTTCTCAATTCCAGACGCAGCCAAATATTCCGAATCCTGGGCAGAGCATGAAGCCCTGCTTGGCGGCTCAGCCTTTGATGATCTGCTACGCCAAATTCGCGCCATCCATGACAAATCGCCTAAGGGTGACCTAGTTGCGGGCTTCCAGCGCTCTGTCATCTCCAAGATGGATCCACGCGTCTTCCTTGACGACGTGCTCCCTCGCCACGTCGAAGCCTATCGTCAGGTCACCACGGCCCAGGTCTCAGACAGCCCCAACCACAAAATTGTCTCCGACAAGCTCAATCAGTTGCGCGCATTGGAACAACAGTCTTGGCGCGCGCCCGCCATTAAATTCATGGTCGATCGCGGCATCGATGACCCGGCCGCTCCACAATTTTTCACCATGCTTGAGCGCCTCAGCTATGTGATCCAGTTGATTCTGCACGACCGCGACCAACGTAACAAACGCTTCAACAAAGTCAGCGACGCAATACGCACGGATAAACAGCTGTTCGCCAAGAATGGTCCGTTCAACATCTCCCGCGATGAAGCCCGCAAAGTCGCTGAACGTCTGCTCGGCCGTTTCGCCACGTTCGGCCAACGCCGCGCCATGGCCCTCCGCCTCAACGCAGCCATAGACGGCGGCACAACCATCGTTCCGCAATCTGACGCGACCGTCGAACACGTCCTGCCCCGCAGCGTTCAAGAAGACAGCCATTGGACACTCACTTGGCCAGACCCGCACAAACGACGCGAGCAATGTGACACGCTTGGCAACTTTGTGCTGCTTACCAACAAGGTGAACCAAAAGGCTGACCGCTTGGACTATCGCGCCAAAAAGGACATCTATTTCAATGGCGCTGGCGGGACCGATTTTGCTCTCACCAGAGATCTACGCGAACAAGATGCATGGACGTCAGAAGTCGTTCGCCGACGTACCGCCTCCCTCGCCGAAATTTTGATGCAGGAATGGGACCTCGTCCGAAAATAACATCAGCAAATTCAAAGACGGGTATGGGTGACTGCGTCGCTTTTTCCCTGTCTTTGCCCTAGCGCGCTGACATTTTCAGGCATACGGTCCGCCCAAATTCGATTGAACACTAAAATTTTGGGAGACTGGGCATGAGCCTTTTTGATTTAACGGGTAAAACAGCAATCATCACCGGATCGTCACGCGGAATCGGCAAAGCAATTGCAGACGAAATGGCTGCCCAAGGCGCGCAGGTCGTCATCTCATCACGCAAGCCCGGCCCCTGCCAAGAGGTCGCCAAAGAACTGAACGAGAAGTATGGTGAGGGCACCGCGATCTCTGTTCCTGCAAACATCTCTTCGAAAGAAGAATTGCAAACCCTGTGCGACGAAACCCGCAAGGCATTCGGCAAGATCGATATCCTCGTCTGCAACGCGGCCTCAAACCCGTACTATGGCCCACTTGAAAACATTGGCGATGATGCGTTCGAGAAAATTCTCTCCAACAACATCATTTCTAACCATTGGCTTGTTCAGATGGTCGCCCCAGAAATGAAAGAGCGTAAAGACGGCGCAATCGTCATTATCTCATCCATTGGCGGTCTCAAAGGTTCCGACGTGATCGGTGCTTACAACATCTCTAAAGCAGCCGACTTCCAGCTCGCACGCAACTATGCAATCGAGCTTGGCCCACACAACATCCGCGTCAACTGCGTCGCGCCGGGTCTCATCAAAACAGATTTCGCAAAAGCACTTTGGGACAACCCAGACAATGCGAAACGCATCGAAAACGGCACCCCAATGCGCCGCATCGGTGACCCTGAAGACATCGCTGGCGCTGTCGTTTATCTCGCATCACCAGCGGGTCGTTATGTTGCCGGTCAAACCATCGTCGTCGATGGCGGCTCTGTTATCGTCTAAGCATGCATAAGACTGATTCACCCGAGACCGGGCCAGCCGATACGATAGATTTCGACACGTTCCGCGCTGTCGACATTCGTATTGGCACCATTTTAGAAGCCGCCCCTTTGGAGGGTTTGAAAAAACCTGCCATCAGGCTACTGATAGATTTTGGTCCCGGTATCGGTGTGAAAAAGTCGTCCGCGCAGATCACCATACATTACGAACCCGCCGCCCTCACAGGCAGGCAGGTCGCAGCAGTGGTAAACTTTCCTCCCCGGCAAATTGGCAAGTTCATGTCAGAAGTCCTCACCCTCGGCTTTCCCGATTTTGAAGATGACATCGTTCTGTTCTCGCCCGATCAGCCGGTCCCCAATGGAGCTCGCCTAGCATGAGCAAGAAGCAACTTTCAAACCAAGCCCGCACTCTCCTCACCTCGCTTCAGTCTGGCGAATGGGACGTGCCACGTGGCCTCAAAGAGATGGGCATTCGCCCAGACCTTTGGCTAAAAGAATTCGATTATGGCCAGGTACGGTATGAATGGCCGAACACTGGCGAACGAGACATCAGCCCAGAACGCGCCTTTGGCGGCTGGGTCGCTGGCTTATCTGATCATATCGTCTCAATCACAATGGCTAGCGCGTTGGAGGACGGCGAATGGTTCACTACAACTGAACTTCAAACCCGCATCCTGCGTCCCGTCATGCATGGTACAATCCATATCGAAGGTCGCCTCGTCAGCCGTGGTCGTACATCGGGCCTCGTCGAAGCAGACTGGAAAGACGAAAACGGCCGCCTCCTCGCGCGCATTACCGCTGCAAAAGCCATCCGCACACAAGACGAACTACAGGCGAGAAAATAGCGCTAAGGCAACAGCAAGCACGCATCGCCGTAAGAATAAAATCTATATTTTTCAGCGACTGCGTGCGCATATGCTGCCTGCATCACATCGGTGCCGATCAGCGCGCAAACTAGCATAAACAGACTAGAACCCGGCAGGTGAAAATTCGTCATCAGCGCGTCGGTTGCTCGCACAGCGTCGCCCGGCTTCAAGAAAATGTCGGTCGGCCCAGTTTCAGGATGTAGCACGCCGGCGCTATCAACACAGCTCTCAAGCGTGCGCATCGCAGTAGTGCCCACCGGCACAAGCTTACGCCCCGCAGCACGCGCGCCATTCAAACGCTCCGCTGTCTCCTCTGACAAACGACGCCACTCTTCATGCAGACGGTTTTCTTCCAAATGGTGCTCTTCTAGCGGCTTGAACGTGCCAAGCCCCACATGCAGCCGCACATGCTCCGAAACCAATCCCGATGCTGCAACTTCATCAAGCAATCGCGGCGTAAAATGCAGCCCCGCCGTCGGCGCAGCCACGCTCGCGGCCTCATCCCCAGCAAACTCTGTTTGATAAGTGTTCCGATCCGCCGCATCAGCAGCCCGGCGCCGTGCAATATAAGGCGGCAAAGGCATCGCACCATGCGCATCCAACGCCGCCTCCAATGCATCACCAGACACGTTGAACCGAACAACCCGCTCCGCGCCATACGTTTCTTCTAGCAGCGTTGCGTTAAACCCATCAGCAAACTGAATGACATCTCCGGCCTTCAACCGGCGCCCCGGCCGCGCCATCACGCGCCAACAGCCTGCATCAACCTTCTCAACAAGGTTCATATCAACAGTAACATCACGCCCGGTCTCATCACGCGCCGCGCGCACACCCGTCAACGCCGCCGGTAAAACCCGCGTATCGTTAAACACCAGCACGTCACCGGCAGTCAGATATTTCGGTAGGTCGCGAACGGTCGCATCTTCCAGGCGCCCGTCGCCATGCACCACGAGCAAACGCGCAGAATCCTGCGGATCTGCCGGACGCAGCGCGATCAACTCTTCTGGAAGATCAAAATCAAATTGAGAGAGGTCCATCCAGCGCAAAGCCCAGCCGGGCCTCTCCCAAATCTATTTGGAAACAGTCGCAACGGAACTGAGCGAGCAAATATGCGGCTCACCCGAATTGGATGTCACAATTGCATCAGCCAGCTGCGCCGCAAACTTCGGCCCGTCGGTACGCATAGACCATGCCTGCGGGCGTTCGCCGTCTGGCAAATCTGCGGCCACCGCAGTGCTCTTCAAAATGTCTGGATCACGCACAGAGCCGTTCATTCGTTCAGACCCGGCCTTGATAGCGAGAACAACACTCTCGCCCTCAACAACCCGGCCCCAAGCCGTATATTGGCGGTCCAGATGCGGTGAGTGATCACGCATCAAAAAGAACTGAGAATTCGCTGAATTAGGATCAGACGTGCGCGCCGTTGAAACCACACCCCGGCAATGCGGAATATACGATTCGAGCATGCCATCTGTGTTCATCTCAGACAGGAACAATGGCTGCGTGGTCATCGGAAATCCGTTCACATATCCATGCGACGCAGAATCTTCAGGCCCGATCATCGCGTCCATCTTCATGGCCTTCGGGTCGCGCTTAAACGTAAACTCTCCGGGAATATCCGGCAGCCCAGATTCGCGCTTATGTAGCTCAAAAATGTCGCCACCCTGCGCCATAAAACCGTTGATTACGCGGTGAAAACTCGTTCCGGCATAGTCACCAGATCGAACAAGCGCAGAAAACTGCTCATAATGCTTCGGCGCAACTTCAGGAAAGGCCTCAATAAGGATTCGCCCTTTTGTTGTCTCGAATACGAACAAGTTCGCCGGATCAACTTTGCGCCAGTTCGCCGGGTCAGCTTTCGCCTCCGCCACGGTGACAGGCGCCACTTCCGGGGTTGTCTCAACAGGGGTTTCCGCCATCGCACCTAGCGATACAGCTAAGGCCAATGCCGCGACTCCAAAGACTTTAAGTGTCATTTTCCGTATTTCTCCAACAGCGCAATTTTCACTTCAGGTGTGACAAACGGTGAAATATCACCGCCAAGGCTCGCAATCTCTTTTACGAGGCGCGAGGCCACAGCCTGATGTTTAACATCGGCCATTAGGAACACAGTTTCAATGTCGGGATTCAGTTGCTCGTTCATCGCCGTCATCTGGAATTCATATTCAAAGTCCTGAACCGCCCGCAAACCACGCAGAATTACCTGCGCGTCGCACGCTTCAGCGAACTTCATCAACAGCCCGTGCATCGGCATAACTTTGATCTTAGCCGTGCCCGGTCCGGCCAATTTGGCGCACTCGGCCTCCACCATTCTCACGCGCTCTTGCAGCGTAAACAATGGCTTCTTCGCTTCATTCACCGCCACACCAATCACTAGTGTGTCGACGAGTTTCATTGCACGGCCAAAAATGTCGATATGGCCGTTCGTTGGCGGGTCAAATGTCCCCGGGTAAAGTCCGATGCGGTGCAAGATATTCCTCCCCAGATACAGGCCGAGTTTTAGGCCTCCGGTGCTCTACTTTCTTCAGTAGGGCTCGTTTCTGCATCATCCATACCGCTTTCAGCGTCTTCTTCAAGTCGCGCCACAGAAACCACGCGTTCGCCTTCAGCTGTACGCAGCACCCAAACACCACTTGTGGAGCGCCCAGCGATACGAATCTGGTCAACTGGCGTGCGGATCAACTGCCCCGCATCTGTCACCAACATGACCTGATCACTGTCTTCTACGGTGAATGACTGCGCGACCTGTTTAACAGGCCCGGCTTTCTTATCGCGGCCCCAAATATTCTGTGCAACGAGACCTTTGCCGCCGCGCCCAGTTGTGCGGTAATCAAAGGCGGAAGAGCGTTTGCCCATGCCGTCATCGGCGATAGTCAGAACGAACTGCTCAGCAGCGCCCATTTCAGCGATCCGCTCAGGGCTCAGCGCAGCGTCAGCAACGACTTCTTCGCTATCATCCTCGCCAATATCCTCGTCTTCACCGGTCGCCGCGCGGCGCATAGCCGACGCATGCTTCAAATAGGCGCGCGACTCTTCAGACGTCACAGGCATGTGATGCAAAATGCCCATCGAGATAACATCATCGCCCTCACTCAAACGGATCCCGCGTACACCAGTCGAGTTACGCCCCGCAAACACACGCACATCCGTCACAGCGAAGCGAATACATTGGCCAAGTGCTGTGGTGAGAATGATATCATTGGCTTCAGAGCACGTCTTCACAGACACAATGCTATCGCCTTCATCCAGCTTCATCGCGATCTTGCCGTTACGGTTCACCCGCGTGAAATCAGACAATTTATTGCGGCGCACAGTACCAGACCGTGTCGCAAACATAAGATCCATCACCTCATGCGTCGCCTCATCATCAGGCAGCGACATCAGGCTCTCAATGCGCTCATCTTCCGTCAGCGGGAAAATGTTCACCAGCGCTTTACCGCGAGAGTTCGGGCCGCCCATAGGCAGACGCCAGACCTTCTCTTTGTAGACCATGCCCGCCGACGAGAAGAACAACACTTCGGTGTGCGTCGTCGCCGAGAACACGTTTACAACGAAATCCTCGTCCTTCATCGCCATGCCAGACCGGCCTTTGCCGCCGCGATGCTGGGTACGATAGGTCGAAAGTGGTGTGCGCTTGATGTAACCGCCATGTGTAACCGTGACGACCATGTCCTCGACTTCAATGAAGTCCTCGTCTTCCATATCGACGCCGCCAAACGCATAGATTGACCGGCGCGGCACAGCGAACTTGTCTTTAACTTCGTTCAGTTGCCCGCGGATAATGTCCATAATACGCGTACGTGACCGCAGAATATCAAGCAGGTCTGCGATCTTCTCAGATAGTATCTTGGCTTCACCGCCGATTTCGTCACGGCCCAGCCCTGTCAGGCGATGCAAACGCAAGTCAAGAATCGCGCGGGCCTGCTCTTCAGATAGGTAGATTGTATCAGTGCCGCTCCAGCGTGTGCGTCGGTCGGCGATCAATTCGAGTAACGGGCCCATATCCATTACAGGCCAAGCTTTCGCTAGCAATTGCTCGCGCGCCGTCGTTGGATCAGGCGCGTTACGGATAATCCGGATCACTTCATCAATATTGGCAACCGCAAGCGCCAAACCGACCAAGACGTGCGCCCGGTCTCTCGCTTTGTTCAGCTCAAACTTCGTGCGGCGAACAATAACTTCTTCGCGGAAGGTTATGAAATAATCGAGAACCTTACGAACATTCATCAGCTCTGGTCGGCCACCATTCAGTGCCAGCATATTCACGCCGAAGGATGTTTGCATCTGGCTGTAACGGAACAGCTGATTCAGCACCACGTCGGGGCTGGCGTCCTTTTTCATTTCGATAACGACACGAATACCATTCCGGTCAGACTCGTCGCGCAGATCAGAGATGCCCTCGATACGCTTGTCGCGCACTAATTCAGCGATCTTGGTGATCATCGCGGCTTTGTTCACCTGATAGGGAATTTCCGAGACGATAATCGCCATGCGGCCATTGCGGCCTTCTTCAATATTGGTTTTCGAGCGCATGATCACAGAGCCGCGCCCTGTCGTCATCGCCTTGCGGCTACCCGCTTGGCCCATAATTAGGCCACCGGTCGGGAAGTCTGGCCCCGGTATAATTTCCAGCAGCGCGTCTTCGTCAATCGTCGGGTCATCCATCACGGCCAAGGTCGCGTCGATAACTTCGCCCAGATTGTGCGGCGGAATATTGGTCGCCATACCCACGGCGATACCGCCGCCGCCATTGACCAAAAGGTTCGGGAATTGAGCCGGGAGCACAACCGGCTCCAGCTTGGAATCATCATAGTTCGGCTGAAAATCAACCGTGTCTTTTTCGATATCAGCCAGCAGATAGGTTGCGGCTTTTGTCATCCGGCTTTCTGTGTACCGCATTGCGGCCGCCGGATCATTATCGATTGAACCAAAGTTGCCTTGCCCATCAACCAGCGGCAAACCCAGTGAGAAAGGCTGCGCCATCCGCACCAGCGCGTCATAAATCGCGCTATCGCCATGCGGGTGATAGTTCCCCATCACCGCGCCAACGATGTTCGCTGATTTCTTATACGGTTTGTCCGGCGTGTTACCGCCATCGTTCATGGCAAACAGGATACGACGGTGCACAGGCTTCAAGCCATCGCGTACATCTGGCAGCGCCCGGCTAACAATCACACTCATCGCATAATCGAGATAGGACTTCTTCAGCTCATCTTCGATTGAGATCGGTTCAATACCATCGGGCAACTGGCCCGGGCCATCCCCATCATTTTCAGGTGTTTCCGGGTCATCTGGCGGTGTCGTGTCGTCACTCATGGATAAGCTTTCTGCAGGTCCCAAAACTCAGGGCAGCGCGCCACCCCGAATCGCCAATAATTACTTGGAAAATCAATAGCAGGCAGCCGCTCACAAAGCCACCCTTGAGACGCTTTTTTGGCACGCCCACCAAACCACCTATGTACTCATGCGAACGTCCTCTTTTTTAAGACTTTTCTTCCGATCCCAACAAAGAATTAAGCATGATTAGCTATACTCAAAACTCATGAACAGGAGGCAGAAATGACGATGGAAACGCAATTGCGTGCAGAGCAGTCCATTTCGGCAAAACTCGCCATCCCGCGCGACGACCACATCCTGCTGCAAACTTTGGCGATACCGCTAATTGTATGGTGCATTCTGGCATCGGTGATCCGCCAAATTTTGCCCTACACCTCATCAGCCGCTTCACAAAATTTCGATTCCTTCACCATTAACGTCATGCGCAATGCTGGCACAGCTATCACCTTTTTGTTCATTTACGTGTTGTTTTCTCTATTGAAAAACAGCAGTGAATCCAGTGTTCTGGACGACTTCAAGACGAGTTACACCGCCGATCCTAGCAAGTTTATCTTCCTGCCCGTTATGCTCTTAGCGGGCCTACTCAGTTTCATGCTTTTCATGCTCGGTTACATGAACCTCAAAGTACGCATTCCAGACATCATCCCCTTCAGCTGGGACGTCCAATTTGCCGAATGGGACAAGATCTTGTTTTTCGGCAACGATCCCTGGGAAGTATTCGCTTGGGCTTACGACATTCCGCTTCTAATCCAGTCCATCGATTACGTTTACGACGCTTGGGCCGTTCTGCTCATTGGCAGCTGGATTTCATGCTTTGTAGTCCGCAGCATTCCGCTCGCACGGCGCATCCAATTCTGCCTTGCTTTGCTCATCGCGTGGTTTTTTGGGGGCAATCTGCTCGGCATTCTGCTATCATCCGCCGGGCCATGCTATTACGCAAACGTAACAGGTGGAGACGCCTACTATGCTGGTTTACTGCAAAATCTGGCTCGCATCGACGGCATCGCCGTCCTGCAAACTCAGGAGATGTTGTGGAACGCCAGCATGGCCAATACCAATATTGGCGGAATATCTGCAATGCCCAGCATGCATTGCACAACCAGCTTCTTAATTTTCCTGATGTTCGGGCGCACACGCCTCACGCGCACAGCAACGCTCGCATTCTTCTTGTTCATCTGGTGCTCGTCCATCATTCTGGCGTGGCACTATGCACTCGATGGTCTGCTCGCGATTCCAATCGCCCTATCCAGCTGGATAGCCGCAGGTTGGATTAGTCGCCGCGTCACCTCCACAAGCAACGCGGCATAATCTAAAACTAGAACGGAATTTCGTCGTCCAATCCGGGCGCATCAAAGCTCTCGCGTGGACCATCCATCTGGCGTGGAGCACCGCCGCCTCCGCCGCCGCCTGAATAACCACCAAAGTCACCGCCGTCGCCACCTTGTGCGCCGCTGCTATTGCGGCTGTCGAGCATGGTCAACGTGCCACCAAAGCCGCGCAAAACCACTTCAGTTGTGTACTTGTCGTTGCCGTCACGGTCTTGCCATTTGCGAGTCTCGAGTTGGCCCTCAATGTAAAGCTTAGAGCCCTTCTTCACATAGCTCTGCACCACGCGAACGAGGCCTTCGCTAAACACTGAAATGCGGTGCCACTCGGTTTTTTCCCGGCGCTCACCTGAGCCCTTGTCTTTCCAAGTTTCAGACGTGGCCAGCGAAAAGCTCGCTACTTGTCCACCATTCTGGAACTGACGTACCTCTGGGTCGCTTCCCACATTCCCGATGAGGATAACTTTGTTCACTGATCCTGCCATTGCGCCTTCTCCGATCTCGCTTTTCGATTCGCACTGCTTCTACAGCGGCCCACATCATTTGTCGCCACACCCGGGCGGTTTTCCACACTTCAAAGCATCAGCGCATCATCAACGCCCACACTCATTCGCGAAATATTCAGACCTATATGAGATAGTCACCCTAAGCAAGAAAATGTTCTACAAATGTTCTTGTAATAAAATAATCAAGTTGGGGTAAAAAATGACAACGACGGTCGACACACTTCCGAGTAAACGCGTCGCAATTCTAGACACGCACCGTAACGAGATCACGCTCGCGAAAATAACACTGCCCGTCATCCTGCTCTTTTCCGCATCAGCAATGATTTACAGCTTGGTGCTCGGCGTGCCCAGCTCGCCAGAAGCGCAAACTTATTCCAGCATGTTCAAATCCGTAGTAATTGCACTGCAAACAATGCTGCTCTTCTTCGTTTTCACGATCGGCCTGCGCTACCTCATGAAGTACAATTTCCGTGTGCGGGAAGAAGACTTTAAGCGGGAATATGAAGCCATTCGCCTTCACCTCGTTGCCACCCCGGTCATGCTAATTCTTGGTGTCGCAACATTTGCGGCATTCATCTTGGCGTTCGTTACGTTCAAGGTACGCATCCCGTATGTCCATCCCTTTGATTTGGACCAAGCAATTGCGACGATCGATGCGACGATTTTTGGTGGCCGTCAGGCGTGGGAATATTTCCGCTGGATGTATGACATGCCGTATATTATCCCAGCGATCGACTTCCTCTACACAGTCTGGGTGATGCTCGTAAAAGCCTGTTGGGTTTACGCCTTCGTAGCCTTCTTCGACACGATTGAGCGCCGCGTACAATTCATCCTCGCCTACACATCAACATGGTTCATTGGCGGCGTCGTGCTCGCAACGCTCCTGTCTTCCGGCGGCCCTTGCTACTATGGCTACCTTGTAGACGGCCCAGACATTTTTGCTGAGCAACTCACTTTGCTGAAACAGTTCAACTTGGGCGCTGTGGCTTACCATGACGTACTTTGGTTCGACTATGACCGTCCCGGCGTCGGCAGACTAGGCATCTCAGCCATGCCCAGCATGCATTGCGCAAGCGCTCTGCTTATCGCCCTTATGTTCAGCCAGTCCCGCCTCATGAAGATCCTTACCTGGTCCTTCTTTGCGGTAATCTTTTTGGGTTCATTCTTGCTCGCATGGCATTATGCCGCCGACGGAATTATCGGCGCGCTCGTCGCGTTCGCGTGTTGGCGCGGCGCTGGATGGGCGGCCCCTCGTTTGATCAAGCGATTTGAGTCCTCACCCGCCTAATTGCAAGCGTGTTCACAATTCGTTCTTTACGACCGATGGAACTTTCCGTAAGGCAGTGCATCTAAAGTTTGATGTTACTGCTTGCGGAAAGTCTCTGTTATGGCTGAATCCCCCTTCATTCGCGTACGCGGCGCGAAAGAGCACAATCTCAAAAACGTCGATGTGGACATTCCACGCGGTGAACTCGTCGTGATGACCGGCCTGTCAGGTTCGGGCAAATCCTCGCTCGCCTTCGACACCATCTATGCTGAGGGTCAGCGCCGCTATGTCGAGAGCCTCTCGGCCTATGCGCGCCAGTTCTTGGAGCTGATGCAAAAGCCAGATGTTGATAGTATTGAGGGCCTCTCCCCCGCCATCTCAATTGAGCAGAAAACCACCAGCCGCAATCCGCGTTCCACAGTCGGCACAGTCACAGAAATTTACGACTATATGCGCCTGCTCTGGGCGCGCGTCGGCGTGCCGTATTCGCCAACCACCGGCCTGCCTATTGAAAGCCAGACAATCAGCCAAATGGTTGATCGCACAATGGCTTTGGAAGAAGGCGCACGCCTCTATTTGCTCGCGCCAATGATCCGTGGCCGCAAAGGCGAATACCGCAAAGAGTTCGCAGAGCTGCTCAAGAACGGCTTCCAACGGGTCAAAGTCGATGGGGAGTTTTACGAACTGGAAGACGCCCCCAAGCTCGACAAAAAGTTCAAGCACGACATCGACGTTGTGGTCGATCGGATCATCGTGCGCGACGGCATGCAGCAACGTCTCGCAGAGAGCTTCGAGACAGCCCTCGGTCTCGCTGACGGCATCGCTATCGCCGAATATGCAGACATCGCAAAAGGTGAAACAGAGCCGCGCCGCATCACATATAGCGCTAAGTTCGCCTGCCCCGTTTCTGGCTTCACCATTTCAGAAATCGAACCGCGCCTGTTCTCGTTCAACAATCCGTTCGGCGCCTGCCCCAAATGTGACGGGCTAGGCCAACAGCTCAAAATTGATGAAGCACTCATCGTCCCTGACAAAGACCTAGACCTGATGAGCGGAGCCATCGCGCCGTGGGCAAAATCCTCGTCGCCCTACCAAACCCAAACGCTTCAGGCGCTCGCGGACCATTACAAATTCAAACTCAAAACAGCGTGGAGCAAGCTTTCAGAAACCGTGCAACAGGTCATCCTGCATGGCACGGGAAAAGACGAAATCGACTTTGTCTATGATGACGGCATGCGCCGCTACGAAGTCACCAAAACCTTCGAGGGCGTCATCCCGAACCTCAATCGCCGCTTCCGCGAAACAGACAGCCAATGGGTGCGTGACGAGTTATCCAAATTTCAGTCCGCTGCGCCCTGCCCCAAATGTGAAGCCAAACGTCTCAAGCCCGAAGCGCTCGCGGTAAAGATCAACGATCTCGACATCTCAGACATCGCGCAATTCTCGATCAGTGAGGCCCGTGACTGGTTTGGCAACGCCCATAAAGGCCTGACCAAGCAACAAAACGAAATCGCCACACGCATCCTAAAAGAGATCAATGACCGCCTCGTATTCCTCAACTCAGTTGGGCTGAATTACCTCTCGCTTGGCCGTGCGTCCGGCACATTGTCGGGCGGTGAAAGCCAGCGCATCCGCCTCGCCAGCCAGATCGGCTCGGGCCTCACCGGCGTGCTCTACGTGCTCGATGAGCCATCAATCGGCCTGCACCAGCGAGACAATGAGCGCCTGCTAGAAACACTCAAACACCTACGCGATCTCGGCAACTCCGTTATCGTGGTGGAGCATGATGAAGACGCCATTCTCAATGCGGACTATGTGATCGACATGGGCCCGCGCGCCGGTATTCATGGCGGCGAAATCATCGCACGCGGCACACCAGATGAAGTCTTAGCCAACCCCAAAAGCCTCACGGCAGATTATCTCAACGGCACCCGCGAAATCGCCATCCCAACCCGCCGCGTCATGGAAAAGCCCAAACGCAAGATCGTTCTCAAAGGCGCAACGGGTAACAATCTCAAAGGCGTCGACGCCACCATCCCGCTCGGCTCTTTCACCTGCATCACCGGCGTGTCCGGCGGCGGTAAATCCACGCTAATCATTGAGACGCTCTACAAAGCGCTGGCCCGCAAACTCAATGGCGCATCGGCCCCACCCATGCCTTATGACAGCATCGAAGGCCTCGAAAATCTCGACAAAGTCATCGACATTGATCAATCTGCGATTGGCCGTACACCCCGCTCTAACCCCGCCACCTATACCGGCGCATTCGGCCCCATCCGCGACTGGTTCGCCGGCCTCCCGGAATCCAAGGCACGCGGGTACAAACCCGGACGGTTCAGCTTCAACGTCAAAGGTGGCCGTTGCGAGGCATGCCAAGGCGACGGCCTCATCAAGATCGAGATGCACTTCCTGCCAGACGTTTATGTCACCTGCGAAACCTGCAAAGGCAAACGCTACAATCGCGAAACGCTTGAAGTTTTGTTCAAAGGCAAATCAATCGCTGACGTGCTCGACATGACGGTCGAAGAAAGCGCAAATTTCTTCTCCGCTGTCCCTACCATTTCAAACAAGATGGTGACGCTCAACCGCGTTGGCCTCGGCTACATCAAAGTCGGCCAATCCGCGACCACGCTCTCGGGCGGCGAGGCCCAGCGCGTCAAACTCGCCAAAGAGCTGTCCAAGCGCGCCACTGGCCGCACGCTCTATATTCTCGATGAGCCCACAACAGGGCTTCACTTTGAAGACGTCCGTAAACTGCTCGAAGTGCTGCATGAACTGGTCGATACTGGCAACACAGTCCTTGTCATCGAACATAATCTCGACGTCGTAAAAACCGCCGATTGGGTGCTTGATATCGGTCCAGAAGGCGGCGATGGCGGCGGCCAGCTTATCGCGGCGGGCACCCCAGAAACAATCGCAAAAACCAAAGACAGCTGGACCGGAAAGTTCCTAGCAGAAGCCTTCCGCCGTCAGGACAAACGCCGCGCCGCCGCCAGCAAGAAGGTCCGCGCCACGACCAAGCCCAAAGCGAGCGCCAAAACAGCGACCGCAAAATCTAAAGCTCCGGCGAAGAAAGCGGCTAAGCCAAAGCCCAAGAAGGCAACGGCGAAGAAGTAATCAACCGAATTCTCGGGCGATATTTTCATTGCCGACCCAGTCGGGGTCATCCTTCGCCGCGAGCGCTGCAGGCCCGCCCATGATGTGCTGCATCGCCGCCATAAAGGCCAGCCATGCAATGCACAGCCCCGTGACAGGCACCCAAAACCCGGGCTGGCTCGCAAGCGGCCCAATCTCAGCGTTCCCCTCAAAGGCAGGGGCAAACCGCCAAATCACCATTGCGATCACCACCCCGTAAAACACCAGCATCCCAATCATTGAGACAATCAGCAGCACCAAATTCGCGCAGATCAACGTGCCCACACGTCCACGGGTTATCTTCCACGCCTCAAAGAACCGAATGGTCTCATCCCGCACAGTCAGCGCCGCCGCTGGCGACAGGCGCGCCACAATATACATCACACCAACCAGGCCGATCAGCCCCATCACACCGCTAATAGCGATCGCGATTTGCATGGCTGAGCGCGATTGCATAACCGCCCCAATCAGCAAAGGCGCGCCCACAAACAGCGCAAACACAATGTAAATCGCGAAAATAATCGCCAGCCACAACAAACCAACAACCAGCAGTCGCCACTCGTCATTGCCCAGCCGCAAGCGGAAGCCCTCTCCGCGCATATACCGGCGCTGGCTCGTTCCCTCAAAGACCATCCACATCAACAGAGACAAAGGCGTCATTAACAGAGAAAACATGCCCGATTTGTTAGACGCCTCGGTCAGCCGATCTGCCAATTCCTCCGGCGGAAGGTCATTCGCAAACATCTCGATATAAACCGCGTAAACCGGCAAATTGACGAACAGACCAATCCCTTGCAGCACAAGCTGCGCGAGCAAAAACGTCAGCACAAACTTCAACAGAAATCCGGTCGGCCCACTCGTCTTCCTAAAATGGGTGATCGCATTGCCAAAATTGAACGGTAACTGGCTCATCGCCTCACTCCTTTAAGAGAACACATCCACGCTTTGTGCCATATCCAAATCATTGCGAGGGTCATGTCGCGCTGCCAATGCCGCCGGCGCCACCACGAAATGCTTGTAGATGCCCTCAGTCGCTGATTGCACAAACACCATAATCGCAATGGTCGTCATCATCAGCGGGCTAAACACTGCGTCCAGCGCATCTTGCGGTGAGCTTATGTCCATAAGATCACCAAACGGAAGCCCTATAGTGACGGTGCCCTGAACGACTTGATTGATTACACTCGCGAGAATCGACCCGGCAATCGCCATGATCGTGTAGGCACCGAATATCGGCCAAAAACGTCCACGAGACACATTCCATGCATCAAAAAATCGAACTTGCCGATCTTTAACGGTCAGCGCGAAACAAGGCGCGAGCCGGGTCGCAAAGAACACATATATGGGAAACAGGATGATCGCTAATACAAGCGCTCCACCAAAAGCGCCATAGATCGCCGCTTCACTCGGTTCCTCGCCACCATCAATCGCAGCTGAGAAACCGCTCCAGAAAAGCCCCCCGATGATTAGTAAAATTGGCGCCACTGCGATGAGGGTCATCACAGCCCAGCCCAAATATACGGTCATCACGCGCATCTCGTCAGCGCCAAACCCCAGTGAAAACTTCTCATCACGCACATATCTGCGCATCGTCGCGGTCGTCAGAATTGACGCGATAACCCAATAGATCAAAACGGCGCCGGCTAAGATGGGCCAAACACCCATCCACAATTCCTTTAACAGCCCATAGATTTCCCCGCGCTCTGGGTCCACTCCCCTCTGAATGAACGATATGATTTTGTTAACGACGTTGGTGGTTTGAGCTTTCGCAGCCCACATCACACCGATCAACAGCGCTGCCCCTGCAATGCCATTGGCCAAGCCGATCAGCCAAGGAAAGGACTTCACATGCGGGGCCTTAAACCCAAATGTCAGTGCGCGCTCAAAACTAAACCCAGGTAACATCTCATCACTCCCCATCCAGTTTCGGTTCCACCTAACCCGAAGGCTCCCGCCACATCAAACGCTTTCCCTAAGCGTCCAGCTTGCGATACGCCGCCACAGCCAGCCCATGCCCGGCCAGAATGAACGGGACGAGCAGCGCCATGCTGATGAATGACCGCGCAAACGCAGCAACCGCGCCCTCACCCCCAATTGCCGCGTTGATCAGCACGCTCAGCCCAACCGCCACAGCAAACGGCGCGACATGCGTCCCCAGCGAGGCAAGCGCCAGCGGCTTCACATGCCCCTTCGTTTTCGGCCACGTGCGGAACACATGCGCCGTGCCGGTGTCGACAGTCTTGACCCCAGCGATGAGCAATCGCAGCGCGAGGTATGACAGGCCGAGCAAGCCCGCCAGAATCGCGATGCCATAGATCAATCCATAAGGCGTGAACATCATATCATTGACGGCGGCCTGTATGACAGCCGGGTCTGTATCCCCCGAAACTTCAACATCTCCCGCCACCATCAAAAATATGCCCGGCAATACGCTCAGGAAGAATCCAACAAATGTGCCGACGAAAGCGAAGGCGAGATAAATCGCCAAATTTGTGTGCGCTAACGCCCGAAACTGCCCGCTATTGCCCAGTATTGCACCATAAGCGCGCCGCGATCCCTCAACCCCGACGCAAAACGCAACAAACAGTGCAGCTAGCGCGCCCCATCCGGCCTGCATCTGGCTGGCTGCGCTAAAGGCCCCCGCTGCAACACACAGGCCGATCAACCATGGCAAAGCAGGCAGCGCGGCAACCTTGGCCATCCCCCACGCCTCAGCGATCAGGACCAAGGGCGACAGGCGTGTTTGGGCATCATTTACAGTATCAGTCATGCCGATAGCCCTACCGAGTCACGGCCCTCTCAGCAATCACCATCTTGACGCGCGCGCCGCCTCCGGTCACATCGCGCCCATGAGCATCAAACCTATACATATCATCGGCGGCGGCATGGCCGGATCTGAAGCAACTTGGCAGGCGGCGAACGCTGGCGTGCCGGTCATCCTGCACGAGATGCGCGGCGTCAAAGGCACCGAGGCCCACCAGACCGACAAGCTGGCCGAATTGGTCTGCTCAAACTCGTTCCGCTCTGACGATCATGAGATGAACGCCGTCGGCGTGCTGCATGAAGAGATGCGCCGCGCCAATGGCCTCATCATCCCAACAGCGCATGAGCATCAAGTGCCCGCTGGCAGCGCGCTCGCTGTTGACCGTGAAGGCTTCGCCGAGGCTGTGACTGCCAAGCTAGAAGCGCACGAGAACGTCACAATTGTACGCGAAGAGATCGCCGACATCCCACCAGAAGACTGGGACAGCGTCATCATCGCCACCGGCCCGCTCACCTCCATTCCGCTGGCTGAGGCGATCCACGCCCACACCGGCGAAGACGATCTGGCTTTCTTCGATGCCATCGCCCCCATCGTCTACATGGACTCCATCGACATGGACCAGGCGTGGCTGCAGTCGCGCTACGACAAGCCCGGCCCACACGGCGAAACCGCCGCCTACATCAACTGCCCACTGGACGAAGAACAGTACAACGCCTTCATCGACGCACTGATCGATGGCGACAAAACAAAGTTCAAAGACTGGGAGAGGAACACACCCTACTTCGAAGGCTGTTTGCCGATTGAAGTTATGGCTGAGCGCGGCCGCGAGACCCTTCGCTTTGGCCCGATGAAGCCCGTCGGCCTCACCAACAAGCATAAACCAGACATCAAAGCCTACGCCATCGTGCAGCTACGCCAAGACAATGCGCTCGGCACGCTATGGAACATGGTCGGCTTCCAAACCAAGCTGAAACATGGCGCTCAGACGGACATCTTCCGCATGATCCCAGGCCTGCAAAACGCAAATTTCGCCCGCCTCGGCGGCATCCACCGCAACACCTTCCTCAACTCGCCCAAACTGCTCGATGATCAGCTGCGCATGAAATCCATGCCGCGCCTGCGCTTCGCCGGTCAGGTGACAGGTGTTGAGGGCTATGTCGAAAGCGCTGCTATGGGCCTCCTCGCGGGCCGATACGCTGCCGCTGAACGCCTCGGAAAAACCCTTACCCCGCCTCCACCGACAACAGCGCTAGGTGCGCTGGTCGCGCACATCACAGGCGGTCACCTTCAGGGCAAAATGACGTTCCAGCCAATGAACATCAATTTCGGCTTGCTGCCAGATATTGAGTTTTCAAAGCAAGGCCCAGACGGCAAACGCCTCAAAGGCAAAGACAAAGGCCGCGCCAAAAAACGCGCCCAAGCCATCCGCGCCCTAGAAGATGTGAACACTTGGCTGGCTGCGCAATAGCGGCCAAGTACGCGAGTCAGAATCCGCACGCCTTAGGCCTTCAGAGAGTTCGCCGACGGTCGATTTGATCGAATGAGCGAGAGACCCACAGGTCAGAGGGTTTTATCGTCTCCGCGCACTTTCTGAATTGCCTTAAAGGCCATTGACATCATCACGCCATTTAGGGCTGCCCCGAGTGCCGACGCCACGATCCATATAACAGGATGGAAACCTCGCCACACATAAAACACCGACATGCCAACGAAGAAAACTAAGCCCGAACAAATACCGACATGCTGTTGTATGAAGTGTTTCATGGTCAAACCCTACCCTTCGAGATCACGAACCGCAACCAAAGGAAGCAATCGGGCTCCACCATAGATGGATCTCATAAGGCGGATGCTACACTCTCCCCGTATTAATCGCTTTCATAATCGAAAAGCGCTTGGTCAGCGGGTTGGGTGATTTGCCCTCAACATACAGTTTTCGCAGACGAAAATGCGCAATCGCTGGCCGGATGTCTTTCGGTGCCGCCTCAACATGCGGGCCAAATTCCAAGCTCTCAGAACGGCGAACCGCCGCGTAACACGGCGCCACTTTGCGCATCTGCTCGCCCCAACCATGCGCAGGCGTCAGCACGCTCGCAGCAATCGCCGCTAGCCATCCTTCAGGCTCAAGCCCACGGTCATGCGCTTCGTAAGCGGATTGATACCCGTCCACCAATTTCTGTAGCGCGCTAATGTGCAGCGCCTTCGAATCGACCATCTCAGCCAGCGCCAAACATACATCATGCCCGCGGGTAGGTTTCTCGTTTTCGATCTCCTCTAATGCGTCCCGCCACCATTGGAACCGAATCGCGCCGAGGCCTTCTTCGCTCACCACCATGCGCACCCGCGCCAACTCATAAGACAGCCCATAAAGCGCCACCAATGCTTTTCGCGCGCGGGCCGGCGCAAACCGGCTGGAGATCCATCGATCTTCGTCTACGCGTCGCAATCTATTGTCGATCGCGCGCCATTTAGTTTGGCCTAGATTAGCTGTCACGTTGGCTTAGAATCCATTCTTTTGAATCTCTCCGTTATAGACATCCCCACACTGCCAAGAAAAGGACAAAACGCACGGATCCCTCCAATCGCACACCCGATTGTCCACCGCGCATGCCCCCTATCCCTTTCAATTTTGGTGAAACTGATCTATGTGCACCGCATTAAGACGTTCCGGGCATGGATTTCGCCCGGCATACAGCCACCAAAACGGGTGGCTTCGGGCACAACAACTTTCCCTGCTTTGGATACATAAAAATTGACTGAAAACACAGAAACAGACGCCGCACCTGAAATCACCTTTGAGGATCTGGGCCTTGGCCCAAATATCCTGAAAGCCATTGCTGATTCGGGCTACACGCACCCCACGCCTATTCAGGCTGAAGCGATCCCTCACATTATTGCTGGCGGAGACGTTACCGGCATTGCGCAGACAGGTACGGGTAAAACCGGTGCTTTCGTCCTGCCCATGATCCACCGATTGTCTCGTGGCCGGGCACGTGCACGCATGCCGCGTTGCCTCATTCTCTGCCCAACGCGCGAACTCGCCGCTCAAGTATCTGAGAATTTCGAGCAATATGGCAAATACCTAAAGCTCACCATGGCACTGCTCATTGGCGGCGTTAGCTTTAAAGAACAAG
Source organism: Hyphomonas sp. (assembly GCA_033851975.1). Lineage (GTDB taxonomy): Bacteria > Pseudomonadota > Alphaproteobacteria > Caulobacterales > Hyphomonadaceae > Hyphomonas. Next base: position 433,158 of record JAWSVJ010000002.1, on the reverse strand, counting down.
AAACGAAGCTTCAGCGCGGCGTTGATGTTCTCATCGCGACACCGGGCCGCCTGATCGACCAGTTCGATCGCGGCAAGCTGCTCCTTATGGGCGTTGACTACCTCATCATTGATGAAGCCGACCGTATGCTCGACATGGGTTTCATCCCAGATATTGAGAAAATCTGCGCCAAGCTACCGCCGCGCCGTCAGACATTGCTGTTCTCAGCAACCATGCCGTCGGAAATCGCGCGTCTAGCAAAAAGCTTCCAAAAAGACCCTAAGCGCATCGAAGTGGCGCGCCCGGCACAAACGGCCGAGACCATCACGCAACACGTCGTGAAACTGCCGACCGACAGCGCAAAGGCCAAACGCACAGCGCTGCGCCGCGTCATCGAAAAGTGTGACGTGAAAAACGGTATAGTATTCTGTAACCGCAAGGTCGAAGTTGATATCGTTGCCGCATCATTGCTTAAACATGGTCATGACGCCGCCGCCATTCATGGTGACCTGCCACAGGCTTACCGTACAGAAGTGCTCCAACGTTTCCGCGATGGTGACCTAAAACTGCTCGTCGGATCTGATGTTGCTGCACGTGGACTGGATATTCCAGACGTAAGCCATGTCTTCAACTATGCACCGCCACCAAAAGACGAAGATTATGTGCACCGTATCGGCCGCACAGGCCGCGCCGGACGTACAGGCGAAAGCTTCACGCTGGTTGCCCCTAATGATTCAAAGTCTTGGGGCTTCATCCTCAAGATGATCAAGCAAGACGTTAAAGAGTTCATGCCTGAAGGCTTGCTTGATGAACTAGCTGAACTACCGGAAGACGAACCCCGTCGTCGCGGAGGCCGCAATGGCGAACGCGGCGGGCGCGGTGGTGGCAAAGACCGCGATCGCGGTGGACGCAGCCGTAGTCGCCGTAGCGAAAACACAGACGCCTCCGATAACGCCCCTGCGCAAGAAGCACCTTCAGAAGTGAAAGCTGATCCGGCCCCGACCACCGAGGCGCCAGAAGCAGCACCCGAAAAGCCAAAGCGCGAACCTCCACGTCGGTCAGAAGCGCAATCGGACAAGACAGCCGATGCAAAACCAGCACGCGGACGCGGTGAAGGTCGCAACAAGCAAGACCGTCCACCACGTGATCGCAAGCGCAAGGATGACGACCTCCTGCTCGATCCCGCGCCGGACAATGTCAAAGGCTTCGGCGACGAAGTTCCCGCTTTCTTGAAACGCTAATCTCTTTGGCCCCTGCACAGCGGGGGCCAAATTGTATAGACTGCTGGCATGACAAAACTGCCTGATTCATTCCTCGCCGCCGCCAAAGATATTCTCGGCCCTTCGGGGTGGAGCACAGATGCCGACGCACTCAATGCCGTCTCATCTCCCTGGCGCGGCACCTATCGCGGGCACACCCCTTTTCTGGCGCGTCCCGCTTCAACGGCTGAGGCTGCCGCGCTCGTAAAACTCTGCGCTGAGCACAAAGTCGCGATCACCCCACAAGGCGGTAACACTGGCCTTGTCGATGCAGGCACGCCGCATGGCGAGATCTGCGTTTCCATGACCCGTATGACAGCGACCCGCGCGCTCGACACTATCAACAACTCTATGACGATTGAGGCGGGTGCGCCCTTGGTAACGGCCCAAGCCGCTGCCGAAGACGCCAACCGCCTCTTCCCACTCTCACTCGGCTCTGAAGGTACCGCCACGATTGGCGGTCTCATTTCCACCAATGCAGGCGGCGTCGCCGTTCTCCGCTACGGCATGATGCGCGACTTGATCCTCGGTTTAGAAGTCGTTCTTCCATCCGGCGAAATCTGGAATGGCCTGTCGGGCCTACGCAAAAACAATACGGGCTACGATCTAAAGCACGTCTTCGCCGGGGCAGAAGGCACACTCGGCCTCATCACCGCCGCCACGCTAAAACTGTTCCCACGCGTACAAACCGCAACGGCTTGGGTCACCTGTGACAGCGCCGATGACATCGTCTCTTTGCTCGCCAACATTCGCGATGTCGCCGGAGACAGCATTACCAGTTTCGAAATGATCCCGAAAAATGCCATCGAGATGGTTATGAATGACGTTCCCGGCACCCGCGATCCGCTGCCGTCCGAATTGCCTTGGCGCGTACTTATAGAACTCTCCATGCCCCGCGAAGATATGGCCCGCGACCTGCTCGAAGGCGCGCTCGCCGAACAACTCGAAAACGGCCTCGTCAAAGACGCCGTAATCGCAGAAAATTTGGGTCAGGCAAAAGAGTTCTGGCACATCCGAGAAACCATCCCACTCTCCAAACGCGCCTATGGCACCGCGCTCAATCAAGACATTGCTGTTCCAGTCAGCCAGATCCCAGCCTTCATCACCGCCTGCAACGCAGCAATCTCAGCCGCAATCGACGACACTGAATTTGTCATCTTCGGCCATGTTGGAGACGGCAATTTGCACTATTCTGTGTGCGAACCCAAGGGTAAGAGCAATCCAACCCTGCGCGGCCACCAAGACGCCGTGTTCCGCATCATTTTCGACACCGTCATGACTTTCGGCGGATCCATTTCGGCTGAACATGGCATTGGCCGCCTCAAACGCGATGAGATCGCCCGTCTTAGCCCTGTCGCGACGGATGTGATGAAAGACATAAAACGCGCCATCGACCCACAAAATATCATGAACCCGGGCCGAGTGATTCAAACCTAAGCGCAGCCTGTTAACCTGCCAGTAACCCTAATTAACCAAAATCCTATAGCTGCGCAGAAGGCGTGGGGAATGGCATATGGTTTGGTATCGAGATCTTAGAAACAAACGCCTCTTCACTGACGCTGAAAATGACTGGACCTCGCGGCGGCTGCTCGATCTACGTGCCCAGCTGAAGTCGCCTGCCCCCAAAGGCGTCCCCCGCAAAACCCGCGACGCCAGCCTCGTCATTGGAACATGGAACCTGCGCGACTTCGACAACAACAAATTCCGCCACGGCCCGCGCCGTCAGGAAAGCTTGTTCTATATCGCCGAAATCCTCTCGGCCTTCGACGTTTGTGCCATTCAAGAGGTCAATGAAGACCTCGGGCCGCTTAAAGACGTCATCCGCCTCATGGGGCCGGAATGGAACTTCATCGCGACAGACGTAACCGTCGGCGCCTCAGGAAATCGAGAGCGGATGGTGTTTGTCTATGACACGCACAAAGTCCGCTTCCGTAATATTGCTGGCGAGGTGGTTTTACCCAAACACGCGTTACTGCCTGACGAACAACAATTCGCACGCACACCCTTCATGGTGTCGTTCCAGGCGGGCTGGTTCAAATTCACCCTTTGCACTGTGCACATCTATTTCGGCGAAGATTCCAAGGAGTCCGAAGGCTACAAACGCCGCGTAAACGAGATTGAGTATATTGCCGAAGAAATGGCTCGCCGCGCCAAGCGCGAAGACGAAAACTACGTTCTCCTTGGTGACTTCAACATCAAGAACACAGTCGACGAAACGATGAAGGCCCTCACCAAGGCCAAGTTTCAACTGCCCCCCGAACTGTTCCCGTCAAACGTGCTCGGCACAAAATACTACGACCAAATCGCCTTCCGCACCCGCGCTGACGAAGTCACCTTCTTGTCGGCCGGTGCCTTCAATTTCACCGAAACACTCTTCAAACCAGAGCATTATAGTCACTACGCCCCAGCGCTTCCTGCGCGGCACCGTGACTTGCTTGAGGATGGCACACCAAAAGACGTGAAGGCAGACAAGAATTATTACAAAAAGCGCTGGATGACATGGCAAATGTCCGACCACATCCCGCTCTGGGTCGAGCTTGCGATCGACTTCTCAGACGAGCATCTTTTGCACAATGTCTCGGAACAGTTCGAAAACAAAGACACACCCGCCCAACTCGAAACCGACGATATGGACGCGTCCCCCGTCCCGCCATCCATACCCGACGCGAAAAGTAAAACGCGCCGCAAAACACCAAAAATCGCGCGCAAAGAGAAGCGCGGCACCATCTACCCCATCTCCAAATTCACCTACAAAGAAGCATGGAAAATTTTCTGGTGGGTCGCCTCGGGAAAATCAGATCGTTTCAAACGTGAGCGGCGCAATGCGGAACGGGTCGAGCCTCCCAAAAAGGCCAAACCACCTAAGAGCTAACGCTCAAAACTCCAACCCGAAATCAATTCTTACAATGATGACCGCATTGTCATGCACGGCCCCAAATCGAAAATTTACAACGTATCCTGACTATGATTAGGATTCAAAATCCTGCATCACTCCACGATAAAATTTATAAATTTCAAGCACTTGAAGAAAATTTCCCACTTCTCTTCGCACGCGATAAGCGCGCAAAAAAATCAACCGGTTGGATAAACAAAACGACACAATCTCAATAGCTGCTATTCCTAACGAAACATTCAGTTCACAGGCCCGCTTCCTCCGGCATTATCCACTCGCGTCAATCGTAGAGTAGATTAAGGAGAGCGGAATGAGACCTGTGTCACACGGGCGGCACACGATGTTGGGAGCGATCATTGCAGCAGGGTGCCTATTATCAGGCTGTTCTGATGGTGAAATTAACTCATCAAATTTGAACACAACCAGATCGGGCGCCAACACGCCCTCCGCCAACATCAAACTAACCCTTATAGAAGACAATGCGGAAGCCCAACGGTTTCTCGCAAAGGCCACGTTCGGTCCGACGATGGAGGACATTGACGCCCTATCGCGTAGAGATGCCTCTGAATGGATTAGACAGCAATTCACAGTCAAACCGTCTCCTTACCTCCCTCGCATTCTTTCCCTTGAGGCAGCGGGAGAAAACATAGACTACCGAAAACACTCCGGCCTCATTTGGGAAGATATGATCACTCGTGACGATCAACTTCGCCAACGCATGACGTTCGCTCTTTCGCAAATGATCGTCGTTTCTGATAAAGAGATGTATGGATACACTCCTCAGTACGCCTATTATTTGGACACGCTTCAGGCACACGCATTCGGTAATTATCGCGACCTGCTAGAGGAAATCACCTACGCCCCGGCTATGGCGAAATACCTCACCTATTTTCGTAACCTCAAAGAAGACCCCACCACGGGCCGTATGCCAGACGAAAACTACGCACGGGAACTTCTGCAACTTTTCACTATCGGGCTGGTAGAGCTCAACATGGACGGCACGCCTAAACTTGCCAATGGACGCGAGATCGAGACCTTTTCAAATGATGATATTCAAGGCCTAGCCCGTGTTTTCACCGGTATAACGCTAAAGGGGGTTGATTTCTGGAAGGGAGATGATGACGGCACCTACTCACGAATGGTCACCAGCGCAGAATGGCACTCCCCTGGTGAGAAAGCATTTCTCGGCACAGTCATTCCCGCAAATACCGGCCCAGATGAGACGCTAACACACGCACTCGACACCATTTTCGCTCACCCAAACCTCGCCCCATTCGTCTCCAAACAATTGATCCAACGCTTCACTGCCAGCGACCCTGATCCAGCTTATGTCGAGCGCGTCGCAACCGCGTTTGAGACGGGTCTCTTCACCGCGCCCAGCGGCATTCAATTCGGCACGGGCGAGCGCGGCGACCTGAAGGCGACACTCTCGGCTATCCTACTAGACCAAAGCGTTCACGTAGAAAATGGCGAAGCTCCATCAGGTGACGGTAAAGTCCGTGAACCCATCCTAAAATTCGTAAACACATTGCGCGCTTTCAATGCCTCACCAGTTTCCGCTGACAGCGAATACTGGCTGGACGACACCAGCGGTGGCTTCGATAGCCTCGCACAGCACCCCATGCGCTCGCACTCTGTGTTTAACTTCTACCGCCCAGGATTCATTGCCCCCGGCACTGAGAGTGGGGATGCAGGAAAAACGGCACCCGAATTTCAAATCGTCCACACGGGCACAGTCGTAGGATACCTAAATTTTTCAGGGCATTATATCTTTGATATCTCACCCACACGCGACCAAACTGAAAATCTCATTCCAGACTATCGCGACGAGATTGCTTTGGCAGAAACCCCAGCCGAATTGGTCGCCCGCTTAGATTTACTTTTAACCGGTAACACGCTCACTGAATCCGCAAGAGCAGAGGTCGTAAGCACCATAGAATCTATTCCGCTTAGGGATGGATTCGAAGACGATGACAGGGAGAGGCGCGTCCAAGTCGGCGTTTTCCTCATAACATCATCATCCGCGTTCGCAGTTCAGAAATAGAGAGCCACCCTATGACCAAATTTAACAGACGCAATTTCCTCAAGGCTGGCTCATCTGCAGGTTTCCTCGCTGGAACGGGCGCCTTGGGCGCGCTCACCAGTGGGCAAGCTTTCGCGGCCGACACATCAGGCTACAAAGCCATGGTCGCCATCTTCCTAAAAGGCGGAATGGACCACGCAGATACTGTGCTTCCCTATGATCAGTCCTCATACAGTCTATTAAGATCCGCTCGCGGTAATTTGTTTAACAGCTACGCGGCGCAAGGAAACTCCCGGGAACGCTCCGGCATGCTTGCACTTAGCCCACTGAATTCAAATAATTTAAATGGTCAGCAGTTCGCTCTTCCTCCGGAAATGCCTGGCATGAAAAGTATGTTCGATGACGGAGAACTTGCCATTCTCGGCAATGTCGGCCCTTTAATTGAGCCCATCAACCGCACAACATTGGCAGAAAAAACAGCGATAGCGCCGCCGCGCCTCTTCTCTCATAATGATCAGCAATCCTCATGGATGGCACTCGCTACCGAGGGTGAAAAAATTGGCTGGGCGGGGCGGTTCGCCGATATTATTGCCGCGTCAGACTCCTCCTTGGACCCCACTTTTTTGTCCATATCGGCCGGCGCTAACGACGTATTCCTTTCTGGGTCCGATGTCTATCCATTCGCAACCACCCCCTATGGCGCGCCCAGCATCGAAATCGTTAGAGACAAAAAATGGCTCGGTCATAATCAGTCCATGGATGAAGCACGCTCCAATATCGAAGCCTACCTAAGATCTGGATCATTCTCCGAAACCAACATCTATGAGCGTGACTTTACGAACCTCGTTCAGGCAGCTATTGAAAAAAACAGAGCGTTCAACACCGCCATTGAGTCCAGCCTGAGCATGACATCCGCTTTCCCCAATTCCGGTCTTGGAAAACAATTGGAGGCTGTGGCCGCGGCGATAAATATTCGCAGCTCACTGAGTACCAACCGTCAAATTTTCTATGTGACCATGGGTGGCTTCGACACGCACAACAATCAAACAAGTACGTTACCCGCAAAGCATACGGAAATTTCTGAAGCGATTTCCTCCTTCCGCACAGCGATGATCAACATCGGCGCGTGGAATGATGTCACCCTATTCACCATGTCAGATTTCGGTCGCACAACAATCGACAATGGTGACGGCACAGACCATGGCTGGGGCGCGCACCACTTCATCGCGGGCGGCGCAGTTGATGGACAAAAAATCTACGGCGATATACCGCCAGCGGACTTAAGTTCAGATGTGTTCACCGAACATCGAGGCCGCCTCATCCCGACCACTTCCGTTGAACAATATGCGGCAACGTTGGGCTCATGGTTTGGCCTTGAGGAGAGTGAATTGGGCCGAGCATTACCAAATCTGGAAAATTTCTCTAATAAAAACATAGGCTTTCTTGCTGGCAATAACGCGTAGGCGAAGCGCCGCAAGGGCGGGCTCCATCAGTATCGCCACTGATGGGGCCTGTAATTTCCATAAGTTAGCGGCGCCCAAACAACCGTTCTACATCAGGCAGCTTCAGCTCAACATAGGTTGGCCGCCCATGATTACATTGCCCCGAATGGGGAACTGTTTCCATCTGGCGCAACAGGGCATTCATCTCGTCACCCGTCAGTCTGCGCCCTGCACGGACGGAACCTCTGCATGCCATATTGCCCATCACTTCTTCAAAACGCTCTTTCAAAGCCAACCCGGAATCATATTCGGAAAAGTCATCGGCGAGGTCCTTTATCAACCCCTCAACATTCATTTGCCCAAACAATGCCGGCGTCGCGCGCACACAAATAGCGCCGTTTCCAAAAGGTTCAATCTCCAGACCCAAACCTGCGAGTTCATCAGTTCGCTCCAGTACACGCGCCGCCTCGTCCTCGGTTAACTCAACAATATCAGGGATCAATAGTGCTTGTCGTTTAACGCCGCCTTCGGCCATTTGGCGCTTCATGTCTTCATACACCAACCGTTCATGCGCCGCATGCTGATCTACAATCACAATGCCATCCTCGGTTTGCGAGACGATATATGTCTCATGCAGCTGTGCCCGCGCCGCGCCAAGTGGATAAGCCCGTTCCTCTGCGGGGGCCACTGGTTCAACCCGCCCGCCCGGGGCGCCTTCTTCTGCATATCCGACTGATGATTGCTCCTGAAATCCGCCTACGGGCGACTCATATTCGCTCGGCGCAAAGGGTTGTTGTGGCGGGCGAATTAGTCCACCCCCCACTGGCCGAGTTGTCGCCCAAAGTGACGCCGTCGGCACTTCCTCAACACGCGCCTTGTTTAGCGCAGCCCCTGCAACGGTGGTCGAAGCCCGGTGCCCCGCCGCCGCCAGCGCATGACGCAACGCGCTAATCATCAAGCCGCGCACATGTCCCGCATCACGAAACCGCACTTCGGTTTTCGCTGGGTGCACGTTCACATCCACGTATTCGGGGTCAATCGTCACGAACAGTGCCGCCAAGGGATGGCGATCCCGCGCCAGAAAATCTTGATATGCTCCGCGAATAACCCCATTCAGCATACGGTCTTTAACGGGCCGGCCATTCACAAACATGTACTGCATTTGCGCGTTGCCACGGTTCAGCGTCGGCAGGCCGGCAAACCCGTTGAGGCGCAACCCATCCCGCTCCGCCTCAATCGGCACAGCATTTTCTTTAAACTCACGGCCCATAATCGCGCCCAATCGCGCTAGCTGTCCGGTCTCGCCTTCTGCCTCTGCGGCATAGCGGAACACGGCCCGTCCATTACTCTCATATGTGAACGCCACGCTGGGGTTGGCCATGGCGAGGCGCTTCATAACATCGCTCACCGCCATTGCTTCGGAGCGTTCGCTTTTCATAAATTTCAGTCGCGCAGGCGTCGCATAAAACAAGTCGCGAACATCAATACGTGTGCCCGTTTCGCCACGCCCGGTGAAGGCCGCAGGGCGCGGGCCGTCGATCACACCCGCCTGAATGCCAATCTCCGCTGCTTCTTCACCCCCCGCGCGAGAGGTAATCACCACCCGGCTAACTGATGCAATTGACGGCAAAGCCTCACCGCGAAACCCCATCGTATGGATATTCAGCAGGTCAACATAACCATCCGCCCCCGGAGAAAGCTTGGACGTTGCATGCCGCTCCAGAGCGATCAACAAATCATCGGCGGTCATCCCGCACCCATCATCCTCGATGGTTAGGCGCTGCAATCCGCCGCCTTCAATGCTCACCACAACACGGCGCGCGCCAGCATCGAGCGAGTTCTCGACCAGCTCTTTCACCGCTGCGGCAGGGCGCTCCACAACTTCACCCGCCGCAATGCGGTTGACCACATCGGCGGGTAATTTCTGGATCAAAGGGCGTGTTGGCAGGGAATCGGGCATAGCCGGATATTACCGCATGCACTGGCATTTGTCTCTGCTCGCTTACGGCGTTCCGATGAGGCCAGAATCTTCCGGCATCGCCCGCGCCATCGCGCTTAGGGGCACCGCGATGTCCACTTCATGGAACAGTTCTTCATCGGTCAGCTCGATAGGCACATCCGTCTTATGCCCGCCAATATTCACGTGCAGCTTATATGTGCCCGGCATAACGCTCTCAAAACTGTACTGTCCAAACCCGACCGATTGAATCGACCCCGGCTCCTCGCCCTCCGCGTCCGGGATGAGTTTCACCCACTGACCCTCAAGCCGCTGCTCGCCAACATCTAACTCGCCATTTTCATTCCCGTCGACATAAACCGCGCCGCGTATCTGTCCGGACGCGATCACCGGAATATTCAGCGTCGTCACACGACCATCGCCCACTGTGGCGCGCGGGTCGTTCTCTTCAGAGATCAACAAGCCGAGCGGCAAGCTTCGTTTATCAATTTTCAATGAATACAACCCAATGGGGATGTTTTGAATTGTGTAAGCCCCTTGCGAATTTACATTAAGCGCCAAGCGCGTCCCGCCCACGCTCAACTTCACACCCGGAATGCCCGGCTCATCCTCTTGTTGGATTCCGTCGCGATTTCGATCGAAGAACACATTCCCCTTCAAAATTCCGGCACCGTCTTTCGGTCTCGAGTGTTTTCGCGCCTCGTTGAACAGAATTGAACCCCTCAGAGAAACTGAGAAGTCATTCCGGCCCTGAAAATCCGTAGAATAGTTCGCGTTAATGTTTGCGGCCTTCGATAAGCGCCAAACGGCATTCATACTCCCGAACAAACTCGTCGCCTGAGCGTCCGGCCTCACCGCCGCCAACGTCGAGAATTGCCCATTCAAACGGAACCGATCCCCAAACGCATGTCCGGAAGTGGCCGAGGCGGATGCGCCAAAGTTCGTTTCGGCTCCTTTAGGCGTCCAAACTACATTGGCAGTGGGGTTAACACTTGCACTCACCCCCTTATCGAAGCTCTTTTTCCACCCCGGCAGGGATGCAGTGACGATTCCGCGTTTTTGCGATTGGCCAGAAGCATCGCTTTGCGTGTAGGAGCCGCTAACATTACCCCAACCAAACGACTGAACCGCCCTTACGGACGCAGACGTTTGAATTTCTTCTACATTTGACTGTGAAAACCGCGTCACACCACCCGAAACTGACACGTTCGGCCCGGCGCCGCCAATCTTGGCGCTCACCGCGCCGTTCAATGCGGCGGTAAGTGAGGTTTTGTCCCCATGAGCATAACTCACTGAAGAGCGAACCCCGGCGGCCAAATTGCGGATTGTTTCCCGCTCCTTCGCCGAATGCCAATCCAATGAGACGGAACCTGTTGTCACACCGCCGTTTACGGCTGTTGTTTCCGACGCAGACTCGAGCCCGCCAAGCGAAGACGCCTTGAACTGACTACCCTCGTAAGACCCAACCGCATGTACAGTTGTTTGATCGCTATATTTGTAACGCGCTTCGGCGCGGCCACGCAGATCAAAAGCCGACTCGCCATCATTGGTGAACCCGCCAATTTCAGCAGATACATAAGCCGATTCCAAACCGCGATCGCCCGGCGCTTCGACCTTCAGCTGCTTACGACCACCAACAACAACGCGGCCAGAATTGGCATCATCAGATACAACCGCCGAAACACCCCATTCTTGTTTGCCATCAGTTGCGATAAACCGCACGCCAGCCGCCGCGCCGCTAAAGGTTGGCGCTGACACATTTTCCGCAATCTCCCGCGTGCCGGTTACGGGCACACCAGCGGCGATTGCTATGATCGTGTCGTTGCCCTTTTTCTGGCGATACGCGACACCGCGAATACGGCTAACGCCAGTGCCCGTCAGCTCGCGGAAACCACCATTGTAATCGCCAATTGTTGCGCGCCAGCCTTCCAGCGACTGCACATCAACAGACATCCAGCGCGGCACATAACCGGCTGGATTGTCGATTCCGCCTGCAGTTTCAAACGTTGTTTCAGTGTTGTATCCGCCGAACCGACTAGTCAGGCCCAGCGTCACCGGCCCATTGTCAGAAATCTGGTAGGTCAGTTTCTCGGGCGTAAAGCCAGTGTTTGCCGCGTCATCGACAACCTTCTCGCCCGGCAAGGCCAAGCTAGACAGGCGATCATCAAGCGTCACATCCACCCGGCTGGTGCCCGGCACCAGCTTCACGTGCGATCCAGTCAGCGTTTCAACAGCCGAGAACGGCATCACCAAACTACCCGGCTCCACATAGTTCACATCCGGCGTTACACCGCTCGGAATGCCATTGATGGTCACAAGGCCAGTGGCAAGCTCCAATGTGATCTCTGCAGAGTCGTGAATGCGCGTCACAGTCACCGTGCCCGCGATCTTATCCTCCACCAAAGTGTGGCCCAGCGCTTTGATGATCGGGCGCAACGGCACCAGCAAAACAGGGCCAATCGTACGCGGTTCCTCGCCCATTGGCGACGTCACCGGCGTATCATTCACCCACAGATCCAAATCAAACTGCGGCTTCAGGCGCTCATCCAGATCAAACGTCCAGATCTCCGCCTCGTCTTGGCTCGCCACGGTTCCGGTCAGAACCGAAATCGCATTGATGCCCAGCCAAGTATCCGCCACATCGCGCACCGGGAAGTTCGGCAACTTGCCCAGAACCGCCCCGTTCGCACGCACTTTCCCGTCCGAAAAATCAAGCCCGATAACCGCCCCATCCTGAAAGCGCCAATAGCCCAAAATGGACTCCCGCGCCTCGAATTTAGACCGCATCAGATTGAAGATCGGGTCCGCCTCAATCTCCATCGTGTCGAGGCCCACATTGCGCGCCCGCACGGACAGGCTTTGGCCCTCAACCACAATGTCGATATGCTCAATCGCAGCCGCCCTCTCCGGTGCAGCGTCCATGATAGACACCGGCGCCGCCGCATCGACAGTTTGCGCAGACGCATACGGCTGGAACAATCCAGCCGCCACGAAGGCGCAAGTCGAAAGGAGGAGGTGGGAACGCTTCATGTCAGCCGGGCGGCAACATCAGGCATTTCAGCAGCGAAGCCGCCAAAACGCACTAACCGTTGCAAATCTCCTGTTCGCGATAGGCTGCGCACGCTTCAGACGTCTCGCAATCTGTGTCCAAAACAGCGGGAAACTCATGCCCGCCGCCGCGCCGAGGGTTCTCAACGCTAAAGCTTGGCAAGATCGCATTCACATCGATCGTGAAGGTTTGATCGAGCAGCACCATAGCGCGCCCTACGGACACCATCTCAGCTGTTCGAGAGGTCCAGATATCACCCACATTTGTGGCCCGCTTCAACGGTTTCAGGCAAACGCCTGTCATCCACAAATCTCCAGTTGTCGTATCCAGCAGAAACCCGTCAGCCGAACCATCCAAACCGACCCAAAGGTCGGCGGATTCTGGTCCAGCCATCGCAGGCCCTGCCACGAGACTCACGGCCAGTGCCGCAAGCCCGAAAGCTGCCTTATTCATCATCGTACCCAATATTTATTTTCTATTTTATCCAATGAATACTAGCGCTTCAGGGTTAATATCCCCCTTTTGTGGGGTGTAATAATCCCCATGCGGACAGGCGAGAAAATGGTTAAAATTTTACACCGGCGAACTGTCGCAGCTCTGTTTGCATCATTCGGCGTAAACACAAAAATACTCAACAAAAACATACAGATACAGCCTCATCCAAAGGGGCCACCTGAACCGGATTTCAGGTGAGGAAGGCCTCATAACCTCATGTTTTTGAACAATTTTTTTAGAACACCAGCAAAACTGCTCGCAGACTTGCTTTCGCCGCAAATAGCCCTAAAACTGGCATGAGGAACCCCTCACAATGGACTGTTTTTATGAGACTTTTTATCAAACCGCTTTGCGCCGTCGCCCTCGCGCTCGCTATTACCGCCTGCAGCGAAAATACGCCTGCAACAACGCAGACCGTTGAAAAAGCAGAAAAAATAACCAACTCAGCGACTGAAACAGTCGAATCTACCGCTCCAGACGCCGAAAAAGCCGCCCCAGCACCAGCTGCGGCCCCATCTGACGAATTCGCAAGCCTGCCCGCGCCGTTCAACGAAGCCAAATATTCAGTTGGAAAACGCACATTCAAACTTTGCGCATCGTGCCACACCGTTGATGAAGGCGCCGGCAATCTCGTCGGACCAAACCTCTGGGGCATCGTCGGCGCCGAAGCGGGAATAAATGCAGATTTCGCATACTCTCCAGCCCTACTCGAAGCTGGCATCACATGGACACCCGAAAACCTGGCGAGCTATATCGAAAACCCAGCCAAATTCATCAAAGGCAACCGCATGTCATTTGCTGGCGTTCGCAAACCTGCTGATCGCGAGGCACTGATCGCTTACCTCATGCTTCAAACAGGCTATACGGGCGAATAAGTCCACGCCTCCACAAAACAACCAAGCGGCAAGCGGCAAGCGGGCAGTCCGGCTCGCCGTTTGTGATTCAACCGCGCACGGTTATCGCTATCAAATAAGATTCTTCATCAAACAGGCCGCCATGCTCGGCGCGATACCCGACCGACACATCAGCCCAACCCGCATGATATCCGAAGGTGCTTTCGCTCTTGATGCTATCAGCGCTGAGATTGCCATGCTCCAACCAGACTTGCTGGCCCACGAACAGCTTGGTCGAAATATCCGCGCCATAGCCCAGCTCAACCCGCTGGCGATGGCAGCCGCCCTCATGCTCAATCGCGGCGACATCGCCAAAAGCATACCAATCCAGCCCCTTTTTAGTAGCGCCGGAATAGCCGAGGCTCACCCGTGCCTCGCCGCCGAGTGACTGGCACGCCGCAAAACCTGTCGCCACAGCGCCATGCACAACGCCGAGCTCAACAGCCCCGGCAAATCCATTTTTCTTAAAAACCTGTTTGCGAACAGCAATTCGGTAGGCCTCCTGATCAAACTCATCCGCCTGATCAAACCGAACCGCCTCCGCCTTCACCATAATGGAGAGTGTCTCCGAAAGCCCGCGCTCAGCATACACATCGCCTCGCCACGCATCCGCACCATCCAACACTTCGCGCGCAATCAGCGATCGGGCATAAAACCCACCCGTCTCCTGCGCCCAAGGCCCAGCCTCCGCCGCGCCGCACATCCCCGCCGCCCCAAAAAATGCAATCGCATACTTCATTCAGATTAAGTTGCAATTTTTCTGCCACTAATTGCACTCGCGTTCAGTCTCAAGAAGATGACCTTGCGGAGGTCATCGCGCGAGAATAATGATTGGCACATGGCAAAAGCAAAAAAAGACCAGATACGCGCCCTGCTCATGAGCATTGAAACCGGCGATCCCGAACCCATCGCTGTCGTAAATGAGGCCAAATATATCCAGCACAATCCGCAAACCCATGAAGGGAGCGAGGGGCTGGCCTCACTCTTCAAACGGCTCTCAAAAACCGGGCCGCGCGTAAATATCGTTAGGGCTTTCGAGGATGGAGAATTCGTCTTCGCGCATACCGAGTATGATTTTGCGACTCGGAACGTCGGCTTCGAGGTTTTCCGCTTCGAAGACGGAAAAGCCGTAGAACACTGGGATAATATTCAGGCGAGACACACGCCCAACCCATCCCGGCACAACATGGTCGACGGCCCGACCCAAGCCGTGGATCACGATTTAACAGAATCCAATCGCTCGCTCATTCAGGCCTTCGTCGAAACAGTTCTCATCGGCGGTCAAACTCAAAAACTGACCGATTTTATAGATGAAACGACGTTCACAGAGCACAATCCAAAACTAACCGACAATGTGACAGAGCTACGCTCAGCATTGGAAGCCTTAGAAAATGGCCACCGGCGGATCGACTATCACCGCATCCACCGCGTCCTCGCCGAAGGCTGTTTCGTACTTTGCGTTAGCGAAGGAGAACTCAGCGGCACCGCATCCGCGTTCTACGATCTCTTCCGCATCGCAGACGGGAAAATCGTGGAGCACTGGGACACAACAGAAACAGTCGCCCCCCGCGAAGAATGGAAAAACAACAACGGCAAGTTCTGAGTTTCTACACGAAGAAATCACATGACCCCAGATAGCGACCGCCACCTACGAATCCACCTCCGATTATCAGCGACTACGCGCCGAACTCGCCCGCTTAAAATGACTCGATTGATCTCCAGCCATGCACCATACGCTCAGCCTCCAGATCATAAGTGAAGATATTCCCGCCACCACCCGCTTGGTCATGGCTCCGGCAAATCTCGAAACCCGCGAGAAAACAATAGAGCAGCGTCCCGACCGCGCCGTGCCCCACCATGAGAATATCGCCAACAGTATTTTGCTCAACAAGTTCGCTATATTCCGCGACGATCCGGCTTTGCGCATCTATCGCCCGCTCCCATCCGCGCACGCTTTGCGAAGGTTCCGCAAAGAAAGCATCCGCGGTATACTCAAATTCTTGGGGCTCAAGAAATCCCGTCGCGCTCCGGTCATTCTCATGCGTGCCTTCGCGAATTTCAACATTCACTCCGATTGCGTTAGAGATAATGCCTGCAGTTTCAATTGCTTTGGTTTCGCCGCTTGAAATGATCGTCTGCGTAAATCCGAGTAATGACAGTCCTGAAAAATGAAGCGTCCTCGCCCGCCCCAACTCAGAAAGCCCCCACTTCGGCACAGCAACAGTCGGGTCAATCTGCACTTGCGGGTGAGTTATGTAACGAAAAAATCTAACCATAATTTGTGATAGCCACCTAAACCAACACACTCAACTAGACACAAACACGCCCTTGCCACTTCGGTGGATGCTTATTTAAATTTCACCTTGCGGTAAAGCGCTCAATCGAGAGTACTCATTCCTCGAAAAATCGCGCACACTGATCCGGAAATCTCGCCGCAATATCCGCCATGTCACAGCGAGAACCATGAATGTCGAAAGCACTGAGACACTCGTTCTGCTGTAGCATAATGCAGATTGGCCTCTTCGTGCCGCAGGCAAATATTCCGCGTTCAAATCGATGACCCACAACAGTTTTCTCCAGAATCAAACCAATCCGCACTCCCTTAACAAGGTAACGAATTTCCAAATCCATCTTGCTGGTCATGGCCTGATCAATTTCCACGCAATCAGAGCAATTGCAGGCAACAAATAGGCAGGCCTAAACAAAATTTGCGCGACGCCCTCAAAACGGAAAACCTCATCGTCATAATGAGGGATAGCAGAAAACTTAAATTTGTCAGCCGCCGGATTCGCATAAATTATAGGCGCCATATAGCCAAACAGCATACCTGTATCCGCCGGGTCGCCCGATCCATACTCGAGTTTAACTTCTCCGCACTCGAACTTAATCGCGGCAAGGAGCGACTTAATAATTTTTGGCCCGGCAGAAAAAAGACTCTTCATCCGCCCACCCGCTTTCTTTTTTTTCGATGCTCTGCGCGTTCGCGACTCGCTTCCATCTCGTCTCGGAAGCGACACCGCCGGAAGCCTCACCCAAGGGGTAGACCCCCAAAGAAACCTGATGCGCGTGCGCAAAAACTTCTCTTCTGGAAAAACAGCCCGGGCCTCAATACGCATAGGCGCAAGCAACATCACCCCACCAGCGGCAATTAAGAATAGCAGCAGCGATGCCACGACCGAAAGAACCGGGCCGAGCATCAGCCTAATCCTCAGCTTTTGATGCGCCTGCCTTTTTCTTAGGCTTTTCGCTGGCATGCGCGATGGTTTCGCCAACAATTTCGGCGACGGTACGCATCGCCCCTTGAATACCCTCAACCCGGGCACCCTTATCGTCAATAATCACCGCACCCAGCGGTTTTATCCCGCCGCCGCCGCCGGTGCCAGCACCCGGCTCACCTTTTGAAGTTTGACCACCCGCGCCAAATCCGAAGCCATAACTAACCATTGGAATGATGTAAGCTCCATCCCGCTCAATCGGATCACCCAGCACATTGCGTGCGTCCAACAGTTTATCAAGTTCTTCTACAGTACCCTTCAGTAATCTCTCGACGTCTTCCATGATATTTCTCCGTTGCCTGATTATTACGATATGCGTTCACCACCGACTTACAGTCGGCACCAAAAAGGCTATCAATAAAGAGATCGGAAAATTATCCGCACTTGTGCGTAGTTCTGTGCTCACAACTGGCTGCAACAATCCCGCGCACTTCAATTTTTTTAAGTGCGCTGAACCAGACAGTCCACCATCGCACTCAACCAAACACAAAAAAGCCCTCGCCGGAGGATTTGGCGAGGGCTTTTCATTTTGATTGCACCCACGGGGACGGTGCAAAAAACCTTAGAGGCGGAAGCGGATCTGGTCTGACCAGAAGCGTTCCAGACGAGAAATCGTCTTGTTGAGCTGTGACAGGTCATCCGGACGGACAGACGCTGTAGGCTCCAAAGCGTTAGCTTGCTTTTCAAACAGGCCAGCAACACGGGCACGCACTTTCAAGCCGCGCTCAGTCAGACGCAAAGTCACTGTGCGCTTGTCGCCTTCAGAACGGGTCTGGATAAGGTATCCGCCCTCTTGAAGCTTCTTGACGTTGTAAGACAAGCTAGTGCCAGCAAACGCGCCACGAGCCCGCAAAACAGAAGCAGGAGCCTCGCCTTCGCCAATCTCATAGATAAGAAGCGCTTGAACGCCAGTCAGCGAACGTTCGCCGCCACGCTCTAGGTCGTCCTTTACAACGTCGTGAAGACGACGGTGTGCTTGTTCAAGTAAAGACAGAGACTTTAGGAAAGACTCGCCAACGGAAAGGTCTGCAGAATCCTGCATTTCGGAAATCATCATTTTTAACCACCACTCAACTGTTGTTGTAGTTTGAGTATAGTTACACCGATGTCCCTAATATTTTGATAACCACACCCCCAATTCAAGTGATGATGGTTAACAAACGGCCCAATACATTAACGGTTACTTCTTGGTAACGAATTTTGGTCGCCGGTTGCGTATTCGCGCAAATAAGTCACCCCATCCAGTCTCTATATATAAAGACCGGATGGGATCTTTGTTTTACAGGAAGGCCTGAGTGGTAGCATCGTCCATCATATACTTAGGACTAGGGCCATGTTTATTTGTCATCGGCTTGCCGTCGATAAACATAAAGACCAGCAAGATCAGCCCACCAACATACGGAATCATTCCCAGAAGGATGAGCCAGCCCGACAAATCTTGATCGTGCAGTCGCCGTGCCGTAACGGCCAAATTGGGCAAAATCACCGCCAGCAAGAATAACACAGTAAAGATAGGCAAAGCCATCTCTTCTCCGAAGGTCACTGAAAGCATTACAGAGATCACACCGTCAATGACCATCGCCAAAATGAAGGACAGAACCGCAAAAAGATAGAAGCCCCAATACTCTGAACGACGCGCACGGCCATTGAACTGAACATAGTTCTTCGTGAAGCACCGCAAGAAATACGTCCACAAGCCATCGCCTTTGCGCGCAGGCACGTTCTGAGGGACCATGCCCGGCGTATATCCCGCCACGGGCTGCACATAAGATGGCTGAGGCGGCGCCCCAGGTTGCTGACCATAGGCCTGCTGCGGCGCGGCCTGCTGTGGTGGCGGCACATTCGTCGCGCCCCCCGCCAGCGGATAAATATCCCGCGCCTCGTCACCCATGCTGACAAAATCAACCGATTGCCCAGAGACCAACTGAACACCAGTCTTCACTTGAACTTGGGTATACTGATACCGCTGACCGTCCTCGCCAAGAATAGTGCCGACTTCACCCGGGCCATCTGGCTGTAAAACTTCACCCCGCATTGTGCGCTCCTAGATCTGAATTTGAGCCCTTACCATAGGGTCACTTTCAGTAAGACTCCAAGAGATTCGTGCCCGAGCAAGCGTTACAGCTTAAACGCTCAACTCATCATCGCCGAGACTTTCAAAATACTTGGCGACATCCGCATCGCTCACCGCCTCTAACGCGGCAGGCGCCCAGACAGGTGCGTTGTCTTTATCAATGATCACGGCCCGCACACCCTCTTGGAAGTCATGGCTCTGAACCTTGCGCCAGCCGATGCGGTATTCCATGCGCATATTGTCTTCAAAGCTGGTCATCTTCCCGCCCTCGCGCAATTGGCGCAGCGCCACTTTCACGGTCTCAGGGGATTTTGACAGCAACGCCTCCAACTGCTTGGCCGCCCACGGGTCCGCATCCGCGCGCAGGGCCGCAGCAATGTCTTCGGCCCGATCGCCCGCAAAGCAACGATCAATCGACGCCCAATGCTCCTCAAAGCTTCCCGCCGGAACAGGCTGGGATAGATCATCCAGTATAGAGTTCAGCATCTCAGCGGCGCCATCGGCCAGCTCCGCCTCGCGCAATTGCGCTTTCAAATTCGCAATCAATTCCGACGGCACAAAATGTGTCGCGATCTGCGCAGCGGCCACATCAACCCCTTTAAGACGCGCGCCCGTTAGCGCCAACCACGTGCCCAGTTCACCCTTCAAGCGTGGCAGAAACCAACCACCGCCCACATCGGGAAACAAGCCAATGCCCGTTTCAGGCATCGCAAACACCGTCCGCTCTGTCGCCACAGTGTGAGAGCCATGCACTGACAAGCCAACACCACCGCCCATAGTAATGCCGTCCATAATCGCCAGCACAGGCTTGGGAAACGCCGCCAAGGCAACATTCATCCGGTACTCGACATTAAAGAAGTGGCGCGCCTCTGCGCCGTCCGCTGCGCCGCTATCCGCCAGCATCCTAATGTCACCACCCGCGCAAAACCCGCGCGTGCCCTCTTCATGGTCAATGACGACCATATGAATTGCCGGGTCCTGTGCCCACGCCTCAAGAGCAGACAATATCTCCTCACACATAGGCGTATTCAATGCATGTAATGCAGAGGCCCGCGTCAATGTTACATTGCCAACACCGCAATCAACACTAGTCTTTACTTCATCTATCATTTGCTGGTCTTTCTTCGAACATTTCGGAGGATATCATTTTGCTTTGCGAGTAGAGGCAATCTTAACCAATTTATGCCACTTATAAGGGAATTGAGGGTCCAGAATTTCTGTGCGCCCTCCCAATACACGGCATAATCAGGGGAATGATATGGCTGACATGAATCGTCGCGGTGGTCGCCAACGCATTGCGGATAAAGGACAGATCAAACTTGGTCTGTTCAAAAAGCTTGAGTGCGAGATCAAAGACCTCTCACCCGGCGGCGCACGCATTATCCCGCCTGAAGGCGCTGAGCTTCCAGAGACATTTGTCATGCGCGTTCCTCAATATAAGCGCCCACGCCATTGCGTCTTGCGCTGGCGCTCGGGCAATGAAGTTGGCGTAGAGTTTCAGGCAGACTAGGCCCCAAACGCATTTCCGGTTTCATTAAACCAGAGAAATTTTCTACGTTAACCACAGCAATCATTGGCTTTTTTCTTCGTTTCCGTCTAATTCAGGCCTCACAAAGCTTTGAGTGGTTTAAGAACAGATGCAACGGTTACCGCAGGGATACTCCATCGCGAGAGCAGATCGTGAGGAAATCGACACGCTAATCGACATCGATTTGGCGGCGGGTCACCTGTTCAATGATACCGGCCTCATCGCAGAAGACGCCCTGTCCGACCATGTACCAGCAGACGTATTCGATACAGCGATTGAGAAAAACCACGTCCTCACAGCGAGAACCGAAAAAGGCGTCGCCATCGGCTTCGCCCTTACCTCAGAGCGTACAGGCACCCTCTATCTCGATCAGATCAGCGTCCATCCGGACCATGGCCGTCAGGGGCTGGGCAGCGCGCTCATCACCCGCGTTGTTGAAGAAGCCAAAATCCGCAAATTCAAAACCGTCACCCTCTCTACCTTTAGAGACCTCGCTTGGAACGGCCCGTTCTATAAAAAACTCGGCTTTCGCGAAGTGGCCCGTCGCCAGATGGAAGATTGGATGATCGACCTCGAGAAGGTCCAGGCAATGAGCCTCGATATCTCACAGCGCTGCTTCATGCGTCGCAAGGTCAAACGCTTGTAGCGCGCCGCAATTTGGAGCATCACTCACCCTATGACTGATTTCCCACAAAGCTTCCCCGCCACACGTCTTCGCCGCACGCGCCAATCCCCTTGGGTGCGCAGCCTCGTCGCCGAAAACACACTCACCCCAGCAGACCTTGTTTGGGCCGTCTTCGTGCATGAAGGCGAAGGCGAAACCGCCGTGGGCAGCCTACCCGGCATCAACCGTCTATCCGTAGATCTCTGCGCCAAAGCAGCAACGCGCGCGCAATCCCTCGGCATTCCGGCCATCGCCCTCTTCCCCCATATTGGCCCAGACGCCAAAGACGAACGCGGCAGCGGCGCGCTAGACCCTGACGGCCTTGTCCCCCAAGCTTTGCGCGCAATGAAAGCCGCCGCGCCAAATGTCGGCCTCATCACAGATGTCGCCCTCGACGCATACACCTCACACGGACATGATGGCCTGCTCGAAGATGACGGCACCATCCCGAACGACGAAACCGTCGCCTGCCTCGTCCAGCAAGCCATGGCCCACGTCACCGCTGGCGCAGATATCGTCGCCCCGTCAGACATGATGGACGGTCGCATCGGCGCAATCCGCAAAGCTTTCGAAGACGCAAAGCTACCCAATAAAATGATCCTGTCTTACGCGGCCAAATATGCCAGCGGCTTCTACGGCCCCTATCGCGACGCCATCGGTTCGGCCGCCTCACTCTCTGGCGACAAGAAGACGTACCAGCAAGATCCCGCCAACACAGAAGAAGCCCTGCGCGAAGTCGCGATGGACCTCTCTGAGGGCGCAGACATGGTCATGGTCAAACCCGGCCTTCCGTATCTGGACATCCTGCACCGCGTCTCCTCAACCTTCGGCGTGCCAACCCTCGCCTACCAAGTCTCCGGCGAGTATGCCCAAATCAAAGCCGCCGCCATGAATGGCTGGATAGACGGCGACCGCGTCATGATGGAAAGCCTCCTCTGCTTCAAACGCGCCGGCGCCGCCGGCATCATCACCTATTTCGCAGAAGACGCCGCAATGAAGATGGGGTGACCCGGGTCAGCTCACGTCTCTTGATCGCACAGCGGTCTCGGGGACAATCTGGCTAAGATCCTACAGCACAATCCGTTTAATACCATCTAGCCATTCTACATATACTTACAGTAATCGCTAAAAAGGCTTGCTGATGACCGAGATCGAACATGAAGGCGCCGTATGGGATAGCCTTACCGAGCCAGCTCAAACTCCCTTTGTAGAACGCCAGAATGAACTAACAGGCTTGGTTCATTATTCGAGTTTTTCGGCTCTCCATGGCATAATCGAAAATGAGGAAATATGGTTCAGTCCTGTCGCGGCTATGAACGATTTTGATGAAGTAACTAAGGGCAAGCAAATGTTGGAGTTCCTTTCCAGTCCCAACAATCCGCTCAGCCAAGTCATAGATGGAATAATCGAAGTTGGCTCACGGGCTGGAATTTCGTTTGAACATGCTTACAACACCAGCAAAGACAGCGATCTGTTTGAAACGTTCATCTCTTGCTGGAGTACATACGACCCAGCAACCAACTCACATGACAATTTGTCCATGTGGCGCGGGTACGCGTCTGACGGGAACGGCGCAGCCATCCTTATAGACCCGATGAACCTCGGGCTAATGAACCTATTTTCAAGTCACATCGTAGCCTATCCGGTCTATTATGAAACTGAAATAGAGTTTGTGGCTCGTGCTAAAAGAGCTTTCACCCATTTTCTAAACAATCTATGCAAATTTAGCCCAGAGGTTCTCAAAGCCCAGGAGCAGCATGCCCTCCAAGCTTTCACTGACTTATGCTTTCAACTCGCCATTTCACATAAGCATCCTGGCTTCCACGCGGAACGCGAATGGCGTTTTGTCTGGAGACGCCACAGAGAATTCGAGGATCGTTTCATCTCATACGTGCGTCCCCAAGTAGGACCTCGCGGCATGTTTGAGTACTTCTGCCTACCGATCAAAACCGACGAGGCTATCGCTCCCGTGGAGCTCAACATTCGGGATCTCGTAAAAGAGATCATGGTTGGCCCTACGAGAGACGCCTTCTTAAAAATGCAAGCGACAAGGGCACTTTTAAAGAAAAACGAATTTGATCTCGATAGAACTAAAGTGACTCAGAGTTACATACCTTACCGGGCAATATAGGATTCGAGAAATCCACCGTCACAATTTGGTCGTGTTGCACGCGGATCATCATATTCATGAGAACTGCATCCCAGAATATTCTCCGCGCCGTAATTATCAGCACCCCCTTCCTCGCAATGGGCCTACCCGCGAGCGCAGGCGGCCCGCCCCCGGTGGAGACAGAGTGGTCCTGCACAAATCCCGATCTGGAAATCTCGTGTCCACAAGGCAAATGTGAGGTCGCCGACGCGCACACGAGCTTAAGCGTAACGGCCCGCGCCGACATTATGGAAGTCTGCGCCTATTCCGGCTGCTGGACAGGTAAACCCGCCGCGAGCCTCCAGTCTGGCCGTTTCCAAACCTACACAGGCGTCAGATTGCTCTACATGCTAGACACAGACGACGGCGCCCATGCCTCCCTAACAATCGACATCCATACAGGCACCGGCACCCTCCTCGTCACCAGCTACTACGCGCAGCCTATGATTTGTGAGCTGAACAACTGAACGCTCTCACCTCGCTTATCCCAGCGCAGGCTGAGCCCACCCACCCGTCCGCCTCAAGATAAATCACTTCATCAGCATTGTAAGTAGAACCGCATATTTCCGTAGAGTCTTAAACTTGCAAGACTCCCCTCGGAGGACGCTGGAGCTGAACAATCATGAAGACGCTGAAAAACCTTGATACAATTCCCACTGCGTTTGTCGGCGACGCTGTGAAAGCAATCCATTGCTTCTCCACAGGTCGAGGGTCTCAACATAAAGAGCATCGATACGGTAGCACAAAACCACAATTGTGGTGGGTACTCACATCACGAAGTTGGATTAGTCTACCCATCAGTGTGTTTCTCATCGAACATAAGGATGGCTTGGTTTTGTTCGATACCGGGCTCGATCCAGCCATTGCGCATAATCCTACTTACATCTCCCAAGCCATTGGGCGCTTTTTGATGAAACGGATTTTCCGCTTTGACGTTGGTCCGCAAGACAAACTTGGAGAAAAACTCAAAGCCAATGGATTTGACTCAAGTAAAATCAGCAAGGCAGTGATCTCACATCTACACTTCGACCATATTGGCGGCATTGCTGATATTCCGCAGGCTGACCTGATCGTGAGCCGCGCCGAGTGGGAGCAACTCTCTCAGCCGCACCCAGAGCGCGAATGGATTCTTCGCGAACATATCAACATCCCAGGCACACACTGGTCGCACATCGACTTCCCCCCCACCGATGACCCCGCCCTTAAAGCCTTCGGCAAAGCCCACAATCTTATGGGCGATGGCTCTTTAATGCTCCTGCCGACACCCGGCCACACGCCCGGCTCAATGTCCCTGCTCATCCGCTCAGCAGCTTTCCCGCCAATACTCCTGATCGGAGACCTCGCCTACAGCGTAGAGGCCCTTTTCGAGAACCGCATGCCCGGCACCGGCGATGCAGAGCAACTGAAAGACTCCTACACCAAAGTCCAACAGCTCACAGAAGACTTCCCCGGCCTCATCATCATCCCCTCCCACGACGACGCCGCGATCACTAAGCTACAGAGCGCCCTAAAACACCCCGCCCCGCAATCAAGCTAACGACCCGCTCATCCCAGCGAAAGCTGGGACCCAGCCTCTGCTAAACCGGCGTGATGCGAATGGGTAACGCGTCCGCTCCTAAATTCTTGATCGGGTTCAGCGTGAGATAACCTTTAATCTCCAGCGTCTGCCCATCATTCAAATATCGGATATTGATCGGCGGAGACTTACCCCAATCCACCTTCACCTGAAGCCACTCGGCCACATCCATCACCTCAATCGGCACTTCATCGCCGGGCTTCAGCGTCGCGACCTTCACCCCATCCACCAAAACCTCAAACGCCCGCAACCGAGCATACCACCCACCCGTCCGCCTCAAGATAAACCGTTTCATAAATTTGCCTTCATCCGCGAGAAGTTAAGCCATCATTCGAGCCAATCCAATCCCCGCTCATCCCAGCGAAAGCTGGGACCCAGTTTTGAACTACGCAACTAGGTTCCTGCTTTCGCAGGAAAGAGCGGATGTTGAGAGTCACCCCTCCCAAGTCTCATAATTCGCGCGCATGTAGTCTACGCCCTCAACCACGATCTCTTCCAGCACACCCAAATCCACGGTCTCCAAATTGCTCACATACAGACAGCTCTTACCGAGCTTATGCTTACCGAGACGCGAGAGCTTGTCCTGCATGCTGTCAAACCGGTAGCCGGGTAGGATATAAATGGACATGGCCGCTTTGCGGGGGGGCGAAGCCGGTCATCATGAAGTCACCCTCGCGCCCGCTGTCATATTTATAATGATAGCGCCCATAGCCGATAATGCTCGGCCCCCACATGGCGGGTTTCATCCCCGCCACGCGCTCAAACCACGGCAGTAAAAATTCAGCCTCTTTTTTACGTCTGCCCTCATCTAGTGAGGCGATGTAATCTGCAGGTGCCACAACAGTCGGCTGGGTTTTGTTCTCACTCTTACTCATGCTCAAAAATCCTTTAACTGCATCAAACTGCACGCTATCGCCCTCAAATGCGCGCCCTTGCACACGCTCTGCCCGCTACTGCCTCAGCCGCACCACCAAAGCGCTCGTATCCCAGCGCGCGCCGCCCATCGCCTGCACGTCGGCGTAATACTGATCCACCGTCGCCGTCATCGGCAGGCTCGCCCCCGTTTCCCTCGCTGCGTCGAGGGCTATCCGCAGGTCTTTGCGCATCCAATCCACGGCAAAGCCATGCTCGAACTGGCCATCGCGCATCGTCTCCCAGCGATTGTTCATCTGCCAGCTTTGCGCCGCCCCGCCGCTGATCGCCGCAATCACCTTGGCGATATCCAGCCCTGCTTTCTCAGCGAAGTGGATGCCCTCAGACAGGCCCTGTACGATGCCCGCAATACAGATCTGATTGACCGACTTGGCAAGCTGGCCCGCCCCGCTGTCACCAATCAGCGTCATCTGCTTGCCGTAAGCGTCCATGATCGGCTCGGCTGCGTCAAACGTCGTTTGCGCACCGCCGCACATGATGGCGAGCTGACCGTTCTTGGCACCCGCTTCGCCGCCACTGATCGGCGCATCGAGGAAGCTTGCGCCCTTAGCGATGCACCGCGCTGCAAGGTCTCGCGCCAATGTGGCTGACGCTGTTGTGTGATCAACAACCACCATGCCTTTGGTGAGGCTGTCTTCGATCTGCCCGAACACCGCCTCTACATCCGGGTCATCACCCAAACACAGCAGCACGAACTCAGCGCCCTTAATGGCCTCAGCAGGCGTTTCAGCCGCCTCGCCGCCAAACTCTGCCGCCCAGCCTTGAGACTTTGTCCCCGTGCGGTTCCACACGGTTACACTATGGCCAGCCCGCTGAAGATGCCCCGCCATGTGATAGCCCATCACGCCTAGCCCCAAGAACGCTGTCGTCGCCATTCGCCCATCTCTCCAATCAAATTAAAAACCGTGAAATTTTACACAAATATCAACATGCCCTTAGACGCGCCCTTCACCAAGACCTGTTAGGAATGACACTCCGATCAGAAGGACTGGAATCGAGCGTATGGCTTATGCCACTACACCTCGGCGACATGTGGGCAGAATGCCCTCCGCGCCGGCCCGTAAAATGGGCACATGGAAGATGGCTTATGCCGACTTCCTAACGGCGCTTATGGCGTTCTTCCTGCTGATGTGGATGATTAGTGGTGTCTCGCAAGAAGACCGCACAGAAGTCGCGAACTACTTCAGCCACTCAACACCGCAAATCGCAACAACTGTTCCGCTGCCAGAGCAAACAGAACGTGACCGCCTGTTCAGCGCGCTCAGCCTTGATCCAGTGCTACAGTTGAAGGGCGACAGCCTCATTCTGACCAAAGACCCCCAAGGCATCCGCATCGATCTTGTCGACCGCCCCGGTCGTCCTCTGTTCGAATCAAGCGTCGCAACGCTCACAGAATCAGGCGCAGACCTCGTCTCAGCCACGGGCAATGCATTAGCGCTTCTAAAGGCACCTATTTCTATCGAAGGTCACACCGATGCCTTTGCCAGCGATCAGGTCACCTATTCGAACTGGGAACTCTCATCAGACCGTGCAAACGCAGCCCGTCGCGGTCTTTTAGGGGCAGGTTTGGAGGCAACACGCATTCAGGCAGTAAGTGGTCTATCTGATACGAAGCCGCTGCTTCCCGGGCAGCCGCACTTGCCTGTTAACCGCCGGGTTAGCATAGTGGTTCACAGTGGCGGCTGATGCCATTCGGGGACCATCCCGAACCTCATATTGAACCGGAGCCTTCATGGTCTCAGAATTACTAGCAGCTTGGCCGCTATGGGTGAGCCTTGTCGTGGTGATCGCCGCGATCGTCTGCTACATGATGGACAAATGGTCGATGGAGGTTGTCTCCGTTGGCGTTATCGCCTCCCTGCTCATTCTCTACACAATCCCCGGTGCTACCGCCGCTGACGGCAGCGCGCTAAACCCGGCTAGCCTGCTTATGGGATTTGGCAATCCAGCGCTGATCACGATCATGGCGCTACTCGTCGTCGGCCAAGGCCTGTTCCAGACCGGCGCTTTGGAGGGACCGACAAAGGCCCTGATCCAAGGCTACGACAAACGTCCGTTCGTTACGCTCATTCTCGCTTTCGCAGGTGTTTTCGTCACCAGCGCATTTGTGAACAACACGCCCATCGTCATCATGTTCCTGCCGGTGATGAGCGCGATTGCACAGCGCATGGACGCCTCGGCCTCCAAACTGATGATGCCTCTCAGCTTCGCGTCGATCTTCGCTGGCATGACCACCCTCATCGGCACTTCGACCAATCTGCTGGCTGCAGAGGCTTTCGAGCGGATTGAAGGCCAAAAGCTCGGCTTCTTCGATCAATCGCCAATGGGGCTTATCCTCGCAGGCGCGGGCTTTGTGTATCTGATACTCTTCTCGCGCTTTCTATTGCCCGATCGCAAAGGCCTAGAAGCCGACATAGTCCAACCGTCAGGCAAGCAATTCCTCGCGCAGATCGAAGTCACCCACGGCCATTTCCTGCATAACAAGAAGCCCATTGCTGGCATGTTCACCGATTTGCCAGATATGACCGTGCGCATGATCCAACGCGGCGAACGTGCTATTCTGCCACCGTATGAGAGCACAGAGCTGCAAGTCGGTGACCTCGTCATCGTCGCAGCGACCCGTACGGCGCTGATGAATGTGCTCGGCAAGCATCCAGACTTCTTACAACAGATCTGGCAATCCAGCGGCGGTGACTTAGATGACGGCGGCAAAACGGGTGCTTTGGCGCTAACCGAAGCTGTGGTTGCCCCCGGCTCACGCATGGTTGGCCGCACCGTTGAGATGATCGGCCTGCGCCGCCTCACCCGCGCCGTCACACTCGGCATTCAACGCCGCAGCCGCATGATCCGATCAAAACTTGGTGAGATTCGTTTGGAGTCTGGCGACACGCTGCTCCTCTGCGGCCCGGTTGATGCTCTGCGCGAAATCCGCGCCAGCCGCGACCTCATCTTGCTAGAATGGTCTCAAACCGAGATTCCGTTCACGACCAAGGCCGTATCCGCCCGCCTGATCGCCTTGGCACTCGTTGTGGCCGCCGCCTCAGGCCTGCTCTCCATCATGGTCGCGTCGGTGCTCGGCGCCGTAGCAATGCTTATCGCAGGCTGCCTTAACTCCCGTCAGGCCAGCCGCTCGCTCGATCTACGCATCTTCCTCGTCATCGCATCTGCTTTAGCAATGGGTACAGCGCTAGAGACAACCGGCGGCGCGGCATTGATTGCGCATTTGGTCGTCGATTTCGCCCAGCCTTTCGGGACGCTGGCCGTTCTGTCAGCCATTTTCCTCGCTGTCGCCATTATGACCAATTTGCTGTCAAATGCAGCGACCGCGATTCTGTTCTCGCCGATTGCCTTATCAGCAGCGACAGAAATGGGATATTCGGACCCACTTCCGTTCATTCTGGCGGTAATTTACGGCGCAAATTGCAGCTTCGCGACCCCCATCGCCTATCAGACAAACATGCTCGTTATGGGCCCCGGCCACTACAAATTTGGGGACTTCCTCAAGTTTGGCGGCCCCCTGGTTTTGATACTTTGGTGCGTTTTCACGATATTTGCCTCTTGGCGGTTTGATTTGTAAGTGTATCGTCGTTTCTAATGAAGTTTACTAACGCATCAAATTTGCCTGCGGGGCTTGAAAAGTCGTTACGTTTCTTCGTAACGAACCCTGGGCCGTGCCCATATCTCCCGGGCAAGAAAGAGCGTAAAGCCTTCACAAGTTTGGCAATTACCGATGCTGACTCAGTTCACAACTCGCTGAGCCAAGCCGGCTTCCGGCGCAGCCAAACCATCGCGTATCGCCCAGCCTGTTCGCGCTGCAATGCCTGCCGCAGTGTGCGCGTCCCCACGCGAGAGTTCATGCTGTCGCGCAGCGACCGGCGTTCGCTCAACAAAAACGCAGATTTGGTTCGCATTCCAGTAGAGGCCCAAGCGACGCGCGAACAGTTCCGTCTGCTTCGTCGTTATGTCAAAGGTCGCCACGATAATGGCGGCATGTCAGAGATGACCTATCGCGACTATGTAAACATGGTCTCGGGCAGCCCGGTCAAAGGCCTTATGTTCGAATACCGCGAAGGCGAGGGCCCAGATGCACCACTGATCGGCGTATCCCTCACCGACATTCTACGCGACGGCTTTTCGATGGTTTACACCTTCTTCCGGCCTGAAATGGAGAAGCGCGGTCTTGGCCACTTCATGATCCTCGATCACATTCAACACGCACAAGATCTGGGCTTACCCCACGTTTATCTTGGTTATTGGGTAAAGGGCAGCCAGAAGATGGACTATAAACGCCGTTACAAACCACTCGAAGTACTAGACGGTGACGATTGGCGCGTCTTGCAAGACGACGAATAATCGGCAGGGTACGCGCAGCAAACACTGCAGCGCGGGGAGGAATATAAAAATGATCAACAGGCGTAATCTAGTCGGCGCAGGCCTTCTCGGTGCGGGCGGCGCGGCCGCTGCCTTCGCAAATCCTGAAAAAGCCGCCGATCTTGCCGCTCCATCAATCAGTCGCAACCGCCGCCGCCTCAATATGGTGACCACTTGGCCCAAGGGCCTGCCCGGCCTTGGCCGAGCAGCCGAACGTGTCGGCGAACGCATCATGGCGATGTCTGATGGCTTGATCGAAGTGAAGACCTACGCAGCCGGGGAACTCGTCCCAGCCTTTGAATCGTTCGACGCGGTCGCAAATGGCTCAGCCGATATGTACCACGGCGCCGAATATTATTGGACGGCCAAGTCCTCCGCTTACCCCTTCTTCACCGCCGTTCCCTTCGGCATGACAGCGCAGGAGATTATGGGCTGGGTCGACTTTGGCGGCGGACAAGAATTGTGGGACGAGCTGTCGGCGCAGTTTGGCGTAAAGTCATTTCAAGCCGCTAATACTGGCCACCAAATGGGCGGTTGGTTCCGTAAAGAGATCAACAGCCTCGATGATTTAGTCGGCCTTCAAATGCGTATTCCCGGCCAAGGCGGCGACGTATTGCGCGCCCTCGGTGGATCGGCCAAAGCCCTACCCGGTGGAGAGATTTATCAAGCGCTTCAAACCGGCAATATCGACGCGACAGAATGGGTTGGCCCGTGGAATGACTATTCCCTCGGCTTCTATCGTGAGGCCCCATATTATTACGGTCCCGGCTTCCACGAACCGGGCGCCAGTCTCGCGGCCGGTATAAATTTGCGCGTTTGGGATAGCATGAATGACGGCGAGAAAGCCATCATCAAAGCCGCTTGCGAGAGTGTGAACCACACCTCGTTGGGCGAGTTCACCTATCAAAATTCCATCTATCTCGACATCCTCACAAAGGAGCATGGCGTACAGCTTCGCTCCTTCCCGGATGAAGTCGTCAAAGCAATGGCCGAGGCCTCCCGCGATGTGCGCGCCGCGTCTGGCAAAGACGGCATCGAGAAGCGCATTTATGAGAGCTTCGAAGAGGGTCTAAAATCCATGCGCGGCTGGGCGGACATTTCAGACGGCGCCTACTACCCCGCCCGCGCCCTCGGCGAATAGACAAGCCGGGACACGCAAACAGACATGGATTCCCAACTCTTCCCCCTGCTAGGTACCGGCCTCAAATGGCTCGGGCTATTGGCGTTGCCTCTCTTCCTATTGCCGCTGCTCGTGCTCGTGCTGCCGAGGCTGACACAGCGCATCGCAACCCCGCTCTTCAAAACCATCGACCGCATCACAGGGTTTGCCCTTGCTGGCGCGATGGTAGCTGCGGTGTCACTCATCGTCTTCCAACTAATCGTCGTGGTGATGAGCTACGCATTCGGCCTCTCATGGACGTGGATGTCAGAATTGGTCATCTATGCCTTCGCTACCATGTTTATGCTCGGCGCAGCAGCCGCCCTGCGAGATGACGCACATGTGCGCGTTGATATTCTCCGCCCGCGCTTTGGCGAGAATGGCCGCAACTGGGTGGAGCTTGCAGGCATTTACCTCCTCCTCTTCCCGATCTGCATCCGTCTCCTCGCCGCCGGCGAGCAAGGCCTCGCCCGGTCATGGATGCTGCTCGAAGGCTCACGCGAAACCGATGGATTGCCTGTCCTCTTCCTGTTCAAAACACTCGTACCCGTCTTCGCAATTCTGATGATCGCGCAAGGCGTGTCTGAGGCACTCAAAGCCGCGCTACGCCTCACCGGTCACCTCGCGCCCGCCAGCGAAACCAAGACTGAGGAGGCCCATCATGGAGCTTGAGATCTTCCTCGCCCTCGCTATGTTTGCCACAGCCATTGGCGCGCTGCTGTCTGGCTATTCAGTCGCGCTCACCCTTGGCGGCGTCGCTCTTCTCTATGCGCTCATCGGCATTGGCCTCGGCGCATTCCCAGAGCCTATGCTTCGTTCCATGCCAAGCCGCATCCAAGGCGGCTCGATCATGCAGAACGAGACGCTCATCGCCGTTCCTCTCTTCATCCTCATGGGCGTCATCCTTGAGCGCTCCCGCGTTGCTGAAGACCTACTGCACATCGCCAGCCGCCTCCTCGGCAAAGTACGCGGCGGGCTCGGCTATGCCGTCGTCCTCGTCGGCGCACTGCTGGCCGCATCAACGGGCATTGTCGGCGCAACCGTCATCACGATGACGCTGATCGCCTTGCCGTCTATGCTGCGCCAGAATTATGACCCACGCCTCGCCACCGGCGCCATCGCCGCGTCCGGCACACTCGGCCAGATCATCCCGCCGTCGATCGTGCTGATCCTGCTGGCCGACGCCGTCTCTAACTCTGCCAGCCAAGCGGCTGCTGTCATGGGGGATGCCGGTTTCGTCGTCTCCGTCGGTGACCTGTTCGCAGGCGCGCTATTGCCCGGCATAATGCTCGTCGGCCTATACCTCGCCTATATCGCATTCATCGCCTTTACCCGGCCAGAGGCTTGCCCGCCTACTTCTTTTGACGATTCCCCGCCGCTCACCGCCAAAGAAGTCATCTTCGGCCTTGGCGCGCCACTCTTACTCATCTTGGCGGTGCTTGGCGCCATCCTCAGCGGCATCGCCCCGCCCACTCAAGCCGCCTCAATTGGCGCAGCAGGCGCTATCCTCCTCGCGGGCCTTCGCCTCTCTGACGATAGCGACAAACGCCTGCCATCGCTCATCCTCGCGGCCCTCGCTGGCCTCGTCGCCATCCTATTCTTGCGCAACCTATTTGACCTACGTATGGGCGTCGAGGCGATCAGCACGGCCAACCGCATCGGCATCGGCCTTACACTCATTGCCACCGCGCTCTTCTTCATCGGCCTAGCCGCTGGCCTCGCCGTGTTGCACAAGAAGGCCCAATTGCTCCCAGCCCTGAAAAGCGCTGTCCACATTACGAGTATGGTCTTCCTCATCCTGATCGGCGCCTCGATCTTCAGCCTCGTTTTCCGTGGCTTTGGCGGCGACGATGTGGTCGCAGATATGCTCAGCGCGGCCCCCGGCGGCAAATGGGGCGCACTGCTCATCGCCATGCTCGTCATGTTCGTGCTTGGGTTCTTCTTGGACTTTATCGAGATCGTGTTCGTGGTCGTTCCACTGGTCACGCCGCCGCTCATCATCATGGGGTTTGACCCGATTTGGCTGGCCATCCTCATGGCGCTCAACCTACAGACCAGCTTCCTCACGCCGCCCTTCGGCTTTGCGCTATTCTATCTACGAGGCGCAGCACCTGAAGAGGTCAAGACGGCAGACATCTGGCGCGGTGCAATCCCGTTTATCGGCTTGCAGATCATCATGATAATTCTAGTCGCATCGCTACCAGCGCTCGCCACATGGCTCCCGTCTCTCACAGCCCGTTAGCGACTAAACGCAATCAAACTCGACAATCGCGCCGCCATCCGGTGTGCGCTCCAGCCCAATATAGGTACAGCCCTCAGGCGCGGCCTCAATCGCTGCCGCTTCCATCTCTTCATCAGATACGCCCCCAGCACTCGCGACACCAAAATTACCATTTGTCTTGATCGCAAACTTCAGCTTGAAGCCCTGACCAGAGATCGGCGCTGTAACCAGATTCAAATTTCCAGAGTTTAGCGTTCTTTCGGGCTGGCCATTCCACATGCCCGCGCTCCACTTTCCCGCCTGCGTCTCACACGCCGTAAGAATCAGCGCCGCCACGCCGCCCATCAAAACCTTGTTCCACATATTAAAAATCCTCGCTCAGTTGCCCAAGCGAGGATCATAAACTGGATTAGGTGAATTCCCTAGAACTCGACCTTTGGAACTTGAGACAGATCTTCACGGCCCTCGGCTCCCACATCGAAGAACTCACGTGCTTCAAATTTAAACTGTCCTGCCACAAGCGACCCCGGGAACTGCTCGCGGGATGTGTTGTAGTCCTGAACCGCAGAGTTGTAGAAACGACGTGCCGCCGCCAGCTTATCCTCAATCAAGGACAGCTCTTCCTGCAATTGTAGGAAGTTCGTATTGGCTTTTAGGTCTGGGTACGCCTCAGCGAGTGCAAACAATTTGCCCAGCGCGCCCGTCAGCATGCCTTCAGCTTGAGCCATGTCGCCCGGTGTAGACGCCGATTGGGCCGCTGCGCGCGCCGCAATCACTTGCTGCAAGGTCTCTTGCTCGTGCTCCGTATAGCCCTTCACCGTTTCAATCAGGTTTGGGATCAGATTCTGTCTTTGTTTCAGCTGCACATCAACATCAGCAAAGGCTTGGTTTACGCGCTGACGCTTTTGGACCAGTCCGTTGTAGATAACGATGATCAGGCCAATAATGGCTGCGAGGCCCATGATGACGATTAGAAATGCGCTCATAATTTCAGTCTCCTAAAGAGGTATCGCCACAGAAGTAACGGGCAATGCGATGCGGCGCAAGGTACACCCCCACTAGGCGAACCCCTGACACTTCATGTAACATCTGCAGATGACCAATGCACAACGCCTCGCCGATATGATCTCAACCGCCCAGCGCATCGCCATTTTTACGGGTGCGGGCATCTCCACTGAAAGCGGCATTCCAGATTTCCGCAGCCCCGGTGGCGTGTGGAGCAAGATGGCGCCCATTTATTTCCAAGATTTTGTCGCCTCTGCCGAAACGCGCAAAGAAGCATGGACGCGCGTCTTCAACCGCACTGCCGGCTGGACGGGCGCATCACCCAACGCGGGCCATGACGCCATCGCGACATTGGTTGCTTCTGGCAAGGCCAGCATCGTCGTTACGCAAAACGTCGACAATCTACATCAAGATTCCGGTGTGCCTGATGACAAGGTCATTGAAATTCACGGCAATGGCACATACGCCAAATGCTTAGACTGCGCAGACCGATATGAGTTTGACGCGCTACAGACACGCTGGGAAGCGGGCGAAGACCTCAAATGTACAAAATGCAGTGGACTGATAAAAACAGCTACCATCTCATTCGGCCAAGCTATGCCGGAAGACAAAATGGAACGCGCCGCGTTTGAGATGGCGCAATGTGATCTGTGCATTATGCTCGGCTCGTCGCTGATGGTCTACCCCGCCGCCAACCTACCGCTAATCGCCATTGATGCGGGCGCGCGATTGGCCATCATTAACAGAGACCCCACGGATCACGATCAACATGCCGATGTCGTCATCCATGAAAGCATTGGCGCGCTGATGACTGAGGCAATGAAAATTGTCGGAGCTTAGTTTGGCTTAATAAGATCCCATAAATTACCGAACGGATCTTCAAAGACAACGACCGATCCATAGGCCTCACGCCTTGGGATCTCTGTAAAATTCACACCGCCCGCTTTGAATTTTTCATAGTCAGCATCAAAGTTCAGCGTCTGAAGAAACAACGAGACCCGCCCTCCGGTCTGGTTGCCAATCGCTGCGCGCTGCGCATCCGTGGCCGCCTTCGCTAAAAGAATGGCCGTGCCATCGCGCGATGGCGCAACGCGAACCCATCGCTTCTCACTCGTGAGCGGCGTGTCTTCCAGCAAATGAAACCCAAGCACACCTACATAATAGGCAATGGCCTCATCATAGTCGGGCACGACAAGCGTAACGGCAGACAATGACAAGGACATTATATCAGACCACTAACTAAACGTGCCAGATCGCGGGAATCCCTTCGGAACGGTTTTACCAGCCTGCGCCCGTTTGCCGATCCACTCTTTCCATTCCGGGAAGGCGCGATGGCGCCCGCCCGTCGTCACGATCAACCCGTCGCGCTTATCAAAAGTCATCAGGTCGGCCAGCTTGTCTTTACCGCGATAGGCTTGCAACTTATTGCCTTTGCCACGCGACATTTCTGGCAGTTCATCCAATGGGAAGATCAGCATTTTACGATTTGATCCGACCACGGCGATCACATCACCTTCAACAACGGTCGTCACATTAAGCACAGATCCATCGGGAACATTCACCGCCGCTTTACCCGCTTTCCGGTTCGACTCCAGCTCTTTCTCCTCGACGACGAAACCATAACCCGCATCAGATGCCATCACCCGCTTGCGGTCACCGACCAGCTTAAACATCGCGACGATATCTACGCTGTCTTCAAGGTCGATCGAAATCCGAATAGGCTCGCCATGTCCACGTCCGCCCGGCAATTTGTCCGCCATAAGCGTGAAGGCACGTCCATCAGACGACATCAGAATAACCTTATCCGTCGTCATAACCTCTTCAGACAGATAAAGCGCGTCACCGTCTTTGAATTTGGTGCTATCGGGATCAAGCCCATGCCCTTTCATACCGCGTATCCACCCTTGTTGGGATAGCACAACTGTGATGGGTTCTTTCGGACGTGTGGCCTCCAATGCCGCTTCCAAATCAATGTCCGGCGCTTCGCCAAATGTTGCACGGCGGCGCGCTAGGTTTGGGTCTTGCTCCAGCGTTTCTTTAGCGCTCTGAAGCTCCTTCGACACACGGCTCCACTGACGACGCTCTGACCCGATCAGCTTGGTGATCTTCTCACGCTCTTCCTCAAGCTTGGTGTGCTCACCCTGGATTTCCATTTCTTCCAATTTTCGCAAAGCCCGCAAGCGCAAGTTTAGGATCGCTTCGGCCTGCACATCGGTCAGCTTAAACCGAGACATCAATTCAGTTTTCGGCTCATCTTCCTCGCGGATGATGCGGATCACTTCGTCAATATTCAGATACGCAATCAAATACCCGTCAAGCAGGTGTAGGCGCTTCTCAATTTTATCGAGACGGAATTTCGCCCGGCGCACAACGACTTCACGGCGGTGTTCAATATAGGCCTGCAAAACCTCTTTCAGACCCATAACCTGCGGCGCGCCTTTGTGCAGCACGTTCATGTTCAGGCTGAACCTATTTTCCAAATCGCAAACCTTGAACAGGCTCTCCATCAGAACATCAGGCTCAATCGTTTTTGAACGCGGCACCAGAACGAGGCGCACATCTTCAGCAGATTCATCGCGCACATCGTCCAGCAACGGCACTCTTTTCTGTTCAATCAACTCGCCGAGTTTTTCAAGTAGTCTCGATTTTTGCACCTGATACGGAATTTCAGTGACGATAATCTGATACGTCCCGCGCCCGGTGTCTTCCACCTCATAGCGCGCCCGCATACGGAAACTACCGCGACCGGTTTCATACGCTTTGAGCATATCGGCCTTATCTTCAACGATAATGCCGCCCGTCGGGAAATCTGGCCCCTGAACAAAGTCCATCAATTCAGCCGTCGTTGCCTTTGGCTTTTCAATTAGCAACCGCGCTGCGTCGATAACCTCAGAAACATTGTGCGGCGGAATAGACGTCGCCATGCCTACCGCAATGCCGGTTGCTCCATTCGCTAAAAGAGCGGGGAAGCCTGCGGGCAAAACCACCGGCTCTTCGTCATTCTCAGCGTAGTTATCGCGAAAATCGACCGCGTCTTCATTCAATCCATCAAGCAGCAATTCAGCCGCCACGGTCATGCGCGCCTCGGTATACCGATAGGCCGCTGCGCTGTCCCCATCAATATTGCCGAAATTCCCCTGCCCATCGACGAGCGGGTAGCGCACGCTAAAGTCTTGCGCCAAGCGCACCATCGTATCGTAAATGGAGCTATCGCCATGCGGGTGATAGTTACCCATCACGTCACCAACGATCTTGGCGCATTTGCGGAAGCCGCCCTCAGGGTCCAGCCGCAAAACGCGCATTCCATACAGGATGCGACGCTGCACGGGTTTCAATCCATCGCGCACATCCGGCAGCGCGCGGGCCGTAATTGTGGATAATGCATAGGCAAGGTAGCGCTTCGAGAGCGCCTCGCTCATCGGTTCATTGATGATGCGATCGTCAGGATCATTGGTGATCTCGTCAGACATTCTGGTCTCTTCCGGTCTGGTGCCACATTCTGGTGCACGTGCCATCTCGCTTTCGACTCAGGCACGCCTTAAGTTAACAGAAATACCGTTTTGGTTAAGGAATTCGTAAAGAGCAGCTGCAGATGAGAGAGTTTCGTGCCTGGATTATCCTTATTTTGGTCCCCGCAGTCCTGATTGCCCTGTTTTTCTGGCTCGCGCCCCAGCGCCACAATCCGTTAGCCCCCATAGACTTGACCGAAGAGCCGGGCTTTGGCACGTGGCATAAGCTCACCCGCGCAAAGAAACATTCAGAGGTCTGCTTCAATGCTCTGGACGATGCCGGTGTCCTCTACACGCCACTCGAAAATTCTCCCAAAAGTGACAAATGCGGGTTGTACAACGCCCTCTCGCTCGGCCAATCCTACACACCGTTCTCCGCGCCACTACGCATGACGTGCGCGCAAACCGCCGCGCTCTACACGTGGGAGCGCCATATCGTGGCCCCCGCCGCCACCAAATTCCTTGGGAGCCCCGTCGAGCGCATTGAGACTTATGGTAGTTTTTCCTGCCGCAACGTCGCCGGAACAGGTCGCGCGTCAGAGCACGCCGGGGCAAACGCCATCGACGTATCCGGCTTCCGCCTCAAAGACGGCCGCCTGATCGACGTCAAAAAGCATTGGCGAGCTGGCGGCAAAGAAGCCAAGTTCTTGCGCAAAGTGCACAAGGGCGGCTGCAAGCTATTCTCCGTCACCCTCGGCCCAGACTACAATGCCGCCCATGCAGACCACTTCCACATGGATATGGGCTCCAGCCGCGCATGCCACTGATCCCTATCGAAGCGATTAGGCTTTACAGGTGAACCCGTCCTCAGACACTTCAGCGACATTCCCTTCACCGCAAATATCGAGGGCGCGCTCCATGTTCATTTGGATTTCGTCCTGATCGGAAAAGCCACTGCTGTCAGAGACATGGACACAGCCAGATACGCCAATCAATGCGACTGCACTTAAAGCAGACAACGCTAAAACGGTACGATATTTCATCAGAACACTCCTGCTAAACGATAATATATTATCGTTTTACAATAAAAACAATGTCTGTCAACAAAGCCCAGTGACGTCGCGCCATGTTAGACAGATCCGCACGCGTTGATTTACTTCACACATAAAACAGGAGGACACACATGAAACTGCACACATCAATCGGTCCCAACCCGCAAGTCGTAAAAATGTTTATGGCCGAGCGCGGCATCACACTCCCGATGGTGGAGGTCGATATTCAAGCTGGCAAAAACCGTGAACCAGAATTCTTGAAGACCAACCCATCCGGCCAAAGCCCCGCCTTGGAGCTGGACGACGGGTCTATCGTCACAGAAATCCTCGCCATTTGCGAATATCTGGACGAAACCCAGCCCGGTGACAGCCTCATAGGCGCCACCCCAGAAGAACGCGCGCAAACACGCCGCTGGACCCGCTGGACGGACCTCAACATCGTTGAACCACTCGCAAATGGCTTTCGCTTTTCGCAAGGTCTGGAAATGTTCAAAGACCGCATGCGCTGCCTACCCGAAGCGGCTGACGGCCTAAAAGCCTGCGCCCAAGACAAAATCGCCTTCATGGACGGGCAATTGGGGGAACGCGCTTACGTCGCTGGCGACAAATTCACGCTTGCGGACATTTTGCTGTTCGCCTTCCTCGGCTTTGGCGAAGCGGTCGGACAACCCGTCAATCCAGACTTCAAGAACCTCGCCCGTTGGCGCCAAGCCGTAGCCAAGCGCCCGAGCGCTGCTGCCTAGCTCTTAGGCACCATCATCAGTCGCCGGATCAATCTTTCACGTTCCGGCGGCAACGCCCTGTTCACCCCGCCAAACAAGCGGCCCTCTAAGAAATACCCCGTCAGCTTTATACCAAGCGCAATATCGTCGATCAGAACCGGCGCACTGGCATCCAGCAAAAACCCCGGCAACGCCAATAACCGATCAACATAACCTTCAGCTTCTGATCCTCTCACGGCCCGCCCCGTGCGCGGCGACACATGGGTCAGCCCATCATTCTCGCCGCTCAGCGCGCAGACATCCAAATCAAGCCCGAAACCAAGCGCCGACAGCACGCCCAGCTCCCAGCGCACATAAAGCGCGGGCCAAACATTCGGCTCACTCAATTGATCCAGCAAAAACTCGCTCGCATCGAACAGATCAGACCCGGCTGCGTCGCCTTCGTTCAGTCCACCACGAAGCAATGATGTAATTGCCGCCAGCCCCGCCAATGCATTTGCGTCATCCAGCAAGCGATTGGCCCGCTCGCGGCTGGCCTCGGCGACATCAAACCGGCCGAGCTGATCTTCCAACCGCCCTGTCCAGTTTAAACGAACAGTGTTGCCCGGCTCAAATTGACCGCGCTTTTTACGCGATGCGCCGCCATAGACGAGGCCAGACCGGCGTCCTTTTGTCCGCGTAAGAACGTCCAAAATTAGGCCGCCTTCGCCAAACCGACGTCCACCAAGAATGAGGCCGTCGTCAGACCAATTCAAACATCAAACTCCAAGCCAACGCCTGTATAGCTATCGCGCCGTTCTTGCCAGCGCTCATCGACCTTCACAAACAAGAACAGGTGCACCTTGGTATCGAGCATCTCGCACAATTCTTCGCGCGCCTGTCTCCCAACGACTTTAATGACCGCCCCGCCCTTGCCGAGCACCATCGCCTTGTGGCCTTCACGTCCAACAATCACGACCTGCTGCACCCGGATAGAACCGTCCTTGCGCTCTTCCCAGCTCTCGGTCTCCACAGTCAGCTGATAAGGCAGTTCCTGATGAAGGCGCAGCATAAGCTTCTCACGCGTAATCTCCGCAGCGAGCAACCGCATCGGCAAATCAGCGACTTGATCTGGTGGATACAACGCCGGGCCGTCCGGCATACGCTCTTTCAACAATTGCGACAGACGCGTTATCCCGTCACCCTTCTCGGCTGACAGCATGATGATCTCGTCATACACGCCCTCATCCTTCAATCTGTCCATGATCGGAAGAATCCGATCATGCGGGAACAGATCAATTTTGTTCAACGCCAAAATCGCCTTCTTGCCCATCACGCGCAATTGCTCAATGACGCGATTATCATCGTCAATCGACATGCGTTGAGCACCAGTCAATTGACCTTCTTCTTCAGCCACCCAA
This sequence comes from Hyphomonas sp., assembly GCA_033851975.1. Taxonomy (GTDB): domain Bacteria; phylum Pseudomonadota; class Alphaproteobacteria; order Caulobacterales; family Hyphomonadaceae; genus Hyphomonas. The sequence goes on along the minus strand of JAWSVJ010000002.1, from coordinate 391,590 downwards.
GCAGACGCATCGACCATATGCACGATCGCATCGGCGTCCTGTGCTCCGCCCCACGCTGCCTTCACCATCGCTCGGTCGAGACGGCGCTTGGCCACAAAAATTCCTGGTGTATCAACCAGGACGATCTGCGCGTCATCAACATGCGCCACCCCGCGCACCGGAAAACGCGTCGTTTGCACCTTGTGCGTTACAATCGCCACCTTCATGCCCACCAAGGCATTCGTCAGCGTCGACTTGCCTGCATTTGGGGCGCCAATAATTGCAGCAAATCCTGCGCGTTTAATCTCTATCTCATCACTCATGATTGTCCGTCAGTTCCTTAAATAGGACAGCCGCGGCCGCCCGCTCTGCTTCTCGTTTTGATGCGCCACTCGCCTGCGCCGTGCCGCACCCGACCACCTCAACCTGCACTTTATATGTTGGCGCATGGTCGGGGCCTGATCGGCCGACAACGGAATAATCAGGCAAGTCATGCCCTTTTCCCTGCGCCCACTCTTGCAGCAATGTCTTAGGGTCTCTCGCCTCAACTGGGGTCGCTTTAAACTGCGGAGCCCAAGATGTCTCGATAAACTTCTTAGCCTCTTTCATCCCGCCATCAAGATAAACCGCTCCGAGCACCGCCTCGCACGCATCGCCCAAAGTCGACTCGCGCTCGCGACCTCCAGAATGGTCCTCGCCCTCAGACAAGATCATAAATTCCTGCAACCCAAAAAACCGCATCGCCTCGGCGCAAGCACCCTTACAGACAAGACGGTTAAGATGGGGCGCAAGATCGCCCTCGCTCTCCGTGCGCCGCCGGTCAATCAATCGCTCAGCGATCACCAAGTTCAAAACCCGGTCACCCAAAAACTCTAGGCGTTGGTTAGACAACGCCACGGAGTCCCCGGCGCCAACTGCGCTCGGGTGCGTCAACGCCTTCACCAAAAGTATGCGGTCTTTAAAACGGTAAGAAATACGCTCCTCTACCGTTTTAATCGCCTCATCGCTTAAGCTTGGCTGAACTTTCTTCGCGTTCGCGCGCAACCGTGTGCGTTTTGGTCTTGCTGCTTTCATGATGCTCCCTCCGGAAGCGCCTCGATAATCACGTGGGCCTCCGCCCATGGATGATCATCAGTAATCGTAAGATGAATAATCGCAACGTGTCCGGACGGTATCATCGCCTCTAGGCGCTCAGCCGCCCCACCGCTTAACTCCAACGTTGGCTTCCCAGATGGCAAGTTTACAACATCCATATGCTTCCAGTGCACACCCCGGCGCGGCACCCCCGTGCCTAGCGCCTTAGCGCACGCCTCTTTGGCCGCAAACCGTTTTGCATACGTCTCCGCCGTCCTCCGGCGCTTGCGCGCTTTCGCAATTTCACCAGCCGTAAACACACGGTTTTCAAACCGCTCACCAAACCGGTCCAGCGTCGCTGCGATGCGCTCAATGCTGCATAAATCATTCCCGATGCCAATAATCATGATCGCGCCTCAACCATCAGGCGCTTCATCTCGCTCACTGCTGCCTCAAGGCCAATAAATATCGCCTCACCAATCAAGAAATGACCGATGTTAAGCTCGCAAATTTCAGGGATCGCCGCTACAGGCTGCACGGTTTCAAACGTCAGTCCATGCCCGGCTTGCGGCTCAATACCTAACGACACCGCCGCCTCTGCACACTCACGAATGCGCTCTAACTCCAGCGCTGCCAAATTGCCGTCGCCCGCCATCGCCAGTTCAACGAACCGTCCGGTGTGAAACTCCGTAATCTGAACGCCCAAAGCCTTCGCCGCATGAAGCTGAACCATGTCCGGCTCAATAAACAGTGACACGCGGCTGCCATTCTCATTCAACTGGCGCACATAATGCGAAAGGTGATTGTGCCCGCGCGCCGCGTCCAGCCCACCTTCAGTGGTCAGTTCAGCGCGCTTTTCAGGCACAAACATCGCCGTCTCGGGCTTAAACTTCAGCGCAATATCCAACATCTCGCCGGTCGCCGCCATTTCCATATTGATAGGCAAATCCGTGGCCGACCGAATTGTGTCTAAGTCGCCATCGCGAATGTGCCTGCGGTCTTCACGAAGGTGCAAAGTTATTCCATCCGCGCCCGCCTCGGTCGCCAATTGCGCCGCGCGCATCGGGTCTGGGTGTACACCGCCACGGGCGTTCCGAATGGTCGCCACGTGATCGATATTCACCCCAAGACGGATCGGATTAGTCACTAAGCCAGCCCCCGCGATCCCGGCTTCACAGCCTCCATCGCCGCCAACTCAGGCGGCAAATCATTCGCGTCATAATCCGGAAAATCCACCGTCGCCAAAGCGATCAGGTCACACCCGACCTCCGCCTTGCCGTTAGAACGATCAATGATGCACGCGCCGCCGGCAAGTTCGCCCGGCAACTCCGCCAAGGCCACAACCGTCTCACGGAAAGACAATCCCGTCGTAACAATGTCTTCAGCGATCAAAACGCGCTCATCCGCCCCAATCGAAAATCCGCGACGGAAGCTCAATACACCGTCCGTCCGCTCCGCAAAGATTGCCCGCGCTCCCAACTGGCGGGCAAGCTCATACCCGGGAATAATTCCGCCCACGGCGGGTCCAGCAACAACGTCAATTTTGCCAAATTTCTCTGTCAGTTTCTTCGCCAACGCGGCGCACAATTTTTCAGACAGCTTAGGTTGCGAGAAAATCAACGCCTTCTGCAAAAATACCGAGCTTCGCCGCCCAGATGACAAAATGAAATGTCCCTCCAGCAGGGCGCCAGCTTCGCGGAACACATCTAAAACATCACTATTATTCATCTTCTTCCTCTTGGTCCCGCACCGCTCTGTCCACAACAGCCAGAGACCGAAGCGCGGCCAGTATTTGCGATAGCCTCTTAAGGTCCTCGACCTCAATCTCCATCAAAATTTCAGTAAAATCAGAGCCGCGATCCTGCGTGGCGATCCGCACAATATTCCCGTTCGCCTGCGCAACAGCTGCGCACAGTTTAGCAAGCACGCCTTTTTCGTTCGACGCATTAACCCGAACACGTCCAATCGCAACAGCGCCAGTTTTCGCCAGCTCAGTCCACTTCAAATCCACCCACAAATCGGGTTGATCATCAAACTCTTCGAGCCGCGCACAACCCGCCTCGTGCACCACAAGTCCGCGCTCACGCTCGCGAATTCCGATAATTCTATCGCCCGGCAATGGGCAGCAACACTCACCAAGGTGCAGTGTAACCCCAGGCTTCAAATCACTACCAGAAACCATCCGGTTCGCGCTGTCATCGTCCACACGCGGTTTATCAATGTCCTCGAACCGGTCAGCCGTGTATCCCGGGAATGCCGCGACGAGCACATCAGTTGAAGAAATCCGTCCGCGCCCAACAGCCTCGGCCATTTCCTCGCGCGTCTCAAACCCGGCCAAACCCGCCGTATGCTGCATTTTTACGTCAATCGGATCAATGCCAGCCCGGCGCAGCGCCATATTAATAAGCCCCTCACCAAGACGCCTAAACTCTAACGTCTCCCGCTCACGGTGCAGCTTACGCTGAAACTGGCTACCCTTTGCTGTAACCGTCAAAGCCTCCCAGCCTGGCAGCACACCCGGCGCTTTTCCGCGTACAATATCAACAACATCGCCATTCTTAAGTGGACGACGTAAAGGCGACGTCTCGCCATTGATCTTTGCGGCGACGCACGTGTCTCCAACAACTGAGTGGACTGCATACGCAAAATCAAGCGGCATAGCGCCTACGGGCAATACAATCAGCTTACCCTTCGGCGTAAAGGCGAACACATGTTCGCGATACATTTCCAGCTTAGCATATTCGAAAAACTCACTCGGTTCCGCGCCGTGCTGAATAAGCTCCGCAAACGAATTAAGTGACTCTACAGGGTCGAGACCAGCCGCTCGCGCGGATTCTACATCAAACCCGTAGCTCTTATTCTTATAGCCCCAATGCGCCGCCACGCCGAACTCGGCGGTGCGGTCCATCTCTTCTGTGCGAATTTGCAGCTCAACACGTCGGTTGCCAGACGCCCGCACAGTTGTATGCAAGCTGGCATATCCGTTCGGCTTTGCCACGGAAATATAGTCACGGAACCGATCAGGAATACAGGCCCACAACATGTGAACCTCACCCAGAACCCGGTAACAATCTTCTACGTTCTGAACAATCACGCGAAAGGCAAACAAGTCCGCCACATCACGAAACCCAATCGATTTCTTCTCAAGCTTTCGCCACAGCGAATATGGCTGCTTCTTCCGCCCTTTAATGCGACACGGAATTTCAGCGAGCGACATCAACTGCTCAAGATCGACCTCGATCCGCTCAAGGTCGAGCGAGTTTTCGATCGCCAGCTCTTCTTGGCGAAACTCAATCGCGCGGCGCGCTTCAGGGTTCAGTTCCTGAAACGCCAGATCTTCCATCATCGCAGCAATCGCATAGAGCCCAACACGCCGGGCCAACGGCGCATAAATATCCATAGTCTCACGCGCGGTGCGCTGACGGCTCTCGGCTTTCTTCTTGTGATGTAGGGTCTGTAAATTGTGCAAGCGATCAGCGAGCTTGACGAGAAGTACACGAATGTCGCTCGTCGTGGCCAGAATGAAGCGCTGGAAATTCTCAGCCTGCGCGACCTCTTTAGAAAGCGGGTTCTTCTTTTCTAAAGCCTCCAGCTTGGTAACACCATCAACCAGCTCGGCCACATCAGACCCGAACCGCGCCTCTATATATCCGATGCCAATTGAGGTGTCCTCGACCACATCGTGCAGCAAACCAGCGACAATGGTGATCTCATCAAGGCGAATGTCTGCCAGCAAGCTGGCGACAGCAACCGGGTGCGAGTAATACGCGTCGCCGGAATCTCTCAGCTGTTCGCCATGATGGAGTTTGGCGAAGTCATACGCATCGCCGAGCAGTTCAGATTTCACATGCGGATGATAGGCTCTGACCTTCTCGATCAAGCCTTCACGGCTCAGCACTTCAGTGCCAGCCGCCTTGCCAGCCCCACGCTCCTCTCCGGGATGGGTGCTGCCGTCCATGTGATTTCTCCTAGAGGCGGTCGTCTCGACCAGATTCCAACTCGGCCTGATAGGCACGCATCACATCGTCTTCGGTGGCGGTCGGCGCAGACTCAAGCGCAAGACGGTCAGCCTCACGTTCGCTCTCTTCGCTCGGGCGCACTTCTTGAAGGTTGGAAATAAGAGCTTCTTTGATCACTTTCAGGTCAACCGCTTTGTCAGCAATCTCACGCAATGATACCACTGGATCCTTGTCATTGTCGCGGTCCACAGCGATAGGTGATCCTTCGCGGATCATCCGGGAGCGGTGAGCAGCCAGTAGCACCAGATCGAAACGATTTGATACTTGTTCAATGCAATCTTCAACGGTTACGCGAGCCATTTAAGCAAATCTCCTGTAAGCCTCCGCTTATACGCACTGCAACATAACTCCGCAACCCAGTGTTTGCGGTCCTTTTGAAGTTATTTCACAGCTGACTATCTCGCCTTGCCCTGCCACGCGAACACCAACGGCATCCGCGCCGCGCTGAACCACCCCGGTCAGCACATTGGCCCACCAGCAAACAGGCGTCGCCGCTTAGCGTGCAGCCCATTCAAGCGCATCGTCCAACCTATCATCGCCCCAAAACAGCTCATCCCCAACAATGAAGCTCGGCGCGCCATAGATGCCCCGCCCCTCAGCCTCTTCGTTTCGCGCCCACAATGCCGCTTTGTTCGCCTCACTTCTGGAGCGCTCAACAATATCGCCTGGCGCACCACATGAGAGCGCCATCTTCTCTAACAATTTGAGATCAGCAATATCTTCACCCCGCACAAACTCGGCGACGTAAACCGCACGGCAAAATGGCTTCCCCCACGCCTCTTTGAGGCCCAACATGGCGATGCGTGTCGCGTTCACGCTGTTTCGCGGGAAACTGCCGCTCACGCCAAGGTCGGGCACGTTAAATTCGATCCCATACTTGGCAGAACGACGCTCCATATCGCGCCACATATTCTCGCCCTTGGCCTTGTAGATCCCAAAGGGAGAGGTGTTCCATCCATTCTTCTTAAATATCGGCCCAAGCAAAAACGGCTTCCACGTCACATCAACTTCGCGACGCGCGGCGATCTCATCCAGCCGCATAACCGACAGATAGGAATACGTAGACGCAAACTCGAACCAGAATTGTACGGGCTGGCTCATCGCGGCGGCCCCTGCACGACATACACAGTCGCCGGCTTGCGCCCGGCCTGCACCACAGTGACCAGCGCCCAGATCCAATCGCCGAGAATTATCAGGAAACCGATGCCGCCAAAAGCGATGGTGACGACGCCAATCAGCAACAGCAAAAGCTGAATAATCGCCGTGCCGATGCGGCCCACAAAGAAGGTGCCAAGCCCCGGCACAAACAGGTTCAGCACGAACGCAATAATCTTAAACGTGCCCTTGGCCGTCGCCTTCACCGCGCCGCCAGCAACACTGCCCACACTCTTCTTCCGCTGCACATTCATGCTCGTAACTCCAATACTCACCTTAGAATATGGGGCGAGAGCACCACAATTTCAATCAGCGCCTATCCACCTGCCAGCCCTCTAATGTAAAATCACTCATGGGCACAGCCTCCAGCTACAGTTCGATCAACGTGGGATGAGCGCTCTGAACCCGCACGCTTATCGCCAGGCATTGGCTTCTACTCCTCCGCAATCAAACGACATTTTTTGAAGTTAAATTTCACATTGATATCGGCGGCTTCAATTTGATTTTTTAGTCCATCAGAGAAGAATAATGAGCCCGGCAGATGAGTAGCGCACCACAAATCCTCCTCTTGAGCAGCATGCACTGAAAGAGCAACACCCAAATCCTCAATCCCGGCTCCCAACCGACAAAGCGTGTGTTGATCATTGTTCAGAAGAACCCTTATCGAGGAGTGTACGTCTGATTTCTCGATGCTCAAATGGTCTTTTGGTCCGCCAAGATTTAGAAGATAAGCATCTTCGGCGTGAGGCGTCACTCTGTCTGCCTCAAAAAGCGGATAAGGGATCAACCCACCTGCGCCCAAATCAGCCCCTAACAAAATCTCTGCTAGCTTTCCCTTTACCGCCATAAACCCATCGACCCAAAAGAGGTCACGCGCATTTCGGCGAAATCGTTTTGCGTTCCATATATATGAACACTCAGGAAGCTCTTCGCGACGCAAAGTTTCCCCTCTACTGGCCCGCATCATATTTTCTTTGACGACTTCACTCTGGTCAGGGGGAATTTCTGTGGGCGGCGCCCAATCTTCATGAAAATGCTTATCAGCTATCCCCAGTAAGTCGCCATACTCCGAAACCGACTTCACTCTACTAACCCATACCGATGACATTCTCATCACACTCCAAATATTAAATCCAAGTTTACTTGGCTGATCTCACCCCTTCGAGCACATGACCACCCACCTCTCGCGTGACGAAGAGATCCAATAACGGGAAAACATTCAACTTAACTTAACGCGCCGGCACATACGCCGCGATGAGTTGTGGGCCGTCTGCCGCGAACGCCTTCTCCAGCGCCGCGTCGAACGCCTCTGCTGTATCAGTTGCGACAGCGGGCACGCCCATGCTTTGGCTGAGCGCGACCCAATCGATTTCTGGTTTATCCAGCTCTAGCAGGCTCTTTGCTGTCGGGCCCGGATTACCCGCGCCTGTGCGTGCCAGCTCGATATTCAAGATACGGTACGAGTGGTTCACGAACACCACCGTCACCACATTCGCGCCCTCGCGCGCCATGCTCCACAACGCTTGGGCGGTGTACATGCCCGCGCCGTCGCCCGACAGGCACAGCACTTGATTGTCCGGCGCAGCCACACTCGCGCCGAGCGCCAGCGGCATGCCTTGGCCAATCGCGCCGCCGGTCAGCATCATCCAGTCATGCGGGCGCGCGCCTTGCGTCATCATAAAGCTCGGCAAGCTATTGGACACACCATCATCAGAGACGAACGTCCCCTCCGGCATGTGCCGCGCGATAGAGGCCGCAACGCTTGCCCCATGAAGGCTGCCCGTCGGCGCATCTGGCAGTGATAGCGTCGTCACCGGCGCCGCATCCTTCGCGCCCAATTCATCCGCCAACCCACCAAGCGCCGCGCCAGCGTCACTCTCTGGCCCGCACATGATTTGCGTTGCGCAGCCCTCAGGCACCAGCAGGCTCGGCTTGCCCGGATAGGCAAAGAACGCGACCGGCAACTGGCTACCAGCAACGATCATCAAATCAGTACCCTCGAGATCCGCCATCGCACCTTCCGCGAAATAGGCCAGCCGCTCCGGCGCAAACAGCCCAGCGCCCCGGCTTTGGCGACCGAAGAACGTGTCGGTGATGATCCGCACGCCCGCCGCCTTTAGACGCGCCGCTTGGGCCAGCCCATCGCCCACCAAAGCGCTACCATTGATGATGATAACCGGAGCCTTCGCCGCTTTGATCGCCCGCGCCGCCGCCTCAACCTTGCTCGCATCCAAGGCGCGCTTCACAGGTCGCGCGCGCAATTTTCCGGGCCTTGCCCCTTCGAGCCATGCCGTATCCGCCGGCAGGATCAACGCGGCCGGTCCAGAGACAGGCGCAAGACTCGCCTCCCACGCTTCAGCCGCCATATCACCAACACCCGCAACTGTATCAGCGCTCTTTATCCACACATGGTTTGGCCCAGCCAGCCCGCGAATGTCAGACGTTAGCGGCGCATCATAACGCTGGTGCGGCACAGCATGGTCGCCAATAACATTGATCATCGGCGTCCAAGCGCGCTTGGCATTATGAATATTCGCGCCCGCATTCATATACCCGGCGCCCAGATGCAACAGCGTCATCGCAGGCTCCCCCGCAACACGCGCAAACCCATCGGCCGCGCCCGTCGTCACGCCCTCAAACAGACACAAAACACTATGGATTTTCGGCTCACGATCCAGCGCCGTCACCAAATGCATTTCAGACGTTCCAGGATTGGCAAAACACGCCGTGACACCATGATCAGCCAAAGTGGAGACGAGCGCCTCAGCGCCAGTTTGCGATGTGTCTGAATCAGCCATGTAGCCCTCGATTCCCTTAGTGATTTCTCAGGCCACAGTGTGCGAAATCACGTGCCGTCGCAATGGCATACCGCAAGGAAAGCGATGCAATTTGCGGCACCCATCATTTCGGGAAAAGTTTAGCAAGCCGGATCGCAGTGAAATCGGACGGGGCAAGGGGGAACCGACAGATTACACACGATCCGGATTGCAAGCCAAAAAGGGGATATGGCTAAAGGCGCTTGATGAATCAAACACCTTCACCGACTAAATAGGGTACGGTGAAGTATATATCTAGCAAAAAATTTCAATCGATCCGAATAAATGTCATGTTACAAGCAGTTTACTATTATACGTTAATCATACCGGAGCAATCAGAGGGCGAATACAAACTCTCAACTTCGCTGCAGCGCAGCGACTGCACCTTGCTCTGGTTGATATAACCCTTCTCCGTCACCTCCCCAAACTCCTCCTGAGGCTGTTTTGCCTGCAACAGAACACGAGATACTCTAGATGAAGATTTTGGGTACTTCTGATTGTAAAGACGCACCCCGCTCTTTACTGTCTCTATCACCTTAGGATGAAGTATTAAATCGGCCAAGCTCAAGTCTTCACCAAATAACTGACGACAATACTCCTCGTTTATGAAGCCGAGAATCCGAATATCTTGCTGGTTAAGCCCGCATATTACAGCATCCGAAAGCGCGCCGCCCACTTCGGCGACAACATTCATTCGCACTGTTCCGGCTGATACCCATGTGCCGCTCAAGAGCTTGAACTCTTCTGCGGTTCGCCCGTCAAACGCCAATCCCTTTTCCGGCGCACTTGGGTCAACAAAACGCACAGCATCTCCGAGACAATAGTAACCATCTTTATCGAAAGATGAGGCCGTTTTTTCTGGGTTTCGATAGTAGCCGGGCGTAACATTCACACCTTTTACGCGAACTTCCAGCTTTTCTCCCGTCGGCGTTAGCTTGAACGTATTGCCCGGCAGCGGCAAACCGATCAGCCCCATTCGGTCATTCGGCCAATGCACATTAGATGCTGTCGGCGCCGTTTCGGTCGCGCCATATCCAGCAGATAAAGTGATACGTCGCCCGGTCACCCGCACCGCGACATCTTGTATCCGCTCATAAATATCCTGCCCCATCGCCGCGCCGCCATACGCCATCGAGAAGATGCGCGAGAAGAACACTTCGGCCAGCTCATCGTCGCGTTCCAACTCAGTCGCCAGCGCCACCCATGCGGCGGGAACGGTCGTGTGCTGGGTCGTCGCCACACTTTTCAAATTGCGCAACATCTCGGGCAATCGTGCAGGCGTCGGCGCACCTTGGTCAATATACAGTGTCCCGCCCCAATCGAGCATATTGTGCAAGATTGCGTTGGCCCCGAACGTATGACTCCACGGCAGGAAGCTGCACATGACTTGCGGCCCACCACTCAACGCCTCCATCCGCTCTTCATCCCAGATAGATCTGATCATCTTGGCATTAGAAGAAACCATGCGATGCGTGTGGATCACCGCTTTTGGCTCACCCGTTGACCCAGACGTCATCATATATTTAGCCACCATATCAGGCGACAATCGCGCATAGGCTGCGTCAACTTCGGCGCCCGGCGCGCGGGCCAATTCATCCAAGCTCATAGCGTCACAATTGGCGGGCGCATTGCGGCGATAGATGACGTTCCGTTGCCCCAAGCCCATCGCATCTAAGCCGCGCTGATAGTTTGCGCCATCTTGAACATAGATGATCGCCGGATTGATCAGCTTATCAATATACTTCAACCGCAGAAAATCTTGGCTGAGCAGCGCATAGGCAGGCGTCACCGCAACCACCGGGCTCCCGGCCCACATAGCGGCATACAAGACGAGCGCATGGTCGATACTGTTGCCCGAAAGGATCATCACAGGCGCATCCCGCCCTGCCCCGAGCGCGAGCAGTCCCTCGGCCAACGCCTTAACTCTCGCCAAGCCGTCAGCATACGTTAGCTCGACCCAGCCCTCGGCGGTGGGGTTATCTGGGTCACGCTCCGCCAGCCATACGCGGTCTGGCGCGGCTTTGGCCCAATGAACCAGCGGCCACAACATATGCGGCGGCACAGCCTTCAACGGCAAACCATTCTCAACCAATATCGACCCATCGTCACGAGGGGTCACAATAGTTTTCAACGGCAAATAAGGAACTTCGCGATATGGGATCGCCGCTCTGTCTGTCATCGTATGACCCTCCAACGTTACGGGTCTATTCTACAGCAAACCGCGTGTCTCTATGTGCACCACGGTTCCACAATGTTTACAATGCACAGCGTCGCGATCGTGCATAGATAGGCCACATTCGTCGCACTCTTGCTCAATCTTATCTCGCGGTTCAATAATCGCGCGGAGCAATTGCAAAAACAGTGTCAGGCCCAGCACCATGATAAAGATTGCCAGCAACCGCCCCCAACGCCCTTGCATCAAAATATCGCCATAGCCTGTCGTTGTTAGGCTCGTAACGGTAAAGTACAGCGCGTCTATATAGCTGTGGATTTCATCATTTATCCCCACCTGAGTTGCGTAGACGAGCGCCGCCATGATGAAGACGAAGACGACGAGATTGGTCACCTTATCGATCACTCCCTCATGGCGCTGGAAGAACGGCGTGACGACGCCTATCCGCTTCACAAAGGTAAACGCACGAATGGCCCGAACAGCACGCAACACGCGCAGGAAGGCAAAGTTAGACACTAGCAACGGCGCAAACATCGTAATGACCACGATAAAGTCAGCGATATTCACGAACCGGAAAACGAAGTTTCGCTTGTGCTTTGCAACGAAGAATCGCGCGACCAAGTCCAGCCCGATAACAGCGCCGATTCCATAGTCAACAAACTGGTTCGTTCGCCCAGATTGTTCAAACGGCGCCCAAAGGAAATAACCAATGGATACAAAATCAAACACCAGAATGGCCCAGCGAAACAAGAACGGCCATCGGCCATGTCCCTCATACAGCCAGAACAGCTGTCGATTCAGCCCACTACGATCGCTCAATTGTTAGTCTCCCCGCCCCTGAGAGGCATTAGAGCCGCCCAGTCATGTTCGCTTCATGTTGTATGACGCATAGTCGATTTACCACTTCACGCAAATCAATCCGCCGATTCCACACTAAGTTGCTGCCCACATCGCTTGACCGGGCAGCGTTTCTCGGCAACAAAAGTGTATAGTAATGGCGCATAATTTCTACCGGAGGCTGATCGCTTGACCCCTAAAAAACATCGCAAATGGATCGCAGCAACAGCAGCAATTACCGGAGCCGCAATCATCACCGCATGTAGCGGCGGTGGAGGCGGTGGAGGTTCCACCAATGCATCTCCGCCCCCTCCTCCACCGCCTCCGCCGCCACCCGCGGGAATCACGTGGCAGCAAGGCAGCTTCGCGGCGTCATCCACCTTCGCTGATCAATGCGAAGTTGTTCGCACTGGCACCGACATTGAAGGCAACGCCTTCCCCGATCAGGATGGATCACTCGTTGAGGAATTGTTCTGGCTGCGCTCTTGGACGGACGAGACCTATCTGTGGCGCGAAGAGGTCGCTGACCAAGACCCAAACAACTTCACCGACAAGCTGGCCTATTTTGATGAGTTGCGCACGACTGCCCTCACATCAAATGGCGACGACAAGGATAACTTCCATTTCAGCCAGCCCACCGCTGACTATTTGGAAGCGCGCAATTCAGTCGCCACACCAGACTATGGCGCCTACTATTCGTTCCTTCAAAACACACCGCCACGTGACCTGCGCATCAGCTATACAGAGCCAAACACTCCGGCCTCAGCCTCAGTGGGCGGCGTCGCAAACCTAAGTCGCGGCACACGCATCCTTGAGATTGACGGGATTGATTTGGTCAACACGACGTCTTCATCAGAAATCGATGCTTTGAACGCTGCGCTGTATCCGTCCACCAACGGAGAAAGTCACTCCTTCCTCGTCCAAGACGCCAACAGCAACAATACGCGCACGATCACCCTTGCCGCCGAACCGATCTCAGAAAACCCGGTTCAGCTTTCAAGCGTTATCAGCACACCATCAGGCGATGTGGGTTACATCCACTTCACAACGTTCAGCCCTGATATTTCAGAGCAAGAAATTCGCGATGCCATGACCACCATGTCAAACGCCGGTGTCAGCGATTTGGTGCTAGACCTGCGTTACAATGGCGGCGGATTGCTCGCCGTGGCTTCGCAAATCTCATACATGATTGCCGGCAGCGCGCAGACATCGAACGAAACGTTTGCAGCGTTGCAGTTTCACAATCAGGCTGGCAACAGCAACCCGGTCACGGGCGCCTCAAACAACCCCACGCCATTCTACTCAACTGGCCTTGGCTTCTCCGTTGCCTCAGGCGCGGCGCTTCCCACTCTCAACCTCAACCGTGTCTTTATTCTCTCCACGGATAATACCTGCAGCGCGAGTGAGAGTGTCATCAACGGCCTTCGCGGCATTGATGTTGAAGTTGTCCTTATCGGCTCAACCACATGCGGGAAGCCATACGGATTTTACCCAACATCCAATTGCGGTGAAACTTATTACACCATCCAATTCCAAGGCGTGAACGATAAAGGCTTCGGCGACTATGCCGCTGGCTTCGCGCCGCAAAACAACTCCAGCAATGGATCGGTCTCGATCCCCGGTTGCTATGTCGCTGACAATCTCAATTTTCAACTCGGCGCCAATGACGAGCCACTACTTGCGGCGGCATTGCAGTACCGCGTTGACGGCTCATGCCCTGCCTTCCAGTCTAGCCCGACGACAAAAATGACTGCTGCTGAAGTTCAAGCAAGCCTCAAAACGGGCAACGGCCTGCATGTCGAGCAACCGTCTGTCGGCAAAACCAATATGGATCTGTCCACACCAAACACGAATTGGGAGCAAGGCAGATAATGAAAACCCTTCCCATTTTCGCCAGCCTGATAATTGCCTCCTTAGGAGCATGCGTGAGCCAATCACCTATACAAACACCGGCCACGCTCGCCGATACGAATGAGGCAAACATCGCCGCCCTAAAATCGGCCTTGGCTGACGCTATGGGCCGGGCAAACATCAAGCTAGGCGCAAATGGGGATGCACCGACGACGCAGGTCACCGTGCTACCGCCACCGCGCGGCAAACACGAAATGAACAGTCCCGCAATGCCTACTCATTTCGATATTGTTACTGATGGCATTGAATGCTCGCTCATCCAACAAGACACCGGGGAAATCTTCCCGGCCCCGGGTGTCGCTTGTGTGCCAGCAAGCGTGACGCGCTAGCTCTCCGCGCTCAGCGTCTCGTTAAACCGCACGGGTTTGCCGCCGCCTTTAGCGACGAGCTCACCGTCGCGCATAACAAAGCCGCCGCGCACGATGGTAGCCACTGGCCAACCAGTCGCTTCAAATCCGGCGAACGGCGTCCACTCGCATTTGGACTTAGACCATTCGTCCGTGATCGTCTCTTTGCGCTTCATGTCCACGACGGTGAAGTCAGCATGATAGCCCTCAGCAATACGACCTTTATCGGCGAGGCCAAAGACGCGCTGCGGTCCAGCAGACGTCAGTTCCACAAAGCGGCGCAGCGTTAGCTTGCCATTATTCACATGGGTCAGCATCACCGGCACCAGCGTTTGCACGCCCGGCATACCAGATGGCGACGCCGGATATGGCCGCGCTTTCTCTTCTTTCGTGTGCGGCGCATGGTCAGAACCAAGCACATCGACGATGCCCGCATTCAGTGCGCGCCAAAGCGCATCAACATGGTGCTGCTCGCGGATAGGTGGGTTCATTTGTGCATAGCCGCGCAAACGCTCATACGCGCCCGGCGCCACAAGTGTCAGGTGTTGCGGCAGACATTCCACGCTCGCAATATCCTTTGCGGCCCGTAGCAATTCCATCTCTTCCGCCGTGGTGACGTGCAGCACGTGAATACGCTTGCCAACCTTGCGCGCAATGCGCAACAGGCGTGTGGTTGACGACACCGCCGCCTCAACATCGCGCACTTCCGGGTGGCTCGTCCAGTCACCCTCACGGGCAAGGCCCCGGCGCTCTTCCAGTCGATATTCGTCTTCGGAGTGGAACGCAGCCCGGCGCTTAATCGCGCGCAGCACGGCCTCAACACCCTCATCATCCTGCACCAGCAAGTCGCCAGTTGAGGCGCCCATAAACACTTTCACGCCGCAACAGCCCGGCGTCGCTTCCATCTCGGCCAGCACACCCACATTGCCATGCGTCGCCCCAGCATAGAATGCGTGGTCAATGTCCATACGGCCCTTGGCGCGGGCCAGCTTGTCGGCTAGCATTTCAGGAGACGTGGTTGACGGGTTGGTATTGGGCATTTCAAACACGGCCACAACACCGCCAAGTGCAGCAGATCGCGCGCCTGATTCCAAGTCTTCTTTATATTCCAGTCCCGGTTCGCGAAAATGCACTTGGCTGTCGATCACGCCGGGCAAGATGTGCAGGCCCTTAGCGTCGTAAGTCTCACCAGCATCGGCGCTGCTCAAATCGCCAATGAAAGCAATCCGCTCATCGATAACGCCAATGTCTGCACGTGTTTCGCCGCCAGGGGTGACCACGGTGCCATTCTTCAAAATCAGGTCATAAGTCTGTGTCATGGCCCACTTATGCGCTCAGCTAGCGCGTCTGTCATCCCGCCAAGTTACCTATTCGTCAGCGAAACCACCATTGAGCCGCCTGCGGGTCCGGTCTAAGTCTTTTTGTATGACTTCACCGAATCTACTTTACCCTGAACGCGCCATCTTGCGCCTCTCTGGTCCAGACACGTTCGCGCTGCTTGAGCGCACTGTCACCCATACTGTTGAGAATTGGGCAGATGGCGAGATGCGTTACGGCGCGCTGCTGACCCCCCAAGGCAAGATCATCGCCGAGCATCTCGCGCTCTACCGAGACGGCGACATTCTACTTGATTGCCACGAAAGCGCGGTTGAAGACCTCGCCAAACGCCTCAAAATGTTCCGACTACGCGCCGATGTGACGATAGAGGTCGCCGCTGATTTTCGCGCTGTAACGGGCGAGACCTCTGATCCGCGCAGCGCCCAATTGCCGGGTCGCAACATTGTCGCCGAATCTGAAGTGGCTGGCCCACTACCCGATTGGCACGCCCAACGCATCGCCGCCGGGATTCCCGAACAAGGCAGCGACTTTGGCGGCGCCGAGGTGTTTCCAACCGATGTGAACATGGATCAGATGAGCGGCATGGATTACAAGAAGGGCTGTTTCGTCGGCCAAGAAGTCGCCAGCCGCATGAAACGCAAAAGCACCATCAGAAAGCGCACTATTGCCCTAAACTGCATCAAACTGCACGCCGGTGACGACGTGCGGTGTGGCGGATTGATCGGCACGGTTACGAGCGTTGAGGGCGACCAAGGCCTCGCTCTGATCCGGCTAGATCGACTGGCCACCAACACTGTCAAAGGCGAAATGATAACCGTCAATGATGTGCCTGCGACGCTGCCAACCGAGGCCGATAGCTGGCAAGCTAAAGAGATTACGGAGTTCTATGTCGATGCCGAAAACTGACGTTGAAACAACATGTTGCGCGTGGGCACCGGCTGATGATGAGCTCTATCGCAACTACCACGACACCGAATGGGGCGTGCCCGAATATGACGCGCGCGCCTTGTGGGAGAAGCTACAACTCGATGGTATGCAGGCAGGCCTGTCATGGATCACCATCCTGCGGAAGCGCGAAACTATGCGCGAGGAGTTCGACAATTTCGATCCCGAAAGCATCTCAAAATGGTCCCAGCAACGCATCGATAAGGCCCTCACCAACCCCGGTGTCATCCGCAGCCCCAAAAAGATCGCATCTCTAATAGGTAATGCACAAGCCTACCTCGACATGATGGCCGCAGACGACGATTTTGCGGACTATTGCTGGGCCGCTGTTGGCGGCTCGCCCATCGTCAATGAGTGGAAAGACTTTCGCACCGCACCAACCCAAACCGACTGGTCGAATGACCTGTCCAAGGACATGAAGAAGCGCGGTTTCAAGTTCGTTGGACCGACCATTGTTTATGCGTGGGCCGAGGCTGTTGGCATGGTCAATGACCACGAAATCCACTGCCCCCGTCACAAAGCCGTACAGGACTCTTATAGATGAAAACGCTACAAACCCTCACGCTTCTCGCGGTGCTTAGCGCCCTATCGGCCTGCGCCCTAAACAGCGCATATACCGAAGATCAGGCACAAGCTGATGCGATGAAGCAGTGTAATTTCTACGACACCCAAAAACAGCGCACCCACTGCATGAAAGAATTGATGGCCGAAGCAGAGAGCAAACGTCACGCCGAAGTGGAAAAGTGGGACGCCGATCAAAAGGCTCACGAAGATGAGATGGCACGCCGCGGCGCCATGGGTCTCCCGACCGATTAATCCACTCCTCTCGACGCCCTCCCAAGGGCGCGCTACCAATAAGTTAGAGTAAACTAAAAATAGAGCGCCCAACAGCGCCCGAAATAGTCGAGAGAACGATAAAATGCCGACAGCAGTCATCTCAGCCACGGGGCTCTATACCCCGCCAAACACAGTTACCAATGCAGAACTGGTCGAAAGCTTCAATGCGTGGGCTGATAAGTGGAACGCTGAGAACGCCGACGCCATTGAAGCTGGCACTATCGAGGCAAAAACGCACTCATCTGTTGAATTCATTGAGAAAGCTTCAGGAATCAAGGCCCGGTATGTCGTCGACAAGACCGGCGTTATTGATCCTGACCGCATGGCTCCAAACATTCCAGAACGCCCAAATGACCAGATTTCTGTTCTCGCTGAAATAGCGGTTGAGGCCGCACGCATGGCGCTGGAAAAAGCGGGGCGCAAACCAGAAGACGTTGACGCGGTTATTTGCGCCGCTTCCAACATGCAGCGCGGCTATCCCGCCATGGCGATTGAGGTTCAAAACGCGCTGGGTTGTGGCGGTTTTGCATTCGATATGAATGTCGCCTGCTCGTCTGCAACGTTCGGCATTCAAACCGGCGCAGACATGGTGCGCTCCGGCAGCGCCAGAACCGTTCTCATGGTCAATCCGGAAATCTGCTCTGGACACCTCAACTGGACAGACCGAGATAGCCACTTCATCTTCGGTGATGTCGCAACGGCAGTCCTTATTGAGGATGAAGAGCGCGCGCCAAAAGACCATTGGAAAATTCTCGGCACGCGTCTTCAAACACAATTTTCCAACAACATCCGTAACAATTTCGGCTTCCTCAATCGCGCCGCGCCTGAGGGTGTTGGTGAGCCTGACAAACTGTTTGTCCAAGAAGGCCGCAAAGTGTTTAAAGAGGTTGTGCCCATGGTCGCCAAAATGATCACCGCGCATCTGGAAGACACCAACCTTCAGGGAACGGACCTTAAACGCATGTGGCTGCATCAAGCCAATGCCGGGATGAACCGCCTTATCTCCACAAAAGTGCTGGGCCGCGAGGCTACACCGGTTGAGAGCCCAACCGTGCTGGACACCTACGCGAACACATCATCCGCCGGGTCGATTATCGCGTTCCACAAACACTCTGATGGATTTGAGGCCGGTGACAAAGGCCTAATTTGTTCGTTTGGCGCAGGGTACTCTGCGGGAACAGTACTCGTCGAAAAAGCTGGATAGGACGGAAAGCATGGCACACGGAATTAAATTTGGGATCAGCGCCCTTTTGGTAAGCTTTGTTGCGTCATGCTCCAGCGGCGAAACAACGAGCACAACCGGCAGTTCGAGTACGCCCAGCACACCCACGCCTGTCGGCTCATCGTCTGGCCCGCTTGATCCGACAAGCGTTGAAACGCCGTTGGTGGTCGCCGACCAGTTTGGCTATCTTCCTGATGCGGAGAAAATATTGCTCGCCCGCCAATCACGCACCGGGTTTGACGCGAGCGCATTTCCGACCATCGTCGGCGCATACGACATTTATTCAGAGGCAGAAGGTCGGGTGGTACTGACCATCACCCCGAGCCCGTGGAACAATGGACAAGTCGACCCGCGATCTGGTGACATCATCTCCACACTCGACGCCAGCGCGATCACCACACCGGGCAGTTATTTCGTCACCGAGTCTGGCGAGCAGACTTCTCTGGCGACATTCGAAATTCAATCAAATATCTACGCGCCCGTTTTCAAGGCCGCTTTCCGCACCTTCTATTATCAACGGTCTGGGTTTGAGAAAGTCGCGCCCTATGCGACGGTAAAGTTCGTAGATGGCGCCAGCCATTTGGGAGCCGGTCAAGACAGCGAGGCGAGACGCTTCCTGCAAAAGCAAGACGCCACTCTACAGCGTGACTTGCGCGGCGGGTGGTATGATGCAGGCGACCTGAACAAATACACCAATTGGACCGCTGATTACTGCCTCATGCTGCTCGCGTCGTTTGAAGAGAACCCTGGCGCATGGAGCGATTTGAACGACCTGCCCGAAAGCCATAACGGTGTCCCTGACGTGTTAGACGAAGTACGTTGGGGCATGGATTGGCTGCTCCGCATGCAGTCAGGTGACGGCAGCGTTCTATCCCTAGTCGGATCAGAGTCCGTAACGCCGCCATCCAGTGCAAGCGCGCCCAGTTTTTATGGAGACGCTAGCACGTCGGCCACCTTGTCGGCCGCTGCTGCCTTCGCCTATGGCGCTGTGATTTATCGCCAGCAAGGCGACACCGCGTATGCTGATGAATTAGAGAATGCCGCACTCGCCGCATGGAATTGGGCAGAGGCAAATCCGAATGTTATCTTCCAAAACAATGATCCGGCCTCGCAAACCGAAGGACTGGGCGCAGGCAAGCAAGAAGTTGACGAAAAAAGCAGAGCGATCAAGCGCCATACCGCTGCCGCGCGCATATTTGAGCTCACCGGCGATGCGGCCATTGGCACAATCGTCGAGGACATGTTGTCAGATTCACCCTTAGTGATTGAGCAAATGCTCTCCCCATATCACCTGCCCCATCTGGACGCTTTGCACGGCTTTGCCAAACACCCTAACGCGAGCGCAACAGCGCGCAACACGATCACGAACCTTGTAAGCTCCAAGCGCATTCAGGCCAGCGCGATCCTTCGCGACGCCTACCGATCACCGGTCGATAATTTTCATTGGGGCAGCAACGCGACAAAGGCGTCTCGCGCGCTTACTTATCTCGTTGCTAATGAGGACGGTGAAGCAAACCAAGCCGCGAGCGGATATGTCCACTATATGCATGGCGTGAACCCGATGGGCGTGGTCTACTTGTCTGAGATGGCGGCTGCTGGCGCTGAGACATCTGTGAAACAGCTTTATCATGCAGGATTTGAGAATGGCGCGCCTCCCGGGTTCGTGACCGGTGGACCGAACCCAACATATAACTGGGCCGCGTGTTGCCCCAATAGCTGCGGCGGTGGCAACTCTTGTAATTCAGAACGTCTCTCGCCGCCCGCTGGTCAGCCTGACATGAAATCATATTTGGATTTTAATGAAAACTGGACGCTCTCGCCTTGGCAGGTGAATGAAAACTCAAACGGTTATCAAGTCGCCTATTTGCGCATGCTGGCCTTTTACGTCGAGTAAGAAGCATCGGCGATGGGTTACTACTCGTCCATCTCTTCGGAGAACATGTCGCCCCAGAACGCTTCTTTGCTGCCACGCACGGCTTCCACAACAACGATGATGCACCCCATTAGCAGCGTTGTGACTGCCATGCTGGTCGGGGAAATCAGAGTTGTTACAGCATCCATCATGGGCAGACCTCTACATTACGCACCCGGGAATCGGGCGTCATCTTTTGTATGAGCCTGTTATCGCCGAAATCTATTAACGACGCTTTGTGAATTTGCGGTTTGATTGAGGCGAGTTTGTAACTGAAATGCCCTGAATTCTTTACCCTTGCTACCAATCAATTAATAAGGCTCCTTATGAGCATGTCTTTGAAGCAATCTGTTAAACCTCCTCGCGTCTGGCAACGTATGTTGTCTGGGCGCCGGCTCGACGTGGCCGACCCTTCACCGATGGATGTAGAGGTCGAAGATATCGCGCATGGCCTCGCCCGTGTGGCACGCTGGAATGGGCAGACCAAGGGCGCACATGCGTTCTCGGTCGCCGAACATTCGGTTCTCGTTGAGGCCATTTGCAAAGAGCTGCAGCCAAATCTATCGACCATGGACAGCCTCACCGCTCTGCTCCACGACAGCCCGGAATATGTGATCGGCGATATGATCTCGCCGTTTAAGGCACTGCTAGGCGACAGTTATAAAGACATTGAAAGCAGACTGCAGGAAGCCATCCATATTCGCTTTGGCCTACGCCCGATAACTCCGGTGCGTCTGAAGAAGCTGATCAAGCGCGCGGACCATATCTCAGCATGGCATGAAGCGGTGCAGCTGGCCGGCTTTTCAGAGCAAGAGGCCAACAAGCTGTTTGGCCATCGCTCAAAAAGCATTGAGCTGAAGCTCACCCCGCTGCCGGTAAACAAGGCGCAGGCTTTGTTTCTTGAGCGTTTCAACATATTGCTAGAAGAGCTTTAAAGGGCCTTCACATGACGTCACCGCTACTCATCGGACTCTCCACGGTTCTCGTCGCCATAAATGACGGCACACCCCGCGTATTGGTGACGCAGCGCAATAGCGGCGAGGACGCTCTGCCCTTTGGCCCCTTCGACCCTGATAATCACCGTACCTTCGACCTCTCGGTTCGCAATTGGGTGCGCGAGCAAACAGGGTTTGAACTCGGCTATCTCGAACAGCTCTACACATTCGGCGATGAAGACCGCGACACGCCAGAGGCCACGCTCGCAAACGCCCCCACAAATGCGCGGGTGATCTCAATTGGCTATCTCGCCCTGACACCAGAGGCCAAACCGGCCGAGGCGGGGTTTGAGGCAAGTTGGCAAGATTGGTATCGCTTCTTCCCATGGGAAGACCATCGCGACGGTAAACCAGCCCAAATTGAGAGAGAGATTGCCCCGCACCTTCACACTTGGGCCGCCGGCAATGAACAACGCCAAGAGCGGGCTAAATTAGCCTTCGGCCTAGGCGGCGCGCGCTGGGTCGAAGAACGCGTGATTGAACGTTACGAGCTGCTTTATGAAGCGGGCCTCGTCGCCGAATGCGCGCGCGATGTTGGCCTGCCCCAACCAGACATTCAGCTCGGTGCGATGATGGCATCAGACCACAGACGTATTCTCGCGACTGCGATTTCCCGGTTGAGAGGCAAGCTTAAATACCGCCCTGTCATTTTCCAATTGCTGCCCGAACGGTTCACACTTTCGGTACTTCAACATACTGTCGAGAACATTTTGGGCCTCACACTACATACGCAGAATTTCCGCCGGGCACTGGATAAGGCCGGGCTCGTTCGAGGCACGGGCCAACTTGAGACCGGTACGGGCGGTCGGCCTGCGGAGCTTTATCAGTACAACTCCGACCCCGGCGGTAATCTTGCCCGCCCCGGCCTCGCCACCCCCCGCAAACTGGCGGATAGCTAGTCAGCGCATTTCATGTCAATTGACACCTTGCCGGAACGACACTGTGAAGCTCGGGTCTGGGCTGCCGGCCAACATCACTCCCTTGGGGTTCAAGCAAACAAATGTCACCGATGCGTCATAGCCTGTGCCGGGCGTATAGTTGCAGTCAGCATAGGCTGGCTGCGTCGCGTTGGTCGAATATCGTACATCGCTAGCATAATTAAAGCTTAGCCCCGTAGGCGAACTCTCTTCAAATATTACCGGATTGGTCTCCGGCCCCGCATCATCGATGTCGCCATTATAGAAGGTTGTGGAATCGGGAATGTCTATCACAAGCTCGATACTGTCTGCGGTCACCGGCGAACTGCCAATATGCGTTATCGTGACTTCAGAGATTGCGTCATTGCCTGGCACCAGCAAGAGGTCCTCGTTATTTGGATCGTACACTGTGAAATTTCTAGCGCCCTCTAAAGTCGGACCGGGGGGCTGAAAGCTTAAATCAGATATGGCTGTCTCCTGATGGGTGTTTGGAAATGGCTCATCATCACCGGAAAAATACCTGACACGAAACGCTTTCACCAAAACGCTGGTGAAATCAATATCGAGATTTCCATCCACGCTGGTACTGGACGCCGACAGATCACCCTCCCAACCTTCGCCAAAATACTCATTGTCGCGCACGAGCGCGTTTCCACCCAAGCTCCACAGCGCCGTTTGGGTGGTTAGATTGATCCAATTATTGTCGCCTGTGTGGTACTCAACTTCTATGAAATCTTGTAGATCGTCAGGCTCATCATAGTCGATATCAAGAACTGAAAAACTGAGTTCGGTCACAGCCTGGCTGAACGTAAACTCCAAAATAATTTTATCGTCTGGGTCATCACGGCTGTTCCGGAAAGACAGAAACAGATTGCCTGACTGTGCGCCGATCGTGCCTGTGTTGATCGTCACGAAATCAGACGCCGCTCCGGGAATAAATATACCGCCATCTGTAACCGTGTACCACTCGGTGGTCATGTCGATTCCACCGGCTGAGGCAACACTCCCATCAGTATAAGATGTATCGTTCGCCTGCCCTTGGTTTTCCCAAATTATTTGAACCTGTGCGCACGCCAGAGGTATAGGCAATGCCAGTATGACAAGCCAAGCCAACAGAAGCCTAAATGATTGTGGTCCACCCATTTTTACTCTTCGCGACGACATCGGAAGCGAAACCTAGGGAGAATTACCTTTCGGAAATGTTATTATACCCTTATAAAACAATGCTATAGATTGATGCGCCTCGACCATAAGGTGAATTTTGGAATTCACCCTAACTGCGCCATCAACCCTCACAGATATGCATAAAATCATTGATTGTCAGCACTCCACGCACCGGTTGATACGTACAGAGCCGATAGTGGCTCATAAAACTTATCGGTGAAAAGTTTAGTCGTTACAATTCAAACAAATACAAGCTCACTCTTCGAAAAACCGCCGAGATCACACGGCAAAAACCGACAATCCGCGAAAGTTGATCTGAAATTTTGTTAACTGAATTCCGCGTCAGCACGCTTAATTTTTTGTAATAAATGACCATATCAAGCTCATGCGCGTCTGCAGCCTCTCAAGAAATCCTCGCTCACATGGCTCTCATGAGAGGGCTGATACTCGGTCCTGCTCTCTCGACTTCCATACCGGACTGACGCATCCTGCTAAACAAAAGGGAGGGCTGAAATGGCCAAAACCATAAATCAGCGCATGACCGTAGAGGCCGATGAGGTCGTTGTTTTCCTCATAGGCATGCGAATCAACAAATTGTGGAAGATCGGCACTTGGCTACCGATAATGAGGGCCATGCCGCGTATGCTGATAGAGTTGGGAAAGAACCCAGACCTAGGCCTGCTGCATGCCCGAACCCATTTTGGACTACGCAATGTAATGGTCGTTCAGTACTGGAGAGATTTCGACGCGCTGCACGCCTATGCCACCAACAAAACCGCCGCGCACCTACCCGCATGGCAAGCCTTCAATAAGAAAATTTCATCTAATGGGGATGTTGGTATTTGGCACGAGACCTATGTCTCAAAGGCAGGCAATTTCGAGTGCGTTTATAACAATATGCCGTCTTACGGGCTAGGCAAGGCACACGGCTTAGTTCCGGCTAGCGGCCGCAATAGCTCCGCACGGGGCCGACTTAAACAGTCAGACGGCAGTGACCTACCTAACGCTTAACCGGTTTTTCGAACCACTGCGATCGTTCCGTTAGCGCCTTCGACAATAACTGTGTCGCCTGCGCCAATGGATTCGCCTTCGGCTGCCTCGGCACGCCAAACAGAATCATCAAGCTTGATTTGACCGCCTGCGCCATCGAATGCCTCAACGGCAACACCTCGGCGACCGATGATCGCGGCCATACGCTTGTTCAGCGTCGGATGCTCTGGCGTAGATTTACGCAGCTTGGACAGAAACACTCGACCAAACAGGACGAGACCAGCCGAGGCAATGGCAAAGCAAACACACTGCCACGTCCAGTCACTCAGGCCGCCCGGCGCATAGTTAGCGAACAGCCCTGTGATCGCCGCCGCAATGGCAACCATCAACAAGTCGAATGTACCCGTCATCATCTCTAGGCCGAACAACACAGCTGCGATTATCATCCAATGCCAGATATTCAACTCACTCAGCAATACGTCCATCATTCTCTCCGTGCTCAAACCATTAGTGAAGCGACCCGCTTGTCACCAAGACGCAGCGGGCCGATCAGTCTATTTATTACTTGGCTTTGGCGCTACTGCGGCTGCCGCAACACCTTTGATGCCTTCAATTGTGCCGATAAGGCTCGAAAACTCAGCCGGAATAATAACCGTCTTCTGCTGGTCAGAGCTGGCCAGTTTCGAGAAGGCCTCAACATAGGCTTGACCGAGGAAGTAGTTGATCGCGTTCACGTCACCATTGGCGATCGCTTGACTAACCATCTCGGTGGCCTTGGCTTCGGCTTGTGCTTCACGCTCACGCGCTTCTGCATCCCGATACGCCGCTTCGCGTCGCCCTTCGGCTTGCAAAATCTGCGACTGCTTATCGCCTTCGGCTTTCAAAATAGAGGCCTGCTTGTCGCCCTCTGCGGTCAAAATCTCAGCACGCTTCAAACGTTCGGCCTTCATCTGGCGGTTCATCGCTTCGGTGATGTCTGCTGGCGGGCTTAAATCGGCAATTTCGATCCGCGTGACTTTCACGCCCCACGGATTGGTCGCCGCGTCAATCACGCGCAAAAGACGCGCGTTGATGTCATCACGATTAGACAGGACGTCATCCAAATCCATCGAGCCAACCACAGTACGAATATTGGTCAGCGACAAATTCTGGATCGCATTAGACAGATTGTTGACCTCATACGCGGCTTTCACGGCGTCAACGATCTGAATAAACACAACTGCGTCACATGACATCATCGCGTTATCTTTGGTGATAACTTCCTGTTGCGGCACATCGAGTACCGTCTCCATCATGTTCATCTTCCGGCCAACCCGGTCAATAAACGGCGTAATGATGGACATGCCCGGTTGAAGCGTACGCGTATAACGACCAAAGCGCTCAACGGTAAAATTGTAACCCTGCGGTACGAATTTAAAGGCTGATACGAGGCCAATTACGCCCACTACAGCGATCAGCGCTACGAAAATCAAAAACGGTTCCATAAATACCCACTCCTCTGTTGTCTTATGTTCATGTGGGGAGGAGTTTGCCGTTTTTCAATATGTATTCATCGAAAAACGGCGCACTCTGTTTCCCAGAATGCGCCGATACTCGCAGAATACGTTTAAAATAGTCTTCAACTACTCTCTATAGTTGGCCAAGCATATAATCAGCGCTTGAGACCTTAAACTCCGGTCCAGATTCGACGTTCAGTTCTTTGACTTTACCGTCCTCGACCAATATTGAATAACGCTGAGAGCGCTTGCCCATGCCAAAGCCTGAAGCGTCCATTTCCAGCCCCATAGCCGCTGCGAACGCGCCATTGCCGTCGGCCAACATGCGCACGTTATCACCCGTCGCGTTGTCTTTGCCCCATGCGCCCATCACGAACACATCATTCACAGATGTGCAGACGATATCATCGACGCCTTTGCCTTTGAACTCGCCAGCTTTCTCAACGAAGCCCGGCAAATGCTTGGCAGAACATGTCGGCGTGTAAGCGCCTGGCACGGCAAACAACGCAACGGTTTTGCCTTTAAAGATGTCGTCAGTGCTGCGTGGCTGTGGGCCATCGGCCGTCATTTCCATGAAGGTCGCTACGGGAAGCTGGTCGCCTACTTTAATGCTCATTTTTGAAGTCTCCGATTTATGATACCCTGCACATAAGCTTCCTATTGGCTTTCGACAAGAAAAACGGCTTGCAAAAGCGGCTCAGGTCAGTGACCTGTAGCGCTTAAAGGAGATTTCATCGTGAGCACCGACCTAACTGGTCGCATCTTGATTGCACAGCCCGCCATAGGGGACACGCGGTTTGCCCGCTCGGTCATCCTTGTGTGCGCGCATTCAGATGAATTTGCGATGGGGATCATCCTCAACAAGCCGATGGACAACCTCAATCTGCCAGACCTGCTCGATCATCTTGATGTGCCGGTGGAAATTGAGATGCCAGAATCATTGGTGCTCGATGGCGGCCCGGTCAGCGCTGAGCGCGGTTTTGTGCTGCATTCCCAAGATGCCATCAGCGAAGGCGCCACGCTCGATGTCGGCCCAGAAATCTGCATGACGGCCACGCGGGATATGCTCGAAACCTTGGGGACAGAAGATGCCCCGCGCCAATCGGTGCTCGCATTGGGTTATACCGGATGGGGCGCCGGGCAGCTGGAAGACGAAATCGTCGACAATGCATGGATAATCGGCCACGCGACAAATGACCTGATCTTCGGCGATTCCTACAGTGAAAAATGGACCTACGCACTCAATCTGATTGGTGTTGAGAGTGGTCGCTTACAGTTAGACTCAGGCAACGCCTAGGACGCTAGCAGAAACTCAATCGCTTTTTGCGCCACCATTGGCCGGGCAAACGCATAGCCTTGTGCGTAATCAAAGCCCAAAACACGCAAGCGCGCCGCGTCATCCTTATTCTCGACGCCCTCAGCCGTACTGCTCATGCCGAGCCGCTTGGCCAACAGGGTAATCACAGACAAGATCGTATCGGTGCGCGATTGGCCGAGCCGTTTGGTTAGCCCGTGATCGATCTTCAAACCGTCCGCTGGCAGATCAGCAAGCCACGCAAAGGATGAGTGCCCGGTGCCAAAATCATCCAGTACAAGCCCCGCGCCAACTGCCTTCAACGCCAGCGCGACCGTCAACGCATTATCTTCATCACGTAATGCCGCTTGCTCAGTCAGCTCTATCCGGAGCGTTCGGTCCTTCAGATCATATCCATTAATCAGCGCCTCTACCAAGGCCGGCAAGGCGCCGCGTGCCAAATCTCGCGCTGTCAAATTCACCTGCATGAACAGATCCGTCCGCCCAGATTCCTTACGCATTCGCGCGAGCACTTCAGCTGATTTGATCAACATATTGGAGGCCAGCGCCTCGTCTTCATAACGCGTTGGTGGCACTGCGCCGTCCTTGCCATCCCACCGCGCCAAAGCTTCAAACCCGACAATTCGGCCATCAGTAAGCGACACAATGGGTTGGAATACCGGCGCCAAGTCTGGACCGGGTTTCAATTCTTCTGCATCGATCTCCGGGAAATCTTGACCCGCCAGCAACATGCCGCGTGCCTCGCTTTCGTCGATAAACGCGCCGACCAAATGCACATCTTGCCCGTTTGACAGCCGCAGGGGACAACGCACCGGCCCCTCATTGGCATCAAAGGCCTTTTGCAGCCGCCCACGGCTGAGGCCTTCCAACATCTGCTCGAGCGCATCAATCGCCCATTCGCCGATAAGGTCAGAGAGCGCTGTGCCGAACGGGGCCTCAATGATCAGCCGTTTCGCTGGAACATTCCAATACCAACTGCCCTGCGGATGTGTCTGATTTGGTTTTGACATATCTTCAACCTATCGTGTCAGGCCGTCGGTGACGAGGCCATAAATTACGTGATCGCGTCTTTGTCCGCCAATCTCTAAATATGCCGCCGCAAGCCCTTCTTCTTTGAAGCCAACGCGCTCCAACACCTGCCGCGACCGCGTATTTTCCGGCAATGTCCCGGCCTCAATCCGCTCCAAACCGCGCACCTCAAAGGCCCAGCCGCAGAGCGCCGTAACCGCTTCTTGCATATAGCCTTTTCCCTGAAACGACGCCCCAACCCAATAACCAAGATTGGCCGTATGGGAGGGCCAGCCGCGCACATTCGTCAAAGATACACTGCCAATCAGCTCACCCGTCTCAATGGTTCTGAACAGGAATACGTGCGTTTGCCCTTGCTTCCAGCCAAGCGACCACGCCTTCAATCTGCGGTTCCAATCCGGACGTGACCCCGCGTCATTAGACCAGCGCGGCTCCCACTTCTCCAGATGCTCGCGGCTCTCAAGCCTAAGCTTAGCCCAGTCTTCAAAGTCTGTGCGCGCGGCCGGGGCCAACGCCAGGCGAGGGGTCGTAATTAACGTATCGCGCTGACTAGGCAGCACGGGATCAGTTGAGCTTCAAGCGGGCTTCGATGGCGCTGCGTATCGCGCCGATCTCATTAGGCACCCGTTCAAACACTTCGCCGCGCGTCAGCAATTCACCGCAACGATCGGGCAATGGCGCGTCACGCCCCACGGCCTCTTTAACCGTCTCCGGGAACTTCGCCGCCGCTGCTGTCGCCAGCACAACGGTGCGCGCATCACTATCGGGTAACTGACGCGCCATGTAAGTACCCACCGCCGTATGCGGACAAATCAGCAGGCCTGTTTCAGTCTCAAACCGCTTCATCTCTTCCAGCGTTTGCGCATTGGTCACGGCCTTTGCGCTCAGCCCGACACAGCCAAGCTTACTCTTGGCATCGTCTGGCAATTCGGCCTCGCCAGCTTGGCGATAATTCTCATAGGTGCGCCGCACAGCATCTGCGTCACGCCCGGTGACTTCATACAGCAAGCGCTCAAAATTAGACGGCACGGAAATATCCATGGCTGGGCTAGGCGTGGCGACCGCTGGCGCGCGGGCCATTACGCCCTCATCAAACAAGCGCGCCAAGGCGTCATTTTCATTCACGGCACAGATGATCTCAAATCCACCTGTCATCAGGCCGCAACGCGCCGCGACATATCCCGCCAGTGCGTCGCCCATATTGCCGCTCGGCACCACAAAGCGTAGCGCCCCGCCAAGGGCCGCTTGCGTTGTCGCGTAATATACAGACTGCGCCGCGATACGCGCCCAGTTGATAGAGTTGACGCCAGACAGACCGATCTTCTCGGCGAATGCTCTGTCTGCGAACATCTGTTTGACCATCGCCTGACAGTCATCAAAGTCACCATCCACCGCAAGGTTCGTCACATTGCCCGCACCAGTCGTCGTCATGAAGACACGTTGCACTGGCGACACACGCTCATGCGGGTGCAGGATGAAGAGGTCCGCATGCTTAGCGCCTGCAAAGGCCGCCGCCGCCGCGCCGCCCGTGTCGCCAGACGTCGCGCAAACAATCGACAAACGCCGACCGGTCTTGCCCAACAGATAATCATACAGCTGCGCGATGATCTGCATCGCTACATCTTTAAATGCCAGTGTCGGGCCGTGATGCAATTCCATCTGCCACAGGCCGGGCCCGTATTGGGTCAGCGGCGCAACCGATTGGTGAGCAAAGCTGCCATAGGCGCGCGAGCACATGACGAACATGTCCGCCAGCGGAATGTCATCACCGGCAAACGCGTGCAAAACACGTGCAGCGACGCTGACATAAGACTCATCGGCTTTTGGTGGCTCAATCTGCGGGAACGTTTCAGGCACATACAGGCCGCCATCCGGCGCCAAACCAGCAAGACACGCTTCGGAAAAACTAACGGCCGGTGCTTGGCCACGGGTGGAGACATATTTCACTGGTTAGTTTCCTTCTTAAATCGCAAGCGACCTTTTGAATAATGGAATGCCAAATAAACCCCCAGCAGCGCCATGGCCAGCCCCCACCACGTGATTGCGTATCCAAAGTGGCGTTGTGGCGGCAGTTTATCGTCGAGGCGTAGGCGCGCAAACGGGTTCTTACCGGGGCCGGTTTGGCCATTTTCCGTCAGCATAATCATTTCAGGCTCAAACACCCGGCCACTGACTTTCTCGTTCAAACCATTCGGCAGGCCCGCGCCCATCACTTTGGGGTCTAGCGTATAGTAAATGCCGCGATCGGGCTCGTCATCGGTCGAAAAAGCGTTACGACCATGCGGGGTCTTAAACAGGCCCCGGCTCGCATAGGTGCCATTGAGAGGGCATGTATCGCCTGCGCAGGGCATGGGCGGGTCGATCTGATAGATCATCTCCAGCGGCAAATAAACGACATCCGTCTCAGTCTCCAACGCCACGACGCGGCGCCACGCTGAATTGCCCTCCAGATAACCATAAGCAATAACTTCACTGCCGGGAACGACACGCCCCTCAATCGTTTCCCACACCAAGACTGTATCATCGATAGCCATCTTGTCTTGATAGCGGGTCCATTGCCAATTCCCCAGCCACATCAGAATGGCGAGGCTGATCAAGGAGCAAATCGTCAAAATGGGATAGGGCTTGAAACGCATGGGCGCGGGTATCCTTAACCACTAAAAGAAACGGCCCGCCAGGCAATGAATGCGCCAGCGGGCCGTATTGAACGCGTGTCTATACAGACCTGTAAGACGAGGCTAGTGGCCACCGCCCTCCAAGATCAGGTAAGGCGCAACATATACGAAGGCGAAAAGGAACAGCCATACGACATCAACAAAGTGCCAATACCAAGCTGCGAATTCAAAGCCCAAATGCTTTTCTGTCGTCATATTGCCAGCCAGCAGACGCAGCAGGCAAATGATCAGGAACAGCGTACCAATGGCAACGTGCACACCGTGGAATCCAGTCGCCATAAAGAATCCAGATCCATAGATCGTGCCGCTAAACGAGAACCCAGCGTGCGAGTATTCGATCACCTGCAACGCAGTGAAGCAAAGACCGAGAATAACGGTCACGAGCAAGCCAAGCTTTGCGCCGCTCTTGTCGCCATGCACGAGCGCGTGGTGCGCCCATGTGACTGTCGTGCCAGAAAGCAGCAGGATCAGCGTGTTGATAAGCGGCAGGTGGAAGGGATCAAACGTCTCAACACCAACCGGTGGGAAGTCTTTAAAGCGCTCCAAACCTTCTTGGAAAATCGGGTTCATAGAATCCCATGTGGAGCCAACGCGGGCTTCAGAGAAAATGGAGAATTCAAAGAAGCTCCAGAACCATGCCACAAAGAACATAATTTCTGAGGCGATGAACAAAATCATCCCGTAGCGCAAGCCAATTTGAACAACTGGTGTATGGTCGCCCGTGCGGCCTTCTTTGATGACTTGGCGCCACCAGCCGAACATGACCCAAAGCACCATGGCAAAACCAACAGCCATGAGCCACCAAGTGCCCTCAGCTTGGCCGAAGAGGCCCTTCATAAAGGTCACACCGCCCAGCGCCAGCACTGCCACAGACAGCGCACCCAACAGCGGCCACGCAGACGTGTTGACGAGGTGATAATCGTGTTTGACGTCATCAGACATGATGAGAAAATCCCTTAATCGGTATACTTATTCAGATTCTTGCCGCTTTTACCCCGCCAAAAGCGGTGAACGCAACAGGTTAGCCCGGCTTTGCTGAATTCGCCGCACCTTCCTTTGGTCCTGCATAGGCCGAACTGTCAAAGAAAGTGTAACTGAGCGTGATTGTTTCTAAATTTGCGGCGATGCGATCTTCAACGATTTCAGGCGCAATGAAGTACACAACAGGCAGCTTTTTCGTCTCACCGGGCGCAATGATTCGCTCTTCGAAACAGAAGCATTCCAGCTTGTTGAAATACTTGCCCGCAAAATGCGGTGTCACATTGTAACTGGCGATCACACGGATCGGCTGTTCGGTTGGATTGCTCACCTCATAGAAGGCCAGCCCATGTTGGCCGATTTGCACATCTTGCGCAGGCTGCAACGCCCTAAACTCTAACGCTGTATCAGCCACGTTTGCATCAAAACGCACGGAAATGCTCTTCTCTAACACCTCGGTCGGCGGCGCCGTGGCGATGCGTGTCGTGCCACCAAACCCAGTGACCTGACAGAAGGTTTTGTAAAGCGGCTCAGCCGCGAAGGCGAGGCCCAGCATTCCGAGGAAAATCGTGACCGCACCACCTGCGATCTGCAGATTGGACAGTTTCATTGCGCTGCAGGCTCTGGTGTCAGTCCTGGTGGCGGCGCCGCTTGATCCGGCGACATGCCCGGCGGCAATTCAGTCCCGTCTGCCTCAGATTCGGTCTCATTATGGTAATAGAATTTGCCGTCAGTATCGCCCAAACGCACAACAGTAATCAGGCCGATCAATACGACGAACCCAACCAGCGCAAACGCCAGCCAGATGTTGCGCTTGTTACGCGCGGCCAGACCTTCGGCATCAAGTCGACCAGTCTGCGGAAAATCTCTGCCTTTATCGTCCATTTCAGGCTCCTAAAACTGGAAAATACAATCCCAGACCGTGCTCTACGATCACCGCAGCAAACACGACAAACAAATACAATATCGAAAACAGGAACATAGAGCGCGCACGCTTATTGTGTTCTGCCGGTGCATCAGCGTCACCCGCTTTCGAGCGAAAAACCGTCACGGCATGGTACAAAAACACCAGCCCCAGAGCGCCAGTAATCACGGCATAAACCCACCCGCCAAGCCCCGTCAGCAATGGGGTCAACGTCAATGGAACTAACAGGATTGTGTAGATTAACACCTGCAACCGTGTAGCCTTCGCGCCATGTGTAACCGGCAACATAGGCACGCCAGCTTTTTCATATTCGCCATGCGCCAGAAGCGACAACGCCCAAAAATGCGGCGGGGTCCAAAAGAAGATAATCGCAAACAAAATCCACGCATCAAGCGGCGTGTTGCCCGTCACCGCAGCCCAGCCAATCACGGGCGGAAATGCCCCGGCGCCGCCACCGATAACAATGTTCTGCGGCGTCGAGCGCTTGAGCCACATTGTGTAAATCACGCCGTAATAAAAGATCGAAAAGCCGAGCAATGCTGCCGCGAGCCAATTGGTCGCCAGCCACATCAGCATCACCGACACGCCAGACATAATCAGGCCCATCGTGATCGCTTCATTCGCAGGAACCAACCCGGCGGGAATAGGCCGCGTCGAGGTGCGCGTCATAATCTGATCAATGTCGGCATCATACCACATATTGATCGCGCCCGCCGCGCCAGAGCCTAGCGCCACAGCCAGCACTGCAATCGCTCCCATCAGCGGATGGACAGACACGCCCGTCACCCCAACAGCGGCAATCAAGCCCGCAATGGAGGTGAACACGACAAGCATCATAATGCGCGGCTTCATCAGCTGCACATAATCGCCCGCAGTGGCGTAGCGTTTCTCAGGTGTAATCGATTGATCGGTCATCAGTTTACCCTAGATCTCATCCGGCTCGGATAGAATAGTTCACTGTCACTAACAGGCATATCGCAAAAATCACGACACAAAGCAGCGTGACATTGTAGCCGGTGCGACGCAACACGCCCCCGCAATAAGCAAAGCGCCCCGATGATCGCTCACCGGGGCGCTTCAAAATCGTTTCCTAACGAGAGGCCTAGTGGCCGCCTTCGCCTGTTACTTCAGGCAGCTCGTTATACTGGTGGAATGGCGGCGGGGATGGAAGTGTCCATTCCAGCGTTGTTGCGCCTTCGCCCCATGGATTAGCTTCGCCTTTTTTGCGCGCGATAAGTGACGCAACGAGACCAATGAAGAAGCATAACGTCGCGACCAGTGTGATCAGGTAACCGATTGACGAAATCATGTGCCACGTCTGGAAACCTTCCGCATAGTCGATGTAACGGCGCGGCATACCCTGCAGACCCAAGAAGTGCTGCGGGAAGAACAAGACGTTAGACCCGATGAACATCAGCCAGAAGTGCAAGCCGCCGAAGAAGCTATTGTACTTGATGCCGAACATCTTCTCGAACCAGTAATACCAACCCGCGAACAGACCGAACACTGCGCCGAGCGACAGAACATAGTGGAAGTGAGCAACCACATAATACGTGTCATGCAGCTGAACATCGATACCCGCATTCGCCAGCACAACGCCGGTTACGCCGCCGAGTGTGAACAGGAAGATGAAGCCGATGGCCCAGAGCATTGGCAATTTGAAGTCAATTGAGCCGCCCCACATGGTCGCAATCCAAGAGAAGATTTTGATACCCGTTGGCACCGCAATAACCATTGTCGCCGCAACGAAGTAAGCCTTCATATCAACGTCCATACCGACTGTGTACATGTGGTGTGCCCACACAACAAAACCGATCACGCCGATGGAAACCATCGCATATGCCATGCCGAGATAGCCGAAGATTGGCTTTTTCGAGAAGGTCGAAACGATGTGAGACACGATGCCAAAGGCTGGCAGGATCATGATGTAAACTTCAGGGTGGCCGAAGAACCAGAACAAGTGCTGGAACATGATCGGATCACCGCCGCCGCCCGGCACAAAGAACTGTGTCGCAAAGTTACGGTCGGTCAGCAGCATTGTCAGCGCGCCAGCAAGAACAGGCAGTGACAAAAGCAATAGAACAGCTGTGATCAAAACGCCCCAAGCAAACAGCGGCATCTTGTGCATAGTCATGCCCGGTGCGCGCATATTCAGGATCGTCACGATGAAGTTGATAGCGCCGAGAATGGACGCGATACCGGCCGTGTGCAGCGACAGGATCAGAATATCCATCGCAGGCCCGGGGTGCCCAGTCGTGCCGGAGAGCGGTGGATAAAGCACCCAACCCCCGCCAAAACCGTTACCCGCTGCAGTGCCCGGAACGAGCATAGAGATACAGGCCAAAACAAACGCTGCAACAGTCAGCCAGAATGAGATGTTGTTCATCCGCGGGAACGCCATGTCAGGCGCACCAATCATCAATGGCACAAACCAGTTACCAAAACCGCCAATCAACGCAGGCATAACCATGAAGAAGATCATGATGAGGCCATGATACGTAATCACAACATTGTAGAAATGCTTGGCATTTTGAATTGCCACGTCGCCTTCACCGGAAACAAACTTGGTCAACACGCCAATACCCGGCTCAGCCAGTTCCCAACGGATCAGACCTGAAAGCGAATACCCGATGACACCCGCGATCAACGCGAAGATCAGGTATAGCGTGCCGATGTCTTTGTGGTTGGTTGAGAAAAACCAACGCGCAATAAAGCCCGGTGTGTGATCGTGGGCGTGGTCGTCGTGATGATCGACTGCAACTTCATCCATAGACATATCGGATTACTCTTTCTCTGCGGTATTATCGTTGGATGCCAGCTGCGTGGCAGAATCAAGCGATGCAATTTTCCGAACAGACGCGGCTGCCGCATCATAGTCGCCAGTTAGCATCAAAGCGGCCCAAGCATCATACTCGGCCTGGCTAACAACACGCACTTCAATTGGCATGTAAGCGTGGTTCACACCGCACAATTCTGAACACTGGCCGTAGAATACGCCCTGTTCTTTGACGAGGAACCAGCCTTCATTCAAACGGCCCGGCACAGCATCAGTTTTGATACCGAAAGCAGGCACAGCGAAGGAGTGAATCACGTCTGCCGCTGCTGTGTAAAAGCGAACATAGCGGTTAACCGGCACAACCATTGGGTAGTCGACGGCCAAGTTACGTGGGCGCTCGTCATAATCTGTTGGGTCTGTTGAAAGGCCAACATGCACAGGGTTCGATACGAACTCGAGCGCATAGCCGTCAGCGTCAACCACATCAGCGTAAGTGTAGGTCCAGTTCCACTGGTTGCCTTGCACTTTGATGTTCAAGAAACCCTTCGCCGCGGCTTCAGGATTATAGTTCTTGGTCAGTTGCTCATATCCGGCAGTGTTACCGTCAGCCAACAAGGCCGCTGCGTCGCTCTGAACCTTTTCGAGGTTCGGCGGAACATCCTGATAATAAAGGTTCGGGAATGACAAGCCAGCAATCGCAACAAGGATCAGCGCCGGAAACACGGTCCAGATCACTTCGATCAATGTGTTATGGCTAAACTTACTCGCAACGGGGTTAGCCTTGCGATTGTAGCGTATAATTACCCAGATCAGCAAAAGCGCCACGAAGGCGGTGATGACTGCGATAATCCAGAAAACCACGTCATCATGGAAGAACTGGATGCGCTCAGCTATCCGCGTTACCGGCGGCTGCATGCCGATAGTACCATCTTGGGGAAGCGCTGCCATCGCAGGCGCGGCAATTAGTGATGCACACAATGTGGCGAGTAGATGTCGCACTACGGGAATCCTCATATCGTTGGAATTTGGGCAATACCTATACTAATTGTACGACGCAACCCAGCGCTTTTCACGCTCAATTTTGTCGCAGGCTATCGTTCACATCGCGCTAATGTGCTATATTTTGGTAAACGAAGTGACGGAGGCCGAAAGAATGAAGATCAAAACAGTTGGAATCATTGCCGCTGCAGCAGCGAGTTTGAGCCTGTCGGCATTGCCAGCGAACGCGCAAGTCGTCGTCATAGGAGGCGGCTTGGCGAGTGACTGTTACGATTCGGCCAAACTTCGCCGGAACAATATGGCGGAGGGCATAAAAATCTGCACGCAGGCCATCCAAACCGAAGCAATGAGCGCTTCGAACCGCGCGGCCACTTACACCAATCGGGGTGTTCTGCGCATGCGCAGCGGTCGCTACGATGCAGCGCTGAACGATTACTCCGTCGCAAAACGCCTGAAATCAGATGTCGGCGCAGCGTGGTTGAATGAAGGCGCAGCGCTGATATTCAAGAAAGACTTCGCCGCAGCGCTCGTCTCTCTAGACCAAGCAATCGCGTTAAATACCAAAGACCTCTACGCAGCCTATTACAACCGCGCGATTGCCCGTGAAAACACCGGTGACGTGCAAGGCGCCTACAAAGATTTTCAACACGTTTTGACGCTCAATCCCGAATTTGAACAAGCAAAACGGCAATTGACCCGCTTTTCAGTCGAAACGAACTAACACTCCCCCCCCTTGCCGGGAGCGTCGGTCGGGCGCATTTAGAACGTATGACGACACATACACCCTTGCCCTTCGACGCTGCGCAAGCCGCAGACATTCTCGCAGACGCCGCTCGCGGCGGTGATGACGGGGATTTGTTCATCGAACGCTCTCGCAATGAAAGCTTCGTGTTTGACGATGGCCGCCTGAAATCTGCAGCGTTTGATACAGACCAAGGATTTGGCCTTCGCGTCGTGGCAGGTGAATCGACCGGTTCAGGCTATGCCTCAGAGCTCAGCATCAGCGCCATCAAGCGCGCCGCCAGCACAGCTGCGCAGGCAAAGGCCGGCCACAGCGGCAATCTCGCCGTTGGCCCAACACCAACAAATCGTCGGCTTTACGACCCTATCGACCCAACAGCTGCGCCAGCCTTCACAATGAAGACAGGCCTGCTCGCTGAGATCGATGCATGGACGCGCGCGCAAGACCCGCGCATCGTTCAGGTTTCGGTCACTCTGTCGGGCAGCCATAAAGAAGTCGATATACTGCGCCCAGACGGCGCCCACTTCTCAGAAGTGCGCCCGCTCGTTCGCCTCAACATCTCCGTCACACTGGAAGAAAAAGGCAGACGCGAATCTGCCGCCAGCGGCGCAGGTGGCCGCGCAGCTTATGAGGAATGGATCCAAGCTGATCGCTGGCAGGCCCTCGCGCGTAAAGTCATCAAAAAAGCCTCCACCAACCTACAATCCATTCCCACCCCAGCCGGTGAGATGGAAGTTGTGCTTGGCCCCGGCTGGCCCGCCGTCTTGCTGCACGAAGCAGTTGGCCATGGCCTAGAAGGTGACTTCAATCGCAAAGGCACCAGCGTTTATGCGGGCCGTATTGGCGAGCAAGTCGCTGCCAAAGGTGTCACTATTGTTGATGATGGCGCCATTGATAAGCGTCGCGGCTCCCTCTCATTCGATGATGAAGGCACGCCCACACAGCGCAATGTCCTCATCGAAGATGGCATCCTAAAAGGCTACATGCAGGACCGTATGAACGCCCGCCTGATGGGCGTTAAGCCTACCGGTAATGGCCGGCGCGAAAGCTACGAAGCCTCAACCCTGCCCCGCATGACCAACACATTGATGCTCGGCGGCAATGATGACCCAGAAGAAATCGTCTCCTCCATCAAGCGCGGCCTGTGGGCGGTCGATTTTGGCGGCGGACAAGTCGATATCACCTCCGGCAACTTCGTGTTCCAGTGCACCGAGGCCTACCTCGTCGAAGACGGCAAAATCGTTGCACCTGTGAAGAACGCAACGCTTATCGGCCACGGCCCGACTGCACTGCAAGATGTCACCATGATC
Organism: Hyphomonas sp.; assembly: GCA_033851975.1. Lineage (GTDB taxonomy): Bacteria > Pseudomonadota > Alphaproteobacteria > Caulobacterales > Hyphomonadaceae > Hyphomonas. The sequence continues at coordinate 352,714 of JAWSVJ010000002.1, read as the reverse complement.
GGCAACGACTTTGCGATGGATGATGGCGTCGGCGTTTGCGGCAAAGCCGGACAATCTGTGCCTGTTGGCGTGGGCCAGCCGACATTGAAAGTTGGCGCGCTAACGGTCGGTGGCGCTGGCTAAAATTTCGGTCAGAAAGCACTCTCTACCTTGCGCGACATCAACTTGTTTGCCACCTTCTGAACACAGTTTAGAAGAGGGATCGTAGAGTGTTTAAACCCGTCTTAAAAATGGCCGTCGCCACGAGCATCTGTTTCGGCGTCGCTGCAATAGCAAATGCAGATGTCGGCACGATGACCGCCAAAGATGCCCACATCATGGTGCAACGAGGGGAGCTCGTTCTGCTCGACGTGCGCAGCCCCTCAGAATGGGCCATGACCGGCGTGCCGCGAGACAGCCGCACGGCCAATTCTAGCGCCCCAGATTTCCTCGCCCAAGCACGCGGCGCGGTCTATGGCGATCTTGAGCATCCCGTTGCCGTTATCTGCCGCACGGGTGACCGCTCCGCAGAAGCCGCCAAAAAGCTAGAGGCCGAGGGCTTTGCTGTGGTCTATAACATCCCCGAAGGCATGTCGCGCGATAGAGACGCGGGCGAAGGCTGGCTCGTTCGCGGCCTACCGACAGATCCCTTCATCCCGCGCTCGCGCTAAATCAACCAACACAACAGACACGAAAAAGGGCGACGCTATTCCAGCGCCGCCCTTTTTGGCTTCATAAGCTAAGAGGGCCAATGCCCGGTTGCTTAGCTAAGTGTTTTATTTGGATCGCCCGGATCGGTGATGCTGCCAAACGTATCAACCGTGCCCGGGTCATGCGGCTCGCCATCATCAGTCAACGTATCCAGATGCATCATCTTGGTCAGCAATGGCGACAGAACGGCAAAGCCCACACCGACCGCAATCGCGACCCAACCAATTTTGGAATAAACAGCCAGCACTTGCGCGCCATCATCACCGCCAGCAGCCGTTGCCTGCGCAATAAGCGCCGCAACTGCGTTACCCGCGCCTGATGCGAGGAACCACGCACCCATCATCAGACCGACCATCGATCCAATAGACAGTCGCGTCATCGCTGACAAACCAACCGGCGAGAGACATAACTCACCCAGTGTGTGCAACAGATAGATCAGGAAGATAAACATGACCGGCGTCAGGCCAGCACCTGCAGAGCCCCAAACGAGTGCAAGGAAGCCAAGGCCCAGCAGCACGAGCGCAATCGCAAACTTCATCGGCGCGCTTGGCTCTATCTTCTTCTTACCCATCATAACCCACATCGCGGCAAACAATGGGCCAAACACGATGATGTAGAACGCATTGATCGACTGGAACATCGAGGCAGGCACGTCCCAGCCAAAGAAATTCCGGTTAACTTGCTCATCAGTGAACAGCGTCAGCGATGAGCCGGCCTGTTCGAACAGCCCCCAAAACAATACGTTCGTCGTGATCAGAACAAGTGCCACAATGATGCGGTTACGCTGATGCGGCGTCAGCTTGATAAGCGCGCGCCACAAGATGAAGAGATAAACAATCCCCATCGTCACCAACAGCAGTATATTCACCGCCCCTTGGCTGCGCACCAGATACCAAACAACAAAGGTCGAAAGGATCGCGCCGATCCAGATTGTATGCTCGCGCGACAATGGCCCAAGGAATGACTGTTTCAACAGCTCTGGTTTCGGCGGTTCACCCGCGCCGCGCAGATGAGGCTTACCCCAGACGAACACCACTAGACCCGCCAACATACCAACACCGGCCGCGCCAAACCCATAAGCCCAACCATATGTCTCACCAAGATAACCGGCGATCAGCGCGCCAAGGAACGCACCAAGGTTGATACCCACATAGAAGATGGTGAAAGCAGAATCGCGGCGCGTATCAGTCTTCGGATACAGCGAACCAACGATGGTCGAGATATTCGCCTTCAAGAACCCGACGCCAATAATGATTAGCGCAAGACTAAAGTAGAACATGTTCAGCACAGAGCCATCAGCCGCCTGTCCGTCTGATACCGGTGTGCCCTCAAACGCCATGCCGAGGTGCCCCAATACGAGGAAAATCGCCCCGATCGTAACCGCTTTACGCGCGCCGAGATATTTATCTGCGAGATAGCCCCCGATTACAGGCCCAATATAGACCAGCGTCGTATAGGCGCCAAAAAGGCCATAGGCTGCTTCACGCTCAAACAGGAAGTGCTTGGTGAGATACAAAACAAGAAGCGCCCGCATCCCGTAATAGGAAAACCGCTCCCACATTTCTGCAAAGAACAGGATATACAGCCCGGTCGGATGGCCTAGAAATGTCTTCTCCGGACCAAATTCCTCAACACTTGTCTGTTCTGTCACGCCAGCACTCTCCCATACAGTTTCAGCTCCACCGACACTTTGACCACGCGTTGTAGCTTGGCTCAAGGCAGTTTTTGCTTTTCAACCTGCACGGCCGCGCAATAGGTTGCCCCTAATAGGCTTGGTCAGCGAAGATTTTCGTAAGATCCCCGCCCCATTCACCATAGTATTTTTCAAGCAATCTATCGGCAGGCGTCAGGCCTGAAGCGGTAATTTCGTCCAGCTCCGACAAAAAGCCCGTTTCGTCATCGCCTGATGTGGATAAGTTCGCCCGGTTCTTCAGACCAAGTCGAGAAAGCGCAAGCACGTCCCTCGACAAATCCTGAAGTGTACGTCCGCCCGGCACTGGCGCGCGAAGGCCCAAAGTCCGTACCGATTGGCGCAGCGCCTCACGGTCAGCATCGGTCCAGTTTTTCACCAGCTCCCACGCTGCATCCAGCGCTTGATCGCAATACAGCAAGCCCGTCCAGAACGCAGAAAACGCGCACAAACGGCTCCACGGCCCCGCATCTGATCCACGCATCTCAAGGAATTGCTTCATCCGCACTTCCGGGAAAATCGTCGAGAGGTGATCGTCAAAATCATCCATCGCGGGCAGCTCACCCGGCAAAATTGGCAGTTTACCCGCCATAAAGTCACGGAAGCTCAGCCCGCTCGCATCGAGATATTTGCCGCCACGGCGCACGAAATACATCGGCACATCTAGCGCATAATCTACATATTGCTCAAAGCCGAACCCGTCCTCGAACACAAACGGCAACATGCCCGTGCGATCCGGATCAGTATCGGTCCAGATTTGCGAACGATAAGAGAGGAAGCCGTTGGGCCTACCGTCCATAAAGGGAGAGTTCGCAAACAGCGCCGTGCCGAGCGGCTGCAAGGCCAGCGCCACGCGGAACTTCTTCACCATGTCAGCTTCAGAGCCAAAATCGAGATTTGTCTGAACAGTGCAGGTACGGAACATCATCTGGCGGCCAAGGCGTCCAACCTTGTCCATATATTCCATCATAATTTTGTAACGCCCCTTGGGCATCACCGGTGTCTCGGCGAGGCTCCAAATCGGGCTTGCACCGAGGCCCATAAAGCCAACGCCAATCGGTTCAGCAATCTTGCGCACTTCTTCGAGGTGCTTGTTCACCTCGTTGCACGTCTGGTGGATCGTCTCCAGCGGCGCGCCTGATAGCTCAAACTGACCGCCCGGCTCAAGCGACACACTGGCCCCGTCGCGTTTGAGGCCAATAAGGTGGCCACCTTCTTCAATCGGGGCCCAACCAAATTGGTCGCGCAAGCCCTCAAGCATGGTCTTTACAGACGCCTCGCCCTCATAAGGCAGCGGCCCGAGCGTGTCTTTCATAAAGCCGAATTTCTCGTGCTCCGTGCCTATACGCCAATCGGCCTTCGGCTTTGACCCCGCCGCCAGATGCGCAACCAGTTCATCCTTCGACGCAATGCGCGGAGAGGTTTCGTCAATATCTGAAGTTGGGGTCGTCATCGGTTAGCATCCCAGTACTTTTCGGTTCATCGCACATAGGGACGTTTCCTCTGCCCGCCAACCATAGAGCACGTCAAAATTTTCAAATTTTAGAGAGATGATCCGGCTAAACCCAATCCCCACACACCGCCTGCCACAGCGTTATCGCAGAGATCGCCGCGGTCTCAGCGCGCAAAATACGCGGCCCTAAACTTACTGGGTGCGTATCCGCTCGCCCGCGCAATATGTCTCGCTCTGCCGGGCTAAAGCCCCCTTCAGGGCCAATCAGCAAAGCGACGGGTGCACCTCGCAAAGTCTCCAACACGCTCAGCATCGGCTTGGCCCGCCCGACATCGCCGCCCCATGGGGCTTTGTCGTCGGTTCCTGCTTCGTCACAGAAGATAATCTGCGTGTCCTCATCTAGCGCGCTCAAGGCCGCGTCCAAATCCACAAGCTCAGACAGAAAAGGCAAATCCAGCCGCTCGGTCTGCTCACTCGCTTCCACAATTACCTTCTCAAGCCGGTCGAGGCGTATGGTGCGCGTTTGGGTGAATTCAGTCGTCACAGGCTGGATCGTTCGAACACCCAGCTCTGTGGCCTTCTCAATGATCAGCGCCGTCTCAGCCTTCTTCACCGGGGCAAACAACAGCGTCAGGCCCGGCCCGTCGCTTTTCGTTTGCTCGCGTGTTTGCTCGATTGGACGAAAATTTGCCCGCTTCCCAGTCACATCAACCAGCTCCGCGCGCCACTCACCGTCACGGCCATTAAACACCCGCACATGATCGCCAGCGCCAAGGCGCATCACACGCAGCAGATAATTCGCCTGCCCGTCATCCAACGCAACCGGCTGATCGGCGGTCAAATCATGTTCAGTATAAAGGCGAGGTTCGTGGCGCATGCTTGCGTCTATAACCGATTGGCGCGCCAAGTTAAGGCTTGGAGAGGACCAAGCATTGAATAAGACATGGGCAAAATCGCTACGAGCGATCTAACCAGCAGGCATATGAGTTTCCGTGTGCAATCTATGTGTTCGAATGCTTGCACGGCTGGGAGCCTTGAGGTTAGCCTTAAATACGAATCATTTCTTCCTTAAGGAGTATCAGATGAGCATTAAACCCAGAAAACTCGGTCAGGATCTCGTCTATCCCGTCGGCCTCGGGTGCATGAATTTCAGTCATGGCTACGGCCCGCCACTGGAAGAAGATGATGCCATACGCTTGCTCCATGAAGCGATTGATCTGGGTTACAACTTCCTCGACACCGCCACGCTCTACGGCTTCGGCAATAATGAGCGCATCATCGGCAAAGCGCTGGCAGACAAACGCCACACCTTCCTGCTAGCCAGCAAATGTGTGCTGATGTTTGAGGGCGAAAAACGCTATATTGACGGTCGCCCAGAAACCATCACCGCTGCTTGTGACGCGAGCCTCCAGCGCCTCGGCATGGATGTAATCGACCTGTATTATATGCACCGGCCAGACCCAAAAGTGCCGATCGAAGACAGCATCGGCGCAATGGCTGACCTCGTTGCAGCTGGCAAGATCCGTATGATCGGCCTGTCTGAAATGGGCGCTGGCCTGCTCCGCCGCGCCGCTGCGGTCCATCCGATTGCAGCAATGCAGTCTGAATACTCGCTCATCACCCGCAATCCAGAGATCGCCGTGATTGAAGCGTGTCGAGAGCTAGGCACCGCCTTTGTGCCATTCTCGCCTGTCGGGCGCGGCCTGCTAGCCAATTCCCCGCCAAGTCCAGACACTTACCACAAGCGCGATATGCGTAACATTTTCCCGCGTTATGTTGAGCCGAATTATAGCGCTAATCTGGCCCTGCTGGACACAGCGAAAGAGATCGCCTCAGACCTCAACTGCACAGTCGCCCAACTGGCCATTGCGTGGACGATGGCCCAAGGCGACGATATGCTGCCCATCCCCGGCACGACCAACCTTCAGCACCTAAAAGACAACTTCCGAGCGGCTGAAATCGAGCTGGCCCCTCACATTCTAGCCCGTCTTGGTGAAACCTTCACACCAGAGGCTGTGACAGGCCCACGCTACGCTCCAGCGATGCAAAAAGGCGTCGATACGGAACAATATGCGTTCGAAATGACCCAATAGGACGAATTCCTTCGCTCTAGGCTACTGTTACCTAAAGGTTTTCGGGTTATAACCCCGATCATGAGCGAGAATTCCGTCCCCACAACGCCTGAAACAGTGGCGATTCCAGCAGACAGCGCCCTTCCGGGGTGGCTGAATACTCTGCCTGTGGGCGTGCGTCCCTATGCGATGCTTGCACGTTGGGATCGCCCGGTTGGTATCTGGCTGTTATTCCTGCCTTGCTTCATCGGTCTGATCTTCAATCGCCTCAATACAGGCCTCTATCTCGTCGATCTTGGCTGGGTCGCGCTGTTCTTCATCGGCGCAGTCGCCATGCGAGGCGCAGGCTGCACTTGGAATGACATCACCGACAAAGACATCGATGCGAAAGTAGAGCGCACCGCCGCTCGTCCCATTCCGTCCGGTCAAATCAGCCTCAAAGCCGCCTATGGCTTCATGGCCGCGCAAATCGCTGTTGGGTTTGGCGTTTGGCTCTGCTTGCCCGGCGACGCCAAAATCGTCGCGCTCCTGTCTCTACCACTTGTTGCCGGTTATCCGTTCATGAAGCGCGTCACATGGTGGCCGCAAGCTTGGCTTGGCCTCACCTTCAATTGGGGCGTCCTTGTTGGCGCGGCGACCAGCGGCATTGTCAGCTTCCCGGTCATCATCCTTTATGCGGGCCTCTGCCTGTGGACGATCGCCTATGATACAATTTACGCCCTGCAAGATCGTGAAGACGACGCGCTAATCGGTGTGCGCTCCACGGCCCGCTTGTTTGGCAAACGCGCCGTTCTCATCAGTTTCTGCTTCTATATGGGCGCCGCCGCTCTTGTGGCCCTCGCCGCCGCGACCAATGGCTCAGGCCGGGTTGGCGCAGTCACCGCCCTCGCTTTTCTGGCTCACGGTGTCTGGCAAACCGTCCAACTAAAATCCAGCAAAGGCGAAGCCGCGCTCAACGTGTTCAAATCGAATGTCTGGGCCGGCGCGCTCATCGGGGCAGGATTCCTGCTCACCGCCGTCTGGCCAGAACCCAAAGTGCGCTCATTATTCGCTGATCACGAAATTGTGCCTAACGGCCCGTCGGAGACCGTATCACTGCCTTTCGGGCTAGAGCTGAAACGCGAAACCGCCCCAGACCAAAGCGAAACATGGCTCGCCAGCGATATTGCGCGCGCCCTTGAGAAGTCCGAAGCCAAGCGTAAAACGACAACAAGCGACGCCACGGAAAGCCCTGAAGTTGAGTGACGTACTCCATGTTCCACGCTAGAATACGTCATGTCTGCAGCTCATAGAATCCGCCCGTTAGACCTATTTTCCCGCCCTGAGTGGGAGCGCATATCCGCGCGCAATGACTGGATGGGGCCTTTGCTCATCCTACATGCATGGGCCGTCATCGCCGGAGCCATGGCCCTCGCCATCTGGCAGCTCTGGCTCATCCCTGTTGCGATCATGATTATCGGCGCCCGCCAGTTAGGGCTCACCATCCTCATGCATGACGGCGCACATGGCGCCCTGCATTCCAACAAAAAAATCAATGATTTCATCGGGCACTGGCTCGCTGGCGCACCGATGGGTGGTCATTTGCGTGATTATCGCACCTACCATCTGACCCATCACAAATATGTGCAGCAGGAAGAAGACCCAGATCTCGTCCTGTCAAAGCCGTTTCCGATCACAAAGACATCAATGCGCCGTAAGGTCATTCGCGATCTGACCGGGCAAACCTTCTATAAACAACGCTTCAACCAATTCAGTAATGCGCTGGGTATCGGCATCAAAACAGACAAGGGTACCAGCAATCGCTCCCAATCTGCCCGCGAAGCAGTTATCCCCATGCTCATCACCAATGCGTTCATTCTCATTGCACTCACTCTGCTGGGGCACTGGTGGGCCTATTTCGTGCTGTGGCTGGTACCTATGGCGACATGGATGATGCTGGTCACGCGCCTGCGCAATATCGCTGAACACGCAGTCGTCCCTGCGAATGAAGATCCGATGCGCCACGCCCGCACGACACTGGCAAATCCGCTCGAGGCCTTGCTGATTGCCCCCTATTGGGTGAATTATCATTGCGAGCATCACATGTTCATGCATCTGCCCTGCTATCGCCTACCGGCCGCACATAAAGCCCTTAAAAACAAAGATCTCATCGGAAATATGGAAGTCAAAACCGGCTATATTCGGGTCTTAAAATTGGCGACAAGTCGGCCAGAACCTGCTCCCATGCCAACTTAGTCAGACACGCATACAGCACAACGTTGGCTGGAAAAACACCTTGCGTTGCCGTCACCAACCGGCACACTCCCACACAGCATTTTGCTAAACTGGGAGGATTCTCTAATGAAGAAGCTGTTGGCTGAATTTATCGGCACATTCACTCTGGTCCTGATGGGTTGCGGCGCTGCCGTGCTCGCTGGGCCAGGCGTTGAAGGCCTCATGTCTGTCGGGCAACTGGGCATCGCTTTTGCCTTTGGTCTCGCTATCGTCGCTATGGCGTATGGCATCGGGCCAATCTCTGGCTGCCACGTAAACCCCGCCGTATCGCTCGGCGCGTTCATCGCGGGCCGTATGGGAGCGGGCGAGATGATCAAATATTGGATTGCTCAAGTCGCAGGTGCCATCGCTGGCGCCGCTGTGCTCTACCTTATCGCCTCAGGCAAAGCGGATTACACACTCGCTGGCAATGGCCTCGGCGCAAATGGTTGGGGTGAAGGCTATCTCGGCGAGTATGCCCTCGTCTCCGCCTTCGTGTTTGAAGTCGTTGCGACCTTCCTCTTCTTGGTCGTCATCCTCGGCTCGACACAATCAAGCGCTCCGGCTGCTATGGCAGGTCTCGCTATCGGTATGACCCTTGTGCTCATCCACATTGTTGGCATTCAGGTGACCGGCGTTTCCGTAAACCCGGCGCGCAGCATTGGGCCAGCGCTGTTGGTTGGCGGCTCTGCGCTTAGCCAGCTTTGGCTCTTCATCGTCGCCCCGTTCATCGGCGCGGCTGCTGCAGGCATCTTGTTCAAAACCAAGCTGCTCGAAACTGACTAAGCCTCAATAAGAAACGGCCGCTACGTTTAATCCGTAGCGGCCGCTTTTAATTTCTACTCGGTTCTAGCCGTTAGACGGTCTGCCGCCTCGGCCGCCACCGCCGCCACCACGGCCACGACCACCGCCGCCGCCTTGGCCACCGCCACCTTGACCGCCGCGATGACCACCGCCACCGCCTTGACCTCCGCGACCGCCGCCGCTTCCGCCGCGCCCTTCAGAACGACCGCCACCGCCGCCGCCACTTGGCTTGCCACGTCCGCCGCCCGGGCCACCGCGACCGCGTTGACCGCCGCCACCACCACCGCCGCCACGTCCACGTCCGCCACCTTGCTTAGGTGGGGGCAGATCGGAATTATCGGTTTCGAACCCTTCAGGCATATCCGTGCGAGCAATTTTCTGGCGAACTATTTTCTCAATATCGCGCAGATAGCTTTTCTCATCACCCGCAATCAAGGCAATCGCAGTGCCTTCAGCGCCCGCCCGGCCCGTCCGGCCAATACGGTGCACATATTGCTCGGCCACGTTCGGCAGCTCGTAGTTGATGACGTGGGACACATTTTCAATATCAATACCGCGCGCTGCAATGTCGGTCGCAATCAGAACCCAAACCTTACCGTCTTTAAACGACGCAAGCGCGCGTTGACGCTGGGATTGAGACTTGTTGCCATGAATGGCCACAGCTTCAATATCAGCCTTATCTAGCGCCCGCACCAGCTTGTCAGCGCCATGCTTGGTCCGTGTAAAGATAATCGCAGATTTCAGCTCTGGCTTTCGCAAAATCTGGGTCAGCAGCTCTGGCTTATCCTGCGTCTTCACGAAATAGCATGACTGATTGATGCGCTCTGCCGTTGTCGCTTGCGGAGCAACAGAAACGGTAACCGGATCAGTCAAAAAGTCAGACGCCAAATCAGCAATAGATTTCGGCATCGTCGCGGAGAAGAATAAAGTCTGCCGCTTCTTCGGCAGCTGTTTCACAATACGGCGAAGCGCGTGGATAAAACCAAGGTCCAGCATTTGGTCTGCCTCATCGAGGATCAGATGCTCTACTTTATCAAGGCTCAGTGCGCGTTGTTCGATCAGGTCTTCCAAACGTCCCGGCGTCGCAACAAGAATATGCGCGCCGCGCTCAAGTTGGCGTTTCTGAGGGTTGATCTTAACGCCGCCAAATGTGGTGACGACGCGTAGGCCCATAAACTGGGCGTATGTGCGGAAGCTATCGGCGATTTGCGCAGCAAGCTCGCGTGTTGGTGCCATCACCAAAACACGGCAGCCCTTAGTTGGCGCAGGGCCTTGATCACGGCACAATTGGTCAAGCACAGGCGCAGAAAACGCCAGCGTTTTACCGGTGCCTGTTTGGGCGATGCCCAGCAGGTCTTTCCCCGTCATAACGATCGGGATCGCCTGTGCCTGAATGTCCGTTGCTTTTGTATAGCCAGCTTCTGCAATGGCACGGGCAACCGGATCGGCAAGGTTGAAGGTCGAAAAGTCAGTCATGTTATTCTTTCAAATTGCGCGTGGAATCATCCCGCTAGCCAATTCGGCCAGCAGCGCGCGGTCCAAACGACCCGCGTGAAATGGGGCGCAATAATTTAGTCGATATGTCCGAAGGGGAAGGCGTCGGCCGGGTGTACTCCACGTCCGCTTCACGCGATCTTCGCCATGCGCTTTTTTACAATCGCGCAGACACGATGCGGCACATGCCTCTTTTTGTGCACCGCGTCAATACCTGTGTGCAGCGCGGCAAAACGCCACCAAATCAATGGCGGCGCTTAACCAAGTTCAATCCGCTCTATTCGCTCTCAAGCTTATCCTGCGTCTTGGTGTCGAAATCACCCGCATCATGGCGCTCACGCAGCTGTGTCGCTGGCTCACCGAACGTGCGATTAACCATCCGGCCCCGCTTTACCGCTGGGCGCGCGGCCAACTGATCTGTCCAGCGGATGACGTTCTCATACTCATGCACAGACAAGAACTCGCCCGCATCATAGATAAAGCCCTTCACCAGTGCGCCATACCACGGCCAAATCGCCATATCGGCAATCGAATACTCGCTGCCCGCAATAAACTCATTCTCAGCCAATTGACGATCCAGCACGTCGAGCTGGCGCTTCACCTCCATAGAGAACCGATCAATCGGATACTCATACTTCTCCGGCGCATAGGCATAGAAATGCCCAAACCCACCGCCCAGATATGGCGCGCTACCCATTTGCCACATCAGCCAAGACATCGTCTCCGCACGCGCCGCGCCGCCCGTCGGCAGAAACGCGCCAAACTTCTCGGCCAGATAATGCAGCATTGACGCGCTCTCAAACACACGTGTCGGCGGGTTGGTTGAATGATCCATCAGGCCAGGAATCTTCGAGTTCGGATTGACCGATACAAACCCGCTGCCAAACTGGTCACCTTCGCCAATATTGATAAGCCACGCATCATACTCCGCGCCAGAATGCCCCTTCGCGAGCAGCTCTTCCAGCATCACAGTCACCTTCACCCCATTGGGCGTGCCCAGCGAATAGAGCTGCATCGGGTGCCTGCCCACCGGCAGATCCTTATCATGCGTCGGCCCCGCGATAGGCCGATTGATACTCGCAAACCGCCCTCCGCTTTCCTTATCCCAAGTCCAAACTTTCGGCGGCGTATAGGTCGGGTCACTCATCTCAATATGTCCATTCTTGCTTGCAACACAAAGGGACAACCGCCCCCGCTCACTCACAGATAGGATGGCGCAACTTCCATGCAATTAGCAATGACGCATTTGTGAGCGCCCAACATTCCGCCTCGTCACGGGTTTGCGCAACACGCCATCAGTGACTATCCTGCACCGCATGAGCATTGCGATTGAAATGGTGTCGGACCTTGTGTGTCCATGGTGTTGGCTCGGCAAGCGCCGTATTGAGGCGGCCATCGCTGCCGTGCCGGAGGTGGACGTCAAACTCGTCTTCCGCCCGTATGAGCTAGACCCGACCATCCCCGCCAGCGGCCACGACTATAAAGAATACATGCGCGCCAAATTCGGCGGCGATGACAGCAATAAGAGCCGCTCAAACTCCATGCGAGACGCACTGGTGCAATATGGCGAAGCCGAAGACATCCCCTACCGGTTCGACCAGATCACCCGTCGCCCCAACAGCTTCAACGCCCACCGCCTCGTCCACTGGGCCCAAGGCCAAGACAAAGGCGCGCTGGCAAAAGAGGCCCTCTTCGTCGCCTTCTTCAAAGACGGCCAAGACATTGGCGAAACCGATGTGCTGGTAGACATCGCCCGCCAGATAGACCTAGACCCCGCCATCATCGCCGACCTCCTCGCCACAGATGCAGACATCGAAAACGTCCGCGCCGAGGCCGAAACTTTCCGCGAGATGGGCATCACCGGCGTCCCCACCTACCTAGCAAACCGCTCCGTAGCCGTCCAAGGCGCAGAGAGCGCGGAGAAGCTCGCGAAGTTCATCAGGCATGTGGCAGAGCAAATGCCGACGGAGCGGCCGTTGGGTTAGCGCTCGGATTTGATTCACCAGACCGGACATGGAGGCGGTCATTGCCGGTGCGCTCTAGTTCAAAGAAAGACAAATCACGCCCACAGTAATCGCGATAGCGCCCGAAATTTTTTGGATCGTTATTCTTTCTCGTAATATGAACACTCCCATAAGTGCAGCAAACAGAATACTCGTTTCGCGAATAGCCGATACGCCCCCCATGCTGGTTAAGCTCATCGCCCAGACAGCGATACAATAGCCTAAGGTGCTCAATACTCCCGCTACCACTACGGAAATACCTTTGCGTCCATGTGGAAGGGGTAACAGACGCCCTCTGATTACAATATACGAGACCGGGATCATGAAGCCAGCGCATACGGCTTGCCATGCTGCGTAACTGATAGCATGACCAGAAACGCGAACGCCGATACCGTCGACGACCATGTAGGAGGCGATAAATAAGCCAGCAATTAGCGCAGCGAGAATCGACTTCATGTCTGGTCTGCTCGCTCCGACAACCAGCATGAAGATACCGAAAGAAATGAAGGCCGTTCCGACCAGTCCGTAGACGCTCGGAAGTTCGCCAGCAAATACACTCGCACCTAGAGTAACGAGGAGAGGGGCGGAGCCGCGAGCGATAGGATACACGCTCGCAAGATCTGCATCGCGATAAGCCCTGATCAAGAATAGACAGTAGCCGATTTGCAGAAATGCCGACAAAAGGAGAAAAGGAAGGCTCCGTAACGACGGCGCCCCTAAGACAGCGGCGAATGGCAGCGCGGCACACGCCCCAATCAACGAAATCATTGAGATAGACCAGAGGCGATCTTCACCTCCTTTTACGAGTGCATTCCAACCTGCGTGTACGATTGCTGATGCAAGCAGGAGGGTTATGATGACTACTGACATGGCAAAATTTCGTCGCGAAACAAATTCATTGTGAAATTCCCGCACATAGTCTTTGTTGGCCCGGTATTCACTTTGCGCCCCACTCCCTAACTCAACTGCAACGCCACAAGGTTCGCGTACGCACCATTTTGCTCCATCAGCGCGTCATGTGTGCCTTCTTCCACGACGCGGCCTTCTTCCATCACGATGATGCGGTCGGCGGCGCGGACGGTGGAGAGACGGTGCGCGATGATGAGGGTGGTGCGGCCCACGGCGAATTCGGCCAGCGCGGCCTGCACCTTGGCTTCACTCTCAGCGTCCAGCGCCGAGGTCGCCTCATCCAGCAGCAAGACAGGTGCGCCGCGCAAGATAGCCCGCGCAAGGGCCACACGTTGCCGCTGGCCACCAGACAGGTTGCGCCCCATCTCGCCCGCCGGGGAATCATAGCCGCCGGGAAGCGCCTCAATGAAGTCATGCGCATTGGCCGCTTTCGCCGCCGCGATGATCGCCTCTTTCGGCGCGCCAAGCTGGCCGAGCGCGATGTTGGCGCCGACCGTATCATCAAACAGAGACGTATCTTGAGAGACGAGCCCCATCGCCGCGCGAAGGGATTGCCCGGTGACGGATTTCACGTCCCGCCCGTCAATCTTCACCGCGCCGGAGATTGGGTCATAAAGGCGGAGCAGCAAATTGAAGATGGTCGACTTGCCCGCGCCAGAAGCGCCCACTATTGCAACCGTTTCGCCCGGTTTTGCATCAAACTGCACGCCATTTAGCGCCTTTGTCCCGTCCGGATACGCAAAGTGCACGTTATTGAACGCCACCGCGCCGCTTGCGCCCGACAGCACCTCCGCATCGGCCGCATCTGCAATATCCATTGGGGCATCGATGATCTCGAACGCCCGGTCCGCCGCCGCCGCGCCCTCTTGCGCCACCGCGCTGATAGAGCCAAGCGCTCGCACCTCAGGCGCCGCCACAGCGACCGCGCCAATCACCCCAAGCAAATCGCCCAACGTGTTGTCACCATTAGAGATTCGCCACGCCACAAAGCCCAGCAAAGCCGCCAGCGCAACCCCGCCAACAACCTCCAGCACAGGGTCCACCCCCGCCCGCTGGCTCAACACTTTGAGGAACAGATGCGACCGCTCCGCAAAGCTCTTCTCCGCCCGCTCTTTCTGGTAATCCTCCAGCCCATAAGCCTTGATCGCGCGGGCCGATTGGAAGCCCTCAGACAGCAAGGACGTGACCTCGCCAATCTGCTGCTGCGCCTTCTTAGACCGCGCCCGCACGGCATTGCCGATTGCGACAACAGGCCCCAGCGCCAGCGGGTAAACCACCACGATAATCAGCGCCAGTTGCCAGTCCGTCCAGAACAGCCAAATCAGAACACCTATTACAGTCGCAAGGCTTTTGGTGAAGTTGTTGGCAAACCGCAAAGCGGCGTCGCGAATGGCGTTCACATCATTGATAAACCGCGACACGAACTGGCCAGATTTATCATCGGCGACGCGCGAGAAATCCCCATCCGTCAGCGCATCATACTGCACCGTCTGAATAGTCACGAGGCCGCGCTGCACGCCGGTATTGTTGAACATGGTCATCGCATACATGCACAGCGCACGCGCCGCCGTCAGTGCCACAATGACGCCAATGCCGAGCCAAATCGCGCCCGGTGCAATCGCATCGTCGCTCTCAAAGAGCCGCTGCAGCCCGTCGCCCACAAAGTTCAACACAGCGACATAGCCAACACCGGCCAGCGCCGTCAGCAAAGCAAACACCGTTCCCGCAATAAACCAACTCTTCTGAGGCCAGAAGTGCGTTTTAAACAGGCGGGTCAGAGACCTCTTTTTGGGTTTGCTAGCCACCGAGATTAGACGTGGTGATGATCGCCGGTTTCAGGGTCCATCATCTTGTGAGCATGCAGGATGAAATAGCGCATTTCTGCATTGTCTACAGTGCGATGGGCTGCATTCTTCCACGCGTCATAGGCCTCGGCGTATGATGCAAACGCACCGACAAAATCGACCTTAGACAGGTCTTCAAACTCAACTTCTTTAACGTCTTTAAGCTCACCGCCAAAGACGAGATGAAGGAGTTGTTTCGATGTTGTTTCTGAGGCGCTCATTGGGCTGCTCCATAAGGGTAAATTAGACTTGCGTTCCGGCAGCGTCTTGTGGATCGGGTATAGATACATAACCTGACCGGCGCACTAACAGAGGATGTAGCGCGTTTCCAGCCGCGATGATGCTTCTTTGTGCAGGAATATAGCGGTTAAATACTAACGCCTCCCCAAGATGCGTGGTGGCCAGCCCGCCAGCTTCGTTAACAAGCACGGCGCCTGCAGCAAGATCCCAGTCAGATTTCCGCCCCAAAACCAAAGTCGCATCCCACTCGCCAGAGGCTACATAAGCAAGCCGTAATAGAGTCGAATTCGGCTTGGGCATCGATAGGGTCAGGTCCGGCCATGGCTCACGCGCGTGCTGGCTTTTGGCTGTGGCCTCAGACGCGATCAAACGACAGCCTGCCTCGCTTTGATGAGCGGAAACTTGAAGGCGATCACCGTTCAGATACGCCCCGCCGCCCCGGCGCGCCTCATAAAGCTGGCCTAGAGCCGGCGCATACAGCACGCCTGCAATCGCTTCGCCATTCTCAACGATTGCGAGGCCAATGCACCAATGCGGATCATCGCGCATATAAGCGCGCGTGCCATCAATCGGGTCGACCACCCAGCAACGTGGTTTCTGGCGCGCGGCAGGGTCATCCAGCGTCTCTTCAGACAGCCAGCCATAGTCAGGCCGCGCCGTGCCCAAGCGCTCTTCGCAGAGCTTGTTCACGGCAATATCCGCTTCAGTGACCGGGCTACCGCCTTCTTTCTCCCAAGCCGACGCGCTGCGCCCACCTGTCTTGAATGAAAGCGCTAGCTGCCCCGCCTCAAGCGCGAGGCCTCGTAGTATGACCATATCATCAGAAAGCGATGGATCAGCTACCCGCAAGGCTCATATCCTCGACCAGAATGCTCGGCGCATCCCGCGTGCCGCGCAATTCCAGATCAGACCCCGGCACCATGCGTGCAAACATGCTCGGCAAATCGCCCGCAATTGTTACCTCAGACACCGGATGCAGGATCGCACCGCCTTCAAACCAGAAGCCCGCAACACCGACAGAATAGTCACCCGTATTCGGGTTGATCGACGGGCCGAACATATCGGTTACCAACAGGCCAGACCCGGCGTCGCGCATCAGCTCAGCTTGCGATTTCTCACCCGCCCGCAGGGACAGGTTAGAGGTCGTCACGCTGGGAGGATCACCAAACGCAATTGATGCAAACCCATTGGGCTTCAGGCCCAATTGTTTCGCCGACGGGCCGTTGAGCAACCAGTTGGTCAATCGGCCATCCTCAATCAGATCAGTCACCTGCACAGGGCGGCCTTCGCCATCATGGTTGCGGCTACCCATGCCCATAGGGCGGAACGGGTCGTCGGTGATGTAAACACCCTCAGCGAACACCTGCTCGCCCATTTTGTCTTTCAAATAGCTCACCCCGCGCGCGATCGACGGTCCGGAGATCGCAGAGATGAACGCGCCAATCAGGCTAGCGGACACGCGACGGTCATAGATCACAGCCGCTTTTTGCGTCTCAATCTTGCGAGACCCCAGCCGCGCAACCGTGCGCTCACCTGCTATCTTGCCAATTTCGGCGGCGCTAGGGCGATCTGTGATAAGACGCGAGGCCCTGCTCTCATAATCGCGCTCCATCGCGCCATCACGCTCGGCAACGGCAGACAGCCCGACGCTGCTCGACGTGCCTGTGCGAAACGCTGTGAACCCTTCAGACGAAGCAACCCAGCGGCTTGTCTTGTGCCATCCCGCGCCGCTGCCGCCGGTCATTTTCACGCCGTCCACTGCGAGTGCGGCTTCTTCAGCCTCTAAAGCCTCGGCCTTCAAATACTCTGCGGACAATTCCAGATCGCCCGTCAGATCAATATCAACATCGCCCGTGGCCAGATCAGCAGCAGGCGCGAGGCCGCAATACTTGTCATCCGGCACAGCTTTGGCCATCGCTGTACAGCGCTCCGCCAAAGCGGTTAGTGCATCATCAGACAAGTCAGCACCAGACACATGCGCCTGACGCGGCCCATAAAAGCACCGTAGCGAAACGCCAACGCTTTCCTCGCGCTCGATGCTCTCTTGTTTGCCCTCGCGCACGGCCACGCTCACGCCCTCTGACGTGCCAACGCGTACATCAACAGCGTCCGCACCAGCTTTCAGGCATTTATCGATCAGGCCAGACAGCAATGCCTCTGGCTGTGTTTTAAAATCAGTCATATCCGTTAGATGGACTGTGCCGGTCGCGGGCGCAATATCAGAAGTGCTAGACCAATGCGTGATAAATGATCAATCCAGCGATTCCGATTGACCCGATCCATGTCAGAAGCATCCCGATGACGCGCAAAACAAGAATTTTGGCGGGTAATCCAATCGCGTGCAGCACACGCCCAATTGTGAACCCAGCACCTAATATGTGCAGTGCCAAAGCCCCGACACCGACAAAACTTGCAACGATAAGTCCTATCATAAATGCAGGCGCATACTCAGTTGCGTTGCCATGAGTTCGCACTCGCAGTTCCATATCGTCTATGCCAGCGGTACCAAGATTGACACTGTGCTTGTTGCGTCCGCTAGCAACGCGAAGGGCCAACCACACCAGAACCAAAATGTTGAGTCCAACATAGATTGCCGCAATATCTATTGTTTCCACGAAATTTCCTCCAAAAGAAAAAAGTCGTCAGCCCAGTTAAAGGCCGACGACTTTGAACGTGTATTAATTTTCGCGATTCCGCAAACTACATATCGCGGCGTGCGTCCGGCAATCTGTCGTTAATATCGTCGCGAATATCCATCATGGTCACGATCAGGCCGCAAACCAGGCTGGCCGCAATCCATCCGCCGAAACTAAACACGGCAAAGTCAGCCACTTGAGCGAGCCCGCCCGTAAGGCCGAGCAATTCGCCCGTGAAAGCGCCTTTTTGATAGATACCCAGCGCAATACCAGCGAGGATGACCGCGATGTACGCAACGTACACCATGATACGAAAACTGTTAATAATGAAAAACTTCATGGGAAACCCCTTCTGTTGACCCGTTGAATTTAGCCTTTAACCGGCAGCCCCGTCACCTCATTCTGACAGCGGGGCAATACGTGTTTTTGTTAAATGATGCCGTTACACATCAATTTGTTGGTGTTTCCTCCACAGGTGGGGCCAGTTTGCAACTGAACATGTGATCTAAGGCCGCTTTATATTCACTCTGCTGCTCATCAGACAGGCTATCAATAAACTTTTCGACGTCCCGCTTTTCACGAGCCACAACCTGCACAGAGCGCTTAAACAATTTGGAACTAAGCTTTTCTTCCATAGCCGCCGTGATGCAGGTACATGCCTCTAGGCTCTCGCCTTGATCGACACAAGTTTGCGTCAACGCAGTTCGGTCACTTGTTTCGCCACAAGCACTAAGCGCCCCAATGACCAAAACGGCCAAAACGGCCTGACGCAGTGAACTCATGATCGGATTCTCCAAAAAATGTTTCACGCGGAAACAAGCACGGAAGTCGCTTGGCACAAAGCCTATTCGCGCTTCAAAATTTTATCGACCTGCACGCCTTTTCCGAAATCCTTAAGGAAAGCGGCCTTCACTTCAAGGCGGTCATAATCCTCTTCAATCCAGTCCAGAAAGGGCTTCCACGCCTCTATCGCGCGTCCCTCATTGTAGTCAGCATAGGTCTGAAAGAAGAAATCGAGCATACCGGTCTTGCCGTGCTTTACATGCAAATATTTGAACGACAGCTGCTTCACCGCTTCCGCAAATGGCGCCTTCTCATGCAATAACATGTAGAAAACCGACATGATTCCCGCCCGGTCAGCGCCAGATTTGCAGTGCATCATCGCCGGATATTCAATCGTGTTGAATAAATCCCGCGCGCCGTAAATAGCGTCTTTCGTCGGCGTATCTCGCGAAAACATCTGATAATCGACCAGCGTAACGCCGACCGCCTCACAGGCCTCTTTCTCAAGCAGATAGTAGCCTTTGGTGCTCACACCCCGCAGATTGATGATGGTTTTAATGCCGCGCTGCTTGGCATGTTCAGCCACCTGTTTTGGGTTCGGCTGATTGGCGCGCCACATCTTGTCAGAAATCTGGTGCAGATTGCTAAAGCGCAAACGCAAAAACCCATGATCGCCCCACATCGTCTCACGATTGGCGCGCGCGCGGCCCTCGGTGGTCGTAAGGTCGGCAGCGATATGCGGTTTCCGCAGCTTTTTGGGGGTAATTTTCACCATACCTCACCGCAAATATATGCGCTCGAACGCTTACGCAACCACGTAGACCACAGCAAATTAAACCCCTCAGTAACTCTATTCTGCCAAGAAAAGGAAAAACGCACCTGCATACTAAAAAAGGATGCTCCCGTCTTATGACTATTTCCTCCCGCGCCCGCCTCGCTCTCTCAGCCCTGCTTTTCGCTGGCATTGCAGCACCCGTAGCAGCAGCATTCGGCATCGGCCTTCAGCCCACCACTGTTGAGATGGAAGTTGAACCCGGCGACCGAAGCCGCCAAGTCGTTACACTGGCGAATGTGCATCAGGAAAAAACTATCTCCCTCACCCTCGGCCTTGCTGATTGGACGCTGGATCAAGACGGCCAAATCGAATTGACCCCTCCCGGTGAAACTGTTGATTCCGCCGCTGAATGGGTACGGTTCAGCCCGGCATTTGTGACGCTAAAGCCAGGCGAATCAGAGCAGATCGTCGTCGATATGGCCACTCCATCACGCCTTAACCGGGCCGGTGATTTCCGGTTTGCCCTCCTCGCTTCAACCGTTTTGCCGGAAGAACGCGGCGGCCAGTCAGGCGTATGGAAGAAATATCAGATCGCCTCACTCTTTTATCTTACTGCCGGCACCGCAAACTCAACGCCTGAAATCATCGATAGCGGTATGAGCGTTACAGAAACTGGCCAAACATCAATCGACCTTCACATCGTAAACCCCGGTAACGCCCATGCGCGCCTTAAGGGCAGTGTCCAAATCGATGCCGCTGGCGAAACCCAGACTATTCCTGTTGGCAATTTGGTCATCCTGAATGAAGGCGTTCGCGATTTCCGTGTGCCGCTCGAAGCACCGCTTCCCGCAGACGCCATTGTGTCAGTTCATCTCGACAATATCTTCGCCCCACAAATGGAAGGCGAAATGGAAACGCTACCGACATACCAAGTTAAAACCGAGATGAAGCCGGAAGAAATTGTTGAACCAGTCGTTGAGACCGAACCAACCGCAGACGCTGAACCGGCCACAAGGGATGAAACAATCAAAAGCGCAAAGCCCGTCATCGAGGCCGCCCCTGTCAATTAGCACGCCCCGAATACTGGCACTCTGCGCTGCTGCATTCTGGCCCGCATCACAAGCGGCAGCCTCATGGCTCGATTCTGATTACTATTGCCGGGTATATGGGTGTGTCGTTGTGCATGACGGCTTCTCCTTTGACGTCTACGATAATTTCGTCTTCGCGACGGGCGGAACCGTTCCGTCCAATGGACGCATGATCCCATGGTCGGGTAATCCATTTGACGGCAATGGTGACGTAAACCCCGTCATCACCGGCACGCGCACAGAGGGCCTGACAGCCGTCCCGTTACAAGATGAAGGTATGCGCCTCGGCATCGACACGGACGGCGACGGTACAATTGACTTTGAACCTACAGGCGGCTCCAGCGAGGGCTTCCTCGACGCCAGTGACAGCCTCAACCCGTTCACACTGAATGAGAATACTGATCTTGTCGGCGTAGCCACCACCGCCCAGCGCAGCTTTTACGTCAGCAGCCGCACAGACTTTTACCTATCCGCTCAAGTCTTCCCAGTCAGCCAAGCTGGCGCAACTAACTCTGCTACCTATTTCGACACGATCGATTTCGACTATCGAATGACCATGCGCGGCGAAGACGATGGCATGCAGTTTGGCGCCAATGCCCGGCGCGGCAACGGCAACATGCGCGTGATCGGCAATATTGATACGCTCGCAGACCTGTATGGTGGCCCTGTGAACATTATGGAGTTCCGCCGAGAAATCCGTCGCCGCAACAGCGCCAGCCTGCCGTCACAGTCTGTTCGGTTCGACTACACATACGGCTTTGAGGACTACGACCTCTCAATGGGCGCAGGCAATGTGCGCTACCGCATCGAGTTTGATTTCTACAATCGGTAAGTTTTTTCGCGGGCGCGTGCATCCAAACAGCCCCGCCGGTGCATCTTATGTATTGAAAGCGCAATTTCGCGCCTAACCAAACATAAGGATGCCACCATGACAGAAGATATTCTCGTCCCGTTTTTCTTCTTCGCGACCATCACGCTCGTGATCTATCTCGTCAGCGTTTTCAGCGCCCGCAAGCGCAAAACGATCCACGAAACCATCCGCCACGCCATTGACTCGGGCCAACCCGTTTCTAGTGAGCTTATTGAAAAAATGTCCGCCGTTGCAGACCCAGTGAGAGCAGACCTACGGCGCGGCACCTTATTCATCGCCTTCGGTATCGCGTTCTCCATTCTTGCCGTGGTCGTCGGCATCCAAGAAGGTGAACCTATCTTCCCGATGTTTGGTGTTGCAGGATTTCCGATCATAATGGGTCTCGCTTACCTTGGTCTCTGGGCGGGAGCCAAGAAGAATGCGCCAGCAGCCTGATCTACGACTCATCACGGTGGGAGGCCGGGACGTGCAATCTGATCCCGACCTCGCATCCGCGGCCCAAGATGGTAATGAAGCCGCCTTTGCCGAACTCGTGCGCCGCCATCAGGCCCGCGTGCGAGGCATGGCGCGGCGTCTCGCGGGATCGCCTGCCGACGGTGACGACATCGCCCAAGCCGCCTTCCTGACAGCATGGCGAAAAATCACCACATACTCAGGTGGAAATTTCCGGTCATGGCTGTGCACAATCTGCTATCGTGAATTCTTACAGGCTCGCCGCAAACGCACAGAGCAGGCTCAGGAGCGTGATGATGACCGATTGGCAGACATCGACACCTCCGCCACACTGGCGGGCGACCGAATAGATCTGGCGCGCGCCTTAGCAACGCTGCCAGACCAGCAAAGAATTTGCGTCGTCATGTGTGTCGCCGCCGGGCTTAGTCATCGTGAAATATGCGAGGCAACAGGCTGGCCACTCGGCACAATCAAATCGCACGTAACACGGGGCGTTGCTGCGCTAAGACAATTTATGGGCACTACTAATACCGCCACAGGGAACCTAACGCGATGACCGCTCCACACGAATATTCAGACCTCTCCGACTTGTTCGAAGAAGAAGACGCGAGCTTAGAACTGGGCGGCGATCAGTTTGTTTCATCCGTCATGCAGCAAGTGTCTGTGAGAGACACGAAACGACGCTGGATCTTGGCAATGGCCGGTTTGGCTGGCGGCGTGCTCGCAGGCGCTCAAATGCCTGACTTGATTGCTAACATGTCCGGGCTTGAAATATCCTTCAGCCAAGTGCTCGACACGACGAAGAACGAACTGTCACAAAGTACACGAACAACCACGCCCTTATGGTGGGCCATGGCGACTGTCATAGGGATGAGTGTGCTAGCTGTTGTCCAGATGGAACGCGCCTAACAAAGCGTTTGGTCTACCTCCAGCCCATGCCAATTAGCAGTGCGCGAGTTTCATAGATCGGCAGGCCAACCACGCCGGTATAGCTGCCCGACAAATGCGCCACAAAAGCAGCTGCGCGCCCCTGAATGCCATAGCCTCCAGCTTTGCCGCGCCATTCGTCACTGTCGAGGTAATCGGCAATCTCACGCTCCGTCAGCCGCTTAAGCTGCACGCGTGTCATCACGGCCTTGGTTTGAATAACCCCCTCGGGGTTTCGCACCGCAATGCCTGTGACCACTTGATGCGCCCGGCCAGACATTAGTCGCAGGCACGTGTCGGCCTCTTCGCGCGCTTCGGTCTTTGGCAATATCCGCCGCCCCACGCCCACAACGGTGTCCGCAGCCAGCACGAAGCCAGCCTCTTGCGAAGCAGCCGCTTTCTCACCCGCCAAACGCAAGGCGAGCGCACGCGGCAGCTCACCCTTTAGCGGGGTCTCATCAATATCAGTGGGGGCAATCTTCGCCGGGATAATGCCAATCTGGGCGAGCAGGTCTTGGCGGCGCGGACTGGCGCTGGCCAAAACAAGGGGCAAAGCCGGCAATTCAGGCATCAGCCTTGTCCCTGCGGCAAACTATTTGAAACGGTATGTAATGCGACCCTTGGTCAGGTCATACGGTGTCATTTCCACCATTACGCGGTCGCCAGTAAGCACCCGAATACGGTTCTTACGCATCTTGCCCGCAGTGTGAGCAATGATCTCGTGCTCATTGTCCAGCTTTACGCGGAACGTAGCATTCGGCAGCAGTTCAGCAACTGTGCCTTCAAATTCGATCAATTCTTCCTTCGCCATGAAGTCTCCAATAAAGACGGTCCAATGCGCCGCCACAATATATGTTGGGTTGGGCCATAACCTTTTGAAGGGATTCCGGCAAGTTTAGCTTCAGCATGGTCTGACGCAGATCGCCAACTTCTGCCACCCGCGCATCCAAAAAATACACAAAACACAAATCATTACATGCGACTAGCTGCGCCCGTTGCCCTTACAACACGTATGAGTTTTGTTCCACCAAACACGACATTATTTCCATAGGCCCCGCCCAATCGTCTGTCGGCCCCGCAAAGTCACCACGCAGACACGGCGAATTCCTCAATTCACGCACGCAGAATACAGCGAACTGCAAATCATTCACACATAATCTATTGACCCAAAAACTGGTAATGATAGCTAACTACATTAAACACTTCTCGCCCACCGTTTTGGAGACACCTCAACATGAAATCACTAAAACTCGCTCTCTTGGCCTCATGCCTGTTCCCAGCGATGCACGCACTCGCGCAGGAAGTGCCTGAGGAACCAGTCGCCACCAATGATGACATGTATGTTCAAGACATCATTCACGTCTGGGGCCGAGCGATTGAGCAAATCGGTGAAGCGCAAGCTGCCTCTGAAGGCGTCGTCGGGTATAGTGATTTTGACCTGCGCCCGCTGGCTCGCCCCGGTGAGCTCGTCGAGGTTATCCCCGGCATGATCGCAACGCAGCACTCTGGCGGCGGCAAGGCCAACCAATACTATATGCGCGGCTTCAATCTCGATCACGGGACAGACTTCGCAGGCTACATTGACGGCGTACCGCTCAACCTTCGCAGCCATGCACACATGAGCGGCTATCTCGACCTCAACTTCATCATCACAGAACTCGTCGAAACCGTCTCCTTCCAAAAAGGCGTCCACTACGCCCAAAATGGCGACTACTCCGCCGCTGGTGCCGCTTACCTGAAAACATACGACACGGTGGATGAAAATTTCGCCGAATTGTCCGTCGAAGATAGCGGCGATTTCCGCATCCTCGCTGTGGGCGACCTAAAGCTCGGCAATGGCGACCTGTTACTCGCGGTCAATCATGAGAGCGGCGACGGCCCATTCGACATCCCTGAAGATCTCTCCAAGTATCAAGGCGTCGCAAAATACTCCGAAGACCTTGGCAATAAAACACTCCGCCTCTCATTGCTCGGCTACACCAATGACTGGCAGGCGACCGACCAAATCCCTCAGCGCGCAGTCGATCAAGGCACCATCACGCGCTTCGGATCACTCGACCCAACGCTCGGCGGCAAAACCCATCGCTTCATCGCCACCGCTGGGTTGGAGTGGGAGAACGCCAAAGTGATGGCCTTCGCGCAGAAATACGCACTAGACCTTTACGGCAACCCGACCTTCCACATTGACCAAGCCAATGGCGACCAGTTCGTGCAAATCGACCGCCGCACAAATTATGGCGTACGCGGAGATATCACACGCGAGGTCACCTTTGGCGGCCTCCCTGTCACCGTACGTGCTGGTGGCTCATTACAAGCTGACCTCATCGACCGTGTCGCGCTAGAGACCACACAGCAGCGCGCCATCACTGGCACCATTCGCGATGATGATGTCACCCTCTACGCCGCCGAAGCATGGACTGAGGGCACACTGCACTGGAACGAGAAACTGCGCACAACCCTAGGCCTTCGCGCTGACGCTTTGTCGTTCGATGTAACATCAAACATTGCCGCCAATTCCGGCGATGGCAGCGATGTCACCCTCAGCCCGAAATTCTCAGCCGCCTACGCTTTCACGCCCACTCTGGAAGGCTATGTCGGCTTCGGCCAAGGTTTCCATTCAAACGATGTGCGAGGCGACGTTATCACACTAGATCCCGCCACTTTAACCCCGGCCACACCGGTTGATGTCTTCGTAAAAGGCACAGGCGGTGAGATAGGCGTGCGCTATCAGCCCAATGAGACACTCAACCTCTCCGCCTCATACTTCGCTCTCAACCTAGACAGTGAGCTGATCTTTGTTGGTGATGCAGGCACGTCTGAGCCCTCCGACGCTACACGCCGCCAAGGCGTTGAAGTATCGGGCTTCTGGCAACCGAACGATGCGTGGGTATTCGACGGCCAAGCTGCGTGGGCCCACGCCCGCTTTGACGACGCCCCATCCGGCCAAGACCGCGTACCAAACTCAGTTGAGTTCGCAGGCGGCCTCGGTGCAACATGGATCGGACCAGATGAACTCACCGCGTCCCTCCGACTGCGTTATCTCGGCGAATCTTCCCTTATTGAAGACAATAGCGTTCGCTCAGAACCCACCAGCATCGTGAACCTCGGCATAGAAAAACGCTTCGGCAACATCCGCGCCGGTGTGGATGTGCTCAACCTTCTCGACTCTGATGATAACGACATCACTTATTTCTATGAAAGCCAGCTATTGGGCGAGGCATCACCTGTGGAAGACACTCACTTCCACCCGGTGCACCCGCGCTCATTCCGCTTCTCATTACGCGCCTACTTCTAAAGACAAGAACACCCTTTCCTCCTCCCAGAGGCACGCCCAGTTCTTGCAAAAGGCTGGGCGTTTTTTTACGCGCAATGCTAACCCGCCGCGCGGGCTTGTCCGGCATGCAGTGCACAGATCAGCGTGAACAAGCGACGAGATGTCTGAAAGTCGATATCGACCTTGCCCTCAAGACGCTCCCCCAGCAATTCAGATCCCTCATTGTGGATCCCACGCCGGGCCATATCAATCGCCTCAATCTGGTGCGACGTCTGGTTACGAATAGCGTCATAGTAGCTATCGCAAATCATGAAGTAATCTCGAATTACGCCGCGAAACGGCCCAAGCGACATAATAAATGTATGCACGTCTTCCGACGCTTCATTCTGGACCGCAAACACCAAGCGTCGCTCTTGCTGGCTCAGCGCAAGCTTGTACGGTCCACATTTATGGTCGGGCAAAGAGAAGCTATTTTCTTCGATCAAATCAAAAATGGCCACGCGCCGCTCATGCTCCGCGTCGGGGCCAGACGCGCCAAGCGTCTCGTCATCAATCTCTACGGCAATCAGCCGCTCGCTGCTCATCCGTCATCTCCCCGATTAGATCGTATGGAGATAGAACGCGCGTGCGCAGGCAACCCCTCAGCCGCCGCAAGGCGCAAAGCTGCGGGCGCCAGCGCAGCGAGCCCTTCGGGGCCAACGCGCTGAATGCTCATGCGCTTCAAGAAGTCGTGCAAGCCAAGGCCTGATGAGAACCGCGCGGCGCGACTGGTCGGCAACACATGGTTAGACCCAGTGACATAATCGCCCAGCGCCTCTGGGGTATGGTGACCAAGGAACACTGCACCCGCATGGCGGATCTCCGGCAGCAAAGCGCCCGGTTCCTCAATCGACAACTCCAAATGCTCAGGCGCAATCTTATTGGCCAGCTTGGCCGCTGCTTTGAGGTTAGCTAACTGAATGATCGCGCCATGACGCTCCCAAGACTCACGCGCCCGCGCGCCAGTCTCCAGTGTTTTTAACTGGTTTTCAACAGCTATTTCCACAGCCTTGCCCACAGCTTCATCCACAGTGATAAGGATGGATTGGCTGGACGGGTCATGCTCGGCTTGAGACAGCAAATCAGCTGCTACCCATTCAGGATTAGCCGTATGGTCAGCAATCACAAGTATCTCCGACGGCCCGGCAATCGTATCGATTCCCACAGTTCCGAACACTTGGCGCTTCGCTTCGGCGACATAGGCATTGCCCGGCCCAACGATTTTATCCACAGGCTCAAGCTGGCCTGCGCCAAACGCCAATGCCGCGACGGCCTGCGCCCCGCCAATCGGGTAATATTCTTCAACCCCGGCCTTCACCGCCGCATAAGCCACCGCTGGCGACAGCTCGCCATTCGGCGCCGGGGCGACCATGACGATGCGATCCACACCCGCAATCTGCGCCGGAACGACATTCATCAAAACAGACGACGGGTAAGACGCGCGACCACCGGGCACATACACCCCAACAGACTCCAGCGACGTCCAGCGCCAGCCAAGCTCAACACCGGCCTCGTCTTCAAACTTATGGTCGCTCGGGCGTTGCGCCTCATGATACCGCGCAATCCGATCATGCGCGAAATCGATCGCGTCACGCAAATCCTGCGGGCACTTCGTCGCCAGCAGATGCAAATTCACATTATCAGACTGCAGCGTCGCCGGGCTCAGCGCTAACGCATCAAACTTCGTCGTGTATTCAGCAACCGCCTCGCCGCCGCGCACACGCACATCGTCGATAATTTTACGCACAACACCCGCAACATCGTCTTCCGCAGAGCGTTCTTCTTTAAGAAACGCTGCGATCAAACGATCAAAGTCGGCATCTGTATGTTTGAAATAGCGGCCCATTACTTATTCCTCAGCGCCCCTGCGCCCTTATTGGCAAGCGGTGTAGCCAATCTCATCGCTTTCGTCTCTCATGGCTAGGCAGATTTTTCGTCGGCCACGCATAATCACTATCCAGCAACGTCACATCCAACGTCTCAACATCGAGCGCCAGTTCGCCATCGCCTGCAAACATCAACGTCACCGTGCCCGCCGGCGCTTCTTCAGCAGGCGTAAAGCTAACCTGCAAGACCGATAGAATAAGCTCAGGGTCCACCTTGGTGATCGCACGGGTACGCACACCCAATACGCCATCAAACGCTAACAAGGCCCGCACACGCTCACCCTGCTTGCGCTTACGCGTCCCGTCTTCCCAACGGAATCGGTTCAGCTCTAACGAAAACCTCCGCCGCTTAGCATTGAAAGACAAATTCCCCGCCTTCACCACTGCGTCCTGAACAGAGGCAGAGATGACTTCAAGATCTTCAGCGCTGTGTGCCAACAGCCGTAATGGTTTTAACTCGTTCATGCCCGGCCCCAATCGGCTCTCTATTCTTCTTCGCCCGACAAGCGCCGAATTTGGGCGCCGCAAGCATTCAATTTCTCTTCAAGGCGCTCAAACCCGCGATCCAGATGATAAATCCGGCTCACTTCCGTTTCGCCTTCTGCCGCCAATGCTGCAATCACCAACGACACAGACGCACGCAAATCCGTTGCCATCACAGGCGCAGCGGTCAGCCCGGACACGCCCTGCACGACGGCCTCTTGCCCGCGCACAGTAATGTCAGCGCCAAGACGCGTTAGCTCCGGCGCATGCATGAAACGGTTTTCAAAGATCGTCTCACGAATGATGCTCGTGCCATCGGCCAAGCTCATCAGCGCCATAAACTGCGCCTGCAAGTCAGTTGGAAAACCGGGGTACGGCTGGGTAGAGATCGACACGGCCTTAAGCGCTGACCCATTGCGCGTAATCCGCAAGGTCGACTCGTCCTCATTCGGCTCGACAGCAATACCCGCCTCGCGCATGGCCTGTATCATTGCGCCCAGCGCTTTGACCGGCGCGCCATCAAGCGTCACATCACCGCCCGCTGCAGCGGCGGCCATCGCATAGGTGCCCGCCTCAATCCGGTCAGGCATCACAGAATGCGTCACGCCATTCAGCGCCTCAACGCCATCGATCTGGATACGCCCCGTACCCGCGCCCGCGATCTCCGCGCCCATCGCGTTCAAGCAATCAGCCAGATCTTCAATCTCCGGCTCACGCGCCGCATTTTCCAGAATGGTCCTTCCCTTGGCCAGCGTTGCCGTCAGCATCGCATGCTCGGTCGCGCCAACACTCGGGAACGGGAAATTGATGTGCGCGCCTTTCAGCCCGTGAATAGCCGCTGCCTTCACATAACCCTGCTCCACCCGCAAATCCGCGCCCATCGCCTCAAGCGCTTGCAAGTGTAGATCAACCGGGCGCGCGCCAATCGCGCAGCCACCGGGCAGCGACACCGTCGCATGACCAGAACGCGCAATAAGCGGCCCCAGCACATTGAAGCTGGCGCGCATCTTACGCACCTGCTCATACGGCGCGATTGTGCTTTTCAGCTCGCCACCATTCAAATGACAGGTCGAATCGCCCTTGGGCCAATACACTTCAACGCCGAGCGATTCGAGCAATTGGCTCAAAAACCGCGTATCAGCCAAATTGGGCATATTGGTCAGCGTGATCGGCTTATCCGTCAACAGGCAAGCCACCATCAGTTTCAGCGCCGAATTCTTAGCGCCAGAGACGGGAATGCGGCCATTCAGAGGAGTGCCGCCGAGAATGCTTAATCTATCCATAGAACCGACTTATACAGCGCTTCGCGGCTTTGAAAGGGCTGTAATGTGTCAGCTCTCATTTTTGCGCCCAGAATCGCCCGTTTCTGCATCATTTTGCACCTTCGTAGACCGCGCAGCCGTTTTACGCCGCCTCAGATTTGCCCGTAAAGCGGCCTTTCGCCGGACCTCGCGCTGCTCAGTGGATGTTTTGTCTGCCATTTTGCGTGCATTTCCTATGTAAACGCTCTTTTCATTCGCTCCCGCTTAAGCTAAGCCCGCCATTCAATTTCGGCAACGCCGCGGTAGCTCAGTGGTAGAGCGCATCATTGGTAATGATGAGGTCGGGAGTTCAATTCTCCCTCGCGGCACCAGCGTGAATCCTGAATTGTCGCATTCTTCAGATCTGGCCCTAGTTTCCAGAAGCCGCTGGAGGTTTAAGAGCCACAACAGCTCGCCGCATTTTAGCATCATTCATAACCGGCATGGCCTGTCCGTCATTACATTGCCTACTCAGCTCCCTCTGATGATTCATGAGAAACTCAGGTGTGATGTCGTCTGGGATCCCACCAACCCAAACGGATTGAGCAATTAACCAAGCGCAATCCTAGCAAACACGCCCAAGCGAACCATTCCATTTTACCTCCACAATTTGAGGTATCACCGCTTTTGAGCGACATTACACCAATCAACCATTGCGCGGAACTAAACTTAGGCCATCACTAATGACGGACTTGATGAAGTCGACATAAGTTCTATTAAAACCGAGCTAAGCCAAGTTAATAACAGGAAATGACACAATGGCGACTACATCTATATTGGTTCCCTAAGGTTGACTCTTAAGGGCATATGGATTTTATCTCCATACAGTTAGCTTAGCGCGTTTTCTAGGGGGAAACGAACTAACTTGAAACACCGCTAAGCCAGCCAACTGCATTGAGATAAAATAAGCCTCATTAGAAAAATGAACGCTTATTTTAAAGGGGAATTAAACCATCCAAGAGACGACGGGAACGCCCTAAATCCCGCTAACGCCAATTCTGGCGATGGCGGAATTTGCCAGAAATAATAGTGGGTGCCGGCAGATGGGAAATACCCCATCGCGCTTTAGGGTAGAGTGAGAATCAGAATGAATTTCATCGACGTAACAACAGCTGACCATGTGTCAGCGCAAGGCCCCCAAACGGCTTGGGCACGGTTCGCGAGATCTCTTGGGCGCATAAGGTATCAACTTATTGGCGCACTTTTCTTTAGCGTTGTCCTGCCTTCCATTCTCCGCAAAGGTCTAGAGCGGTTTCCAGATGAGGTCGCCCATTACGACAACACGCTCCTCGGCACGCTGGCAGCGCTATTACTCGGCTTTTTGTTTTTCAGGAAAGTAACGGCCCTCCCCGGATCGAGTGCGATGGCCAATATTTTTCCTGCCTTCCTATCCAGTTTCCTTGTAATCGCGGCCGTCTTCTTCGCCTTTCGCCTACAATATAGTCGCGCTCAGTTCCTGATGAGCTTCGTGTTCATGCTCGGTTGGTTTTACACCGTAATGATATCTGTCGCCCGCGCCCGCACAGCTGAGTTCGGCCTCGTCGGAGCGGTGAACCTAAAATCTCTCAAACGCATCAAGAACATCTCATGGAGACGCTTTGATTCACCAAAAGACGCCAGCCACTTTAAATCCATGCCATTGGTCGTCGATTTTCATGCCAATAATCTGGATGAGGAATGGGAGCGGTATATTGCCGAAGAAGCAATCAAAGGACGGCGAATCTTAGGCTCTAAACAATTGATGGAGTCCCTACAGGGACGGGTACGCATTGACCATTTGTCCGAAAATGCTTTCGGGCATTTGGCACCCGACTCTATTTATGCTCCAGCAAAGCGCTACGTCGATGGTATTGTGGCCTGCCTTGCCCTCATCTTTTTTGCTCCCATCATGCTGATTGTCGCAATAGTCATTCGCCTGGACAGTAAAGGTCCGGCAATCTTTCGCCAGCAACGCATGGGCTATCGCGGAGTTCCTTTTACCGTACTGAAATTTCGCTCTATGCGCGTGGCCGATGATTCAAACCCCGACTCTACCGCAGATATGACTAAAGCCGACGATGATCGCATCACCCGTGTCGGCCGCTTTATTCGCAAGTCGCGTCTTGATGAACTTCCTCAGATTATAAATATTCTGCTGGGCCAAATGAGCTGGATTGGCCCACGTCCTGAGACCGTCAACCTATCTGCAATGTATGAAAAGGAAATACCTTTCTACAGATACCGCCACATTGTTCGCCCTGGAATCAGCGGCTGGGCTCAAGTCAAGCAAGGTCACGTAACAAGCGTGGATGATGTTCGCCTCAAGCTCGAGTATGACTTTTACTATGTACGTCACTTCTCTCTGTGGACGGACATTCTAATAGCGATAAAAACCATACAGGTTATGTTCACTGGATCGGGTGCAAAGTAAGAAGTCCGAGCAAGTGGGCGAACCACCGGCGGACGGCTTTGTCAGTCGAATTTGATCGCACACACACCATCACCTCCACCACCCCAACATATTCTCACCGCCACTCACAAAAAAGACTATGCGAGATCATTGTCCCACCGCCTACATCGTGAAGAATTTTTGTACTATTTTGCGGGGTCTGAAAGCAATCGCGATGTTCTCAGCGCCTCGCTGCCAGCAGTGGCCTAAAGGGCGTGAGCGACCCCTGCCAAAAGCCCTTAGCTGCGATGCAAATCAGAACACAAAACCGCGCTCTTCTGAAAGAGCACCCAAGCAGACATAACCGTCCTCGCTAACGCTCTCTAGACCAAGAGTCGCAATCGCTGGATCAGCATCTAAACGACCAATCCAATTTGGTTAAATAGAATTAGAAACATCACCCACAAATATGAAAAGCCCGCGCATAATAATTATGCACGGGCTTTGTAACGAGTAATCAGCGCTTTTTCAGCGCTGATGATCAAGGGCTGACAGGTGTCGAATTATTATCGTCGTCGTCATTTGCAGCGATTGCGATCGCTGCAACCAGTAGACCACCGCCTGCAATTACGCCCACACTCGGCCCGCTTTTAACTGGCGGAGTCTGGCCCGTAGAATTATTTGAAGCCAGTTGGAGAGGCGCTTTCGTGCAGAACTCATCATCGACTACGATTGACTGCACTGGGTCCAAAACCTGCTCACATTCATTTACGACCAATTCGACACGCGCATCTGTACGCGTCACAATCCGGTCATTCTCAAAAAGCTCATCACCTTCTTGAAGCGTAATCGTATCCGCCCCGCGCGCGAGCAGCACTTCACCTTCAACAGTCTTGGCGACGCCGATAGCATCAGACTCTTGCGCCAAAGCTGGGCTTGTCATTACCATTCCGAGCGCAACCGCTGAAATCATACTTGCAAATTTCATCCGAAATTGCCTCCAATAAAAAATATAATAAATCTTAACTAAATCTACCAACTTCAACCGTGAATGTACACGCTTACTTCTATCTTAAGTGCCTTTTTCTGCAGTTTATTGACCAGTCGCTGTTAAAATACTGAAACCTGTGGCTTAAATTCCACGGTCATTTGCCATCACATCAGCTTCAGTGACCCCACACACCCTCAAATATGCGACCTTCGTCATCGCCCAAGCATTCTGTAGTTTTCGCTCCAGTCCGGTATCCTCTTGTGTCCAAAGCGATTTTATTTGCGTGTAGTTCATTTTCTGCCAAGCCGGATACACATGATTATCCTCCATATTCCTGGAGCTTTTAGGCAGTCGAATACTCTCTCGCCCCAATGTAGAGACAAATAGATCAAACGCCCAATGCTTCGGCGCGAAGACGAACCTTGAGTAATTATATCTCCGGATGAAACCACCCGTTCTATTTTCCGCGACCATTTCGGCTCAGCGATATGTCCTCCTTGCCCCCCCAGTTTGACAGACAAAAAAAGGAGGCCACTGACTGGTCTCTTCTTTTGCATCTTTTTTTGGAGATATTCACGGCAACAGACGCAGCATGAGTCCCCACCCCTCTCCAGCGAGAGCAGACCATCCCGGACTTCCAGTGTATTTTTGAGTTATCTTTCGTTTCTGGCCCAGCCTCGGTCAGCTCAAGTGGTGACGATTCTAGGGCAGATCATAAGACGTAAGTGCCGGCAATTCCGCCTTGTCGTTGGTTGATAAATAGTTGGGGGAAGCCCACACCTGCGCCCGAAGCAGTAAACCGATAGCATCCTTACACGCATTATATAAGATACTGTCGATCGCGAACCACATTTGCACAACGGCATAGACCAAGCGCACTGATCACTCCCACTCCAGTCGTTCTCCCATCTGGGAGATTCCAGACGAGAGCGCCAGCGGATCACGCACCACAAAATGAGTAATCCGCCCAACAAACGAGCGATGAATGATTTTTGGCTGAGAAAGACGCAAAATGCCTGTCTTTGGCACCAACTAGGATGGCGGCGAAGTTAACCATAAACCTTGAAAAGCGCCTGAAGTTCCAGAATGCGAATGTTGCGAGGCGACGCTGTTCACCCCAACCAGCCTACCCGATTTTTCGGCTTTCGCCTCGCGCGCGATATTCAGGCAACGAAGCAGAAAATTTCAGTGCCCGGAGCGAGAAAACCCAGCGCAAGCTACTATCTTTACTTGATTCTTGCATACCGGATCTCATAAAGTGAGTTGGGGTTGGAGAGTGTATTTTAGTGGGACGCAAGGTCAGGAGATCAAAACAAGTGACGCAGGCAAATAGAAATATTGGCCGCGACCTCAGGTCGTCGGCAACAATGTGCTGCCCCCCAATTTTTCAGACTTGGAAAGTAGCATTTCTGGCGCTCGCCGCATGCCTCCTTTTTATTGTGTCTGGCTGTCAATCTAACAACAATATGCCGCTCCATCAGGGCGACCTCGCCGCGCCGGATTCAACCACTTTGAGCCAAACCGCCGCATTGCGCATAACGTCACTGGACGAACTTGAAGTGAAAGTTTTCGGGGTCGAGGACTTAAGCGGAACATTTCAGGTTGATGTCGAGGGTGTATTGAAAATGCCGCTGATCGGCGCTGTCACAGCAATGGGCTACACCTCATTCGAGCTTGCTGCCCTTCTGGAAGAGCGCCTCACAGCTGACTACCTCCAAGTTGCCGATGTAACAGTGCGTGTGCTCGAAAGCACAGGGCAACAGGTCACCCTGCAGGGGGCGATCGAGCAGCCAGGACTTTACCCCCTTCCCGGACAATTAACGCTCTTACAAGCTATTGCACTTGGCGGCGGCATGACGGACGAGGCGAACGAAGAGCGGGTAATCGTGTTTCGCACGATCAAAGGTAAGCGCAATGCCGCTGCGTTCGACCTGGAAGCTATCCAGCGCGGTCACGCAGTAGATCCGCCAGTTTATGGCAATGATTTGATCGTCATCGACGGCGATGAACTCCAACAAAATTACCGTGAGTTTCTGCGTTCAGTACCGCTACTGGCACTGTTCGGACTCTATTAAACAGAACACGATCAGCTCGAGGCAGGCCGCTAAGATGCTTGAGCTTACTAAGGATTAAAAGGGACGCGATCCAATGAATGACAGGACACCGAATGGCAATTACCTGCCCTCGACGTCTCGTGACACTGACTATTCCCCGGTCGATGATTACGGCCTGGGGAATCAGTTGCGTCCTTATCCCGTTGGCTATGAAGCCTTGCGTGATGATGACGAAGACGGCCTCGATATCCGCAGGATTTTCGGCACCCTTTTTCGCTATAAATGGCTGATTCTAGCACTTGTCTTGATCAGTTCTGTGGCGAGCGTTCTATTTACGCTTCGCCAGACACCAATGTTTCGCGCAAATGCGACGATTGAGGTCCAGCGCGAAGAGCGACAGATTATTGAAGGCGCCAACGTTGACCCTATGACGATTGCTGATGCCGAATTCATGGCGACGCAAATAGCTTTGTTACAAAGTCGGTCTCTCGCTGAGCGAGTTGTCGAAACACTCGACCTAGCCTCCAGTGAAAGATACTCAGATCAAACCGTGAGCCGCCAGGAGCGTACGGAAGAGGCTGCAGGCAAAGTCCTCCAAAACCTTAGCATCTCGACAATTACCCGTAGCCGGATTATCGAGATCCGTTTTGTCAGCCCCTCCCCGCAAGAAACTGCGGATGTAGTTAATACACTTGCAGAAGAATTTATCGCATCAAACCTTCAGCGCAAATATAACTCGACGGCCTACGCACGCGAGTTTCTTGAAGAACGATTGAGTACGACAAAGACTACATTGGAAGAGAGCGAACGAGCGCTTCAAGCATATGCTCGAGAGCAAGACATCATCAACCTAAATATCGGCAGAGACGCTCCTGCCGGTGGGTCGCTGTCTGCATCAACATTGATTGAACTCAACAAGTCTCTGACAAACGCGGAAGCTGACCGTATTGCCCTTGAACAGCGTTATCGCGAAGCCCAACGCAACTCGGATATTTCTGAAGTCATAACCAACGAAACCATTCAAGACTTCACCGGAGCGGTTGTTGCGCTTCAAGCTGAATATGATGAGAAGCTCAGCATATTCAAACCAGGCTATCCAGATATGCTAGCGCTCAGAGCCAAAATTAACGGCTTGCAGGCGCTAATCGGAACAGAGAAAATGAGAATCGTCCGCTCAATTGAGACGGACTATCGATCAGCACACGCGAGAGAGCGAAGCCTTCGGTCACGGATTGCCGATCTTACAGTCTCAGTACAGGATCTGAAAGATCGCGAGATCAACTACAATATTTTGATGCGTGAAGTGGATACGAACCGCTCACAATACGAAGCCCTCTTGCAACGCCTCAAAGAAGTTAGCATTGCCGGTGGCATTGGCTCGAACCAAGTATCAATTGTCGACAAGGCATATGTTCCCAGATTGCCGTTTTCACCCAACCTCCTGATCAACGCGCTAATGGGGTTTATTTTGGGTCTCGGCTTCGGCGTTGGTTTGGCAATGCTGCTGTCCAAACTTGATGATAAGATCAATGCGCCCGAGGATGTAAAAGAGAAACTCGGAATGCCTGCGCTCGGTGTTATCCCTAAAGCATCGACGGAAAAAACTATCCAGCAGCTTTTGCGTGACCCACGGTCTCCTGTCACTGAATCTTACTATTCTTTACGCGCAACACTTGAGTTCGCCTCTCCTGGGGGCACACCAAAAAGCGTTGCGCTAACCAGTTGCAGACCATCAGAGGGCAAATCAAGCTCCATCCTCGGTCTCGCGACTAGCTTTGCCGCGACTGGTAAGACAGTGCTCGTCATAGATGGCGACATGCGCAAACCCGCCTTCATGGCGCCTAGAGAGGACTCCATTGGATTTTCTGGCTTGTTAACTGATCCGGAAGCCAAACTCTCCGAGCAAACAATTCAGCAGCAAGATCATCATAACCTCTTCTTGTTGCCGGCAGGAATTCTCCCTCCAAACCCTCCCGAGCTGCTCGCAACCCCGCGTTGGAGGCAAATTCTAGATGAAGCTGAAGCGCAGTTCGACATCGTTCTGATCGACTCTCCTCCCTTGCTTGGGTTTGCTGACGCCCTTCTTTTGGCCCGCCAAGCGAAGGCATGCATAATGGTTACTCAGGCCGGAAACTTGAGAACGCCTATTGTTAGAAGTGCGCTGGAGCGCCTTCTAGATAACCGCGTCAATGTGCTTGGCTTCTTGATCTCGAAATTCAATGCGAAACGCCACGGCTATGGCTATGGATTTGGCTACGGTTATGGTGGCTACGGTCATTATGGCGACAAGGCGCAAGAGAACAAAAAAGTAGCAAAAGAAAATGATAGCGCCGACGAAAAACGCCGGATCAATATGTTTCTCGAAGACTGATTTTGGCTGTAAGGCGAGATGATTGTGAGTCAACAAATAGTCCGTGCAGGCCTCGCGATTGTTTCGTTGTTGTGCCTTATACCCACTTGGCAGGTGTTCGGGCATGCTTCACAAACAAAGCTGCACGAAATGTTTTCCGCTTCCACGGCGAACATTTCGGCGGGCAAAGCCTCGGTGATAGGGACACCTCAATCTCACCCTCTAGCCACAAAACCGTTCCTCCAAGCTAGCTTGGATCCTGATCTCGATATAAAGAGCAGAATCGAATTCGCTGAATTCGGCCTAGAAAGAAACCCGAGGGACATTGCGCTTTGGATGGTCCGGGCTGAAATGGCCCTCCTTCAAGGAGATTGGGCAAAGGCCGTCTTCTGTCTAGATCGGCTATATCTTTTAGATACGTCCCGCAGCGACCTGTATCTAGAATTGCTTCTCAGTATTTCGAAAAACTCCGCAGGTCTTCATGCGATTGCTGATTTTTTGACGTCGGATACGGTCTGGGCGCGGAAGCTCGTCCGTCTTATGGCAAACACCGGGTCCACATCTGACGAGCTTCTAGTAATCAGCCCGAAGGTGAGCGGTAGCGTCCAGCCTCTCTTGAACGCTTTTGTTCGACAAGGAGAATACGAGCGAGCATTTCTCGTCTGGCTCGATGCATTGGGCGCCGAAGATCAAACTTTTTCTGGATGGCCCTTTAATCCCAATTTCAAACAAACAAAAGTTGCGCATCCATTTAACTGGCAACTCAGCCCGCATGCTGAGTATGACGCAATCGAAGGCCTATACATTCGTTATGAGGGCACGCATAAGCCAAGACTTGTTTCACAAGCCATGTTGCTAGGGCCGGGCACTTATACCCTAACGATCGACGCAGAATTGCGCAGGAGCGCACAAGGTGGACATATGCGGTGGCGCTTATCCTGCCTAACAGAAGCGAAAAACATACTTCTCGAGTTCGATCCCACTCCTTCAGAAGACACACCATCATCCAACGATTTTACAGTGCCGAATTCAAACTGTCCGATTCAAAAACTGTCTCTCTCTGGCGTCGCGGGCAAGTACCCACAATTGAGCCGCATGATGGTTCACTCGATAGGAATAGAATCTACAGCTATGGCGGGCCCGGGCGAATGAGATTGCTTCAAAATTTTCTATCACTCATCTCGATAAAATCCCTTCCAATCGCGGCCTTGTCAGTTTTGCTCCTTATCGCACTGACAATCGGCGGCGCGAGCCGAGCTAACGATATTAGCCTCTTTGTCCTAACCAGTGCCTCGCTCGTCCTACTCTCCGCAGCGTTACTTCTGCCCGGTCAGTTTAAAGACGTGAAGGAAGCTCGGCCCTTATTGTATTTGGTCGGAGCTTTGATCGGCTGGACGCTGATCCAGCTCATCCCATTGCCGTCTGTGATTTGGCTCAATTTTCCGGGCCGTGACAATATTGCTGATGGCTTTAAAATCCTCGGACAGCCTCTCCCGGCTATGCCGATTAGTTTGACCCCCGACCGCACCCTAAAGGCTCTGCTTGGGTTCATCCCGCCTCTCGTTTGCTTTCTCCTCGGCATGAAATGCTCGATACGAAAACTTTCCCGCATGGTTCTAATCGGGGCTTGCGTGATTTCCCCGATATCTGTCACATTGGGCGTTCTCCAAATTTTCTCTATCGATGACTCACATCTCTATTTCCATTCGTCCACAAACCATGGCTCACCCGTTGGTTTTTTTGCGAATGCCAACCATCAAGCAATCTTCCTCGTAATCCTAATTCCCTTGCTTTGCGTCGCTCTCAGGTCGTCTTTGGAACGCCTGAAACTCGGTAAAATCGACAAAGGCGTGCCGCTCTGCATCGGTGCGATTCTATTTTACAATATCATCGGCATCGTCGCTGCTGGTTCGCTAGCAGGCTATTTGTTTGGCGCCCCTATTCTTCTACTCTCCCTCCTCTTATTCCCCTTTCCAAAATCCCGCGCATCCTCCCTTGCCTCGACCGGATTTTTTGCTCTTCTGGTAATTCCAATCTTGCTGACCTTTCTAAGTCCAAACCTGTCGGGCCTTGGAGTAGGTCATTATACTGGCGGGCCAGGGTCAAGATCGGACATATACGAAAGGACGACCGACGCCCTAACGGATGCAATGCCCATCGGCACAGGCCTTGGTAGCTTCGGATCCGTTTACAAATCCTATGAAGATCCGGGCTCACTTTCAGCGCGCTTCATCAATCATGCCCATAATGAGTATCTAGAAATACTCTTAGAGTTAGGTGTGGTCGGAGGTCTTATTACTGCGTTAGCCCTCTTATGGCTAGCCGCAGCAACTTTTCGACTTTTCAATGGGAAACAGGCCGCTCAACACCACGCTCTACAGATTGCGAGCGCAATGCTTCTCTGGACATTAGTAGCCCATAGTTTTGTCGACTATCCTTTGCGCACGCCCGCAATCTCCTGTTTGGCTGCGGTGTGCATTTTAATACTCTGCAAACCGCCCACTCGCTCGCAAAGAGAGGCCTGACATTTCAATGTGCCCGGCAACACTATCACAACGCTTCACATCTGAATTCCCGAAACGATCGGACATTCTCCCATGCCCCCTTTGATCACAATTGTAACGCCTCTCCACAATGGTGCGGCCTACATCCAAGATAATATCCGCTCCGTTCAAGCACAGACCATGGGCGATTATGAGCATATAATTGTAAATGACCGCTCCTCCGACGGAGGTGAGTTGCTGGTGGCCGAAGCAGCGAAGCTCGATCCGCGCATAAAGCTACTACACAGTGATGCTCCGGGTGCCGCGCGCGCGAGAAACACGGCCATTCTTGCCGCTCAAGGCCAGTATATCGCGTTCCTAGATTGCGACGATTACTGGACCGAAACCAAACTGCATAAACAGATCGATTATATGACTGAACATGATCTAGCGTTCTGCTGGTCAGGCTATACCGTGGTAGACGGCAAAGGCGATCCTCAGCGCGAACAAGCAGGCCCAGCACATGCTAGCTCAGAAGATATCCTCACAAAAAGAGTAGTTGTGGGATGCTTAACTGTTATTTTTGACAGGAGCCGCATTCCAGATGTGTTGATGCCAGAAATCCGTATGCGTCAGGATATGTGTTTCTTTGTGCGCCTCGCAATTGCATGTGAGCAGAACAACCTAAATTCCGCTGGAATACCTGAGCCTCTCGCCTTCTACCGCGTGCATGGCTCCAATATGAGTGGAAACAAGCTGCGGGCTGCCCGCTTTCAATGGCGCGCCTATCGCGAGGTCTTCGGGTTTGGATTATTCCGTTCTGCAAGTCTCTTCTCCTCTTATGCACTCAACGGCGTGCGCGACAGGGTCTAACCTCCTCCGCCCTCGGTAAAAACTTATCCAACCCCTCCTACCGTCGCCTCATCATAGCAGCACAATACGGCAAGAGGATAATTGGATGAGTGATACAACACCAAAGCTACAACTTCCCTACATCGCAGCGGGACAGGCCCAGAAGCACGTCACACTGAACGAAGCGTTGCGAACGCTCGACGCATTGGTTCAGTGCTCCGTGGTCACTCGCGGGCTAACGGCTCCCCCCATTTCGCCAACTGAAGGTGAACGCCATATCCCCGCCCCCAATGCAACGGGCGACTGGGCTGGGCAGACAAACGCAGTCACCGCATGGCAGGACGGCGCATGGCGCTTTCATCCCCCCCAACCGGGCTGGATAGCTTGGGTCGTTGATGAGGCGCAACTCTTCGCTTGGACCGGCGCGACGTGGGAGCCTGTGATAACAGGCGCAGCGCCTGCTGTGACTGGCAACATGCTAGGCATCAATACGGCCCCGGACACAACCAATCGCCTCGCGGTCAAGTCAGATGCCGTGCTGCTGTCTCATGACGATGCGACACCCGGCACAGGCGACATACGTCTAACACTGAACAAACTAAATGCATCTCAAACATCCTCAATTGTCTTCTCGTCAAACTGGGGTGGGCGAGCGGAAATTGGATTGGCAGGCGATGAAAACATACGGCTGAAGGTCAGCCCCGACGGCGCAGCGTGGCACGAAGCGCTCGTGGTGGAGCGCGAGACGGGGCGCGTCAGCCTGCCCGCCACGCCGCCGACGGGCGGAGCAATCAACTTGCTAAGTGATGGGGGGCGGTTCGCTGGCACTCCTGAACCGGCCACCTTATCTGCGGGCGCCTTCAGTGCGCCCACATATTTGAACGCCCTGAATGGGTCGGTGGTCGCGCCCGGCCCGCAATTCCATCACGATAACGCCACCTTTGGCGGCACTAACGACGCACTCAGCAATGAAATGGCGGACCTGATCTGGCGCATGCGCTCATCCGCTAACGACGCCGCGCGCCGATTCGGTCCAGAATTTCACGCCATGCATGTGACAGCCGGCACCAACGCTGCCTATTCCGCTAGTTTCGAGGGTGAGACCTTCATCTTGCCACTGAACAATTCAGGCGCACCTCAGCCTCTTGACCTATCGTTCAACATACACGTGCGGGCACTCTCAGGTGACCTTTTGTTACAAGACGCTCCATCCCTATCAACCCTATACATTGATGGGGCGAAGCAAATGCAAAGCGTGCGTTTAACGCCCGCGACAGGCTGGGTTCAGATCACCCGGCTAATGCTGCGCGATCCGGCCGAGTTTCGCGGTTATGATAACAGCATGCTACGCCTCTATGCTCAGGCCGGCGCACAATTCCTACTGGCCGCGCCAATCCTAACCCCGGGACAACTCACCACAACCCCCGGCCGCATCCACGGCCTACTCCCAACCATCGGCGCGTGGTGATGAGAAAAGCTACACAGAATTTCGCGAGAAACTAGGGTCTGAGAGCCTCCCAGAGAGGAAACGACTAACCGCTGGGAGGACACGATCTATGAGTAGGGACAAACCAAGACTACCGAAAGCCGACATCACGATAATACACCATACCCCCCACGGTTCAGATAGCCCTAACTCCGGGCCAAAATACTGTAAAACGACAATAAAAAATGGATGTAATAAGTAAATGGGCAACGCATTCTCTCGCCCCAATCGCGCAAATAGCTCCGGGATCCTGATATTTGATCTTGTTCCAAACCAAACCAAACCAAGTGCGATAGGCGTCATCCCGATTGGATATTGTCGGTCCATAAAACCCCAACCGAGAT
This sequence comes from Hyphomonas sp., assembly GCA_033851975.1. Lineage (GTDB taxonomy): Bacteria > Pseudomonadota > Alphaproteobacteria > Caulobacterales > Hyphomonadaceae > Hyphomonas. Next base: position 309,818 of record JAWSVJ010000002.1, on the reverse strand, counting down.
CGACCCAAACTAAGGCTTCAAAAATACACAATCCAATGCCGATGACGGTGAGTAAGCTCGCAAACCGCAGCGACGCCGCCCTGCTCATGTTGGACCGCCCCATGAGGAACCCCAGATATAGCAATGGGAATGATTGGAACTGACGAGCAATATTAAAAGGCTCTCTGAATCTCTCAGGGTCTACCTGCGCAGCCATATCAATTCCGTGTGCCACAACAAAACAAACCGCAGCGCATGCTCCGAGAATTGCTCGTGACTTCAACACCGATGGCAAAACGAGCAGCGCAGCCAACCCCAGAAACAGTGAATGCAAGTACCAGAGATGAAACCAAGGTCCCGTTACGAACAGATCAGCGCTCAAAAGAGCGAAGCCACTTTGAATCAAACCGAGGGGAACATATATACACCAGCTTGCGACAAGTATGATCCCAACTTTCTTTAGCAGGTTCGCTGTAATCAGTGGAAACCCACCTGTGTTTGCTTTTAAGAAAAAGCCGGTAACTAAGAAAAAGAAGGGCACACACCAGCGGCTGAATGTCCGAACCCAGACCTGAGGGTCAAGCCCTTGAGAGGCCTCAAAACGGACATGCAGGCAAACTACGCCTAAAGCTGCAACTAGTCGAAACAGATCGAGCAGGCCAAATCGAATCGAGATCGGAGATTTGAAATCCGTCAGCTTCTCGTTTTCCATCTTGAATCAACTTTCTCAATGCTCTGCAGCGCCGAAACCTCAGCCCTACACTGCTGTTGCTAAGGAGTTCTAACGCGATGACCTCTGGCGATCTGTCCTAGCGCGGCCACGATCCACTCTTCCTGGTTTGTGACGTTGGCTCCGACCAGTGCGTTGACGTGCGTGCGCAACCAACAAACCGAACAGAATTCCTTGCACCATATTGATTAGCCGAACCTCGTAGCCATTGTGCGTAGACAAAAGGACAACAATCAAAATAAGCACTGAATAGGGAACCAACTCAGGAAGATTTTTCTGAAAAACAGCCTGATAAAACAACCAAATATAAAAGCCGACGAACCCAAGAAACACCAAAAATCCAGCCTCGCCCCATACCATAAGAAAGAACTGGTGAACTCCCAGCCAACTAGCCTCCGCCTCATAAAAGGTACCGCGCGCCATGTGGCCACCAATCAGAGTATGATAGGCGCCCAGCCCCATACCGTGAGGAAAATGCTCCTTAGCGCGATCCAACCCAAGGCCCCAAAGATCGGATCGACCCGTGGTCACCTCGGAATCGACCCTTCCAGACAGCAATGAGCCAAACTCCTCAATGCGAGAGCGCTGTTCAAGCGTAAAATCAAGCTCAGGACTTTGCGCTAATCCTGTGAGGAGCGGCTCGGCAAAGGTTACTAAGCCAATAGCGAGGACAAACACCAATGGATAGAGGATTCCTGCAAGCCGCGACGTGCGCTTAAGGCTCCACACAAACCCCACAACTAACAGGATCAGGAAGCCCGTCTTAGAGAAGGTGATGACGGTTGCGCCTATGAAGAATAATCCCAGCGCCAAATCCAGAAACGTGTTTCGAGACGGCGCAGCAAGGGCGAACGCAAAACCAAGACTACTGACAATCGCCGCATTGATAGCGTTTCCAAAGAAGCCGCTCGCCCGGGATTCAGCTGTCAGCGGCGGATTAACCGCCACCTCCACAATCAGCGGCGACAGATAAATCGTCAGTGCTCCGATTACAAACACGTTTCGCACAAACCGTAAAAACTGGTGCAGCCCGTCGGCTCTCGTTAAACTCGCCACGTAACAGCCCACAGATGTGGTCATGAGCAATGTACCAAGAAAGACCACCGCTAGCGATTTACTCCCGGCCTCAACCCATCTGGGGTCATGATAGAGTGTACCAAAAACCAGATACAACAAGATTAGGCCGATATTGACCATTATAACCGGCGCGGACATGCGCTTGTAGTTCAGCAGAAGCAAAATGGTACACAGCCCCAACAGTGGGTAAGAAAAAGCCCTGCGCAGCCCCACCATCATGAACATTGCGTTGTTTAAATCCAAAATGGCGATAGCTACGATAATTCGCGCCAAGAGGTCAGATGCATTAAACCGCGTGCGCAATCTCTTACGCGTCGCCTGCCTGCCGGGCACAGAGGTACGGTGTTGGGAGATCCGGTTCATGCCGCCTCTCCACAATTGTAGCTAACCTGATCACAGGCCATGAGATGAGTCTGAGCTCCCGCAAACGGGCACTTCTTACCCACCTGCACAAGCGGCGCCAACGTATGGCGACGCTGCTCAAGAAATATGGAAAACCCAAACTCAGTCATCGGAGAGCGGCTCCAGCCAGTGCGACAAGTCGCGATTGAAAATGCCTGACAGATACTCGACCTGCGGCGCTAGCACCTCGCACAAACTAGCCCGGAACGCAGGATCCAATGATCTACGCGGCGTCGTCGCCACATTCATGTCACGCAGGTGAGACCAGATGGGAATTTTCTTCAGGCCCAACTTCGTCTTGGCGGAGGTTACGAAATGGCGCAATGGTGATTTCTGAATGCCCATGATGATATCACCGACCCATTTCATCCGGTAGCTCTTAGATGGATTGGCAGCCTGAAACTCTGTGCGACCGTCATGATCCAGCTCAAGAAAATCAAGCACGCGAGAGTAGAGATCGGCCGGGTCTGCCACCAAATCATCGAATAGAACCATCATGCGCTGGGCTTCGGGCACACTGGCGTAAAAGCGTTCTATTTGCGTCTTAAAGTCCACGAAGGCGCGATACTGCAAGAGCTTAGGCTCAGTGGATGCAGGAAGATGCTCGCCGCGAAGGCGGACTTCTTGAAGGTTCCAAGCCTCCTCAAAATCCTCCACCGTCTCCCGGCGGCTATGCAGGAGTTCCTGATGGAAGGAATAAACGAGATCAACCGGATTACGGATCATGATGAGAAATTTTGCGTCCGGATTCGCTTCCATGACCTTCGAGATCGCCACGTCAGAAAAAAGATACGTCGCAGAGGCCTCTCCTCTAATGCGATGCTGCTTTTCTGCCCGAGTGAACAGCTCCAAATAAGCACGCTCAGTCTTCACATGCTGCATGTGGGGCATATCAAACGCAAAATATTGCGGCTCTTTGGGCACCGACATAAAGACCTCAGGATGATCCGTCAGGTAATCCGCCATCGAGGTCGTGCCGCACTTAGACACGCCCGCTAGGAAGAAGTTAGGAAAGTCGGCGTTCATAGTTCGTCCTTCGTTTGATGCTCTGTGGGCGTTAAGCCCAAAATTGTCCGGTAAGCCTCCAGCGTACGTGCCGCCACCTTGTCCGGGTGGTGAGCGTCGAGCGACATCGCAGAGAGTTCCGCGCGCCGCCACGGCGTATCAAGCGCTGTGCGAAGTGTTGCCGCCTGCGCCTCTAGCCCGCCTGTTTCAGGCAAAAAATGTCCGTTCACGCCCGGCTTAATCATATGGCGAATGCCAAAGGCTTCCGGCGCAACCACGGCCACGCCGCGTGCATTGGCCTCTGAAATCACCAGCGGCGCTGTTTCTTGGCGCGATGTCATCAAGAGCAATGAGGCAGCATCAAGCTCCGTGCGCAGGCGCTCAGCGTCCACATTGCCACAAAATTCAACTCTATCCGCTACCCCAGCCTCAGATGCCACCGCTTCGCAACGCGCCTGATAATCCCCATACCGGTCCACGTCACCAAAAATGAGAAGTCGCGCCTTGGGATCATCCTGCATAACGCGCACGGCGATGCGGATGGTCTCCAGCGTATTTTTTCGAGGGCCCACGCGCCCGACAGACAGGATGTGACGAGGCCTCTCTCCAGATAGGTCTGGCAAAGCATCACAGAATATCGGGTCAATAGGGTTACAGATATCGAATGTCTGGTTGCGGTTCACATCTGGCAAAGCTTCACGCACATAAGGGTTGATGACCACCACATTGCCCATCCGGTTACGCGCCCGGTCCTCGACATAGCGTAGCAACCCCGCCGCCAAACGGCGGGCAAACCCCTTCAGACCAGTCGTCGGCCCAGAGGCAATGAAGTCCCGGTCAGCAAAGCCGTGCAAAGTAAACAGCGCCGGATAACCGCCAGAGGCGTAGAAACCCGCCTTACCCTGAACATGCACGATATCTGGCTTCCAAGCCTCAAGCCGCGCCTTCACCCGGCGCGCATCCAGTGTCCAATAGCGGAAACCACCCGGCCCCGGCGCACGGCGGATGTACTCGACCTCTACACCATTGCGGGTTTCGACGGCGTCCAAACGGGCGCTCGGCGCAAAGATTCTCAATTCCACCTGTGCTCCGATAATTGGCGCAAGCGTATCGATAACCTTCTGAACCCCGCCCGTTACGTCTTGTCCGGGGTTAGGATATGGACCCAGCAGCGCTACTCTCATGTCATTCTCCGATGCAGCCAGAGTGCGAGTAAAATTTCACCGATGACCATAACCGAGATCGTTATAATTATGATCGCCATAAGAGAGAAACCGAACAGGTAAAGAAGCGGCGCAACCACCGCGACCTTCAATAAATTCACGATCATATTATAATGCGGCACGTTGCGGGTATGCACACTCAGGCTCAGAAAACCGATCATACCGGTCGTAACAAAACCGCCAAAATAGAGAAGATAGGGGATCACGAGATCAGGGTATTTGATGCCGTAAAAATGGTTGATGAACCACGCCACAGCGCCAGCACCGCACATCAGGAGACACCAGAGCGCGAAGATCAGCGACCCGCCCCTAAAGCTCCACAACATTTGCTCAAAATCGCTTCCCCCTCCCAAAAGCTTAGGAAGAAGTGTCGTCCGGATGGACATGATGACCAATGCTACAGGCGCTGTGAAGGTAAGGATCAATCCGTAACGTCCAACGTCCACAGCGTCCAATCGCGCGTCGATAAGAAATTGCGGCGCATAGGGAATGGCGATGAAGGCCAGTTGATTTAAGTAAACGATAAGCACATAGCGCAAAACCCATCCTGTCGGGCGGACCATGCCACTGAAGGCCCTGCGAAACAGCGTAGCCGACCCTGTGAAAATGATAGCAATGACAGGCGCCGAATAAATTGCTGCGACTATGACGAAAGGATCACGAGTCAACTTAATGGCTAACAGACCTGCACCAAGTCGAAGCAGCATGAAGACCGCATTTGCACGGACGAAACCACGATAATCCTGTCTTGCCTGATCAGTTGCACGGGCACCATTCCATAGGCTCATTAGAGCGCCCAAGGCAATGCCGACCCCCACTTCGCGCATGTCACTCAGCCACAGGACTGCGCCGATGAGCACACCCACCGGCAACATAAGAAGACGCAACCCGAAGGCTGAGCTAAGATAAGCGTCGTCGCGCGTGTCGCCATACATCTTCGTCATGGTGATGTTCATGCCGAAGTCAAAAGCGGACATCGCCAGCGTAAGCGTGGCGACCATAACGCTCATGCGGGCAAAATCGACAATGGGTAGAATACGCCCACACAACGCAACGATGGCAAACGTGGTTAGTTGCACCCCGAGCGTAGAGACGAAGACCGCCCCCGCATGCCGGGCGAGTTGGCGAAGACCGCCACCGCTGGGGCCGGACTCCATTTTTGCGCCAGTATTACTCACCTGCACACTCCGCCGTTACGGTGTCCAAAAACTCATCCACCACGCGCGCGCCGGACGTTTGGCTGCGCTGCTCAATACGGCTAATCTCTGCAATCGCGGTACCACATTGACGAAGGATCCGATTGTCCTCAATTCCGCGTCGCCACGCGAGAATTCTACGACTTGGCCAGACGCAGCCTTCGGGCGCAGAATAGATGAGACCGAAGTCGCGTTCACTATATCCAAAGGGAGACCAGCCAGTCTCTGGCGACTCCAAACCGGGTGTGTCATGGATCGACCAAGCGCCCACACCATCGAAATCCGCGCGCACCGCTTCCCACCCCTGAAGACGGTAATATTCATTGGGTGAGAGAAGACGACCACTCTGTTCCGTCCGGTAAGAATGAAGCTCACCCTCAAAGGCCGCGCGGTCGGTTGGCTGCGCGTCAGGCGTAACTTGGAGAATATCGAAATCCAGTAGAGCGTCGGTTGTGCTCTGCCGTCCGCTAGTGGCGTAGAGGCGAACCGGCAGCTTCAATTCCCGTACAACACCCGCCACGCGGCGCAAAAGCGGCAACGTCTGCTCCCACGCTTCATCCACCGGGTACAGGATCAATTCACCGCGATAATCTTCCTCATAAGCCGTGCGTTCCACCCAGCTCCACCAATCAGACACCGCCTTGCGCAATTGCGCATCACTCATCTCCGCAATTTCCCAACGGGAATGATCCGCCCGCATGTAAAGCATAAGACGATCCATCTTACGGTACTGTCGCAAATAGGTACGCAGAAGCGCGGTAGGATACTCGCCCGCCTCGGGAACCAGTGCATCTATCGGCACGACCCCCACATTGGCGCCCAGCTTGCCCAACGCGTCCTGATCGCAGGTCAACGCATCACGCACCACCGCCCCCTTAGGTCCATGGAGCCATGGCCAGAGCGATCCATATACTAGCGGCGTCTCAGCTGCGGGTGACAAGGCACGTATGCTCAGCCCATCCTTCATCTCGTGTGTGCCACAACTCAACGTCACACCCAGTTGGCGTTCTAACGCAGTCTCAGGCTCCACCTCCGCGAGGATATAAGCATGCGCATGCGGCGCGAGATCAAACCGGGAAAATGGCGTAACGACATCAGGCTGCCAAGAATAATCCAGCGCCTGAACATTCCCCAAAACATAAGTGCGCAAGCGGACATCCTCATTAGATCCAACAGCATCTATCTTAACGTCACTCGCCGTCGATCCCGCATTAACAACACGCCACGCCGCATAGCCTCGTCCCCCCACCAATGTTGAGAGGGTTTCGTGGCGCGCGGTGGTAGCGAGATCCCAAGGATTAACTCGCTCTATCTCGCACACACCCCCTGATGCCTCATCCTCAGCGGTCTCACCCAATAACGCATTCGGGATGGACCAGCGACGCGCAAGGCTCTCACCTGTTGGCTTTGGCGCCTCAATATTAGCGACCGCATCGCGACGTCTTCGAGCAGCGTGATCGCGCAGAGAGTCTTCGCTGCGTCCTTCCGGGCGCATGGGCTGGCCCGGCGCAGCTGAACGATGTGCCTGCACCTCGCCCACAAAAATCATTCGCCCTTGCGGATAGACAACAACGATAACTTCCTGCACTTGCACCGGGTCAAACCCGATCTTCACATCCCGGCTATCACGCGGTAGCGTCCATGCCGATGCGTCCTCCAGCGAAGACGTAGCGAGGAAGCGGTAGCCCTCAGAGCCATCCCCGCCATAGACGAGATACTGCGCGGGGAAATGCACGTTTGAACGCTGACTCGCAGTGTCGGAAACGATCACCGTATCAATGGATTCCGGCCCATCCAGTTTGAACCGCATCACAACCGGCGACACGTGCTGCCACCCCGCCACATTCATCCGCTTCCAGAACACACGCGCGGGCAAATCCCCATCGGTTAAAATATCTCTATCAGAATCGGGCGCTGCGCGTGCATTGGGCGCCGGCGACACCTCATACACCGCATCCTTCAAAACATTCTTACCCTCACGCGCAACAGCGGAGGATGGAATAAAGAGCACTAATGAAGCCACAATAACGCCCATTAGGACGATCCAACGTCCCTTTCGCGTTGAGGCTTTCAAGAAATTCATCGGAAGAATACCCTTCAGGAACTCGCCAAGATTATACTAGTAAACCGTGCATAATTCAGAGACTTGATGCTGTACCGAACAGGCAACCTCACACATATAGCAAGCGCCGTTAGAGTTCGGCTTGACGATGAAAAAGAACGGCATGTCTGAAACTACCCCGAAACTTGCGCCGTAAACGCTGTGTCTGATGGGGCAGCGTTTGACGATGATTCAGGCAGCGCGCCACCGCGCATCAAAACCCGTAGGTGCGATGCGCAGGCGTCGATACCGAAGCCCTCAATCATACGTGAACGTCCTTTCTCAGACAGAGCGCGGCGATAACCCCCATCCCGCGCCACTCTTCCGATCGCATCCGCGAGCGCGTCGGCGTCCTTCTGAGGCACGATCTCTCCGGTTCCCGGCACGATGAGTTCAAGAATGCCGCCATTGTCTGTGGAAACAACAGGCAAGCCCGCTCCCATCGCTTCCATGAGGAAAGCTGGAATGCCTTCACGGTCACCCGTATCATCAGTCACACTCGGCAATACCGCGAGATCATATTCTCCTGAAGACAACGCGACCATAAGGTCATCATGTGGGCGCGGCCCGCAAAAATTTACGCTGCCTTCAACACCCGCTTCTTTAGCACGCTGCTTCAATGACTCTTCGAGCGGTCCATCGCCAAATAGATCAACACTCACACGTTGACCCTCTTTTTCGAGCAGAGCAACAGCATCGATCAACCAAGCATGCCCCTTTTTACCCACAAGACGGGCAGCGCATAGCATCCTTACAGTATCCAGCTCACCCGGCCTCACGGGTGACAAAACCTCAGCAGGCTGAGCACCAAGATAGACGAGCTGCGCTTTATCGGCATGCCCCCGGTCGTAGTCGCGAATTTCTTCCAGCCCTTTTGTATCAATCGCGCGCACAAATACACTCGTACGTAGTTTGGTCGGAATGATATTACCCTGAGAGATATCGATACGATGCGCCGTCACGCTATAAGGAATGTCAGATACTATCGAAGCAATCAGCGCCGCCGTCGCAGGCACTGACAGCCAATGCGCGTGTATATGCGCGATATCATGCTTCTTAAACTGCTTGCCCAGCCAGATCCCTTTGGGGATTGTAGCAAAGTTCCGAATAAGAATTTTCGGCCTTCTGCTCGCAACCGATTTCAGAATGCTCCCAAACTTTATGGGATTAACCAGCAACCACAGGAGCGCGACGCACAATACCTCAACCGTAAGAAATCCCTGCGACAGCACGTTTTCATCAGCGAGTTTTTCGCTATTGTGAAAGACCTTGTCTTTCCTTAATGGCGCGAACAGCACATATGCGCCTGCGCGTTTGTGTGCTTGAGCTTCGGGCCAAATGAATGTTTCAGATGTCCCAAACGGAAACTTATTGGCCATGTATGCCACACGAAATTCTGCTGCCTGCATACCAGTAACGCCCACTCTACTACCGTCTCAGATGCCAAGGCACCTCGAATATCATTTTGTGTTTAGATTGAAAACACTTAGACGCGTAGTATAAACACAAAACAACCTAAAGGATCACCCGCTTTCTCCCATAGGGAGAATGCCGCCAAGCTGCGCGAAGTTTATATTTGGATTTGCTAGCAAAATTTCTGGTCGACACTGTTCGTCAACCAAGTGAAATAGCGCTCTCCGAATAACTCTAGAGGCGATACAAGTCGTCAGACCAGCGATCATTATTGCCCGCCTGCACATGAGCCTACCAATACTGCTTTCCGCGCCCATCATCCAACCACGCACTCACTTGTTCGCCGGCATTAACCATCCTGCATACGTCACCACATGCCCCACAATGGGCAGACTGATCTTCACATCAAAGCAAGCGCGTCCCTCCTCATCCACAAACTCTCTCGTCTCGCTGACAGGAAGAAAGAGCTTCGGAAGGGGCACACCAAACACGCGACCCGATTTTACCGGATATCGCAGCACGCCATCCTTAACCACCAGCGCGATTGAAAAACGCATCACGCCGAACCTCTCCAAAAGGCATGGGAGGCCATTCCGCGAACCGACTGACAAATTAGATCGAAACCGCTTCGTACCGAATGTTCTGGTCCAGATTTCGCCCCGCGCTGTTTTGCGCATATTCACCGAAACAGGAATGTCTTCTGCGGCGGCTGGAAAACCAACAATCCATCCAGCAAGACGCGATAACGCGCCTTCGCCTCGCTGAATGCAAGCTCGGCCACTCCAGTTTCGAACATCAATAACGGTATGCAAGTCGCGCAGCTCAGACGGCAAGCGCTCAAACTCCCCCTCTAGAATGGATCGAAAGGCCAAAGGTATCGGCGCTTCAAACTTGGCAGTCGTAACAACAAGGCGTGCTAGTACCGCGTCCGCCTCCCGCAGCGTAAACTCCTCAAGGCACGGCCTCGCACCGTGGTCCACCTCGCCGCTCAGTATCTTTTGGCAAAGGATTTGCGCGGCAATGGTTGGGATGCTCGGCCCGTCTCCATCTCGCACAAACAGCTCCCAACGCTTACGAACTCCCATGCCTGCGTTGTCGATGCCCGAAACACTTACCGCCATCCCGCCAATATCAGACCCAAATCGCTCGACACTGTCTGCTGCGGCCTTCAACACCCGGGCAAACGGCGACAGGCTCTTGATTAGTCTAAATCGTACCAGCCACGATAAGAGCCACAGCCCCCCATGCATCAGCTTCAAGTCCAGCCCAGCTCGAAAAATAACGTTACGTGCACGGAAGTATTCAGGAAACAATTGAAGGTCTGGCGCGCCAATCACGCTCGCCCATCGCTGAATGCGCGCACCAGACGCGCTGTCTTTCATACTCACCGACGTCACGCCTCCCCACCCCGACAGTCCGACATATCCGCCATCACGCCACACTGGAACAGGCCGCCCCACTTGAGATAGAATTGCCTCCACAACAGATAATCCGCGCGGGGCACGGTTTCCCGGCAAAATTACACTCTCTATAAGGTGAATGTCTTCAATGTCTTGAGACAGCTCGCTAACCACCGTTGATGAAAGCGCAGGAACGCTCGACACACCAGACAGCACAACCAGCCCAGCCGACTTTGCGGCTGCATCATACCGGCGAATTTCATCGGTAAACTGGGCATCGTCAGACAGGTCTAAATAATGCGCACCACAATCAAGCGCGATACTCACGAGTCGATAAGGCTGCTCACCATAGTTCTGAAATGGCCCCGCCGCATCGATAATAATATACGGCGCCTGCTCTCGGATTTTCTCTTCGAGGTTCGCCTCATTCCGATCGAGAACCAAAGCGTGACACTTCGTCCCCTCACAGAATTGTTTTGCCGCAACTTCATCACGTCCAGCAACAATAACTCTGAACCGCTCATCATCTGAAAGCGCCTTAGCAAGGCGCCCTCCAAACACACCATACCCCCCGATGATGAGAATTGTTCTACTCAATCAACCGCGCCTTCAGCTCCTCACTCGGCATCGGGCATTGCTGCCTGCCAAAGCGGTAACGATTGCGGGCAATACGATCATATACCCAATCTGTGGCCACTTTTGGCGGCAGATCCACAATCGCCAGAAACTTCCACGGCCACCCCAGCGCTGACATAGCCGCCGCAAACGCAGACATTTTTACGGACGCACGACCGTCAACAATAACGATATTCGTCTCCATAAGATCAGGGTCCAAATCATGCGCCTCATACACCTCCCGCCCCGTGGGCGAATGTGCGGTCACAAATTGGAAGCGTTTGGTTTTGTCCCACTTCACCACGAACCGGGCAAAACCGGAGCAAAACACACACGTGCCGTCAAACACGATTAAATCCGACTGAGCAGTATAAGCGCCTGACATCACAATCCCCCAAGCCCTCACTATAGGCCAAGGTTTGCGATTAGGTTACCGCACGAAACGCCGCGCGCCCCACAATGACCCTCAATCCCCAGCCCCAAACAAAAAAAGGGCGGACCGCTTGGGTCCGCCCTTCCTAATTTACACTAGACGTCAGACTAGAATTCTTTGCTGACGGTCAAGAACGCACGACGGCCACGTACGTCGTAACCTGTGGCAGCTGTCGCTGTGTTACCCGCACTTACCTGAACAACATCTTGCGACACTTGCGGCGGTTGCTCATCAAAGATGTTTCTTACACCAGCGGTAATGGAAAGCGTTTCGCCTTCCCAACGCACGGATGCGCCGTGGTTAAACACCGCTTCAGTGTAAGCCTTATAAAGCCCGGGCTGACCGAAGTAGCTTGATGGGCCATTCAAGTCATCCGCATAGTAGCGGTTGTCGTCTTGGCGTCCGATAAAGCTCGTGAACCAAATATATGTCCAGTCATCACGCTCGAACTTAACACTCGCATCGCCAACAACACTCGGGAACCCGACGCTGCCATTGAAGTCATTATCGGATACGCCATCCAGGAAGCCAGATCCGAACACGTTGATGTAACGCTCAAGCGCCCAGTTGACCGATGTATCAACAGTCAACGTACCAATATCGAAGTCTTTTACATAACGCACTTCAAGGTCGATACCGCGCTGCTGCTGGGAATCAACATTCAAGGTTGGTGCCGAAATGTTGTCCAACCCGAATGGTTCAACCGGATCAGTCGCTGGTGCCCGATCGAACAAATTACAGTAATCGTTCGGGAAGGTTGTCGAAGCATAACAACCACCGACGACTTGAGCACCTGAAAGGCTGGAGATCTGATCGTTAATTTCGATTTCATAATAATCGACAGCAACGTTCAAATCGATGAATGTGGGTGTCCACACCGCACCAATCGTGAATGAGTCACCCGTTTCAGACTTAAGAGTATCGCCGCCACCTGATTCGATCAGGAGTGCTGACGAACTCGCACCGGTATAGTTATCAGGAATGCCTGCAGCGGCACAGTTTGTTTGAATGTTGGCATTGTTAGACTGCCCCCAATCAATACACGGATCGACATCGACTTGAGCCGGGAATGATGTTTGATCTTCTAGGAACAATTCATACAAAGCGGGCGCGCGATATGACGTGCCATAGCTAGACCGCATACGAAATGTCGGAGACATCTGCCAGTTCAAGCCAACCTTATAGATCGAATCCGATCCGCCAATATCATATTCAAATCCACGAACAGACGCTGACAATTCAACATCCTCAGCAAGGAACGCACCCTTGAGAAGTGGCGCGCTAATCTCAGCGAACACTTCCGTCACACTGTTTTCACCAACGGTTGGACCCGCAGTAGAAGAACTCCATGCCTCACCAGCTTGCGTCAGCTCACCCGGTTGATCGTCGATGCTAAATTCGCGGAACTCGACACCAAGACCGATACCTAATGGGCCAGCTGGTAATTCGAACGCTTCGCCGGACGCTACAGCTGTGATCGTCTTTTGCTCATAAACAGTTTTACCTGTCTCCACTCCGCTAATCGCGGCTAGGAGATCATTGGTACGTGAACCATTCAAGAAGGCTGGATCAAGAAAGTCTACAGTTGGCGGCGAAATAAGCACACCTCCCACACCGTCAAGGCCCCAATCGCCTGATTGTGAAACAAGAATTTGATTACCTGTATATTCCCCCTCGCTGCGAGAGAAAGTTCCGTCGACCTTCCAACCCCAACCGCTCAGTGCGCTACCAAAATCACCTGCAAAAGATGTAGAACCGAAGAGATAGCCGATGTCGACTTCATCAAATGTTGGAAATGGCAAAACAGGGCGCACAAGGCTATTTAGAGAGTTACTGTACGATGGATCGTTAATGTATCCATAGAATGGGTTGTTGCCAGCTGGGTTCGATGCAGAACCGATCAATGGGAAGAACTGACGCCAGCCTTCAGCACTTGTCGTACGCTGATTGTACAAAAGCTCTGTATCCCACGAGATCTCGCCCAGTGCGACATTAGCAGTTGCGAACAATGAGATGTTTTCATGCTTGGGGATATAGTCTGTGTTGCCCACGAAAGCAGCATCCAAGATATCTTCATAGAACAGTGAGCCATCTGGAGCCGTGCCAGTGCCGACACGTGGACGATATCCGGGGATAACGCCGCCGAAGGCCGTCGGAACGGTTGAGCCATCCGGTGACGGAATCAAGCGCTCGCCTGAGAACGCATCGATAACTGTGTTGTGATAAAGATTGCTACAGTTCCGAGTGGGGTCTGTTGCTGTCGCTGAAAAATTCAAGCGATCGATAATAGATCCATCTACTGCGCTACGAACGCGATCTTGTGGGCAAGACAGATAGTCGCGCTGATTGATGTCCAGCTCTTCGGAAAGACGATACTCAGCAGACAGCGTAAAGTTCGCATTGTCGCCAAAATCAAAGCCGTAAGCTGCTGAGATATTATACTCTTCGCCGCCACTTTCGAACGGTTGAGAAACCGTGCCGTTCAACTCGAAGCCTTCAACACTATCGCGCGTAATGATGTTAACAACACCGCAAACTGCGTCTGAACCATAAATCGTTGACGCGCCGTCTTTGAGGATTTCGATCCGCTCAACGATGGATTGCGGAATGTTGTTCAAGTCAAAAGATGAAACCGCGCCACGTGTCCCGGATGGGCCTGGGCGCTTACCGTCGATAAGAACCAATGTGCGTACGTCACCACAACCACGAAGATCAAGCGTTTGCGTACCGACACCACCATTCGTCACAAAGTTTTGGAACGTGTTGTTCAGCTGTGTTGAGCCAGAGGCCAATGAAGAGCCCTGTAGCAATGACGCCGTATCAACGAGACCCTCAAGGGTCGCAATCTCAGCCGTGATGATCTGGATTGGTGACGCGGATGAAAACTCATCACGCGCAATCAAAGACCCAGTAACTGTGATCTTTTCCTGACGGAACTCATCACCAGTTTCTTCCTCTTCGACGAGCTCTACAACTTCATCTACCGCGTCAGCTGCTGCTTCTTCGGCTTCCTGTGCGAACGCAGGTGAGGCGGCCATAAGAACGCTCAGCGCGGCACCTCCTGCACAAATTTTTCTAAAATTCCGTTGGCTCACAATAATGTGCCTCCCGTGTAAATTATATTTAATGTCTCATGCTATTCTGAATGGGCTGAGAAACCGATTTCAGCCCCGATTCCAACCTAACCTTTGCAGCAGGATTAAAAAGAAGCAACATATAGACACCATCAAACAGCCCCAAACACACAAAAAATCGAAATACTGTTGCAAAAGAGCAATAATGTTCCACCTCACTCCGAGTTGGCGCATATTTTTTCGTGTTAAGCCGCTCGACGCGCATGCTTCAATTTTAAGGAGGAGCATATTCACCCACAGGGTGTGCTTATGCCCTTCCGCCCTTGACGAAGGGCCATACTTACCTTGATTAATGCACAAAGCGTAAATTTTCACCTACATCTATGGAGACACCAAACGCATGACCCAAACCCTGCTGAAAAGCGGTTTCATTGCTTTAATGGCCAGCCTCGCGACCGCACCCGCGCTCGCTGAGCCCCTAACCGCTGAGGCCATAGCTAAACAAGCTAACGTAGATGGACTCTCCATGTCGCTTGAAGGCGACATGCTCGTCGGTGTTGTCGCAAACCCTAACGACCCAGACAGCCTCGCGGCTGCTTACTGGGATCTCAGCGGCGATATCGATACGTCCAAGCCTCTTACGCCCACCTCAATCACCCCATCAAACAAGCGCATGAAATTTGTCGGCGCATCGGCCCTAAAGCAAAAAATGTCACTCTGGGGTGCCAATCAAGCATATACGGGAAGTATGGGCGATTGCGGTGAAACAACTGTCGGCACTGGCGCAACAAAAACATTCATCAGAAAAACCTTTCTCGGCAATGAGAAAATCACCGACATTGACGATATGCCCAATGGCCCAAAAGAAGTTGGGATCAATAAAGACCTACAAAGGTGCATGGAACTCAACAACGTGACGCGGCTGGAGTCTATTCTGCCGCTCGAGCCGTCAAAAGTTATCATTACAAGGTTCTCTCCGAAGAGTGGCACCCACTACTTCAAGTATGATCTGGCAACGGGAAAAGACAAATTTCTCTACAGCGACAATGGCTCAATCGTCATCGACGAAATTAACAACCGTGATGGTATGCCGATCAGTAAATATAAGGGCACCTATAAAGGCGGCGTCTACTATGACACCTATTATCTCATTGATCCCAAGACCAATAAATTCACACTGGAAGAGCCGCTATCAGCCAACATCGAAGAACGGAATGATGTTACCGTATTGGCACGCGATGAAAACGACGGGTCCTACTTTATCGCCACCGACAAATTTTCTGACAAGGTCGCGATCTATAAATACAATCCGTCTTCTGATGAATTTAGTGATGAGCCCGTCTTCGCGCACCCTGAGTTCTCAGCGCGTGGGGTGATCACATCATCACGTAAAGAAGATTTCGGCCAAGTGCTCGGATTCACATACGCTGGGGCAGAAACTGAGACCTACTGGGTCGATCCTGAAATGAAATCCATTCAGGGCGGACTAGACGGCCTTTTCCCAGGCAAACATGTCAGCATGCTGGACCGCACAGCAGACAACAATCGAATCCTCATTGAAGTCAGCAGCGCGACAACCCCGCCAGCCTTCTACTTGCTCATCGACAAGTCTAAACTGGCCGTGATCGGATCAAGCCGCCCTTGGATTGATCCAGCGCAGCTGAGCGAAACTGAGTTGGTGTATTACACCGCACGTGATGGGCTGAAAATCCCAGCCTACCTAACCGAACCCAAGGGGCTCAAGCCCGGCGAAAAGGCGCGTGGCGCCATTATCCTGCCGCACGGTGGCCCATGGGCCCGCGATTATGGTGGCTGGGACTCAACAGGCTGGAACCAGTTCCTAACGACCCGTGGCTTTATTGTGCTGCAGCCAAACTATCGCGGCTCTCAAGGCTTTGGTCGTGAGCTACATCTCGCTGGCGACAATGAGTGGGGCCAGAAGATGCAGGACGACAAAGACGACGCCGCCGCATGGCTGGTTGCGAGTGGCAAGGTTGATGCAGATAAGCTTGCAATCTTCGGCTACTCCTACGGCGGGTTCGCTGCTATGGCCGCAACGGTTCGTCCGAACAGTCCCTTCCAGTGTGCCATCGCAGGGGCTGGCGTATCCAACCTCGCCAAGGTTCGCAACAACTGGGGCCGCAACAAACGCCAACGCAAACGCCAAGCTCAAACGCTGACCGGTATGGACCCGATGGACAACACCGAAAAGGCCAACATTCCAATCTTGGTCTATCATGGTGATCGTGATGTGCGTGTTCCATTGTTCCACGGAACGGAGTTCTACAAGGCCGTGAAGAAGTATCAGCCAGATTCACGCTTGGTTGTCGTCAAAGATATGCCCCACAGCATGCCTTGGTGGCCGACACATCATCGCGAAAGTCTGAACGCGATTGAGGACTTCCTCTCGACAACGTGTGGCCTCTAATCAGGTTCATACTTTAACAAATCAAAAGGCCGATCAGACATCTCTGATCGGCCTTTTTTGTGCACTAAACTGCCCCAGACTGCATCAAACTGCCCGGAACTGCCCAGTATCGCCTAGTGGTGGTGGTGCGGTTCTGTATTGAAACGCCCGCACTTACCGCATTTTACGACGACCCCGTGCGCATCGTGATGGGCCACTTTGACCAGCAATTTGGTCTTACAGCTCCCACAGCGATAGGTCTCATCCCCGCCGCCCTCACGCGCGGGCGTCCCGGCGGTATGTTCAACAACATCAACACCCTCAACCTGTTCAGGCCGGAGTAAAATCATATCGAATTGCGGCATAAATCACTCTCTCAAAATGTCTGCTCGCCTTTGTGAGCCAACCAGATGGACAGCGCAACCAGTTCGCGCCTGACATTCCCCAATTTCCACCGCACGAAAGACTGGCACCCTCGGTAGAAATGCGTGTAGTGTCCTACAAGTATTTGAATTTACTGGGGTCTAAAGGGTCTAAAATCACCATGATTGCCAAAATCGCTAACTGGGCCTTTGCGGCATTCTTACTGGCTATCGGCCTCTATCTCGCTATTCGCGGGGTGCATCTTATTAGCCTCGGCGGCAGCTTGTATTACGCCCTCGCCGGCATCGCCCTGTGCGGAGTTTCGGCCCTTATGGTATTACGCAGCGGGCTCGCAGGAACGGTCTATGCGCTCATCACAGCTGCGACGATCCTCTGGTCCATTCCGGAGGCTGGGTTAGACCTTCTCGCGCTCTTGCCGCGTTTGGCCGCATGGCTCATCGTTGGCCTGTGGTTTGCCACCCCATGGCACCGTGCTGCCATGATAGAACCCGGCAATCGAACAATCCTCGCCACCGTCGGCGTTGTCGGCATTCTATTGCTCACGCTTTCGAGCGTGCAGAGCAACGAAGTCATTCCGTTTGAACGCCAAACACTCACTTCTGCATCAGATACAACAGATTGGCGCCACTATGGCAGCTCTGAAAAAGGCACACGCTTCTCCAGTCTCGCGCAAATCACGCCAGAGAACGCCCACAATTTGGAGGAAGTTTGGCGCTACAGAACCAACATTCCCTATGAATTCAAGAACACACCTATTCAGGTAAACGACAAAATCTACACCTGCACGCCCGGTAATATCGTCATCGCCGTCAACGCGAAGACTGGCGAGGAGGAATGGCGATTCAATCCTGAAAACAAGCTCACCGGCTCGACATGGGAACGGCTTGCCAATGGCAATACATTCACCCGTGGCTGTCGGGGCGTCTCTTACCATGAGTCCACCACAGAAGCCGCCGCCTCCTGCCCCCGCCGCATCCTCACTGGCACCACAGATGCACGCCTGTTCGCGATCAATGCTGATACGGGAGAGCGCTGCGCGGACTTTGGCGAGAATGGAGAAGTTGACTTGCGCATCGACCTCGGCCCGCACATGCCATTCGCCTACTTCCACACTTCGGTTCCGCTCATTGCCGGTGACACCATCGCCATTGGTGGCTGGGTTGTAGACAATCAAGAGCTTCAAAATCCATCAGGCTCCTTGCGTGCCTTCAATGCCATTGACGGCTCCTTCGCTTGGGCATGGGATATTGGCCGCCCGGGTGACAGCACGCTGCCGCCAGAGGGCGAGACGTTCACGCTCGGCACGCCCAACGTCTGGTCGATGATGAGTTACGACCCCGAGCGCGACCTGATCTTCGCGCCAACAGGCAACGCATCGCCAGACTATTATGGCAGCAAACGACGCGACATTGATGACGCGACCAACGCCTCAGTCATCGCCTTAAAAGGCAGCACGGGCGAATTCGTCTGGTCCTACAAAACCGTCAATCATGACATTTGGGACTATGATGTTCCGTCTCAGCCGACGCTCATTGACATCACCAAAAATGGCGAACGCATTCCCGCCCTCGCACAGCCAACCAAGCGGGGCGAAATCTTCCTGCTAGACCGCCGCGATGGCACGCCGATTTGGCCAGCGACCACCTGCTCCGACGGCTCGGACGCCACCGCCGATGGCCAATGCCCCGTCCCGCAAAACCCGGCCAAGGGTGACTGGGTTGCCGCGACACAGCCTTTCTCCGGCCTACCCAACTTCCGTGCCCCACGGTATGAGAAAGATATGTGGGGCCTGACCCCGCTCGACCAACTCTACTGCCGTATCGAGTTCAAGAAGATGCGCTATGAAGGTCACTTCACCCCGCCCATGCCCGGCGGCGGCGAGCTTGGCAAAACCAAAACCTATGGCGGTACGTTCCAATACCCCGGCAATGCGGGCGGCTTTAACTGGCCGAGCGTTTCGGTAGACGCCGACAATGGTCTCCTCATCGCCCAGCCCATGCTGATGGGCAATCGCATCTATATGATGACAGCAGAGGAACGCGCTGCCGCCATGCCCGGCCGTCCACCGGCACCAGTTTCTAACCACGAGAAAACCGGCCAAGGCCCATGGGATGCAGACGCGCCGCGCTATGGCATCACCAAGCGCTTTGTCTCCAAATGGAAAATTCCGTTTACAAACATTGCGTCTGACATGCCATGCTTTGAGCCGCCCTATGGCCGCCTTGCCGTCATTGACCTCAACTCCAACAAACTCCTCTGGAGCCGCCCAATCGGCAGCATGAAAGACCTTGGCCCATTCGGCATTAAACCCGGCCTGCCATTTGAAGTCGGCACGCCGGTCTATGGCGGCACGATGACCACGCGCGGCGGCGTCATCTTTCAAGCTGGCACTATGGACTCAACCATTCGCGCCATTGATATCAGCAACGGAAAAACACTGTGGTCACAGGATATGCGGCAAGCCGTCAACGGCACGCCGATCACCTATATGCAGGATGGCCGCCAATATGTCGTCGTCCCCGTGCCGGATGATCCAGACAAGGGTGAGCCAACAATTGGCGGCGAGCTCGTCGCCTATGCGTTGCCGGAGTAATCACACTCCGGCAATCGCCATTTAGACCGTTTTAAGAAACGACAGCAGCGCGGCATTCACCGCGTCTGGGTCTTCCTGCTGTAACCAATGGCCAATGCCCGGCAATAGAGTCACACCGCGCAGATCCTTGCAGAATCGACCTATCGAAGTGGTCAATTCATCCGCCGTCGCGCCGCGAATAACGGTGTCTTTCTCGCCGGCTAGGAACATAACCGGCATATTGATATCGCTATCGCCGATACTCTCTGTCAGCGCCCAGTTATTATCCAAATTGCGATAATAGTTGATGCCACCGACAAAACCGCTGCCCTCAAACTCATTCACAAAATAATCTAGGTCCGCCTCGCTCAACCAAGCAGGCTGCTCCAATGGCGCACCGAGGCGAGGAATCCAGCCGCCTGCGGACATTTTCGGATCGGTAACCTCCGGCTCTGCGCGCGGCGTATCAGGAGATGCATAGAGCCTGCTCAGTATACCGCGCGGATCAGCGTCAAACTCCACCTCAGCCACACCCGGCTGTTGGAAATAGAGCATGTAGAAGAAGTTATCGGCGTAGATCGATTTCAATACTTGCGTCGTTGGTGCAGGCCCTCGCGCGCCCAATGGCACGGACATGTTCGCAAGCGCTTTAAACCGGTCTGGATAGCGCCGGATCGTATCCCAACACACTGCTGCGCCCCAGTCATGGCCGACCAGATAGGCTTGCTCTTCGCCCATCGCATCAATAACGCCAACCACGTCAGCGCTAAGCTGTTCTATATTGTACGCATCCTGCTCTTTGGGTTTGTCCGTTCCGCCATAGCCGCGCATGTCTGGCGCAACCACGTGATACCCGCCCTCCGCCAGTGCTCGAATTTGATGCCGCCAAGAATACCAGCTCTCCGGCCAGCCGTGAATGAGTAGCACGAGCGGCCCCTCACCCATTTCAGCAATGCGCATATTAATGCCATTGCTCACAATCATACGATGTTTAATGTCGTCCTCCTCCGGTGTTTCAGGCATATGGCTACACGCCGCCGCGCTGAGCAACACGCCTCCTGTGCTAGCGATAAAAAACCGCCGGTTCATTCTCATAAAACTTGGCAGCCCGTGCTTTCTGATTGATCCGCTCATATCGATCTCCTCACCAACCCCCAGCACTCAAAGGTGACGGGGCGCTTCATTTATGTTGGTGAGATTTTAACACGCGTCCAACAGAACGAGAACTAATTTCGATTCCGCAAAATGCCGGCCTTCAATTGAACCGATATCAGAATAGATGCCTTAGCTTTGGATCACTCTCCGGAGGCAGGCTTCACAACCGGGCCGTCACTTTCCTCGACCACAGCCGCACCAACCGCCACTGCGTCACTATCGGCTACCACAGAGTGCTTTGGCTCGTTCTCACAAACCCTCTCCATAAAGAGCCCACTTGTCATCAGCTCTGACGCGTTGCGCATGGGAACGTCCACCATTATCAAACGCCCCACACCGTCCAGTCCCGGACAAGCATACAAAAGTGAGAAGCGCTGTTTCCCCTCGCGCTCAACTTCACGCCCAACTGAGAAGGCGCCCGTCACACGCTCTGTATCAACGCCGTCAGTGGACAAAAGTTTTGAGCCGGGTGGAACATCGTGCTCCATACTAGCCAACCAGGCGTCTAACGATTGCCCGTTCAGGTCTTGCCAGTCACCTATCTCAACAGCAGACGTTCCGTTGGTAACGATACGCACATCTCCCTCGGTCGTATCACTCCATCCACTCGGCGCGGGTTCTGGTGACGCATATGCATGGCCACTCCCAATCAATAAAGCAGAGAGCACAAAACAAAATGAAGCAAAAACCGGCGTACGCATCATCGATATCCCCTTAGCGAGAGCCCCAGTTTATCGCGTTTAAGATGAACCGGCAATAACGGGCCTCACCTCCGTCCAAACTCTCTAAGCACACTGCGCGCGCGCGCCATATCGTCTGGCGTATTGATGTTCAAAAACTGGTGGGGCGGGCCAGCCACGTCAACGCTCGCACCGTCGACCTGCCCGACGAGTTTGTGCAGAGCATACATTCTTTTGGGGGCAATCGCCTCGCTTATCGGCGTAAAACACGCTGCATTCCAAAGCCCAAATGTCGGCTGTAATCCATCATCGCTGCGCGCGATCGCCGCTAGCGCCTCTCCGCGCCCCGCATAGAGTTGATCGGCCAAGTCACGCGGGAAGAACGGCGCATCCACCGCCGCCGTTATCATCCAGCCCGCCTCATCAAGCTGTCGCAAATGTTTCAGCCCAGCAAGCAACGCCCCCGCAGGGCCAATAGGTTCGCCCCCAATCGTATCATCAGGCACATACGCTATCGCCCCGTCCGCACCCAGCCAATCTGGCCGCGCTGGCGCAACCACCGCGAGCACCTCGCACATAGGAGCTAGTCGTTCGATGACCCATTCATGCAAGGGCCGATCGCCCAACAGCATCGCGCCTTTGTCCACACCCCCCATGCGCAGACCGCGTCCCCCCGCATATACCAGACCTAATTTCGCTTTCATGTCCGTGGCCCCTCAAGCGCCTATCAGGAACTTTTCGCCCAACAAACGATGATAATTGCGCTTTATCTATTCGGCCGCAACCGTTTGCTTTTCGGCAGGCTCGAACAGAGAGATCAGACGACGGATATCTGGCTTACAGCTACCGCAATTGGTGCCCGCTGTCGTCGCTTCGCCCACGGCCTCAACCGTGCCACACCCGGCCGCCAGCGCTTCGTTGATCGAGGCTGAGCTAACGCCCATACACGCGCAAATCATGCGCCCAGTTGCAGCGCCAACGCGTGCTCGCGCCGCGAGCAAGCTAAGCTGCTCTTCGGCTGAAACCTCGGTTCCAACCAAATCAGCCAGCCAAGCACGGTCTGCCTCCACCGGCACGTTGCTGACAAAGCACGCCGCCTCGAGCACGTCAGCATCATCCAAGCGCGCAGCCGACTGAAACGCCTCTCCGCCTTGTAGCGCCAGCACATTCTCGTCGCCAACCAAGCGCGCCAGCAAGTCCGCCGCGCTCCCGCTGCCTGCCATTTCCACGCGCCATCCATTGGCCGCCGGGGCAATGGCCCAATATTCAGCCACCTCCAGCGCATCACGGCTCGGCTCATCCGCAAACACCGCGAATGCATACCAGTCCAATTTGAGCGGCTTAATGCGCACGGGGGTAAACTTAAACTCCGGCTGACCAGACAATGGGTCAACATTCTCAGCAACCACCGAGTCGATGCGCGCCTGCACGGCGTAGCGATCTGTCCAATGTATCGGCACAAACACTTGGCCCTTCGGCGCGCGATCGGTCTTCAACACCCGAACCTTCACCGCGCCTTGTTTGCTGATTATCTTCGCAACACCAAAATCGATCAGCCCTAATGCATCTGCCGTATCCGGATTTATCTCCACAAACGGCTCCGCAATGTGGCCCGTCAAACGCGGGGTCAGACCTGTGCGCGTCATCGTGTGCCATTGGTCGCGCACGCGTCCAGTATTCAGCACTAATGGGAACTCATCGTCACAGGCGCTCTCGGGCGGCTTATATGAAACCGAAACAAAACGTCCACGCCGGTTCGGCGTATAGAACTTACCGTCCGCAAAAAATCGGTGCTCACCAGCCTCCACTGCTCCCGGACGATCTCGTCCAGCCGGCAGCGGCCATTGATAAGGCTTCAGTGCGTCATACGCGGCCTTATTGATGTCGCCATGCGCGCTGATATCAAAGTCGCGCGTGTCAGTGTTCTCAAAGCCAGACAGCGCGGCATACTCTGCGTAAATCTCGCTAACGTCATCATAGTGGAAACCCGCGAAGCCCATCTTCTCCGCCGCGCCGCACATCGCCGCCCAATCATGGCGCGCCTCACCGGGCGCTGCCAAAAAGCTACGCTGGCGCGAGATGCGGCGTTCAGAGTTGGTCACAGTTCCGGTTTTCTCGCCCCACGCCGTCGCAGGCAACAAAATGTCGGCACACTGCGCAGTATCGGCGGTCGCTGATGCTTCAGACACCACAACAAGCGGGCACTTCTCCAGCGCTTCACGCACTTTGTTCGCATTGGGCAGAGACACCACCGGATTGGTCGCCATAATCCAGATCGCTTTGATCTTACCCGAATGGACAGCGTCAAACATATCAACCGCTTTAAGCCCCGGTCCATCTGCCAAGTTTGGCGCATCCCAAAACCGCTTTACGCGCTCATGATCTGCTGGACTAAAGTCCATGTGCACCGCAAGCTGATTAGCAAGGCCGCCAACCTCGCGTCCGCCCATCGCATTCGGCTGACCCGTAATCGAAAACGGCCCCATGCCCGGTCGCCCAATACGCCCGGTTGCCAGATAGACATTCAATATCGCGTTGACCTTATCTGATCCGGATGAGGATTGATTTACCCCTTGGGAATAAATCGTCACCACGCGCTCAGTAGCCGCAAACTCTTTGTAGAACGCCTCAAGGTCTTCGCTCGGCACACCCGTAATTCCTGAAACAGCGTCGATGCTGGTCTCGCCAACGCTAGTTAGCACATCATCGAAACCTTCAGTCGCTTTGTCGATATAACCCTTATCAACCGCGCCCGTCGCCACAACATACGCAAGCAGGCCGTTAAACAGCGCCACATCGGTTCCCGGTTGAACCGCTAGATGCAACTCAGCATCTTCAGTCGTTGCTGTTTTCCGTGGGTCAACAACAACAATACGTGTACCGCGCTTTTCCTTCGCCATCATCAAACGTTGATGCAAAATCGGATGACACCACGCAAAATTGCTCCCGACGATAACGACAAGGTCAGCCTCATCCAAATCATCATAACAGCCGGGCACAGTATCGGTGCCAAACGCACGCTTATGCCCCACGACAGACGATGCCATGCAGAGCCGCGAGTTTGTATCAATGTTAGACGAGCCGATGAAACCCTTCATCAGCTTGTTTGCGACATAGTAGTCCTCGGTCAAAATCTGGCCAGAAACATAAAACGCGACACTGTCAGGCCCATGCTCTGCTATCGTCTGCTTAAAACCCTCCGCGACAGCGCCCAGAGCCGCATCCCAATCGACACGCTCCCCGCCGATGGACGGGTAAAGCAACCGCTCGCCCAATGACAGCGTCTCACCAAGAGACGACCCCTTGGAGCACAGCTTGCCAAAATTAGACGGATGCGCAGGATCACCCCGCACAGCAGCGCTCAGGCCATCCGCAGACGGCTCAGCCAGCACGCCGCACCCGACTCCACAATATGGACAAGTGGTCGCGGTCTCGTTACTCGATTGAGGCGTATCCTGCACGGTTAGCCCGCCACCTTCACCCAAACACGGCCATCGCGGCGGTCAACTTCAAATGTTTTGACACACCCGTCATCCGCGCCGCGCGCTTGACCCGTCTTCAGATCAAACACCCAACTATGAAGCGGACACGTCACCGAAGTATCGTGCACGATGCCTTCAGAGAGCGGGCCGTTCTTATGCGGACATTTATTGTCAATGGCGTAGATATTCCCATCCATCGTCTTGAATAGGCCAATCGTCAGGTCGCCCTCAACAATTCTGCGGCTACCCCGAAAAGGAATATCATCAACGCCGCATGCATCGACCCAGCGCGCTTTGGAACTTACATCACTCATTTTTATTACTCCGCTGGCTCAAGCACATTAAACTCATGGGCATCAACACGGCCACTGGCGCGCGCTTCCCATGGATCGTCTTGTGCAAAGGATTGAGAGTACATGAAGCGCTCTTTCAGAGCGGCACGTTTCTCGGCATCCTCAACGATTTGCTCACGCACTTTATCGTGGCTCACACGCTTGGCCCATTTGTAAATGCGCTCAAGATAGAAGCCTTGCTCGCGATACAGTTGAAGCAGCGCCATGCAATATTCCAGCGCCTCATCTTCTGTCGCCACTTTGCACAGAACTTCTGTCCCCAAAATCTCCATGCCAGCGGCGCCCGCAAAGTGAATTTCATATCCACTATCAACGCAGATAACGCCGATATCTTTGCACGTCGCCTCTGAACAGTTACGCGGGCAACCAGAGACTGCCAGCTTCACCTTATGCGGTGTCCAAGCACCCCACATCAGCTTCTCAAGCTTAATACCAAGACCTGTTGAATCCTGTGTACCAAACCGGCACCAGTCAGACCCAACACACGTCTTCACTGTCCGCAAAGACTTACCGTAAGCGTGCCCAGACACCATGCCCGCCGCGTTCAAATCTGCCCAAACTGCTGGCAGGTCTTCCTTCTTAACACCCAGCATATCAATGCGCTGACCGCCAGTGTATTTCACCGCAGGAATGTTGAACTTATCAACAACGTCAGCTACAGCGCGCAGCTCTGCCGATGTCGTCATACCGCCCCATGCACGTGGAACGACAGAATAGGTTCCGTCCTTCTGAATGTTTGCGTGCACACGCTCATTGATGAAGCGTGATTGTCCGTCATCAACATATTCACCCGGCCAAGACGCGACCAGATAATAGTTGAGCGCCGGGCGACACTTGGCACACCCACATGACGTTTTCCATTCCAAGGATTGCATGACCTCAGGAATAGATTTCATTTTTTGCGAAACGATCAAACGGCGCACTTCATCATGGCCAAGGTCTGAACATCCACACACTGTTGTTTTGCTAGGCGCCGCAAACGCATCACCCAGCTGCAACGCAAGCAAGCTCTCAACAAGCCCCGTACACGTACCGCAAGACGAAGACGCCTTCGTGCAGCTACGAACACCTGCGAGGTCTGTTAGACCTTCTTTTTCAATAGATTGGAGAATCTGCCCTTTCGAGATACCGTTACAGCCGCAGATCTCCGCATCATCCGGCAAGGCTGCAACGGCCGCCAACGGGTCCAGCGAACCGCCCCCAGCGTATGACTGACCAAAGATGAGCGTTGACCGCTCATCAGCAGGCACCTCAGCGCCTTCTTTGATCTTCGAGAAGAACCATGAGCCGTCAGACGTCTCACCATATAGGACCGCGCCGATCAGGCGGTCTCCCTCCAATACCAAGCGCTTATAGATGCCGCGCGCCGCATCACGGAACACGATCTCTTCACGGCCGTGCCCGTCAGCAAAATCACCCGCAGAGAACAAATCTACGCCAGTAACTTTCAGCTTGGTAGACACTTCCGCATGTTCAAAAGCCGACTCCTTGTTGCCCGTCAACGCAGCTGCGCAAACGCGAGCCTGCTCATACAGTGGCGCAACGAGGCCATAGCAATTGCCTTCAAACTCAACACATTCGCCAACGGCATAAACGTCAGGGTCAGACGTCTGCATCTGCTCATCAACTTGAATGCCGCGATCCGTCTCAAGGCCAGCGTCTTTCGCCAGCTGAAGGCTCGGGCGAATACCCACAGCCATAACAACAAGTGACGCCTCAATATCGGCACCATCATCCAAACGGACGCCTTCAACCTTGCCCTCACCATATATCTCTTTGGTGTTGGCTTCACAGCGAATATCAATGCCGCGTCCAGACAGTTCTTTCTCCAGCATATAACCCGCCGCAGGGTCGAGCTGGCGCTCCATCAGGGTCGGCATAAGGTGCAACACCGTCACATCCATTCCGCGCAACTTCAAACCAGCCGCCGCTTCCAGGCCGAGCAGACCGCCGCCAATAACAACCGCGCGGCCACCTTTTTTCGCTGCCGCCAGCATCAAGTCCACATCGTCCAAATCGCGATACGCGATAACGCCGGGCAGCTTATGTCCCGGCATAGGAATGATGAAAGGGTTAGACCCGGTCGCAATGATCAGCTTGTCAAAGTTTTCGACAATACCTGACGCGCCCGTCACAGTCTTCGCCTTACGGTCAATCTCCGTCACCATCTCACCGCGATGAAGCGTGACATTGTTTTCCGCATACCACTCATCACCATGGATGATGATATCCTCAAAACTGCTTTCACCCGACAGAACAGGCGACAGCATAATGCGGTTATAATTGACGCGAGGTTCCGCGTTAAAGATCGTCACCTCATACATATCAGGGTGACTATCAAACAGGGTTTCTAGCGCCCTACCTGGGGCCATCCCATTGCCTATGACGACAAGTTTCTTTTTGGTCATATCCAAAGTCTTTCTTATTTGGCGGCTCGCAATAGCGATATGAACAAGACCACCACCACGGCAAATAGAAAAAGGCTAAGCCCCTTCCAAAATGCCAACGGATTGCGATCAAGAAGCGAAGTTTGAGTTTCCTTGCTACGGGCATAATCGCCCGGACGTTTTAGATCCCCAATAAATTCAGAGAGCGCTAAATAGCGATCTTTTGGTTCGGATGCGCAGCCCTTTTCAAGCGCGTCACTCACCCACCGTGGAATATCTTTGCGCTGGGCCCTCGCAGGCACATGGCCCCAAGTGGCATAGGTCCATTTTCCGCGCTGGCTTTCATTCAGTTTGTAAGGCCGACGCCCCACCAACATTTCATAGGTCAGCACGGCAAGTGAAAACAGATCAGATTGCGTTGTCGCCTTCTGCCCCAGAATATACTCTGGCGCAGAATACGCCACAGACCCGACAGCATCATCCTCTACGATCACGCTGGCCATCTCATCAAACCCAGCAACTTGAACTGTGCCATAGTCGATGATCTTCACATCGCCCGCGTCACTAATCATGATGTTCTCTGGCTTAAGGTCACGGTGCACCATGCCCATCCGGTGCATCACGCGTAGCGCGCTAATAATGTCCGCAACAATATCACGCACAGCCGACAGGCTCGGCGCCGGATTATCGCGCATCCATTCGCGCAGCGTTTGCCCGCGCACATATTCGCTCAGCAGATACAAGAACTGACTATCTTCTTGGCGCGGGTAAACCTTCATCAAGCCTGCATGGTCCAGCCGGCGGCCAACCCACTGCTCGCGCGCAAAGCCTTCGAGATAAACAGTATCGTCAGCAAAGTTGAGCGACGGCGTCTTCAGAACAAATTTCTCACCATCGGACTCACGGCGCACTTTATAAAGATGGCTGCGCGTTCCCGAATACAGAACCTTACGGACCTCAAAGCCGTCAATCTTATGGCCCACGCTCAGAACCGGCGGTATCGCGCGCGTACGCACCCGTTCGCCAGCTTCATCAATGGACTCAGCTGGCAATTTTTCCGCGACAAGCACACCGCACGTCACATTGTCCGCGCTACCATTTGATAGGGCCTGCTCACAAATCTGCTCACTAATATCGTCGGAGGTTGAGGCATCCGCGCCAGCAACCAATTCAACCAACTTATCGGCTGGCACATAATCACTCACGCCATCCGTGCTCAGCAGGATGACATCACCGTTTTCAGCCTCGACCTTTTGGTAGTCGACCTTCAAACGCGGATCCATGCCCAGCGCGGCGCTCAACATGCTGTTACCGGGCGACATTTGATACGTGTGATCGCGGGTCAGTTTACGCACATGGCCCTTACGGATCAGGCTGACCCGGCTGTCGCCAATGTGCACAATATGAAACGTGCGCGATTTCAGGATCACCGCGCTAAATGTCGTGACCATAGCATTAGAGCCACCTGTTTGGCTTTGCCCGCACAGCCAATCATTCAACGCCTTCAATACGCGCGCAGCGGCTTCTTCAACCGTCCAACTCTCCGGCGTCGCGTAATAGTCTTCAACAAACTGCGTCACGGATAGCTGGCTGGCCAAATGCGACCGATCACTCTGGCTCACGCCATCCGCAATGCACGCCACCGCGCCTTTATAATACAGCTCACGTTCAGAACCGGGCACATTGCCAGAGAACGCATCATCATTACGCTCTTTCTGTCCCGCAGCACTGTACCCACCCAGA
This sequence comes from Hyphomonas sp., assembly GCA_033851975.1. Lineage (GTDB taxonomy): Bacteria > Pseudomonadota > Alphaproteobacteria > Caulobacterales > Hyphomonadaceae > Hyphomonas. The sequence continues at coordinate 280,007 of JAWSVJ010000002.1, read as the reverse complement.
ACGACGCGCAGCCCTCCGCCGGCTTTGCGCAATTGAGCGCCAGCCAAATTAGATACAACGGGACGGGAAGCTGCAATCATTTATCGATTATCCAACCGCAATCATTTGCACAGTGCCATCTTCGGCCACTTCAGCGATCTCACCTTTGGGGTTCTCGAGGAACAACAAGGTTACAAAACCAAAGACCGCTGTCACCGCAATGATCAGGAAGAAGGTTGATACAGGCACCATGGCATAGATGATAAGATATATCACGGCGCCCACATTACCATACGCCCCCGTCATCCCAGCGATTGCGCCAGTCTGTGACCGTTTGATCAATGGCACCACAGCAAACACAGCGCCTTCACCAGCCTGCACAAAGAACGAGCAAGCCATCGCCGCCGCAACAGCGACCCAGATCGGCCATGTCGCATCGACCAATGACATCACGAAGTACCCAACCGCGAGGCCAGCGGTCAGTATTAGCAATGTAGACTTGCGACCAAACCGGTCAGAAATCCAACCACCACCCGGGCGGGACATCAAATTCATAAAGGCATACGCCGACGCAACCATACCCGCGACAATCGGGCTAAGCCCAAATGTCTCAGCAAAGAAGAGCGGCAACATAGACACAACAGCCAGCTCTGATCCAAAGGTCGCAAAGTACAGCAGGTTGAGCACAGCAACCTGTTTAAACTTATACTTCTGAATCTCAGGGACACCCTTGCGAAGCTCAGGCATATTCGCACGAAACGTGTTGTAGCTATCGACAACTAACAAGACAGCCAAACCGACCCAGATAGACATCATGATGTTAGAGCTCAGCAACTCTACGTTCTTCAGGTTCCAAGCCAATAAGCTCAAAGCCACATAGAGCGGGATCTTCATGACGATGAGCAGCGCAAGGTCGCCCTTGCTGGTCACCATCATAGAGCCCGTAGATTTCGGTTTGAAATAGTGTGAGCCCTCAGGCACATCGGTCACGCTGAAATAATAGACGAACCCATAAAGAAAACAGATGAGCCCGGTTGCCGCAATCGCCCAACGCCAGCCTTCGTCTCCACCAAACAATAGCGCGACAGTTGGCAGCGTAAATGCAGCAGCCGCGGAGCCAAAATTACCCCAACCGCCATAAATGCCCTCAGCAGTTCCCAACTCATTATGCGGGAACCATTCAGACACCATCCGAATGCCCACCACGAAACCAGCGCCCACAAAGCCTAGTGCAAAGCGCGCGATAGCAAGCTGCACATAAGATGTTGCAAAGGCAAACGCGAAACACGGTACCGCCGCCAAAATCAACAACCCTGAATAAATTTTTCTCGGCCCATAGCGGTCGGTCAACATGCCAACGATAATCCGCGCAGGAATAGCCATTGATACGTTGAGCACGAGCAAAGATTTCACCTGCGCCGGTGATAAACCGAACGTTTCAGCAATCGCCTGCAGCATCGGCGCCATATTAAACCACACGATAAATGTGATGAAAAAGGCGATCCAAGTCGTGTGCAGTATTTTCATTTTCCCGCTAAAGGAAAATAGATTGAACTTAGATTCTTGGGAGGAACTCATTAAAAACGTCTCCGATTAGACATTTGCAATCGCAGTGAGATGAAACCTTCTTTCCAACACACTGCTTTAACGGGACAGCCGCGTCCGGGCGCTTAGGCACCCTCGGCGAACAACAAAAACTAATGACTGCGTCGTCATAGGCCTCTGCGTAATGCTGCACCGCACAGTTTAGCAATCCAATCGGCTGCGAAGCCTCCATTTATGGAGATTCTGCCCATCAGGAGGCAACATGCTCGAAGCGCGCTCGATTCATAGGCATATAACCGAAATCCCAGTCATACCGCCCTGGTACTGGGCCTTTTAAAGCCTCTAAGGCGTGGATTTGGCACGCTCGAGCGCCGATTCCCAACCGATTAACAGCGCTTTTCGGGTCTGATCCGACATATTCGGCTCGAATTTTGTGCCATCTACCGATCGAGCCGCCCAATCTTTTGGCGCAACCCAACCGAGAGTTATGGCCGCAAGTGCCGCCGCCCCGAGCGCAGTCATTTCCAGATAATCGGGCCGCATAACCGGCACATCACACACATCTGCCAAGAATTGCATCAACCAGTCATTCGCCACCATGCCGCCATCCACGCGCAACTCGTCGATGCGCACACCGTCGGCCGCAAAAGCACTCAACAAGTCATGCGTCTGATAGGCCGCCGCCTCTAATCCCGCTCGCACAATATGGGCCCGCGAAGACGCTCGGGTCAGCCCACAAATCATGCCTCTGGCCTCGTTATCCCAATGCGGCGCGCCCAGCCCGGTAAAGGCTGGCACCAGATAAACCCCCGCATTCCCATCGACACCGCGCGCCAACGCCTCAGACTCTTCAGCAGACTTCACCAGACCCAGCTCATCGCGCAGCCACTTGATCACCGTGCCCGCATTAAAAATTGACCCCTCAAGCGCCATCGCACTCGCGCCCGCCGCCTCATACCCCACCGTGCCGAGCAACCGATTCTCGGAGACAGGCTTGATCTTGCCCGTATTGGCGACCAAAAATGCCCCTGTCCCAAACGTGATTTTCGCCATGCCCGGCTCTAAACAGCCCTGCCCAACCAACGCGCCCTGTTGATCGCCAATTGAAGACAGGATCGGCAGCGCTACGCCAAAACACGTTGCATCGCTCTCCCCATACTCAGCCGCGCTAGGCCGAACCTCAGGCAGCAAACTCATCGGCACACCCAGCATCTCGCACATATGCGCGTCCCAGCCGCCATCACCATCCACGCCCAGCTTATAGAGCAACGTCCGGCTGGCATTGCTCACATCGGTCGCGTGCACCTGCCCGCCAGTAAGATGCCAGATCAAATAACTATCGACTGTACCGAACGCCAACTCACCAGCTTCCGCACGCGCGCGGGCCCCCGGCGTATTGTCCAAAATCCATGCAATTTTCGTCGCAGAGAAATAAGGGTCCAGCAGCAGGCCCGTGCGCGCTTGCACATCCGGCTCATGCCCCTCTGCCTTCAGCCGCTCGCACAGCTCAGCCGCCCGGCGGTCCTGCCACACAATCGCTGGTGCAATCGGCTGCCCTGTCACCCGGTCCCACACCAGCGTGGTTTCACGCTGATTCGTAATCCCGATGCCCGCAAACCGCTCCACACCGCCAGAGGCCTCGATAACCTCCCGGCACACCGCCAGTGTCGCTTGCCAAATTTCCACGCCGTCCTGCTCAACCCACCCATCATTGGGATAAGCCAGCGACAGCGCCTGCTGAGCCACGCCCACTTGATTGAACTCACGATCAAAACAAATCGCGCGCGTCGAGGTCGTCCCCTCATCAATCACCAGCAGAAGGTTCTTATCAGTCATTTCATACGCTCCGAAAAAATTACGCGCCCGCGACCATCGCGCTGGCCAGTCCTGCCTCTTCTAACAGCGCAGCAAAACCCAACGTTGTCTTATCAGCATAAGGCCCAGAAATTATCTGCAATCCTATCGGCAACCCTTCACGGCTTTTCGCAACCGGCGCAACCGTCGACGGCAGCCCAGCAAGCGTCGCAATCGTAGCCCAGCCAACTTGCGAGCCATAGGCGACAGGCGTCCCATCAACCACAATTTCACGTTCGCCCCAGTCCTCGGCCTCTTGCAGCGGGAATGCAGGCACACTGAAGGTCGGCGTGATCAACACGTCCGTACCATCAAACACATGCATCATGCCGCGCGACAGTTCCAACTGCTTATCCTGCAAATCCATCCACTCATGCGCAGGCACAGGGCGCGCACGCTTTGTCCCTCGCGACGTAATAATATTCAGCATCTTCACATACACATCACGCATCTCCTCCAATGAAGGCAGGCCGCTGATGTCCCGGCTAACAATAGCGCCCGCCGCGTTAAGCGCCGCCTCAAGGTCAGCAACCGCCTTGCGCGTATCTTCATCAGCGGGGACATCAAGAAAGCTATCCATCATCAAAACGCGCGCGCCTTTGAGCTCAGTCACATTCGATGGCGCCAAGCTCAACTCATACCCACGACCAGACTCCAGTCCAGCTATTGCATCCAGCGTGACGGTCAAATCCTTGGAGTTGCGCGCCATCGGCCCCACACAAGACAACGGCGGCGACACACCATCCGTTCCCGGAATAGCCGCGCCGCGCCGCGACACTATCCCGAATGTCGGCTTATGCCCAAACACTCCGCAAAAATGCGCAGGCGCTCGAATAGATCCACCAATGTCAGATCCAATCTCCAAGGGCACCATCCCACTCGCCAGCGCCGCCGCCGACCCACCAGATGACCCACCGGGCGACCGTTCCAAATTATGCGGATTCACCGTGCGCCCATACACCGGATTATAACTTTGCCAATCCGCCAACGCCACCGGCACATTCGTCTTTCCAAGGATGATTGCACCCGCTGCCTTCAACCGCCCGACAACCACAGAGTCCGACGGCGCGACATAGTTCGCAAACACCTCAAATCCCCATGTCGACACCAAGCCCTCCACATCATTGGACTCCTTCACCGTCATCGGCACACCAACCAAGGGCCGCGTATCGCCCTTCAATCCAGCAGCGTCCATCTCATCAGCACGCGACCGCGCGCGGTCAAAGTCCGTCACGATCACGGCGTTCAGCGGCCCATTGCGCGCCTCAATTCTGGCAATCGCCGCGTCCACCGCCTTGCGCGCCGTCAGTCGCCCCTGGCGGATAGCATCCGCCGTCTCGCAAGCGCCCATAAGGCCCAGTTCTGTTTCAGAAATATTGGTCATCGCAGCACTCCCATATCTGTCTAAAAACAGACTAGCAGGTGCCGCCGCCGGATCAACGCCTCTGCGCGGGCCGCCCTCTATCACCAAACCACCAAAGCGTCGCCGCAGTGGCCGCAAACGTCGTCGTCTCAATAATTTGTGATCGCGCCAACATGTCCGCGCCGAGGAACACCGTCGCGGTGATCAACCATAATAACAAAGTCAGCACAGGCCGGATCAGCGCGCGTACAGCGTTCACCCAATGATATGTCGGTCCAATCGCCGCCTCTGCCGCTAATGACGCCGCCAACCCCGCATTGCGTCCCTCTTCCTGCGCCACTTTCAGCGCACCAGATGACCGCAAGCTCTCCAATTCCAACTCATGGCTCCACCGCGCCCGTTCTTGCGTGTTGGACTGCCTCGTCTCGACCAGTCCAGCGACCCGCCCGATAAGGCTGCCGACAATTCCAAATACGCCTCCGCCCGCTGCACTCGCCGCAACGCCGATTATGTCTGCCATAGTGATTTGCTCCGCTTATAAAACCACCGGGCGGGCACATCGCGCCGATCCAAATGTATGAATGACCGCGCGAGCCCAATCCCGGTAAACCCAGCCGCCTCTGCCGCGTTTAGCAACGCAAACCGATCATGCCCGACCAGCGCAATGTCCGCCGCGATCATCAAATGCTGTGACCGCCCGGCCCCGCCCACTAGGCGGTTCCACATTGCACACCGATGCCCAGACGTAACAATCAGCGCCCGGTCCACAGCCGCGCGCGCACCTTCAAGCCCGTCCAGAAACTCCGAATCGTGCCAATACTCGCCCGCGCAAAACCGCCCACCACAACGGCAGGCCAGCTCGCGCGGCGAAAAATGTGGCCAACGCCACTCGCTCAAATCGAATTCAGTAAAAGATGAAAACAGCATGGGCACACAATGCGCCCAGCACTTCACCGGTTGGACAGGAGCAATCTCAACCGTCCAGTTGCGGCAGGATAGGCCGGGAAAACCCCAATCCTATCCCGCGCGCCTTTTAGACTAGGCTTTCGCCAACCGCGAAACGCTCGCCTTATATTCCGCCTCAAGCTGATCAACATAGTCAGCAACCGGCCCGCGAGACTTCACCGCGCCAATGCCTTGGCCACAGCCCCAAATGTCTTTCCAAGCTTTGGCTTCACTATTGCCACCAGAGCCAAAGTTCATCTTGCTCGGATCACTCTCCGGCAAATCATCAGGGTTCAACCCGGCTGCCGTGATTGAGGGCCGCAGATAATTGCCGTGCACACCGGTGAACAAGTTGGAGTACACAATGTCGTCAGCGCCACTGCCGACGATCATGTCCTTGTAGCCTTCGTCCGCATTGGCCTCATCACACGCGATAAACGCAGATCCCATATAGCCGAAGTCCGCGCCCATCGCTTGGGCCGCCGCAACCGCACCGCCATTCGCAATAGAACCAGACAGCGCCAATGGCCCGTCAAAGAATTCGCGAATTTCTTGAACCAATGCAAACGGAGACAGCGTGCCCGCATGGCCACCCGCGCCAGCACATACAGCTACAAGACCGTCAGCGCCGCGTTGCAAAGCCTTCTTCGCAAACTCCACATTGATGATGTCATGCATCACAATGCCGCCATAAGAATGGATCGCGTCGTTCACATCTTGGCGCGCGCCCAGTGACGTAATCACCAGCGGCACCTTATGCTTCACGCACATTTCAACATCATGATCGAGACGGTTATTCGTCTTATGCACAATCTGGTTCACCGCGTAAGGCGCCGATTTGCGATCAGGGTTCTTCTCGTCATGCTCAGCCAGTTCGGTGCTGATTTGGTCAAGCCATTCATCCAAAACCGGGCCGGGGCGCGCGTTCAGCGCAGGAAAACTGCCTACGATGCCCGCTTTACACTGGGCAATCACCAACTCAGGCGTTGAAATAATAAACAAGGGCGAAGCAATAATAGGCAGACGCATATTCTGCAAAATGGGAGGAACTGACATAAGAAAAACTTCTCTATAAAACTGATATGTATCAAACCTAGCCGCCGCCCGCTCGCTTGCAAGTTGTTCCCCGAGGGGAAGCTTGATAATCACGGCGCGCTACACCAGTTATGGAGCTGTAACACCAGTTTCGAAAGACGCCCCATGATCCCCATATCCATCCTCGATCTCGCCCGCGTTACCGAAGGCCATACCGCCCGCGACGCGATGGACAATGCGCGAGACATCGCCGCCCATGCCGAAAATTGGGGCTACAAGCGCATCTGGTTTGCCGAGCATCACAATATGGAAGGCATCGCCAGCGCCGCCACCTCCCTCATCATTTCTCATGTCGCTGCCGGCACCAAAACCATCCGCGTTGGCGCGGGCGGCATCATGCTGCCCAATCACTCTCCGCTGGTCATCGCTGAACAATTCGGCACACTAGAACGCCTCTATCCGGGCCGCATAGACCTTGGCCTTGGCCGCGCGCCGGGCACAGACCAGATCACCGTTCGCGCCCTGCGCACGACGCCCGCCGCCTCCGAAAACTTCCCCCAAGATGTACTCGAACTCCAAGCCTATTTCGAGGATGCCCAGCCCGGCCAACGTGTGCGCGCCGTGCCCGCCACGGGCACACAAGTGCCCCTCTGGATTCTCGGCTCCTCCCATTTCGGCGCGATGATGGCGGCTGAATATGGCTTCCCCTACGCCTTCGCCTCACACTTCGCGCCCGCCCAGCTCCTCCAAGCCGCGCAAATCTACCGTTCCCGCTTCAAACCCTCATCCAAACTCGCCGCGCCCTACATGTCCGTCGCGGTCAATATCATCGCCGCCGACACAGACGCAGAGGCCAAGCGTCTCGCCACAACGCAACAAATGTCTTTCGCCAACCTCATCCGCGGCACCCGCAAACTCAGCCAGCCACCAATCGACGACATAGACACTTATTGGACAGCCGCCGAAAAAGCCCAAGCCGCCCAAATGCTCTCGCGCTCAATATACGGCAGCGTAGAAACCGTCAGTGCAGGCATCAAAGCCCTCGTAGAAGAAACCAAAGCCGACGAACTCATCATCGTCTCAGACGTCTACGACCACACAGCCCGCCTCCGCAGCTTCGAACTCATCGCCGAAGCGAATGCGGCGTTGGGCTAATCCAAGACGAGAATTACTTGATTTTAGATTCAATTGTAGGGGGCTGGAATCCCATTGTAGAGAGCTGTGAGATCGCCCCATCTAAACTTTTGAAAATTCTGGGATTATATGGATCCCTTGAGCTGCACAAAACGAGCGCTTTACCTTTCCACTCGCCTCCACGTCCAGAAAAATGGACTGTATAACTGCCGCGACCTCCAAGGATGGACGCTCCCTCAATCAACCCCTTCTCAACTCTAATCTTCACGATACCTGATAAGATACAGTTCGTATCGCTTATTCCAGACATTCCAATTGACATGGCAAACTCCAGCGCATCAAAACAATATTTGATATTGATACTGATAACCTTTTTTGAATCAAAATCAAGTATTGAAATCATTCACTGCCGTGCCGCTGAAGCCCCACCCCATCATCCCGGCAAAGATGGATAGTCAGAAACACTCATCTCCGCTGGGTCCCGGCCTTCGCCGGGATGACGACAGCGAGATAAATCACTTCTCTCTACCCCACCCTTGCGCCCTGCGCCCCGTCCACGGGCAACACCACGCCAGACACAAAGTTCGCCTCGTCAGACGCCAGAAACAATGCCGCGTGCGCCGTGTCCCAGCCATTGCCCATGCGCTTCATTGGCACGCGGGCGGCGCGGTCGGCTCGCAGCTCGTCTTCAGGTTGGCCCGTCGCGCGGGAGATGCCGCCAATCGCCATCGGCGTATCCATCAGGCCCGGCGTAATCACGTTGCAGCGTATCTGCTTGGCCGCCCCGCTTAGCGCCACAGAGCGCGTCATCCGGTTCATTGCGGCTTTAGACACTTCATAAGCCATCTGAAATCCGCCCGCCACGGAGGCCAGTGACGACACATTGACGATAGAGCCGCCTCCGCCCGCTTTCATCTCAATCATCGCGGCCTTCGTCACCAGCCAAGCACCTTTGAGATTAACGCTCATTATACGGTCAAATGCATCCTCGGTCAGCTTGTCCGGCGGCCCATCACCGCCCCCACCAATGCCCACATTATTGACGAGGATATCCACCCCGCCGAGCCCCGCTTTGGCCTCCTCGACAATCCGCTGCGCATCTTCGGGCTTCGCAATGTCGGCCACAATCGCCAGCGCCCTGCCGCCCTCTGCCTCAATAGCAGACACTGTCTCGGCCAGTCGCTCCGCATCCCGATCAACACAGGCCACGCCCGCCCCAGCCCGCGCGAACAGCATGGCGATTGCCTTGCCATTGCCAATCGTGCTGCCCGGCGCTTGGCCCGCGCCGCAAACAATCGCGCGCTTACCGTCCAATCGTCCCGCGACGCTCACTTCACTAAATCCGGATCGAGTGTCAGATCATCATCGAGCTGCACCCCGAATGAGTTCAGCATCATGCAGACCTGCGTGTATTGCCCCGTTGTGAACACCAAATCCATTTTCTGCTTATCGGTCAGCTCAGACAGCTTTGCCCACGTCTCATCTGTGATGAAGGAATCGCTGGTCAGCTCATCCACCGCCTGCAACATCGCGCTTTCGGTTGGCGTCCATGCTGGGTCGCTTGGCCCATTCTTGATCTGTTGCATCTCCGCGTCGGTCATGCCCGCCTGCTTGCCGATGCGCTCATGCTGCGCCCACTCATAGGCGGCTTTCCAATTGTACCCGGTACGTAAGATAACCATCTCGCGCTCACGCACAGGCAAATCATTCTTGCGAGACAAGACATAACCGCCCCACGCCATAAATCCTTTATAGGCCTCTGGGATGCGCGAAAGCGTACGGAAAATATTGAAGACTTGTCCGCGACCAAAAAAAGGCTCCAACACCTCTTTCTGTTTCGGGGTCATTTCTTCGTCGGTTAGCGGCAAAAATCGCGCCTTTTGTAGTCGCATTACAGTTCCTCCCAATCATGCCTGCATCTTCAGGCTCAATCAAAAGGTGACCCGCTTGGCCGCCTGAGTCTAGCTCACTATCGCGAAACACGGGTCTGCATCAGGCTCATCCAGCTTTGCTGGCGATGCAGCATCGTAATCAAATCGCTCTCCGGGTCTGTCTCGATCAAACGGTCTAGCCAAAACCCCATCACGCGTGTTTGCGTCTCCATCCAGTCAGACAGCGCCGCATGGGTTCCCGCAACTTGGCTCTCATTGCGGCCCTGCTCTGGCAGCGTATTGCCCGTCCATTTCAATAATTTGGCGCTCATTTCATTCGTCTCCTGTGTTCCCAGCCCACCCTCAAAATCACACGATCTGAGGAAGAATACTATACACATGAGAATGATTATCATTATCACAATGGTCGGCGTCAAGCGACATTCTGCCCCTCACCCATAGGAAACAGTTCACAAACCCTACAAAAGTGCCGTAAACCCACGCCATGACAGACAATATACTTTCCCTGAGCAGCGCATTCCCAGAAGCCTCCGAGGCTGATTGGCTGAAGGCCGTAGATAAAGTTCTCAAAGGCAAAGGCCCTGAGAGCATCACTCGAAAAACCGTAGATGGCCTTGAAATCAAGCCACTTTATCGGGAAAGCGACTATGCCTCACAGGCCGATCCGCGCGGCACACCGGGCCAATCGCCCTTCCTGCGCGGCGCCACAGCGGCCCCCGACGCGTTCCTCCCATGGGACATTCGCCAAGCATTTACCCACCCCGATTCCTCAACCACAAATAATGAAATTATGCGTGATTTGGAGCGCGGCGTGTCCTCGATTGAGCTTTGTATCGACCGCTCCGGCGAATCTGGCGTTCAAATCACCACGCTGGAAGACCTAAACACGGCCCTAAACGGCGTTCAGCCAGACATCGCGACCATCGCCCTTTCCGGCGGCGCAGATGGCGGCATCGCCAATGCGGGCTTGCTGGCATTGTGGGCGTCGAAAAATGCCGACGCAGCCACCGCTCAGCTAGACTTTAATATGGACCCGCTTGGCGCGCTCGCACACACAGGCGCCCTCGAAGGCGGCCTCGACGCCAACATCGACCGTCTCGCCGCTATGATTGACGCGCTGGGCAAGACCTATCCCAAAGCCAACCTGATCCGCATCAACACGCGCGCCGTGCACGAAGCTGGCGGCTCAGACGCTCAAGAACTCGGCGCACTTATCGCCAGCGCAATCGAAACGCTGCGCCTTCTTAAAGACAAAACGGACATCTCCGCCCTAACGGGCCGGATGATCTTCACCATCACGCTAGATGCCAATTACGGCCTCGGCGTTGCGAAGATCCGTGCCGCCCGTCGCCTCTGGGCACGTTGCCTCGACGCACTTGGCCTCGACGCACAGCCGATGAACATTCAAGGCGTCAGCTCCGCACGTATGCTCACCCGCTATGACGCGTGGACGAACATGCTCCGCAACACCACAGCAGCCTTCGCGGGCGCTGTCGGCGGCGCAAACATCCTCACTGTTCGCGCGTTCAATGAAGCGCTCGGCACACCCGAAGAACTGGGCCGCCGCATCGCGCGCAACACCCAAGTCATCGCGATGGAAGAAAGCCAACTTGGCCGCGTCGCAGACCCGACCGGCGGTGCGTGGTTCACAGAGGACTTCTCCGAAAATCTCGCCGTTAAAGCATGGGAAGAATTCCAGAAAATCGAAGACGAAGGCGGCTTCATCGGCAGCTTGGTCAATGAAAACCTACAAATTCGCGTGGCCAACATTCGTGACGCCCGCGCCAAAGACATCGCCAAACGCAAAGTGCCGATCACTGGCGTGTCTGAATTCCCAACACTAGAGAATATCGACGCACCAACCGCAGATGACGTCAACGTCACCCCGCGCACCGAAACATCAGACGATGGCCTCGCCCATGTGCTCAGCACCGTGCCAGCCAGCGGCAAAGACCTCACGGTTGAGCCGCTCGCGCCCATTAGCCTCGCTGCACCTTATGAAGCACTCCGCGACGCGGCGCTCACACAGGCCAAACCACCGAAGATCTTCCTCGCAACACTCGGCGCGCTGACTGAATTCACCGCCAGAGCAGACTTCGCACGCAATTTGTTTGCCGCTGGTGGCCTCGCCGCTGTGGACGCTCCCGTGCCCCCAAAAGACGTTGCCGAAATGGTCGCCGCCTTCAAAGCCTCCGGCGCGCTCATCGCCTGCATCTGTGGCAGCGACGCACGCTATGCCGACGAAGCCAATGCCGCCGCCAAAGCGCTCAAAGACGCTGGCGCTGCCCGTGTCTGGGTCGCAGGCAAGCAAGAAGGTGACGCGATCGACAACAACATCCACATGGGCTGCGACGTGCTCCACACCCTAACCCTCGCCCATGCAGAGCTTGGCCTTACATGAGCGACGCTGCCCCCAGCTTCTGGAACTATCAGCTCCCAAACAATGGCGCTGACATGATTGCTACGGCGACCGCGTGCACAGACACGGCTGACATTATGGACATTTTCGTCGGCGCAGAAAGCACAGCCACGTCAGAGATCAGCGTCGAAGAAACCATCGCGGACACCCACGCCGCAATTGAAGCGCTCGATGCGTCTGATGAGGTGAAAGCCAACCTAAAGGCAGACCTCAACGCGCAAGACGATTGGGACGAAGAGCCAGAAGACGACACCGCAGGCGACGCCTTCATGCCGTCCCTCGTCGCCACACTGCTGGCCGAAAGCCACATGTTCTTCGATGCGCCCTATGCCGACATCGCGCATGAGGATCGCCAAGCCGCCGTCCACACCCGTTTCAACGCCATCGCGGAGCTGGTCACCAAAACACTATCGCAATCAGCCCAAACGCTCAGCCAGCCCTTCGGCGTCTCAACAGACGCGCTGATAGCAAACGACACATTCCTGTTCGACAGCCCCGTCGGCTACACGCTTGGCGAACATGTCATGCTGTGGCCCACGCCCACCGGCACATGGTTCCTCGGCGCGCAGCAAGAAGACAAAGAACTCCCGGTCATCATCATCTTTGGCCATTTCAATTCAGACGACCACGCCAAACTTGGCGCACACCTGAAAGGGTTTGTATAATGACGAACTTTCCAGACTTCACAAAAATTGACCTTGGCACGCTAGACACCAAGGCCGCCCCGCCCAAAACCGGCGACATCTGGGAAACCCCAGAAAAGGTTGATGTGAAATCCGCCTATATGGCCTCTGATCGCGCAGAGCTTGATTACCTGGACGACTATCCCGGCATCGCCCCGTTCGGTCGCGGCCCCTACCCAACCATGTACACAAACCAGCCATGGACAGTGCGCCAATATGCAGGCTTCTCCACGGCTGAAGACTCAAACGCATTCTACCGCCGCAACCTCGCAGCGGGCCAAAAAGGCCTCTCAGTTGCGTTCGATCTCGCCACCCACCGCGGCTATGATTCAGATCACGTGCGCGTAACAGGCGACGTTGGCATGGCCGGTGTGGCCATCGACTCCATCCTCGACATGCGCACCCTCTTCTCCGGCATCCCGCTCGATAAGATGTCGGTCTCCATGACGATGAACGGCGCCGTGCTGCCAATCCTCGCGCTCTATATTGTTGCCGCTGAGGAGCAAGGCGTCGGCCCTGAAAAACTCGCAGGCACCATCCAGAACGACATCCTCAAAGAGTTCATGGTGCGCAACACATACATCTATCCGCCCAAACCCTCTATGCGGATCATTTCAGACATCTTCGCATACACCTCGCAGAACATGCCGAAGTTCAACTCTATCTCCATCTCCGGTTACCATATGCAAGAGGCTGGCGCTTCGGCTGACCTAGAGCTTGCCTACACACTGGCCGACGGCATCGAATATATCCGCGCCGGTGTCGCTGCGGGCCTTGATGTAGACGCCTTCGCGCCGCGCCTGTCCTTCTTCTGGGCCATTGGCATGAACACGTTCATGGAAGTCGCCAAAATGCGTGCCGCCCGTCTACTCTGGGCCAAGCTTGTCGAAAAAGAGTTCTCTCCAAAGAACCCGAAATCGCTCAGCCTGCGGACGCACTCGCAAACCTCCGGCTGGTCACTCACTGCGCAAGATGTTTACAATAACGTCATCCGCACCTGCCTTGAGGCCATCGCCGCAACGGGCGGCCAAACTCAGTCACTGCACACTAACAGCTTTGATGAGGCCCTCGCCCTGCCGACAGACTTCTCTGCACGCATCAGCCGCAACACGCAGCTCTTCCTCCAGCAAGAAGCCGGCGCCTGCCAAACAATCGACATGTGGGGCGGCTCTTACTATGTCGAACGCCTCACGCACGACCTCGCCGAGAAAGCCCTCGCGCACATCGAAGAAGTCGAGAAAATGGGCGGCATGGCCAAGGCCATCGAGGAAGGTCTACCAAAACTACGCATCGAAGAATCTGCGGCCAACACTCAGGCCCGCATTGATAGCGGCACGCAAACCGTGGTCGGCGTCAACAAATTCCACCTCGACGAAGACGAAGACGTCCCGGTACTAAAAGTAGACAACGCCGCCGTGCGCAAAATGCAGCTTGAAAAGCTCGACCGCTTGAAAGCGGAACGCGACGAAGCCGATGTAACCCTCAAGCTAGACGCCATCGCAGACGCCGCCGCAGGCACTAAAGGAAACCTCCTCGCCCTCGCCGTCGATGCCGCGCGCGCCAAGGCAACCGTCGGTGAAATCTCAGAAGCCGTTGAGCGCAGCCAAGGCCGCCACCAAGCCGTCATCCGCTCCATCAAAGGCGTATACGGACGGGGCGTTAAAGGCGACGACAAAGCCGAAGCCGCCAAAGCGCAAGCTCTCGACTTTGAGAAGAAGCATGGCCGCCGCCCGAAAATCTACATCGCCAAAATGGGTCAAGACGGTCATGATCGCGGCCAAAAGGTCGTCGCTTCCGCATTGATGGATCTAGGCTGGGATGTTGAAATCGGCCCACTCTTCCAAACGCCGGAAGAGGCCGCTATCGACGCCAAGAAAGCAGGCGTAGACATCGTTGCCGCCTCCTCGCTCGCTGCGGGTCACCTAACGCTCGTGCCAGAACTCAAACGCGCCCTCGGCAATGAAGGCGCCGCAAACGCCCGCATCATCGTCGGCGGCGTCATCCCCCCACAAGACTTTGACGCGCTCCTCGCCGCTGGCGCAACCGCCATCTTCCCACCGGGAACCGTCATCGCCGAAAGCGCCACGAAGATGCTGGATGTGTTGAATGCGGACGACCCAGCGGCTTAGAGATGGTCAGACGCGCTGAATGCTGTTGTGGGGGCCTGATCGTTCAAGTATCAGGCTCTCCTCAGCTTAGCGCAATCTGCCACTGCTCTGATTGTAAAGAGCGCACAGGCTCGGCCTTTGGCTGGTCAGCCTACTTCCCTACTAATGTATTCAAAACTCTCAATGGCGAAGCCAGTACATATAAACCATTCAGCGATGATCGTCAGGTCAGATACTTTTGCGGTTCATGCGGCAGTACGGTCTATTGGACTGTGTCAGACAGACCTGACGCCGTGGGCGTAGCTGGGGGAAGCTTGATGCCGTCCATATCCGCCCCAACCGGATCATTTCAAGATAGCGACCGCGCAGAATGGATTCAGTTACCCATGGGCTGCCCCCTCACGGCTAGATTAGGGTCTAAACCCCCAATTGCCGCGCCGCCAAGTCACGCATAATCTCTTCAGACCCGCCGCCAATCGCCATCACGCGCACTTCGCGATAGATGCGTTCAACGCGGTGGCCACGGATGAAGCCTGCCCCGCCGAGGATTTGCATTGCTTCTCGCGCGCAGAATTCCATCGTCTCCGTCGCTTGAACTTTCAGCATCGCCAGTTCCGCAATCGGGCTCTCGCCCTGCATCACGCGATAGGCGCAATTGTCCAAAAATGTCGTCGAGGCCCAAATACGCTGTGCCATGGAACTAATCTTATGACGGATGACTTGATGATCAGCTAGCCGCTTGCCAAATGTCTCGCGCTGCTGCGCCCATGCGACGGCCTCTTCCAAACACACCCGCGCACACGCCGTTGCCTGCGCCGCCATACCAAGGCGCTCACCATTGAAGTTAGCCATAATGCCGTAAAAGCCTTTATTCTCCTCACCGAGCAGATTGCCCGCCGGCACCATCACATCATCAAAGTGCAGCGTCGCCGTGTCAGACGCCCACCACCCCATTTTGGGCAGCTCCGTCCGGCTGACGCCTTCGCTCTCCAAGTCGATCACCAACAGAGACACGCCGCCCATGCCCTCGCCGCCCGTGCGCACAGCCGTGGTGAGCCATTTAGATGTCATCCCGCCGGTGATGAACGTCTTCGATCCATTCACGCGCCAATGGTCACCCTCTTTGACGGCTTTCGTTTTCAGCTGCGCCACATCAGACCCAGCTGATGGCTCAGTAATCCCCAGACTGATCTGTTTCTCACCCGCCAGCACGCGCGGCGCGATCATCTGCTTGATCTCCTCGCTGCCCAGATTCATCACAGGCGGCAAGCCTATCCCGTGGATCATCAGCGCCGAAGACACACCGCCCGCGCCAATCCGCGCTAGCTCCTCACTTGTGATAATGCCGTGGAACTGGTCGGTCTCACTGCCCACGCCGCCATACTCTTCGGCATAGTTCAGCCCCAACAGACCCGCCTTGGCGGCCTTGGGGTACAGCTCACGCGGGATGCGCCCGGCCTCTTCCCACTCTTCGACATGCGGCATGATCTCCGCGTCGATGAACGCCCGCACGCTCGCCCGCCAAAGCGAGTGACTATCATCCATCCAAGGACAGGTAGGGCGAAGGCTATCAAATGTGATCTGTGCGGGTGTTTTCATACCCCCAGCTTGCGACGCTCCCCAGCCCACTTCAACACTCACCCCACGTCATTTCCCGCTTGAACTTCTCAAAACCCACCCCCATATTGATAAACAATAAGAACAAGAAGGACCAACGAAGCATGCTACTTTCCACAACTCCCACTCTACAAGGCCACACAATCATCGATTATCGCGGCATCGTCTGCGGCGAAGTCATCCACGGCGCACATCTGGGCAAAGACTTCCTTGCAAGCATCACAAATCTCGTCGGCGGCCGATCAGAATCCTACGAGTCGACAATCCGTGAAACGCGCGACGAAGCCTTACGAGAAATGATCACCGAAGCAGAGCGCCTCGGCTGTAACGCGGTTGTCGGCGTGAAATTCGATTATCAGGTCATCGGCCAGTCCGGCTCCATGATGATGGTTGGCGTTTCAGGCACCGGCGTCATCACCGAGTAAAACTGCCCACTCGCGCCCGAAATTGCCCACAAAGCATTGCGAACTGCCCGAAAGCGCCTCAAACTGCACGCTATGACCACACAATTGCACACCCATAAAGGCGGCTGTCATTGCGGCGTCGTTCGCTTCTCCATTGAGGTGCCAGAGCCCTTCGATGTGGAGATCTGCAACTGCACCATCTGCGCGATGAGCGGCAATGACCACGTCATCGTGCCCAGCAGCCGGTTCACCCTGCTACAGGGCAAGGAGGCGCTGACCCAGTACAGCTTCAACACCCACGCCGCCAAACATCTGTTCTGTAGCATTTGCGGCGTGAAGAGCTTCTACATCCCGCGCTCCAACCCAGATGGCTACGCCGTCACATGGCGCTGTCTGGATGACTGGGCGCAGCTCTCACCCAATCAAGCCAATTTCGACGGGCAGAACTGGGAAGCCAACGCCGCTTCATTGACTCACAAGTCAAAAGATCTGTAAAAACAAGCCGTTAATCCTAGTCCATCTCTGGCGGGCCATGCTTTGGTGGTCCATCCTCTGGCGACGGCATGCCGCCCCGACGACGCTCGATAATCCACTTACGTCGTTTATCGCGCTTGCTTCGTATACGCGCCATTTCGCCAGGGTCACGCGATAAGGTTCTCGCAAAAATAGCCCGTTGTCTTGGTGTCAAATACTCTAGACGAGGCACCAGCGCGCCATCCAGTGCATCGTGCAGCGCCTCGTCGGCCTTGCGCATTTTGGCGATTGCCGCGCGCACCTGTTCCATGTCCAGCGGATCTGCTGCCACAACAATGCCCAGCGCTTTTCCAGCTTCCCGGCGTGCCTGCATTTCTGGTTCCGCTGCGGTGAACGCCTCGCGGATCACTTTACCAACAAACCTACGATCCTCGTGCGATATAGACATATGCTCCGCATGCCGATCCATAGCCTTGTGCGGGCGATGATCACCGCGATTAATGAACAAACCAGCCGCAAGCCCCAGCAAGGCGAGGTTCACCATGATGGAAAGCATCAGCCAGAAGGGCAGCTGTCGTTTTTGTGGCGCGTCACTCATACTCGCCCTCCTGTATCAAATCATAATCACTCACGCCCAGCGCGGCCATCACCAACGTATCGACCTCTTCGGCTGTCGTATCAGATGCAGATGCAGGCGCCGCAACGGTGAGGCCAGCCGTCAAACCAACGGCCAACGACGCAAGCGCCCCGCCAATCGCAGGCCATCTCAGGCCCCAGCTACGCGCACGTTTCTCGGTGCGTGCTGACACAGGGCCCGACGCGATCAACTTAGCCTCAAACGCCTCACTCGGCGCAATCTCTGGCAATCTGGCAAACAGCGCGTCGAGCGACTGCTCACCGTCTATCGCCTCGGCAAACCGCTCTGGCGCAGCCAACAATAGCGCGCGCGCATCAGCCTGCTCTGCTTCAGGGTAGGCCGACGGGTCGGCGCCATAAGCGGCAATTAGCGTAAGAAGGCGCTCATCTGTCATCATCATCCTGCTCCGCGTTCTTCCCGCAATTGGTGTTTTAAGGTCCGCCGCGCCCGTGATAACAGGCTTTCCAAGGCTTTTACTCCAATATTCATAATTTCCGCCGCTTCATTTTGCGAGTGTCCCTGTACTGCGCACAAGGTCAAGGCTGCCGCTTGGCGCTCTGGCAGCGCCGCAATCGCCTTTTCAACCGCCTTCACGCGTTGGCTTTGGTCCAGTTGAACATCTGGCGATGGCTCTAGCGACACTTGCTCCGGTAACTCATCCATCAAGGTCTCACGTTTCTTTCGCAAACGATCATAACAAAGGTTCAGGGCGACACGATGAAGCCAAGTTGATAATTTCGCGCGCGGCTCCCAAGTCGGCAAGGCTTTCCAAGCCCGCAAAAAAGTCTCCTGCGTTACATCCTCAGCCTCTTCGCGATCATTCAACATCCGAGACGCCAAAGCCAGAACCGCCGGGCTGTAACGCCGCACAAGAAAGGCTACGGCTGCCTGTTCACCAGCTGCCGCACGCGTTATTTGATCGAGGTCCGACGAAAATGCCACGAACTAAAACTAGCGCGCCTTTGCTGTGATGGGAACCTATCGCCAATCTATTGGCAAACGAGTAGAGCCGGGAACGCGTAAGTGCAGTATATCGGGGGGGAGGATACTAAGTCACACACACCCGGCTCCATCTGGTTCATGCCGAAGGGATGAACATGAACCAAAACTTTATCCCTTATTCAGAGTGACGGAACTTCCACTTTCGTTTGCGATCCTTCATCTTAGCTTTTCCAGCTTCAATCTCTTCTGTGGTCAAAATGCCATCTTCGTCAGCATCCAAACGGCCAAAGCCTTTGTTTGAGTGTCCTGCATCAAACTCTTCTGCGCTAAGTGTACCGTTGCCATCGGCGTCCATCGCAGTGAAACGTGCTGCTTTACGCTCTGCCATTTTTTGGGCGCGCTTCGCGTCATGATGAGCATCAAGCTCAGCCATGGTCACTGCGCCGTCACCGTCCGCATCGATGATTGCAAATTTTGCCGCCTTGTGTGCTGAAACTTCCTCTTGTGTAATGTCTCCATCACCGTTTTCATCAAGCATCGCAAGATGCTCAGCGAATTTCTCGCCCATTTTCCCATCATGCTTGCCGTGGTGCTTTCCGCCATGATGCTCTGCCACAGCCATCATCGGAAGTGAAAGTGCTGCAACGCTCGCAATCGCAAGTCCTACAAGTTTAGTCTTTTGCATATTATTCTCCATTGTTTCGTTCGACGCTTCATTTATCAAACGCACCGTGGAGGTTTTTCCTTCGCTCAGACCTGTAGTTTTCTTTCAACAATGTCGTGCGCGCGCTGCTTCATGTTGCTCAAACGCTGCTCTAATTGGGAAAAATCCGGCACTCCAACCGCGCGGCATAACCGGTTCTTCAAGGCGTGGGGCAGCGTCCCAGCCACCAAATCTGTCCCAACAGCAACCCGCTGGACCTGCTGCAATGATTGCAAAAACACCAAACATTCGCTCAGCGCGGCCCAGTCTTCGTCTTCGCTCGGGACCGATGCGCGTATTCCCTCAATCGCACCCAGCGTGTCTGGACAGATCGCTTCATTCTCAGGCGACAACAGCATCTGCTTTTGCGCTGCAAATTCTATATCGACGAGGCCACCTTCTGCCATTTTCAGATCCCACAAACCCTGTCCGGGTTTTTGCGCATACAAACGCACACGCATATCGGCGATGTCTGCAGCGATTGTCTGATCCACCTGCGCTGCCCGCGCCGCCATCGCCACGCGGGCAATCCCATGCGCTCGTTCGCCCAGCGCGTCATCCCCGGCAACGAAGCGTAATCGCGTCAACGCCATATGCTCCCACGTCCACGCATCATCATTGTGATAGGCCTCGAATGCGCGCAAACTCACTGCCACCGGGCCAGACCCGCCAGACGGGCGCAAACGCAAATCCACCTCATACAGTTCGCCCTCAGCCGTCGGCGCAGACAGCGCGGTAATCAAGCGCTGCGTAAACCGCGTAAACCACATCTGCGCCTCATAATCGGGCGCGTCATAAACAACGATCAAATCTAGATCAGACCCAGCGGTCATCTCGCGCCCGCCCAGCTTGCCCATCGCAAACACAGCCCATACGCCCGGCGCGGGCCCAGACCGGCGAACAGACTCTGCCTCCGCCGCGCGCGCCATCTCGACAATTGTTTCATCCGCCAGTCGTGACCATTGCGCCGCCGCATCGGTCGCCTTCAGCAAGCCATGTAGCAACCCGTGTCCAATCAAAAAGCTCTGTTCACGATGATAACGCCGCCACTCATCCAGCACGGTCTCAAAATCGCTATCGGCGTCAATCTCCGGCGTCAGCGGCACTTGCCCGCTCACCAACACTTCCAGCAATTCTGGTCGGCGCGCCAATATAGATGCCAAACGCGGCGCCAGCGCCAATGTCGCCACCAAATCGTCCAGCAGCTCAGGCTCAGCCAACAGCATGGAGAGCGTCTGCACGCCAGCCGACAACCCATCAAAGAACCGGGTAAACCAGCCAAACGCTTCATCCGGTTCGCCCGTCTCCCCCATCGCGCGCAACATACCGGGCAGCAACGCCGTCAACAACTCCCGCCCCCGCGTCGTGCGCGTGGCAGGCACATTGCCCCGGTGCCAATTACGGATAATGCTAATCGCCGCCGAAGGATTGGAGAAGCCAAGCTCGGTCAGTGTCTCAACCGTTCCCGGATCGTCATCAACGCCAGTGAACACCAGATTCCCTAGCTCATCATCATCGCCGTCCTGCGCTTCGGTGTGGAACAGGCTGGCATACTCTGTCTGCACAAACCGGCGCGTCGCCTCAAGGTCAGCGTCAAATTTTGCAACATCGTCATACCCGCACAATCGCGCCAATGCCCCGCGCTCTGCTTCATCCTCCGGAACCGTGTGCGCCTGCTCATCGTGCAGCATCTGTATGCGGTGCTCCACATTACGCAGCGCGCAATAAGCCGCCTTCATCTGCTCGGCCACATCCTGCCCGACCATCTCCGCCTCCACCAACGCATCCATCGCGCCAAGGGTCGTGTTGTCTCGCAACTCTGCCAGCCGCCCGCCTTGGATCAATTGCTGGGTCTGCACAAAAAACTCGACCTCGCGAATTCCCCCCGGTCCCAACTTCACATTCGGCGACACAGTGCTCAGCCCGCCTTGCCCAGACTTGGAATTGATCATGCGTTTGATCGCTTGAATGTCGTTCAGCGCCCAATAGTCCAAATGCCGCCGCCACACGAAAGGATGCATCGCCTCCATAAACCGCGCCGCCGAATCCATATCACCCGCCACCGGACGCGCCTTAATCCAGACCATCCGCTCCCAGTTCTGGCCGACACTCTCATAATACCCCTGCGCCATACGAGTCGAAGGTGCCAAGGGTGTGGACGACGGGTCAGGTCGCAAACGCAAATCAGTACGAAAGACATACCCATCCGCCGTAAACTCACTCAGCAGTCGCACAATATCGCGCGTGACATACTGCGCCGCTTGGTCAGGCGTCGTCTCACCGCCGCCAAACACAGCCGGGTCATAGAACACACAAAAATCGATATCGCTGGAATAGTTCAGCTCGAACGCGCCCATTTTCCCCAGCGCAATCGCGAACAGCCCAGCCCCGGTCAGCCCGCGCGATACCAGCGCCGTCGCCATCGCCGCCTCCAACGCCGCGCATGAAAACCGCGTCAACGCATCGGTCACATCCATCACGCCGCGTTGGCCCGACAGATCATCCCCGGCCAGCGCCAAATGAATCGCCGCCTTGGCCCGGCGCAACGTCTGCATCACCGCGTCCATCCCGCTTGCCGGATCAATCGCCTGCACATCCGCCAGCGCCTCATCAAAGCTACGCTCGTCAGCGCGCGCGAGCAGCCTACGCAAATACGGCGCATCCTCAGCCGCCCGCTCCAGCGCGGCTTGGCGCGTTTCAGCAATAGCAGATATCTTCAGCATACGGCCACATCCCTCCAGTTTACGCGCGAGGCAGTCGCAATATCGCTTTCAGGCCCGGCGCATCGCCCCGCCCATCACCATGCTCCAGCATCAGCGCCCCGCCATGCATGTCAGCTACAGATTCTACCAGCGCCAGCCCTAGCCCAGATCCTGGCAATGTCCGTGCCGAATCCATCCGCTGGAACCGCTGCACAATAATCGCTCGCGATTCTTCCGGCACACCCGGCCCAGTGTCTTTCACGATTAGATCGACCATCTGCCCGGTGCCGCGTTGAACACTCAAACTTATCGCGCCGCCCTCTGGCGTATATTTAATCGCATTATCAATCAGGTTGGACATCGCCTGCCCAATCAAACCTTTGTCACCCAGCACCCACATATTACGCGAGATATTGGCTTTGAATTTCAGCTTCGCCTCTTCACAGGCCGGGTCGAACAGCTCGGCAAGTTCTTCGCCCAATGCGCTCACATCCATGCGCACGCGCTCGCCCTCGGCCCCGGCTTCAAGCCGTGCGATGCGTAGAATTGCATTGAATGTCTCCAGCACACGGTCAACTTCTTCAACCGTCTCTTCCAGTGTCGCATTGGCCGCCTCAGGCGATAGCGGTTCCGACGCAGCAACCACCAACCGGTTGCGCAAGCGAGACAGTGGCGACCGCAAATCATGCGCGATGGCATTGCCAGTGTTTCGCGTCGACTCCACCAGTTTTTCCAGCTGATCGAGCATCGCATTGATCTGAGTGCCAAGCCGGTCAAACTCGTCACCACGTCCGCGCACAGGCACACGCCGCCCCAGCTCTCCGCCCATCACAATCTCAGCCGTCCGCGCCAATTCATCCGCCCGCCGCGCGGCCCCGCGAGAGATCAACAACCCGCCAAGCAGTGACAATACCAAACCAATCGGTGCGGCAATAAAGATCGCGTTTTGAATACGCCCCACAATTTCGGTTTGTTGCGCCGTGTCAAACGCCACCATCAGCGTCCCGCCATTATCCCGTAGGCGAACAATACGTCCCGCCGCTGGGATCACATTAACATTACCATCGGGCAATGCCTGCTCAAACGGGAAGTACACCGTAATCGTCTCGCCCAGCGGCGGTGGTGCCACGGGCAAATTGCTAAAATGCCCACCAATCTTCCGGCTGGTCGAATCTTCAAGATAATAGAAAAATGCAGAACCCGTGCGCGTCATCCGCTCATGCACAGATTGGCTGAGCCGCTCCATCCCGCCTGTATAATAGGCGTTGGCGAGCTGCTCAAATTCCACCGTCATCCGGCGTTCGGATTCATTACGAATGTAATAGACGGTGGAATAGTAGAGGTAGATCAGCAGCGCAGCCGAAAACGCCGCAAACATAGCACTGTAAACCAGCGCCAGCTTGAACGTCGTCGTCCGCAAGAAAGTCGGCAGGGCAAATTTCATCACGCCAGTCGTGCCAGCCCCGCCTTGATACGTCTAGGCCTGAAGTCGATAACCAGCACCGCGCACAGTGTGCAACAACGGCTCGTCAAACTCTTTATCGATCTTCGCGCGCAGGCGAGACACATGCACATCAATCACGTTGGTCTGTGGGTCAAAGCTGTAATCCCACACTTTTTCAAGCAGCATGGTACGCGTCACGACTTGCCCAGCATGGCGCATCAAATATTCGAGCAGACGAAACTCGCGCGGCTGCAAATCAATCTTCTTGCCTTCACGTGTCACCTTACGGCTCAGCAAGTGCATTTCCAGATCACCAGCTTTCAGCATGGTCACCGGCGCGTCACCACTTGGCTGACGACGACCCAGTGCCTCAACACGTGCAGCCAGCTCAGATGGCGCAAACGGCTTAGACAAATAGTCCTCAGCGCCAGCTTTCAGGCCTTGCACCCGGTTAGGCACATCACCCAGCGCAGACAAGAACAAGGCAGGCGTCGTGCCACCAGCTTCACGAAATTCGCGCAGCAGTGTCAGCCCATCTTTTTCCGGCAGCATCCGATCAACGACCATCGCATCGAAATCAACAGATCGTGCAAGCGCCAATCCAGTTTCGCCATCGGGCGCTGTGTCCACCTTATGACCGGCCTCAACGAGAACCTTCTCAATAAAGCTCGACATTTCAAGGTCATCTTCAATTACCAAAACGCGCATAACGTCTTCCTGTACTTCAGGGTGGTCAATTGTGTCTTGCATACCAATTTACTCCTATTCCCCAGCCATAAGGTCTAGTGTCAAATATGATGTAACTTGCCCGGCGCGGATCGCGATCAACACCTTGCTACGTCCGGCCTTGCGCGCAGCATCAACCGCAGAGTCAAACTCAGCAGCGCTCGCCACAGCCAGATTATTCACTTCCAGAATAACCAAACCGGGGGTTAAACGCGCATCAGCGAAAACACCTTCGCGGTCAACTTCAGTAATTATCAAGCCCGGCTCGTCGGCCTTCAGGCGAAGCGCCGTGCGAACCTCCTCATCCAGCACGCGAACGCTGGCACCCATGTCTTTCAACTCAGTGGTTGCGCCCTCAGGCTTCGCCTCGTCTTCGCCTTCCGGTACACCGTCTTCTGTTACTCGTGCGTATGGATCTTCAGGGCGTTCACCCACGGTCACGTTGATAACTTGCTTCTTGCCCGCGCGGATCAGCTCAAACGCGTTGCTTGAATTGGCAATCAGCTTGCCGACAACACGTGTGGTGCTGGTCGCGTCCGTAACCTTCTGGCCGTTAACTGACAGAATGATATCACCGCGACGCAAGCCGCCTTTTTCAGCCGGGCTATCTACGGTCACGTTGCCGATCATTGCGCCTTCGCTCTCGGTTAGGCCCTGCGCTTCAGCCATGTCTTCAGTGAAGTCTTGGATCTGCACGCCCAGCCAACCACGTGACACCTTACCATCCTTGATAAGAGCTTGGGTGATTTCATTGGCCAGCTTCGCGGGGATCGCAAAGCCAATGCCCACGCTGCCGCCAGTTGGGCTAAAGATAGCGGTATTCACGCCGATAACGTTGCCGTGTAGGTCAAATGTTGGCCCGCCGGAGTTACCTTTGTTGATCGATGCGTCGATCTGAAGGAAATCCGTGTAGGGGCTGTCACGACCAAGGCCGCGCCCGTCGGCTGACAAAATGCCCGCCGTCGCCGTGCCGCCCAATCCAAACGGATTGCCAAGCGCGACAACCCAATCACCTTTGCGCAGCGCCATTGAATCGCCGAACCGCACGAAGGGGTAAGACCCTTTTTCTCTCACGCGCAGCACAGCCAGATCGGTTTGCGGGTCAGTGCCAACAAGATCAGCTTCCAACTCGCGGCCATCTTCCATGACCACTTCAATCTGGGTCGCGCCGTCAATCACGTGATTGTTCGTCACCACGAGACCGTCACCGGAGATGAAGAAGCCAGAACCCAGAGAGCGCGCCTCGCGGGTGCGCGGGCCTTCTTCTTCCTGCTCGCGGCGCTTCTCTTCCATAAACTCGTCCAGGCCGGGCACACCGCGGAATTGTTCGTAGAACTGCTCCATATCACCTAGGTCGCCAACCGCCTGTTCAGAGACGACGTTCACACTAATCACCGCCGGTGAAACCCGCTCAATCAAATCAGCAAAACTTAGCGGCGCGCCTCGAGGTGCCTCAATGGCAATAGGCTGCGCGTCAGCAGCGTGATTGAAGACCTTTGGCCCCAGAGCCACCGCACCTAGCAAAGATGCACCCAGCATTGCTGCCGCGAGGGTCTGTCCAGAAACGCCAAAAGTTCTCATTCTTATTCTCCAAGGTACTGATATTCCGCCAATTGTAGCAGATGTGGTGTAGCTTAAGCATGTCACAACAAATGTGGTCATTAAAAGTCATTTAGGAAGTACCATGCGGGAAAAACCCTACGCGACTTCGCGTCCTAGGGGAAGTTTTGAGAGAAAATGAAGTAAAAAGCCCGAAACCGCCCGTTTCTGCACATGCAAAACGGAGGAGAGACAGTCACAAAAGGATACACCGTGTGGCGTGAGGGTGTTCCCCCTTGCGACTGCCTCATGCCACCAAACTTTTCCCACCCCCGCGTGGCATATCATGAGCAGACTACGGGCTAGACCGCTCAAAATGAAAAGACCACGTGCTGGAGAGTGTGTGTCTGTGGGCACGTGGTAGGTAGCATTAGCACTAGAAATGCCGATCAATCCGGCCACCGTCATCCTCAATATGGGGGATACCGTCCCCACAAACTTAAAATACTTTAAGTTGACGCAACTGGCGCACCCCGACACGCAAAGGTAGCGAGCTTCGACACAATTTCGGCTTGCCGGTGGCACTCCATTTTACTCATGACAGATTTTATGATCGTGCGAACAGTGCTGACGCTCGTGCCACGCGCCTTCGCAATGGCGTTGGCGTCCAGCCCTTGAAACAAGAAATCTGCAACAGAACCTTCTGCCTGCGTCAGGCCGAACACTTCGCAAACAATTCTAACATCCAACAGCAATGGTTGCAGTGGCGCCTCCAATTGCAACAGCACCACATTTCCCCGCTTTAACATCACATCCTCGATCGGAAGTGGATACAGCGAGCAAATATAGGGCCCGCCACGCCCAGCTCCCTGCACAACAAATCGACTATCAGCGGTCATCAGCGGCACAGAAACTGCGGCGAGAAAAGCGCGGTTTGCTTTATCGGAGCGCAGATCCAACCGCCGTCGACTATCCAATCGAAGCGCGCCTGTGCTCAACAATTTGTCGAAAGCAGTATTCGCCCGCATCACAACCCTGTCGCGCCGTATAACCGCAGCAGGCTGCCTCCCGCTGGCAGCCAACGCTGTGTCTGCTTGGGTCAGGTGAATTTTCGACGCCACCCGCAACAGTGGCCCAATTACCTGTCCAACCTGCTCTAGCCTACGGGTCTGAAGGTCACTCACCCTGCCCAACTTATCCGATTGCGCCAGCGCCACGCCAACAATGCTGTGCGGCCTATTTCTCAACATCAGTCCCGCAAAGTTTCCAACACCTGCCGGGTGAAGAAATTCTTGGAAAGCAGGCGAGCGATCCATCTCTTCCTGCGTGAGAAACTCATGGTCTCTCACAACGCGCAATTCGCCCATGCTGGGTATCGCAGCAAAGCGCGGATTTATCGACCAATAGTCAGCCTCCAACGCGCTAAAAATCGGATCAATTCCGTAAAAATGAGATTCGAGAATATACGACTCTTCACCGCCAGAAATGAGCTGTACAACTTCAGTTTCAGCATACTTGGCAACGAGTCCAAGCGCGTCTTCAATCAGGCTCTTATCCAACATCGCATCCAACATGCGCCGCTGTATTTCTTGTAACTCTGAAGACATGCGCCACTCCTAAGCTGTGCAATCAAAGCTTTTGACAGTTTGCCCTATTCCCAATTTTGTTCAGCATTTTCGACAAATGCCAACGCGCTATCACCCCAAACATTTACTTATTTTAAGTTGAAATTGGTAATTCCACATCCTGCTCAAAAATTGAGCGCATTCTTGACGCCAATCGCGCAAATCGTCATGCCAGCCCCATGTGGTTTAGCCTAACATCTCGAGACGTCGCATTTACCGCCCTGCTTTGGGCTATGCTCACCGCCAGTGCGTTCTATTTTGGTCAACCTTCAGACCTCGGCTGGTCAGTTGCCCTCGGGGGCTTGCTCAGCGCTTTGACGGTGATCGACCTCAAAACCTTCCAGCTGCCCAACGTCCTCACCCTCGCGGTCGCAGGCCTTGGTGCGGTCATGGTCTACCTCACACGCGCAGATATGTGGCTGCATCATGCCATTGGTGGCGCTATCGGCTTCGGCATACTTTGGGCAATGGAGGTCGGCTATAAGGCTCTACGCGGCCGCGACGGCCTTGGCCGGGGCGATGCAAAGCTTCTCGGTGCGCTAGGCCTTTGGGTCGGCTGGACGGGCCTTGCCCCAACCCTTCTCATCGCATCCTTTGGCGGTTTAGCTTTCGGCATCATCAACCAGATGCATGCAAAATCAGATAACGGATCACCAAGCGTCATCGCCTTTGGCCCATGGATTGCGCTAGGCGGCTGGATCATCTGGCTCGCGGGGCCATCCTTGCGCCCGTTGCTTGGCTACTAAATGTCTTCAGGCTCAATCGGGGCCACGGCTTCGCCCCCGCCGCGCCGCGATGCGCCAAACGCAATCGCCCCGCCCAGCAGCAGCAACACAAACGGCGCGCCCCACAGGAACATGCCCGATATGCCCTTGCCACTAGGTCGAAACAACACAAATTCGCCATAGCGAGACTTAAACCAAGCCCGCACATCTGCGTCGCTCTTACCATCATTCACCAGCTCGCGAACCTTCACCCGCATATCGCCAGCTATCGCCGCTGCGCTTTGTGAAATCGGCTCGTTCTCACACGCAACACAGCGCAACTCGCGCATCAACTCCTGCGCCCTCGCCTCTTCTTTCGGGTCGGCCAAAGCCTGTTCAGCCATCCCGCTCAGCGCCAACGTCGCCGCCAAACATATCGCAATCAACCACCGCATCATGATGCCGCCTTCCGTCTTGGCCACATGGAGAAGCCCGCCCCCAGCGCAATCAGCAACACGCCAAAATACACCATATCGATCAGCGGGTTGAAATAGATGCGGAACACATAGCGCGCCTCGCCCTCAACATTCCGCAACTCACCCAGCGCCGTATACAGATCACCCGTGCCGGTCTTGTAGATCGCTGTCTCAGTCGTGGGCATACGCGCCGCTGGATAGAACCGCTTCATCGGCGCGAGCTGGGTTTTGGTTCCGCCCTTCGTCGCCGTCAGAACCGCGCGGTCGGCATACCAATTCGGGCCTTCAATCGCCTTCACCTCATCCAGCGTAAAGTGCCAGCCTGCCGCCTCGCCCTCGCCGCCAATCGGCAGTGCCAACGTCGTCTCATACTTGGCAGATGTCTGCACCACAGCGCCCAGCACAAAAACGCCAAGCCCAATATGCGCCAGCGTCATGCCCCACACGCGCATCGGCATTTTGAACACGCGCGCGAACGTCTTGGCCCGGCGTGTAAACTCCCACACTGCCCCGCCAATCAGCCACACAGCCAGCGCCAGCCCGAACGCCGCGCCGAGCGAAATATCCCACACACCAACGCCGAGCCCTGCAAACACAGCAATCAACACCGCGCCAGCCCCCGCCCATTTAAGCCAGCCGGCCACATCTGCCTTGCCCCACGCCCACGCCTGCACCACCGGCAAGAACAACAGCAAAGCCGCGAGCATTGGCGTAAAAGTCAGATTGAAATAGGGCTCACCGACAGAAATCGTGCGCCCGAAAGCTTCGGCCATCAATGGAAACAATGTGCCGAGCAGAACCGTCAACGCCGCCACCATCAGCACGATATTATTCGTCAGCATCGCGCCTTCACGGCTAATCCATTGATACGGTTTCCCGCCGGTCAGCTTATGCGCACGCAGGGCAAACAGGCCGAGCGCAAACCCGCCATAGATCACCAATCCAAACAGCAACACCGCGCCGCGCGTCGGGTCCACCGCAAATGCATGTACAGACGTCAGCACGCCAGAGCGCACCAAGAACGCGCCGAGTATCGAGAACAAGAACGCCAGCACCGCCAGCAAAGCCGTCCACGCCGCAAAGCTCTCGCGCTTCTCCGTCACAATCATCGAGTGCAACAGCGCCGCCCCGATCAGCCACGGCATCAGCGAGGCATTCTCCACCGGATCCCAGAACCACCAGCCGCCCCAGCCCAGCTCATAATACGCCCAGTAAGACCCCAGCGCGATACCAATGCTGAGCGGCACAAACGCAGCGAGGCTCCAGCCACGCGCCATCTTCGCCCACTCGCGATCAATCCGTCCTTCCATCATGCCCGCCGCCGCAAGCGAGAACACGAAGGAATAGCCAACATAGCCCAGATACAGCAGCGGCGGATGAAAGCTCAGCGCCGGGTCTTGCAATAACGGGTTCAGCCCCGCGCCCTGAAACGGCGCCGGAACCATGCGCAAATAGGGCGACGACGCAAACAACAGATAGGCTAGCGCACCAATGCCGAGCAGCCCCTGCACGCCCAGCGCCCGCGCCTCAAACTTGGTCCGCTCACTGCGCATAAGCCCCGCCGCCGCGCCGCCAAAGCCCAGCGTCACCAAGCACCACAGCGCCATAGACCCTTCATGATTGCCCCACACGCCGGATATCTTGTAAATCAACGGCTTCAACGTGTTGGAATGTTTCGTCGCCAACGCCAGTGAAAAGTCAGACGCCACAAAGGCCTGTATCATTGTCAGGAAAGAAATCGCCAGCGCCACAAACGCGAACACCGCCGCGCGTCCGGCCAATTGCCGCTCTCCGCGCAAGCCAAACACCGCCTGCACGATAGACGCCGCCAGCGCCGCAAAGGCCAATATGTGCCCAATCTCGATCATTCCGCAGCAGTCTCTAACGGCTCAAGCTCACGCGGCTGATAATTCTCATCATGCTTGGCCAGCAATTGCTTGGCGACAAATACGCCGTCCTCGCCAAAACTGCCAATCGCCACAACACCTTGCCCCTCGCGGAACAGGTCAGGCGCAATGCCGGTGAACGCCACATCAATCGTATGCGGGCTGTTGTCGATCACGCTAAACGTCATCGTCGCGCCGCCATCGGCATAGGCCAGCGTGTTCGGCTCAACATAGCCGCCCACTTTCACCTGTTTGCCAATCTCCGGCATACCATTTTCGGCAAGCACTTCAGGCGTGTAGAACAGGTTCGCATTCTCACGCAGCGCCACAAAGGCCAGCCCCGCCGCCGCAATCAGCAACACAGCCGCCACTCCAAATGTCCAAATCCGACGCGTTCTAGCTCTCATACCCGCCCTTATAGTGCACTCTCACCAATACGCGAATGCGGCACATGCGGCGGGGTAACATTATGGTCGCCGTCAGAGTGAAGCGCGCGCCAAACGTTAAAACCCTCGCACACGTTCATGCGATTTTGCCAGACAAGAACCGTGATCGTTCAGCGCTTCCATCACTCGGCAGCTCTCAACCTTTCCACCCACACAATTAGCGCTAATTCTTTCAAGCTCCTTCTCCAATGCCTTTAGCTGCTCCAACCTCGTGCGGACATCCTCGAGCTGTTCACTCACAATCCTATCGACTGCATCGCAAGTTTTTGCGGGCGTTGTTTGAAGCTCAATAAGGTCCCTGATAACATTCATAGGAAACCCAAGATCACGAGCGTGACGAATAAACGACAAGCGCTGCACACCAGTGTCATCATAAACGCGCTGTCCGCGCTGGCTTCTATCAGGTTCGCTCATCAGCCCAATCGATTCATAATAACGGATCGTGGTGACTTTAACGCCCGTTGCGCTCGAGAGTTTTCCGATGGTGATTTGTGTCATGAGATGCGTACCTATATTCGCTTGACCCTACAGTGACTGTAGATTGTAGGAATGAAAAAAAGCACGTCAAGCAAGGTAATAAAATGGCTACTCGCATTCCACCGCTCGCTCAGCTTCTGTTCTGCACTTTTTTAGTATGGATTTTCACCTACCTCGCACCAGCTTTGTCAATTCAGCATCAAGCGTTCCTATGGGTGGGCGCTTTCCTTTCAGGCATGGGGCTAGTCATTCTGACGCTATCGGTTAGCGCCTTTCTTGTGGCGCACACGACCGTCAATCCCGTCGACCCTCTGCAAACCGAAGCTATTGTGACAACAGGGCTTTATCGCTTCAGTCGCAACCCCATGTACTTAGGAATGCTTCTACTGCTTGCGGGCGCTGCCTGCGTCGCCCAGAACGTCCTGTCGTTGCTCGTGCCGTTCTTATTTGTGTTTTGCATCACTATTCTACAGATCAAACCAGAAGAACGCGCCCTTCGGACGAAATTTGGTGACGTCTATAGAGATTACAAACGGCGCGTCCGGAGATGGATCTAACTGCACACAAAACTCTGCTTGCTGAAACCACACGTGCATACCGCTAACTATTCTCCATCACACTTAACCCACCCTCTGCACCGGCGGCGCGCGCCAGTTGCCGTTCCGGATGGGCGCGCCCGGAATATATGCCCGAAGCGCCAAACACATTTCGCCCGGGGGCGCAGGCAACCAGTTTCGCTTCATTTCACCAACCGGCTCATCTGTTTGGATGAGGATATCAACGCTGCCATCCTCATTACGCACAAAATCGCTGGACCGGTCGCCGATTGAGTAACGAACAATCGAATTATCGACGAGGAAGAACCGCCCCTCACCGTCGGCTTCATACATAGTCAGCGACCAAAACCCATCAACAGGCACGCCGTCACTCGGCAAGCGCCAGCGATAGGCATGTTTCCCCGTCAGCATGTCTCCGTCGCTGTCAGAGCGCGCCATAAAATACATGGCTTCGCTTTGCTCCAACGCACCAAGGCCGCCGAGCGCGATCGCAGCCCTCAGCAAATCCTGCTCACCAAAACGCCCAAGGCCGACCACCGGGTATGTCCAACCTTCAATTTCACTATCACTGAATTCAAACGTGCTCTTCATCTCGGCCAATCCCGATTGGATTACGCCCTCCCACACGCCAAGCAGGTCGCTCGATACCGGGCCGTCGCTGCCGAGGCCAACGGACGCAAAACGCGACCACCTTGCCAGCTCGCCCGAGGGCTCGGGCGTCCGGCGGATCATCTCATTGACCACATCAAGGAAAATCTTCGCGTCAAATTCTTTGGGGGCCTTCGCGATGAAAGGCCGCGCCAAATTCTCGCTTGCAACCGGTTCCACGGTGATCTGCCGTTGCAGTGCATGTGCCGCCTCGGCGTCATCAGGGCCGGTGACCAGAATTCGCCCAACCGCCCACGCATCATCCGTCGTCATACGGATCAGCGAAACGCCGCCCGGAACATCACCCTTCCATGACGGGCCGCAAATCCAATACAGCCCCTCACGCCCACCGCTCGCGCGCGTGCCGAGGCAGTGAATATTATCAGTCATCACATCCATGAACGTCAGCGAATAATAGCGATCCAAGGACTCAGGAACGCGCACCTGCATTGGCCCTGCGGACAAATCCATAAAGCCCGAAGAGAACAATGTGTCATTGTTGGGCATCGTCACGACTCTGGCGGTGTGATCCGTCAGCGCCTTGCGATGGCCAATACTGTTGAGCCGGCCTTGCTGGCCTTCAAGTGCCCGCGTGCTCACTTGAGCAAGGTGCGCATACTCATAGATAGGGTACGCAAAATAGAACGCCGCCGAGACCGCCTCAACACGATCCTCCAGCTCACCTTGTGATAAGTTCGTATGCTGTTCTTTTGTCATATTGCAACCTCCGAGACTCACGACCGGTAGTATTGCTGATGCCAGCACAAATTTCCGCCTGTCCATGCAACGCTCCTGCTTCTAATTGGAAAGGAACGCACGAAAAGCTACAAAATTCAAGATTTACGCGAGGAACACCTACTCCACAGCAGACGCGGCCTCACAATCTGCTCTGCGCGATCCGAGGGGCGGAATTTGAATGATCGATCCAGGCCATTCACTAAAAGACTGTTGCTACCCACTAATACGGATTATTTTAATCTCGCCGTCGAACCGATTGAACCAGATACAGCCGTTGCAAATAGCACCGCCTCTCCAGTTCAAGATCAAGTCTTCATAAGTCGATTTGGCTACTCCAGCTCTGATGCGATCAGTTACTATCGAATCAAAATCTTCGAGTAATTGCACCCTCGTCTCATATCTGGCGATTACTTCACCCTCTATATTTCTTTCGAATGGGAGGAAAACGAGATCGACAAAAGCCTCACGATCATCTCGCGCCAATATGTCTTGGACCTTCGCGATAAATTGTTGCGCCTCTTCGCGGCTCTCAAAACCGCCCCAAGACAATCTATCGTCTACTTCACGGAGGCGATCTTCCGATGCCGTAGATTCAGGCGCCGCATCATCACCCAACTGCCCAATCGCTTCGATCATCGGGCGGAAGCGTTCGCGTCTCGGGTCATCCTCAGGCAAGCGGTTATAGATATAGCGCATCGCCTTTTCAGCCACATCTTGGTTGCCCGCTTGGGCCGCGCCCATTGCGGCGCGCATTCCGGCCTGCACTTGTGTCTCGTCCAACTCATAGGCCCGCGCGAACAGACGCGTCGCCTCTGGGCCGATGCCACCATCATTCATCGCCATCATCACATTGGCGAGAGCCACCAAGGCCGGCACGAAATCAGCATCCCGGCGCAGCGCTGATTGATAGGCCCGCGCCGCATCATTGGGCCGCCCCTCGGCGCGTAACATCTCGCCAATAAAGAAGTGCGGCTCAGGGTCTTCCGGCGCTTCAACTACCCGCGCTTCCAATATGGTTAACGTCTCGGCAGGCGTTAGCGTCTCCGGCGCATTGGCCACCTTCTCCATAATCGCGCCTTGGCGTTTATCCATCGGCAAATCGCCCATGCCCGGCTCACCCATCACCATATAGCCGATGATGCCAAGCGCGGCGGACAGCAAAATCACGAGCGCGGTAAGTGGTTTGAAATTCATGGTCGCGGAAACCTCAGGCGGGCGCACAGGCCGCCCAATGCCGCCTCGTCCAGTTCGAATTGCCCCTTATACAGCTCGGCCAGCTCCGTCACAATCGACAATCCGAGGCCCGTACCCGGCGTCGTTTCATCAAGGCGCACGCCGCGCTTCATCGCGCCAGCACGCTCTTCCGGCGTCAGGCCTTTGCCGTCATCACACACCTCAATCACCAACTCGCTGCCAACATCAGACACAACAACGCGCACTTCGCTGCGCGCCCATTTACAGGCATTGTCCATCAAATTGCCGAGCATCTCTTCAAGGTCTTGCTTCTCGCCGCGAAACACTGCGTCGGCCCCGCCGCTTACCTGCACATCAATGCCGCGCGCATCAAACAACCGGTTCAACATCCGCGCGAGCCCATCAACAACCGGGCGAACCGGCGTGCGCGCGCCCAGCGTTTCGGCCCGCGCCGCCATACGTGCCCGTTTGAGGTAATGATCCACATTCGTCTGCATGCTGCTCGCTTGCCTGCGCACCACATCATCAAGCTGCGTCTCACCATTCGCCTCATTGCTCAGCACAGCCAGCGGCGTCTTCAGCGCGTGGGCCAAATTCCCTACATGCGTCCGCGCGCGCTCAACCACTGAGAAATTGTGATCAATCAGCTTGTTCAGCTCTTCCGCTAGCGGACGCACTTCGGCCGGATAATTCCCATCCAGTTTTGCCGTGTTGCCCTCGCGAATATCAGCGACATCCTGCTCCAGCACCTTCAATGGCCGCAGCGACAGCCGAATGCCCGCCAACATCGCGGCAAACACCCCGCCAAACAGCGCCAGCATCGTGCCCAGCAACAAGCTACGGAACCGCCGCGCCGCCGCGTCAGTCTTGGCCCGGTCTGTCGCGGCCATCAACACCAATGGCGTCGCCCGGTTCTCAATCAAAATCGCTTTAGACGCCACACGCACAGTTTGATCCGCTGGGCCGTCATAGTTTCCATATTGCGTAACACCCGGTGCCACCACAGACCGAGACACTTGTTCCGCCATTACCGGCACCGGCTCATCCCACAAACTCTTGGAACGGAAATCCCCCGCAATCAGCAGCGCATCCGTCAGGCCAACCACGGCCCAATAATCTCCAGAATACTGCGTTTGAAACCGTGCCTCGCCGGGGAAGAACTCGCGATCTGTATTGGTAATGCGCCCATCTTCCAGAAACGCGCCCTCGCGCGACAGCTCGCGAGACAAATTCACTAAGGTCGCTTCAAGGTCATCTTCCAACACACTCAGCGTCTGCGCGCGATACACCGCCGAGAGTGCAATCGCGCCGCCGATCAGCACAACAGCGCCCCAGATCGCGGCCAATGCCGTAATCCGTCCCGCGAGTGACATGCCTGTCAGGCGTGCCATCCAACTTTTTGATTGTGTCCCAAGTTCGCTCATCATCTCGGCTTAGCCAGTTTTGGCCTAGCTGGAAATGATTGCTTCATCCTCAGGCGTAATCAGTCGATAGCCAAGACCGCGCTCTGTCTGAATGCGCTCCGTGCCTATTTTGCGACGCAAGCGGCCGATGAACACTTCAATCGTGTTCGAATCCCGATCAAAATCCTGATCATAAATATGCTCAACCAGCTCCGTGCGAGGCACAACGCGGCCTTTATGGTGCATCAAATATGACAGCACGCGATATTCATGCGCCGTCAGCTTGATCGGCTCACCGTTTACAGAGGCCCGCGCCGCCCGCGTATCCACCATCAGGCGGCCAGCTTCCAGCGTCGCAGCAGAATGACCCGCAGCACGGCGCAGCAGCGCCCGCATCCGCGCGAGCAATTCTTCGGTTACAAACGGCTTGCCCAAATAATCATCGGCGCCAGCATCAAACCCAGCCACTTTTTCAGACCATTGGTCACGCGCAGTAAGAATAAGCACCGGAAAATCTTTGCCAGAGGCACGCCAGCTTTTCAAAACGCTCACGCCATCAATCTTGGGCAAGCCCAAATCGAGGATCACAGCATCATATGGCTCAGTGTCGCCCAGAAATTGACCGTCCTCGCCATCAGCCGCCAAATCAACAGCATAGCCAGATTGCCCCAACACGTCTGCCAATTGGCGACGCAGGTCGGAATCATCTTCAACAACTAAAATTCTCATAGGGCTACTCCTTCTACCTGAGGAAAATGGGGTTAAGCCCCATTTTTCTCAAGTATTCTTCCGGTCTTCGCATCAACACGGAACCGCATTTTGCGACCGTCACCGGTCATCCAGTCAATGACATATTCACTCTTGCCATTGTCCGCTGAGAACAAATCTGCGCCAAGCTGATATCCGCCATATTCGCGCTTCAACTGCTTGAAAATTCTGCTCAACGGAACGTTCTTGCCATCCTTCACCGCTTCACGCGCCTGACCGGGCGAAAATGAATTCGACCAGCTCTGCGCCGTCGCGACCGGTGACACCAAAAGCGCCAGCACTGCTAAAGAAGACAATATCCGTTTCATGAGCCTATCTTTAAGCACATAGCTCTGAATGCGAAGTGAACATGAACAGCCAGAAACGTTCATTTAGCAGTTTCCCCCATTGATTCAGGAATTTATACCTAAAATAGACGCCATGGCGCGACTCTCAACGTACATCCTCGCCCGACATTCGCACGCCAGAGCCTCAATACAGAATCATCAAACCCTAATCTTCGTTCGCCCAGCGTTTAAGGCCTTCATCCTTCGGGTCACTCAACACAATTTCCAAACGCACATACAAATCGCCCGGCGTGCTCATCTGCACGCCTTTGCCGCGCAAGCGTAATTGCGTGCCTGTGTTAGATCCCGCAGGCACTTTCAGGGTTACAGATCCGCTTGGTGTTTGCACCTCAACCTGCCCGCCGCGTACAACCGTCTGCAAATCGACAGGCACCGCCATGCGCAAATGATTGCCATCCCGCGTCCAAATATCAGACTGCCGAATGATCAACTCCAGCAAGGCATCGCCCGGCGCGCCCCCACTGGTGGAGCGCTTCCCCTGACTTTTCAGGCGTAGCGACTGACCGCTCTCAATGCCCGCCGGAATGTTCACATCCAGCGACCGGCCCTCTGCAACCGTCATACGGCGCTTAGCCCCGTTCACAGCATCTTCAAACGACACTTCTACCCGATAACGCACATCGCGGCCTTTTTTTGGGCCGGGGTTTCGCCGCCGTCCGCCACCAAACATGCCGGATAACAAATCTTCAAATGGATCACCTTGCGCGCCACCACCAAACGGATCGCCCCGTCCTGCGCTGCCCGGCCTGCCCCCAAAAGGATTACCCTGCCCGCCGCCCGGATGGCCACCACCAAACCCTGTCGGGTTGCCGTCGCCATCAATCTCGCCGCGATCAAACTTGGCCTTCTTCGTCGTGTCACCCAATATATCGAACGCCGACGAAACGCGCTTAAACTCGTTCGCCTTCGCCTCGTCATCAGGGTGCAAGTCAGGGTGCAGCGCCTTCGCTTTTGCACGATACGCCTTCTTTATCTCGGCCGCACTGGCCGACCGGGACACGCCCAAAACTTGATATGGATCAACCGCCAACGGGGCATCCCTCTCACAAAAACATACGATTACGCAGCAGAGTTAAGGCGTCTCGCGACTTATTGAAACCCACTGGCCCAATCGACCGGCACTATTTCTTTCCGCCACGCGGGCCGCCACCACGCCAGCCCCAAGCACGACAACAGGTTCCGCGATCGTCTGCGCCTGCCCAAAACCACCGCCAGAATCCACTTCCACGATGAATACACCCTCATTCGGGGCATCTGGCAGTGCCCAACTGTCGGCCACATCCGCCCCGCGCCGGACCCAGCTCAACGTGTCATCCTCAAACCGCAGGTGCACCACAGGCCACGGCGCCTTGGCCACATCCATGAACACTTCGGCCTGCACAGCGCTGCCCGTTTCTGCGCGCCAATCCAGCGTCAAACCGATCTCGCCCGGCGCCACAGTCGCCCGTTCCAACGCCCCATCCAGCAAAACCAGCCGCGCCCCAGCTTCCGCCGCGCCGCTCACACTACCCTGCTGCCCACGTAACAAGTCTGACAGCCGCCACATCTCAGGCCCGATCAACTCAGCCTCCGCAAATTGGATCAGCTCCCACCCAGCACCAGTCTCCAACAGCGCTGCATTTGCGCCATTCAGCACATCCCCCACAGACCGGCTCATAAATGTGCGCGGCGTCTCAACGATAATCTCACTCGCCCAATCCCAGCGCCCACTCGGCCCCGCGCTCACATCCACCTGCAACCGACCAATGACCGCCGGGCGCGTCAGCACCGCCCGCCCCGTCATCGCCTCCGCATTTGCCCCGGCCAGCACCGCCACCTCGCCCGGCCACGGATCAGCCCACGCCGCCACCAGCGCGCCGCTGCCTTCCTCACCCGGCAAATTGGGCGCGTCGATCACCACTAAATCCACATCGCCCACCACCACGGCTACCGGTGCGAGCGTCCCAAAGCCTCCAGCCCGCACGCGCGGCCCGGCAGCAACATCAGCCGTCAAACTGAGCCGCCGCTCCAGCCCATCCTCCGCAATCCGAACAATTCGCCAGACATCGCCGCCATCAATCTGCACACGGTCGCCCGCCACTATGTCTGCCTCGCCAAGGCTCACACCCGCTTCGCCAGTCACATTCACCTGCGCGCGGTCCAGCACGTGTCGCGCTACACCATCGGCTCGCCCCTCATTCATAACCAGCGCCGCCGACACATCCATCACCAGACGCGGGTCACCTCCTTCACGGCGTGCCTCAGCAACACCCGGCGCGTAATCAGCCTCCGGATTGATATAGCTCAACCGCACCCGCTCCGGCGCTTTATCCATCAGGCGGCGCGTCACCTCCAACCCGCCCTCAACCAGTTCAGTCGGGGCCAGCTCCCACAACGTCCCTTCATTTTCCATCTGAAAGAACAGCTCGCCATCCCGCTCAATCATATCGAACCTGAATGCCGCCTTCAGCGTCTCCAGCGCCACCCGCACAGACGACACACCCGTCAGCACAAATCCCTCGACCACGCCGTCGAGTCCACTCACATCCGCGCCCTCAACACCGCCGCGCGCGCAAATATCTGCCACCACTTCCGCTAAGCCCGACAGCCCGGTCCGCCCATTCAGCCAATGTCCACGCGCCCAATTTCCGCCATCGCCCCACACATCTCTGCGCAGCGGAAACGCCGGGAATGGCCGCCCATCCCACGCCCACACAGACGCCGCCTCAACCACGCCAGACGTCTCCCAATGGGCCAGCGCCACAGATAGCGCCGCTTTCTGAAACACATCATCCCGCGCCCCGGTCGAGAATGGAGGCAGCGCGCTCTCGCTGCTTTTCGGGTCAACAAACAAGTTCGGCGCATTACCGCCCTTATCCACCGCGCCGAATCCAATCTCTGACAGGCGCACAGGCTTATCCCCCGGCACAAACGCCGTCGGCCCGGCCTGCCGCACACCACCAAGCCGTTCATAATGCAAATGCCCCGCCCAATTCGGCAAATCCTTCGCGCGATAAATCCACGCCTCACCGTACGCCCCGTCACTTATAGGCAACCGCTCTTGCGCCGCCCGCGCAGCATCATCCGAATAAAAATAGTCATACGCCTCACCGCCGCCAATCTGCGACGCCAAATAGTCCGCATCATCCGCACTCTTGAACCCGGCCAACGCATCCAAATGCTCGACACCCTCGCGCCAATCACCCGTCGGAGGGTACCAATCAATGCCCACAAAATCGATGGCCCCATGCGCCCACAACTCATCTAGTGGAAACAACACGTCCCCGCTGCCATCGCCCGGCACATACGCGCCATACTCGGCCCAGTCCGCCGCGTAAGACACCTTCACCCCCGGCAACATCACTTTCACCTCCGCCGCCAGATCACACAGCGCCTCAACGAACGGAAACGCCCCCGTCTCATCGCGCACACGGGTCAGCCCGATCATCTCACTTCCGATCAAAAACGCTTCGACACCGCCAGCCTGCTGCGCCAATTCTGCGTGGTGCAAAATGAACGCACGATAGCCGAACGGCCCAGCCATAAAAGCCTCAATCTCCGCCCGCGCCGCCGCCGTGCCATCCGCGCCCACATTGATCCGCCCACGCCACGGAAAGCCAACGCTATCCAAAAACAAAAACGGCAAAAGCGTCACGGCTATCCCGCGTCGGCTCAACTCTCCAATCGCCTGCACCACGCAAAAATCTGCAGGCGTCCCGCCATAATTGGCCCGCCCCTCTGCATCATGGCTCACCAAATGCGCACCCGCTCGGTCCACGTCCGCCACAGACCATCCGTGCGTCGTCACCCGCTCAGCCCGCGTCACACCGGGCATGATCCGGCAAACCCCCGCCGCCACATCATCGCCAAACCAACCAACCGTCAACGTCGCCGCACTCACACGCGGCAAGTCCGCCTGCAACTGATCGAGCGACACCAGAAAATCCGCCCGCGCCTCGCCAGAGTTTGCATTAATCGCCACCTCCGCTCCCGGACGGATCACATCGCTCACAATCTCAGTCGCATAAACAAACTCGCCAGACGCCGGGATGATATTCACCGCGCTAACCGCATCCGCCAATGACAGCACGCCCTCCTGCGGCGCGCGCTCCACCTCAAAGGAGAGCTGCGGCAACCGATTGCCAAACGCCCCCAGCGGCAAGTCTTCAAACACAATATACGCCGTGCCGCGATAGGCTGGCGCGCTGCCCTCAATCATCTCAATCAGCGGGTCAGGCTGCTGGTCATCAGTCCCATGATACAGCCGCCACACGGCGCCAGAGAGATCAAACGCCTCGCCATTGGCCCACACACGACCAATCTTTCGCACTTCGCCCTCGCCCAGCGCCACGGCAAAGCTCACACTATAACTATAGTCCGTCACGCGCGGCCCGCCCTTGCCACCAGCGCGCTCAGATGTTTTCTGTTCCCGAAAGCGTGAGGCCCAGATCACCTGCCCGCCCACGCGCGCCCGGCCATACACTGCCGGAATGCCCGCGCCCTCACGCGCGCCCATCACGTGCAACTCTTCGACACGCGGTCCTTCTATTGGCCCCGCCAGCGAGGCATCCACCCACGCCCCCGCAAGGCTACCAACCGCCCGCCCTATCGCCGCACCAGCCACCTGCTGCCCCAGCAGAGACACACCCTGCGGAAGCAAATGAGAGCCAATCGCCGACCCTATCGTTGAAAACACCACCTGTGCCATCGCCTAGTCCTCCACACCCTCAAACCGAAACGCCGCCACAGCCCGCCGCTGCCACCAGCCCACAAACCGCGTTTCCACTACCGCACGCCCCCAATAGGCATGCACCACGCTGCCCTCGCCCGTCAGCACCCCGCAATGCTTTGCCGGAACGCCTGTTCCCATACGGAAAATCACGATATCCCCCGCGCCAGCCTCAGCCAGCACCACTTCATCCAAATGCCTACGTGCCGCCTCCAACAGCGTCTCCTTCCCCGTCGCCTCGGCCCAGTCAGGCGTGTAAGGCGGCGGCGCTTCAGGCTCTCCGCCAACCAGTTCACGCCACACCCCGCGCACCAGCCCAAGGCAATCACACCCCGCTCCCTTCAAACTCGCCTGATGGCGATACGACGTACCTATCCAGCCGCGCGCCGCCTCAACAATCTCTGCCCGCTTCATCGCTTGCCTCCATCATTCCCGCTCGCCGCTGGCCCACGCAAAACAAAGTCCGGTTCCGGCATGTGCGGAAAACCGCGAAAGTTCTGCCCATTGCCAAACACACCCGTGCAGGTCGCATAACGCTGGTCACAGCTCACGCCCTCAAAGGCCGCCACGTCGACGCCGCACCGCGCGTCACCCAGCGCCGCATCACACCGGCGCGTAAACACACGCCCCACCGGGCGCTCC
Organism: Hyphomonas sp.; assembly: GCA_033851975.1. Classification (GTDB taxonomy): domain Bacteria; phylum Pseudomonadota; class Alphaproteobacteria; order Caulobacterales; family Hyphomonadaceae; genus Hyphomonas. The sequence continues at coordinate 237,243 of JAWSVJ010000002.1, read as the reverse complement.
AACGCCTCTTTCAGCGACACCAGCGACACTTCAAACCGCCCGCCCACCAGCCGCACATCACTAAACCGCCCGCTCCATACATGCGCGAGCACCTCGCCGGTCACCCAGTCTGCGCGCAGCACATCAACCCGCGCGCCGTTCCACACACCCGCAGCCAAATCCGCCTCGCTAATCGCCTCATGTGACAGCGCGCCCGCCGCATCGGCCCGCCCCGGCTTCAGTTCAGTAGACGCCGTAAACTGCGCCCCCTCCACCGCTGCGCCCGACAGAAACACCTCGCCGCCAACCGTTAAGTCCCGGTCATGCTCGGTCACCCGCAAAATCTCCCCATCCGCCCGCGTCAACCGCCAGCAGAGACACGTCGTAAACACACCGCCCATGCGCTATCCCTCCACCACTTCAACCAGCGGCACAGACACAATCCGCCCCGCACCAAACGCTTCCAAATTCACGTCGAGACGATCCGCATCAAACCGCACAGCGCAGTCGAAGATAAACCCCGCCCGCACGGTCGCGCCCAGAGGCGGCGGCACATCAAACACCACGCGCCCACCCTCAAGCATCACGGCAAAAATCGCCCCATCGACAGCAACCACAACGCTCCCTGCAACAGGCCGCGCAATCACCCGCTTGTGCCCGCCATAATCCTTCACCAACGCGAAGGTAGTTTGCTCGCCGTCACCCACACCAATCACTTGGTCATCAGCCAACGGCACACCATCAACACCACAGGAGCGATCATCTAACCCATCGCGAAACCGAAAGCTCCGCAACTTCCCGCCCCGCGCCTCGAAGAACGCCACCACAGTCTGCAAGCTCGCCAGATCGGTGATCGCGCTACCCACATCCCAGCGCCTGCGAGACCCGGCCCACACCGCGTTGCGCACCTCCGCGCCGCTCGCCAGCGTCACCACCTCAACCTTACGCTCCGGCCCACCCGTCGCCGCCAGCGCCAGCTTCATCGGGAACGCCACATCGTCAAACCCGCTCATGCAAACCTCCCGCTTTCAGTCACCAGCCGCGCCAACAAGCTCGACACACCCGTGCGAGACACACCGCCAGCGCCATCGCCCGCGCCCACATTCATCGTCAAATTCACATTGCGCCCAACCGCGCCTTGACTCTGCCCGCCAGTAATAATTGCCTCTGCCGCCACGCGCGCCAAGTCTCGCAAGATCGCCTCAGCCATACGCTCAAAGTCCAGTTCGCCCGTTTTAGCCGCCCGGCCCAGCGCTGCCTCAATCCGCTCACCCGCCGCGCCAAACGCCGCCTCCAATGCCTCTGCCGCTGCTTGCCCCGGTCCCTCAGCCATCGCCAGCAACGCGTCACCCGCCGCCTCAGCTCGTCTCTCAATCTCATCCATCGGATACATCCTCCGCTCTCAAATCATCCACCAACAGCGCCTCAAACGCCTCACGGCTCAGCCCATTGCCGCCGCTCATCTCAGCCAGCCAGCACCATTCACGCAGGCTCAGCCGCCAGAACGATTCCGCGCTCACACCCCTCGCCAACGCCGCCCGCAACATCGCCCCCCACGGCAACATCATGGCGCAAGGCCCAACCGAAACGCTTCAGCAATCGCCCCCGCCGCCACACCGGGGGACACGTCCGCCGCGCCCAGCTCAGCCGCCATTTCAGCCTCCCCGCCCCCACGCAGCAATGCCGCCAACACAACCAGCATATCGCCAGCAGACAGCGCCTTCATACGCGCCACCAGATCACTCATCCGCGCGCAGCCAAACGCCGCCTCCAATTCCGCCAACGCGCCCAGTGTCAAACACAGTCGCCGCTCGGCCCCCTCAATCACGATGCCCACTTCGCCCCGCGCGCCGATCATGCCAGCGCCTCAAAGTCCACACGACCCGCGCTTTCCAGCGTCACTGAAAATTCCGCCTCGCCATCATGCGCGCCGCTCCATTGCAACTCGCTGATCTGGAACAGGCCGACCAGCGAGCCAAAGCCCGGCAACACCAGCCGCCAACCCGCAATCTCTCCGCCAAAAAACACCGCCCGCATCCGCTCATCAGACGCCGCATCCTTAAACACGCCGCGCCCGGTCACCTGCGCCGCCTTCACGCCTGCGCCCGCGATCAGCTCTCGCCAAGCCTCATCACTCTCTGCGCTCGTTCCATCCACCAACCCAGCATTCAGACGAATACGGCTCGCGCGAATGCCCGCCAGCGTTTCAAACCCGCCTGCGCCATCAGCAATTTTCAACAATATGTCGCGTCCACGTTGCCCGCTCATTCGCCCATCTCCTCAGTAATCATCTTTAGGCGCACCAATCCACGCCAAGTGTCTCGCCCCGGCGCGCGCATTGTGTCGGCATAGGTCACATGCGCCAGCACGACCTGTTGCCCCGCCACCGCCCACTCCGCCTCCGCCAGCGCGCCCTTCACAGCGTTCAGTGCCTCTCGCGCCCCAGCCAACCCCGAGCGCCGAGACATCACCGCAACTTGCAGCGTGTGCGTCTCACCCCGAGACAAGCTCGCATCAGACGGCACACTCTCATGCCGCTCCAACCGCACATAAGGAAAAAACGGAACCTCAGTATCAGCATCAAATACGCGCACCGGGTCGCCAAACACGTCGCGCATCGCCGCGCTCGCCTTCAACGCGCCAATCACCGCCGCCTGCACCGTACTCATAACGACACCCGCTTGCGCGACAGCACACCTTCCGGCACACGCATATCCGTGCGCGCATAGCCATCCACAACCATCTCTTTCAGCGCTTGGGTTAGGTCCGCAGGCACATCCGCCGCCGATCCAAACCCGGCTTCATAGATCACCGCCACGCCGCCGCCCTGCATAATGTAGGGCAGCGCCATAAACGGTTTCAGCCGCATACATTCTCCGCGCAGCTCAAACCGCTCGGTCACCAGCGTGCGCTCACCCGATGGCGCGATCACCTCCACCGACGCAAGCGCCGCCACAGGCCCACGCGCCAGCTTCATCCCACCGCGCGTCACCCCATGCGGCCACACAAAATCTAAACGCTCATGCACACGCGAAACCAGCGACAACCCCAGCGCCGCCTCCAGCCTAGCCGTCGCCGCAGAGATCAAATCCGCCACCAGCGCATCCTCCCCCTCATGCCCAATTCTCAAAAACTCTTTCGCCGCGTCCAGAGACAAAGCCTCTCCGTCCGGCGGCGTTACCACCGTCAGTTCACTCACAATAATTGTCCTTAGTTTTCCGCGCTCAAAGGCGCATGGATAGTGGCTCAGGCCCACGCGCACCCCGCGCGCAGGCCCTCACCGCCGCGCTAAATGCGCGCTTGCAGTTTCTCAATCAACGCCGCGCCCAATGGCAACGCCACATTGCGCACCAGTTCGTCGTCAATCTCAGTTTCCGTCGCAATAATCAGCGTCGACAAAGCGTCCGCCGTCTTGGTCGTGAACTCATCCTGCTGCGGCTTCGTCAACAAAGCCGCCTGACGCACCAACGCCACAATCACAGATTCAATCATCAATCTCTCCATCCATCAAAAAAAACAGGGTGCGCCTCTACACAAGCAAAGCGCAGGCGCAGGTGCTGCCGCAGAGCGGCAAGCGCACCCCAAAACCAGCGATTAAAACGTCATCGTTTTAATAGCATCGAAGTTCTGCACACCGCCGCCTACGCGCTTGGTCGTGTAGAACAACACATACGGCTTGGCCGAATACGGATCACGCAGCACACGCGCGCCCTGACGGTCAGCAATCAAATAGCCCCGGCGAAAATCACCAAACGCAATCGCTGAATTTCCCACGCCAATATCGGGCATGTCTTCCAGCTCAGTAACCGGATAACCCATAATGGTCGACGCCTCGCCACCTTGACCGGGTCGCCACAAATACCGACCATCGCCATCCTTCAGCTTACGCACAGTCGCCACCGTGCGACGGTTCATCACAAACCGCCCACCTGCACGAAACTGACTCTTTGGCGCATAGATTAGGTCGAGCAATTGGTCAGACGCATCGGCCAACGTGAAGTCACCCGCCACAGAGCCAATCGCGCCCCACACATGGCTCGCCTCATCAACAATATTGTAAGACAGCAAACCCTTAGGCTTGCCCACGCCATCACCAGTCACAAAGGCCGCTGACTCTTGGGCTGCAAACGCCGCCTCAACCTCATCGGCCAACCATGCGTCCACATCCGCGTAGCTGTCTTCCAGCAATGTTTGTGTCGCCGCCGGCATCGCGTAAAGCTCCCCCGCCGGAAACTCCAGCAAGCTCAGCCCATTTGTCGCCGACTCTACACGCACATCGCTTTCGCCAACCCATTGCGCGCCCGCGCCCAGGCCCACAGGCTTGCGATAAACACCCGCAGATGTCTGGCGCACCGTCGCAATCTGGCGCATCGGGCTCGCCGCCAGCAAGCGCGCTTCAATCAAACGATCCAGCTCCGGCGGCGCAACATAACCACCCTGATCTTCCGTGCCCGTGTTCAGCGCCTTCACGTCCAAACGCGCCAGCCCGCTCTCATCGCCGCTACGCAGATATCGCCCCCACGCCGCATTGCGCTCCTCATCGGCCACGCCTGTCTCATCACCGGCCCCGCCCATATCAGGCCGCGCCATTTTCAGGCTCATCGCCTCAAGCCGACGGTCAATCCGGCTCAGCCGCTCATCGGTCAACGGATCAGCCTCGCCCTTGCCCTCAATTTCATTGAGGCGATCATCATTCGCCTGCTTATAGGCCTCAAACACCGCCATCAATTCGGCCGCGCCATCACCCACCATTTTGGTTTCCTTGGTCATTCCATTCCTTCCAGTTTTTAAACTCGTTCCAAGCCGGACGCTTCACGCACCCCGCCCAACACTTTGAACCGCGCGGTCTTCAGCATAGGCGATGACACAAGCGACACCTCCACCAGCTCCACACGTTTTAGGTCTCGCCCGCCGCCAGTATTTGGCTGCCAGTCCATCGCCCGAAAGCCAATCGACAAGCCATCCAACCCTTGCGCCGCTAGCGTCCGCGCGCCTTCGGCTTCGATCAGCCCACGCACATACAGCCCGCGCCCATCTTCCCGCGTGCAGGTCCACCGCCCCGCCACCGCGCCATTGCGGTGCTGCAACAACATTGGCAGGCTGCCAGACCCTCTCAGGCTGCGCGCAAACGCCCCGGCCCGGACAACATCACCGCTTGAATCCGGCTGGCCGAACAGGCTGGCATAGCCCTCGATCAGTAACGGCCCAGACGCTTTGACCTGCCGCGCCACACTGCCCGCTTGCAGGCTCACCCCGCTCGCGGAGTAAAATTTCAGCTCACGCATCAATTCACCTCGCTTAGCTGATCTTCAATCCGGTCTAGCTGATGGCGCACAGCGGCCAACTCAGCCTCCACACGCGCCATCCGCTCCAGCACAGGTCGGCGCTCATCGACAGACTGCTCTAACGCATCAATCCGCTCTGCCGCTGCCCCGGCCCAGACCAGTCCGCCCGCCGCTTGCACAAAAAATGCGAACAACAGGCCTAGCGTCACCTTCGCTTCCATCTTCATTGGTCCAACCCCGCAAGCGCGCGCTTCTCATCCTCGGTCGCAAAGCTCGCCGCTTCCAACCGGTGCCAAAGCGCATCGCGTTCCGCTGACAGCGCTGACACGCGGTCTAAGTTGGGTGACAGCTTCACCACCTCACCAAACGCCCCACCCAGCCACAGGCCAAGCGCTCCGCTCACACGGTTCACCATTGGCAACACCGTCATCCGCCAGAAGGCCAAATTCGCCTCGCGATAGTTCGAATACGTATTATCTCCCGGAATACCGAGCAGCATGGGCGGCACACCCAGCGCTAGCGCAATCTCCCGCGCCGCACCATTTCGTGCCTCTCGAAAATCCATCTCCGCTGGCGTCAACGACATCGCGCGCCAGTCCAAACCACCCTCCAGCAGCAGAGGCCGCCCCGCATTGGCCGCGCCAGTATATTGCCGCTCCAGCTCTTCCTTAAGTCGATCAAACTGATCCGGCGTCAAATTCTGCCCGCCAGAGAACACCAACGCCCCCGAAGGCTTGGCCGAATTATCAATCAACGCCTTGGCCCAATCGGCCGTCGCATTGTGCAGATCCAGCGCCCGCCGCGCTGCCGCCAGCGCTGGTAAGCCATACACGTCGTCATCCGGATGATGCAGCTTGGCATGAAACACCGGGCACCAGCCCGTCTCATCCCGGCGCACAATGCGTTCATCACGCCCGGTCTTTACGCCATAACCATCAACCCAGCCGCGCCCATCCAGCACAGCCCGCACCCGCGCTGGCCGCAACGGATACAGCCCTGCCAGTCCGCGCTCGCCCGGCAACTGCACCGCCTCAACATACGCATTCCCCGTCAGTTGCAGATCGCTATACAGCCGCTCGAAAAACGCCGCGCCCGCTTCGTTCGGCTGGGGCATTGCAATAATCTTCGCCGCCCCCTCATGCGCGGTGGCCAACTCAATCGACGCCGCCGCCTCGGCCACCATCCGTACACAGCGATACGCCACCGCGTTGCGCAAATATCCATCCCGAGTTAGCGCTGCAGCGTCACGTCCGCCCCATTGCGCTGCGCCCGGATGTGCCAGTGCCACAAGGCCCGGCGCGTTCTTCTGTTCGGCTGTCTGCGTTCGAAACGGCCATGCCCATGCCTTCGCCATCAATGGCTCTCCCAATCAGTGTTTTCACGATGACTAGAGAATACGCTGCGCGCAGTTTCGGTCGGACAAGCCGCCAACTAATCGCAATAAATTCAGCGCACTGGAGCCTAACTATTAAGGGAGATCCCTAGATCTCTCCATCGCAGGTGACATATTGGGGTGTGGCCAAGCCGGGGGAAATCTGCTTTCTGCCCTCTTATAGGTGGCAATCGGGATACTTCAGAATATGACAGCACGCGTAATTTCCGTCGCAAATTCAAAGGGCGGCGTAGGGAAAACAACAACTTGTGTTTCTCTCTCAGAAGCATTCGCCGCATCCGGCTTTCGTACATTGGTCGTCGATTTAGACACCCAAGCAAACGCCTCCCTCCTCGTTTTCGGCAATGAGGGGGACGAACACCTCTTCCGCGCCATCAATGAATACGTCACCATTTCAGATTGGCTGCTGGAGAATTTCTTCGCGGGCGAGCAAAAACGCCTGTCAGAGTTTATCGTCAAAGACGCCTCAGACGTCACCTTCAACGGAAAATCCCTGCCGCTCGATATTATCCCATCCAGCCCGCGTCTGCGCCGCACTGAAAAAGAGCTGATCTATGAATTAACCGCCAAAGGTTATTCAATGGAGGCCCTTCAAGGCCAAGTCGGCCGGCGCCTGCGCGACGATTTCAACCTGCTCAAAGAAGAGTATGACGTCATCATCTGCGATTGCCCTCCCGGCATCTCGGTCATGACTGAAACCGTCCTCGCGGCTAGTCACCTCATTATCGTCCCGACCATTCCAGATTTCATGTCCACCTTGGGTCTCGACCTGTTCACCGGTGACATCATGAAAAATCTGCGCGAACGCGACGTCGAAAACCTACCCGTCGTCCTCGGAACACGCTATGATGCCAGCTCTTCGCATCAACAAGTCGTCCTCAACGCCATGCGTGAGGCTGCAGGCGCTAAAGAGACAGAGTTCGCAATGTTCGACACCGTCATTCCAATGATGAGCAATTTTGCAACCAACCCGATCGAGCTTGGTCCCGACCCAACGCTACAGGCCAAATGGCCCGGCGAAGCACTCGGCATCATCGAAAGCCTGCTGGCTGAAGTCCGGGGGAAACTGGCATGAGCCTCACAGGCCAAAGTCGCGGCGCAACAGCGCTAACCGCCATCCTCGACATGCGCGGCAAGTTTGACCGCATCAATGATAAAGACTTTGACGGCGTCGTCATCGTGCTCGCCAAAAAGCAAATGATCGCAGCGGGCCAAACCCTCGACGACATGAAAGCCCTGCGCGAAGTGATCGGCGATGACCTGTTCGACGGCACGCTGAAAAACCTGTCCGCCTATCACGTTAAGCTCCTCGCAAAACGCCTCGACAAGGGCGTCGACCCTATGGATATCTCTACCGGGCGAGGAGCGGCAGATCACGTCCGCAAACTGATGAGCGGTGACGTGTCTCCAGCCCCACAGCCAGAAAAACCAGAGCCAACGCCGTCAGACGACAAGCCAAAGAACGCCTATTTCGGTCGCCGCGCTTTCCGCACTGGCAACTAAAGTCACCATCTAAAGAACACGCCTACAATATTCTGGCACGCGGCCCCTCGCCTGCTTCGAGCAACATCGCCCACACGCCCCAGACCAGTGCATCGACACGGTCTGGCGACCCGCGAAAACCCTCACCCCCAAACCGGCACATCTCATCCTCCAGCCCCGGCAGCACGCCGCAATGGGCCACCCGTCCTTGCGCATATAGTGTCGCCACAGGCGTCGCCCGCCGCCGCTTACTCACCCGCGCATGCACAAGCTGAACCGGCACGCGGCACCCAGCAGACACCAGCGTCTGGCGCACCATTTCGCCGCCCTGATTGGCCTCCGCAATAATCCGTCCCGCGCCAATCTGCTCGGCCAGCGCCACCGCCCGCCCGGCCCATTCTATCGGGGCCAGCCCCGCCGCCGACGCATCGCCCAGCACCACCGCTTTGCGCGTCATCCATCCGCCGGGCGTCACACCCACACCGATAATCCCGCACGCATCAGCGGTCGCCCCGCTCGTCGTCGGCGGGTCCACCGCTACCACAACATCATCCAGCTCCGGCAACAGGATCACGCGCGCCGCATCAATCATCTGCCGACTGAACAATGCCCCCGGCGCATCCTCAATCAGCTCGCCCAGCAATTCCTGCCGCCCCAGCACGCTGCCGCCATATTGCGCCTCCATCACCGCCATAAACTCCGGCGACAAATACGCCGCATTCTCCGCCGTTCCCGCCCGCGTAATCGCCGTGCGCGGGTCGCCAAACAAACGCTCGACCAACTCCACCGGGCGCGGCGTCGTCGTCGCCACACATTGCGGGCGATGGCCAAGGCGCAGACCCATTTGCAACATATCCCATGTCTGCGACCCATGCCGCCACGCGCCAATCTCATCGCACCACGCCGCATCAAACTGCGGCCCGCGCAAACTATCAGGGTCTTCAGCCGAAAAAGCATAGGCCTCTGCCCCATTGGGCCAAACCAACCGCCGCCGAGAGGATTGATAGACAGGCCGCTCGCCATAGCCCGGCAAATTCGCCAGCCCGCTCACGCCCTCAATCATCACCTCACGCACATCAGACAGGGCCGGACCAATCAGGGCCACGCGGCCAAATATCCCGCACATGATCCCCCAGCGCACCCATTCGGCCCCGCCCCGCGTCTTGCCAGCGCCACGTCCGCCCATAAACAACCATGTCCGCCAATCGCCCTCGGGCGGCATCTGCGCTTTGCGAGCCGACAGCACAAACGGAACCTGAGCGGTCGTCATCAGCTCGGCGCGGCTGCCCTTTAATCTCGACAGCCGTTCCTGCACTTCCGGCCTCTGGAACTCCCTGTAGGTTTTCCAGCACGCGCTCACACGTTGCGCGGCTCCATAATCCGTCTGCGTCCCACTCAATCCCATCACCCTGCCCACCTGTCTCGCTAGCGTCCTCGGCCACAGCCTCTCGCGCGCCGCGCTTCTCCAGCTGACGCAACTCATTCCCCATTTTCAGCATCACCGTGCGTTCAGCTGCGCTCAAAGGCTCAGACAGCCCGCGCAGCGCCATCGCCTCATGGGCCAGCTCCAATTCCAGCTGCACGACCTCCAGCGGCTCTGGCGGCGCATCTAATTCAAATTTGGAAATCTGGCGCTTTATCGTCGTCCGGTCGCGCCCCAGCGCGCGGGCAATGTCCGCCGCCCCTTGGCCCAGCAACACGCGCAGCCGCACTTGGCGCCGTTCATTGTCACTCATCCAGCTTGATTTGCTCGTCTCTGTCATAAGCTGAGTATCAGTCACCGCCCATTCCGGTCGGAAAGATCATGCGAAACTGTAGAGAATAATTGGAGCGGGTAGACGGAATCGAACCGACATACACAGCTTGGAAGGCTGGTGCATTACCATTATGCTATACCCGCGCCGGGTATCGGCTGGCACGTAATGTGAGGTGGTGGAGGGAACAGGATTCGAACCTGTGTACGCTAAGCGACCAGATTTACAGTCTGGCGGTTTTAACCACTCACCCATCCCTCCACGGGACCTCACAACTACGCGCCGTTGACGCCGTCGCGCCGGAGCGTCACAAGAGCAGCCGAGCCGCCCAGAATGAGTTCCGGAAAGCGGCGTTATAGGGATGAAAAATATGGCGCGCAACCATACAAAACGGCGAAATGCACCCCAAGGCGATATTACGCGCCAAAATCGGGGGAAAAATCGTCCAAAATCAGCAGGGCCATCCCAAGATCCGGACGGCCCAGTTTGGTTATGGGGCACGCATGCTGTCCAAGCGGCGCTCAATAATCCTGCCCGAAAATGCCTCAATTTGCTCGCCAGCGAAAATGCGGCCAAAAAACTGACCGAATCTCCGATAAGTCCAGAAACCGTCACGATGAAGGATTTGGACCACAGGCTGCCCCCCGGCGCCGTGCATCAGGGCATCGCCGCACAGTTCGAACAGCTAGAGACGCTCACCATCGAAGATGTGATCGACCGGGGCATCACCCGCATCGTCGTGCTCGATCAGGTGTCAGACCCCCATAACCTCGGCGCAATCTATCGCTCCGCTGCGGCCTTCGGCTTTGATGCGATCGTCCTACAGACGCGCAATGCACCGCCCATCACTGGTGTCGTCGCCAAGAGTGCAGCGGGCGCGGTCGAGATGGTCGCAGAAAGCCGCGTCGTAAACGTCTCCCGCGCGCTAGACGTCTTAGGCGAAGCAGGTTTCCACACCGTCGGCCTCGATGGCGGAGGCAGAGCAACGCTGTCACAAGCCATCACAGGCGCGACCAAACTCGCTATCGTCATGGGCGCTGAAGGCCCCGGCCTGCGCCCCGGCGTCGCCAAAGCGTGCAGCGAACTGGCCCACATCCCCATCAAATCACAGATGGAGAGCCTCAACGTCTCCACCGCCGCCGCCATTGCGTTCTACGAGGTCGATGCGCGCGCCGATTCAACTGCCAATACAACTGATTGATACTGCCGCCAAAATTTCGCCATGCAATTCTCCGAAATATGGTTAAGGTCAACAGATACAGCGATACACGGCGGAGGGCATCAATATGCTTCGGTTTCTTTCTTTCCTGATTTTCCTTGCAGGCGCAGCGGTCGCTGCAGTTGGCGCAATCTCGTATTTCAAGATCGACGTCTCTGAATACCTTCCCGCCAGCGCAAAGCCGGTCGCTGAACGCATCGTCGATTACGGAGAAGCCGACGCTGCCCTAGAAGAGAGCGCAGCCCCTGTTGAGGTCGCAGCGCCAGAACCTGAGCCAATGATTGTTGGGGCCGCTCCAGAAGAGAGCGCCGCGCCCGTCGCTATGGAAGCCCCTGCTCAGGCCCCAATCGTCGCCCACACGCCCGCACCGTCGCTAGATACGCAGCCACAGGCCGCGCCCAAAAGCACACCGAAGACGCGAAGCATGGCTCGATCTATCCAAGTAGAGCCCTCCGAAGCGGTCATCGCACTTGAGGAGCCAATCCTAGAGTTCGCCACCGAGGCCGCCCCCGCTGAGAGCGCTGCGCCTATGCCCGTTGGCCCAACAGCCGAGGAAACCTTCCTTAAGTCCCTCAAAACCGTTCCCATTGCGCACCAGACACCCCGTCAGGTCGAATACATGACGCCGTTTGATGTTGTCCTCGCCATTGATGCGACAGGCGATGACGACGCCACTGACTCCCTTTCAGGCAACGCGATCATCGTTGAGAGCCAAGCCCAAGTCTCAGACACGGTCGAAGTACGCCTCATTGGGGCCAAGTTCGAAATCGAGGGCAATTCCCCGATGAAGCAGAAACTGTCCCCGCTAACCGAAAACACATGGCGCTGGTCAGTTACCCCGCTCACAACAGGCGAGCATGATCTCGTGTTTGAGGTCTTCGCGATCGACCAAGAGGCCGTCACACCGCTGCGCACCTTCCGTGACCGCGTCACCGTGCAAGTCTCCGGTCTCAACAAGGCCATCATCCTCGTCGATCAGGCCAACCCGATCTTCGTATTGCTCGGCGGCATCGGCTCAGCGCTAGGCGGCCTCTGGGGCACCTTGAAATTCTTCGGCAAGAAGTAAGCCCTGCGAGACTGCATAACACCTTTGGTTTGACATGCGGTGTCAAAATCGGCTTTTGCTTGCCTTATGAGCAAAGCCAAAACCGCACCGATGTCGCCCGAAGCCGCTAAAGACTTCCTCAGAAACGCCGCCACCCGGATCGATACCGATCCAATGACAAACTCCGTGGCAGACTTGGCCCACCGCCTCTTCCGCGATTTGGAATCGGGCGAGGCCAAGGTTTCTGACCTCAAAACGCTCAAAGACAACGTCGCGTTAGAGCTTCTAGAGGCCCGCGCTGATCGCTTTCGCGACCAACACTATGGCGCCGATCCAGACACAGCATGGCGCGAAGTACGCACACAGCTTCAGGTCATCGCACGCGGCGGCTTCGACGCCTTCAAAGCGGAGATCGAAAGCGAACATGGCGGCGTTGTCTTCACCGCGCACCCGACCTTCGCGCTGTCACGCCCTATGCGCGATGCTTACGCCAAACTCGTCTGCAAGCCCACCAAGGCCAACCGCGCCGCCATCGCCAAAGAGCTGAAGGTCGATAGCCGTTCGGCCAATGCCGCAATCAATTTGCTAGGCGAGCATGACGAAGTGCAAGACGCGCTGCTCAACGCTGGCACCGCCCAACAAGCCTATGGCCGTATCGTGCTAGAGGAGGCCCGCAAAGCCTTTCCAGACCAATGGGCCACGCTGCGTCCGTGCCTGCCAACATTGGCTAGCTGGGTCGGCTATGACCTTGATGGCCGCACAGACATTCACTGGTCACAGTCCATCACCTTTCGCTTGGCCGAGAAAGCCACACAGATGGCGCGGTATTCTCGCCGTATTGAAGACATCACCGGCGACAAACACGGCCCGGCAGAGCTGCAAGACATCTCGCTGCTCCTGCGCCAAGCTGCGTCTGAGACTGACGGCCATGCGCGCATGTTCGCCGCAGACCTCTCAAACCCGCGCACGCTCATTCAAGCCGCCAATGCGCTAACCGAAGACAACCGCGCTAAGATCATCAACATCAATGAGATCACCAGCCGGATCGAGCCGCTACTGGCTGAGTGCACTGACGAGATGAAGGCAGAGCTGATCGTCCTCATCAGCGAGACGAACTCTCTCCAGCTCGGCACCGCGCGCATCCACCTTCGCGTCAACGCCGCCCAAGTGCGCACCGTCATCAACCGCGATCTGGGTCTAGAAACCGAAGACCGCGAAATGGGCCGCCTCGCCTTGGTCGCGTTGGCCAAGAAGGCCAGCACGTCAAAACCCATCGCGATCAATTTCGCTGATCTGTTCCAAGAACAGTCCACCGCGCGCCGTCAATTCATGATGTGCGCCCAAATCCTCAAACACATTGATAGCGGCTCAAACATCCGCTTCCTCATCGCAGAGAGTGAGAACCCCGCCACCGTCATGGGCGCGCTGTATCTCGCCCGCCAATATGGCGTGGCCGACCAGCTCGACATATCACCCCTGTTTGAAACGCCAGAGGCGCTAGAAACCGGCGGCCGCTTCATTGAGCGCCTGCTCGAAGAGAAAGAGTTCGTCACCTATATCCGCAAACGTGGTTACCTGTCTGTGCAGCTCGGCTTCTCAGACGCCGGACGGTTCATCGGCCAAGTCGCAGCAGACATGGCGATTGAGCGTATCCACAATCTCATCGCACGCGCCATCTACCAAAAGGGCGAAAAGGTCGATCTGCTGATTTTCAACACACATGGCGAAAGCATGGGTCGCGGCGCGTGGCCGGGCAATTTCCGCCAGCGTTTCGATCATCTGCTCACCCCTTGGACCCGCATGGGCGCGCGCCAGCGCGGCCTGAAGCTACGCCACGAAGTTAGCTTTCAAGGCGGCGACGGCTTCCTTCACTACGCCACGCCAGAACTGGCCGAGACAACACACGCCGCCTTCTGCGCGCACATGCTGTCAGAACCGCCAGAGACAGCAAAGACAGACCCGTTCTATACGCGGACAGATCTCGTTTGGGACTTCTATCGCGCGCTCAGAAAGTGGCATGAGGGCCTCTTCGTCAGCGCCAATTATGGCCGCCTGCTCGACGCGTTCTCGAACTCGCTCACCGTCAAAGCAGGCTCGCGCCAAAAGCGGCGTAAGGCTGGTCCATCCGGTCCAAGCGGTCCGCGCGCCCTTCGCGCTATCTCTCATAACGCCACACTGCAACAGCTCGGCCTGCCTGCTAACACGGCGGCGGGCATCGGCTCCTCACTACAGCGAGAGATGGAACGGCTCGTTCAATTGATCGACGCCAGCCCGCGCATGCGCAGCCTCATCTATCTGGCCCTGAATGCGCGTATGCTGACCTCTCTGCCCGCGCTGCGTGGCTATGCCCGCGTTTACGACCCAAGTATCTGGATCGCGCAAGGCTATAACGCGCCGCCACAACAGGCTAGCGCCTATCGCGCGGTCTACTACACGCTACGCAATGATGAGACCTTCATCGCTCTCGATCGTATCGCCAATGCCATGTCGATTGATCTGGTCAAGTTTGATCGCCTGCTTGCGATGCTCGACGACGCACCGTCAGTCTCAGAACGCCACGAGGCCCGCCTCAGCCTCCACGTTCTACATGCCACGCGCCAAGCCCTAATGATGAAGGCCTTGTCCCTCGTGGCCAGCCTGCCGCGCATTTCTGAGCGTCATGATGCCAGCACCCGCGAGATCGTTCATATGGTGTCAGAACTACGCATCACAGAAACCGTGGCGCTGCTGACAGACATCTTCCCCTGCGCTGACGAAGCGGCCGCTCCGTTTGATGAGTTGACTGAAACCGCCGGAAAATCAAAATTAAGCGTCAGTTATGGCTACGAGGAAATCCACCGCGACGTGATTGACCCCCTCGATGATATCGGCGCTCTATTGCACGAACTCAGCCTCGCTATCGCACACGCCTATGGCGCCTTTGGCTAATGGCCTGACGATGCGTCAACGACCAGCCCCTTAAGATTATACTGGAAGATGTATCCCGTGCGCGGTTACATTTTTTGGTTGTCTTTTCCCCACGTCACATCTTGCTGCCTATATTTCTGCGGGCAATCCTTAGCCATCGTTACAAAAGGATCCGTCATAATGGCTGAAGCATATATCATCGACGCAGTGCGCACTCCGCGCGGAATTGGTAAACAGGGTAAAGGTGCACTTGCACACATCCACCCTCAGCAACTCTCCGCGACTGTGTTGAAAGCTCTGAAAGAGCGTAACAATCTCGACACAGCAACTGTCGATGACATCATCTGGGGCACCAGCAGCCAGCGCGGCGCGCAAGGCGCTGACATGGGCCGCATGGCCGCGCTAGACGCTGACTTCGACGTGAAAGCCTCTGGCGTCACACTCGACCGCTTCTGTGGTTCAGGCATCACAACCGTTGCCCTTGGCGCAGCGCAAATCATGTCCGGCATGGAAGACTGCGTCATCGCTGGTGGCTGCGAAATGATGAGCTACACAGCTGCATCAGCTGACCCAACAACCCCGCCAATGATGGATGCTGGTAACCTTCGCCTCCGCGAAAAGCACCCACAATCACAGCAAGGCGTTTGCGCCGATGCGATTGCTACGCTTGAAGGCATCGACCGTGAAGCTGTCGATCAATTGGCCGTAACCAGCCAAAATCGCGCCGCTGTCGCGATCAAAGAAGGCCGTTTCGATAAATCACTCGTCCCGGTTTACAATGAAGACGGCAGCCTTGCCCTCGACAAAGAAGAATTCCCACGTCCACAAACCACAATGGAAAGCCTCGCTGGCCTGAAAACTGTGTTCAACATGTGGGCAACAATTCCGATCGACGAAAAGGGCACCACATATGGCGACCTCGTCACCCAGAAATACCCACAGCTAAAAGGCGACGCGCTACAGCACGTTCACCACGCGGGTAACTCATCGGGTGTTGTTGATGGCGCTGCTGCAATCCTGCTCACCTCAAAAGAGTATGCAGACGCAAACAACCTAAAGCCACGCGCGCGCATCGTTGCGACCGCAAACATGGGTGACTGCCCAACGCTTATGTTGAACGCGCCTGTTGCTGCTGCTGAAAAAGTTCTCAAAAAAGCAGGACTGACCACTAAAGACATCGACGTTTATGAAATCAACGAAGCGTTCTCAGTTGTTGCGGAAAAATTCATCCGTGACCTGAAACTCGATCGTGAAAAAGTAAACATCAATGGCGGCGCTATGGCACTCGGCCACCCAATTGGCGCAACAGGTTCAATCCTTATCGGCACAGCGCTTGACGAGCTTGAGCGCTCAGGCGGCAAATACGGCCTCGTCACAATGTGTGCAGCCGGCGGCATGGCCCCAGCGATCATCATCGAACGTTTGGAAAGCTAAATCCTCCTCATTGGCTATTCAAATGAAAGGCCCTGCGATTGGTGTCGCAGGGCCTTTTTTGTGCGCGAAACTCTTTTTGCGATTAGGGAGAGACGATCTCAAACGGTTTTGTGCCCGCCGGGTCTTCAAGGCTGGAAAGCAATTGCCCCAACGCCGCGCCGTCTCCGGATACTGACAATGCACCCGCAGCAATCATCTGCTCAGGCGTACGTCCTTGGACCAGCATACCGAGCAAGGCAAGACGCGGCATCGTCAACGTTGCGTCCGCCTCAGCGTCATTGCCCACACGCTGCACCAACACGCTATGCTTAAGCGCAATATTGAACGCTTCCTTGCGTTCCGGGAATTGCAAATTCAACGATATATCTTTACCAGCCGCCCGCACAGGATCGACTTTAATGGCGATCAACTCCAACAAGTCTTTGGTATCAACCGCTGCGATCATATCAGGTGATTGGGTCGAGATCGTCACCGCACCCGGCGTTGTCCGCGCTTCCTTGGCACCCATCAAATACATGTTACGCCACAGCATTCCTTCAGCCTGATACGCCATCTGCTCGAATGACTGCGCCAACACCTCGCGAGCCCCTGTGTTGCTATCATCAGCAAACACAACGCGATTGGCCAGCTCCGCTGCCCAGCGATAATCTCCTTCAGCATACGCCTCGCGCGCCAGCTTCACGGCATTGCCCGCGCCGCCGAGCGCCTCGACATAACGTGCACCAGCATCTTCCGGCGGCAGAGGGTTTAGGTTTGTGGGGTTGCCATCATACCAGCCCAAATAGCGCTGATAAACAGCTTTAGAATTATGGCTCATCGTGCCGTAATAGCCGCGATTATACCATTTCGCCGCCAGTGGTTCAGGCAGCGCGATCTGCTCCGCGATTTCCATCTCAGTCAAGCCTTTGTTCATGAGACGGACAGACTGATCATGCAGATACTTATACGCATCACGATGACTGGCGATAAACTCGTTCAAGTCTTCTTGGCCCCAACGCGGCCACCCGTGGGAGTTAAACAACACCTCGGCCTCACCGCCAAACAAGACTTGCGACTCGGTCAGATAATGCGCCCACACTTGCGCATCACGCACCAGCGCGCCGCGCGGGGTCAGCACATTGTGCATCGTCACATTCGCATTCTCAGCAAGGCACAAAGCGCGCTTACCCGGCAGATAGAAGTTCATCTCCGCTGGCGCCTCAGCCCCCGGCGTCACCTGAAAAACGAATTCCACGCCATCAAGCGTCATCCGCTCGCCCGTGCGCGTTATGGTGTGAGAAGGCGGCAGCAACCGAATGGAGCCAACAGACAATTGCGTCCCAATCCCTGACCCTGCAAGCCCGAGCGGTCCGGGCTTCAAGTCACGTCCAAACTGATACGTAGACCGACGGGTCATCGCAGGTCCAGCAATAATGTTCTCGCTGACAGAATGCTCAAGGAAGCCTTCCGGCGCCAAAACCTTCACACGGCCAGACTTAACATCCTCAACACTAACAATGCCCTTGGCTCCGCCAAAATGGTCGGCATGGCTGTGCGTATAGATCACCGCGTGGATCGGCTTGTCCCCAAGCTGCGACCTAACCAGCTCCATCGCCGCCGCCGCTGTTTCTGTCGAAAGCAACGGGTCAATGACAATATAGCCCGTCTCACCCTCAATCACGCTCATCACAGATAGATCAAACCCGCGCACCTGATAGATGCCATCGGCAACCTCAAACAACCCATGTTTTTTGATCAGCTTCAAATGACGCCACAGGCTAGGATTGACCGTATCGGGCGCATCCCCCGTCGCAAAATCAAAGGCTGACAGATCAATCACGACGCTGCCATCAGCCTTGCGAATAACCGGGTCCTCTAACGTCGCGATAAACCCGCGCGAAGACAATTCCTCGTCTTCCACATCATCCCATGGCAATGTCTCTGAATAGGCCGCGTTCGCCGCCAACGTGTAAGAACTGGCATCAGCCACAGGCGCGTTGGCGTCCAAATTCTCCGTGTTCGGCAAATATTGGCAGCCCGCCAAAGCGGCAATTGCGCCAAATCCCAATACATTTTTCAGCATCAAACATTCTCCCAGATCAGGCCTGTTGCCCAATTTTATAGGAGTTTAGTCTGAACCGAGGCCTATAAGAACGCCAGAGCTTACCTTGCGGTGAGAACGGATTCCCCGTGTTAGCCGCGTTCACATTTCTGTGTATAGGCCGACAGGCGCAATCAGAGAGTTAGTTCGGGCGCGTATCGCCTTCATCGCCCGCCCAGAAGCGCTTGATGCGCCCAAGAAAGCCTTCGCTCTCCGGGTGGCAGTCTGCGCCCGTGCATTCACAAAACTCGCGCAGCAATTCCTTCTGACGCGTGGTCAGATTGCGAGGTGTCTCAACAAACATCTCAACGAACAGATCGCCCGTTTGCCCAGATGACCGCACAGTCGGCATACCCTTGCCACGCAGGCGCAGCTTGCGCCCCGTTTGCGCGCCATCTGGAATAGATACGCGCGCACGCCCGCCATCAATCGTAGGAATCTCAATCTCACCGCCCAGCGCCGCTGTCGCCATTGGCACAGGTGCACGGCAATATAGATTGTGTCCATCACGCTCAAAGATGTCGTGTTCAACCACATCAACGAAGATATAGAGGTCGCCCTTCGGCCCACCGGCGGCACCGGCTTCACCTTCGCCAGACAGGCGGATTCTCATTCCGCTCTCGATCCCTGACGGAATCTTGACGGACAGCTCACGCTCTTCACGCACTTGGCCCGCGCCGCCACAATCGCGGCATGGCTTCTTGATGACTTTGCCCCGGCCCTGACAATGCGGACAGGTGCGCTCCATCTGGAAGAAGCCTTGCTGCGTGCGCACTCGGCCTTGGCCTGCGCACGTCGCACACTTATCGACGCTACTGCCAGGCGCCGCGCCGCTGCCTTCACAGGGGTTACAAGGCACAGCCTGTGGTACGTGAATTTTCTCGTCCTTGCCGAAGAAAGCCTCTTCCAGCGTAATCTCAAGATCATAGCGCAGATCAGCGCCGCGCTCGGGTCCGCCGCGTCTGCGACCACCGCCACCCCCGCCACCAAACACTTGGCTAAACAGGTCTTGGAAAATGTCTTCTGGGTTTCCGCCGCCACCGAACGGGCTGCCGCCACCGCCGCCGCCCATGCCACCCTCAAAGGCACTATGACCGTATTGGTCATACGCCGAGCGTTTTTGCGCGTCAGATAGAATAGCGTAGGCCTCGCCGACCTCTTTGAAGAGCTCTTCGGCCTCGTCATCCCCCGCGTTTTGGTCGGGGTGATACTTCATTGCCAACTTACGATAGGCGGATTTCAGCTGCTTCGCATCCACATCAGAGCTCACGCCCAAAACTTCGTAATAGTCGCGTTTGCTCATCAGAAATTCGCCATCATAATGTTAAGGACCCACATTGCGCTTCACATGGGGTTTATCTGGCCAACCTGCAACCCGATTCGTGTAGGATTAGCTGCCACCCGGTGAAAATTCGACCGGGCCTTTCTCGACCACTTCAGGGCCAGTCTCGCGAATTGCACTCACCGCTAGGCCGCGTTCAGCCGTGCCATCAATGCGGAAGCGGAACAAACCATTCACGCCCATAAAGCCGTCAGGATTGGTCACGCCATTGTAACGAAGGTTATCATCATCAGCGAGCAGGATAGACAACGCCGCCGCATCATAGGCTGACGACGCCAACTCAGATGGCGCACGGCCATAAATCCGGCGATAATCAGCAATGAAGGCCTCTTTGATCTCTGGATCAGTGGAGGCAAACAGACCGCCCTGAAGCGTCGGCTCACGCCAGACAGATTTGTCATTCCAAAGGCTAGTGCCCAGCAGTTTGATGCGGCGTAAATCAACCCCATTATACGGCAGCAGCGGCGCAACTGACAGCAGTGAAATACCCCGTTCTGGGATCATCACAGCCACACGGCCCGGCGCTCTCGCGCTCGCACTCTTCACAATTTTCGCGATCTCACGCGCCTCATTTGAGGCACCATTGCTCAAATCATAGAAACGCGAGCCGATAATCTCACCGCCCGTGCGAGACGCCTCAAACCGCATCGCGGCCTCAACTTGGCGCCCATAATCACTATTTGGGCCGAGGAATGCATAATACTGCACGCCCTTGCTCGCGGCATACTGCACAACCCGGCGCACTTCTTCTTCTGGCAGCACAGATGACAAATACGCGCCGCCACCAGCCGCTGAACGGTCATTCGAAAACGCGATGACTGGAATATTCTCTTTATTCAGCACCTCACGCACAGGCTTCACATTCGCGCCAAATAGCGGGCCAAGCACAATGTCTGCCCCCTCGCTGCGCGCCTCATCAGCCCGCGCCTCAGCCACGGATGGCTTACCAGCTGTATCTTTCGGGATGATCAGGAAGTCATCGCCCGCATATTCAAACAGGGCCAGCTCAATGCCCGCGAGCATCGCTTCAGCCTCAGACCGCACACGTGAATTAGGATGAGAGAATGGCAGCAGCACAGCGGCGCGCGTAATATCTCTATCGGCCATAAAGCTTGGCGTCACAGCGTCAGCAGCACTGGATGACTGCGTAGACTCCAGCGGATCAATCTCCCCCACCTCAATGCCGCTATCAGGCCCGCTCTGGGGGCCACCCGTCACCGGATCAACACGTGGATCACCAGATCCAACTTGCACTGGCGGTCTGGCAGGCGCTGTGGCACAAGCCGTCGCCAGAAGCAGTGTTGCCAAAACTAGGCTTGGCGCTTTGATCACTTTAAGCAATGGGTGCAACAATGTCGTCTCCTGATCCTTCGAATGGCCCGTCGATTCGCGCCTCGCGCGACTCTACGAGCACTGGGCAAACCGAGCAACCGCTCAAAGCGCTTGCGCCCGGTCTGTATATAATCTCCACGCCAATCGGCAACTTACGAGACATTACCCTGCGCGCATTAGATGTCCTTGGCGCCGTCGAAGAAGTGCTGGCGGAAGACACCCGTGTCTCGGGTAAGCTCATGTCTGCCCATGGGCTTAAAGTCCGCCTAAGCTCTTACCATGACCATAATGGGGCAGAACGCAGGCCCGGCCTCATCAAACGCCTCCAAGAAGGCGCGATCATCGCCCTTATCTCTGACGCAGGCACACCGCTGATATCCGATCCCGGCTGGAAACTCGTACATGATGCCGCCATGGCGGGCGTAAACATCGTTCCAGTGCCCGGCGCATCCGCCATGCTCGCAGGATTGGTGGCAAGCGCCCTACCGTCTGACAAATTCATGTTCGCGGGCTTCTTGCCCGCCAAAACCACTGCCCGTCGCGCCACACTCAAATCGTTTAAAGCTGTTCCTGGAACGCTGATATTCTACGAATCTGGCCCCCGCCTCGCCGGTACGCTCGCTGATATGGCAGAAGAGCTCGGCGACCGTGATATCGCCGTGGCGCGCGAATTGACCAAACTGTTCGAGGAAACCCGCCGTGGCACACTGAAAGACATGGCCCGCCACTATGCAGAGAAAGGCCCACCAAAAGGCGAAATCGTCATCCTCGTCGGGCCGCCACAGGAACAAGCCGTCACGCCAGAACAGATAGACGCCGCTTTGCGCGACGCCCTTGCCGAACAGCCAACCAAATCTGCAGCAAACGCCGTGGCAGAGGCGCTAGGCTTACCCAAAAGAGATGTCTATCAACGTGCGCTACAGCTGAAATCTGATGGCTGATCCGGCCCGCAAACGCGCAGAACAGCGTGGACGACGGGCTGAAACCCTCGCCGCACTATTCCTGCGCCTCAAAGGCTACAAAATCCTCGAAATGCGCGCCAAAACTCCGCTCGGCGAGGTGGACATCATCGCTAGAAAAGCCCGCACCATCTGCTTTATCGAGGTCAAAGCGCGCAAAGCACGCGACCACGCCGCCCACGCTGTCACGCCAAACAACTGGCACCGCATAGGCCAAGCCGCCGACTTTTGGATGAAGCGCCGCCAGCAATATGCCGATTATGGCTGGCGATATGACCTCATCGCAATGGGCCAGCGCCAATGGCCCCACCACATTACGGATGCGTGGCGTCCCGGCGATTAGCCCCAAAAAGTGCGTGCAAAACCCCTCGCCTTCACCCTGCCGTAATCTTCTTGATTATACAGTGCAGCATCAAGGCAAATGCATTAGATGGGCTAACCCGACACAATGGCCACCAAAAAGACCCCTCCACCAAAGGCAAAAAAGGCCCCGGCTAAGGCGAAAGCCCCAACCAAGGCCAAGCCCGCCAAAAAGGCTGATGCACCGCCACCCCCGGCATGGCGTAAGCAAGTCTTCAAATATGGCGCGCTGTCTTTGCTCGTCCTGCTCGTCATTGGCGGAAGCATCGGCGCGTGGAAGTGGCGTTCGCTCTATTCTGGCATGCCGACCCTTCCGGCGACTGAAGACCTGTGGGCCGCCCACCGTGAACCGGCGATCGAATTCTTAGATCGTGATGGCAACACCCTCGCCGTGCGTGGCCCCCGCTATGGCCGCTCTACCTCCGTCACCATTTTGCCAGCTTACGTCTCCCAAGCCTTCATCGCCGCTGAAGACAAGCGCTTCTACGAGCATGACGGCGCAGACGAGGCGGCCATTGCCCGCGCTGTGTGGTCCAACGCCCGCGAAGGCAAAACCGTGTCCGGCGCGTCCACCCTCACCCAGCAGCTCATCAAAAACCTCGTGCTAGACAGCCGCCAGACGATGCGCCGCAAAGCCCAAGAGATGAAGCTCGCGCGCCAGCTTGAGAAGCAGCTCAGCAAAGACGAGATCCTCACCCTCTACATCAACCGCATCTATTTCGGCGCGGGCCTTTACGGCATTGACGCCGCCAGCCGGTTCTATTTCGGCAAGCCGCCCGAAGCGCTCACTTTGTCAGAGGCCACCGTCCTCGCCGCCCTACCCAAAGCGCCGTCAAAGCTAAACCTGCGCGACAATCTCAAAGGCGCGCGTGACCGCCAGAATTATGTACTCACACAGATGGTCGAGCTGGGGTTTGCCACGCAAGAGGCCGCAGACGCCGCCCGCGCTGAAGAGATCACCATTATCGACGCGCCAAAATATGACGCACAGCTCGGCTATGTGCTCGATGTGGCGGCTGAACGCGTCAAAAACATGGTGCCCGACGCCCCCGGCGATCTCGTCATCACGGTGTCGATTGATGTCGCCTTGCAAGAGAAACTACGCGCCGCCCTAACTGGCCGTATAGAGACAGAAGGCAAAGACCTCAAAGCCAGCCAAGTCTCCGCCCTCGTCTTCGGGCATGATGGGCGCACCGTCGCCATGCTCGGCGGGATGGACTACACCAAATCCAACTATAACCGCGTCACGCAATCCAAGCGCCAACCCGGCTCCAGCTTCAAACCGCTGGTCTACGCCACCGCGCTAGAGAAAGGCTGGTCGCCCTATGATGTGATGTTCGATGAACCGATCACAATCGACAAATGGGAACCGGAAAACTATGGCGGCGGCTACCTCGGCCCCATGACGCTCAGCGAAGCATTGGCCCGCTCCACCAACACTGTCGCGGCCCAACTGGCGCAGGAAACCGGCGTGCGAAACGTCGTCACACTGGCCCGCCGCATCGGCATCTCCAGCAAGCTAGAGCCCTTCCCGTCGCTGGCTCTTGGTAGCCAAGAGGTCACCATGTGGGAGATCGTGCGCGCCTTCGGGGCCTTCCAATCCGGCGGCTATCGCATGGACCCTTACCTCATAGAGAAGGTCGAAGATTCGCGCGGCAAACTCATCTACACCAAGCCCAGTTTTGACCGTGACCGCGTGCTGCGCGAAAGTGTCGCCCACCAATCCAACGCCATGATGGCCCGCGTGGTCGATTCCAGCATGGGCACCGGTGGCCGTGCAAAGATCAAAGGCTGGACGGTCGCGGGCAAAACCGGCACCTCGCAAGACTGGCGCGATGCATGGTTTGTCGGCTTCACCTCGGCCTATGTTGGCGGCGTCTGGGTCGGCAATGATGATGACAGCCCTATGAAGAAAGTCTCTGGCGGTGGTCTGCCATCTGATCTGTGGTCTGACATGATGGAAATCGTTCACGCCGGCCAACCACCCGAGCCCCTAAAAGGCGCCACCGGCAACCTCGCCTTCAGCGAAGCCGCCGAATCCCGCATCACCTTCTACCGCGGCATGGCCATGGCGTTTAACGCAGCGGCGGAGGATTAGGGGGCAAGATCGCAGAATTGAACTCAACACAGTCGATCCGCAGGCATGGCTCACCGATCTGCTGGGGCGAATTGCGGAGCATTCCGTCAGGCGCTTAGGCGAGCTGGTGCCTTGGGCGGATAGTACTATTCGATAATCTCAAACTCAAATTTCCGTTCCGTGGTGAGAGTGTCGTCGGCAGCTTGCTTCATCATAATGACAAATCGATCAAAGTCCTCACCAAGGCTGGCGCGTGAAGCTGCCGCGTTACGCCAAACGATCCTGAATGGGCGCTCAATGAAGCCGGTCAAGACGTCACGAAAAGCATAGAAGTTGCGACCATAAAAGTCAGGCATACCTGGACAAGCCATCAGCCTGTCGTGAAAATCACCTGCTGTTTTGATCTCTCGTCCGTCGACTTCAAGGATCATTTCCAGACACCTCCGGGATAGGGTTGAAACGTAGTTTAGTGATCAGTGGTGATATAAGCTAGACCATCATTCGAATAGACGAAGCGATCCGCATTTCACCGCCCGCCTTGAGCTAATCCTAGATCGATCTCTCGCCACACGCGACCCTGTGCTGTTGGAAGTAGATTGAAATCGTCCCGGAATGAACTCCCGCCTATGCGTTTGTCTCCGAGGAAATGCGTAACAGGTTTGCCCTCCGCCCAGCCGGACGCTTTCCACCGCTACGCCCGACCACCCAAGATCATGCTTTCAGAGATGGGTCCCCTGATGGCTTTGCCATCGGGGATGACGCGCCATTACGTGCAACGCGAGCGGCGAAATACCCCCACCCCACTTCCACACAGGCCATTTTACCCCTAAAGCCACCCGCATGGATGATATTGTATTTCAAACGCTCAATTTGGCTCTCGAGGATGGCGCGGTTTCGCTGCCTGCCGATGGCCCTGTCTTGTTCTTGCGCGCGGCCCTGTCGCCGTTTTTGACGCAGCTGCCGCGTGATCGCGTTGTCTGCCATCAATCGTTTAAGCCAGACCATGATGCGCTGAAGGCGGCGGGCTATAACGTGCTCGCGCCAGATGAGACGGAGTTGCCAGCTGCGCAGCTTACCCTGCTCCTGCCCCCGCGCCAGAAGGATGAGGCCAAGGCGCTTTATGCCCGCGCGATGCTGGCGATGCCAGAGGGCGGCGTGCTGCTCTGCTGCGTGCCCAATACGCTGGGGTCTAAAACCGCTGAGAAGACATTGCGCGAACTGACGGGCAATACTGAAGCCCTGTCCAAACACAAATGCCGCGCGTTCTGGGCAATCAAAAACAGCGAAACATTCAACACTGCGCTGGCCGAAGAATGGCTCGCCAATGACGCCCCGCGCGAAGTCGTGCCCGGAGAGCTATGGAGCCGCCCCGGCCTGTTCAGCCGTGACCGGGTGGACGCAGGCAGCGAACTGCTCGCCGATTCCATTCCAGAGACCATCAAAGGGCGAGGCGCAGATTTCGGCGCGGGCCAAGGCTATATCGCGCGCCAAGTGCTGCTCAACTGTCCCAAGGTCGAAAGCATGACACTATATGAGGCAGAGCACCGCGCGCTGTCTTGTATTGAGAAGACAATGGACGGCGTCGGCGAATACACCGCGCACTGGACAGATATTCCAAACAGCCCCCTAAACGAGCGCTTCAATTTCATCGTGATGAACCCGCCATTTCATGTGGGCCGGGCCGACGCGGCCTCACTGGGGCAAGACTTCATCCGCGCCGCCTCTCGCGCATTGAAACCTGCGGGCCAGCTCTACATGGTCGCCAACCGCCACCTGCCTTATGAGGTGATCTTGTCGGCGGTCTTCAAAAACCATGACATGATCGAAGACACGGGTGGCTATAAGGTCATCGTCGCAGAACGGCCCAAGCGCGCCAAATGAGGCCAGCCCGCTCCCTCGCCAAATATCTGGCAGGCCTAGGCTATGGCAGTCGCAAAGACATGGAATCGGCCATTGCACGTGGGCGGGTAACAGGCAAAGCAGGCGCGCCCGTCACATTGCGGGCAGACTGGCCAGACTTTCTAGTGCACATGCTGTTTGATGGCGAACCACTCGACCCACCATCCGGCTTAGTCCTTATGCTGCATAAACCAGCGGGCTACACGTGTTCTCGCGCCGACCAAGGCCAACTTGTCTACGAACTCCTGCCCCCACGCTTCATGGCGCGCAAACCTGCGCTCTCCAGCGTCGGGCGACTAGATGCCAACACGAGCGGTCTCCTGCTCTTCACCGATGATGGCCAGCTCTTGCACAAACTCATCGCGCCCAAATCAGGCCTTCCCAAAACCTATGATGCCACCCTCGCCCGGCCCATTGAGGGCCATGAGGCTGAACTCTTCGCCAGCGGCGAGCTTGTCCTGCGCGGAGAGACCAAGCCGCTCGCCCCCGCAGGGCTAGAGGTCACCGGTGAGCGCACCGCCAGCCTCACCCTCACTGAGGGGCGCTATCATCAAGTGCGCCGCATGTTCGCCGCCGCTGGCAACCATGTCGAGGCCCTGCACCGCAGCGCGTTCGGCCCGCTCACGCTCGATGGCCTCGCCCCCGGTGACTGGCGCCTCCTAACTGCCCAAGAATGCACGAAACTGCACGGTTAAGCGCGCCACCCCTAGCTATCCCGGCCCGCCCGCGCTATCTGACGCGACATGGCACAACCCCCTTTGATCTCCCTTGTCGACGTACGCCTCTCATTTGGCGGACAACCCCTTTTTGAAGGCGTCAGCCTCTCGCTCAGCAAAGGCGAGCGCGCGGCGCTTGTTGGTCGCAATGGCGCGGGTAAATCCACGCTGATGAAGATCATCTCAGAGCAGGTAGAGGCCGACTCCGGTCAGGTCTGGCACCAGCCGGGCACAACCTACGCCACTGTAGTCCAAGAACCAGATCTCAGCGGTTTTGACACCGTCCGCGCCTATGTCGCCGATGGCCTAGAATACGACTATATGGCCGAGGCTGAATTGATGGAATTCGGCGTCGATGCCGAGGCAGACCCCGCCACATTGTCCGGCGGCCAACAGCGCCGCGCCGCCCTCGCCAAGGCGTTCGCCAACTCGCCAGATGTCTTGCTGCTAGATGAGCCGACCAACCACCTCGACGTGCCAATGATCATAACACTGGAAGCCCGCCTCAAATCCTTTTTCGGCGTTGTTCTCGTGGTTAGCCATGACCGTCGCTTCCTAGAGAACATCTCCACCAACACCCTCTGGCTACGCCAAGGCAAGGTGATGAAGAGCCCTGAAGGCTATGCCAAATTCGACGAATGGGCAGAGCAAGTCGAGATGGACGAAGAACGCGCCCTGAAGAAGATCACCACACAGCTAAAAGACGAAGACCGCTGGCTATCACGCGGCGTTACCGGGCGGCGCAAACGTAATATGGGCCGCCTACGCAAAATGATGGGCATGCGCGAACAGCAAGGCCAAATGCGCACCGCGCTTAATGATCGCAAGAACACCGCCGATATGAGCATCGAGACGGGCTCCAGCCTGTCCAAAAAGATGATTGAAGCGAAAGGCCTATCACTCACCTTTGATACACCCAAAGGCCCGTTGGTAATCGCAGATGACCTCGACATCAAAATCCTACGCGGTGACCGTATTGGCATCATCGGCCCCAATGGCGCGGGCAAGACCACGCTGATCCGTATGCTGCTGGGCGAAATTGAGGCTGACGCCGGAAACATCCGCCGCGCCAAAACGCTCTCAACAACCTATCTCGATCAAACCCGCGACACGCTCGATCCAAAAGACACGATCTGGGAGGCCCTCGCGCCTGAGGGCGGCGATTCCATTATGGTGCAGGGCAAGCAGCGCCACGTCGCTGCCTATGCCAAAGACTTCCTGTTCACGTCAGCGCAGCTTCGCCAACCTGTCGGGGCCTTGTCAGGCGGTGAACGCAACAGGCTTGCCCTGTCCATCGGCCTCGCCAAAGCCTCCACACTCTTGGTGATGGATGAACCGACCAATGATTTGGACATGCAAACCCTAGAGATGCTGGAAGACATGCTGCTTTCTTATGAGGGCACGCTCCTGCTGGTCAGCCATGACCGGGCCTTCCTCGACAGCACCGTCACGTCCTGCCTTTGCCCCCTCGGCGAAGGGCGCTGGATACAAACCCCCGGCGGCTGGACGGATGCACAACGGCAGCTCAAAAGCCTGCGTGACCACATGGGCGAACGTATCACCTCGCGCAAATCGACGTCCAAATCGGAACCCGTCAAGGCAAAGCCGAAGAAGAAGCTCTCCTTCAAAGACGACCACCGCCAAAAAGAGATCACAGAGACCATTCCCAAGCTACAGGCTGAAATCGCCAAGCTGGAAACCGAGATGGCCGATCCAGACCTCTACACACGCGACCCTGAAGGATTTAACGCCCGCTCCAACCGCGTGGGCACAGCCCGCGAGACCCTCGACACCATAGAGATGGAATGGCTGGAGATCGAAGAGAAGCGCGAAGCCTTGGCCGAATAAACCCAAGGTAAAATTTCGACAACGCTTCATTAACAAAACCCAGCTAATTCTTCAGGCTAAACAAGCTCGGAGTCTATTCCTATGCGCTTTATCGCTATACTCGCCGCTGGCATTGCCCTGTCGCTTCCTGCAATGGCCGATACACATGAGCTTGCAGGCTCTGCAACGGAAAAGGCCGCGACCGTTCTTCCGGGCCATGAGCCTGGCATCTACCGCTTTGGCGCAACCTTCTCCTCGTTCGAGTCTTATTCAGCGGTCTCCTGCCAATCAGCCTGCCGCGCCAATGACGCTTGCTATGCATGGTCGTATATGGTCGGCGCAGGCAATGCGAACGCGCGCTGCGAACTCAAGCGCAGCGGCGGGCAAATTGAGCGCAACCCATTGGCTACATCTGGCTACTCTCCCACTAAAGAGCGCCAACGCCTAGCAGGGCACCTTGTCCAGCACGCACCTAAAACAGTTGTAAAAGTGCGCCAGATGAAGGTTCCCGCCGGCACAATCGTTACGAGTCGCCCGGTGCCGCTCGGCGCGAGCCCAAGCGTCACCCATACGCTCCGCATGAAGACACCAATTACAGATGCACCAACATCGCCATCTGCAAAGTCAAAAATTCGTGGCACGGAAAATAGATAGACCTTTGCCCCGCGCAAAGCACAGTTTCAGGGCGGCCCGACTAAACGGGTCGCCCTTTTTCTTGCCTACAGCACCCGCTCTTTTGTGGCGGTAAACCGAATTTTCGGGTTCTTCTCTTGGGCATAGCCCACATCCCAAGCATTCTTGGCCAGATAAACCGGCGCGCCATCAAGGTCTGTTCCGGAGGCGGTTTTGTTCTTATCCAAAAAGGCCTCAATGTCTTTCTCATCGTCAGCCGCCATCCAGCGCGCGACATTGTAAGGCGCCGGTTCAAACACGACCTCTAGGCCATATTCTGCGCCCACACGTTCTTTCATCACCTCAAACTGCAATTGGCCAACCGCGCCAACAATCATGTCAGAACCAATGGCTGGGCGGAACAATTGCGTCACACCTTCCTCTGCCAAACTCTCCAGCGCTTTGCGCAAATGCTTGGCCTTCATCGGGTCCGTCACACGTGCACGGCGCAGCAATTCAGGCGCAAAGTTCGGAATACCCGCAAACTGAATATCACCCGTTTCGGACAAGCTATCGCCAACCCGCAACTGTCCATGATTGGGCACGCCAATCACATCACCCGCATAGGCGGTCTCGGCGATCTCACGATCCTGCGCGAGGAACATAAGCGGGTTGTGAATATTGAGCTGTTTCCCGCTCGTCGTCTTAAGCCGCATACCGCGCTTAAACTCACCCGAACACAAACGCAAAAACGCCACCCGGTCACGGTGGTTAGGGTCCATATTCGCTTGGATCTTAAACACAAATCCAGACACCGGCTTATCACTCCGGTCGATAGAAATCGTCTCGCCTTTACGCTCCGCCTTTTGCGGGCGCGGCGCAGGGGCAAACTCTTTCAGTGTGTTGAGCAATTCAGACACACCAAAATGGCGCAGCGCCGAGCCAAACACCACCGGCGTCATGTGTCCGTCGCGAAAAGCCTGTTCGTCAAACTCGGGCAATAGCGTGGTCGCCATTTCTGCGCCTTCGGAAAGCTCTGCAAAGACATGATCATCCAACGCGGCTTCCAAGCTTTCATCTGATCCATCAATGCGCACAGTGGGGCCGATCTTCGGCTGCTTGCTCGTTGAGCGCTCAAACTGGCAGAACTCTCCCGTACGCAGATCTTTCATCCCAGCAAAGCGTTGCCCACTCGCGGCGGGCCAATAGAGCGGCGCTGTATCAAGTTGCAGCTTATCCTGCACCTCATCCAACAGCTCGATCGGCTCCAGCGCCTCGCGGTCCATCTTGTTGATGAAGGTCACAATCGGAATGTCGCGCATCCGGCACACTTCAAACAGTTTCAGCGTTTGCGGCTCGATGCCTTTCGCGGCGTCCAACACCATAACGGCGCAATCGGCGGCGGTGAGCGTGCGATACGTATCTTCAGAGAAATCTTCGTGGCCCGGCGTGTCGAGCAGATTGAAGACAAGGTCTTCATACTCAAACGTCATTACCGACGCAGACACAGAGATACCGCGATCGCGCTCAATCTTCATCCAGTCAGACGTGGTGCGCCGTGTTGCGCCACGCGCGGCCACTTCGCCAGCGGCCCGAATGGCACCACCCGCAAGAAGCAAATTCTCAGTCAATGTCGTTTTACCGGCATCTGGGTGAGAGATAATCGCAAAGGTGCGCCGACGTGCGGCTTCTTCTACATGTGACATGGGCGCAAACTGGCTACCTAAACTGCTAACAAGATAAGCGGCCTACCGCATCTATCGACGTAAATGAAGGGCCAGACCTGCCCAAGCGGGCGTTGGGCACAAAAAAACCGACAACCCATAAGTCGCCGGTTCCTCAATTTTCAGCGCGAGGCTGGTAATTTAAGCCGCCGCGAGCCAGATATCATCCAGCTTCGGCGTTTCGCCTTCTGCTGTACGCTCACGCAATGATGCGAGAATAGTCTCAGGCAAAATGGTCAAACGCGGCTCGCCCTGTGTTCCGTTATAATCTGGGAACAGCACAGCATTCGCGCCAGTCTTGGCAATAATCAGCGCGCCAAGATCTTGAACCAACGCGTCTTCCAGCGTAATCTTCTCTTTCACATGTTCAGCAACAACGCGGCCTGCAAAAGACAAGGCCTCACGTGCGCGCATGCCATACGGATCACCACATCCCAGAACTTTCCAGCGCTTAGCCAGATGCGATTCAGGAATGGCGATATCAACAATTTTATCGTTCAAAAGAAACAGCATCTATAGCTTGCCCCAGCCAGTTTTTCATCTGAGCATAAGCTGCACTGTCGGAGTTAACGGGGGGTAACCAAAACAGCCCACCCCACAAAATCCCAACCTAAACGCTACTTTTCCACAGGCTCTGTCAGGAAGTGGCGCCCGTCACGATCCTCGATCTCAACCACCCATAGATCACTATCGCGTTGGCGCGCGCGCGTAACATATTGATCTGTCTCGCGTTCTTCCGGGCCGACGCCTTGCAGCGTCAAGTCCACAAACACCCGGTCACCGTCTAGGCCGGTGCGCGGCGCAAAAATCCGGGCCTCTCCATTCAAACGCGCGACTTTAATCAAAACATCCCCCCGGGATGCATCGCCAGACTGAATGACAAAGGCCGCAGCACCAGCAACTTGCACCCGGCGCACCAAGGCCTCGACCCACACTTTCGTCGGTAAACGTTCTGGAAAATTCATCGTGTGTCTCCACGCTGGCGCCCGTTTGGCACGCCTATTGCTGCAACGCTCTGCCTAGCGCTGAAACGGTCAGCCGCAAAGAGGAGGACACGATCCATGTTGCAAACACTCGCAGTCGCAACTGCCGAAGCGTCCAGCTCATCTGAGATCACAACCGCCGCATCTGGCCTGTCAGCCAGTGACCTCGGCGCTATTGCACTCACTGCAATCATTCTCGGAACATTGGTACTGATCGCGTGCGAAGCGGGATTCACAAAGCGCAATCGCTAACGCTGGCTCTTACTGAGCCGCATCATCCAATGGCAAAACATCGCCCGGGTCGGCCAATGGTAGGCTCACACTGATACATGTGCCTTCACCTTGATGCGATTGAATCGACACTTTGCCGCCATGTAGACCGGCAAAACTGTTCACCACGGCCAACCCCAAACCTGTTCCGGCCCGACCACGCGCGTTTTCGCCTTGTGTGAACGGCTCCATAATCCGCGCGACATCAACCGCCGACATACCCTCGCCGGTATCCGTCACCGACATCAGTGCCATGCCGTCCACTTCCTGCGTCGCCAAAACGACTGTGCCGGAGCGGTCAGAGTATTTGATCGCATTCGATACGAGGTTTTGCCAAATCTGGCGCACAGCCCGCGCATCCGCATTTGCCCAAACCTTCACATCAGAATCCAACTGCAAGCGAACGCCCGCCCGGTCAGCTTGATTTTCGAGCTGTCGCATCACTGAGGTCGCAGAGGCAGCCAAATCAATCGGCTCCATGTCCAATCGCAATTTGTCTGAATCGGCCTTGGCGAGGTCGAGAATGTCATCGACGAGCAACAACAAATCCTGCCCGCTCTCATGAATGATGTCTGGATAGTCAGCGTAAGCATCCGGCATCGGGCCTCGAATGCCCGCGCGCATCATGTCCGCATACCCCAGAATAGCGTTCAGCGGCGTTTTAAGCTCATGGCCAAGTGACGCAAAGAATGCCGTGCGTTCGCGCAGCCCGCTCACAGACTTCGCCTCGCTAGCCTTCGCTCTATCTACAGCCGCCTGCATATCAGTCACATCAACTAGCATAATCCTGCGATGCCGACGCCCAGCCTCAATCTGTATCCGCACTTTACG
This sequence comes from Hyphomonas sp., assembly GCA_033851975.1. GTDB lineage: Bacteria > Pseudomonadota > Alphaproteobacteria > Caulobacterales > Hyphomonadaceae > Hyphomonas. The sequence continues at coordinate 203,733 of JAWSVJ010000002.1, read as the reverse complement.
GCCATTAGCCAATGAAAATGAGCCGAAAGGAATGGACCCAGACTCGGTCAGTGGGCCCATATCCGTTTTCGCATCAAACAGGCTGGATAATACAACCCCCGGATAAACACCGCCAAGGCCCAAACGATCACCAATAACCTTCGTGATCCGTCCATGCCCCGCCACGTCCAGCAGCATTACGCCCGAATATTCTGGCAGATCAGGTGGCAGATGAATAATCGTCTGCTCTTCCTGGGGCTCTGGTTGAGGTACCGGCACCGGCTCTGACTCAGCGCTTTTCGGTTTTGCTCCGACAACAGCCATTTGCAGCGCGCCCGCATGGCGCTGAAGCAGTGTCAAAACCAGTGCTCCAGATAACGCTAATCCCGACAAGACAAGCCCTGTCGTCAATGGCAATGTCGTATCCGTTTTGGACGGCAGCAGCCCAGCAATGCCCATAACCGCCATGCCGAAATAGGCGAGCACCCCGAAGAATGTCGCCTCAACTGCCATTTTCTCAGAATAGAAATTGAGCGCCAATAAAGGGGCAATCGCGAACAATATGGTCAGTGGCGATGAAACGGACCCCGTCACCGCGACCGCAATAACCGCCAGCAACGTCCAGCAAATTATCAGGAAAGCCTCAGTGTTCCGGTTCCCCAAACTATCACCGCCTAGAAGGAAAACACCAATCAGACCGGGCAATATGGCGCCCGCGCCGCCAACAATCAGGCTTGATAACGGCACACCCGCAAGCGCGCCGGCCAAAACGGCGACGAGCATAAGTCCAACCCAAATGAGGTGGATAATTTGTAATCGCTTCTGCGATGCCAAAAGGGACATCGTTAACACCCCATACACTCTTGGCAGCCATTCTGACTGCGCTGATACTACATTGCTGTATTTGTAATGCGGTCATCAGGCAAGGTGAGGTTTCCTATTCAGGGAGTTTCGGGCAATAGTATCTCGTGTCGCGTGAGGAGAGACTAAATGAAATCCATTAGAATGATCGGCATTGCCGTTATCGGGCTGGGTTTAGCGGGCGTTTCAACCGCTCAATCAACTGATCCAATATCCCGTTCCGCCGCTGTGTACGCCACGTATCAGTCAGATGTTTCCGACGTTAAAAACAATCCGATGTCATCCGCCAAAGACATCGATTCAGCACTCAACAATCTCGGCGGTCACAACCCCGATAAACTCTCCAAAGGCTGGATCGCATATTCCGCGTTGATCGCCTCACAAAACCCCGAATACCGCGCCGCTGTAAAAGACATTGAGGGCTTTTATGGACGTGACGCCCTCACAACAGGCCTACGCAATGATGCACGCTACGCACGCCGGCTCGCCGGTGGTGACAATGCCGTCAGTGCTGCGCTGGGCGCCACAGAAGCAGACAGCCGACGCCTCAACCGTGTGTCTCAATATGTCAAAGACCAAGCTTACTCTCTCCAAGCCTTTGGTTGGGCCAAAAAGAAAATCGGCAATTCAGGCTCCCGCGCAACAAAGCTGGGCAATCGCCAAGCTGGCGGCGTTGCGGCTAAATCCGGTCTGGTGTCTGCGTTCTCCTCAACAGAGATCAATCAAACTCTCGCGCAAGCTGGCCGGGTTGGCTCTCCATCTGTCTGGGAACACGTCTCAGGCGCCGCTAGCGCCGTGAAATTCCCCGCTGGCCTAAACTCTGGCCTCAGCGGCAGCCGCAAGCGCGTAAAATACGGCAAGGAGTCCGTCGCTGATCAAATCGCGACCCTCGCCGCCTATCGCATCATCGGCAGCCAAGGTACATCAACCTCGACGCTGCATAATGCGATGTCTGAGCGCAAAACCAAAAATTGCCTCACCAAAGCAAACCTGAACCTCAATCAGTGTGTTGCAGCGGCCAACCAGCAATATGAAGTGCCATTCTGCATTGGTGAGCATTCGCTCTCAGATGTCGGCAAGTGCATTGGCGGCGTCTACCAGTAGGTATTGCCCTCTTTGAAGTCTCACTTTAAAGCCCCCAAGCCCGTAAATCGGCTTGGGGGTTTTCTTTTGCGCCCAGCTGCCCCATGTGAAGCACATGACGATGCAAGACAAAGCAACAGAGATACGTGAAGAGTTCTCCTGGCTAGATGACTGGGAAGCCCGCTACGCGCACATCATTGACCTCGGCAAGGCCAACCCGCCGCTACAGGCGCATGAGCGCACAGAAGGCACACGCGTGCGCGGCTGCGCGTCTCAGGTTTGGATGGTGACGGACACAGACGGCGACCGTCTCACCGTGCGCGCCGAGAGCGATGCGATGATCGTATCCGGCCTCATCGCGCTCCTCATCCGGCTCTATTCTGGCCAGCAATCTTCAGAAATACTCGCCTTCGACGCGAAGTCTTTCCTAGAAGAAATCGGCGTCGCCGGCGCCCTCACCGCCCAACGCTCCAACGGCCTCGCCTCAATGCTAGAACGCATACTGCGCGACGCCAGCGCTGCGGTGGCATAGCCCCATTTCCCGAAGATACCTGCGCAGGCAGGTATCCATCTCGGAACGGCGCAAGAAAAACGGCAAGTTTTCGTCAGTAGTGGGCAAATCCAGTGATGTATCGAATGTCCGGGATTTCTAAGGGAAGCCAGATCGATTCAAGCTCTATGTAGCGCTGTCTCAATTGCAACAGCCGTTGATTGCGCGCCGTTTTCCAATCGCATATTCTCTGCCACTTGAGCGGCTTTGCCGGCAATGTCTGCACTCGAAAGTATATTTCGGATCGCGCTCATAGCATTTTCGAGACAATACTTGTTCGCAGGCAGCGTATCGCCGAGACCGAGAGACTTGATCCGTGCGCCATTATCCCATTGGTCACCCAGATGTGGAGTAATGAGCTGAGGAACTCCCGCACGCATGGCTTGGCCTGTTGTTCCGACACCGCCATGATGAACGACACATTTTGATTTCGGAAACAGCTGTGAGTACGGCGCATATTCGCGAACGAGGATGTCTGAAGTCGATGTCAGATCGGTCGCGGAGCCTGTCAGCAGCACGGCCCTTTCGCCGAGCTCTTGCGCCACATTGTAACTCACAGGGTAGAATTCGCCCGGCAAGTTGACCGCAAAGCTTCCCAGAGAAAACACGATCGGTGGCTCGCCAGCGTCGAGGAAGTTCAGGAGTTCATCGTCGAGAGGCTTCTGGGTTCCACCTTCATGATCGAACGTCGCAAAGCCCGTTTGTGTTGCGTCTTTCGGGTGGTCAGGTTGTAGCGGCGCTAGCTGTGAAGAATACATGGCAACCGTCATCACAGGATCAATCTCGACCTCAAGCAATGGAGCACGTCTTAGTCGCGGCAAGTCATGCACTTCTCTGACCGAGTTGATTGTCTTCGCGAAGCGGCGCTTTGTCTCTGCGCGAATGATTGGCATCCACATTCTATTCCAAACCCGGCCGGTCATCCCAAACCGCGGAGACGCGAGCATCCAGTATTCCGGAACACGGGGAGCATCATAAACTGTTGGCAATGTCATTGGCTGAAGGGCAGCCGAAATGTAGGGGATTGACCGTTTTTCAGATATGATGGCTGCCGGAAGCGTCATGATCGTGCCGACAATTCCTACAGCATCTGAGGTAATGTCATCGAGAGCCGTAACGCCAAATTCCAAAAATTTTAGCATGACGTTCTCAACTACAAAATTGATATCGTCCATCATGGCTCGCGTGACGTCAGCAGACGTCATGCCAAGCTCCTGATTCATGACTTCATTTGATGGGAGTATCGCGTGAGCTTTCAACCCGGCGGAGCGTACGCTTTCGACTTGATCCTCGGGAACGGCGAGTATTGTGGAATTACCCCGCGCCTCGAGTTCCAATGCGACTGCGATGAATGGGTTGAGGTCCCCTAAGGAACCAATGGAAGCCAGAATGATCTCGTTCGCCATAAATACGCGGTATCACAATTCCCAATAGCAATGTACGAAAATTCGTGCTGGCTGAAATTCATTCCAAGACATTCGACTTTCACTTCGAAGAGGCCGCATAGGGCCAATTCCCGTCATCTCGGTAATGCCGGTGGCATTGTCCGAGATGACGCTTGAATGGAGTTCACCCGCCACCACCTCAAGCAACCGCCACCGCTTCATCCAATTTAGCCACGCTAACCAGCCCTAGCGTGAGCTGTTCCACAAAGTCATCGAACGCGTCCTCGTCGCGCAAATCTTCAACCACGTGACAGGCATAGCTGATGGTTGAGCGGTCACGGTCGAAGGCCCGCGCCACCCGCGCGAGGCTCATCCCCAGCCCGACATGCGCCAGATAGATCGCGATATGGCGTGCCCGGCTTTCTGCGGGCGTGCCACGGCCCGGCGCGAGCAATGCCTCCAGCTTCAGCCCCAAGGCATAGGCCGTCAGCGCTGCCGCCAAATAGGCACGGTCTTCATCTTTTTGGGGGTTAAACTTAGGCATATCCATCTCCGTTTTCATCCTGAGGCTTAAACCTACAGGAGAGGAGATGGTGTAGGATAAGTTTCCTATATGCTCAAGCAGATGCTTGAAATTGCTTGTGGATCAGGCTGCCTGAAGTGGAGATGGGGTTGGATGCGGCCCTTGCGCGCCCAACGTATCAGAGATCGCGCGGCGTCCCGAGACCAGCTCATCAAGGCACAACACTTGGTTCATCCGCCCCGATGCATCCAGCAACGGAAGGCGCAGCCACGCGTGCAATTGACCATCATCCTTGATAACGCCGCCAACAGGTGCAGCCCGCTCCAACGCGGCTGACAGGCCCAGCGCGTAAGCATCGCCGTGGCGGCCCGCGATTTCAGACACCAATTGTCCGCGCGCTTCTTTGCCGAAAATCTGACGCAAACGAGACCCCGCAATGCGGAACCGGCAATCGCCGTTGCCTTCAACTTCCACCAAGGAGATGCTCGCCAATACGGATCGGAATTCGCCGGGATCAATAGCGGAGCGCTCTACGCGCCCTGTTAAGCCCTGCAAGCTGCCCCAATACGTGATCAAGTCACGTTGTGCAGGCGTAACGCCTTGGAATACCGGATCATTTGACACTGTTCAGCCACCCCTGGATGATACCTAAGAATCACCTATTACGCGAGTTGAGTCGGGGATCAAGTCTCGAGGTGCGAATTTCTTAATAAAAGTTACCAGAACATTGCCGTCAGGGCGCGGATGATTCTCGCTTGGGCAGATTTGCTCAAAAAATGCTCAGCCTTTGCCAAGTCCCATCTCTTTGGCCAGCTTAGAGCGCTGACGAGAATAGCCGGGTGCAACCATTGGATAATCCGCCGCCAAACCCCATTTTTCACGGTACTCGTCGGGCGACATGTCATATTTCGTGCGTAAGTGACGCTTCAGTGATTTGAATTTCTTGCCATCTTCCAAGCAAATCAAGTATTCCTCGCCGATGGATTTCTTGATCGAAACAGCGGGCTTCTGCTTCATCTTCTCGGATTCACCATCAACCAAGGTTGAAAGCGAACCATGAACGTTACGGATCAAATCCGGTAGTTCCTGAGCGTCCACAGAGTTATTGCCTACATAAGCGGCAATGATTTCTGTGGCCAACTCGATTAGCAGTCCATTTTCAGTTGAGCTATTCGCTTCATCCAACATAATTGTTCCCCTTCAACAATCAATTGAAGGAACTAATACATTGGCTAAAACTGTAAACACCAAAAAGCAGTAATTACCGCTTTTTGATGTTTCTTATCTTCATTTACTGCATTTCTGAAAATAACAACGAAATCAACGAACAGTAATGAATGCTAGCAACAGGACGAATCCGAGCACCGCCGCCGTCCATATCGCTGCGGCACCCTGCAAACCGCCGCGGGCCAGCTCTCCGCGTGGGCTGAACGTATTTTCGATTCGCTTATAGGCCCGCCCTGTCAAAGCGAAGAACAGCGCCGTCATTGAAGGCCCCGCCTTGCTCCACACAGTACCGGCCCAATTCGCAAAGCCATATCCAAGCTTTCTGTACAGCCAGTCAGTGTCCAAAATCGTGGCATCTTTCTCCGCTGGGTACACGCCAAAGCGCTTCAGCAAGATGAAGGCAAAGATCGCCAGCACGAGCAGCTGCATCTGTGTGAGAATATGCGCCGTGGTAAACGGCTTATAGCTCATCGCCTCTTCAGAGTACGGCAGCAGGCTGTAGAGCCACTCATAGCCAAGTCCCGGTATAAACGCCGGCAAACCAACCGCTATGCTGATGAACGCCGCGAGGCCCATCGCCAGCAACATGTTGAACGGCGCTTCTTTCACTCGCCGCCCGCTATCATGCGCGAAGAATGCGAAGTACGGAATCTTGATCCCCGAATGCTCCAGCACACCAGCAGAAGCAAACAACAGCATTAGCCAAACAACAAACAGCTCAGGGTGATGACCCACCGCACTCATGGTCAGCGATTTCGCCGCAAAGCCAGAGAAAAGCGGGAACGCCGAAATCGACATCGCGCCAATGATACAGAACACAGTCGTCCACGGCATGGACTTATACAGCCCGCCAAGCTCTGACGCTTTGGTCGTACCGGTGCGATACAGTACCGCCCCCATGCTCATGAAGAGGAGGCCCTTATAAAGGATGTGCGCAAACGCGTGGGCCGAGGCCCCGTTCAGCGCCATCGGGTCACCAACGCCCGCGACACCCAAACCAATCGCACAGATCATAAAGCCGACCTGATTGTTAAGGCTGTAGGCCAAGACACGGCGCAGGTCATTCTCAATAACCGCGAAGAACACAGGGAAGACCGTCATGATCGCACCAATCCAGATCAGTGGATCATGCCCTGGGAACATGCGCGCGAACGCATACACGGCCAGCTTGGTGGTAAATGCCGACAAGATAACCGCGCCCGTCACAGAGGCTTTCGGATAGGAATCCTGCAGCCAATTGTGCATGAACGGGAATGCCGCCTTGATGCCAAACGCGATAAAGATCAGCCAAGCACCCGGCTGGTCGAGGCTCGTAAACGCCTTCAGTGAAAGGTCGCCCGTCGCCTTATAAACATAGGTGATGCCAGCCAGCAGAAGCACGCCCGACAAGACTTGTATCACCAGATAACGCATAGACGCGAAATAAGCCCGGCGTGTGCCCGCCTGAATGATCAGGAACACAGACGTGACCGCCGTAATCTCCCAGAACACAAACAGCGTCATCAGATCGCCGCAGAACGCCGCCGCCACCGCCGCGCCCGCATAGGCCAACGCCATGCCGTCTTGCAGACGGTTATCTGTGTGCCACGAATAGATACCGTTCAGCAGCGCGGCAATCAGAAACGCCAAGCCGAAGATATAGTTGAGACTATCGACACGATAGAAAACGAGGTCCAGCCCCATCGTCGTGCCACCAGCCAAATTCACCTGACGCTCGGCCAGTGTCAGCAACACCATCGCAACAAGCGGTGTGGCAATCGCAATCGCCTGACGCACACGGCGAACCGGCAGGAAAAGTAATACAAACCCAACGGCGATCAACAACCAACCGGGATTAAGAGACGCGAGCAAACTCGGCATTACTCGTCCTCCCCATAGGTTGGCGCACTGATTTCTTCAGGCTCAATATCCGGGTCAATATCAGCAGGTGGTCCGCCAGCATCCTTGTAGTAATTGATGTCACGCCGCAGTAACCGGCCCAGCGGCCACCCCATCAGCACCACAAACGCAAACGCGCAAAATCCGTACAGGCCATAAAATCCAGTCGCCTCGGCGAAGTGGAAATACTCATGACGGGCAATGAGAAGATCGAGCAGAATGAGGAGAACTGAAAGACCCAGCACGCTCCAGAAAATCACATTCCCAATACCCTTCCATTCGGTCCAACCGAACAGCAGCTTAGCCATCGGGTGCACCCCCTCATCAGACGGCGTGTGCATCCGGTGGGCGGTCTCTGCTGCGCGCTTTACAAAGCGGCCAGAATTGTCGCGGTCGTTATCGTTATTGTCGCTCATGGCTGGGCTCCAATGATGCTGGTCGCGGTGCCTCCGCTCACGGCGGGCGCGAGGAAGTTGGCGATGTCACCGGCAAAGAAGAAAATCACAACGCAAAGCGAAGCGGTGAAAACAGGCGCTGCCACCGTTAGGAATGGCGCACCACCGGCTCGCTTAAACGGCTTGGGTTCCGGTGTGCCCGGCGGCGGCATGAGCGCCAAGATCGGAATGGGCAGCAGATAGATTATGTTCAGCAGGGATGACCCAATCAGGACAGCCAGCACGAAAGGCTCCCCACCATTAATCGCGCCTTGCATCAGCTCATATTTCGGCCACCCACCAGCAAGCGGTGGAATTCCGATAATCGAGAGCGCCGCCACAAAGAAGGCGATAAACACGATTGGCATCTTACGGCCCAATCCGCGCATGTCGGATATATTGGTCATGCCCGTCGCGACATAGATCGCACCAGCGCACATAAACAGGGTCATCTTACCCGCCGCATGTGCCGCTATCTGCAAACCCCCACCAAGGAAACCAGCCTGATTGGCAAGCATCGCCCCAGCCGTCACATAGGCGAGCTGCGCCACGGTGGAATATGCCAATCGCGCCTTCAAATTGTCCTTCGTCATCGCAACGAGAGAGGCCACGATGATGGTGAAACACGCCGTCCACAAGATGAACTCCCGCGCAGGCGTCGACGCAAGCAAGTCAGCGCCAAAAATATACATGGAGATCTTCAAAATGGTGAACACACCAGCTTTAACAACAGCAACCGCGTGCAGGAATGCTGACACAGGTGTCGGCGCAACCATCGCATTAGGTAGCCAGAAGTGAACCGGCATCAAGCCCGCCTTGCCCACACCAAACGCAAACAGAACCAGCAGAGCGCTCGCCACGGCCGGGCTGATATTCGCGCCAGCGAGCAATCCGCCATCCACAAACGCCAAGCTGTTGCCTGCCAGCGCCCACGTCCACATGATGGCCGCGAGGAACAGACCAATAGAGGTCGCGAGCAATGTCAGCAGATAGATCCGCCCACCGCGCTGCGCCGCCGCATCGCCCTTATGGGTGACCAATGGATAGGTTGATAGTGTCAGAATTTCATAGAACACAAACAGCGTGAACAGATTGCCTGCCATCGCCACGCCCATCGCGCCAAAGATCGCAACAGCAAAACAGATATAAAACCGCGTCTGATTGCGCTCTCTATTCCCGCGCATATAGCCGATTGAGTAGAATGAATTCACAATCCAAAGACCAGACGCCACCACAGCGAACAGCGCGCCCAGCGGCTCAACCTTAAACGCAAACAACAATCCCGGCGCCGCTTCACCCAGCACCAGTTCTGGCCGCGCGCCGCCAGCCACTTGCATCACCAGCATCACAACCAGACCGAACAGAATGGCCGCGCCAATAAGCGTCACCGCCTCGCGGATGTTCGGGACTTTCCCCGCCACACCAATACCGCCCGCAATAATCAGCGGCACGATCATAATCAAAGTAATCAACAGTTCCGGGGTCATCGGAATGCCTCCACGCCAAAGGCCGCAGCGGCCGCATCACGCGCGAGCCCAATTGGGAAGCCAGCCGCGATGCCAAAATAGATATTCGCGAGCGCCAGCACCCACAACGGAACGAGCAACAATATCGGTGCCTCTTTCCGGTGCTTGCGCGGATTAAGCGGCGGCTGAAAGAAGATAGCTTCCAAAATGCGCCCCATATAAATCACAGCCAAAATGGATGAGAACACGACAACCGCGACAGCCCACCACCAACCATGATCGAACAAGGCATAACCAAGCTGCAGCTTAGACTGGAAGCCCGCCGTCAGCGGCACACCAATCAAGCTAAGCGCAGCAATTGCAAAGCCTGTCATCGTCCACGGCGCAGAACGCCCAAGCCCAGCAAAGTCACGCACATGCGTTCCCTGATAGGTCAGAACAACGCCGGCAACCGCCATAAATAGCGCGCCTTTGATCATTGCGTGATTGAACATGTGCAACAGACCAGCGCTCAAACCGATCGTCGTGCCGATGGATACACCCAGCAGCATATAGCCAACCTGTGCCACCGATGAATATGCCAGCACACGCCGCACATCGGTCTGGAAACAGGCTTGGAAGCTACAAATCACCATCGCCGCCATCGCCAATGGCGCCAGCAAGAACATGAAGCTGGCTTGCTCAAACGCAAAATCAGGACGGAAGACCGTGAACAGGAAGCGGATAAGCGCATAAAGCGCCACCTTCGTCGCCGTCGCCGACAGGAACATCGTCACGAAGCTCGGGCTATACGCATAGGCATTCGGCAACCATTGATGCAGCGGCCACATCGCCGCCTTCAGGCCGAGGCCAACAATGATGAACGCGAACCCAGCATGAATAGACCGATTGCCAGACAGCTCAGGCAACATGGTCGCCATTTCCGCCATGTTCAGTGTGCCTGTTGCCGCAAACAGGAAGCCAACGCCAATCACATAGAATGTCGCGCCAATTGTCCCCATAATCAGATAGTTGAACGCAGCAGGCAAAGCCCGGCGGTCACGCCCAGCACCCAGTGCCACGAGTACATAGGTCGAGATTGAACTGATCTCTAGGAAGACAAACAGGTTAAACGCGTCGCCCGTAATCGCAACGCCAGCAAGCCCTGCAAAACAGATCAGGAAAGCTGAATAGAACAAGGGGCGCTTGCGCACCGGGATCTCTGCATTGACGGTTGGCCAAGAGAAGATCGACGCCAGCACCGCAATCGCTGAGATCATCAGCAGGATCATCGCATTGAGCGAGTCCACCCGTAGTTCGATACCCAACGGTGGACGCCATCCACCAACTGCATACGACAACACATTGCCCGGCGTCGTTTGAACCAGACCCAGCAGAACAATCGCCAGCAGCAATGAGCCAACCGTCGCCGCAATGCTCATAATCCATGCAATCCGGCCACTCGGCACAACCGCCAAGATAGGCGCCAGCACCAATGGAACCATGATAAGCAAAGGCGCAGCATGTTCGAGCGCCCAAGCTGGCGCGAGATTCAAAATGAGATCAATCATGCGCCTGCCTCGCTGAGGTTTTTATCGGCTTCCAACTCTTGAGCCGTCGCAGTTTGCATATCAATTTCCCGGACTTCATCGGCCTCAATCGTTCCATAAGATTCGCGAATTCGAACGATAAGCGCCAAGCCGACTGACAATGTCGCCACGCCCACCACAATCGCGGTAAGGATCAAGACATGCGGCAACACGTTGGAGTATGTGTTGACCAGTTCGGCTGGCTCGGTTGCGCCTGCCGCAGTCAAAGCTGCATCCAAACCAGTCGAAGCATGCTCGCCCGCGCCATGCGCGTCATCGCCAGTGGCTGGAGCATGTCCGCCGCCATGATGGCCCTCAATATCAGGGCCGAACAATATAGGCGCCGTGGCGCCAGCAACCTTGCCGAGCGTGATGTAAAACAGACAAACAGACGTCTGAAAGACTGAAATGCCGACAAGGCGTTTGATCATATTCTCAGCCGCAAAGGTGATATACAGGCCGATCATCATCAAACCGATGATCGCCCAGTAATTTGCGCGTTCTAAAACGAATTCCAGCATCGTGTCTTACCAGTCCTCGTCGCGAATTTCGGCCACTCGGCCTGCGAATGAATAGAAAATGGTCAGCATCGCACCAGAAACACCGCACAACACACCAAGCTCGATCAACAGAATACCGATATGCTGTCCCTTGTGGCCGCCCGGAGCCTCATTAAACAGCGCGCCATATTCCAAGAAGTTCCCACCTCGGATCAGCGCCCAAAAACCAACGCCGGAATAGAGCAGCACACCAAACGCCGCGAGCGTGCGCGTGAATGCAGGTGGCACAGCCCTCATGGCCGACGGTACACCAAAGACAAGCGCGTAGAGAATGACAGCAACCGCCAAGATCACACCCGCTTGGAACCCACCACCAGGGCCATAATCACCATGGAACTGAACATAAAACGCATAAAGCGCGATAACCGGGATCAGTGTCTTAGAGACGACCCGTAGAATGACGTGATGCGAAGAGCTCATGATTTGCCCTCCGACTTGACGGTGTTCTTGGCAGAAGACTTAGTCGTCTTATCATCCTTGCGGATCGATTCAGCCAATGACCGCTCACCAAAGCCGAGCAGCATGGCCACCGCGATACCGGCGACAAACACAACCGTCGTCTCGCCCAACGTATCAAATCCGCGATAGCTGCCCAGCACTGAAGTCACCACATTGGCGATCCCAGTATCGTTCCAGTTCACGAGCAAGTATTCATAACCTACACCGGTATTTACTGGTGAGTTCGGGTCACCAAAGGCTGGCAGATCAACCGTCGCATAAATCAGCATCGCCCCAGTCACCAATACAACGACGAGCGGCCCCAGGCGCGCCAAACGTTTTTCAGGCTTGGCCATACGAGAGGTCAGCAACATCGCGCCGAGCAACACCACAGTCGACATGCCCGCACCAACGGCCGCTTCAGTGAAGGCCACATCGACAGCGTCCACAACCACATACCAAACGGCAGACAATAGCGAGTACAGCCCCGACAGCATGACGATCGCAAACAGGCTACGCAGCCGCGCAATCGCAATGCCCACGACGAATAGCAAGCTCAATAAGAGAATATTGACGGTCGCAAGACCGACAGATCCATCCAGCACTTCACTCATGCTTGGTTCCCCTCATCTTGGTTTTTCTTCACTGGCCCAATCAAAGGCTGGAGACCGGCTGTATGTGCAGCGTTCGCTACAGCGTGAGACGCCGCTGGACTGGTCAATAATATGAAAATGAATATCGTGAATAGCTTCAAAACGATGAGCCAGCCCGGCGCGAGCAACCCCATACCGATCAATATCAACATCGCACCCGATGTGTCGGTAATACTGGCCGCGTGCAGGCGTGTATAAAAATCAGGAAAGCGCAGCACGCCAATCGTGCCAACGATGCAAAGCAATGCGCCGAGCAGGCAAACAGCCCCGCCCAGCGGATAGCGAACAATCTCAAACCAATGCAGTGACGAAGCGATAAAATCACCCATTCTTGCCACCCTCCGTTTTACCCGTCGAACGACGCACCAAAGGCACTTGGAACGACCGATAGCGGAAGAACTTCAGTATCGCGATCGTCGATACAAAGTTGATCAGCGCGTAAAGGATCGCAATATCCAGAAACTCTGGACGCCCCATAACAAAGCCAAGCAGGCCCAGCGCCAGAACGGTTTTCGTACCAAACGAGTTGAGCGCCAAAACACGATCATACAGCGTCGGCCCGATAAGTGTGCGGATCAGCAGGAGAACCATGCCGATCAAAATTGCGATTAGCGCAGCTGCGGTCATGTTTTTGTCCCCCGGCCATCGGCCGCGCGCGCTGAGCGGCGGTCCATTTCAGCGAAACCTTCGGGCTGCGCACCTTGTTCATACAGCCCGTGCACAAGCAGTTTATCGCCCTCAATCTCAACCGTCACCGTGCCCGGCGTCAGCGTGATGGAGTTCGCAAACGTCACCTTCGCCAGATCTGAGGCGCAGCCTGTCTTCACCACGACAAGTGCAGGGCTGATATCAAGATCAGCGCGCAAACAGGCTTGAATCACAGTCCAGTTTGCTTTGACGATTTCTTTGAGGAGCCACGGGAAATACGCAAGGAACCCGAGCAAGCGCACATAAGGCACGCCCTCACGATCCAAAATATCCAGCCGGTAGGCGAGAATCACAGATACAGCCACAGACGCTGCACCGAGAGACAACAATAACGGTGAATAATGCCCGGACATGCCCAGCCAGAATGTCGCCAAAGCGAGTATCAGCCCTAGAAAGTACGCCACTCTGCGCCCTCACTCTCATTCATACCAATATTAGAAAGACCTGACCTAAAGAGGTCTGATCGAATTGGAAAGAGTGTTGAGTGGGTTTTTCAGGTCTATCTGCCAAAAACCAATCGTGCGGTGCGCTGTGAAGTCGAGAATTCTGAGTCTTGATTGGCTGGTTCAGTGTCCGTACCAACCCCATTCACACTACGCGGGCTGAAGGCTGATGAAAGCGACCAGTTCCAATAGCGCAGCGTCGTTTGCGCTTTCGCAACCGTCAGAATTTCAAAGGTTTCTTTCACCAAAACATACTGCGGATGCAAGACACCTTCTTCTATTTCGATTGACCGCTTCAAGGCCGTCCAAAGCACGGCAAGAAAATCTCTGTGCAGTCCCGTCGCCTTAACAAGCACAGCCAGACCTTCGCCGCCCTTATCTGACATTATTTTCGCAATCGTCACCGGCTTCACGCCAGACAAGTAGCCAATTTCCTGCGCAACGGTGGCGTTCATGCCCTCGGTCGCTGCAACATTACAGGCCTCTTCGAGACTGCCATATTCGCTCTTTTCCAGCGCCGCGCGGTTGCGCTGACGTCGTTCAATCATTTGCAGTGCTTTACGAGCCACCGGATCGGCCCATTTTTCGTCAGCCGCCATCTCATAGACATCGCTGCACAAACTGATGACCTCGCTCCGGTCGGCTGCGTGACGCTGTAGAATTTTGCGCCGGGTCGGCCCATCAGCCCACCAGAACATCGCCATGGCCTGCGCGGGTTTAACTTCTAAGCGCTCCACCAATTGGGTGCATAGCGAGTTGATATCCTGAGAGCGCTGAACCAGCGCATCAACAGCTTGCTCGGGCAGTTCCGCGCCGCGATTTGAGAGCAGAATTTTCAAAATATGCGGCTCGGCATGCTCGGCCAAATACGTGCTCACCATATCGCTCACGACCTTCCGGCCAGCGACTGCGGTGCGGTGTTCAACGGTGCCCATCTCGCAGATTTCAATCAAGTCATTCGTACTAAGGCCTTCATTTTCCTCGATAATCGGCTTGGCGATCACAAAACTGCCTTGCGCCAAATATCTCAGCAAACGACGCGGGGCGTCTCGGCTATCTCGCAAACGACTGGCGCATAAAATACGCTCGCGCTCATCGGCATGAAACAACATGTCCAACAAGATATCGCCAACCATATTGCGGTCCTGCACAGGCACGCGCGTGGATGGCATAGACACAACGTCCAGCAATCGGCGATACAGTGCACTACGCGCTTTCCCAATTTTTGGGTTCGGATTGACTTCGATTTCGTCGCTCATAACGGCCCTGCTTCAAAATGCAGGTTAAATTATGCCAGAAAGATATTAACGAGCGGTAGCACCGCTGCCAAACATACCGCTAGACGCGTCGATCCAGCCGTTTACCGGGATGCACCACCATTAATAGCAATGATGCTACCAACATGACGATTGCGAGCAGAAACAATATTCCACCATCGGTTGCTGCTTCTCCCGGTGTCAAAGACGCAGGAATTTCTCGACCAAGCCATGGTGACAAATGCATCGACACGGCCCCGCCCAATATAATGGTCGACAAAAATGCCCCAACCCGGCGTGTTTGCGGCAGGATGAGCAACAAAGCAGCAAACAGCTCCAACAAGCCAATCAGCACGCGGCCCGCTGGCTCAAACACTGTCACGCCAGAATTCGTCGCCAGGGTTTGAAAAACAATATTCTCCCCCGGCGCATCGAAGAACTTCACAGAACCGGCTGGCGGATTGGGCAATGGATGGATAGTCGCCTGCACAAACAGCGCTATCAAGAACAGGGCGAGCCCCCAGCTCAATAAATGTCTGATCATTCTCATAACTGTCTACCCATCTCCGCATTTACCAGCGTGTCCCTACAGGCTAGCTTTCACCCGGCAATATGGCAACCAAAAGGCCATGTCAGCGCAGCAACGCTCAAACGCTAACCCTTTTCATTTTTTAACGGCCACCCCTAAGGTCTGTCTGGCATAGTAGGAATTACAGATGAGCGACGATCAAGCCAGTCAGGATGAGACCGACACAAGAGGCGCAGTGAAAAGCACCCCTGCTCAGAACAGCGGCATCACCAAAGCGCTCGACGCAGGGGCCAGTCTCGTCTCCACGGCAACGCATTGGCGCGCCCGTCGTTTGCGTCGCGGGGTGCAGGTTGAGCTGCCCGCCCTTCTGCTCGTTCAATGCAGTTGGTTTGCCGCCTTTGGCTTACAAATGGTGTTGTTTCCTTACCTGATAACCGGCGAAAACCACCTCCATATGGACGGCTTAGCCCTCGGCCTCGCCAATATGGCCCTCTCAGCGCCGTCCGTCATATTCCTCTTGCTCGGCGGCGTGGTGGCGGAGCGCGCAGATGGGCGCAAACTCCTCATCATCCTCCATCTCGTCGCGGCGCTGCCCGCCTTTGGCTTGGCATGGGCGGTGAAGAACGGGGAATTATCCTACTCCGCAATGATCATTTACGGCCTCACCATCGGCACGGTCGGCGCGTTCATGATGCCCGCCCGCGACGCCATCGTGAACGAGGTTGTGGACCGCCGCACCCGCATAGGCTCAACCGTCACCCTGCAACTCGGCGTCACGCTGGCGACCATGGCCCAATTCCTTGCCCAAATAGCCGGGCTAATTCTCGCTGGATATGCCGACAAGATGACCAAAATGCCCGCGTGGCTCGGCGGGTTTGGCATTGGCCCCATATCCGCTGAAAGCCTGCTAATTTATCAAGCCTGCACCCTCCTCATCGGCGCAGGCTTTGCCATTTTCCTCGCCCGTGGCCGCCGCGTCAAAACGGGGCGCACTGGCGTCGGCGCGGCCTTTGGCGACATCGCCGATGGCTTCCACGCGGTAAAAGCTGACGGCAAATTATGGGCGATGACCGTGTTGATGTTTGGCGTTGGCGTCTTCGTCATCGGTTCCTTCCTCGTCGTCTTGCCCATCGTCAATCGAGACGTTTACGGCTTCGGGCCAGACGGCATCCGCGATATGTTCGTCACCTTCTGGATCGGCGCGTTTGTCTCCTCCGTTGTGCTCGCCATCTTCAAACGCATCAAACGCCAAGGCCGACTGCTCCTCGTCGCCCAATTTCTCGCCTCGCTCAGCATTCTTCTCCTCATGTGGGAAGTGCCCCACTGGACGTTCCTCACAATCGTCTTCATCTGGGGCCTCGCGGGCGGTATCTCCATCGCGATGAGCCGCGCCATCGTTCAAGACGCCGCGCCCAAGGAAAAGCTCGCTCGCGTCCTCTCCATCTATCAGCTCGGCTTTATGGCGGGCGCGCCGCTCGGCGCTGCGATGATGGGCGCACTCGTGGATCTGTTCGGACCCCATCGCATCGCCATCGTCCCGGCGGGCGGAATGATCGCGCTGATATTCGGCATGGTTTTGTTTACCCCTGTATGGAACATGAAGGGCAGCGCTTGGCTGGAACACGCCAGCAAATCCGCCGCTCCGAAATAGTCTGATGACGAGACCCACATGACCAGCCTGCCCCGCGCCACAATCCATCTGGACAACATCGCCGACAATTGGCGCACGCTGAACGCACTTCATCCAACCTCCAGCGCCGCTGCGGTCGTCAAAGCTGATGCCTATGGCCTTGGCACACCCGCCGTTTCCCGCGCGCTGCTAAGGGCTGGTTGCACCACATTCTTCGTCGCATATCTTGAAGAAGGCATCGCGCTACGCCGCGCCCTCGGCCCCCAACCAGGCATCTATGTCCTGAACGGGCCGCTAGCGAACGAACTCGGCGCCTACGCCGAACACGCCCTCACAGCTGTTCTCTCTAACTTGGACCATGCCGCGCTTTGGCAGACTGCTCCCAAAGGCACCTGCGCGCTCCACTTCGAAACGGGCATGAACCGCCTCGGCATTCGCACCGGCAACCCATTATGCGATTTCAACGCCCTCAAAGCGCTCTCGCCCAAGCTGGTGATGAGCCATTTAGCCTGTGCTGACTCACCAACCCACCCCCTCAATGATCAGCAAAAGACGCAGTTTGATGATATCTGGCGCCATTTCCCAGGCACACCCACCAGCCTCGCCAACTCCGCCGGCTGTTTTCTAGGTGATAGCTATGCATACGATATGCGCCGTCCCGGCATCGCGCTCTATGGCGGAGGCACCGCTCTCACCACCTCAGCGCTCAAACATGCCGTCACACTGGAGGCGAGCATCATCAGCGTGTTCGAAGCAGGCGCCGGAGAGTATGTCGGCTATGGCGCGACAGCCAAACTGCCCGAAACTGCCCGTTTGGCCACGGTAAATCTCGGCTATGCAGACGGCATCTTGCGAGCAGGAAGCAATCAACTCATGGCATATTATGATGGCGTGCCCTGCCCAGTCATCGGCCGCATCTCAATGGACCTCATCACAATAGATGTATCTAAAGCACACAGCGCAATAAAAGCCGGAGACGACGTTGAATTCCTCGGCGCAAGTGCCAAACTGGACGCTCAAGCCTCTCGCGCGGGCACTTTAAGCTATGAACTTCTGACGGGGTTATCCAATCGTGTCCAACGCATCTACGCCTAAACAAGGCATCCCAAATCCGCTTCAGTGGATCGGGGCCAGCGCCATCGGCTTCTTCGCAGAAATCGGCCGCTTGGGTATTTTTTCGGCAAAGATCGCCGCCGCCGCTTTTACCCCGCGTTGGTATCTTGGCCAGATCTGGAAACAAATAGTCCACATCGGCTTTTTCTCTCTGCCCGTTGTCGGCCTCTCCGCCGTATTCATCGGCGCCGCGCTCGCCCTCAATATCTATGAAGGTGGCAGCCGGTATGGCGCTGAACAATTCGTGCCCAGCATCGTGGTGCTCGGCATCACGCGAGAGCTTGGCGCCGTCATCACCGGCCTCATGCTCGCGGGCCGCGTCTCAGCCGGCATCTCTGCAGAGATCGGCGCAATGCGCGTAACCGAACAAATCGACGCGCTCGAAACCCTCTCAACATCACCGTATCGCTATCTCTACGCCCCACGGTTCCTCGCGGCGATTATCAGCCTGCCGGCACTCGTTTTTCTGGCTGACATTATCGGCGTAATGGGCGGCTGGCTGGTCAGTGTTTATGGCCTTGGTTTCGACTCAACCATTTACCTCCGCAACACGCTCGACTTCATCACCCGCGGCGACATCGCTGTCGGCCTCATCAAGGCAGCAGTGTTTGGTGCCGTCATCGCGCTTATGGGCTGTTACCAAGGCGACCGCTCAGAAGCAGGCGCAACAGGCGTTGGCCGGGCGGCAACCCTCGCAATGGTCGGCGCGGCGGTACTCGTCCTCGCGGCCAACTACATCCTGTCCACACTCTTTGTGGGAATTGGCCTATGAGCGAACCGATCCTAAAACTCGACGGTATCACCAAATCATTTGGCACCAATCACGTCCTCAAAGGCGTCAACATTGATGCCGCGCCGGGCCAAAGCCTCGTCATCATTGGCGGCTCAGGCTCTGGCAAATCCGTCATGCTAAAAACCGCGCTTGGCCTTTTAACACCCGATAGCGGACGCATTCTGTTTGATGGCAAGAATGTCTCTAAATCTAATGGCCGTGCTCGTAACGCCATGCGCGAGCGTATTGGCATGCTCTTCCAGTCCGGAGCGCTATTTGACAGCCTCACCGTCTGGGAAAATGTCGCCTTCCGCCTGCTAAACGCTGAGGGCATGAAGCGCAAAGACGCGAAAGAACTGGCAATCAACGCGCTGCAAAAGGTCCATCTAGGTGCAGACGTCGCCAACCGCTTCCCGGCTGAAATCTCCGGCGGCATGCAAAAGCGCGTCTCTTTGGCTCGCTCGATCATCTCCAAGCCCGACCTCATCTTCTTTGATGAGCCAACAACGGGCCTAGACCCCATAACCGCTGATGCCATCAACGATTTGATCCTCGAGCAAGTGCGAGACATCGGCGCGGCGGCCGTCTCGATCACGCACGACATGGCCTCTGCCCGCAAAATCGCCGATGAAATTGCAATGCTCTATGAGGGCGAAATCATCTGGCGCGGCCCTGCTGACACGGTGGACAATTCAGGCAATGCCTATGTCGAGCAATTCGTGAACGGGCGCGCCGACGGCCCAATCCAACCCGCCCTCTAAAAAAAGACCCGAATACCATTTTTGGTATCCGGGCGAGAAGGTGAGAGTTTGGGGTGGGCGAGACTTAAAAGCTCGGCGCACGAATTATTTGGCTGTGTGAAGTGCCGTCACTTCGTCCACGTTCAGGGTTTTGACAGCCACGTCTACGGCGTTCTCGGCGCAGGCTTTTGCCGGTTCAATTTCCCTCAATGATCTGCGGCCAGTATTGACTCGGCAGACACGATCAGCAGCATTTTCGATGCGCTGATAGACAATTTTGGCGCCGGCTTCACTGTGCATATCAATGCCCGCAAGACTGACCGTTCTTGTCGGCACCTCTTCTGCGGAACCCGCAGATGCTGGCAGGACAATAGCACCAGAAAGAGCAACGGCAGCGAGAGCGATAAATGAGCGTTTCATAATGTATTCCCTTTTAAAATAATGGGTCGGAATGTCCTCCCCGATTGAATACTAGATACGCCGTTTATTATCGTTTTTCAATAAAAACTTATCGTTTTTCCATATTTTTTTATTATTTTGCGATATAGCCCATTGAGAAACAAGCAGATTTTTCTCAATCTTTTTTCATGATCGGTTCCGGGCGCTAAAGCTCACCAGAGTATACGAAAATCACCGTGCGCCCTCAGCCCACAGCTTGCGTCCACAGCAAATCTGGCTAACCCCTTATCGTATGGCTAAAACAACGACTGCTTTCGCGTGCCAATCCTGCGGCGAGATTCATTCAAAGTGGAACGGCAAGTGCGCCGGATGCGGGGAATGGAACACACTGGTTGAAGAGGCAGTGTCAGGCCCACCAGGCGGACTCAAGGCTGCTAAAGTCGGAACCAAGCGCACAAACCCGGTCGAGTTTATTGCTCTAAATGCTGAAACCGACACACCCCCGCGCACAGTCATCGGCGTGGATGAACTCGACCGTGTATTCGGCGGCGGCATCGTGGCCAATTCGGCAACCCTTATTGGCGGCGACCCCGGAATCGGTAAATCCACGCTGCTTTTACAAGTCGCCGCACGCCTCGCGCGCAACGGGCTAAACGTACTTTATGTCTCGGGCGAAGAAGCCGCCGCCCAAATTCAAGAGCGCGCCAAACGCCTCAAAGTCGCCGAAAGCCCGGTAAACCTCGCGACAGAAACAGACCTACGCAAAATCCTGGCATCTCTCAAAGTCGCCAAACCTGATTTCGTAGTAATAGATTCAATCCAGACCCTCTGGTCAGACAGTTTAGAGGCAGCACCCGGCTCGGTCGCCCAAGTGCGGGCCTGCGCGCAAGAGCTCACCCGCTGGGCCAAGAAATCCGGCGCCGCCCTCGTGCTTGTCGGGCACGTGACTAAAGAGGGCACAATTGCTGGCCCGCGCGTTGTCGAGCACATGGTCGATACCGTCTTCTACTTTGAAGGCGAACGCGGTCACCAATTCCGAATCCTCCGCGCGACGAAGAATCGCTTCGGTCCGACAGATGAAATCGGCATCTTCGAAATGCATCAATATGGGCTGACCCCGGCGAAAGAGCCGTCAACGCTATTCCTAACGTCAGACAATAATCAAACTGGCGGCGCGGCGGTGTTTGCCGCGATGGAAGGCTCCCGCCCGGTCTTGGCTGAAGTTCAGGCCCTCGTGGCGAAGTCCAGTTTGGGCACCCCAAGGCGCAGCGTTGTCGGGTGGGATAGCAGTCGCCTTGCCATGCTGCTCGCCGTGTTGGAATCACGCTGCGGTGTTGGCCTTGGCGGCATGGATGTTTACCTCTCCGTCGCCGGTGGCTATCGCATGACAGAGCCTGCGGGCGATTTATCCGCCGCCGCCGCGCTTCTCACCTCGCTTTCAGATTCGCCGCCGCCTGAACGCAGCGTCTTCTTCGGCGAAGTCGCGCTATCTGGCGCCGTTCGTCCAGTTGCCCGAATGGAACAGCGCCTAAAAGAAGCGCAGCGCCTCGGATTTGAGCACGCCTTCGTTCCTGATGGCAGCTCGACGGCAGTCAAAGGCTTGACGATCACCCCTATTAAGCGGCTTATCGATCTTGTTGAACTCCTCGCGCCGGACGCTCTAAATGCTTGAGTTAATTACACCCTTTGATCTTATCGCTGTAGCGATCGTTGCTATTTCCGCCATCATGGCCTTCGCACGGGGCTTCTTACGCGAATTGGCAACCTTGGGTGCATTCATCGGCGCGACCGCAGCAGCGACAATGGCCGTAAAATTCTTCCGCGATGATGTAGTCACCTTGCTGCCCCCAAATACCAACCCGCAAGTCATCACCTTGGCGCTCGTCCTCATCGCCTTCGTCGTCGTTTACGTTGTTGTTGCGTGGTTCGGACAGCGCCTGTCAAAGAACATTCAAGGCCTAGATGGTATCGGCATGCTAGACCGCATCGCTGGCCTCATCTTCGGCGCGGCGCGCGGCATCATAGCGCTCGTCTTCTTCTTGGTTCTGGTCAACATCTTCCTCGAAGAAGAGCGCGTTCCCGGCTACATTCAAGACGGCTTCACCTACCCAATTCTGCGAGGAATGTCGCAATACGTAGACACGAATGCGAACAAAGTTGCCGCAGATGTGACTCCAGCTCTTCCCACAGACCCAGAAACAGGCCAATAAGCCCCCGAACTGGCAACATATCCTTATGTGGAGGCACACACAGTCTGATGGTCCATTTTGATCACGACGATGACAAGCCACGAGAAGAGTGTGGCGTTTTCGGTGTTTACGGCTCGCTTGAATCCAGTTTGCTAACGGCTTTAGGCCTTCACGCGCTCCAACATCGCGGCCAAGAAGCCTGCGGTATCACCACAACAGATGGCAAGCGCTTCACCTCTGAACGCCACATGGGCATGGTCGGTGAACACTTTGGCGGCGACCTATCTACGCGCCTGCCGGGTCGCGCTGGCATTGGCCATAACCGATACTCCACACAAGGCCGTCCCGGCTTGCGCAACATCCAGCCGATCTTTGCGGATCTGGCCTTTGGTGGATTTGCCGTCGCCCATAATGGCAATCTGACCAATTCGCGCAAGCTACGCCAAGAGCTTGTCCGCGAGGGCGCTATCTTCCAGTCCACAATGGATACAGAGGTTATCCTCCATCTTGTGGCCCGCTCTACCAAGCCGCGCTTTCTCGATCGCCTGATCGACGCCATCCAACAGATCGAAGGCGGTTACGCCCTTGTTGGCCTCACCGGCAAAAAGATGATCGGCGCGAGAGACCCAATTGGTTTGCGCCCGCTGGTTATCGGCCGCCTCGGCAACGCCTATGTGCTGGCCAGCGAGACCTGCGCGCTAGACATTATCGGCGCTGAATTTGTGCGCGAAGTCGAGAATGGCGAAGTCGTCGTGATTTCAGAGGACGGTATTGAATCCCATCGCGCCTTCCCTGCTCGCCCGGCCAGCCCGTGTGCCTTTGAATATGTCTACTTCGCCCGCCCTGACTCAATTGTTCAGGGCCGTTCTGTCTATGACGTGCGCTACAATATGGGCCGCATCCTCTCGCAGGAAACGCCAGCCAACGCCGACTATATCGTGCCCATTCCAGATTCGGGTGTCCCCGCCGCGCTCGGCTTCTCAGAAGCGTCCGGTATCCCGTTCCAAATGGGCATCATCCGTAACCATTATGTTGGCCGAACCTTCATTCAGCCGACCCAAACGGGGCGCCAAAACGCCGTCTCCAAAAAGCACAGCCCTAACCGCGCGGTGCTGGAAGGCAAAAGCGTTGTGCTGGTTGACGACTCTATCGTGCGCGGCAACACATCGAAAAAGATCGTCCAAATGGTGCGCGATGCCGGGGCCAAGGAAATCCATTTCCGCTCCGCCAGCCCGCCAATCCTGAACCCTGATTTCTACGGCATCGATATGGCCGGAAAATCTGAATTGTTTGCCCATGTGCATACGCATGAAGAGATGGTGCAAGAACTGAAAGTCGACAGCCTCGGCTTCTTGTCCGTGCCCGGCCTATATAAAGCCATCGGGCATGATGAGCGCAACGCCATGCAGCCGCAATTCTCTGACCATTGCTTTACCGGTGACTACCCGACCCAACTTGTCGATCACACGGCAGACGAGTCGGCCAAGGAACAACAGCTCTCTCTCCTCGACGACAATTAACACAGCCCACACAAAGGCCGCGCCATGACCCAGACCCCTCCTCGTCTCACGCTCGTAACAGGTGCCTCGCGCGGTATTGGCCGCGCCACCGCGCTTGAGCTGGCCCGCAAAGGCCACATCGTTATCGCCGTTGCCCGCTCCAAAGCAGCACTCGAAAAACTTGACGATGAGATTCGCGAAATCGGATCAGAAGCCATTCTAGTGCCGATGGATATGAAAGATCCTAAAGCCATTGACACACTCGGTAAAGTCATCACAGAGCGCTTCGGACGCCTCGATGGTCTTGTCGCCAATGCTGGTATCCTCGGCCCTATTGGTCCGGTTGAATCCTGCGGGCCGCGTAGTTTTGAAGAGATCATCGAGATCAACTTGACCGCCAATTACCGATTGATACACGCCCTCTCCGGTGCTTTGAAAGCCGCGCCTTCACCGCGCGCCGTGTTCATCACATCAGGCGTCGTGCCGCGCCCTCGCGCCTTCTGGGGGCCATACCAAGCCTCTAAAGCAGGCCTCGAAGGCCTGATTGAAGCCTGGATGGATGAGACCGAAAACATGGCGCTCAACGTCAACCTGTTCGACCCCTGGAAAACGCGCACAGGCATGCGCGCAGAAGCCGCCCCAGGTGAAGATCCGATGACGTTACCACCTGTCGAGGATGTTGCTGCAGAACTCGCTTCCCTCGTGGAAGAAGACTGCACTACACATGGTCAACGGCTCGTGTTCCAACCGACATAAAGTCATATTTGCGTCGCCTTCCAGCGTTTACGCAGCACACTCAAACGTTCAGGGAACTTCTCCTCGCTGACCTCAATATTCCGCACACGGTCCGTACGGAAATGCCGGAAGTCATTGCGTAGCTCGCACCACGCACAAATCATCCGCAGATTCTCTGCGTATGCGATGAGGAATGGCCACAAGGTGCGCTCCGTCTCGACACCCTCCGCATCAGCATACGAAATAACAATCTTGCGCCGCGCCCGCATTGCCTCGCGCACCTGTGACACATCAATCGTATCAATCTGGCGCTCCTGAAAACTCACCGGCATCAGGCCAGACTCAGTGATAACGGCTTGCAACTCCGCTGGCACAGCCTCGGTTAGCTTGGCGATCAAATCATTCGCGCCGCGTGCCAACCGCACATCCCCGCGCGCCGCCACCCATTTCGCGCCCAGCACAGCGGCCTCCAACTCATCCGTCGTCAACATAAGGGGCGGCATGTCATAGCCCGCCTCCATCACATATCCCGTGCCGGCCTCTCCGCGTATCGGCACACGCTGCGCGATCAGCTCGGCCATATCCCGGTACAGCGTACGCACAGACACTTCCAACTCCACGGCGAGCGCCTGCCCCGTCATTGGCTTGCTCTCACGGCGAAGTATTTGGATAATCTGGAACAGGCGTTCTGTGCGTCTCATAATAAATTGACCCTACTGCCACACTACTGACACCATGCTGTCAGTAGCAACCCATTATCAAGTCCATTCAACTCATCAGAGAAGAAGGAATGAGACCTATGAGCACTACACTTTACGGATGGGGCCCTATGTTCGACTGCCCCTCGCCCAGCCCCTTCGTCATGAAGGCAGACGTTCAGCTTCAAATGCTCGGCGTCGAATACGATTATGGCTTTGCAGATCTCGCCTCAGTCCCAAAGGCCAAAGCGCCCTATGTACGTGACGGCGACACGCTCATCGAAGACAGCAACTTCATCCGCCAAAAATACGAGACCCGCGATGGGCCCAACTTCAGCACGGGCCTAACCCGCGATCAAATGGTCACGAGCTGGGCGCTTGAACGTATGGTCGAGGGCGACCTTCGCAGCATCATGGTGATGGAGCGCTGGATGAAAGACGACAATTTCAACAAAGGCCCACGCATGTTCTTTGCGGGCGTTCCAGAAGCCCACCGCGAAGTGGTCATCACCAGCGCGAGAGATGCCATCAAAACTGGAGCGGCAAGCTCTGGCCTCGACAAACACTCTGAAGAAGAGCGCATGATGCTAGCGTCAATGGATCTCGCCGCCGTCTCAATGCAGCTTGGCGATAAGCCATTCCTGTTTGGCGACGAACCGACCGTAGCTGATGCCAGCGTTGGCGCGCACATCATCGCCTGCGCAACAGAGTTCTTCGACTCTCCGCTCCCTGGCGTTGTGCGCAAGTTTAGCAATCTCGTGCCCTATTCAGAGCGCATGGCTGAGCGCTTCCTCAACCATGGCAAATGGCCAACGCCGCCCATGGGTTAACGCTGGCGGGGCCGTCAGTAATGATGGCCCCCTCGCCAAACAGGCTCTCGCCCGTTATGCAGCGCGATGACCTCAACTGACAACGCCCCCCGCATCGCCATTATTGGCGCTGGCCCCGCTGGCCTCATGGCCGCTGAAGAACTGACCGCCAAAGGCTATAGCGTCGATATCTACGATGCGATGCCCAGCCCCGCGCGCAAATTCCTCATGGCTGGCAAGAGCGGTCTCAACATCACACATAATGAGGCGCTGCCGGATTTCCTCACCCGCTACACTGCGCCTGATGATCGCCTCACCAAACTGGTCGAACAAGCCCCACCGCAAGACATCCCCGGCTGGATGCAAGGTCTCGGCATTGAGCCAATCACAGGCTCCACTGGCCGCGTCTTTCCTAAAGTGATGAAAGCCTCGCCGCTCCTGCGTGCATGGCTCATCCGCTTGGCAGAGGCTGGCACCACGCTCCACACCCGCCACCGCTGGACGGGGTGGACGGACACAGGCGCGCTCAGCTTCGACACACCAGATGGCCCTGTCACAGCCGCCCCCGCCGCAACCCTCTTCGCCCTCGGCGGCGCAAGCTGGAAACGCCTCGGCTCAGACGGCGCATGGGCGAGCCTGATGGCCGCCAAAGACATCGCGCTCACGCCGTTCGTCGCCTCAAATTGCGGCTTTGAGGTGAGCTGGTCAGACATCATGATCGACCGGTTCGCGGGCGAGCCTGTAAAGTCCGTCACCCTCAGCATCGGCGCGGGTGACGACGCCCCCACAAGCCGGGGCGAGTTCGTCATCACTATGACGGGCCTTGAAGGCGGCGGCGTCTATGCGCTGTCGGCTCCTCTGCGAGAACAGCTCAAAAAAGACGGCCACGCCACGCTCACGATCGACCTGTTGCCAGACATCTACCGCAACTCGCTCATCGCCCGCCTCTCGGCCCCGCGCGGCAAGCAATCGCTGACCAATCATCTGCGCAAGAATGGACGCCTGTCCCCGGTGAAGATCGCCCTGCTACGTGAGGTGCTCGATGCGGAAACGTTCAACAGCGCGACTGCTCTGGCCGACGCTATCAAGGCCCTGCCGCTACGCCTGACCGACCTGTCAGACATAGACAACGCCATCTCCACCACCGGCGGCGTGTCATGGGATGCGCTGGACGAGACACTGCAACTCAAGGCACTGCCGGGCCATTTCTGCGCAGGCGAGATGATAGATTGGGATGCGCCAACCGGCGGCTACCTCATCACGGCCTGCCTCGCCACAGGGCGCGCCGCCGCAAAAGGCATCATCGCCAGCTTGGAAGCCTAAGCCTTAAAGTGCTTCGATAAACGCAAGCCTTGACCCTGATAGTTTGAACCCGCGCCGCCATAAAGGCCCTGCGGCGCGCTGCCCATCGGCTCATAGACCAGCTTTGCCACCGGCTGCCCATGCTCCAAAATAAACGGCACATCGCGCGAGCGCACTTCCAGCACAGCGCGGCTACCGCCAGAATTCGTGCCAAAGCCCGGATCAAAAAAGCCCGCATAATGCGCGCGAAACTCACCTAGTTCTGGCGCGACGGGGGCCATCTCTGCGGCCTCATCCGGCGCAACGGTCACGCTCTCCCGGCTCACCAAAATATAGAACTCTTCCGGGTTCAAAACGATGCGCCCATTCTGCGGAAATATAGGTTCCCAAAACTGCGCCGCATCATGCGCGCCAATGCCCGACAAATCCACCACGCCAGAATGCGGCTTGGCGCGATACCCAGCGGGCTGGCCATCTGCGGGTTCCAAATCAATCGACACCGTTTCGTCCCTCAGCGTCCGAACGCCCTCAGCCTTAAACCGCACCTGCGCCAACCGATCACCGGGGCGCACTTTAATCGGGAATGTCCGCGGGCTAACCTCCAAATACAGCGGCCCGTCATAGCCTGCTGGCACATCATCAAACGCCTCAGACCGATCCGTCACCAGCCGCGTAAACACGTCGATGCGCCCGGTCGAGCTCTTCGGGTTCGCCCGCGCCGACAGGCCGTCCGGCAACGCCAACGACTCCATCAACGGCACGAGGTAAACGCACCCCGTCTCCAGCACGCTGCCTTCATCCGTCAGCGCAACCCGGTGCATCTCCAGCCCCGGCTCCGCCAACATCTGCGCGACAGTGCGCGTCTTGCCCGGCAAAAAACTCGCCCGCAGACGCACAGCCTCCGTACCAAGGCGCAGATCAAGGCTCGCAGGCTGCACCTGCCCCTCAGCCAAAGGCAAACTCACGCCCACCTGCCCGCTCGCAATCATCGCCTCAATCACATGATCGGGCACAACACCTGATAAATCCGTCATACCCCGCACCCGACATGATTCACGCACGAGATGCAACAATTAGGGTGTTTTGTGGGGAAGGAACCTCGCCCACCACACGCGTCATCCCCGATGGCAAAGCCATCTGGGGACCCATCTCTGAAAGACCCAGCCAAGACACACACCCTCAACCACCGCTCATCCCAGCGAACGCTGGGATCCAGATGCGATGTCCCCGCTGGATCCCAACTTTCGTTGGGATGAGCGGGTGTAGGTCTGACGCTATTCGGTCACCGCTCCATTGTCGTAGTTCGTGTGACAAGGTCTACACAGCACTCTGATAACCTCGCCAATCGGATCATGCGCTGCTTTAAAGCTGTTCGTAAATTTTTCTAGATCAACTTCTAAAATTTCTTCACCAGAACAATTGGGTGCGACTTCATTAAGAACCTTATCAATGAGTTCTTGTCGACTGGAGCCATGCTTATGAGCGGCATCTAGTATAGCGCTGTTGTCCTGACAATTTTCACAACACCCAACTTCATTCTTGTACGCTCGAGTGTGGTACTGAACAGTATTTCTCAAAAACGGCCCAATGTATCGATTGAACTGAGTTCGATCGCCCGTAAAAATTACCATGCTAATTCACTCCTCATTTTGATTGTGACCACGAAGTCGGGTTCGACCCGAGAAGAGCATGTGGTTAGCAAACCTCAAAATTCAATCCTAAAAAGATATCCAGCAACCTCTAAGGCCGCACGCTCATCCCAGCGAACGCTGGGCCCCAGACGCAACATCCCCGCTGGATCCCAACTTTCGTTGGGAGGAGCGGGAGTGGAGGAAACCTGTCCCAAAAGCACGTCATCCCGGAAAGCGGTTACGCTTGTCCGGGGCCTAGGTGTTTTTAGAGTGTGAGGGGGCCCGGTCCCGGACATTTGCTTCGCAAATTCCGGGATGACGGGGTGGGGTTTGCAAATTCCGGGATGACGGGTGAGGACGGAGAGCCTAACCCGTAAACTTCCCAAGCAAGCCCTTCGCCCCGAGATAGACCGGAACTTTCTGGTGCAGCTCTGTTGGTGCAATATCGAGCAGGCTCTGCGTGCCGTCGCTTTCCGCGCCGCCAATCTTCTTCACCAGATACGCCATCGGGATCGCTTCATAGATCAGGCGCAGGTGGCCGTTCTCATAGCCTTTTTTGGAGTTGGCCGGATAGATGAACGCGCCACCCTCAATGAGGAGGCGTTTCACGTCCGCGACCATAGACGCATACCAACGCTGGTTGCCGCCATCTTTGGAGAAGTCCGCAAATGCGCCCTTCAGCAGCGGCGTCCAATATTCCATGCCGCCCGTGTTGACTGACATTGTGTTCTTGTCCGCAATCGTCGTGAAATTCTGCTCGAGGTTCCACGTGGCAGCGGCCTCATCATAGATGTACTGGCTGACGCCATTCTCGCTGGAGATGTAGAGCTCAAGATTGATGCTAAACACGAAGAAGCCCGCGCTGACCACGTTCTTGCCCGTAAAGTCGGCCATGCCGCCCACACCCTCAAACACCGCGAAAATCGCGCCGCACGGAATGCCCACAAGCGCAGATTTAGAGCCATCAATCGGGTCAAGCGCGACGCTGTAAGGCGCCTCGCGCAGCTTGGTCATGTCGTCGCCTTCTTCAGACACCACGCGCGACACAGACTCGCATTTAGCCAGAATATTGCGGAAAGCCAGATCAGCATAAATATCGAGGCCAATTTGCCCGTCACCCGACGCATTCTCTGATTTCAGAAGCTTCAGCCCCTCACCAGATTTCACGTGGTTATAAATGTCGATGGAGGCTGATTTGAGCCCATCAATGATCTCGTGCCCATATTCCATGCTGAAACTTCCCCAATATTTGGTCAAATTGTTGTCTTCACTCGCTCTAAGTCCGGCAAATCGACAGATTTTGCAACAGGATGAGACATCAAGCGCTCACCCAGCAGACCAAAGCGGATATTCGACACTCGCCTTTGCAAATTGCATTCCCATTTCAATCCTCCGCTCATCCCAACGAAAG
>JAWSVJ010000002.1:0-173257 GCA_033851975.1 Hyphomonas sp. | reverse complement strand
AGCTTTCGTTGGGATGAGCGGAAAATAAGATCGTCGCTCTCAAATCCCCCCAATCCGCCTTGCCCCCGGCCCCGCTTCACGCGTAGAAAGCGGTTCGAATATCATACAAGGAAACACCCCATGTCAGACGACGCAAAAGGCAAGAACTGGAACCCGCAAACAAAAGCGATCCGTGGCGGCCTCATGCGCTCGCAACATGGAGAGATCGCCGAGGCGCTCTACCTCACCAGCGGCTATGCCTATGACAGTGCAGAACAGGCACAGGCCCGCATGGCTGGCGAAGAAGACGGCTTCGTCTATTCCCGTTATGGCAGCCCAACATGCGCCATGCTCGAAGAACGCCTCTCTCTCATTGAGGGCGCAGAAACCTGCCGCCTCACAGGCTCCGGCATGGGCGCAATCGCCGCCGCTATTCTTGCGCCGCTAAAATCAGGTGACCGCGTTGTCGCCGCCACCGCCCTGTTTGGTTCGTGCCGCTGGATCATCGCCAACCTCATGCCCAAATATGGCATCGAGACCGTCTTCGTTGATGGCGCAGACCTAGAGGCATGGGAGCGCGAAATCGCCAAGGGCTGCCAACTCGTCCTCATCGAGAGCCCGGCTAATCCGCTGCTAGACGGCGTAGACATTCAGGCTGTCGCTGACCTCTGCAAAAAGGCCGGCGCGCTGCTCGTCGTGGACAATGTGTTCGCCACACCTATCTTGCAGTGCCCGCTAAAATTCGGCGCCGACGTCGTCGCCTATTCCGCCACCAAGCACATGGATGGCCAAGGCCGCGTCATGCTCGGCGCGCTGCTCACCACCACTGAGCGGATGGAAGAAATCTACGATCCATATTTGCGCCACACCGGCCCGGCGGCCGCGCCCTTCAATGCGTGGGTCGTCCTCAAAGGTGTCGAGACAATGCGCTTGCGCGTCGAAGCACAGTCCGCAACCGCTGCGAGACTCGCTGACGCCATCGCCGAACATGAAAGTTCTGTTAGTGTTCGTTATCCGCATAGGGAAGATCATCCCCACTACAGCGTGCATAAAAAGCAAATGCGCCTTGGAGGAACCCTGATCGCGCTGTCCCTAAAGGGCGACCAAGAGGGCGCGTTTAAGTTCCTAAACAGCCTGCAACTCGTTGATATCTGTAATAATCTTGGCGACACCAAATCACTGGCCTGTCACCCATCAACGACGACCCACCGCGCCTTAACCGCTGAGGAACAAGCCTCAATGGGGCTAGACGCCAGCTGGGTGCGCTTCTCGGTTGGGCTAGAAGACGCTGACGATTTAGAACGCGATGTGCTAAACGCGCTTAACCAAGTGTGAACCAAAATGGAGCAATTTCACCGAATGGCTAAGCGGACTCCGCCTCCCTTGTATGAAAAGATTACCGAAGGCGTCCGCATCCGCGTTCGCCCGAAATTTATGCATGATGAGTCAGAGCCGGCACGCGGCAAATTTATGTGGTCCTACACTGTCGAAGTCGAAAACGAGAGTGACCGCACATGGACGATTGTGCGCCGCCATTGGATGATCGTTGACGCCGCTGGCCGTCGCCAAGCCGTTGAAGGCGATGGCGTCATCGGCCAAACCCCAACGCTAGAACCGGGCGAGCGTTTCAGCTACACATCCGGCGCGCCACTCTCGGCCCCCTCCGGCATGATGAGCGGCTCCTACGACCTGCTCGACGATGACGGCACAGAAATCTCAGCCATCATCCCCGTCTTCTCCCTAGACAGCCCCTACGACACGTCTCGGCCTAGTTAGTTCACTTGAAAGTACGGCGAACGATCATTGTTTCGGAAGAACATGCTCCAGTCCCCAAGCCCATCGGCCAAATATCCGTTATCCGCCAAGAATTCAGACATTAGTCGATAAGTTTTATGATCCTCAGCATCACATGCGGAACTGTCGATGCGCCATGATTGCGTCTTTTTATCCCAATGATTGCATAAAAGGTCGAAATACTTGTCGCTAAATTCTCCGGGATGCCCGCGGTAAAGACTCACCCTCAATGCGTGAGGCATATTCCTCCAACTCTTATCGGCTTCATCTGAGACGCGGGCACAAAATGTTTGTTTGGTTTCCAAATCCACTAGCGACCGGAAAGCATTATTCCAAAGACAAGCGTAGAACATTTCGTAGCCAATTTTCATTGTCCACTGATAGTAATCCTCAATTTTTCTCGCATATCCTGCCCCAGCGAATAAATCCATTTCACTTCTATAGAAAGCAGATGATCGAGAGCCAGCGCGCCCGTCACTGTTCGACAGTTTGAACGGTTTTTGTTTTGAAGGAAGCTCTCCGTAGTGATGATCACTACCTAAGAACAACCCTATAATATGACAGAGATGCGGCCACGGATCCCCTTTTGCTAGATAGCGATCCATCAAACCACGAATCTCATGGGTATTTTTGACCCATAGACTATCATTCGATTTTCCAGTGGTCCTTTCGGCAAATCCCCACACCTCCCATGCCTCTATCTCGTCTAGAGTACTCATTTGATGGAATGCTGGTAGGCGGTTCCCGACGATATCGATTTTACGAGGATTGGAAAGTGTCCAACGATTTTCAGTCGTCTCTTTATGTCTATCGACAGAGCATTTTCCATCATACGCGCTGTCGAGCATCATTCGGCCAATGAGCTGCTCGAAAAGCCTAAGTTCAGCCGCGGTATATTTCTCTTGAGCCATATCTCCACCCGATGCGCATAAATCAATCTAAGGGAGAATATCATCCACCGATTGATAGATCCCTACAAGAGGTCCACAAATTTAAGGGATCACTTATCAAATTGTCGCGTCGAACAGGAAAGCCTCGCAGCAGCAGAGTTCTGCATTCTCCCGCTCATCCCAGCGAAAGCTGGGACCCAGCTGCAACTTCCCCACTTGATCCCAACTTGCGTCGGGAAGAGTGGACATGAGGAAACGTCATCCCGGAATTTGCGAGAGCAAATGTCCGGGACCCAATTTGTTTTTGTGGTGCTAGAACCCGGACAATGCTTTTCAGCATTTCCGGGATGACGCTGAACGAGCCGAAGCTACTTCCGCTTCTTCTTCCGCGCGGCGTTCTGCAATTTTGCTTTGCGCTGGTGGAACCCAGTTGGGTTATCCGCATACGGGTTTTTACCTTGGCGCACGAACAACCGTATCGGCACGCCGTGCAGGTCAAACCCATCGCGCAAATTATTGGTCAGATACCGCTTATACGTTTCCGGCATATGCTCACCGCGTGATGCGATCAGAACAAACGTCGGCGGACGCGCCTTCATCTGCGCCATATAGCGCGGCTTAATGCGTTTACCGTGGATGCTCGGCGGCGGGTGGCGATCAACTGTGTGGCGGAGCCAACGGTTAAGATCACCAGTTTTAACGCGCGCGTTCCAGTCCTTATAGACCTTCACAACGCTCGGCATCAGGCGTTCAACATGCTTACCCGTCAGGCCAGACAGGAACACAATCGGCGCACCGCCTGCATTGGGCATAACTTGGTTGGCGAGCTGACGGATATGCTTAGACGCCTTCTCCGGGTCTTTCACCGTGTCCCATTTGGATATCACGAGCACGATGCCCCGCCCCTCGCGCAAAGCCAGATCAGCAATTTGCAAATCCTGCTTTTCCATCGCGTCATGGGCGTCCATCACCAATGCGATGATATCAGCATACTTCAGTGACCGGACGGTTTCACCCGTCGACATGCGCTCAAGCTTTTCTTGAACTCGTGCTTTGCGGCGCAAACCTGCCGTATCAACGAGGCGGATGCGGCGGTCTTCCCATTCCCAGTCAATCGACACAGAATCCCGCGTAATCCCGGCCTCTGGGCCCACCAGCAACCGGTCAGATTGCAGCAGATGATTGATCAGCGTGGATTTACCGGCATTCGGGCGGCCTACAATGGCCAGCTTGATCGGCTTGTCCTTGCGCGGTGGCTCCGGCTCGACATCAACATCGGCCTTTTCAATCGCGGCCACAAGGTCATCATCAGAGAGCGACGTGTCATCAATATTAATGTGCGCCAACTTCTCGAGAACATCATCCCCGCCTTGGCGCTCATAATCAGGTTCAAACTCTTCCAGCGCTTTTAGAAAGGCTTCTTCGCCCAGCGATGTGCGGATGGCGGCGTAAATTTCAGCCATCCCCTCACCATGCTCCGCAGACAGCCCAATCGGCTCTCCCATGCCCAGCGAGAACGCTTCATACAGGCCCTCTTGCCCGGCGCGGCCCTCGGCTTTATTTGCCGCCAGCACAACGGGAATATCAGCCCGGCGCAGCAGCTTTGCGAAATGCTGGTCTTCCGTGGTCACGCCGATACGGGCGTCAATCATGAACAGACACAGGTCAGCCTCGGCAATCGCGAGTTCAGTTTGCTCACGCATCCGGCTTTCAAGGCTGCCATCAAACACATTTTCATACCCAGCGGTGTCAATCACCATCAGGGGCAGATCAGCCAAACGGCCTTCATGTTGTTTGCGGTCACGCGTCACGCCCGGTTGGTCATCAACCAAGGCGATTTTCTTCCCGACAAGGCGGTTGAACAGTGTGGATTTGCCCACATTCGGGCGTCCGACAATAGCTATTTTAAGGGGCATGGTGGCTCGGCCCGTTCACGGTCTTCTAGTGCGAAGGGACGCGCGGAATAACCCGCCCGCCCTATTTAATGGCGATTAGCCGTGCCTCATCAGTGAGCACAAGGATTTTATCCTGCACAGCAATCGGCTCGATATACACGGATTGACCAATTTTGACAGAGCCAGTTTGCTCACCCGTCTGTGGAGAGAACGCAAGCAGCTCGCCCGTGGACGACACAAGGATGACATTTCCCGATGCCAGAAGCGGCCCAGAATAGCTAATCCGGTCCTTTTTCTTCTTCTCTTTTTCAAAGCGCGGCAGGTCAACCACCCAATAAGCTTCGCCATTTGCCGCGTTCAAACACGCAAGACGCCCTTCATTGCCCACAACGAACATGAAACGCCCAGCAAGTGCCGGCGCCTGCGCAGAACCGATAGATTGGCTCCAAACGCGGTTGCCACTACGTCCATCAATGGCAACGGTAACGCCCGATTGGCTAGATGCGAACACCATGCCGCTGGACAATACAGGCCGTGAGCCAATGTCGTTAATCTCAGAAATCGGTGTGTAGCGCCCGGCCTGCGTAATCGCATCAGTCCAGAGGCGACGCCCGTTAGACGCCAAATATGCGATGATTTCGCCAGACGAATACGGCGCAATCACAAAGTCTTCCACTGCGGCGGGGCTAGAGCTTCCGAGCACACGCGCCGTTTCAGAGATCGCTTGGTCACTCCAATCGACCTCACCCGTCTCAAGTGACAGCGAGAACACTTCATTATTATTCGACGCCACAAAGATATCAGCGTCTTTCACCGTCGGTGCGCCCGTCATCGGTGCGTTCAGCTTGGTGCGCCAAATCTCTGCGCCGTCCGTCGCACTCAGGCGCGCAACAAAGCCATAGCCACTGGCCACGATCAGGGTGTCGCCATTCACAGCAAGGCCACCACCAAGCGCAACCTTGTCGCGCTTATTGTCGACCTGCAGTCGCTTTTGCCAAACCGTGTTGCCAGATGACAGATCCGTCGCAACGATGCGCTGCTCAGCATCCAGCGTGAACACAGTCGTCTCGCTAGCAACTGGCGGCGTCGCAAGTGCCGATTTCTTGTCAGAGCCAGCGCCAACACTATTGCGCCACGCGACGGTCAATTCAGCGCCCGCCGTTACATGGCCAACAACTTTCGCCGCGTTAGAACCCGCCTGCGGCCAGCTCGCCATGACGATAGCTTCGGGCAGCTCAACCGGTGTCGTCGCCAATTCAGGATTGGCCGTCAAAGCGTCATCATTAAGCACCATGGTGATTCGACCCGCCTTGTCGGCGGCGTCAGCCTCAGCCTTCTTTTTGGAACCTGTAAGTTTCCCAACGGTGGAACACCCACTCAAAAGGACAGTACCGCCCAGCGCGCCGGCTAGAATTAGGTTACGCAATTGACTCATTGCTCAGTCTCCTCAGCGGGGGTGTTCGTGTCTACAGGGTCAGTTTCGGTATCAGGCTCAGCCGCATCAACGGCCTCGCTCGTGTCTTCAGCATCAGTTTCAGCGTCTGCAGCCTCTACACTCGCCTTCGGAATTGCGGCCATTGCCAGTTCAGCGCGTTGGCGCAAACCTTCCGGCGCGTTCGGGTCCAGTCTCAAACGGTTAAACTCGGTGCGCGCGCGGGCATTATCGCCCTCTTTCCACGCTTT
The DNA here is from genome assembly GCA_033851975.1 of Hyphomonas sp. GTDB lineage: Bacteria > Pseudomonadota > Alphaproteobacteria > Caulobacterales > Hyphomonadaceae > Hyphomonas. The sequence continues at coordinate 167,016 of JAWSVJ010000002.1, read as the reverse complement.
TGCCGCCAGCAGTTCTCGCGCCAACGCGCCAGTCGGGCCGTCCTCAACAGACAAGCTCCCCAGAACAGCTTCTAATTCTGACAGGCTCAAACTATCTGCTTTCGCATAGGCTGTTTTCAGCAGAGCGAGGCGTGCATACGGCCCGCCCTCAACAGTGCCAGCCGCGGCCAATGCCTGCGCTGCGCCTTCAGTGTCACCCTGCTCCAGCCGTGTTTCGGCCAGCATATTCGCCGCAATTGGTGCCAGCTTTGATTTACCAGCTGCCAGCTCAGAGAAGCTCGCTTCAGCCACTTCGAACCGGTCTTCTTCGAGCGCGACCATGCCAGTTTCCAGCACATGCGCGCGTTCGGCGATACCTTTGGCTTTGGTCGGCTTTAGAACAAATTCGTTCAACGCAACCCCGCCAACAATCACACCTATAACAGCATAGACGTAGACCTGGTTACTCGACCACCAAGTCTCCATTTTGTCCTTGCGTACGCCTTCGTCGACTTCGTCGAAAATATCGCTCAATGGGTAGCTCCAGATACTAAAGACTCAAACTTTGCGCGAACCTAGACGCGCCCGTCGCAACAGGCAACAAATCAGGGCTGTTTGGCTGCAGGTTTCTTTAGAGAATAGGTCTCTTTGTCGCCCGGGAAGGTGCGCTCGCGCACGCCTTCAGCGTATTCAGCAGCCGCAGACTCAATAAGGCCTTTCATATCTCCAAACTTGCGAACGAATTTTGGCGTCCAATCGAACACACCCAGCATATCCGGCGTCACAAGGATCTGCCCGTCGCATGTTGCTGACGCGCCAATGCCAATTGTTGGGCAGCTCACCGCCTTCGTAATCTCATCGGCCAAATCCTCAGCCACGCCCTCAATCACAATCGCAAACGCGCCCGCTTCATCAGCGGCAATCGCCTCGGCCATTGCTAGGTCACGCTCTGCGTTCGTGCGGCCCTTGGCCTTGAACGCCCCGTCCACATTAATCGCCTGTGGACGCAAACCGACATGCCCCATCACCGGAATGCCGCGCTCAACCATGTGCGCTATCTGCCCCGCAGCAAACGTCCCGCTTTCGATCTTCACGGCAGAACAGCCCGTTTCCTTCATAATGCGCGCCGCATTCAAAAACGCTTGATCGGAATTGGTCTCGTAAGACCCAAACGGCATATCAACCACGACCATCGCCTGCTCAGAGCCGCGCATCACCGCCTGCCCGTGCATAATCATCATCTCCATCGTCACGCCAACTGTAGACGTCAGACCATGCACCACCATGCCGAGGCTATCGCCCACCAGCAGCAGATCACAATGCGGATCGAGCAGCGCGGCGGTGGGCGCATCATACGCGGTCAAACAGACCAGCGGTGTGCTCCCCTTAGCAGCGGCAATATCACGAACAGTTTTACGACGAATTTGAGTATGTTTTGACATGGGAAATGCTCTACCCTGCGTGGCCCCACGGGGCAAGAATTGATGAGCGATGCCGTGACGGCGACTCATGCAATCAGCCCGCATCAAACGCTGACCGGTGTGCTCCAAACGCCAGCGGATCAGTTGGGCTTTCGGGCGGCGCGGCCAGAGAACAGCTCCACCAGCCCACATCCCGCCAAGAACCGTTCTTAAAGCCAACGCGGCGATACACACCCACCGGTTCAAACCCCATCGCCTCATGCAGGCCAACGCTCGCCTCATTCGGCAGTGTAATCCCCGCAATCGCGCTCACAAAGCCCTGATTGACCAATGTCGCGAACAGCCGCGCGTAAAGCTGGCGCGCCAGCCCCTTCCGGCGCCCCGCCTCGCCCACATACACACTCACATCGCAAGACCATTTATACGCCCCGCGCGTGCGATGCTGCCCCGCATAGGCATAAGCGATAACCCGGCCCGCCTCCTCAACCACCAGCCAAGGATGGGTCTTCAGCGTCGCCTCAATCCGACCAGCCATCTCATCAGGCGTCGGCGCTATCTCTTCAAACGAGATGAAACTGCTCTCGACAATCGGCGCATAGATCCCGGCGATGTCCGGGCCATCCTCGGGCCGAGCGATCCTGATCGTCACCCCGTCCGCCCCTTATCAAAGCGTTGGAGGCGGTCTGGCAGCGTCACCCAGTCATATTTTCGGCACTCATAGACAGATCGCACCGGCGGCGTGAAATCGGCGTCTGCCACCGCGCCCACGGCCACGCCAATTGCGCCTACCTTCTTACCGCTAAACCAATACACGCTAGACCCGCACGTCTCGCAGAAGCATGTCGTAAAGTCCGCGCCGCTATCGCCTTTGCGCACATAACGCTTGGCCTCGCCTGTGATCGTCACATCAGATAGCTGGTAATATGCACCAGCCCCAAAAGGAGAGCCTGCGCGCCGTTGGCAGTCCACACAATGACAGACCACAACATCCGGCGTCACGCCTTCAGACAGCTCAACGCTCAACTGGCCGCACTGGCACTGCGCTCTCAAGCTCATCCCGGCATCACGCTAACGCCGAACAGGATCGGATGCAGATACATCATGAAGGCAACATAGGCGCCCAGCCCAAGCACAACAGACACCACATCCCACATCGCGCTCACCTCGCCCGTCGGCCCATTATCGCCGCGCTTCTTCATCGCGATCCGGTCAAACACTGCAAAGGCGAGGAACGCCCCGAACAGTAACAGTGAATTCAGTTCGCCATTGGCCAGCAAATGCCCCAACGCCCACAGCTTGATCGCCACCAGCATCGGGTGCTTCGTCGCTTTCTTGATATATCCCGCCGGAAAATTAGAGGCGACAATCAATACCATCGCAAACACCATCAGCAACATGTTGATATGCTGCGTCCAAACTGGCGGTGAATAGATTATCGGCGAGGGTCGCGCCTGCCCAAAACCATAGATGATGAGGCCAAAGCCAACCAGACTGACAATGCTATACAGCCCTCTATAGGGCCCAGCGCCTAGCTTTCCGACCAAGCCCGCGCCCGCCTCACGGCTGCGCAGCGCGCTGTATAAATGCGCCCCGAAGAACACCACTAAACCCGCAATCAGATAGGCCATCAAAAACTCCTCCCATGAATATTGAAGAGCTTAGGATGTTTTCAGCGCGCGTCTACTGTTGAGTTTAGGACTATTCCGCGCCTTCGCCCGGATCATCGTCGCCGAGCCACACAACCACTTTGCCCTTAAGCTTCATGGTCAACGGCTTACCTTTGCGATCAACGGCCTTGCCAGCGGATACTTTGATCCAACCTTCTGAAATGCAATATTCTTCGACATTGGTTTTCTCAGTGCCGTTAAACCGCACACCAATTCCTTGGGTCAGCAAATCGCCATTGTAAAACGGGCTATCGGGATCAACGCATAATCTGTCTGGAAGTGTATCTGTCATATCTCAAGCTTTAGCGCTGGCATGGGGATCGGCTCAAGAGGCAATTTCGCAAGCACTGCAAAACTGCCTCTCGATTCCAAACCGGATAGGTATGATTTAGTAGCTTTTAGGCAGGTCCAAAACGCGCTCAGCAATGAAGTTGAGGATCATCTCACGGCTAACCGGGGCAATCCGCGCCAGCATCGCTTCGCGCATCATCCGCTCAACGTGATACTCTTTTGCGTATCCCATGCCGCCATGCGTTAGCACCGCTGTTTCACAGGCGGTAAAGCCCGCTTCCGTGCCGAGATACTTGGCAGCATTGGCTTCAGCGCCGCAATCCTTGCCCGCATCGTAAAGGCTCGCGCCCGCATAGGCGAGCAGCTCTGCCGCTTTCAGCTCAGCCCAGCACTTGGCCAATGGGTGCTGAATGCCTTGGTTCTGGCCAATCGGACGGCCAAACACCACACGCTCTTTGGCATACTGCGCCGCACGCTCCAGCGCAGCAAAGCCAAGCCCAACAGACTCAACCGCAAACAACACGCGCTCAGGGTTCAGGCCCTGAAGCAGATATTTGAAACCTTGGCCTTCTTCGCCAATCAAATGCTCTTTGGGCACTTCGAGACCGTCAATAAACAGCGTATTACACTCAACAGCCTTGCGGCCCATTTTCGGGATGGGCTGGCGCTCAATCTTCTCAGGTACCAGATCAGTGTAGAACAATGACAGGCCCAGATACGGCTTAGCGCACTGGTCTTTCGGCGTCGTGCGCGCAATGATCAGGATCTTGTCAGCGCGCTGCGCGCCCGTCGTCCAAATCTTGCGGCCATTGATCGTATAGCCATTATTGGTGCGCTCAGCCTTGGTCTCGAGGCTCGATGTGTCGAGGCCAGAGTTAGGCTCGGTCACAGCAAAGCACATCTTCTCTTTACCAGAGATCAGCTTCGGCAGGCTCTCCTGCTTTTGCTCATTGGTACCAAACTTCTCCAAAGGCTTTGGCCCGAAAATGTTCAGATGAATCGCCGATGCGCCAGAGAACCCCGCGCCGCTGCGCGTCACAGTCTGCATCATCAGGGCGGCTTCTGTCAGGCCAAGGCCCGCGCCGCCATACTCCTCGGGAAAGGCAATGCCCAGCCAACCACCTTCGGCCATCGCATTACAAAACTCTTCCGGCCAATCGCCCGTCTCGTCCGTTTTGAGCCAATATTCATCGTCGAATGGCGCAATTGTGCGTGCTACGGCCTCTTTAATTGCCGCCTGATCTTCGCTCATCGGTGCGATCTGATGCATTGAGTATGTCTCCCTATCTGGCCTCTAAATACGCAACGATTCAAAGTCCGTCCAGCTTCAAGCGGTCGCAGTCGTAAAGCGCGCAGGGGCAAACGCCGCCATCAGCGGATCGTAAACCTCATCCAACATCGCAGAGACGATCCAACGCGCGGTCAAAGGCGCCAGCAATATCCCATTGCGATAATGCCCGGTCGCCAGCCATGCGCCCGTTTCTGGCCCGCGCCCAATCATCGGTGCATGATCCGGCAGGCCGGGCCTCACGCCTGCCCATGTTTCAATCACCTTCGCATCTGCCAGACCGGGGCACAGCCGCGCCGCCGATGCCATCAATGCCTCGATGGCCTCTGGCGTCGGCTCACTAAGTGCCACGCCCGGCTCCACTGTCGCGCCAATGATCACCCGGTCAGATTTCGGCACGATATACAGGCTCCCATCGCGCAGGGTCGCGTCGGGCGTTTGACCCTCGGCTGGCACAACAGACAGCATTTGCCCGCCAATCGGCAAAAGCGCCTCCAAACACGGCTCAATTGCATCCAAACGGCCCGAAACTGCATCAAACTGCACGCTTACGCCCCCGGTCTGCCAACCCGCCGCGATCAGCACATCATCATGGCCAGACACGCTCAATTTGCCCGCTTTCCATACCAGCGGCGCTGCCTCAGTCACAAACGTCGCCAAGCCCGTCGCCTCAATCGCAATGCGCAAAGCCTGCATCACAGCCCGGTTATCAACCTGCCCATCACTCGCCAGCCAAGCGCCCAACGCCAAATTCGGTGACAGCGCTGATTCTTGCTGCTGAAGCACATCGCCGCTCAGTCGTTCGAGTGATTGCCCGCGCGTATCCAACGCCCCCAACAGATCGCGCAATCGCGGTGCAGTATGCTCATCTATGGCCACAGCCAGCGTCTTTCCAAAAGACACACTAAGCGCAGTATTTGTTACAGAAGACAGCTCTCGTGCAAAGCCCCGCCAAAGGGCTGCAGATGTCTCGCAAATCTTGAAAAGGTCAGGGTGGGCTTTGGGCTCAAACCCGGCCTCATACGCAGGCGCCAACATGCCCGCCGCCGCCCAGCTCGCTGCGCGTTCTTCCGGTGCAGGGTCGTAAACCGTCACCCGCACACCGCGCCGCACAAACGCCCACGCGGCAGACAGGCCAATAATGCCTGCACCTATAATCGCAACAGAATGTGGAGGGCCAGAAGGCTGAGTATTCATGGGGCCGTCATAGGACATTTACCCCGATGGGCAAACGCTCAGGCGATCGCCGCCTGCATTTTCCGCTCTTCCCAGAACAGCTTAAACGCATCCGCCCATGAAGGATCTTGGAACACAACAGCCTTACCCAGCTTGCCAGACGGCAATACAGTCGGCCGCAACATCAGGCTCGGCGCGTCCAGCGTTGAGTGTTCAACATGCTTATCTTCGATAAACGAATGAACAACAGACATTAACAGCGCGTCCTCTTGATCAGACGAAACATCCAGTTTTACCACAACATCGCACATGTCATTCCCACCCGCTAACTACTACCCGTTAACTTCTCAGTAACTTACTCAACTATTCTGCGCACGAAAAGAGGTTTCAACCCGTGCGAGAGCCTATTATTTGTATCTTGCAAGAATTGGGCTAAACGTGATCGAAGGTCGCATTGCGATCCATTCGCAAATATGATTGGGTGTCGTTGAACACCAATCAAGGATATCTCATGCCTCTCAGATTTGCCATTTTCATTGGCGCAGCATGCCTCATTCTCTCAGCATGCAGCCAAGACGCCTCTACGCTGCCAGCTTCTGGTCCGGCCATTGGCTCCAACGGCTCGGTCAACATTTACTCAGCCCGCCACTACGATTCAGACAAGCTGATGTACCGCGCGTTTGAGGAGGCCACAGGTATCAAAGTGCGCTACCGTGAAGCTGGCGCTGCAGAGCTTATTGAGACAATGAACGCAGAGGCTGAAAACAGCCCCGCCGACGTCATCATCTCCTCAGACGCTGGCACACTCCATCGCTTCCAAGCCGCCGGTCACACGCAATCCATCGACTCTCCCGCGCTCAACGCCGCCATTCCAGCTCGCCTCAGAGAAGAAAACGGCCATTGGTTCGGCCTCGCAAAACGCGCACGTGTCATCGTTTATGATCCAGCACGCCTATCAGCAGATCAGGTTGATGAATATGCAGATCTAGCCGATGAAGGGCTAAAGAATGAGATATGCATGCGCTCCTCGTCTAACATCTACAATCTATCTTTGATGGGTGAATTGATTGGTCGCATGGGTTCAGACGCTGCCGAAAGTTGGACCAAAAGCGTCGTCAGCAATTTCGCGCGTCCACCCCAAGGTGGTGACATGACGCAAATCGAATCCATCGCAGCGGGCGAATGCTCTGCTGCTCTGGTGAACCATTATTACTGGGTGCGCATGACCGTCGGCTCAAAAACGCAGCAAGCTGCAGCGGCCAAGACCAAACTGTCTTTCCCAAATCAAGGCACCACTGGCACCCACGTCAACGTCACGGCGGCGGCTGTTGCGGCACATGCCCCAGATCGTGACAATGCCATAAAATTCATAGAATTTTTGGCCACACCAACAGGCCAAGACATGCTGACTGAGGCTACCAAAGAGTTCCCAGCAATCGCCGCTGTCACGTTCCCCGATGGGCTAGAAAAATTGCCCGACTTCAAGCAAAGTGATTTCCCCCTTGAGACGCTAGGCAAAAACCAGAACGAAGCTCAGGCAATCTTCGATCGAGCTGGGTGGAACTAAGACATACCTACCGCATCTGCCGTCCTCCAAAGTCTACGGTTTCGAGCAAGCGACGGACCCGCCTTATTGGCGGGCCTTGTCATTGGCTTACCCGTTTTTGCCGTGCTCATCGCTGGCATCGTCTTTGGCGGCGGTGAGGTTTGGGAGCATGTGCGTGACAATCTACTGCTCGGTTACTTAAGCGGAACTGTCGGCACATTGCTCATCACTGCAGTGCTCATCTTACTGTTCGCCGTGCCCGCAGCGTGGCTGGTGACGATGCACCGCTTTCCGGGCCGGGCGATTTTTGAATGGCTGCTCATCCTACCGCTCGCCGCGCCGGGTTATGTCATCGCCTATGCTTATAGCGACCTCCTAGGCGTCGGCGGCCCAATGCAATCAGCCTTTAGAGACGCAACAGGGCTGGCCGCGCGCGACTATTGGTTCCCTGAAATTCGCAGCCTTCCGGGCCTTGCGCTCATCTTGGCGCTGACCCTGTTTCCCTATGTCTACCTCACGGCCCGCGCTGCTTTCATCTCCCAATCTATTTGTGCGCTCGAGGCTGCACGGAGTCTTGGCGCGAGCCCGATGCGTTGTTTCTTCCGCGTCGCGCTTCCTGCCGCCCGGCCAGCCATCGCTGCCGGTCTCGCTCTCGCGCTTATGGAAGCCGCCGCCGATTATGGCGCAGCAGAACAACTCGGCGTGCCAACGCTCACCTTTGGCATCGTGCGCAGCTGGACCAGTTTTGGCGACCCCGCAGCGGCCACCCGTCTCGCGCTTGTGCTCATTACAATCGTATTGTCCTGCGTTTTACTGGAACGCTGGAATCGCGGACAAGCGGGGAGCCAGCAAAGCTCCTCACGCTGGCGCCGTGTCCATCCTGTGCCACTGACCAGATTGCCCGGCATCTGCGTCACTCTGTTGTGCACATTGCTATTCATCTTCGCGTTTGGCCTGCCGATTGGCCGCCTCATCTGGCTCAGCCTAGAATCCAAGGACACACTCGCCCCTATTGGCGGCGCGCTCAAAAACTCCCTCATCTTGGCTGGTGCTGGCGCTGCGTTGGCCTTCATTCTCGCACTGGTCATCGCCATGGCCCGCGGCAGCAACAGTCTCAGCGCCATCTTCGCTCGCTTCACCGCGTCGACAGCCTACGCAATTCCCGGCGCCGTTTTGGCCCTTGGCGCGCTCATCATCTTAGGACTTCTTTCAATCACGTTGACTGGCATCGCCGCAATCATTGCCCTTGCATGGGTCTACGCTAGCCGGTTCACCACATCGGGCGCAGAACCAATGATCGCCGCATTAGACCGAGCGCCTGCCTCCATCGGGTACGCCGCTGAAAGCCTCGGCGCATCACCTATGCGTCGCGCGCGAGAGATCGATCTCCCCATTGCCATGTCCGGCGCATGGGCTGGCGCGCTTATTCTCTTCGTTGAAGCCCTCAAAGAGTTGCCCGCAACGCTCATGCTCCGCCCGTTCAACTGGGATACGCTGGCCGTTCGAGCTCATGCCTATGCAATCGATGAGCGCTTGGCATCTGCCGCGCTGCCTTCGCTGTTGATAACGATGGCTGGCCTCTTGCCAGTTATTCTGTTGTCACGGCAATTGTCGCGAGCAAGACCCGGAAGCGCGTCATGAAAGAGCTAAAGATCGATAGTGTTTCAAGGTGCTATGGCAAACACACGGTTGTCGATTCAGTCTCCCTGTCGCTCAAACCGGGGCTTATCACTGCGCTGCTCGGTGGCTCTGGCGCTGGCAAGTCCACGCTTCTGCGCTTGATCGCAGGGTTAGAACCTGTCGATGCGGGCAGCATCTCAATTGGCGAGAAAACCCTCTCGAGTACGAAGCGTACCACACCCGCAGAGAAGCGTCGCATCGGGCTTATCTTCCAAGATTTCGCACTCTTCCCGCACCTCACCGCAGAGCAAAATATACGCTTCGGGCTGAAGCATTTACAGCAGAGTGAGGCGAACAGCGTCGTCAAAAAATGGCTCACACGCCTACGCCTCGACGCGCGGGCCAAAGCCTTCCCGCATCAATTGTCGGGTGGTGAGCAACAACGCGTGGCCATCGCCCGCGCCCTTGCCCCAAAGCCTGATGCCATCTTGATGGACGAACCGTTCTCCGGCCTCGACCCATCGCTGCGCGGTGACGTCAGACAAGAAGCGCTCGCCGCCATTCGCGCTGCAGGCATCCCGGCGCTCCTCGTCACGCATGACCCCGCCGAAGCGTTGGAAAGCGCCGACCATATCGCCATTCTTCGCGGCGGAAAGATTCTGCAACAAGGCCCCGCACAAGAAATCTATCTCTCCCCGAATAGTCCGCAAGTCGCCGCCGCGCTGGGGCCAATAAATACGATCAGCCCCGCCAGCCCCCTCCGCAAACTCCTCGATAAGACTATCCCCATCACGGCTGACATCTCAGTGCGTCCAGAAGGTTTGCAACAGGATGCTTCATCAAGGGTGCAGGGCCAGGTGATCGCCCGGCAATTGACTGGCCCATTGATGCGCTTGGTGGTTGAGGTCGGCTCAGAACAACTGATCGCGTTGGTTCCCCGGCTCACTGCGCCGTCAGTGGGTGATAAGATCGGACTTCGTCTCGACCCGGCGCTAACATTCATCTTCTAGTCAGACCTTATCTGACAATTTGGTCATAGATGCCGATACCCTCTCGATTCTAGGGCAATATGTTCCTAAGTTATCAGGGTTACAGCCAAGCAGATGAAGGAAACGCCCCCTATGGCGACATCACTCCTGAAATACGCCGCCACCACTGCAGCCGCCATAATCGTGGCTGCAACGGCCTCTGCGCAGGGCCTTATCCGCGACGCTGAGATTGAAGAGACGATCCGAACTTGGACCGATCCAATCCTCGAAGTTGCTGGTCTACAGCCCGCAGATGTAAACCTCTACATCATTAATGACCCGTCATTGAACGCATTCGTGGCGGGCGGTCAGAACATCCATTTGCACACCGGCCTCATCATTGCGGCTGAAAACCCAGAACAAATCAAAGGCGTCATCGGGCATGAGACCTGCCACATCGCCTGCGGCCACTCGGTGAGCCGCCAAAAAGCAGCCAGCATCGCCTCCCGCCCGGCCCTCGTTTCAATCGGCCTCGGCATTTTGGCCATCGCAGCCGGTGAAGGCAGTGCCGGCGCAGCGCTGATCGGCTCATCCCAGCAATTTGCAGCGCTCAATTTCTTCGTGCACACACGCTCTGAAGAAGCCATGGCTGACTCGGCCTCAATCGAATATCTCTCTGCGCTGAACGAATCCCCGCGCGGCATCGTCGAGTTCTTTGAGAATTTCCGTTATCAAGAAGTGCTGTCCAATGCCCGGCGCTTTCCATATTTCCGGTCCCACCCGCTTGCATCAGACCGCATCCGAAATGCCCGCCTCCAAGCTGAAGAAACGGGCCTAATGGACAAACCCGCTTCAGAACGCACGCAGTACGAATACGACATGATGCGCGCCAAGCTGATCGGCTTCCTCGAAACGCCCAATAAGGTGAACCGTGAGTATCCGCCCGAAGACAACAGCCTCGCCGCGCGTTACGCTCACGCCATTGCCGCCATGCAAGCCTCAGATATTACAGCATCGCTCAAACTCATAGAAACGCTGATCGCGGATGAGCCAGACAATCCGTATTTCCATGAGCTTAAAAGCCAAGTTCTGTTTGAAAGCGGCCGCACGGAAGAATCCATTGCGCCGATCAAACGCGCGCTTGAACTCAAACCAAACCAACCGCTCCTCTTGATCGCTTATGCCCGTTCGCTCAACTCTCGCAGCGCGCCCGGAGACATTAAAATCGCCGAGAACGCCCTGCGCGACGCTCTCGTAGCCGAGCCAGAAAACGGTTTTGCGTGGGCACAGCTTGCCATCAATATGGAAAAGCAGGGTCGGCGCGGTGACGCCCAATTGGCAACCGCTGAATCAGCTTACTCCATCGGCAACATCGTACAGGCCAACGCCTTTGCGAACCGGGCCATCCGATCACTCGAACGCGGCACGCCAACCTATCGCCGAGCTGATGACATCCTGTTGATCACTGACCCGTCTAATCCCGACAATCGCGATTATTATCGCCGCTCACGTCAACCCGGCCGCCTATTGCTTCAAGGGCAGAGCCGCTAAAACAGTAATTCCAGACTAGACGCAATCGCGCAGAACCGTTTAGGTCTAGCGTTAGCGATAGTCAGCTATTGAAAAGGCATTCTTCATGATCCGTCAGACACTCCTAGCCGTTGCCATGACCGGCGTTCTTCTCGCCCCCGCTTGCGCCGAAGCGCCGAGCTCGACTGAGCGCGCGGAAATAGAATCCATCATAAAAGATTATCTAATCGATAACCCAGAAGTCATCGAAGAGGCATTGATTGCCCTCCAGGCCAAGCGAGAAACTGACGCGGCTGTATCGGCCCAAGCCGCAATTAGCGAGCACTCAGACAATCTCTATGCAGATGCAAGCAGCCCATTCGTCGGCGCAGAAGATGCAGAGATCACTGTTGTTGAGTTCTTTGATTATCGCTGCGGTTACTGCAAACGCTCAACCGACTGGGTGCGCAATATGCCAACCAAATTCGATGGCAAAGTGCGCGTCGTCTATAAAGAGCTGCCAATCTTCGGCGGCGTCAGTGAAACCGCGGCCCTCGCCGCATTGGCCGCTCACAAACAAGACAAATATGTTGAAATGCACACTGGTCTCATGGCCATCAAAAACAATAATGACCTGACCGAAAAGTCCATCGACAGCGTCGCGAAAGAAGCTGGCCTCAACGTCAAAAAAATGCGCGCCGATATGGAATCCATGGCCATTCAGCAGCAACTAGCTGACATGAAATCGCTCGGTCGCTCATTGAACGTAGACGGCACACCCGCCTTCTTCGTCAACGACACCCGCATCGTAGGCGCCGACCAAAACGGCCTCTACGCCGCCATCGAGAAGCAATTAGCAAACTAACACCCCTCGTACAGTCATCCCGAAATGCCGCGTTAACTGGCCTTTCGGGATAAGATTTACCAGTTGAATTTAATTCAATTTTAGGGCGCATAATCTATGATTGTGCCATGATAAACTTGCCCAAAATCCTGTTCCTGCTGGTTGCATTCGCCGCAAATGACGCATCTGAAGAGCCTGTTCAGGCACTGACGAAATCGGACTACACGGCCCTTCTAACAGACACTGATGAGATCAAGAGATGCGTGCAAATTGTTCGCGAGAAGCGAGACCGCACATGCCACGATCCATTCTATGAGCTCGTAGAGCAAGGCTGCGCTTGTCTTCGGGATACAAGTCTCACCTTCATGAGGCAGGCTGGCATCACTGACCCCGTGGTCCAAAACGCAATTGTGCAAACGACACTAAACCCGGATCTGCTCCGGGCATTGTATAGTGAGACGCCAACCGGAATGGATTTTGGGACATATCTAGTCTTTCACATGGAGGACGAAATTGGCGTTAGCGAAACCGATATGCTCACTGCAATCGAAACGGCAGGGTCGCAAGCCAGCAAACTAGAGGCCCTTTCTGAAGCTGAACGATATGCCTTCGCCATGAGCATACCCTCCTGCAAAGCGAGCCTGGACCTCACCGTTCAACACATCCCCGATTGGGACCATCAAACGAGTACAGACGACGACCTGATCGAACACTTCTGCGCACCAAAAGAACGCGTTTGCAGGTTGTCCAAACAACAAAACGCATCACCCCTCAGAGGAACTACCACCTTCTAGCGGGACGTTTGGGTCCTGCCTCAATCACCCCTCATTCGGATCAACCTTACCCCGGCGCGTCTTTACCTCTGCGCGTTGCTTCTTCGCGGTGAGGCGTCTGCGGACGCTGCCGCGCGTCGGTCTCGTTTTGATCCGGCGTTTTGGCGGGGTGGCGGCGCGTAGCACCATGTCTTTCAGGCGCGCGCGCGCGGCCTCACGGTTCAGGCCTTGGCTGCGATGCTCGCTCGCTTCCAGTATCAACCGTCCATCCTTAGTGATCCGGCTCGCATACATGCGAAGGAACCGCGCTTTGACCGCTTCGGGAACAGAGGAATGCTCCACCACCCATGTCAGCTGAACGGCGGTGGAGACCTTATTGACGTTCTGCCCGCCGGGGCCAGACGCGCGCACGAATGCTTCGCTCAGCTCCCAAGCGGGTATCGTCACCGTCTCATTAATCCAAAGGTCGCCAAAATCCGCCATTGCTTTCCTTAACACGGTGTTCAGCCAGAGTTCAGCCCCACTGATGCAAGCTCTGCACATCAGCGCATCCACATGCGCATTGGAAAAAGAGGTGCACACCATGAATATACCTAAACTCCTCTCTCGCCTTGCGGCGCTCGCGGCCACAATCAGTTTGGCCATCGCGCCCATTGCCAGTGCAGATCAAGGTCGTCGCGGCCATAATGACCGCGGTGACTATACGCGAAGCCATCACAATGATCGCGCCCGTCATAGAGATAATCGCCACCGCGACTATCGCGATAACCGCAGCAACGACAGACGCCATTATCGGCGCGGCCATAACGATTATTACCAGAACCGGCACACCAGCCGCCATCGCGATTATCGCCCGCGCTACACCCAAAGATACGCCACGCGGGGCCGGGCCTATGGCCCTTATTATCGCAATCAGTATCGCCCGCGTTATACGGTCGGCCACTATTATCGCCCGCACCAACGCACGGTCTATATCAACGACTATTACCGCCACGGCCTATATGATCCGCCGCGCGGCCATCATTGGGTGCGCGACGGAGACAATGGCGACGCAGTGCTCGCTTCAGTCGCGACCGGTGCCATAATAGGCCTCGTAATCGGCGCTCTGGCCTACGACTAACAGACCAGCATAAGCCGAGTTTCAATCGCCCGTCGCAATTCCTGCGGTGGGCGATTTTTTATGCGCGGCCCACGATTTTGCTTTGCCCTAGTGAAAATCATGCTTAACTCGGATTGGTACGGAATGGTCCGTATGTGTTGACGTGCAAATCGCACGCTTGAAAGGAGGTGATCCAATGTCGAGTGAGAAACCAAGTAAGGCCGTTGGGTCTGTGTCATGTGGTGTCTGGCTGGAGCAACCTCTGCTCAGCGCCTAAGGACATAGGTTAGGCGAGGTGAAATCCCTTGCGAGACCTAACGGGCCCTTACGGGCTCACGGATGCCGCCCTTTCGACAGGGCGGCATCTTTGTGTTTGGGGACGGAGCTTTGCGCCCCTAACGCACCCACGCGCCCGGCGCGTTGGTAGTGTAGCCCAGCGCGGTGTAGGCCGCGTCGATCAGGCTTTGGCAGCGATCATTGAGCAGCAGGCCATTGCCCATCTGGTTCATTGTGTAGCTGAACGCCAAACCGCATTCAGGGTCCGCAAAGCCGATTGAGCCGCCCGCACCGACATGGCCGAAGGCCTTGTCACCAAATACTGCGCTCGTGCCCGGTCCACAATTCAGCGCACGGTTGTCCATTGATTTCATATAACCAGACGCAAACCGTGTCGGAATCAATAGCGTGGCGTCGCGCTGAGTTGCCGTAGTCACCATGCTCATCCGCGCGACCTGCTCGGGCGATACGATACGGCCATCATTGCAAGCCAGAGACGTATAATAAGCGACCTGCCCGCGCGCATTTGAAATGCCGCCTGCGCCGCCAATTTCAGCTTTGTGAGAGTCTACATTATTTGCAGTCCATCCGCCGCCATTCAAATAGGACAGGGCCGAGATAGACTCCGGTTGTGTCATCATCGCAATCACAAATTCAGACGGCGGTGGGTCATCTGGTTGCGGAGTATAGTTGAGGATCGGCGCAATATGCGGGGTCACGCCATCCGGCAGACCTATCCAGAAATTCGCGCCCATCGGTCCGGCCACTTCATCGGCCCAAAATTGGCCTAGCGATTTGCCAGACACACGCCGCACCAACTCGCCAACCGTCCAGCCGAAATTGACCATGTGATAGCCATTGCGCGTGCCCGGCTCCCAATGGGCTTCCTCCTCAGCGACGCGTTTGACCATATAATCCCAGTCATTGAAGCCGCCGTCACGCACGGGTTCGCGGAACGCTGGCACAGCGCACTCATGGTTCAGCATCATCTGCACGGTCGTCATCTCTTTGCCATTGCAAGCAAATTCCGGCCAATATTCAGACACGAGCGCCGCAGGGTTGAGCAGACCGCGATCAATCAAAATGTGCGCGCAGGTCGCCGTCGCTGCCTTGGTGCAAGAGAATACGATCGACACCGTGTCTTCTTCCCAGGCCTCACCCGTTTCCTTGTTGGCGACGCCGCCCCACAAATCGACAGCGGTTTCACCGTTCACCGACAGGCACACCGATGCGCCGACTTCGCCGCGCTCAGCAAAGTTGCGCTCAAACTCTGCTTTCAGTTTTTCGAATTTCGGATCGCACTTACCCTGCACAGTATTGGCCAATTAGATGTCCTCCCAGACGTGTTTTCGTATTTGTTTTCATAAGCATAAGCGGGCCACTTAGAATTGCGAGCAAAAAACAAAACAGCCGCCCGATTCTCATCGCGCGGCTGCCTAAATATCAAATTGGAAGAAAGCCTTATGCTGGCTCTTCGGTCTCGTCCTTCTTGTTGGACTTACCCTTCTTGACAGGCACAGCCAAGAATTTGAAGGCCAGATTATCATCGTCATTCTTGTCGATATCGATCTTAACGCTACCGCCCTTTTTCAATTTCCCGAACAAGAGCTCTTCAGCCATTGGCTTCTTCACATGTTCCTGAATGGTACGCGCCAACGGACGTGCGCCCATATCCGGATCAAACCCACGCGCCGCGAGCCAGTCACGCGCCGCCTTGGTAATCTCAATTGTGACATTGCGATCTTCAAGTTGAATTTCCAATTGCAGGATAAACTTCTCAACAACACGGTCGATGATCGACGGTGTCAGGCCGCCAAACACAACGGTCGCATCAAGGCGGTTGCGGAACTCTGGCGTGAACAGACGCTTGAGCGCCTCTTCCTGCTCGTCATCCTTTTTACCCCGGCCAAACCCGATAGAGTTTTTCGAGGCGTCAGACGCGCCCGCGTTGGTCGTCATGATGACGATGACATTACGGAAATCTACTTTGCGGCCATTGGCATCGGTCAACGCGCCATTGTCCATCACTTGCAGGAGTATATTGAACAGGTCCGGATGGGCCTTCTCAATCTCATCCAACAGCAAGACACAATGCGGATGCTGGTCAACGCCGTCGGTCAACAGACCGCCCTCGTCAAACCCGACATAACCGGGAGGTGCGCCAATCAGGCGAGACACCGTGTGGCGCTCCATATATTCTGACATGTCGAAGCGCAGCATCTCAACGCCCATGATAGACGCCAGTTGCTTGGCCACTTCTGTTTTACCAACCCCGGTTGGGCCAGTGAACAGATATGAGCCAATCGGCTTGTTAGGTTCACGCAGGCCAGCCCGCGCCAGTTTGATCGCAGCAGACAACGTCTCAATCGCGTTATCTTGGCCAAACACAACCCGCTTCAAATCACTGTCGAGTGACTTCAACGCCGTCGTATCCTCAGACGAAACCTGTTTGGGGGGGATGCGTGCAATCTTTGCAATCACCGCTTCGATATCAGCGACATTCACCGTCTTGCGGCGTTTACCGGTAGGCAGCAACCATTGGGCTGCGCCCGCTTCATCAATTACGTCAATCGCCTTATCGGGCAATTTCCGATCCGTTATGAAGCGATCCGCCAACTCCACCGCCGACTTGATTGCGTCATTGGTATAACGCAGGCCGTGGAACTCTTCGAAACGAGACTTCAAACCGGTAAGGATTTTAATTGTATCGGGCACAGTTGGCTCGACCACATCAATCTTGCGGAACCGGCGCGCCAACGCACGGTCTTTCTCAAAGTGCTGCTTATATTCTTTGAACGTGGTTGAACCCATGCAGCGCAGACCGCCATTCTGCAAAGCAGGCTTCAGCAGATTGGACGCATCCATCGCGCCGCCAGATGTAGCGCCCGCACCAATGATGGTGTGGATCTCATCAATGAACAGGATAGATTTTTCCTGCTGCTCCATTTCCTTCATCACAGATTTGAGGCGTTCCTCAAAGTCACCGCGATACCGCGTACCTGCGAGCAGCGCGCCCATGTCGAGCGACCAGATAATAGCCCCATCCAGAACTTCCGGTGTTTCGCCATCAACGATCTTTTTGGCCAAACCTTCGGCAATCGCGGTTTTACCAACGCCCGGATCACCCACGAGAATAGGATTGTTCTTATTGCGGCGGCACAACACTTCGATGCAGCGATTGACCTCCATATCGCGGCCAATCAGTGGATCAATTTTACCGGCGCGCGCCTTTTCATTCAGGTTCACGCAATAAGCGTCCAGCGCTTCATGCCCCTGTTTGACGGGCTCTTCGCTTTCAGGTTCGGCCCCGCGCGGCACATTTGAGCGCGATTGGCCCGCCTCTTTGGCAACACCATGAGAGATATAGTTCACGGCGTCATAGCGGGTCATATCCTGCTCTTGCAGGAAGTAAGCGGCGTGGCTTTCGCGCTCTGAGAATATAGACACCAGCACATTGGCGCCGGTCACTTCATCGCGGCCAGAACTTTCGACATGCAAGATGGCGCGCTGCACCACACGTTGGAACGCGGCAGTTGGCTGCACGCGACCTTCACTGTCTTCGAGAATAAGACTGGAAAGCTCATTATCAATGTACCGGGTCAGCTCAACCTTCAGCGCATCAATCTTAACCTTGCACGCGGTCATCACATCACACGCATCTTCATCCGTGGTGAGTGAGAGTAGCAAATGCTCTAGCGTCGCATACTCATGGTCGCGTTCAGAGGCGAGCGTTAGCGCCTGTTCAAGAGCCGTTTCGAGGGAGGGTGACAAACGTGGCAATGGACGAACTTTCTGAATAAAGGGGTCAAACTGAGAGGAATGGTGAGGGCTTAGTCTTCTTTCTCCATGACGCACTGAAGAGGGTGTTCGTGTCGCTTAGCGAGGTCAAGCACTTGAGCGACTTTTGTTTCAGCGACTTCATACGTAAAAACACCGCACAGGCCGACGCCCTTCTGGTGCACATGCAACATAATACGGGTCGCTTGCTCAGTGTTCGTGTTGAAGAAACGCTCCAATACAAACACGACAAACTCCATCGGCGTGTAATCATCATTCAACAGCAAAACGCGATACAATGATGGCTTCTTGGTCTTGATATGGGTTTGCGTAACCAGATCAACGCCTGCGCCATCGGTGTCACCGGGGGTGTCACCGCCGCCGGGCGTTTCTGGATCACTCATCAAGATCGGTTCAATTGGGTCAATCATAGAACCTAAGATATACGTTCTTGGCCGAGTTTAAAGCGTCCAATCGCTTCAAAATGCCACCAACTTGAATTTAATTCCCTTTTAGCACGTCCAAAAGCTCGTTTACGCGCCTACTATTTACGCCCATATCGCTCCACCCGACGCGAGACCGCGAATAGATTGCGATTGTCGAATGGGCCGGTTCGCCCTGTACTGGCAGCACTGCGATGTCGATATCATCCTTGAAACGCAGCCACCGGCTGGTCACCACAAGCTTTAAACGGGCCGTCGCTTCATCCGCGATAACCAGCGTCCAGCCTTTACGTTCCACAGCAAGACCGACAATTTGGTCAAACACGGCAAGGCGTTGGCGATTAAGAACCGGCGCGACATCATCTGCGTCCGCCGGTGATGTAAAGTCTGACGGCGCAACCAAGCAAGTGTTGGGAGATTTCGGGCGGCTCAGGTTCTGAAAATCAATAAATTCACTCATGGCTCTTATCTAGGGAGCCTCGCCTGAAATCACCACACAAAAAAAGCCGGACCTGTAAAAGGCCCGGCTGATTCCAGTCTTCGCAAATGCCAGAAATATAACGGAAGGAAACACTCCGGCGCGAAAGTCTGTTGGTATTTTGAACGTTCGCCTATTTAAAGCCGTTCATCATTGGCTTTGCAGCATCACGCCATGCACCGACGAACATTTCAGCCTGCGCTGTCATTTCGCTTTGGTAAGCAGTGAAGAATGACTTCGCGTAACCAGATTGAATTTCAACCAGTTGGCGTGGGTCTTTAGCGGCTGTAAGCGCCTGAGTTGTTTGAACAGAACTCTCAAGTGTCTTTGAGAAGAAGTCCATGTTGCGTGCGCCAAGCGTGCGAAACACTTCTGTCGATGCAGCAGCTTTTTCGGCAACAGCTTTAAGGCCGCCATCAGAGAACCCACCAAATTTACCAGCGAAATCAGTCATTTGTTCAAGTCCCATTTCAAGTGCCTTTGCGTTGTTTTTTGCAGATTTTGTTGCAGTCTTAGGTGCCTTCGCCTCAGCTTTTGCTGATGCGGTTGCTTTAGGTTTAGATTTTTTAGCAGCAGCCATATCGAATCTTCCTTTCCTGAATTTCGCCTTACATAACGTATGATTTTGCGCAGCGCAACATTTTTTGTGCAGTGCAGCAAAAATTATTCGTCACATTTCTTGCAAGGGGAAGTGGAAGATTACTGAATTGATATATCTCACCGTGCGTTAAGGTGTAGTCAACCTGTTTGACCGACCATACAGTAAACCCAAAGCGGATTGGGATTAACTATTAGAGGAGACGTCAAACATGCTTCGCAAAGCATTCACTGCAGCCTTCAAACCCCTAGCTGCGGGATTTTTACTCTCCCTCACCGCTTTTGTTGCCCCCTCCACTGCCATGGCTGATAAATACGCCGCCATCGTAATCGACGCTGATACCGATGAGGTACTTCACGCTCGCAGCGCAGATGATCCGCGCTATCCAGCCTCTCTCACCAAGGTAATGACGCTCTATATGTTGTTTGATGCGCTGAAGTCCGGCGAAGTCTCCCTTGATGAAAAGCTCACCGTTTCTCGTTTTGCTGCCAGCCAGCCACCGTCAAACCTCAAGCTTAAGCCCGGCTCCACCATTACTGTGAAAGAAGCTATCAAAGCCCTCGTCACGAAATCCGCTAATGATGTCGCCGTTGTTATCGCTGAACGCCTCGGCGGATCAGAAGCCCGCTTTGCGCGCCTGATGACAATGCAGGCCCAGTCTCTTGGCATGAACAACACCAAATTCATGAATGCCTCTGGCCTTCCAGATGATCAACAGCTCTCAACAGCGCGTGACCTCGCCATCCTTGGCGAAGCTGTGCTGACCGATCACGCTGATTTCTATCACTACTTCTCAAACCCTCGTTTCACTTGGGGCAAGAAGACTTACAAGAACCACAACAAGCTTCTCACCTCAGTGCGCGGCGTTGACGGCATCAAAACCGGCTACACACGTGCATCAGGCTTCAATCTGATGACCGCTGCAAAGCGCGACGGCCACCGCGTCATCGCCATCATGCTAGGCGGCAACACGTCCAAGGCCCGCAACGCTCACGTTTCCGAGCTCGTCGAGGCGGCGTTCGCCACCTATGAAACGACAGAGGAAGAAACACTACAACTGGCGTCTTTCGATGCCATCCAAAGACCTGTCGCACCTAACGCTGCCGCAGAACCTATGCTCAATGGTCGCCGCCTAAGCGCTATTCTCGCTGAAGGTAGTGGTGAAGCAGAGCGCGAAACACGCGCAACAAAGCCAAAGCCAGTCGCTGCGCCAGTCAAAGCCGCTGCAATAGCCGAAGCAAAACCCGCCGCCCCTAAAGCGGTTGTAGCACCAGTCCTCGAAAAACCGGCCGAGGAACCCTTCTCAGTAGAAGAATACCAAGCCCGCCAACTCGGCTTGGCTAACTAGGCGCGGCGCAAACGCTCATTATAGCAGCAAATTGATGAGACGGCGCGCCGACGCCATCGCGTCCGCGCGCTCGCGGACATGAGCTGATACAATTGCGCCATCTATAATTAGCATAATGTCTTCAGCCAATTGCTCACATTGCGCTTTTGGCACACCAATCAATTGCTCACGGATCAAACCTTTCACTGCTGCCTTGTGCTGGCGTGCGAGTTTCGTGATTGCTTCATTTTCGGGCTCATACTCGCTGACTGCCCGAATGAAGTTGCACCCGCAAAATGCATCTCCCGCAACCCAATCGGAAATTACGTCAACGATCGCACCGACGCGCTCACGTGATGATGCTTCCTCGTCGCCGGTCACCAAATCCGACACACGCATATTCATCGTGTCCAAGATAGCGGCGCTGCGTTGAGCGAGCAGCTCAAGCACCAGATCTTCCTTCGTACGAAAATACTTATACAGCGTCGTCTTAGAAACGCCTGACGCCTGCATGATCTTATCAATACCTGTCCGGTGATAGCCATGACGATTGAATAAATCCTGCGCAGTCTCAAGCAAATGCGTTTTGCGTGGGGTAGATCGGGCCAAGCCATTCTCCAATATAATGTTGACATGAACAGATCTGTTCACTAAATCACAAAGTGAACAGAATAGTACATTTTTGCAGGAGAGCGCAATGTCGTCTCAATCCACCATCATCCAAGGCGTTCACCATATCGGCCTGTCAGTTTCTGATTTGGCAGCCAGCACGCGGTTCTTTACGTCACTACTTGGCTTTACTGTCATGGCCGAACGCCCGGCCTATCCCGCCGCCATCCTCAACAACTCAAACACGATGATTACACTTTGGCAGGTCGAAGATCCCAATACATGCGCTCACTTTGATCGTCGCCAGAATGTTGGGCTGCATCACCTCGCATTGGCGGTGGAAGATGAGACCGCACTCAATAGTCTGTATGCGAAATTAGTCGCTGCCAACACCGAGTTCGAATTTGCGCCAGAACCCCGCGCAGACGGCAAAGCCATCCACATGATGACGCTGATCCCCGGCGGCCCGAGGGTCGAGTTCATGTGCCCTTCATGAAGGGCCGAACTGCTTCTATCATCCCGCCCCACATCGAGACGTTGAGCCTTGGACCAGTTAGCGACGACGAAACAACCCGCCGCGCCTTGTCCGCATCCACCTCACCCGTCTTTCACATCAGGGCTAACCGCTTTGACGCTGTTTCAAAACGATTCTAATCACACAGTCTCCTTCGTAGATTGGGAGAGTGGCGCCCAAACACGCACGCATGCCCATCCGTGGGGAGAGGAAATTTTGATTCTGTCCGGTGCGTTAGAGGATGAATATGGCAAACACACAGCGGGCACATGGATGCGCTTTGAACCCGGCATGCCGCACACACCAAGAGCCACCGAACCCACGCGCATTTATCTAAGAAACAGTTTTATGCACTCGCACTGATGGCCTACGCCCCCATCGCGCGGATTTCTTCCTCAAAATACGCAATCGTCGGCGCGAGGCCATCGCGCAACTTGATCGTGGGCTCCCAGCCTAGCGTCTCTTTTGCGCGTGTAATGTCCGGCTTTCGCTTGCGCGGATCATCCTGCGGCAGCGGCATGTGAACCAGCTTCGTCTTCGCGCCGGTCAGCTCAATAATCGTCTCCGCCAATTGGCGGATAGTGAACTCTCCCGGATTGCCCAGATTGATCGGCCCGGTCACATCCGGCCCAGTCTCCATCAAATCAACAAGCCCAGTCACCAGATCAGACACAAAGCAAAAACTCCGCGTCTGCTCGCCGTCGCCATACAGCGTGATGTCTTTACCGCGCAGGGCCTGAACGATAAAGTTAGACACAACGCGCCCATCATTCGGGTGCATGCGCGGGCCATAAGTGTTGAAGATGCGCGCGACTTTAATCTCAACATTGTGTTGGCGATGATAGTCAAAGAACAGCGTCTCAGCGCAGCGTTTGCCCTCATCATAGCAAGCGCGCGGGCCCAGCGGGTTCACATTGCCCCAATAGTCCTCGGTCTGCGGGTGGATCTCCGGGTCGCCATACACTTCAGATGTAGACGCCTGCAAAATCTTCGCCCGGGTGCGTTTGGCGAGACCCAGCATATTGATGGCGCCATGCACGCTCGTTTTAGTGGTTTGCACCGGGTCAAACTGATAATGGATCGGGCTAGCCGGGCACGCCATATTGTAGATCTTATCGACCTCAACAAATAGCGGCACCGTCACATCATGGCGCATAATCTCAAATCGTGGATTATCCAACAAATGCGCCACGTTGGAGCGCCGACCCGTAAAGAAGTTATCGACACACAGCACTTCCGCGCCCGTCTCCAACAACCGCTCACACAAGAACGACCCAATAAAACCAGCGCCGCCAGTCACGAGAATACGAGGAACATAATGCATCCCCGATCACTCACCCGAAATGGCAGAAAGATCAAGCGTTTGGAGATGGGCGCACCATCCCCCTTGCCCTTAAGCTGCAAATCCAACAGAAATAGCGCACTCATGCGACTCGGGGCCAAATCGCCCTGCCTGCCGCGTTTACTCTGGCTTACGGATACCGCCGCTCATGGCTGACACACCTGAACTCGACATTGCCCGCAACGTTATCCGCATTGAGCGCGAGGCGCTTCAAGCGCTGGAGGATGGCCTCGATGAGGCGATGCTGAAAGCGGCAGATGCCATCATGGCCACAGATCGCCATGTCATCATCGCGGGCGTCGGCAAGTCCGGTCATATCGGCCAGAAGATCGCCGCTAGCCTCGCGTCCACCGGCACGCCTAGCTTCTTCCTCCACCCAACAGAGGCCAGCCATGGCGATCTCGGCATGGTCACGCCGGGCAGCGTTGTCATCGCGATTTCATATTCTGGTGAAAGCCGCGAGCTGGTCGATCTGCTGCGCTATTGCCGCGCCAACAATGTGCCGCTCATCGGCATGACGCGCGAGCCGAACTCCACGCTTGGCCGCCTGTCAAACGTCGTGCTCACCCTGCCAAAAGTGCCAGAAGCCTGCCCCAATGGCCTCGCGCCAACCTCGTCCACCACAATGTCGCTCGCCCTCGGCGATGCCCTCACCGTGTTGTTGATGGAGCGTCGTGGTTTCTCGAAAGAAGATTTCGGATTCCGTCACCCCGGCGGCAAGCTTGGTCGGTCACTACAAACCGCAGGCGAATATATTCAAGAGCGCGCGGACATGCCGATCGTTGCGGCCAGCACAGCCATGCGCGACACAATCTTTGCTGTCACGGATGGCCGCAAAGGCTGCGTCGGCGTTATTGAGGCAAATGGCGCACTGATCGGCATGGTCACAGATGGCGATTTGCGCCGCGCGATGCTGGAGGGAAATCTCGACGGCACAGCTGAAACTGTAATGACGCCCGCCCCGCGCACCATTGCGCCAGACGAGCGTATGTCCATCGTCATCAAGCGCTTTTCAGAGCACCGCATCTCTAACGCGTTCGTCATCGATGCGACTGGCAAGCCCCTCGGTCTCATCGACATGAAGGACTTGCTCGCAGATGGATACGTCTAATCCGCGCTTAGTTGCCGGTTAGTTCGTACACGACGCTTACATTTGACGTATAGTCCAGCTCACCACCTGACACAGGTGTCGGCGCGGATTCAGCCGACATACTCATGCGCGCTGACGTCACCATAACCTGATCTTGCGTGCGCCCATACGTGCCTCCCTCATTGATCGACACGATGCGTTTGATTGTCAGGCCCGCAGCGTCCGCATACAGCTTCGCCCGCGCCTGAGCATTTTTCATGGCACCGCGGCGCACTTCATCCTTCACCGCGCTGTCATCTTCCAAACCGAAACGAATGCCATTTAGACGATTGCCGCCCTGCGCAACCATCGCATCAATCGTCTCGCCCAATTCGCCTAAATCAGTTACTTTCGCTGTCACCTGATTTGACGCCACATAACCCACAAGCACTTGCTTACCAGATTGTATGCCCGATTTCGTCTTGGTCTGGATATAGTCATGCCGCGGATGAAGTGACAGGCCGGAGGTTTGGATATCCCGTGCCTCAATGCCCGCCTCTTCCAAGGCTCGCATCAGACCATTCATCGACGCAGCTTGGGCTTTCATCGCCTCGCTCGCCGTCTTGCGTTCCTCAGTCACGCCTGCCGATAGGTATGCAATATCTGGCGCGCGGCTGGCCGTTGCCTCTGCATTGATCGACAAGGTCGTCTCTGGCTGAATCGAATTAGAATTATACTGCTGCATCATTGGCGCCGCCTGTGGTGCTGGGTTGCTGCTGAGCGCATTGGGAAGCTGCGCGCACGCCGCCGGGCTGATCACCAACGCTAACAATGCGCCACTCAGTAAATGATTGCGAATACGGGCCATGTGGACCTCTCCCTTTCAAGCTGTCTCAATATGATACATCACATTAAGGCATGAAAAGGACGGCCCGGTCAGCCCCTTTAATGGGCTGATACTTAGCTTTCTTCAGTATAGCCGTGCGGATTGTTACTCTGCCACGCCCACTGGTCACGGCACATGTCTTCCATGGTCAGCGATGTCTTCCAGCCCAGCAATTCCTCAGCATAGGCCGGGTCAGCCCAAAACGCTGGCAAATCACCAGCGCGTCTTGGCGCAATCTGCACTTTGATCTTCTTACCGCTCGCCGCCTCAAACGCCTTGACGAGATCAAGAACGGAAGACCCTTTGCCGGAGCCAAGATTGACGGTGAAACTGTCACGCGTTTCCAGCAATTTCTCCAGCGCCACAATGTGCGCCTCAGCTAAGTCCACCACGTGAATATAGTCACGCACGCCGGTGCCATCATGGGTCTCATAATCATCGCCAAACACGTTCAGATGCGGGCGGCGGCCCACGGCAACCTGCGCCACAAACGGCATCAAATTATTGGGCACATCATTCGGGTCTTCCCCGATCAAACCACTCGGATGTGCGCCTATCGGGTTGAAATAACGCAAGATTCCGGCGCTAATCCCTGCGTCAGATGCAACCAGATCATTCAGCATCAGCTCCACAGTGTACTTCGTCATACCATAGGGATTTGTCGGTGAAAGACGGTGGCTCTCAGTGTAGGGCAAGAATTCAGGCTCACCATAAACCGTCGCCGAGGACGAGAACACAATATGCGCCACACCGGCGGTTTTCATCGCCTCCAGCAAGCTCAAAGAGCCTTGCACATTGGCGCTATAATACTCCAGCGGTTTATCAGTAGATTCGCCCACAGCCTTCAGGCCCGCAAAATGGATCACGGCCTCACACGCATGTTCGCGCATGATTTCGACCATCTTGGTCGTATCGCGAATATCCGCCTCGATCAGCGGAATCCCGTTCACTCCGGTAATCTGGCAAACACGCTGTACAGCAGCAGGGCTAGAATTGACGAAATTATCGACGATAACAGGCTGAAAGCCACGTTTAATCAGCTCTACACAAGTGTGTGAACCAATATATCCGGCCCCGCCTGTCACCAAAATGCGTTTACTCATCAAATCCGTCCAAATTGCAAAGCCGATCCTAAAACGAGAATCTTAGGTATTCTGCTAAACCACAGTGCAACTTCATGGCCACAATGAGGGCGCGTGTCATCAACCCCCAATCACGATTTGGCTCACCTTATTGAAAATGAGAATTCAACAACCGTTCGTCAGCCGACGCGGGCTCATCAGCGATCTACCCAATTTCAATTTTTGACAATTTGGGCATTTGTTTGTTATCATTAGTGAGGCGTAATGACGCAACGACGCCGAAATGGTTAACACCTTATTAACTTCTAGGTATAAAGCTCAGGCTATATAATATTGAAAAATATTTTAGCCCTTCAGAAATACAGACAGAAGTCCCGCGCAATAGCCTCTGTCTGCAGGGCCTCGGAAATCATTTGGTTTTCGGGGTCCTTTTAATTCTAAGGGCGCATAAGTGCGCACACCTAAATTTTCTATCCAAAATTAAAATTCGCCCCATATGGGCTCCACGCATTTACCATTCGATTACCCGGTCTCCCTCAAATTCAGTTCCTCATAACCGCGCCTAAAAGAGAGCGCATCTGCTCAAGATAGGGATTGTGGCGCATCGTCTTCACATCTCGCTTCATCCGCGCTTCGGAATGCTTCTGCTTCAACACAATCTGCCCCTGCTGGCTAAGCATGTTGCGCGCTTTCTGACCATAACTTTTCGATTTAGCGTGGAAAACATACGTGTTCACCGCAATCATTAGTCCGAACCCGGCATCGACTGCGCGAATGCAAAAATCATCCTCTTCGCCATACCCGCGAGGAAATCCTTCTTCATCAAGATAACCAATCGTTTCACAGATCGATTTTCGGATCACCAAGCAAAATCCGTTTAGCAGTGTCACGCGAGGAAATACGCTGATCGACTTCGCCAATCGCTCGATCTCCGCGTCCATATCGTCAACCGAATAACCATCTATTAGCGGGTTAACCGCCCAGCCGCCCTTCGGGGCCGACAAATCAGGCACAGACTGCCAGCTAGCCGCGTTTGACAACGGCCCAACCACACCGACATCCGGCTTGGCCTCGAACACTGCTGTAATTTTCCGTAACCAGTTGGACGGTACAATCGTGTCGGAGTTAAGCATCGCACAAAATTCACCCGCTGAGCGCTGTAAACCAGTGTTTGCAGCCACGGTGTACCCGCCCGCCTCTTCGCGGCGGATCAGCTCAACATTCGTTTTCTCGCTCGCCCAAGTCTCGAGGTAAGATTGAGTCTCCACATCCGAGCCATCATCCACAATGATCAAGTTCAAACGGTCTTTAGGATAGTTGCTGGCCATGACCGATTCAATACAGCGCGCAACGTCCTCTTGAGAATTATGAACACAGACCACTACGTCAACGTATGGGACTTTAGACATTTCAGGCACACCTTTTATGAAGCATTCGTCAGCACTCAACGACCGGCATGACCAAAGTAAACAAACCGCGGATCCGTGCGCATGCATATGCGTTCACGGGCTAGCAAACCAACTTGAAAATCCAACGCGTTGATGGCGACCGGCAAACTGAGTTGATCGCGGCGGCTCCAGCGCGAAATTTCCGCCCACCACACATTGAACACTTCTTCGACTTGAGCATCCCCCATCTTTGAAACCACAACACTTGTTTCGAACAAGCCTGCCTTTCGGGGAAAGTTGCGTTGCTTCAGGCTCGCCATGTGCCCGCCAATAATCCCCTCGGAATCCTTCGAACGCTTGATGCACTCTTCACCCTCGTCGTAAACGCAATCACGCAACGGGTGGCTCCAAGTCAATAATTTGTCGGAGCTGCTTGGCGACGGCAATAGGTCTTCTGGAGCGCAAGTGAGCATGAGGTTCGCGTCGACCCATATCGCCCAGTCATATTCCTTGAAATACAAATGCGGATGGGTTTTCACGAAACGCGCTGTGCGCGTTGGATCATTCGAAACAAACTCAAATGGAAGTGCCTGCCAAACAGACCCCTCTGGAACGTCCCCATCTGTAAAAACGAAATAGTCGGCATTATCCGACACAATTTCCGGTTCCTTGATGTCATCATACCCATTGGAGATGGCCATAAAGACGGCTACTCGCCCACCTCGTTTCTGAGTATCCGAAGACGCACCATTTGCACGTTGTCGCGGCTCAGCCCCCGCTTCTATAAAGTGAATAAGGGGGCAAATACCCTGAGATACCAATTCGGGATGAGACGCCAAATAGGCCTTCGTTTCAAAGGTTGCACTCGGCTTGAGGCCTTTTTTCCAACCAATTTCCAAGAAATGGGCTTCAGCGCCATCAGGATAAAGTTGGGCCTCTGGATAGTGGGAAAGATAGTAGGCTTTATCGAACTCTGCGGATTTCTCCAAAATGCCGACTTCACTCACCTTCGATTGTTCCGATCGCGGCGTTGAAACCGGAATAGCTATTGTTTCCGCTTCACCAACATCAGCGATAGGCGCTGGGCTATAGGCTTCGGGCGCCGGCGCCACAGATCCAGTGCCGCGAACTAGCCTAATAATTTTGCGCATGGGTGACGTGATCTTCCAAGACGTCGAGCCTTCGTAAGCGCGAACAATCTCTTTTGACCACTTCAGCTCGTCCTTCAATCGCCAAAACTGACGATTGAGTTGGCGAAGCTCTCGTTCACGAATTTTCAGACGCGACAGCACATCTCCCAGATCGACATCGGACTTTTTTCTTCGCTTTTCTGACTGAACGAGTTGAAAGTTTTGACGCTCTACCAGTTGAGTCTTTATTGCGAGGTCATTACTGAACTTAGCGCGCAATCGATCCGTACTCGCATCACTTGCCTGCGTCGTATCAACCTTAGCCTTCTCCTCAGAGAGTGCTTGCTGAACCGCCGCCAATCGCTCACTCAATCCGATCGACTCCATTTGAGCCGCAGCTAACTCATCATCGTTCGCCTTAAGCTGCTCAGCCGAAACTCGGTTCTCATCAAGCTCTGTTTCAACGGCTAGCAATGCCTGCTGAACCGTTTCAAAGCGCTCCTCAAGCGCAACATGCTCGGCCGAACTCTGCTCAGCCAAAGCCAGCTGCGATTTCAATTCACTCTCGCGCGCTTTGTATCCCGAACTCACAGTCGATAGAATGTCGCTCGATTGATCGAAAGCGTCGCGTATCCGCGCCAGCGTATCTAAGGCAACATTAGAATCGGGATCTTCACATAGAACAAGCAAGGCAGCGTAGGCTTGATTGACCCAAACTTCGGTGAGCGGGTCGTGCGCAACGTCAATAGTAGAAAAAGTGTGATGTCTCAGTCCGGGCTCAAGAAACTCAGTAATCTGATCACTGACCGCGTCTACTCGAATAGGGTATTCCGAACCAAGGTGTTCTTCCACGGCAGACAACCGAGCGACTGGATCCTCTAAAAATTTGTCATACGCAATAAATGCACGATCCATACCCTGACTGCCAGCAACCGCATCCAATACGTACCGAAGCCACAATAGACTCGCATCGACCGGTTCCATTTCGTTGCGCTCACTCAATGAACGCATGACTTCCAATGGATTTCGGACGGGAATGATGACGCGCACAGGAGTCTTCTGCGCTTCCAAAGCGGCGCGATAGTAAGGCATCAATCTACAGATCCGAGGCCCTTTGAGGACGCAAGGTTGCCCTTCCGGAAATTCAGACGCCAAGGTCGCAATCAAGTCTTCGCCAAAATCGCGCTGGTCACGCGCGCGCAGCCGATCCAGTGACCCTTTTTTCCAATCGTGCCAGGTCAACTCACCCAGCGCCATAAACTCGTCGTTCAACCGAGCAATAGGCTCTGATTCCCAGTGCCCACTAAGATTGCGCTTGTTACTTTTGATCAAGGTCTTTGGAGCAGCATATCCAAGCAGGTTCATGCACCGCGTCAGCGCGGATGTTCCACTGCGGTGCATGCCCAATACCAATAGAATTTCTGACGGTCCGGCGTTCTGCACGTCAACCTCCTGTAACTATACAATCACGGGAAAAATCATTAGCGAATAGCGAGTTAGCTGGCAACCGCACGCGTGAACACGTCAGGCACCATGTTCGCCCCCATTGCGCGCCTGTCATGGGCTCACATAGAGGCAATTGGCACCCGGAAAGGCCTTAGCAAACAGATCAAACACATATCCACCACCATCGAGGTCTGCAATGGCGTGCACCTCTTTGAAAACAGGCTGGTTGAACGGTAACCGAGTTGCCTTTTTGACAGGGTGGATCGCCTTATCGTAACCACCCTGATCCTGCGGAGAGGCCAGCGGATGAATGGCGCTATGGCGCGCATTGGTGATTTTGCCAGTCTGGTAAATACCATATTTTTTGACCAACCCACGTTTCAACAAATCTTCAAATGCGAGCTGCAACTCTAGCGATGTCATACGATTGGGATGGCCATGCCAATCAGACCAATAGGTTTTCAGACCTTTACCGAATAAATACCCATCGGCGTCAAAGCTTGGCTGACGCACCATGACAAACTCAGAGGCGATTTCAGCCGCGCTGCGTAGACATAAATTGGCATCTTTCACTGCGGGCAAATGCTCCAGAAAATGAGATAACACCGCAAATCGCACTTGCTTGCCTGTCGCCCGCAAATATCGAGCGTCAGCCTCTAGCGCGTCATGACCCGCAGATCGAATAGCCTCGATTTTCTTTGAATCAATGTCGATACCAAGGCCACGAGCGCCCGGTACAATCTGCATTGTTTGCTCTATCGATCCGCCAATGCTGCACCCAAAATCGATAAAATCGAACGCATTGATTTCAAGTAGCCGAGCGAACTCTCGGTTCTGGTCACGCGCATCTTCAACTGATGATAGGGCCTCAACAGACATGGATACTCACTTCAACTTCCTCTCAGTTCAGATGACAACCATCCTCACCAATTCTTTTCGCACAATTATTAGATTTACTGCTATGCGGCAGACATCTTAAGATAAATTATCAATACCATGAAACCTCAAGACAATCGTCATGCGAGGTATTATGGGTCCGACGACCTAATGCGGTCTGGCAGATGACAGTCCAAACGCTATTATGAAGCGTCCGACAGAAAGAGCCCGCTAAATGCCTAAAATTTCAGTCATTCTGGTTTGTTACGATATGGCACGTGAGGTTCCGCGGACCGTTCAATCCTTTTTGGCACCTTATCAGCGCAAGATGGCTCCAGAAGATATTGAAATTCTTGTCCTCGAAAACGGCTCCAACACACCAATACCACAAAGCATCCGCAACGAGTGGGGGCCGATGGTCCGGTATATCAACGTGCCGAATCCCTCCTCCTCACCTGCCAGTGCACTCAATCTCGGTGTGCGCATGGCCCGCGCGCCAGTTGTCTGCCCCGTCATCGACGGCGCCCGCATGGCGTCACCCGGCTTACTGCACCACGGACTGAAAGCCTTAAATGATCATCCGGGCGCCTTTGTTGCGAGTGTCGGTTTTCATCTCGGGTCCGAACGCCAGCAAATCGCGGCAACCAAAGGATACAATCAAGAAGTTGAAGATGAGCTGCTCGAGTCGGTCGACTGGAAAAATAACGGTTACCGGCTCTTCGAAATCGCCGCGACAGCCGGCTCCGCAAAAGGTAGCTGGTATGGTCCGATATCAGAATCCAACGCGCCGATTATGACCAAAGAAACCTACAATAAAATCGGCGGGTATGAGCCAGCCTTTAATATACCTGGTGGAGGACTCGTAAACCTAGACTTTTTCCGTCGGGTCATGACAGATACAACTATTCCCTATTTGCTTTTGATTGGTGAAGGGACTTTCCACCAATATCATTCAGGCGTGACGACCTCGAAAACAGTTCGGGACGTGGAAGCTGACGGCAAAACAACATTTGACCGATATGCCGATCAGTTCTTTGAAATTCGTGGTGAACCATTCAAAGTGCTGAAACGTCGTCCAACTGTTTACGGAACTTTACGCCCCGAATCATTCAAATTGTCCCGCTCATCTCTCGATCTTATCCTCGAAGAATGAAACCATCAGCCACCATATCGGGAGCCAACTGAGAGTGCGCGTTCTAGCCCCCATTTCGCCAGACAAAGAGGCAGGATTCTCACTTTTCGAAGTGACGATAGCTCTGTTCCTCGCGGCTCTCTTGCTTACACTTGTGGCCCAATCAGGCGTGCGTATGTTTGATCGCTGGAACACATCCATTACCGAACGAGACATCCGAAACCAGATCAGCGCCCTACCAGCGCATGCGCATGCTTATCGTCAAACATTTACGCTAACTGACGCCCTGACAGAGAAAATCAGCGTCCCAAATGACTGGCAGGTCACCCCCATCGACCAAATCATTTTCGCTGAGTCCGGAATTTGCAGCGGCGGTGATATCGAAATTCACTCCCCCAAAGGACGAACCTGGTCCTACAAACTGACCGCGCCCCACTGCATCGTCCGCTGAATTAATGCGAACTGTCCGTCAGCTTGCGCGCTCCAAGAGTTGAGACCATATTGTCTCACATTCAGGCGGAACCTGGTCCTCAATATCGGTTTCGTGGACGAGGGTTTCTGAATAGAACTCAATTGCCGCGGCTCCATCCAATCCATACTGATCCGCGACGCGTTTGACCGCTTTGGAATATTGCGCCGGAGCTACATCATACCGAAGAAACACAGTGTCGGTGTTTTTGGTCAGATTCAGCAACTCCGCATTATAAGCCGACCACAGACTTATAGCTTGTTCAATCGGCATAGCGGTTTTCCACGCCTCAGCGCGCCTCATAAGACTGGCAGCGACGGCAAGCGGATGACGGAAGGTCGCGATGAAACGCGGCTGATAAAGCTCATTCCACCCCTTCACACAAAAAATCGTCCGAGGATCTTTCACGCCCCACATTGGAGCATCTGAAAACAGCGCAGCCTCCCGGTTTAGCGCGGCTAAATCGAGTTCACGCCAATCAAGTTGTCGAGGCGGCGGGCGATCCCATGTATAGCCATGATATCGCATCAATCGCTCATGGACGTCGCGGATCGGTTCATGCTCACGGTTCCCGCGTGCATTGTGCGGCGCAGCCTCATTTACCCGGCCAAGAACGAGCCCTCCCGCCTGAAGGCACCCGGCCAGACAAGAGGTGCCCGAACGGTGCATCCCCAGAATTAAGATCGGAGCGCTCATGCCGACACCGGCTTGGCCTGCGCGCCGATCACACGCACCACTTCGTCTATCGACGTCATCCCGCGACGGGCCTTGCTTAAGCCATCATCCATCAAAGTCAGAAATCCCTGCTTTCTTGCGGCCGCGACTATTTCCTTCATGGGTGCGCCACTCGTAATCGCCTCCTGCAAGTCAACCCCCACCAACGCAACCTCAAACAAGCCTAACCGGCCACTGTATCCTGACTGACCACACTCAGTGCACCCGCGCGGCACGCTCCAGCTTGGCGTCTCCGCCATCAGCTCTTTTAGATCGGCACCGTCGGCAACGGCGCGCTCAATCAAACGCTCCCCTAGCTGACTATGCTCCGGCGTCGCACAATGTGAACATAAGCGCCGGACCAAACGCTGCGCCGCAAACGCGCGCACAGAAGACGCGATCAGAAATGGCTCCAGTTCAAGATCCAAAAGCCGCTCAATCGCACCGAGCGCTGAGTTAGTATGCAGCGTCGACAAAACCAAATGTCCGGTCAGAGCGGCGCGCGCGGCAATAGACGCAGTTTCCCCGTCCCGAATCTCACCCACCATAACAATATCAGGATCATGACGCAGAATAGCGCGTAGCCCCCGCGCAAATGTATATCCGATGTCGGACCGAATCTGAACCTGAGTGATATTCGCCATGTTGTATTCAACAGGGTCTTCAACCGTGATGATCTTACGCAAACCATCATTCAGATCTTCAAGAACGCGGTACAGAGTGGTCGACTTACCCGATCCTGTTGGACCGGTAACCAGTATAACACCATTCTGGAACTGACGTGCAGCATCAAGCGCCTCTGCTGGTTGACCAGCCAACCCTAAACCAGAAAGGTCAGGCAATGACTTTTCTTTGCGCAACAATCTCAGCACCAGACTTTCGCCCCACGTCCCCGGCAATGACGAAACACGAAGGTCCAGATTCTCACCGTTCAACCGAACAGATTGGCGACCATCTTGCGGCAAACGTTGCTCGGCAATATCCATTCCCGATAACAATTTAATCCGGCTAGAGATCGCATTGAATTTACCGCGCGGATGACTCGACAGCGTGGACAAAATCCCATCGACCCGCAAGCGTACCTCAAAATTATGCTCATAAGGCTCAATATGAATATCAGACGCATCGCGCTTCAAAGACGTGTCGAACAGACGGTTCACAAAATCGATGACCGGCGCTTCCTGTGCCATCTCTTTGAGACGCTGCATGCTCGTGTCGTCATCGCCTCCAAGCGCAGCGTCTTCAACCTCAAGGGTCGCCTGCAATTGCTCCAGCTCGATGCGGGTCACCAATTTGTACTGCGGCATGAGTGAGAGCTGACAATTATTTAGCGCCACGTCGACGCCCTCTCGAAGCTCTGGCCGCAGCGGGTGCAAACTGGCGATCACCAATTCGGTTGGCGCAGATGACTGTCCGTCTAGCCAGACAACCGCCTCTTGCGCACGCAACCAACGCGGCGCTAGCCCTAAGACAGCGATAGCGTCACGCACTTGGCCGTCGTCTTTAGGAAACCCCTCCGCACCAAGAATTTCGACTTGCATCTGCTCAGACAGAACAACGACCAGATCGTCTTCCGATAAGGCGCCGATTTTAATCAAAATCTCACCCAAAAACCCGCCGATTTGCGCCTGCGCGGCAAGCGCCTGATCAATGTCGGCTAGGCTGGCGAGTTGGCGCTCGACAAGCATTTCTCCAATCCGTTTGACCATCATAGCAATTCAATAATCCTGATCTTCAATGCTTGCCGTTCACATTACTGTGGTGGTAAATCACTCACCAGCCAAAGATGACAAACACTTCAAAAGGTCAAGCGTGATGGCAAGTTTCACCTACACCGCACTCGATAGCGAAGGACGTGACGTGCGCGGTCAAGTCGACGCAATTGATCGAAACAAGGCATTTTCTGAGTTGAAGGCACGCGGGCTATCCCCGCTCTCAGTCAAACAAAAGGTGAAAGGGTCGTCGTTCACCGCCCTCCGCCGTATCACCACCAAAGATCAAGCGATGATGGTTCGGCAATTGGCGGTCCTGCTATCGGCAGGTGTCACGCTCATTGACGCGATGAAAAGCCTCGCAAATGGATCATCGCATCCCATTCTCGCAGAGCGGGCCGCAAAAGTGGTCGCAAATCTAAGGGCCGGTGAACGGTTTCCCCAAAACCTCGCCCAAGAATTTCCGACTCTTCCTGCTTATGTTGCCCAAATGGCAGAGCTTGGTGAGACCACCGGGCGACTAGGCCCCGCCTTAACCGAAGCGGCCGATCAGCTTGATTACGATCAAGAAATAGCAAGCCAAGTCAGATCTGCGCTGACTTATCCGATTTTCCTTGTGGTAGCGGGCAGCAGCATAATCGCCTTGATGTTCCTGTTTGTTGTGCCGCGCTTTGCAGAGCTTTTATCCCAATCCAACGCCGAAATTCCGCTCATTTCACGCGTCGTGATAGAGTTTTCACTTTGGTTCAAAGAAAACTTGTTACTTGCAATTCTAGGATTGATCGCAATCGCTGTGACGGTCTGGCTTCTCCTGCGTAACTCACGCGGCGGATTCTCTGGTCTGGTTGAGCGCGTGCCTTTGATCAGAAAATATCAGGCTGTCTCGACGCTCGCGCGCTGGTGCCGCACACTCGGCGGCGCACTTGAGCATGGCGCCGGCTTGTTACCGGCAATGGAGTTGGCTGAACGCAGCGTTTCTGCGCCCAAATTACGCACCGGGTTAGCCTTAGCGCGCCAGTCAGTTCGAAGCGGCGATGCACTCGATGAGGCAATCGCCCGCAATATGCCCGATTTTGATAGTGTAGCTATCGATATGATACGCACTGGGCGCACGTCTGGCCAATTATCCGAAATGTTGCTGTTCGCGGCCGATATCTATCGACGTGAAACGCAGGAACGGACAAAACGACTGACCGCGCTTGTTGAACCCATTGCAATTGTGTCAATTTCTCTTGCGGTAGGCACCATTGTGATTAGCATAGTCCTCGCCATGACTAGCCTGTATGAGATTGCACCATGAACAACGCCGTAGAACACGACGATATCACACCAAAGACCCAAAAGGATGCGCCCGCAGATGCTGGCTTTTCTCTGCTGGAGATCTTGGTCGTCCTCGCCATTATGGGTCTAATCGCAGCGTTTGTGGCCCCTCGCTTGTTCAATCAAGTCGATAAATCGAAGCAAACAGTGGCTGCAGCGCAGTCTCGCGCATTGACCACGGCGCTAGAGACAATGCGTTTGGACATGGGGCGCTACCCCACGCGTGATGAAGGCCTCGATCTGTTGATTGATCGCCCAGCTGACCCGCAAACAGCCGCAAATTGGTACGGACCGTACATGGATGACGGCCTTCCAAATGACCCTTGGGGCGAAGCTTACCTCTATAGCCCTCCCCTGAAAGATGAGTCCGGCTTCGAGCGAACTCCCTTCGTATATACGTACGGAGCGGACCAACAGCGGGGCGGCAACGGGCTAGACTCTGACCTTGGTCGTGTGCCAACTGGTGAGTGACGTTTGCTTCCGCTATACTTGATCGCATCTTCTCCTTTATTGCAGACCAGCATGACTTCCCTCGTACAGACAGGCTGAAACTGAAGAATTTGTATATGTTCACTCGACCTCCCTTCAAGATAAAAGCAAGCACCCTCAGTCTGTTGGGATTGGCCGCCGTTTTGACGGTCGTTCAGGCATGTTCAACGCCGGACTTCCGTCGTCCGGACCCGATGTCTGGTGACGTTGCCGCGGAGAGCACACCCCAACAACGACTGGGCACACCATCAGTGAGCTCGCCAACGCTAAACGCACAAGAGCACCAGCCTGTTGAGGGCGTGAAAGTCGGTGAGAAACAATTTGAGATCCCCGGAATTGGTAGATCCAGCAATGCAGGCGGATCGACGAATACCCGTCCGCCCCGCCCAAAGACGAGCACCATTGATGCCGCCGTAAAAGAACTGACTCTTCCAGACTTCATCGACACTGTTTTCGGTCAAATGTTGCAAGTCCCTTATGTAACAGGACCGGGCGTCGCAGACCGTAAGGATGTCATTATAAAGTTACGCACATCAGGTGAGCTGGCCTCAGCCGACTTTCTTGAATTGGTCATAGATGCGCTGAAGGAATATGGCGTCGCAGTGGTGCCAGAGGATGGCATCTATAAATTGCTGGATGATGCCGCCCTGCGTGCGCGCATCCCTCTCTTCATTCGCGCGCGCTCCACCCCCGACACGCCGGGCGTCTTACGTCCTCTAGTCATGTTCAGAGAACTGGACGCCGTTGCATCCGCTGATATGGAAAGCATCTTGAAACAAGCCTTTCCTGACAAGAAACGCCTCAAAATATCGTCCAACCCAAGAATCAACGTCATCACCCTATCGGGCCTGCCAGACGATGTCTCAGCCGCGGTTCGCATTATCGACCAGATGGACGAACTCTCCTATGCTGGCACGCAATTGGTACGATATTCACCTGATTATATTCCCGCAAAAGAACTATCTGACCAGTTAGCGCAAATGCTTTCGATCGAAGGCTGGCAAGCTTCGTCAAACCCGAGCGTGCGAAGAACTGTGGTCGTTGTTCCGGTGGAGTTCACCAATGATCTATTCATCTTCTCTAAAAGCGCGGAAGCGCTAGCTAGATCACGGTTTTGGTTGGATAAATTGGATGAGCCCGCCAAGGTTGGCGATGCGCCCCAGCTCTTCGTTTATGCCGTCCAAAATGTCGACGCGACCATCCTTTCCTCCACAGTCAACGCGGTGCTTACGGGCGGTCAGGGCAGAAGTTCTGCGGGCTCCACATCAGGCGGCCTTGGAGGCGACAACGGGCTCACACAAGCCCCGGCCCCAGCACAACAGGGCGCCACCGGATTGAGTGACCTGTCAGGAACGCTTGTCGTCGATCCGATATCAAACCGGCTGATTTATTCCGGCACAGCGTCAGACTATCGCCGCTTATTGCCGCTTCTAGAGCAACTCGATCGTCCACCGGGCGAAGTGCTTATTCAGGTGACCATTGCAGAGATTACGCTGACCGATGAGACGCGCTACGGGCTCGAATTCTTCGTCGACTCTGTCGGCGACGCCAACTTCACCGGAACAGTTGGAAACCAAGGCCTCGGTATTGGCAGCGACGGCCTCAACATTGGTATTTTCAGCGGGAATGTTGAATTGGCGCTGAATGCCATGGCCAAAAATGAAAAGGTCAACGTGCTCTCAAAACCAAAATTGGTCGCACGTTCTGGTGGAGCCGCCCGCCTGCAAGTGGGTACCGATGTTCCAGTCATTACCTCACAGCGAGCGGCCTCATCACAGGATGGCGTCGGACAAACCGACATTTTGCAGCAAGTCGAATACCGCAAAACCGGGATATTATTGTCCATTGAACCAATTATCTTTAGTGACAGCCGGGTCGATCTCACCATCTCGCAGGAAGTGTCTACGGCCCTGCCAAGTGCTGGTTCTGCGATTGCCAGCCCGACGATTTCCAATCGCAATTTAGACACGCAATTATCGATTCAAGATGGTGAGACAGTCGTGCTCGGAGGGTTGATCCAGAACACCACGACTGAAAGTGAAACGGGCATTCCATTGCTCAAGGATTTACCAATCGCAGGAAACCTGTTCCGTAACAATGCAATCAGCCAAACACGCACCGAGCTTCTTATTCTTATCACCGCGTACATCCTTCAAGACACCAATGATAAGTCCGGCTTCACCGATCAACTGATCTTGGATCTCGAAAACTCCGCAAGCCGGTCCGACAACATGACCACGCTACTGCGCCCTCGCCCGTCTACCGTTAATCCCCCGCGCTACAACCAATTCGGCGAGTAACCATGCGCAAGGTCGCATCCTTGTGGCGCGCCGTCAGCAGCACCCCCTCGACGCCCGCTATTCATCCAGAAAGCGACGGTGAAGCGGGGTTTTCGATGCTCGAAACAATTGCGGCGCTCGCGATCCTGTCGATGGCTCTGATCCCTATATTATCACTACAATCTCAACTGGCGTCAGGTACAGCCCGCCTAGACCGCCAAGCAACCCGCATTCGCGCCATCGAAGTCGCTGAGAGCTACCTCTCTATTATCGATCCCTACGTCACACCGGAGGGGAGTTTGAATCTGGGCGCAGACTGGCAAATGAATTGGCGATCAAGCACAATAAACACTGCACAACGCGCGCGATATGGCGTCGGAATTAGCTCACGCTACCAGTCTCAACTTTTCCTAATTGACGCCCAATTGATAAGCCCGTCGGGGCGTGAACTCGCACTACAGCGCCAAGCAATTGGTGTGCTGGAAACGGCCCCATTTGCGGGTGAGGCAATCAACTGATCCTTTAGGGGCGCCGCCTCCCCACCAATCAACTCATGTCTCCAAAGCTTCACACAAGAAAAATCTTCAATGTTCCTTTGCCTGTTTGGTGAAATGTTGAGGTGAAAAGTGAACAACGGTTAAGCATAACTTGACACGCCTCATAAGAGAAACTTAAGGTACAAATGCGCGGGAGGGGAGATTTCCCATTCGCAATTGTTGTCTGTTGCTGAGGTTGAGTCAGGATAGGCGTAGATTTAAATAATCGATGAAGGTGAAGACCCATGATTAAGAAACTTATGACAGCAGCCTCAGTGGCTGCTCTCCTGACAGGAGCTGCAAGCGCGCAGTTGAAACTAGAAGCCACAGGCGCAGGTCCTACCATCGATCCTGCTTCTGTGATTGCTGAAGAAGTTGACTTTACAGCATTGAACGCTACTGCCGCTGGCGTTGGTTCAGTTGAGCTGGAAATCGTCACTCAGGGTACTATCCCTCCTGGACAAAACTTGTTTTTGACCATCGAAGCGACCAACGCTACTTTCGCTACCGGACTAAATGGCGCTGAGTTTACTGACGGCACCACAGGTGCTGTTGTCAACACAGGTGGTGCATCCGGTGGTAGCAGCGTTCGCTATCTCATCACGTCCAACACAGGCAATGATGGATCGTCCAGCGGCAATGGCGCTGACCGCGTTCAACTACTTCTGCCATTCAATATGACCTCTTGTGGCGACGTCACATTCAGCGTCACAGAGTTCGAAACAGAATCTGCCGGCACCGATATTGAGGGTGGTTCTGCGTCTCTCACAACATCCGGAGGGGGTGCACCATTCGCTCTTGAGCCACTACTCACTTGCGAAGATGCTTATCAAGCGACTCTTGCGGTTGATGCCGACGATACAACACTCGACTTCAACACTGACTTCGAGCAGTTCGTTGTTGCAGCACCAGACACAGCCACCACAGCTATTCTTGGTGACTTCACTTTGAACGTCGATACAAGTATCGACATCGATTTGAACGGTACTGCTGCAGCTCCGGCTCACATTCTTGGTTTTGATGCGGATGTTGATTTTGCTGATGACACCAACATCGCAACCGGCGAAGCTATTCCCGGTGTTGGTGCATTGTTCACCGTAGCAGCAACTGCAACTGCAGCTAACGAAGTTGCGCTATCAAGCACAACTGCTGCCGCATCAGTCGCAGATGACGGTACATTTGAGATTGTAATTTCAGGCGCTAGTGGTGACCCTGTTTCACCTCAGACCGTGTCTGTTAGCGATGCTACGCTCACTCTTGACGACACAACGTTCAGCTTGCTTGCAACTGATGACTTCCTCGCCGCTGATGTGGAAGACCTGAAACTTAATGGCCAGTACTTTGGTCCTTTCGACTGGGTATCCGACAGCACCAAGCTAGTTAACACAATCTTCCGTGTTACAGGCTTTGACGGAGTTGACGATATTCCTGCACAGTTCGTAGTTCAGAACTCACGCAACGGAGCAGCATTTAACGGTGTGTATCCGTTCACAATCTTGGCGTCTGACGTTCAAGGTAGCGAAATCCGCTTGAACAGTGCAGCGATCGAAGCTGAAGCTGGTCTATTCGGTACAGCGGATGTCTCTATCGTGTTCTCTTCATCTCTAGACTTGGATGTTGACCGTCTGCTTGCTGGCCCATCCAACGCTGTGGTTGTTCCATTCGGCGACGGAGCCAACGATTCAGGCCTCGGTACACCTTACGGTTCTACTGCACCAACCACAGATAACGATGACGCTGGTAACTTCTAGTACCAACTTCGTTTGATAAAACAGATTGGGGCGGTCTTCGGGCCGCCCCATTTTTATTGCGCTCTATCTAATTGAAATATGAGCGGAATTCGCTAGCATCGCGCGATGGACACCGCCGCCCCCTTCCAGATCGATTTCGTGATTGCAGGCGTTCAAAAAGCAGGCACGACAGCGTTGGCGCAATATCTCGACCAACACGACGGGCTGTTTCTTCCGCCAACAAAAGAAACTCACTATTTCAAGCGAAGTCTAAAACCAAGCGGCCCACCACATAGGCCCATTGAGCATTTGACCCGCCACTATGTCGACGCCCCAGACGGCGCCCTGCTCGGCGATGCCACCCCCATATATCTATATTGGCCACACGCGCTCGAACTCCTTCACGCTCACAACCCGAACCTAAAAATCATCGTATCCCTTCGCCACCCCGTCCTGCGCGCGTGGTCGGCATGGTCAATGGAACACCGCCGAGGGCGCGAACACCTTCCCTTCTCAGACGCTATCCGCACAGGCCGCCAGCGCGTCTCCAAGGCCCCTCAAGGCGTAGACCCCATTTTTTCCTATGTGGAGCGAGGCCTCTACGCCCCACAAATCATCCGCCTCTTGAACCTGTTCGACAAAGACAATGTGTTCTTCCTCTGCAGCGATAAAATTTACTCTGACAGCCCTACCCTAATGAAATTGCAAAGCTTTTTGGGCGTCGATCCGTTAGAGTTCACCCCGATCGAAGCCAACGTAAACCCCAGCAGCCTCCCGCCAACAACAGGCCTCAGAGCTGATTTCGAACACCTACAGGCGCTCTACCAAGACGACATTATTCAGACCGCAACCCTCACCAATCTCAATCTGGATGACTGGCTCACCACCCCGTCTATCCCAACAGAAATCGCAACGATCTGATGAAACACGCTCAATCAGACCCAACAGCCGGTTTCAGCCTGATGGAAACATTGGTTGCGTTAGCAATCTTATCCATTTCCGCGACGCTCATTTTCCAGTCGCTGCTCAGACAGTCAGAGCTAATCGCACGCGTCGAAAATACCTCACTAAAAGCCAGTCAAGAATCCATTCAACGGGCTGGCTTTACCGACGTGATCGCAGGTCTGGTTCCATCGTGGCCGGAAGACATAAATTCGCGCCTCCATGCAACGCCAACACACTTATCAGGGCTAACCGGCCATCCACTCATTCGCAGGAAACCGGGATTAGAGCATTTTCAGTTCAAACTAGAAGGCGCGCCCAGCCAACTCGTCTACATTCGGGGTGAAGAAAAAATGGTCTTGGCGAGCTTCACAGAAGGCGCCCATTTCTCCTACCTCGGAGCAGACAGCCACTGGCACGAAACATGGCCACCAGAGGACATCCGACCAGATGCTGGCCCCTTCGACGATTCAGCCGCGTTTGCCGTTGCCCCCCTGCCCTTGGCAGTACGCATCCAGACTGAAACCCAAGCACAACTCGACTGGGTCGCAAGGTTAGATTGGCGTGCACCTCGCTTGCCAAGACGACGAGACGTGGAGGATGATTAAGCGCCCTAGAAACAGCGAAACCTATCCTATGACGGAACATCCTGATTGCTCAAATCAATGGTGAAAGCATCACCATCCTGCGCTGCTGAAACCGAATTCAAGCTCACCTCAGTGACCACCCAGTCTCCGGGAAGTTCGTGGCCAACACCCGCGCTAACAATTTCACCATCCGGCAATCGCAACTGCACTTGATAAGCGCCGTCAATACGCGCCGTCGATAAGACCAGCGGGAATGATGGGCGGTTAACCCCAGACTCACCCGCTCTAGCATCAACAGCGACAACAGCCTGACTGCTTATTGGCGCAGGGAACAACCCACCATCAAACAATGATTGCCGGAAACGGTCACTCGACTGTTGATAGTCAACCGGCGGCACCGGTGATTCCCATCGATCCACACGTTCAGATACTTCGACACCTGTTTTGCCCCTGTCCAAAAGGAACCCCAAAACAGCGCCAACGGCCAAGAGAAAAAGCGCAGCCCGGATCATTCCTGAGCCTCCCCAGAGGAGGTCGCCGGTTGATATGGAACATATCCCCCGATGTTAATGCGAGAGCGTTGCCGTTCACGCAGCGGCGCCGAAATTTCAGATATTATATAGGACTGTT
This sequence comes from Hyphomonas sp., assembly GCA_033851975.1. GTDB lineage: Bacteria > Pseudomonadota > Alphaproteobacteria > Caulobacterales > Hyphomonadaceae > Hyphomonas. Next base: position 123,054 of record JAWSVJ010000002.1, on the reverse strand, counting down.
GTGCAGTCGTCAGCTCAATGAGTAGTGAAATTAAAACGTGCGAATCTCCAATGCCAGAAATCTCATATCGCAACAATTGATCAGGACCCACCTCAACGGGATCACTCGACACCGACAATTTGATGCTCCCCAGATTGGATCGCGCCAGTATGCCGCCAAGTGCAGCCTGCGCTTCGGCCGACGCAATACCTGATGTTTCACCCGTCCACCGGCGCTCCTCCCAAGACTGCCGCGCCGCGCGAGCCGCCTCAGATCGTTCCTGCCACACAGTCAAACCGTCTGGCTGAGACACCACAGCCAGTTCACGCTGAACAGTCTCTAAGCGGTCTGCCGCCAAAACCCGCATATCGTGTAATGTTACCACCAAATATCCGACGAGAAGCGCGACGAGCACAGCGAAAAAATACGCCAGTCGCGGCGTCATCTGCGCGGCCAAAGCCAACCGGGTTTCCTCGAAGCGGCTCATGGTTCTGCCGCCTCATCTGGATCAGTATTCTCGCCTGTAACGACAAGTCCGATCAGCTGACGCCCGGCTGCATCATACCGCACACCGTCCCAATTAGAACTCTGCTCCAGAGATGATACCATCGCGACAACATCCTGATCATTCGCCGCTGCGAGGGTTACTCTCAACTCGCCATCCTGAAAATCAAGCCGCTCAATCGGTGCACTCGTATTGCCCAAAGCGACATCCAAATCGATCAGTCCAAATACCAACGCAACGGGTTCACCGGGCGCTGACATATCACTAACACGGGCTTGGTCAGATAGCGCGCGACGGCGCAAATTAAGCCAAGGCTCGGACGCCTCTTTTTGCTCCGTTAGCTGCGCTTCAATTTTTTGAATATTGCTATTAGCCTGAACGATGCGGCTAGCCTCACATCCTGCTGGTCCGGCCCCGAGTAACAAACTCGCCGCCGCGATTTGCGCAGGGCCAATGGAGCTGATACGCCCCCACCAATCTTGGCGAACCCAAAGCAGATTGCGGTTCCACTCTACCGTTGAGGGCTCTGGCCGCTCATATGATAATTGCCGCCCGTCATCGTCTACGGGCCAATCGCGCGACCGGGCACCGACCATGAATTGATGCCATGTCGTGTCGTCCGGTGCTTCGGGCCACCAGCGCGAGGCGATCAGCTTGCCATCCGCCCAGATCTCGCCTTCAAACCCCTCCAACGCCTCGACGAGCCGTGCGCCCGCTTGCATCGGCGTACGCACCAAGGGCTCGGGAATAACCCGCGTACCGTTTGAACCGGTAAGCGCTTTGACCACATCTCGGTCCCAGCTCCAGATCGAGACTTCTGATGGATGCGGACCCGGCGCTCGAACGCGCACCAAAAAATCAGGCTCGTCATAGCTAGATTCATAAATTGCCTGAGCTCTAGCCGCTTGGCGCCCCTTAGAGTCGCCTCGCGGAATTTGCCGACGGGCATGCGAATAATACCGATGCGGCAAAACAATGATGCGCCCCATCAAGCGCAGACCCCCAACCAAAGGGGTCAGCGTATCGTCATGGTCGAGCGCCAGAAGCCGAGGAAAAAGAAATCTTAAGAGGGACATCGTTTGATTTTGAATTTTGCTCCGTTTTTGTCGGATCGTTAGGGACTACATATTGCGCCACCAAACGCCGTGTATAAGGTCGATCCGGAGCTGCAGCAGTTCTCTCAAATTCAACAACGCGGCGCAACCCAATGCTCGCACCAGGCGTGTAGGCCGTAAACGTGAATTGGGCGCGCTCACTCGGATATCGACTATTCACGAGCTGGTGGGCATTAAGATCATCATTTCCCGATAGAGCGCCGCTCGGCACACGGGCCAACATAGATACCAGAGCACTCGGCATGCCGCGTTGACGCGGAACTCCAGACGTTGAGAACAAAGTGGTAACGGAAAAATCCGGCGGGGTTGATCCTAAAAACCCTGCAAAACCATACACTTGCCCAAGCTCGGACATATGTCGAACGACTGAGTTTGACGGCGGCGGCAACCCCACCAACCGATACTCCGCCCGTTCCGCGCCTTGGAACCGCCGAAAACTGTCAGTGTCTCGATAATCAGCAAGTTGGGCCGCCAATTCGCTAGAGTTCGCTGCACGACCCGCTGATGAACCCAACCAAGCCTTCAGCACCGATGGGGCCGCCGTGTTTAAAGAAATTAAGCCATCCGCATCTTGGTAAACAACATCAACGACCGCAGGGCCAATCGATACTTTTCGAACGCCCCCCGTCGCTAACCAAACATCCTCTGCACTGATATTACTCTCATCAACTGGCTCACCCATCGCCAGCTCGCTCTCGTCGATCAGTTGACCCGACAAATCCAGCCCCCCCGAAACGATGGGCCGCGTGAGAAACACATAAAGACTTAAGGCCTCAGCCTCGTCCAAAACGTATAACAGTTCATTCCGGTCACCCATTTGGGCGAGCGATTTTTGGCTCCGTTGCAAGGTGTTGGCGCCCAGCGCGGTCAACAAGGAAAGAATGGCAATCACCGCTAAAACATAAGGCAGCACAAAGCCCTCATCGCGGTGGCGATCAGATCCAGCTTCGACTTCCATTTTCACAAGCGGTGCGCACATTATCCTACGACTTTTTCGAGTGATCTATCAGGCTTCCGCATCAAGGCAGAATAGTCTGCAGATTTTAGTAAGTGACCCCAGAACAGTCAATTATCCCGGCTCCGCCAAAGCGCTAGAATATTGTGCAGGCTATGCCCCAATTCGCTCCATCATGGAATGAATTGCGGTGTTCAGGTCCGTTGCCATACGCTGCAAAGAGTACTGTTCGACGACGAATTCACGCCCCCTCACCGCCGCCTTTGCATAGGTTGCTCTGTCGTCATAAACTTCCCGCAGCGCCTTAGCTGCATCGTCTATGTCGACCTCCCAACAGTGATTTCCAGGCTGCCCATAGGTCCTGACCATAGACTCGGCAAACGGGTCCTTAAGGTCCGGAATACTCGTCTCGTTGACAGATACCCTGCGCACGCCATTTGCTGGCAACGCCTCGCCCATCGCCGTTGAATCGGGCGCAATCACGGGCTTGCCGCACAACAGCGCCTCATGCAAAGGCATGCACCACCCTTCGCCTCGCGAAAATGTCACGACCGCATCATGGCGGTTATAATAACGCTTCATCCACTCGGCTGAAACTTCACCAGAAAAACAGCTCACCGTCACATTGCTCGGCAGTGTTCGGAACACCTCGAAGAAGTGAGTCATTTTAGTTTTCTGAAATCCGCTAAAACAGTGCATGTGCAAGTTTACCGGCGCACCATCAGCAAACGCCCGTGCGAACGCAGCAGGCAGTAGATCTACACCTTTCCGATATGAGTAAGACCCCACAAACAGAAAACTGAATGCATCTGGCCCCTCTGCGCGCCAGCGCGGAACCGACTTGAATTGGCGCTCATCAACATGCTGCGGGCAAACGAACACATTTTCAAAATGGCGCTCAAACACACGCCGATCGAACTCACCCGGCACAACAATGCCATCTGCACCAGCCAGATTTTCAATCCAGTTGGGTGGCAATTCACCCAGCGCGTTTTGGGTGTAAACGAGGCAGGGCCTCCGCTGCACAATCGGTTTTCCGGGTCGGCCGATACGCAAGATCATATCGACGTCTCTTTGGTCAGCGATTCCTATGGTCGAAATCGTGTCCATATCAGGTACGTCATGAACGAAGTCCTTGTCGGTAACCTCGAAAAAAACATCGTGTTCTGAATATAGATGCAAGGCCAGCGAGATAGACCGTGACAACGCACCATACCCTGTTGGGAGAAACCGGCGTTCACCGTCAGCAATCAAAATTCGCATGTCAGTCTCACAACAAGTCAGGGGGCTACTGGTCGAACCAAAACCGCATCCAATGCGGCAATTTGGTTACCAGTCTCACGGCTCAAAACCCATACGGCGCGCTCAATCGCCTGTCAAACCAATCAACTTTAAGCAGTCTTGCCTTGAACGTTTTTAACTACAGAAATCCGAGTTTTATTAGCAACAATGTTCTCGTCATAATACTCATTAGCGGCATCGACCGGTCCATCGAACACAATTTTCCCCGCCGATAAAACAAGGCCACGAGAGCATAATTTCTTCATCAAACGCGGATTGTGTGTCGCCAGAACCAGACCGCGACTCTTATCAACGAGTTGGTTCATCCGGTCCTGAGCCTTTTGTTTGAAACGGGCGTCTCCCGCCCCAATCCATTCATCCAGCAATAGAATATCAGGCTCAATCATTGTTGAAATGGCAAACGCAAGACGCAGCAACATACCTGTCGAATATGTGCTGACGGGTAACGCGATATCATCGCCCAATTCAGAGAATTCAACAACGCCCTCAACGATCTCTCGCACGTCATTTAGGGACATCCCCATTTGCAAACCGCGCAAATAGATATTCTCCAATCCGGTGCCTTCAGCGTTCATGCCAAGCTGGATGTTGAACAGGCCTTTAGCGGTGCCATTCACCGCCAATTTCCCACCCGAAGACGGATAAACTCCGCCAAGCACTCTCAGCAACGTGCTCTTGCCAGCGCCATTAGACCCGATCAACCCAATGCGTTCACCGGGCGACAATGTGAAACTAATCGAGTCGAGCAACCGAATGGCTTTGCGGCGGCTACGAGACAAATAAAGGTCGGACAAAAACCGCGTCGGCTCACTCAACAGTTTCCGCATCGCAGGCTGGTAGACGGGCACGTCCAAACAAACATCTTCAGCTTCTATCAGAAATTTCGACATATCCGTTCCTCTACACCCACAATGGTACCAAGCGCGACGAGCGCTTGTACAGTAGCTGAGTGACAAGTAACCCCGTGACGGTGATCGTTAGAACGACAATCCATGAGATTGGTGCAACCTGAGCGCCCAATAGTGGCGCGCGAACCAGATCAAGAAAATGATAAAATGGATTGAACACCAAAAACGCACCCAAAACACCGCCAGCGCCGTCTACTGGGATCCAAATGATAGGCGTGATGAAAAAAGCTAACCGCATAACCGCCGAAATCATCTCGACAAGATCGCGATACCGCGCGCCCAAAATGCCGAGCGCCAGCGTGATCCACAAAGAGTTCAGCAGTATTAAGGCGACCCCGACCAAGCTCACCAACGAATACAAATCAGGCACTATTTTGAATAAAACAAACACAACCACGATGATGACCAACTGGTGCAGATAGTGGAGAAATCCAGAGAACGTCTCGGCAAGAACAAGGTCCGTCAGCCGCATTTCACCTTGCAAAATCTCGCTGCGCCGGGCCTGAAAGATCACAGCGCTCGTGTTGATAATGCCGCTAATCAGCGTCCAAGTGATAAAACCAACGGCGAGGTGAGGCATAAACACATCAAGCGGCCGTCCATTGACGCTCGAAAATAGATAGCCAAGAAACGCAACGAACAAAGCCGGGCTAACGAGAAGCCAAAGCGGCCCAAGGCTGGTTTTTCGGTACTTCAAACCAAATTTCAGCCAAGTCGAATATGTCCAATATTCATTCTTGCGGAACGATTCCAAAAAATCACGAAACATGGGCGCCAACGCACTTGCTTAGAGGCGAAATGAAGCCAAAACTCCAAATATTTCCGCGATCTAGGCATATAGAAAAAATACCGAACTCTACCAAAACGCTAGACCACCTCTAATAAAATGTCTGTGCAGAGTATCTGTCGATCAGCCCACGCGCAAAAGCAAGCCTGAACCATTTGGAAATACACACATTTCCAAATGGTAAGACAATCATCGCCCACAGATGACAGCCACCCCTCGTCATCCCGGAAATTGCCCCGCAAATATCCGGGACCCTACGCCTAGTCGAGGGTAAAATCAGGGAATGCGGGCGGAGACATGCTGATCGGGCCTGTATTGTAATACCCGTCAAAAAATCCATCCTCAGACGGTTGCAAATCAAACTGGCGCACAACGGTATCCTCATCAGCGTTACCTCGTGTTTCGTACGGCCCAATGAATTCAACCATCGTACCATCCTCACCAGACACAGACCCATTTATCCAAAACTCTCCCGGGCCATGCTTCAATCGCAAAGAGAACACAGGCCGCTCGGTAACATGTGTCGCCATGGGCACATACGCTTCATCGCCAAATGAAAACGCCGTCTTCCGCACGTGAAAACTTCCTGCCAAAAGGACTGTCACGCCGTCAAAATCCTTCAAATTCAGATCAACCTGCCGGGCCATGGTTTCGTCTCTGGGCGAGCCTTTGCCATCTTCTTTTATCCACTCTGATGGCTCTCCATCAAACGCGAACACTGACACATCATGCCCAGCCGCTTTCCAGGTCGCGATTTGTTCTAGCAATTCGAACGTAGCCACTGAGCTACGCCCATCATGCGCACCCCACATCATCGGCGCCGCCTCCAACATGGCAGCACGATCAACCGGCAGAGTTGCCGCTTCGTTGAGCGCTATACCTTGCGACCAGTTCACCTCCAGCCCCACACGGACAGGCTCACCAGCTTGCAGCGCTGAGCAAACCAATTGCTCCAACGCCTCGGGCGACTCGTTCGTGCCATGTATTTCACCCAGCATGATGACGTGGCTCTTGCCGTATGCCAGCACCTGATCGGTATAGGCGTAAGGCATACAAGACAACTCCGCCTCGGCTGGCTCAATATTCTGGCCGGCGCAGGCCGACAGCGCCAACAAGCTCAAACTCATCCAAATTCCACCACGCATTTCGGTCTCCCACGTTCTCAACTCCAAACTTGAACATGCATCACCGCCAACTATTACGCAATTAGGTTGAACGCGCTCCACCCCAACCCCGTCACCCCGCAAATATCCGGGACCCTTCGCGCATGACACGCCTTTAAGCCCCCGCCCCATTGACCGTGCCGTCCAATGCGATCAAAGCTGCCACCAACTTTTGGCCCACCGCATGTGAGGATATTTCATGACCCGCGTTTCACTTTCTAATCATGATTTTGCTTTGGGTGGCGGCGCGCCGCTGGCGGTGATTGCAGGGCTTAACGTGCTCGAAGATGAAGGCCTCGCGCTGGAAATCGGCACGGAGCTAAAACGCATCTGCGGGCGCCTTGGCATTCCCTATTGCTTCAAGGCCAGCTTCGACAAGGCCAACCGCTCCTCCATCAAATCCTATCGCGGGCCGGGCCTTAGCAAGGGCCTCAAAATGCTCGAAAAGGTGAAAGCCACGCTCGGCACGCCAATCTGCACAGATTTGCATGAAGAGAGCCAAGCCGAAGCCGTCGCGGCAATCGCGGACATCGTGCAAATCCCAGCCTTCCTCTGCCGCCAGACCGACCTCGTCGTCGCCACAGCAAAGGCCACAGCAGCCGCTGGCGGCGTGCTTCACGTCAAGAAAGCCCAGTTCATCGCGCCTTGGGACTGCAAAAATATCGTCTCCAAAATCGGCGAGGCTGAGCCAGACCTTGATGTCATCCTGTGTGAGCGCGGCTCCAGCTTTGGCTACAACAACCTCGTCGTCGACATGCTCGGCATTAGCGAAATGCACAAACTCGGCTGCCCCGTCACGATAGACGCGACCCACGCCGTTCAGCTGCCCGGCGCAGACCCACGCACAGCCGGCGCATCTACTGGCGGGCGCCGCGAAGGCGTGGCCGTGATCGCGCGCGCAGCGATTGCCTCTGGCGCTGATGGCGTCTTCCTAGAGTTCCACACAGACCCAGACAAAGCCCTCTGCGACGGGCCTAGCTGCCTGCCAATCAGCGGCGCGGATAATCTACTCTCCCACCTGAATGCCATCCATAAAGTCGTGCACAGCTAGGGGCTTATCCCGCAAAATAGACCGCGTGAGACTGGATGAGACTCAAACGAGACTGATATGAGACTCTTTTGAGACTCCCCTAAGACTCACGGGCGCTGACTTATCCGACAGAGAGGCATTGCCAATTAGGTTGGAAATCCCTAAACCGTCCCCTCTAATCGGGCCTGTAGCTCAGTTGGTTAGAGCGAACCGCTCATAACGGTTTGGTCGCGGGTTCAATTCCTGCCGGGCCCACCATTTCATTTCTTTTGGGTGTTTTTCAATATTCCCAGAGCCGCCGCGAAATCGTCGAGCTTGCTCCATGCCACCAACCATGTCAGGTCACATCCCTAATCGGATTCAGGCATCATAGAATTGGAAGAATATGCAGCCCGCCGCCAGCCCAATTCTCTTCTCGATTGTAATCGTCAATTACAATGGGGGCGAATACCTGCAAGCGGCTGTCGATTCCGTACGGGCCCAATCCGAACAGAATTTCGAACTGATAATTATAGATAACGCCTCAACCGACGGATCAATAGAATCTCTTGATATTTCAGGGCTTTCTTCTTGTGAAATCATCCAAAACACAGATAATTTGGGGTTTGCGGTTGGCAATAATATAGGTGCAAAACAAGCGGTCGGCCAATGGCTCGTCCTCCTAAACCCAGACGCACACGCCGAGCCTAATTGGCTGGAAACACTGCGAGACGCAACAATCAGATACGACAAATGCCGCGTCTTCGCCTCCGCCCAATATGATGCCAGCGACCCCTCAAAAATGGACGGCGCAGGCGATGCCTACCTCGCCTTTGGCTATCCGTGGCGCGGCGGATATGGCCGAGCTGCCAGTGAAATGCCAGACACTGGCCTCTGCTTCAGTGGTTGCGGCGCCGGCGCCATGTATGAACGCCAACTCTTTCTGGATCATGATGGATTTGACGAACGCTTCTTCTGTTACTGTGAAGACGTTGATCTAGGCTTCCGGCTCCAATTAGCTGGCGAGAGATGTATCTTCCTACGCGACGCCATCATCCACCATCATGGCAGCGGAATCTCGGGAAAACACAGCGAATTTTCCATCTATCACGGCACCCGCAACCGTTTCTGGGCATATGTGAAAAACATGCCCTTCCTGCTGCTGTTACTGACACTTCCAGTGCATATTGCTTTGTCCACCTACCTACTGGTGCGCAGTTTCAAAATTAAGCGCTTTCGCTCCACCGCTAAAGGCATGTGGCATGGATTAGTGGGCGCTCCCGCGCTCCTAATGTCATCCAAATGGCGCACGAAACCTAAACGCGCATCACTTGCCGCCCTATCGCGTCAAATGGCATGGAACCCGTGGCGCATGAGCCAACGGCGCACCCATGTCAGGCAAGATGAGGAAGAGCTGAATACCCTACGAACAGCAATAGACCCGCTGTCCTAGGCACCCCCAAGCGTCACGATTTGAGATCAATACCCAACATCCAGCAAGCGACGCAGATAGTCGCCATATTCGTTTTTGTACGTTCCGGCAAGATTGCCTAGCTGAGCATCATCGATAAACCCACAGCGCCACGCGACTTCCTCTGGGCACGCAACCTTGATTCCCTGACGCTTTTCGATCGTCTGGACAAATTGCGACGCTTGGATCAGCCCGTCAAACGTACCAGCATCGAGCCACGCCGTGCCGCGCGCCAGCTTGTTTACCCGCAAATCCCCGCGCTTCAGGTACACATCATTGATCGCGGTAATCTCGATCTCACCGCGCTCAGACGGCTTCACCGCGCGCGCAATGTCCACAACGTCCGTATCGTAGAAATAGAGCCCGGTAACAGCCCAATCCCCTTTCGGCTTTTTAGGCTTCTCTTCAATCGACAACGCATTTCCATCGGCATCGATTTCCACCACGCCGAACGATTCAGGATCAGGCACCCGGCAAGCAAACACTTCCGCGCCTTGGGTCAGTTCACCAGCCGCTTTCAATTCATTACCGAGGCCCGCGCCGTAAAACATGTTATCGCCAAGCGCCAATGCGCTGGGTTGATTATCAATGAAATCGGCGCCGATAATGAAAGCATCGGCTAGACCGCGCGCCTCTTCTTGAACCGCATATTCGATCTTCATTCCCCACTGGGTGCCATCCCCCAACAGCGCCTGGAATGAACCAATAGAATTCGGCATTGAGATAATCAGCAGCTCTCGAATACCCGCCAACATCAAAGTAGTCACCGGGTGGAAGATCATCGGCTTGTCATAAACCGGCAATAATTGCTTCGAGACACCCCGCGTAATCGGATAAAGCCGCGTACCATTGCCGCCGGCTAGAATAATACCCTTCATGAATAATAGCTCTCTTCTTTTAACAGGCGCGACACGCAGGTCGCAGCACTGGTCTCCCATCCGCCCAAGCGGACGCCAAACTCGTCGTTTAGCCGGGAACAATCAAGTGCTGAATTTTTAGGGCGCTCAACTGGTGTTGGAAACTCCGCTGAGGTGATCCTATTTACGATGGCCGTCGGGCCGCCAGCATTTTTGCTGTGCTGTAATACGAAATCGGCAAACTCCGCCCAACTCGCCTTACCGCTAGCCGTCATGTGATAAACCCCCGGCGCGGCTAATTTACCGGTCAACAAAGCGCCTGCCACATCCAGCAAACCATCAGCAATTTGATGCGCGCTTGTTGGGTTACCGCGTTGGTCATCGACCACTCCCAACGCATCCCGATCTCGCGCCAAGCGCAACATCGTCTTCACAAAATTGCTCCCAAATGGGCTGTAGACCCAGCTCGTACGAAAAATGTAGTGCCGTGGGTTTTCACTAGCGACAGCCAGTTCCCCCGCCAGTTTCGATTTTCCATATACACCGAGCGGACAGACAGCATCCCCAGTCGTGTATGCCGTTTCCTTGCGGCCATCAAAAACATAGTCCGTCGAGATGTGGAGCAACGGCAAGTCTCGCTCCGCCGTCAGTTTCGCCAACGCTAACGGACCATCTCGGTTCGCCGCCATGGCGTTCGCCTCATCTGACTCGGCCTGATCCACCGCCGTGTAAGCCGCAGCATTGATCACCAAATCTGGCTTAATCCGGTCAAGTGCCACCGCGATAGAACCCGCATCGGTTATGTCCAATTCCGGGCGGCCCAGAGCCACAAGTTCAAAAGAACGCGCGCCTGCTTGCTCTTGAAGCGCGCGGGCTACCTGCCCAGATTTGCCAGCAACCAAGATCATAGGGGTTTGAGCCATCAGTTCATCCGTCCACACCGCAAAATTTTAAAGCAAAGGCGACCGCCTATTCTGCCACTAAGCCCAAACGTTCACCGCGATAGACCGACGCGCGAAGCGGTTCCCACCAGTCAGCATTATCGACATACCATTGTACCGTCTTTCTCAGTCCGGTCTCAAAAGTCTCTTGCGCTCTCCAGCCCAATTCAGTCTCCAGCTTAGTTGCATCAATGGCGTAGCGATGATCATGACCCGGCCGATCAGCCACAAAAGTAATCAACTCGCGGCGCGGCGTATCAATCGGCATAATCCGATCCAACTCATCACAAATCGTCTCAACGACCTGTAGGTTCGTGCGCTCATTACGCCCGCCAACATTATAGGTTTCGCCCGGTCGCCCTTTTTCAGCGATCAACACCAAAGCCCGCGCATGATCATCAACGAACAGCCAATCCCTCACATTATCGCCCTTTCCGTACACCGGCAAAGGCTTACCTTCCATGGCGTTCAACGTGACCAAAGGAATAAGTTTTTCGGGAAAATGATAAGGCCCATAATTGTTGGAACAGTTAGACGTAACCACCGGCATTCCATAAGTGCGCACCCACGCCTTAGCGAGGTGGTCAGACGCTGCTTTAGAGGCGGAATAAGGAGAGGACGGATCATAAGCCGTCGTCTCAGAAAACAATCCGTCTGCACCCAGCGAACCATAAACTTCATCAGTAGACACGTGTAAGAAACGGAAATTCTCGCGCGCATCGCCGCTCAATCCGTCCCAATAAGCGCGCGCTGCTTCCAGCATGACATACGTGCCGACAATATTAGTTTCGATAAACTCGCGTGGCCCCGATATTGACCGATCCACATGGCTCTCGGCTGCAAGGTGAAGTATCGCCGTTGGCTCTACCCGAGCGATGATGGCGCGCATTTCGGCGTCATTGCAAATATCAACGCGCTCAAGATGGCAGCGTCCGGTCTCCGCCAATCCCGCCAAATTAGCCTCATTGGCCGCGTAAGTCATTTTATCAATAATGGTAACATCGGCGCCGAGATCCCGCACCAAATGTCGAACCACTGCAGAGCCAATAAAACCGGCACCGCCTGTCACAATGTATTTCCCGCGAGACATTCAATTGCTCCTGAACAATCGTGAAAACAGCACGTCCAATGCCGAACCAGCAAACACGAATATAGAACTTACACTTCGCCCGCAACCTGACCTAAACATCGAGATATTTGGCCATGTTAGCAAACCCATATTGCTCGGAACCAACAGGAATGGAACATTACAAATTTGTATTGCCACAGTTAGAACGAAGCGGCCAAATCTGGGAGGAACGCGCAAAGAATTTCACCCTAGAATTCGACCTGCATCAGGCGTGAAACGGCGTCTTAAAGTCGGTAAATTTCTGGGCGTGTTCGTCTTTCTCCGACACCACGGGCTGATGATCTGACATACGCCAATCGATATTCAATTCAGGGTCGTTCCAAAGCACACTGCCATCATGTGGGCCCGAATAATAATTATCGACCTTATAGGAAATGATCGTGTCGGGCATGAGCGTCGCAAACCCGTGCAAGAACCCTCGAGGGACGAATATTTGCTCGCCCTCTTCCGCTGTCAATTCCGCTGACACCCATTTGCCATAAGTCGGCGATCCCTCGCGCGCATCGACAGCGACATCGAGCACTGCGCCCTGCAAAACCCGCACAAGTTTAGCCTGCGCAAAGGGCGGCGCTTGAAAATGCAAACCACGCACTGTCCCCACCTGACTAGACAACGATTGATTATCTTGAACAAAATCAGCGATAATTTCCACTTCATGGAAGTTTTTCTGATTGTAAGTCTCGCTAAAATAGCCCCGATGGTCGCCAAATCGCGGTGGAACAATGACCTTCACCTCGGGTATTTCCAGAGACACAACTCTCAACGCCATTCAGACTCTCCATTCTTAGAAATTCGCTTTGTCCACCTGACATAGCCTGACTGAATCGCTCACTCAAGCAGCTGAAACGTCTTGTAACCAGCCGTGACTTGATAGCAGGCATCCCCGCGACTATCCCAGCGAGATAGCGAACAGGAACTCCCGCACCATGTCCATTCCCTTCATCGACCTACAGGCCCAGCGCAAACGCATCGAGGGTGAAATCAACACCGCGATCCAGTCGGTCGTCGAAAGCGGGCGCTATGTCCTAGGGCCTGAAGTCACCGAGCTTGAGCGCCAACTGGCCGAATGGTGCGGCGCCGCCCATTCAGTCTCTTGCGCGAACGGAACAGATGCCTTGGCCTTGGCGCTGATGGCGTGGGAAGTAAAACCGGGCGACGCGGTCTTCTGCCCCAGCTTCACATTCGTCGCGACGGCACAGGTAATCCCGTGGCTCGGCGCAACGCCTGTCTTCGTCGATATCCTGCCAGACACCTACAATATGGACCCAGCCCACCTGCGCCGCCAAATCGAAGCCGTAAAAGCCAAGGGAGAACTCACCCCTAAGGCCGTGATCGCGGTCGATCTGTTCGGCCAACCGGCCAATTATCCCGAAATACGCGCAATATGCGATGAATTCGGGCTGAAGTTAATCGCTGATACAGCGCAAGGCTTCGGCTGCACATTAAACGGTAAACACCCCACAGACTGGGCAGACATTGCCACAACCAGCTTCTTCCCGGCCAAGCCTCTTGGCTGCTACGGAGACGGCGGCGCGACGATCACACGAGACGCAGCCCTCGCTGAACGCATTGAGAGCCTACGCGTCTATGGCAAAGTCACCCCGACCGATGCCGCAACGCGCGACTTTCACCACGACCCGAAATACCTATCCCTGCGCGTCGGCATGAACTCGCGCCTCGACACAATTCAAGCTGCAGTATTACTCGAAAAACTCAAAATCTTTGCCGATGAAATCGAGAAACGCCAAGCCGTCGCCCAGCGCTATTATGACGGCCTAAAAGGCCATGTGAAACGGGTACCAACCGTCATAGAGGGCGGCGTCAGTGTGTGGGCGCAATACGTCATACAACACGAAGATCGCGATGGATTGCAAAAGCACCTCGGCGAAAACGGCGTCCCGACCGCGGTTTACTACCCCGTACCGATCCACGAGCAAGACTTCTGCGCCGCGTGGAAGCCAGAGGCTGGCACCCTCCCCGTCACCGAAGCAGCCAGTCGCCATGTGCTCGCCTTGCCAATGCATCCGTATTTGAGCGAAGCCGACCAACAAATCATAATCGACGCCGTGAAAAGCTTCCCTGCTTAAGGCTTCAGCCGCCACCGCCAACAATCCAGCTTCCAACGCCTCTCGCTCATTCGCAGCGACGAGTTACGCGTTGCTTTGCCCTACAGGTCATGTTAAACGCCGCAAAATAGATATAAAGGAACTTTGATATGTCCAACGACTATCACGTCGCCGACATCAGCCTTGCCGAGTTTGGCCGCAAAGAAATCGCGATCGCAGAAACCGAAATGCCGGGTCTCATGGCCGCTCGCGCGGAGTATGGCCCAAGCCAGCCCCTCAAAGGCGCGCGAATCTGTGGTTCGCTTCACATGACCATTCAGACTGCGGTTTTGATCCAAACACTCGAAGCCCTTGGCGCGCAGGTTCGCTGGGTTTCCTGCAATATCTACTCAACACAAGACCATGCCGCCGCTGCGATTGCTGACGCGGGCACACCTGTCTTCGCTTACAAAGGCGAGTCGCTGGTGGAATATTGGAATTACACCGATCGCATGTTCCATTGGCCCGGCGGTGAAGGCGCGAACCTCATCCTAGACGATGGCGGCGATGCAACCATGTACCTCATCCTCGGCGAAAAAGCCGAGAGCGACCCATCATTCCTGGAGACACCGGGCAGCGAAGAAGAAACCGCGCTGTTTGCACAGATCAAAAAGCGTATCGCTGAAAGCCCAGGCTGGTTTGCCAAAACCAAAGCGGAAATTCGCGGCGTTTCGGAAGAAACCACAACTGGCGTCAACCGCCTCTACCAGCTCGAGAAAAAGGGTGAACTCCCCTTCCCAGCCATCAACGTTAATGACAGCGTTACGAAGTCGAAATTCGACAATAAGTATGGCTGTAAAGAAAGTCTCGTAGACGCCATCCGTCGCGGCACAGACGTTATGCTCGCCGGCAAGAAAGCCTTCGTGGCTGGCTATGGCGATGTGGGCAAAGGCTCCTCCGCCTCGCTCAGTGGCTCAGGCGCTCGTGTCTCTGTTTCAGAAGTTGACCCAATCTGCGCGCTTCAGGCCGCTATGGACGGATATGAAGTCCTCACCATGGATGAAGCTGCGCCAAAATTTGATATCTTCGTCACCGCGACTGGCAACAAAGACATCATCACCGTCGATCACATGCGCGCCATGAAAGACATGGCGATTGTCTGCAATATCGGTCACTTCGACAATGAAATCGAAGTCGAGAGCCTGCGCAATTTCGAATGGACTAATATCAAGCCGCAAGTCGACATGATTACCTTCCCGGATGGCAAACGCATCATTCTCTTGTCTGAAGGTCGCCTCGTAAACCTCGGTAACGCGACGGGCCACCCGTCCTTCGTGATGTCGGCCAGCTTCACAAACCAGACGCTCGCCCAAATCGAACTACACTTGCGCGCTGCGGACTATGAGAACAAAGTCTACACGCTGCCTAAGCATCTGGACGAGAAAGTCGCCAGACTGCATCTTGAGAAACTCGGCATTCAGCTCACAGATCTATCTGGCGAGCAGGCGGACTATATCGGCGTAGAAACGACCGGACCATTCAAGCCTGAACATTATCGTTATTAGGGGCCTCTAACATGCAAGATCCATCAGATTCTGCCTATATCCTCACACTCGCCTGCCCCGATAGGGTCGGGCTGGTGGCGACATTGGCACGTCTGATGGAAACGCATGGCTGCTTCATCGCCGCGTCACGTACATTTGGTGACCCCGTGTCCGGGCGTTTTTATGCCCGTCTGGTTTTCAACACACCAGACAAAGGAACGCTCCCGGTCGAACTGACCACCGAGATGGAGCGCACCGGCAAAGAATTGTCCGCTGACTGGCATATCCATAAAGAGGGCACCAAAATGCGGACCCTCTTAATGGTGTCCAAATCAGATCATTGCGCCAACACATTGCTCTACGCAGCGCGCCGGAACGAACTACCGATTGAGATCGTCGGCATCGTCTCAAATCACGATTCCCAGAAAGCCACATTCGCCCATTGGAACCTGCCTTGGTTCCACGTGCCGGTGACCAAAGACACCAAGGCGGAAGCCGAGCAACGCCTGTTCGATATCATCGAAGAAACCTCAGCCGACCTAACCGTTCTCGCACGCTATATGCAGATCTTGAGCAATGATGCGTGTCGCCGCCTTCAGGGCCGCTGCATCAATATCCATCACTCTTTCCTGCCCAGCTTCAAAGGCGCACGCCCCTATCATCAGGCGTATGAGCGCGGCGTCAAAATGATCGGCGCGACCGCTCACTATGTCACGCCAGACCTTGATGAAGGCCCGATCATCACGCAGGTCACCGCGCCTGTCGATCACACTTCAACACCCAAAGACCTCGTTACGACTGGCCGACACCTCGAAGGCGCGGCCCTACTTGCCGCTGTCAAAGCACATGTCGAGCATCGCGTATTCGCACATGGCGGACGCACAATCGTCTTCGACCGGTAATTTCACCGTCCATTCTAGGAACCTCCCCCTATGCCACTGAAAAAGCACGAATTTACCAGCGAAAGCGTTTCCGAGGGGCACCCGGATAAAGTGTCCGATCAAATCTCTGATGCGATTGTCGATCTCTTCCTCAGCCGTGACCCCGCCGCCAAAGTCGCTGTAGAAACCCTCGTGACAACCAACCAAGTTGTGCTTGCTGGCGAAGTACGCTCGGCCAAGGGCGCTAAAGTCTCAAACGACGAAATGAATGCGACTGCCCGTAAGGTCATCAAACGCATCGGGTACGAACAAGACGGGTTCCATTGGGAAGCCGCAAAAATCCTAAACCTCGTCCACGGCCAGTCTCAAGAAATCGCTGTAGGGGTCGAAGATCAACAAGGCCTCTTCAAAGAAGAAGGCGCAGGCGACCAAGGCATCATGTTCGGCTATGCCACCAAAGAAACCCCTGAGCTCATGCCCGCCACCTTGGTTTACTCGCATCAAATACTGCAAAATCTCGCTGAGCTCCGCCAGAACGGAACCCATTCAGAGCTCGAGCCTGATGCAAAAAGCCAAGTGACGCTGCAATATGAAGGCTCAAAGCCTGTAGGCGTAAACTGTATCGTCGTGTCCCATCAGCACAAAGAAGGCGTCAGCCAAGATGCGCTGCGTGAAATCATCCGTCCGGTTATCAAAGGTGTATTGCCCGACGGCTGGTTTCCGGATGAAAGCAAATTCTTCGTCAACCCAACAGGCAGCTTCGTGATCGGCGGCCCAGACGGCGACGCCGGACTAACAGGGCGCAAAATTATCGTCGATACCTATGGCGGCGCTGCTCCGCATGGCGGCGGTGCTTTCTCAGGCAAAGACCCCTCAAAAGTTGACCGCTCAGCCGCCTATGCCACCCGCTACCTCGCCAAAAACGTGGTCGCTGCAGGGCTTGCCGAACGCTGCACAATCCAAGTCAGCTATGCCATTGGCGTGGCTGAGCCTCTGTCGCTCTATGTAGATACACACGGCACAGGCAAGGCCGATGAAGCAACAATCGCTAACCGTTTGAGAGAACTCTTCGACCTCAAACCATCAACGATCCGTACGCATTTAGACCTGCGCCGCCCCATCTATGAAGGCTCTGCCGCTTATGGTCATTTCGGGCGTATACCGGGCGAGGACGGCACATTTAGTTGGGAAAGGACCACACTGGTCGATGATCTCAAAGACCTGCTCTAGGCTCCTCACACTCTGATTGTCGTATTCAATACAGTTTGTTAATGTCATTTTCAGGCACATGCTTCTAATTTTGACGTAGCATTAGCGACCATATCTGTATTGGTCGTGATTTACGCCTGTATGAGTGAGGTTTGGCTGCATGTTTGAGAACGCTTTTTCGTATTCGACAGGCTATTCACTGTCTTTAACAACCAGCTTGGATGCGCTTTGGAGTAGTTCGACTCTCTATTCCTTCAGCGCCTTTGATGGCTTCAGTGTAATCAGCGCTTTCTCAGGCCTAGCCCCCACATATCGCCCCTCCGCACAGATTGATAAGTCGATCATTTTCGCCCTCTCTGGGAGCGGAGACACCGTCGGCGATACGATTAACGATGCGGGCACCATAAACATCGGCGATACGCTAACCGGAACAATTGATGTGGACGGCGATCTCGACTGGTACGCAATCCAACTCACAGCTGGTCAGCGATATGAAATTTCGATGGATGCTGTCACCGGCACCTCATCGATTGACCCTTATCTCGAGATTATGGACGCAAGCGGAAATCAGCTCGTATTCAACGATGATGCGGGCGGCACCCTCAACTCGCTCCTATACTTCACACCAGACACAACTGGTACATATTACATCAATGCGCACACCTATCTGGGCACCGGCACATCCAATCCGCGCACAGGAGACTACACGCTTTCTGTCTCCACCGCCCCAGATATTGAAGAATGGACGACTGAGCAAATCGCGGAATTCCTCACCTCCGGTTACTGGTCCGCGCGCCGCTGGTCACCGACAGACCTAAATCTATCCTACGACATTGAAGGCCTCACCGCAGGTGCACAAATCCTCGCGGAGACCGCCCTTCAGGCTTGGGCAGACATAACCGCCCTCACCTTCACACGCACGACCATAGATGCCGATCTGACGTTTGACGACGAAGAGCTCGGAGACGCACATGCAAGTTCCAGCACGATCGGCGATGATGGCGGATATTTGATCATCTCGTCCTCAACGTTAAACATCGCGAAAGACTGGCAGGATGGTGACACATCGCTCGACAGTTACACCTACCAAACCTATTTGCATGAAATTGGTCACGCACTTGGCCTCGGCCATGCAGGCTATTACAATGGCTCTGCAACATTTGGGCAAGATAATCTCTACACAAATGACAGCTGGGCCGCGACGGTCATGTCGTATTTCGACCAAGGCGAAGCTTCAACGGGCAGTTACCGCTATGTACTCGGCCTTCAGGCTGCTGACATTATCGCAATTCAATCACTCTATGGCGAAAACCCTGCAGGCACCCGCCCGGGCGACACGGTGTACGGTTATAATTCAACAGAGACCGACGTAAACGACTGGTCTCAATTCATCGTAGATGCCTACCTGCGCCCCCCCTCCATGACGATCTACGACACGGGCGGCACTGACACGATTGACCTGACAGGCTACTCGACCGCTCAAAACTTGAGCCTCGTCGAAGGCACAAGCTCAGACCTCGGCCAACGCGATTCCACGACCAACCCGGTCTACAACAATGTCATCTCTATCGCCGCAGGCACAGTAATCGAGAATGCACGCGGCGGCTCAGGTAACGACACGATCAACGGAAACAGCGCCGCAAACACCCTCAATGGCAATGCGGGCAATGACATAATTTTCGGTGCCGCTGGCAATGACAATCTTTACGGAAACGCAGGCAACGATACGCTAAACGGCGACGCAGGAAATGATCATCTCGTCGGTGGTTTCGGCAACGACATGGTAACAGGCGGCACGGGCGCCGACCAATTGCAAGGCAATGCTGGCAATGACACGCTGAATGGCAACGATGGGAACGACACGCTATCAGGCGGCAGCGGCGATGATGCACTGTACGGATACGCTAATGACGACTCCCTCTTCGGCGATGATGGCAACGACGAGCTAAACGGCGGGTCTGGAGGCGATACCCTGAGCGGAGGCGCAGGCACCAACACACTCAACGGGGGCAGCGGCGTAGACACATTCCTCATCTCCGCCGGCACGACCGGTGAGACTGACACCATCACTGATTTCACATCCGGAACAGACCAAATCCAGATCAATGAAGCGGGATATGAAACCTTTACCGCCATTCAGGCCGCCATGTCATCAAACTCCAACGGAACGCTCATCACACTCGCCTCCGGTCGCCAGATCGAGCTTCAAGGCGTTACGATGAATTCGCTCACCGCCAATGACTTCACACTCACTGATATTGGGAGCACTGAAATCTCAGATCCCGACTTCCCCATCTTTTTGGTGGGCGACTTCGGAGAGTTCGATTTCAGCCTTCTCGGGCGCTCCACCTTGGTGGACACGTCCGCCCCTCATTGGGAGATTTCGGACCTATCACCGCAATTCGCATCTGACCATCAGGCCACAGATGATGGCACGCCCGAGATGGTGCAACCTGATGATGAGTTCCACATCTTCTTTGATTTTGATTGGCTCGCCTAATCAGGTAAATTCTATGCGCTCTTGGGAATAGAAAAAGAGCGACTGAACATCAGGGTCGCTCATATCCATTTCCTTACCCAACAAAGTTTGGATAACGCGCTTTCTGTCGTCCAAAGCGTGGGTAAAATCTTGCTCGATCAGCGCGTCCACACCTGCCCTGCGCATATCGTCGCCCAGAGCCAGATACAATGACAAAGCGCCTCCAAGGAACATTGATTCATATACGATCTTGCTGGCAATTTTGTCATTAATATCATTGTAGCGGAACTGGCCCATCAACTTTGATCGCGGCTTCACCACAAAGTCGATTTCCTGCCGATAGTCAGGATGGCGCAGATAAAAGCTCTTCAAGCTCAACATTTCCGCCTGCATAAAATCGACCCACTTATCCTCAAGATCATTTTCATGAACGATAATGATATCGATGTCAGAGCCTCTGATCATCTCACCAGAGGCCTTGTGCTCACGCGGCTCGTCATGCGCCAGATAATATGAGAGATCCCCAGCGATAAACGCACAGCTCTTGCGCCGCACATCACGGGTCACTTGCTCTAGAATGGAGTTCACAGCGGTCTGCGCGACGGCCAATTTCTTGCGACTAATGTCTCTGTGATAGTTCGCCAAATGCGCCTGGCGCTCCACCATCTGGTCACGTTGATCTTGCAGGCCAAACAGAGTGAACGACATAAAGTCCCGCAGAATTGAGGGGCTAAGCCGCACTTGGTCATCCCGCGTGATGTCATAACGCAAATAATAGCTAGCAAAGTGTGAGATCAGAAAGTCCGTCGTCTGAAAACATGCCTGCCAAATGTCCAACGGCGATACGGTCGGATATAGGAACACGATCTCCTTACCGATCAGGGGCCCTTTCTCTCTCAAGGTCGCCTGAACCTTAAGGCTCAATTCACTCGCATTCGCCATTCTTGCCCCCTACTTCCGCAAAACCTTAATCGTGTTCGCTAATCTCAGTAAAGGCGCGCGCTATTCGACCGTCACTGATTTTGCAAGGTTACGTGGTTGGTCCACATCAGTGCCCTTGGCGAGGGCAACATAGTAAGCCAATAATTGCAAAGCCACCGAAGTCAGGATTGGCATCGATATGTCATCACCGTCTGGCACCAAAATGGAGCTATCGGCCCGGTCCCCCGCGGCCTCAATCCCCGCGCGATCAGAAATCAGAATGATCTTTGCGCCCCGGGCACGCACCTCTTCAACATTCGACATTGTCTTTTCAAACAAGTCATCCTTAGGCGCCACAACCACAATCGGCAGGCCATTCTCAACCAGCGCTATCGGCCCGTGCTTCAGCTCTCCGGCCGCGTAGCCTTCCGCGTGAATATAAGACACTTCTTTAAGCTTCAGTGCCCCTTCCATCGCCATCGGGTAATACTGCCCACGGCCAAGGAACAGAATATCAGACGCGGTTGAGATATCTTGCGCGATAGCAGGAATATCAGGCTCAGACTCCAGTGCCTCGGTCACTTTACGCGGCAAGGCCAACAAGCCCTTCACATATTTGATCTCATCACCCGGCAACAAATGTCCACGTGCCTTCGCCGCCCGCAACGCCAAAATGGCCAGCACAGACAATTGCGCTGTAAACGCCTTCGTCGACGCCACACCGATCTCAGGCCCGGCATGGGTCGGCACGATGCTTTCAGATTCCCGCGCAATAGAACTTTCAGGCACGTTCACCACAGCAATCGCAGGCGCGCCATTTGCACGAGCATAGCGCAAGGCGGCGAGCGTATCTGCGGTTTCACCAGACTGGCTCACAAACAATGCCGGCCCGGTCTTTGGCATCACAGGCTCGCGATAACGAAACTCTGAGGCAATATCGACCTCAACCGCCAACTTCGCCTTTTGCTCAAACCAATATTTAGACACCTCAGCCGCATAAAACGCCGTGCCGCAGGCCACTGATACCATCCGGTCGGCATCCGCAAAGATCTTGTCGGCGACGTCCCCAGCAATCAAAGTCTGCGACGCTTGATCGATATAAGGCAAGATAGAGCGCGCCAGAGACTCCGGCTGCTCGTGAACTTCTTTCAGCATGAAATGATCATATTCGCCGCGCTCTACCAGCGCTTCATTCACTGACGCCGTCACCTTGGCGCGATTGACCCGGTTGCCCGCGCTGTCACGAATATCAAAGCTGGTCGGCGACAGGATGACCCAGTCGCCTTCCTCAAGATAAGTCACCTCGCGAGTAAACGACGCCAATGCGATCGCATCCGACCCCAAATACATTTCGCCATCGCCGTAGCCTAGTACCAACGGGCTGCCGCGCCGGGCGCCGAGTACCATGTCAGGCTCATCACCAAAGATCACAGCAATCGCAAATGCGCCGTGCAGGCTCTTCAACGTCGCCTCAAACGCATCGATAGGCCCCATGCCTTCCTGGCGTTTTTGCGCGATCAGTTGCACGATAACTTCCGTATCGGTTTCGGACTCGAATATCCGCCCGGAATCGACCAATTCCTGCTTCAAGTCTTTGAAATTCTCGATAATCCCATTGTGAACCAACGCCACAGAGTCAGACATATGTGGATGGGCGTTTTCTTCAGTCGGTTTACCATGGGTCGCCCAGCGTGTGTGGGCAATTCCAGTGTGAGCATCAATCGGCTCGGCATCAAGCACCTTGACAAGATTGATAATTTTTCCCTTTGCCCGGCGGCGATTTACGCCTGAACCATTAGACACAGCGATGCCCGAGCTATCATATCCTCGATATTCGAGCCGTTTCAGCCCATCAACCAGCCGGTTTGAGACGGGCTGATTGCCAGAAATCGCTACTATTCCACACATATTTAAACTCCGGTCCTATCACAGGTGGTCATTAGACCTCCCGGCTCCAAAAGCCAAATGACAGATTGTAATAGATTACAACACTCTGGGGCACCAATACGGCGACATGGCGTCAATATTGCTTACGAATTTAGCAATTCTAATAAGAGCCCTTTGATTGCCCGCACGACCTTACAATTCGCTGATCCACTTGTTAGGTAAGCGCAAAATCGAACAGATAGGACTATCGCGTGACCCGACTTACCCATCTTGACCGCCTAGAAGCCGAGAGCCTTCACATTATGCGAGAAGTTGCATCAGAGTGTGAGAACCCTGTGATGCTCTATTCGGTCGGCAAAGACTCCGCCGTAATGCTGCATTTAGCGTTGAAGGCGTTCTACCCGTCGCGCCCGCCCTTCCCGCTCATGCATGTCGATACGACATGGAAATTCGGCGAGATGATCGAATTTCGCGACCGCAAAGTTAAAGAGCTCGGCCTCGAACTGCTCGTGCACGCCAACCCAGATGGCATTGCCGATGGCGTAGGCCCCTTCTCGCACGGCTCCAGCGTCCACACAGACGTGATGAAAACCCAAGGCCTCAAGCAAGCACTCGACAAATACAAGTTCGACGCAGCATTCGGCGGCGCACGCCGTGATGAGGAAAAATCACGTGCCAAAGAGCGCGTCTTCTCATTCCGCTCAGCTGAGCACCGCTGGGATCCTAAACGACAACGCCCAGAGCCGTGGAACCTCTATAACACGCGCATCCATCAGGGTGAAAGCGTTCGCGTCTTCCCGCTGTCTAACTGGACTGAGCTGGACATCTGGCAGTACATCCGCCGCGAGAACATCGAAATCGTTCCGCTCTACTTCGCAAAAGAGCGCCCTGTCGTAAACTGGAACGGTGTAGACATCATGGTTGACGATGACCGTATGCCGAAAGAATTAGCAGACACCGCCGTCATGAAGTCCGTCCGCTTCCGCACACTCGGTTGCTACCCGCTCACCGGCGCGGTCGAAAGCACCGCTGACACGCTGGACACGATCATTCAGGAAATGTTGCTCACCACAACATCAGAGCGCCAAGGCCGCGTCATTGATGTCGATCAATCCGCCTCCATGGAAAAGAAAAAGCAAGAAGGTTACTTCTAATGCGTATCACTGATGACCTTATCGCTTCGGACATTTCCGCATATCTGGAAAAGCACGAACAAAAATCCATGCTGCGCTTCATCACATGCGGCAGCGTTGATGACGGAAAATCCACCCTGATTGGGCGGTTGCTTTACGATTCAAAAATGATCTTTGAAGATCAACTCGCAACGCTGGAAGCTGATTCCAAAAAAGTCGGCACCCAAGGCGACCAGATCGACTTTGCGCTGCTTGTTGACGGCCTAGCGGCTGAGCGCGAGCAAGGTATCACGATTGACGTGGCCTACCGCTTCTTCGCCACTGATAAACGTAAGTTCATCGTTGCCGATACACCGGGGCATGAGCAGTACACGCGCAACATGGCAACCGGCGCCTCAACCGCTGACGTCGCCATCCTGATGATCGACGCGCGTAAAGGCATCCTGACCCAGACACGCCGCCACAGCTTCATTACCACATCACTCGGCATCCGTCGTTTGGTGCTGGCCGTGAACAAGATGGACCTTGTTGATTACAGCCAAGAGCGGTTCCAAGAAATCGTCGATGATTTCCATAAGTTCGCACAAGAGCTCGCACCAGATCTCGAAATCGAACCAATCCCAATGTCTGCGCTCGAAGGTGACAACATCACCACAGCATCAGAGAAGACACCTTGGCACAAGGGCCCAACATTGATGGAATACCTCGAAGAGGTTCCTATTGATGACAAGCGCCTTAGCGCACCTTTCCGCATGCCCATCCAATGGGTCAACCGTCCTAATCTAGATTTTCGTGGCTTCTCAGGCCAGGTCGCATCAGGACGCATCCGTCCCGGCGACAAGCTGAAAACCCTGCCATCGGGCAAAGAATCCACGGTTGAGCGTATCGTAACTTTCACCGGCGATCTCGACGAAGCCATCGCTGGCCAGTCGGTCACGATCACGCTGAAAGATGAAATCGACTCCTCTCGCGGCGACGTTCTCGTGGCCGCCGATGAGCCGCTTGAAGTCTCCGACCAGTTCCAAGTTCAAATCCTTTGGATGAACGACTCGCCCCTATTGCCGGGCCGTCGTTACCTTCTAAAGATTGGTGCAAAGACTGTCACCGCGACAATCAACGCCCCGAAATATGGCATTGATGTCAACACGCTAAGCGATGTTCCCGCGAAAACGCTTGAACTGAACCAAATCGGTGTAACAACCCTGTCGCTCGACCAGCCTATTCCGTTTGATGCTTACACAAACAACCGGGAAATGGGTGGCTTCATCCTTATCGACCGTCAGTCAAATGACACGGTTGGCCTCGGCATGATTGAGTTCGCGCTACGCCGCGCCTCTAACATCCACTGGCAGGCTCTCGATATTGACCGCGCGGCATTGTCTGAACAGAAGAGCCAAAAACCGGCTGTTCTATGGTTCACGGGCCTCTCAGGCTCTGGAAAATCGACCATCGCTAATGCGGTTCAGAAACGCCTGTTCGCCATGGGCAAGCACACCTTCACACTCGATGGTGACAATGTCCGCCACGGCCTAAACCGTGATCTTGGCTTCACAGATGCTGACCGCGTGGAAAATATCCGCCGCGTGGCCAATGTGGCGCGCTTGATGTCTGATGCGGGCCTCATCACGCTCGTCTCCTTCATCTCACCATTCCGCAACGAGCGGACAATGGCACGCAACACAATGTCAGAAGGTGAGTTCATCGAGATCCACGTAGACACGCCGCTAGATGTTGCTGAGAAGCGAGACGTCAAAGGCCTCTACAAGCGAGCTCGCGCCGGTGAGATTGAAAACTTCACAGGCATCGACAGCCCGTATGAAGCACCGGAAAATGCAGAGATTATCATCGACACCGTCGACCGCACGCCAGAAGAAGCGGCCGAAGACGTGATCACATATCTCACGCAAAATGGGTTTTTCGTAGACTAAGCGAAACCTAGCAAATCAAGACCTACATGCTGCCGCGCATCCCCTTTTGGATAGCGCGGCAGTTTGCTAATTAGTCCCGAGACGTCTAAATTTTCTCGCAGTATAAAATAAGCAGTAAAAACCAGCAATTAGCACGAAAAATTGACCGAAACGCAAAATTTTAGATCCCACATTCCTGTTCGGCGAGGGTATTGCATAGGCACGAAGTAGGGCTAGCTGAGGAACCTGAGTTCATGACGATTTATCCAGTCATAATGTGTGGCGGTGCGGGAACGCGCCTTTGGCCGGTATCGACCAAAAAACGCCCGAAACAGTTCCGCAAGCTGGTGACTGACCAATCCGTCTTCCAAGATACGATCCTACGCTTCAAGGGCCGGGTCGCCGATGGCATTTCTGATAAGCCAATCATCATCAGCAACGCGATCTATAAAGACTTGATCGCTGAACAGCTCGCTGAAATCGGCGTAGAGGCTGAAGCCATCTTGCTAGAGCCTATGGCTCGCAACACGGCTGCCGTTGGCGCCGCTGCTGCACTCTACATCCAACAAATAGATCCAGATGGCCTCGGCCTTCTACTTCCGTCTGACCATTTTATCGGTGACCCAGAGACCTTCGTAAGCGCTGTCCTCGCCGCCCGCGATGTTGCTGCCGCCGGACATCTGACGACATTCGGCATTGAACCAAGCCGCCCAGACACTGGGTTTGGCTACATTCAAGCTGGCGACCCGCTCGGCGACAACATCAAGACCGTCGTCGCCTTCCGCGAGAAGCCCGATTTAGAAACCGCCCAAGCCTATCTCAAAAGCGGCAACTTCCACTGGAATGCAGGCATCTTCCTTTTCCCGGCTGCCACTATGATTTCGGAAATTGAACGCTACGCCCCCGGCGTTTTGACCCCAACCAAACGGTCGCTTGAAACTGGTACGCGCGATGGCAAAGCCCTCACCTTCAACCCCAAACATTTCGCGGACGTTGAATCCATCTCGATTGACTATGCCGTCATGGAGAAGACAGAACTCGCCGCCGTATACGGCCCGCTTGATTGCGACTGGAACGACATTGGCACATGGGGAATGATTGGCGACGTCAAGCAAAGCGAACCGGGCATAAAGCCAATCCAAGTTAACACCACCAATTGTCAGGTCCACTCCGAAAACGGCACGCTTGTGGCGCTGGTCGGTGTTGAGGATTTGATCGTAGTTGTTGAAAACGGCGTCGTCATGATTACCCACAAAGACCAATCGCAAGACGTCAAAGAAGTGGTCGAAGAGCTAAAATCCCGCAACCTCGACGCCCTTCTCTAGCGCGACGCCATCGAGCCAGCACCCTATTCAAATCTATCGGGATTTGTTGACCCCACGTCGTGCCTCGCCACCCGCTTGATGAGTGGTTATGACTTCAGCTAAATATCTGAAGGAGATCAACATGACCAAGGACACATTGCCCGTACTGGTAGGCGTTGGCCAATCACTCAGCCAATGGGATGGCACCAATGGCCCCGCCGGCGCGCCTTCCCCGCTGTCACTCATGGTCAATGCCTCAAAGGCCGCGCTCGCTGACGCAGGCGTCGATGGTCTTGCCGCCGCGATTGATACCGTCGTCGCCGTACGCATCTTTGAAGACTCCGTCCGTGCTAACGCTCACCCGCACGGTCACAACACCAACCTACCCGGCACTTTAGCTCGCGATATCGGTGCCTCACCTGATCGCGTGATCTATGAAGCCGTCGGCGGCCAAAGTCCGCAAGCGCTCATCAACGAAATGGCGCGCCGCATCTGCGAGGGTGAGATTGAGTGCGCACTCATCTCCGGCTCAGAAGCCAACAAAGCCTCTAAGGCCGCGCGCAAACATGACGTCGAAATCAACTGGGCGGACTCCGTCGATACAGATTTCGAGGATCGCGGTTTGGGCAGCGAACTTATCGCTCGCGAGGAGATCAAACACGGGCTCGTAGCGGCCGCTTATTTCTATGCGTTGTTCGAGAACGCCATCGCCGCGCGTGACGGCGAAACCCGCAGCCAGCACCGGCGCACAATGGCAGAGCTGTTCCAGCCCTTCTCTGCAACAGCAGCCAACAACCCCTATGCGCAATTCCCAGTAGAACAATCTGTGGAATTCTTGTGTACTCCCTCTGCAAAGAACTATGAGTACGCAGACCCGTTCCTTAAATGGTTCATCGCGCAAGACGCCGTAAACCAAGGTGCAGCCGCCATTGTCATGAGCGACGCAAAAGCCGACGAACTCGGCATAGATCCAGCAAACCGGGTCTACCTACACGGCGGCGGCGACGCGGCAGACAACCTCATCTCACAGCGTCCACGCCTTGATGGCTCCTGGGCGATGGATACGGCGGTCAACACCGCGCTTGAAGCGGCTCAAGTCAAATCCTCTGACATCGCCCATTTCGACCTCTATTCCTGCTTCCCATGTGCCGTCGCCTCTGGTGCCAGCGCGCTCGGGATTGACTGGCGCACCGATCCGCGCCCGCTCACACTCACCGGCGGCCTCCCCTTCTTCGGCGGACCGGGTAACAACTACTCCCTGCACGGCATCGCTGAAATGGTGGCCAAGCTGCGCGCCAATCCGGGTAAACTCGGCCTCGTGCTCGCAAATGGCGGCTGGATGACCAAGGAAAGCGTCGGAATCTACTCAACCACCCCGCCAGCGCACTTTACGGCCCCCAAACCGCTGCAAACTGCATCAGAACGCATCAAACTGCACGCAGGCGATTGCACAGGTGTCGTCGAGACATTCACCGTCACGCACGGTCGTTCTGGCCCCGAGCAAGGCATCCTATTTGCACGCCTCGAAAACGGTGATCGTGCAATGGCCAAAACAGATGCAGAAGGCATCGCCATCCTGCGCGAAGAGGCCAGCCCTGTCGGCCGCAAGGTCGAAATCACATACAATACCGAAAAGAAGCGCGGAACCGCCAAGTTCCTCTCCGCGTAGCCCGCCTAATAGACACGCCCCTGCCAAGCATCGCTTGGCAAAGGGCGCGGTTTTGCGCAATGTCGCCGCATGACGATTCATTACGATAATATCGGTGTCATCGGCGGCGGCGCCTGGGGCACAGCCATTGCGCAAATGCTGACCCGTGAGGGCCAGAATGTTACCATCTGGTGCCTAGAGCCAGAGCTTGCAGACGCAATAAATTCCACACACGAGAACACACTCTACCTGCCCGGCGTGCCGCTAAAGCCCGCTCTGCGCGCGACCAGCAATATCGAGGATATGTTCGACCTCGACGCGCTCTTTTCCGTCGCCCCGGCCCAGCACACACGCACCACTTTGCGCCAACTCAAAGGCCACATCGCGCCCGGCACTCCCATCGTGCTCTGCTCCAAAGGCATCGAGCTATCCACTGCCAGCTTCATGACGGATGTGGTCGCCGAAGAGCTACCGGGCGCTGTGCCCGCCGTTCTCTCCGGCCCCAGCTTTGCGATCGATGTCGCCAAGGGTCTGCCCACAGCTGTAACACTCGCAGTAGAAGACAAAGCGGTAGGCGACGCCCTCGTCGCAGCGGTCTCCACCCCCACCTTCCGCCCCTATCTCGGCGGCGATTTGCTCGGCGCGGAGATCGGCGGCGCGGTCAAGAACGTCCTCGCCATCGCCTGCGGTATCACGCTCGGCAAAGGCCTCGGGCGCTCAGCCCACGCCGCCCTCATCGCCCGTGGCAGCGCAGAGATGACACGTCTCGCCCTCGCCATCGGCGCAGACCGCGAGACGCTCTCTGGCCTCTCTGGCCTTGGCGATTTGGTGCTCACCTGTTCGTCAGAGACCAGCCGCAATATGAGCTGCGGCATGGCGCTCGGCAAAGGCGAAACCCTCGAAGCCATTATGGGCGCGCGGAACGCTGTAACTGAAGGCGTAGCTACAGCGCCCGTCCTACGCAAGCTCGCCAAGGATAAAGGCGTCGACATGCCGATCTGTGAAGCCGTCGCCGCAGTCATAGAGGGTGAAATCACTGTCGATGAGGCGATCACCACGTTGCTGATGCGCCCCAACACAACAGAAGCGGTCAGCGCTTAACCTGCCGTCACGGCTGACGCAGTCCACGCTCACATGCTAGCGTTTTCAAAAATTCTGGAGACGCAAATCATGACCAAGAAATCCTATGCCTGTTTTGATGTTGAGATCAAAGACAACATCGCTCACCTGCAAATGAACCGCCCGAATGAGCTCAACACGATGAACGTCGCGTTCTGGAACGAGCTGCCTGAGATTGTGAATGAGATTAACACGCAGGCCCTCGCCCGTGTCATCGTCATCTCGTCCACTGGCAGGCATTTCAGCGCGGGCATGGATCTCTCGGTCTTCGCGCCCAAGCCAGATGCCGATAAGCCTGCCGACCAATACGTCGCCGCAGACGCCTTCCGCTGCAACGTCAAACAGATCCAGTCCTCCTTCAATGCGCTGGAAGATGCTCGCATGCCCGTGCTCGTCGCCTGTCATGGCGGCGTCATCGGCGGCGCGATCGATATGATCTCAGCAGCAGATATCCGCTGGTGCACGAAAGACGCTTTTTTCACCATCATGGAAACTAACATCGCGATGACAGCGGACGTCGGCACCTTCCCGCGTCTGCAGCGCTACATTCCCGAAGGCTGGGCCAAGCAAATGGCCTATACCGGCATGCGCCTAACCGCCGAAAAAGCCAAAGAGATCGGCCTCGTCAACGATGTGTTCGATACGCATGAAGAGGTCTTAGCGCACGTTATGGGCGTCGCTGCTGAGATCGCCTCGAAAGACCCCCTCACCGTGACGGGCTGCAAAACGCTGATCAATTATGGCCGCGATCACAACACCGCTGACACGCTAGACTATATCGGTGTTTGGAATGCCTCAATGCTGCCGCCGCCGCGCATGCAAGAAGCGATCAAGGCCAATGCCGAAAAGCGCCCAGCGGAGTTCTCAAACCTCGCAAAGCTCAAAACGAAGCCGATGTAATTGAGTCATAAATAGCTTGGGGCAAGCGGGGTCTAACCCGATTGCCCCATCGCTAGTCTAAGATGTATGGAACACCTGATAAGCGTCCCACTCCGGACCCTTCATTTGCTTGCCATACTCAACCGTGGTGCCAGACCAGTTATTGGTGATCTTGCCGCCCTCGGTTTTATACCAGCTTGAGCAATCGCCAGCCCAAACGGTCTTATCCAGATTGGCCTGCAGCGTCTCGTTCCATTCACGCATCGCTTTCGGTGTCACATCGACAGCCGCAACGCCAAGTTCAGCCAGCTTATTCGCGCACTTCACCACATAATCAGCCTGATACTCGACCATCAGAATGATTGAGTTGTGACCAAGATTCGTGTTCGGCCCATATAGCATGAAGAAGTTCGGGAAGCCCGGAACAGCCACGCCCTTATAGGCAGACGGTCCGTCATCCCACACATCATTAAGGCGCGTATTATCGCGGCCCATAACTTCCATCGGGGTGAGGAACTCTGTGGAACGAAAGCCCGTACCATAGATGATGACATCACATTCACGCTCGGTTCCATCTGAACCGATAACGCCGGTTTCTGTAATGCGCTCAACACCTTCGCGCACTACTTCCACATTGGGCTGGCACAGTGCCGGGAAGTAATCATCAGAAATCAAAATACGCTTACAACCGGGTTCGAAGTCTGGCTGTAGCAATTCTCGGATCTTCGGATCTTTTACCTGATCGTCGAAATGCTTCTGGCACATGTCCTTCATGGACTTGTCCATCTTCATCGGTGCTTTTTGCTTGAACGCTCCAAAGCCAAAGTCCGCATAGGCACGGATACGCCACCGATACCAATTCATACGGAAGCGCTGTGATCCGAACAGCTTCTTGTCTTTGGCCGTATATTCACGCTGCCCACGCGGGCGACACCATGCTGGCGAGCGCTGATAATTGATAAGCTTACCAGCCATCTGCTGAACGGGTGGAATGAACTGAACCGCGCTCGGCCCATTGCCAACCACACAAACCGTTTTACCGGTTAGATCAACTGAATGATCCCATTCTGCCGAGTGGAAGCTAGCGCCTTTAAAGTCGCTCGCGCCGGGAAACTCTGGTGTGTGGGGGATGTTGAGTTGGCCAAGACCCGACACCACGAGATCAAATTCGGTTGTCGCGCCATTTGCGTCAGTTAGCGTCCATGTCGCGCTCGCTTCATCATACTTGCATTCTTCAACCTGAGTGTTGAACTGGCAGAGCTTTCGAATATCGTGTTTGTCAGCGAAATCATTGAAGTACTGCAGAATTTGCGGCTGGAGTGACCATTTATAGTTCCAATCCGGATTCAGATCGAATGAGTATGAGTACAAATGGCTCGGCACATCACAGCCACAGCCGGGGTAAGTGTTCGCGCGCCATGTGCCGCCCACGCCGTCTGATTTTTCAAAAATCGTGATCTGCGAATAACCAGCTTCCTTCAGCTTAACGGCCATACACAGCCCGCTCATCCCCGCGCCGAGGATAGCGACTCGCACGTCTGTCCGACTACCATTTTTGCTCATTCAACTTCTCCCTTGCGGCCCAAGCCGTCTCATTTTTTTGTGATGATGCCATCCGGCTCAACCTCGTCAACGCATACCGTAAAGGGAACCACCTTGAAAACTAGCAAATTCGAGCCATAATTCACCGACTCCCATACAACCCATGATTACGGTCAGCGCCTAACCGCCGCAGCCACATTCAATTGACAGTCGGATCAATATTCCCGATACGCTAGCTCGTGATGGTGCCTGCCTGTTCGCAGATGGGCCTAAGAGGGAACGCGGTTCAAAACCGTGGCTGTACCCGCAACTGTAAGCCGGGAGCGGCTGGTCAATCAAAGCCACTGGAGAAATCCGGGAAGGCGACCAGACGTGACGATCGGCAAGCCAGGAGACCTACCATCAACGTCGTTTGCCCCTGACCGGGAACAGTCAATGGGCGACGGAGATGTCTCCGTTTCACGACTTCGTCTGAACCCCGCCTGCTGCATGTCGTAGCGGGCCAACGGAGTGTGCAACAATGCTACGCTTTACCACCCTTGCGGCCCTCGCAGCCGCGTCCTCCCTCACCGCCCTCGCGCAAGCTGTCGAGCGATCTGAAACACAGTCGGAAGACCGCCAAGACGTCGTATACGTTGAAGGCCTTCGCCCGAGTGATATTGCAGACACCACCGGCGCGATCATCACCCTGCCGACCGATATTCGTGGCAATGCCAACGCGGTCGAAACACTACGCGCTGCGCCGAGTGTCACCGTTTCACGCTCGGGCAGCCTTGGCGGCCTCACCCAAGTACGTATTCGCGGCGCAGAGGCCAACCACACGTTGGTCACTTATGAAGGCATCGAAATTTCAGACCCGGTGAACGGCTCGACTGATTTCGGCCTACTAACCGCCCTGCCTGTTGGCCGCATTGATGTATTGCGCGGCCCTGCCTCTTCCATCCACGGATCAGACGCAATCGGCGGTGTTGTCGCCCTTCGCGCGAGCGAGAGCGATTCACTCGTCGCAGCCAATATCGAAGCTGGCACATTCCAAACCTACAATGGCGGCGTGTCCGTAAACCTCAGCCAAGCCGAGAATTCCTCCCTACTCCTCTCCGTGAACGGCTCAACGACAGACGGCGTCGATTCAGCGGGTCTCGGCGGAGAGCGTGATGGCTCCAACGCCCTGTCAGCGCAGATCACTGGCAAGACGACTTTCGCAAACTGGGATATCACAGGCCTCGCCCTAACGCGCAGCAACGAAGGACAGTCAGACCCCGATACAGACTTTGACGGCCTGCTTAACAATGCTGACCGTGTAACGAAGACGGATCAACACCTCGTCGGCGTTCGTCTTGCACGTGACTATGGCCAGCTCGATCACTCAATCACCGCGAGCTACAACGTCGTTGATCGCGACGACACAGCCGACGACCAATACACTGGCGGATCGAAAGGCCAACGCGCAAAGCTTGCATGGAGCCCATCTTTCGACATTCTTGACGATGGCGCGCACCGCCTCACCGGTTTGGCCGAAATCGAGCAAGAGAAATATGAGCGTATCGTAGTAGACACGTTTTTTGGCGACCCGAACCAGTCTGCTGATTTCACTTCACAAGCACTGGCCGGTGAATATCGCTATTCTGCTGATGCCCTAACGCTAACAGCCTCCGTCCGCCAAGACTTCAATGACAGCCAGTTTGACGACGCCACGACTTGGCGCGTTGGCGGTGCTTTCGAAGTCCTACCCGGCCTGCGTTTGCGCGCGTCCGGCGGCGAAGGTGTTAAAAACCCGACCTTCACAGAACTGTTCGGTTACACCCCGGCCTCTTTCACTGGCAATCCAGATCTGCAGGCTGAAAACTCAATCGGCTGGGATATCGGCGTGGACCATAATTTCCCAATTGGCGGCGGTGACATCACTTTGTCTGCCACCTATTTCGAAGCCAATTTGGAAAACGAAATCTTCACCGCCTACAATCCAGACTTCTCCTCAACAGCTCGCAATCGCGCCGAAGACAGCGAACGCTCTGGTGTAGAACTGACCGCTACAAGTCAGTTCGGTGGATTTGGCCTCAACGCACAGTACACAAACCTTACCAGTGAAGGTATCGGCGGCGTTCAGGAAATCCGCATCCCAGAAGAGACCGCCAGCCTCAGTGGTGACTGGCAATTGGATGATGATGCGATCCTGCCGAGTGCGCGCGTATCATTCGCCTTCGACTATGTCGGCGAACAAGGTGATACAGACTTCGGCACTTTTGCGAGCGTCGCCCTAGACGCTTACACACTCGCAAGTGCGCGTTTCGAAATACCCTTCTCCGAAAAAGGCAGCCTCACCCTTCGCGGTGAAAACCTGTTCGATGAAGGCTCAACCGACGTCTTCGGCTACCACGCCCCCGGCGCAGGTGTTTATATCGGCCTAAGCTTCCGCTAGGCTCGCCCACATGAAAATGCTGTTCGCCATATTGTCTTGTCTTGCCCTTTGCGCATGCGCTGACACTGTGGCGGACAGCGCCAACAATACACCTGCAGCAACAGACACTCCCATTCGCGTGGTGAGCCTTGATGTTTGCGCAGACCAATATGTACTGAAATTCGTACCCCGCGCTAATATCTTAGCGGTCAGCCCAGACGCCGGGAAGAGCTTCTCCTATATGGCCAGCGCCGCTGAAGGCATTCCTACTATACGCCCCAGCGCCGAAGACGTGATGATGCTAAAGCCGGATTTAGTCGTGCGTTCCTATGGCGGCGGCCCCAATGCAGAGACCTTCTTCGCGCGCGCCAATATCCCAGTCGTTACGCTTGGCTGGGCCGCATCACTCAGCGACATCATCACCAATGTTGAGACAACCGCCACCGCGCTCGGCGCCCCTGATGAGGGAGCCCGCGTCGCTGCTGAGATGAAGGCACGCCTTAGCGCAATCGATACACGCTCCCCCGCGCCCAAGGCGTTCTATATCACCCCATCGGGCGCAACATCCGGCAGCGGAACATTGATCGCTGAAATGATGCAAGCTGCCGGCCTTTCCAACTATGACACTGGCGCAGGTTGGCACAGTCTTCCACTAGAACGCCTAGCATACGAGACCCCAGAATTAATGGTAACAGCGTTCTTCGACTCAGACGTCAACAACCTCAATGGCTGGTCATCGTCGCGTCACCCCATCGCCAAAAACTTGATGGAGAGCCGACCCCATGTAAACCTCCCCGGCGCATGGACATCCTGCAACGGATGGTTCACGCTCGACGCGGTTGAAGCCATGGCGAAGGGCGCTCAATGACACGTCAACGCCTCCTCATTCCAGTTCTCGCCATCATCAGCATCATCGTTTTGACGCTCGGCTGCCTGCTCGGTTCCACCAGCATGGGCTTCCCGCGCATGATGTCTGCGCTGTTTGGCGGCGGAGATACCGTTGACCAAATAGTCCTCTGGCAAATCCGTGTGCCCCGTATTCTCGCGGCCTATTCTGTTGGCGCGGCCTTAGGTGTCAGCGGCGCGGCGTTGCAAGGTCTCCTGCGTAACCCCTTGGCCGAACCCGGCGTGCTAGGCGTCTCAGCATGCGCGGCGCTCGGCGCAACGTTCTCCATCTATTATGGACTGGTCAGCATCAACCCATGGTTCTTGCCCATTGGTGCCATCATTGGCGCGCTCGCCGCCACGGCAGTTCTCGCACTCACCGCCCTTCGTACACAGTCTGTTATAACGCTCATCCTGATCGGCGTTGGCCTGTCGAGCTTCGCAGGGGCCATTATGAGCCTGCTTATGAACCTCGCGCCAAACCCATTTTCACTCTCCGATATGATCAACTGGATGCTCGGCTCAGTCGCGAACCGTAGCCTGCAAGATCTCAGCTTTTCCGCCCCATTCATGCTAGCCGGGCTTGCTATCCTGTTTGCCACCCGCCGAGGCTTATCCATCCTCACCTTAGGCGAAGAAGCTGCCTCTGGCGCAGGGCTCAACCTATCACGCCAACGTCTCTTCGTTGTCCTTGGCGCGGGGTTAGCAACCGGAGCAGCCGTGGCGCTAGCGGGTGCAATCGGGTTTGTCGGCATCGTCGCGCCCCACCTTGTCCGCCCCTTCGTACAGCATGATCCGGCCCGCACACTGCTGCCCTCCGCCCTGCTCTCTGGAATCATACTCGTGCTCGCCGACATTGGCGTGCGGCTCATCCCTAGCCCGAACGAACTCAAACTCGGCGTCCTTGCTGCCCTGATCGGCGCGCCAGCATTTATTTGGATCGCCCTCCAGAGACGAGGTGCAGAATGACCGATCTCATTATCGACATGCTATCGGTCACGGCAGGCAACGCCCCGCTCGTACAAAATGCTAGCTTCGAACTGCGGTCCGGCGAGTTGGTTGTCCTGCTTGGTCCCAATGGCGCGGGCAAGACCAGCCTGCTGCGCGGTGCCATTGGTTTAGCACCACTGCAGAATGGTTGTGCAAAACTAGACGGCGAGGAGACATCGACCCTCCTCCCCCAAGCGCGTGCCCGGAAAATTTCATATCTACCTCAAGCGCGACCATTAGCATGGCCTATCCGGGTTAAAGACGTTGTCGCCCTTGGCCGCTTCGCTCATGGCGCAGCGCTCTCAAAGCTTAGCTATGCCGACCAAGCCGCAGTTGATGCAGCCCTAGCTGACTGCGCGCTCTCACATTTGGCTGAGCGGCGCACCGATACACTCTCGGGCGGTGAACTGGCTCGCGTACACTTTGCACGCGCACTGGCCGCTGACACACCCATGCTGATCGCCGATGAACCCATCGCTGCGTTAGACCCGCGTCATCAGTTTGGAATTATGGACATTATCGCCGCCTATGTGCAGCGCGGGAATGGCGCGCTCGTCGTCTTGCACGACATCGCTTTGGCCGCGCGTTATGCCTCACGGCTCATCTGGATGCAGACAGGCAAGATTATCGCCGATGGACCAGTTGAAGAAACCCTCACCCCGGACCGTATCGCCGACGTGTACGGCATTCACGCAAATGTGATCGACCGAACCGTCCAATTGCTCGGCCCAGTCACTGGGTCTGAAGCCTCACCCCGGTGAGCAAAAAATGAACATCCGAGCACCAAGGTCCTCAACTATGCCGCGAATTGGCGCCTCATAGATTAGCTGCTGCATCTCTGACTCAAAGGCGCTGCGTTGCGCGTCTCCGACCAGAACCAAAGCAGCCCGGCGAGACCTCGACAAGGCAGCGCGCGTCAGAGCAAGTTGATAAGACCCCGGCGTCGCATCGGCTTCTGAACGCCAGTCTACCGCGCGATCTGTCTCGCCCGAAAATCGCCTGTAATCATCCCCCCAACCCGGAACCTGCCCATCGTCTTCCATCGTTAAAAGTGAGAAACTGAAAGGCAGTTGAGTGAGATAAGCGTCATCAGCCAGCTTTGCATCGACCTCAGGGTCGCAAGATTGCCCACCCATGGGAACAAAATTGGCTGCTGCTGCAGGCGTTGCGCGTAACACCGCCTCTATTGGCGACGGTCCCGCAAGCTTTCCCGATTGTATCGCCGACGAAACGAGACCAACGCTCACACGCTCCCACTCGACATTTTCAGCAAACATGAATGGCAAAATCGCATCGACTTCTGAACTGGTGGATGTGACCAATGAGGCCCGGCCGTACGCTTGAATATCGTCTCTCAAAGCCGCGCATGCCAATGACGCAACGGTCTGGGCAATGCCAGTCTCGGTGGGCATATTTATCAGCAGGCTCTTTGATCCTACGGTCGACATATCATTCCCCCATTTTCCCATTCTGCGATTCTCAGCTTCGATGTCGGGTCAATTTAGACGCTCGCAGCTCAACTCTTGGTGGCCCAGGTCAGTCAGAGGAACTGCCCTGAATTATTGGCAGTTTTGCTCAAAACACCTGACACCGCTGTCATATCAACAAGAAATTGTGCTTGATTCAAGTAACGTTTCCGCGAACTTCCCACGGAGAAATGCACGCCACGAGTGCAACCGTGCCATTATCGCAACACTTTTATACGGAACGGCATGAACATCTTGAAAAAAACGCTCGTTCGGCGTAGCTTCGAAAAATGATACCGGTGTCATAGATATTGATTACGCTCTAGGGAGGAGTAAAAATGAGTACTAATTTCAAGAACACACTTATCGCTGGCGCTTCCGCGCTGCTTATGTCGCTTTCCGCGACGACCGCCATGGCTCAAGAGGCTGAAACAGAGGCCCCTGAAACGACAACGGAGGCCCCTGAAGCCTCTGAAGACCGCGTTCTTCAAAGCGTTGTGGTAACCGGTTTCCGTAATTCACTCGCCGAAGCGCTAGACGTTAAGCGTCAAGCAAGCGGCGTGGTCGACGCAATCGTTGCTGAAGACATCGCAGCGTTTCCAGACCTGAACCTCGCTGAATCAATCCAGCGTATTCCAGGCATCTCGATCAACCGGGTTGCTGGTGAAGGTCGTCAGATCACGGTTCGTGGTCTCGGCTCAACATTCACACGCGTGCGCATCAACGGCATGGAAGCCCTCTCCACAACTGGCGGCTCCGATGCATCAGGCGGCACAAACCGTGGCCGCGCATTTGACTTTAACACATTCGCATCCGACCTATTTAATGAGATCCGCGTTACCAAGACGACTTCAGCCAGTATGGATGAAGGCTCATTGGGCGCCACGGTTGACCTGAACACAGCACGCCCATTTGATTATGATCAAGGCTTCACCGCCGCTGCGTCAGTTCAAGCTGGCCTCAACTCTGTGTCAGAAGAATTCAGCCCACGTCTTGCTGGCCTGATGTCATGGACAAATGATTCCGACAATTTCGGCGTTCTCGTATCAGCCGCATTCTCTGATCGCACGATCATTGAAGAAGGCTTCTCATCAGTACGCTGGCAGGATGCGGACTTCCGCTCAGTGAACGGCGCGGCCTGCCCTGCCGGTGCTGATTGCGCAACTGTCGACACGAGCTCACTTGTCTATCACCCACGCATTCCGCGTTACGGTCGCCTGACAAATGAGCAAGAGCGTTTGGGCCTAACAGGTAGCGTCCAGTTCCGTCCGTCACCGGACACGACGATTTCTATCGACGGCCTCTTCTCACAGCTTGAAGCGACACGCGAAGAGAACTTCCTCGAAGTCTTTTTCCGTGGCCAAGAAGGTAGCATTGATGTCGATAGCTTCACAGTAAATCCTAACAACAACACGATCGACACGGGTTCATTCACGATCAGCCCGAACGCGAACGGCACACATCCAATCCGTTCCGAAGGCCGTTTTGATGAGCTGACGACTGAGTTTACTCAGTTTACGCTTGATGTTGAACATGACTTCTCTGATCGCCTACGCGGTAACTTCATCGCTGGCATGGTTGAGTCAGACTTTCAAAACCCAGTCCAAACCACCATCTTCTTCGATGCTGTTGGTGATGTGACTGACTACAGCTACGACTTCACACAAAACTCCAACGCAGCGCTTATTGATTTTGGTTCACTCGACGTGATTGACCCGTCTCAGTTCGCACTAACTGAATTCCGTGATCGTCCAAACTCTGTGAACAACAAGTTTGAAACGATCGCTGGCACACTGGAGTATGACCTGAATGACACTGTCGTTCTGTCAGGTGGACTGAACTACAAGACATTCGAATTTGAAACCCAAGGCGCACGCCGGGAATCCACATTCGGGTCCATCGTCTGTGGGCTACCCGGTCAAACTTGCGCAGTTGGTGAAACAGGCCTCGCATTAACGCCCGCCATCACCCGCACACTGTCTGGCTTTGGTAGCGATCTGGACGCTCCCGGCGGCATTGATAGCTCATGGATTGTTCCTAACGTTGCCGCCGTTCGTGACCTGTTGAACATCTCAGGTATCACACCGACACTTCGTCCGGGTGACAATCGCGGCGTTAAAGAGGAAGACCTCGGTCTCTTCGCGCAGGCCGATTTCGAAACCACGTTCGGCGGTATGCCGGTCAGAGGTGACGTTGGTGTTCGCTATGTCGAAACAACTGTGAACTCCACGGGTGTTGTCGTAGACGGTAACGGCGCAGCCACGTCTGTCAGCGTAGAGCGCAGCTATGAAGACACATTGCCATCACTCAACCTGGCCTTCGACGTCACTGAAGACCTGATCGTGCGCACAAGCGTTGCGAAAGTGATGTCACGTCCTGCATTGGGTAATCTGAACCCAGGCGGTTCACTAAACAGCTTCAACACGGGCGATTACACTTACAGCTCTGGCAACCCAGCGCTCGATCCGTTCCGTGCAACAGCATACGACATGTCTGTTGAGTGGTACTTCGGTGACGAAGCCCTTCTTGCGGTTTCAGCGTTCTATAAGGATGTTGATAACTTCTTCCTGAACAGTGAGAGCGAAGCGGTCCCGTATAGCCAAACTGGCCTTCCGGCATCTCTACCGCCAGCATCCAGCCCGCTATTCAACGACCTCCAAGCTGGTCAGGATCCACTTGTAACGATCAGTCAGACGACGAATGGTGGACCGGGAAGCATTCAAGGCTTTGAACTTGCTTACCAGCAACCGTTCAGCTTCTTGCCTGGTTTGCTCTCAAACACGGGTTTCCAGGGTAACTACACCCATGTGGACTCTGATGACATTCTGGGCTTCTCCCCGAATGCCTTCAACGCGACTGTCTACTATGAAGATGATCGTTTCTCAGCCCGCCTGTCTGGTGCGTATCGTGATGCTTACATCACCCGCGCAGCACGCACATCTGG
Organism: Hyphomonas sp.; assembly: GCA_033851975.1. Classification (GTDB taxonomy): domain Bacteria; phylum Pseudomonadota; class Alphaproteobacteria; order Caulobacterales; family Hyphomonadaceae; genus Hyphomonas. The sequence continues at coordinate 81,752 of JAWSVJ010000002.1, read as the reverse complement.
CTCAGCGATCGGTCGTGACGAACGGGGTGTAGAATCCAGCTTCAATCTGGACTTCGCATCTTCCCTTCAAGTCAGCGAGCAAGTCGACCTGACATTCGAAGCGATCAACCTGACTGACGAATACGAGCATCAGATCTATGACACAGCAGATCTGGTCAACGTATACCATCACACAGGTACTGAATTCCTGATTGGTGCGCGTTTCAAGTTCTAGCCCGCGACCCAAACAGCTAACATCCGCAATCGGATGACAAAAGAAAGCCCGGCACAGTTCCTCCAGTGTCGGGCTTTTTTACGTTGGCATGTTTGAGAGAAGCAACCGTCAGATAATCGACAATAACAACCGGATTGCTCCGCCACCTCCCTCCCGTCATCCCGGAAATCCCTGTGCGATGACCCTAGGTCCCGGATCGCTGCGCGTCCGGGATGACGTCGTATAGGGTTTGAAAGCGTAAATTAATCCGTCCAATCTCGCACCGCGAAGATACCTGCGTAGGCAGGTATCCATCTCCAAATGCCACACACGAACAGCAGAAAACAGCAGGAGTTGGATCCCAGCCTCCGCTGGGATCATCGTGCGGACCGGTGGGATTCCGCCAAAAGTAGCCTGCACACTGCAGCTAAGTCGGCGTCTTAGCTGGCGTGAATTTAGGCCTGTGAAATAAAGGAATTTCGGTTTACAATCGTGCGCAAATGATGAGGTTGGCTCTATGTCTTCATCTTCATCAATTTCTAAGCTTGAACAAATCATCAAAGGCGCAACCAACATAGGAAAGAAATGGAGTCAGAAGCGAGCTCAACTCGTTTTGGACGAAAAATCTGCGGGACAATTTGCAACAAATGCAGATGTCGAGATTGAACGGTTTTTGCGCAATAAGCTGGAAGACAAGTTTCCCGGGCAGGCGATAATTGGGGAAGAGCTCGGCGGAAATCTGTCGACGGATCATACAGGCTGGGCACTTGATCCGATCGACGGTACGTCAAATTTTGCATTAGGCTTACCAATTTGGGCGATTTCGGTGGGTTATATAAGTAAGGGAGAAGCGGTTTTAGGCGCTATCAGCCTACCGGATCTCGATCTTGTCTTGACGGCGGAGATTGGCAAAGGATTGCGCATAAACTGCGAGCAGGCTTCGTCTTTTCGGCGACACCCTTCGATTAAAGTGATTGCCCTTGGTGAGAATGACTTCGAGAGTGGTGCTCAAACAGATGCGCGTGCTGAGCTGCTTCGGCAAAAGGGGTTCTCCGTGGTACGATACCGTTGCGCAGTTTTCTCACTCGCCATGTCGGCGCTTGGAAGACTGAATGGATACGTGGAAAATGGCTGTGGTCTTTGGGACATCGCTGCCGGGGAAGTGATCTGCAAAGAAGCAGGTCTTAGGGTAACAACCAAAAATATCGCTGAAGGCAGATACTCAATCGACGCACAATGGGCGTCTTAAGTATGCCCGTTTTGGCGCCCCAACCAAATGTTCGCGCCCGTCTTATAACCGTGACCTCCCAATTGAAATGGTAGACCTTTGGAATTGTGGTAAGTAGCAAAGAAAAGCCGCCTCCCTTTTTCATTCGGGTTGACGGCTCTTTAGATTTTCTGGTGTTGCCTTAAGCGGCTCGTCTTATCCGGCAGACGTCTCCGCCGTCAGCTTACAAGACACGGACGCAAGCCCCGTAAAGCTAACCTCGGCGGTGTCGCCAATATTAGCTTCGTGCACGCCGGTAATTGCCCCGGTCAAAATCAACATTCCCGCTTCCAATGGCAGGCCGCGCTTCGCTGTGTTTTCCAGCAGGAAGCGAACAGATTCAACAGGTCCGCCCGGCAGTCCAACAGGTGTCGCCCGGCCAACTTCCTTGTTGTTCACCCGTGTCGCAAACTCCCAGCCATCAAAGTCAAAATCTTTCCAATTCGGGATCTCATCGCCAAGAATGAGGCCATAATTGTTGCCAAAATCAGAGATCGTGACCAATGGGCCGAAGTCATTGATGCCAGAGAATGGGCTACTCGCCACCTCAACACCCATATGCAGAGCGCCGATCATGCTCAAAGCATCTTCTGTTGAGTATTCCAGTTTGTCAGGGTCAGCATCGCACGCGATCACAGCGGTGACTTCGCCTTCAATCGCCGCAAATCCATTCTCAAAAACAGGCATATCCGTGCGGCCCTCGGCGCGCTTATGCACAACGCGAGAGAAGACCGGACCAGCAAGACGGTCGGTGCCAAATTTGGCTTCATTATCGCCAGTGATGCGTCCGACTTTCCAGCCGGTAAGCACATCACCCCAAAGCGATATCGCCTTGTCCTGAATGGCATACGCCTCGTCTATGCTTGTTGGGAGTGGGTCGGGATATTTGTCGAAACCAAGGGCTTGGCGGCGTGCATCTGTGAAACACTTTGCCCGCTTTTCAATTACACTCATATTTAACTCAGCAGATTTGGTGTGCATGTGCGCCTCATTTACCTTAAGTCCAGTATAGACACAGACGGTAACCGGTGTCATTGTTTATCTTCTAGCGGGCAAAAGCGTGCTCGCCAAGGGTCAAAATACGGTTGCGCGGATGCGCACACCACAAAACGGGACAATCTCATGCGAAAACTGGGTCAACTCAAAAATATCAGCTTAGCCATCGCCAGTATTGGTCTACTTGGCGCTTTTTCGGCCTGCTCAACCACTATGCTACCACAGGCTTATACGTCCCCGATTCTCAGCCAACCTTCTGTTGTGGAAGCCGGCTGGACCTATGCCGCGCCAGACTATGCTACCAAGGTCACAAAGGGCGGCAATGGCGGCAAGATCGTTCGCGTCACCTCCCTCGCCAGTGACGGCCCCGGCACATTGCGCGCAGCATTGTCTGAAACAGGCCCCCGCACCATCGTGTTTGAAGTTGCCGGCGCGATTGACCTCGGCGGCAACAATATCCGCATCAAAAACCCTGACGTAACAATAGCCGGGCAAACAGCGCCCTCCCCCGGCATCTCACTTCTGCGCGGCGGCCTCATCATCGCTAGCCATGACGTAATCGTTCAACACATCCGTATCCGTCCGGGTGATCTGGGCGAAGCCCCACGTTCAGGTCGCGACATTGACGCGATCACCACGATTTCAGGCTACAATATTGTCGTCGATCATTGCTCACTATCATGGTCAACCGACGAGAATTTGTCCGCATCCGGCCCTCGCTTCACAGGCGAAACTCCAGACGAATGGCGCGCAGGCACGTCGCACGACATCCTCTTCTCCAACAATATCTCTTCTGAGGGCTTGTCAGACTCAACCCACGCCAAGGGTGAACATTCAAAAGGCTCACTCATTCACGATAACGTGTCCAATATTGTCATCTACAATAATCTTTATGCGTCCAATTGGGAGCGTAGCCCGCTCTTCAAGGGCGGCGTGCGCGGCGCAGTTGTCAACAACTTCATCTACAATCCCGGCCAACGCGCAGTGCACTATAATCTGCAAGGCCTAGAATGGGGTGATGTTCCGCCAGAAACGGGACAGATTGACCTTGTCGGAAATGTCATGCGCGCAGGTCCTTCCACCGTTAAAGACCTACCCCTCTTCCTGTTTGCAGGTGAAGGCGACGTATCGCTCTATTCTGCGGGCAATGTCACGGTTGATCGCTGGGGCACGCCGGGGCCTAGCACGGGGCGCTATACCGTCAGCGATGCGGGCATCCTGAAGGCGCGATCAATCCACATGGATTTGACCGCTTTGCCCCTGCGCAACGCGAATCAAATCGAGGCCCACGTGCTCGCACACGCCGGTGCGCGCCCTTGGGACCGCGATAAACACGACGTTCGCGTGCTCGCAGACTCGGCAGAAGGACGCGGCGGCATCATCGATAGCCAGTCAGAAGTGGGCGGATATCCAGTGATCGAAACCGCCCGGCGGCCCTTTGATAGCTCACTCTGGGACCTATCAACCATGACACCAGCCTCCCTGGCTGCACTCGACGACTCATCCGGCGCACGAGGCACGTGACGTGATACCCGATTGATACGGCACGTGTTTTTGGGCCATAATTGCTAAAAACACACGCAGCGGATCGATATAGTGAACGACGAAACAAATAAAAAGCCTAAAGGCAAAGCCACCAGCACCGATTCCGCTGATCGTGGGCGCATAACAATCAATGATATTGCGCGCCTTGCAAGCGTCTCTAAAAAAACCGTGTCGCGGGTTATCAACAAATCCCCATCTGTGAAGGATGAGACCCGTAAAAAGGTCGAAGAGGTCATCCGCGAACACGACTTCACGCCAGATCCACAAGCGCGCGCCCTCGCCTTCCGCCGGTCATTCTTGATTTGTCTGGCCTATGACAATCCCAGCCCGCAATATGTCGTCAACATGCAACGCGGTATTCTGGATGTCTTGGAGGGCTCTGACTACCAACTCGTGCTCCAACCGATTGACCGCGCTGATCCTGAGTATCAGGGCAGAATGCGTCGTTTCGTTGAAAGCCACCGCCCGACTGGCGTGATCATGCCGCCTTCTGTTTCAGAGGACGAAACGCTTGCGGAAATGCTGCAAGAACTAGGCACGAATTATGTCCGTATCGCATCGGTTGAACTCGACGAGCCCCACCGCATGGTTCGCACTTATGATACAAAAGGCGCCGCCCAAGCCGCCCGCCACCTCGCCGTGCTCGGCCACACGCGCATCGCCCACATTCATGGGCCGAGAAACTTCCGCTCCGCCCACGAACGCCTCTTCGGATTCCGCGAAGGGCTCGCTGAGTTTGGCATTGAACTCGACAAAGACATGATGGTTGAGGCGGGCTACACCTACGACTCCGGTGTGCAGGCCGCCGACAAACTGCTCGCCCAAGCAAACCGCCCTTCCGCCATCTTTGCCGGTAATGATGAAATGGCGATCGGCATCTACACCTCCGCGCGTAAGGCGGGCCTCAGAGTGCCTGAAGACCTTTCGATCGTCGGCTTTGATGACACGCCCATGGCCTCCAGAATATGGCCACCCCTCACCACAGTGCGCCTCCCCATTCGCGAGATGGGCCAAGAAGCCGCCAAAAGCCTACTTCACATGGTGTCTGAAGGTGGCAAGCGTGAGCGAAATTCCTTTACGCCAGAGATTGTAATCCGAAGCTCAACCGCCAAGCCTGAATAGACGAAGATGAGTTGCTCAACACAAAATACGGTGATATGACACCGGTTACCTGTTCGCGGTTTAGCATCCCTGCTCCGCATCCACAGAAATTGTTTTTCCAAGTGCCTACCATCCCGCACTTGATCATTGAAAAGAGGAAATACTTATGAAAATCGCGCTCATTATGGAAAACAGCCAAGCCGCAAAAAGTAGCATCGTTCACGATGCGCTAACATCGGTCGCTGAACCACTCGGCAACGAAGTATTTCACTACGGCATGTATGGCGCTGATGACGACGCGCAGCTCACATACGTAATGAACGGTCTCCTCGCCGGTATCCTTATCAACTCAGGCGCGGCTGACTTTGTCGTCAGCGGTTGCGGCACAGGCATGGGCGCAATGCTCGCGCTGAACGCAATGCCAAACGTATCTTGCGGTCTTGTTATCGACCCAACAGACGCCTTCCTCTTTGGCCAGATCAATGGTGGCAACGCCATCTCAATGCCATACGCAAAAGGCTTCGGCTGGGCGGCAGAGCTCAACCTACAAGACTGCTACCGCAAAATCTTCGAACATGAGAGCGGCGCGGGTTACCCGAAAGAGCGCGCAGCAATCATGGCCAAGAACCGGGGCATCCTGAAAGCGTTCAAAGCCGCCGCCACGCACGACATGCTGACCGTGCTGAAAAACGTCGATCAAGACTTGCTAAAATCAGCCGTCGCCGGTGAGCGTTTCGAAGAATACTTCTACGCCAACGCCAAAGACCAAGGCATCATCGACTACATCAAAAGCGTTCGCGGTTAGTCGGCAACACGCCAACTAAAAGCTAACTTAAAAGACCCCGTGGAGACCCCAATGAGCACCAATCCGTTCAGCCTCAAAGGCAAACGCGCCCTCGTTACTGGTGCTAACACTGGCCTAGGCCAAGGCATCGCTATCGCCTTGGCCGAAGCTGGCGCGGATCTAGTGCTCGTTGGGCGATCATCTGCCGCAGAGACCGCAGAAGCGATCACGGCAGCGGGTGCAAACTCCACCGAAATCAAAGCAGACCTCGGCGACATGGACGCCGTAAAGTCACTTATTCAGCAGGCGGAAAATACTGCCGGCCCGGTTGATATTCTCGTCAACAATGCCGGCATCATCCGCCGCGCCGATGCTGTGGACTTCACAGAGCAAGACTGGGACGATGTGATGGACGTGAACATCAAGTCCACCTTCTTCCTCTGCCAAGGGTTTGCGCGTTCAGTCATCGCCCGCAAAGCCACGGGCAAAGTCATCAACATCGCCTCCATGCTGTCTTATCAAGGCGGCATTCGCGTGGCGTCTTACACCTCGTCCAAATCCGGCGTTATGGGCCTTACCCGCCTGCTCGCCAATGAATGGGCAGGCAAAGGCATCAACGTCAACGCCATCGCGCCCGGCTATTTCGCCACCAACAACACCGCAGCCCTTCAGGCCGACGAAACTCGCAATCGCCAAATCCTAGAGCGCATCCCAGCAGAGCGCTGGGGCAAACCGTCAGACATTGGCGGCGCAGCTGTCTTCCTCTCATCTGATGCCTCAGCCTACGTGCAAGGCATCACCCTGCCCGTCGATGGCGGCTGGCTCGCAAGATAGGATTCGACAATGCCCGGACGCGTCATCTGTTTTGGAGAACTCCTCTTACGCTTCACCGCGCCGGGCACAGAGCGTTTGCTACAATCCCCGCAGTTTAACGTGTTCTATGGCGGCGCCGAAGCAAACCTCGCCGTCTCTCTCGCCCGCTTTGGGCATGACGCTAGAATGATCAGCGCCGTGCCAGACAATCCGTTCGGCCACGCAATCTTGTCGGCCCTAAAGGCCCAAGGCGTTGACGTTTCCGGCGTCCAAACCGGCGAAGGCCGTATGGGTACGTATTATCTTGAAACCGGCGCCGTTACCCGCCCCTCGCGTATTGTCTATGACCGCGCGGCGTCCACATTCGCGCAAAGCAAGCCTGATGCATTTGATTGGGATACGCTCACCAAAGGCGCAGATTGGTTACACGTTTCAGGCATAACGCCAGCCGTCGGCCCCGGCCCTGCCTATGCCGCGCTCGACGCTATCGCCGCCGCGCAAAAAGCTGGCACCAAGGTCTCATTCGATGGCAATTACCGCGAAGCCCTCTGGAAATCATGGGGCGGCGACGGCCCTGTCATCCTTAAGCAGATCCTCGCCGGGTCTGACATCGCCTTCATCAATGAGCGCGACATCTCGCTGTTACTCGGCCAAGCCATCGGTGATCGCACCGAGGCGGTTAAACTCGCTTTTGAGTACTTCCCAATTCTGCAAACCATAGCCGCCACAGTACGCGAACAAGACAGCGTGACGGACCAAAAGCTTACCGGTGAAATCTACACGCGCGATACATATCACGTGTCCAAAACGCACAACATGCCCCAAGTGATAGACCGCATTGGCGGCGGCGACGCGTTTGCCGCTGGCGTGTTGCACGGCCTCATCGAAGGTATGCCGCTTTCATCCGTGGTCGAATTCGCAACAGCCGCGAGCGCAATCAAACACTCAATCCTTGGCGACTGGAACCTAACCAGCGCCGCAGAAGTCGAAGACGCAATGACAGATAATGGTCTGGACGTAAGACGATAAAATACGCCGACCTACCTTTGGAGGAAGACAGATGAAGATGACACGCCGCACCGCCATAACCGGGGTCGCTTCGCTTCCGCTCGCCGCTGGCCTCTATGCCCATGCAACGCCCAGCACGAATGCAGTCTCCACCACATCCGGCCCCGTGCGCGGCCTCACTCAAGATGGCATCCACAATTTCCTCGGCCTGCGCTATGGCGAGTCGACGGCCTTCACCCGCTTCGCAAAACCAAAGCCCGCCGCCCTCCGCGCCAAGACGCACAATGCGGACACCTATGGCGCCGCCTCCCCCCAACGCGGTGACCGTGACATGGATGAAGACTGCCTGTTCCTGAATGTCTGGACACCCGGCCTGTCAGATGGTGGCAAACGCCCGATCATGGTCTACTTCCACGGCGGCGCCTACAATTCCGGCTCCGGATCGTCCGAGCTTTACGATGGCTCCCGCCTCGCCCAAAAAGGTGATGTTGTCGTCGTCACCGTAAACCACCGCCTCAACGCATTCGGGTATCTCTATCTCGACCGCCTCTTCCCCGGCGCGTTCCCCGATAGTGGCAATGCGGGCCAATGGGATCTCGTGCTCGCCCTACAATGGGTGCGCGACAATGCAGCGGCGTTTGGCGGCGATGCCTCGCGCGTCATGGTGTTCGGCCAGTCAGGCGGCGGCGCAAAGATCGCCACACTCATGGCCTCCCCCGCCGCGAAGAACCTCTTCCATTCCGCCGCCACGATGAGCGGCCAACAAGTCACCGCCTCAGGCCCGCTCAACGCGACCAGCCGGGCCGAGGCTTTCCTCGACGCACTAGACGCAAAAGACATAACGCCAGAGACACTCCGCTCCCTGCCAATGCAAACCCTCATCGACGGCCTCTCTGCCCGCGATCCGGTGAACCCTGCACACGGGCTTTACTTTGGCCCAGTGATGGATCACCGCATGCTATCGCGCCACCCCTTCTTCCCGGATGCCCCGGCTCAGTCGGCAAACATCCCCATGATCCTCGGCAACACAAAAGACGAAACCAAAGCCTTCCTCTGGAAAGACGAAGCTTTCGCGCTGACATGGGAAACCCTGCCCGCCTATCTCGCAGTACAACTCCGCTGCGACATCCACCCAAAGCACGTCATCGCCAAATACCGCGAATGGTATCCAGACATCGGCCCCACCGAACTGATGTTCAAGGCGACCACAGCCGGGCGCAGCTGGCGCGGACAGGTCGAAGAGTCAGACGTGCGCGCCCGAGACGCTGGCCCGACATGGGTCTATCAATTCGACCTACCCGCCGCCGACACCCCGCGCGGCGCACCGCACACAATCGACATCGCCCACGCCTTCGATAATCTCGATAAGCCCAGCGCAATGTCCGGCACAGGCCCAACCGCCCGCCGTGTGGCAGACCAGCTCTCCACCGCCTTCATCCATCTCGCGCGCAATGGAGACCCGAACCATGCTGGCCTGCCAGAATGGAAACGCCACACCCTCCCCAACCGGGAGACAATGCGCTTCGATGCCACCACACGCCTAGAAAATGATCCACGCAAACAGGAACGCGAGCTATTCGCCACCGTTCCTTTCATCCAATGGGGAAGCTAAAATGAAACACCTACTCACCGCCTCACTCGCCGCGCTCATATTATCCGCCTGCGCATCAACGCCGGATGTTATCATCACGGAAGTCGACCCAATGGATTTGCCCGCTTCGGTCTACTCCGCCATCGAGGCAGAGCGCTCCGACTTCACACCGATGGAAGTCCTCAAAAAAGTGCGCGGCGACCGAGTCTATTACGATGTAGAGGGCGAGCTGGCCGACGAGACTGAACTTGAGTTCGACATCCTCATGAATGGCGACGTTGCAGAGATCGTAGAGATTCAGCGCGACCTCACCTTTGAAGACATGCCAACCAAAGTTCAATCTATGGTCGATGAGGTTGAAACCACCCGCCCCGTGCGCATCATCGAAAGCGTGCAGACGGATGGTTCTGTCATCTATGAGTTCTTCGCTCCAGGTGCGCCAGCTGACCCTGCATATGAAATCAGATCACATGAGGGCCAGCTCGAACGCTTAACCGAACGCTGGATACACTAGAGCTTGTAAGCCGTCTTCGCCAGATCATAAGCCAAGGCGCGCGCAACCTCAAACGCCTCATCCTCGTCCAACCGGTGCTCAGCCACCAGCCGCGCGAGGAAGCTACAGTCGACCCGGCGCGACACATCATGGCGCGCCGGGATCGACAGAAACGCCCGCGTGTCATCATTAAAGCCTACAGTGTTATAGAAGCCCGCTGTCTCAGTCGTCTGCTCACGGAACCGGCGCATCCCTTCCGGGCTATCATGGAACCACCACGCCGGCCCCAGCTTCAGCGCCGGATAATGCCCGGCCAATGGCGCCAGATCACGTGAATAGCTCGTCTCATCCAGCGTAAACACAATGATGGATAGATCAGGCTCATTGCCATATTTGCCCAATAGGGGTTTCAGCGCCTGCACATATTCCGTCGCGCTCGGCACATCCGCGCCCTTGTCGCGTCCATGCGAGTGGAACAGTTTTGCATTGTGATTGCGGTGCGCTCCCGGATGGATTTGCAAAACCAGTCCATCATCAAGGCTCATCTTCGCCATCTCGGTCAGCATCTGCCCCCGGAAGATTTCTGCCTCAAACGGCGTCAAACTGCCCGAAACTGCACGCTTGAACAACGCCTCTGCTTCCACATCGCTCAGGTCTGCCGTCATCGCCGTCGGGTGACCATGATCTGACGAGGTCGTGCCAATCTTGATGAAGTCCTGCCGACGCATCCGGTGCGCTTCCAGATACTCTTTCCAATTGTGCGTGTCTTTCCCAGTCAGTTCGCCGAACTCTTCCAGCGCGCCAGCAAACGCCTCATGCTCAGGGTCCACAACAGCATCAGGCCGATAGGCAGAGATTACGCGACCCTTCCAGTCAGAAGCTTGGATCGCCTCATGATGCGCCAACGAGTCCGTCGGCCCCTCAGTCGTCGCGATCAGCTCAATGTTAAACCGGTCAAACAACGCACGCGGGCGGAACGCCTCGGTCTTCAACGCCGCCTCTATCGTGTCATAGTACATCGACGCCGTATCCGCAGACAGCCGCTCGGTAATGCCAAACACATCACTAAACACATGGTTCAGCCACATGCGCGACGGCGTACCCCGGAACAAATGGTAATTGCTCGCAAACAACGCCCACGCCTCGCGCGGGTCAGTATCGGGCGCGCCAACCTTGGATGACACACCCAAACGATCCAGCGAAATGCCCTGACTGTAAAGCATCCGATAAACATAATGGTCCGGCGCAATCAAAAGCTCAGTCGGGTTCCCAAACAGCGCATTTTCTGAGAACCAAGACGGATCAGTGTGCCCATGAGGGCTAATGATCGGCAGATCGCTCACACTCTCATACAACCGCCGCGCTATTGCGCGCACACTCGGATCAGCGGGGAATAACCGGTCTGCGTGCTGTAATCCTTGACCCATGGCCGTATTGAGCATTTTCAACTCCAATCCTGCAAAAACCACTTCTGGTAGGCAATTGATAAAACAGACTTGAGATTATTATGACACCGGTTACCATACAAGCGAAACCTTGCGAGAATTTCTCGAAAAAGAGGTCAAAGGGAGCCAGTTTCTATGCCAGACAATCGCGAAAGGATCGACAGTTCGGCGCATGCTCGCGACGCAATCCGCGTGTCTGACAATGACACTGTCGCCGTTGCTCTGCGCGATCTTAAGGCTGGCGAGCAGGTCTCCCTCGACGGCACGACCATCACGCTGACATCAGATATCCCCGCCTTTCACAAATTCGCGTTGCGACCACACAAGGCTGGCGACACACTCATCCGGTTCGATAATGTGTTCGCCACAGCCAGCTGCGATGTGAAGCTGGGTGAGCACATCCACACACACAATGCGCAAACCACGCTGTCAGAGAAGCTAGAATATGCCTACGAGTTCCAAGCGCCTGACCCTGCCTCAGCTCCCCATACAGGCACTTTCCAAGGCTATAAGCGCGCCGATGGCCGCGTCGGCACACGCAACGAAATCTGGATCATCCCAACAGTGGGCTGCGTCGCAAATGTCTGCGAGCAGATCGCCCGGCGCGCCAATGAGACCAAGCCCGATGCGATAGACGCCATCATCGCCCTGCCCCACGTCTATGGCTGCTCACAGCTTGGCGATGATCTCGGCTCCACGCGCCAAGTCCTCGCCTCGCTCATCAACCACCCCAATGCGGGCGGTGTCGTACTGGTCGGCCTCGGTTGCGAGAACAATCAAGCCAAGGCCCTATTGGCCGAAACCACGCCAGACAAAGCAGACCGCATTACAACGATCATTGCCCAAGACGCCGCAGACGAAATCGAAGACGGTCTCGCCGCCGTGCAGCGCGTCATCGACACTGCCAGCCAAGACACGCGAACAACTTGCCCACTGTCTGACCTCGTCATCGGCCTTAAATGCGGCGGCTCAGACGCCCTTAGCGGCCTCACCGCGAACCCTCTGCTCGGCGATATGGCCAATATCATCACCGACAATAATGGCGGCGCGATACTTACCGAAATTCCAGAAATTTTCGGCGCAGAACACCTGCTCTTGCAGCGTGCAGCCTCCAAAGACGTTTTCGATAGCATCGTGGAGATGGTCAATCGCTTCAAAGACTATTTCGAAGACCACAACCAACCCATCCACGCCAACCCCTCCCCCGGCAACAAAGCTGGCGGCATCACGACGCTGGAGGAGAAATCCCTCGGCGCGGTACAAAAGGCCGGGCGCGCAATCATCACCAGCGTCAGAACCTATGGCCAGCAGGCCGAACCAAAGGGCCTCACTTTGCTGGAAGCGCCGGGCAATGACGCCGTCTCCAGCACAGCGCTCGCTGCGGCTGGTGCAACGCTCATCCTGTTCTCCACCGGACGCGGCACGCCGCTCGGCTTCCCCGTGCCCACCGTTAAAGTTTCCTCCAACTCCTCCCTTAGCGAACGCAAACCGAACTGGATCGACTATGATGCAGGCCGCGTCCTCACAGCGACCGACCGCGCAGAAGTCGCCGACGACTTCCTCGCCTATCTGCTCGATGTGGCCAGCGGCGCACCGACCAATAATGAAAAGAACAATGAACGCTCCATCGCCATCTGGAAACGCGGGGTGACGTTGTAATGTCCAACCTTGTCAAACCTGCGCTAATATCCAATGCCACAGTGAGCCAATTGGGCGACACAGCACCGCGCTTTGATCGGAATAAATTAAAACGCCGAATCCTACACATCGGACCGGGCGCATTCTTCCGCGCGCATCAGGCTGACTATATTGATCGCCTGAACGAGATCGACCCGAGCTGGGGCATTGTCGCGCTCTCCATGCGCTCAACCAGCGTGGCCGACGCGCTCACCCCGCAAGACGGGCTCTACACCCTCGTGCGCTGTGATGAGAACACAGATATGAAGGTCATCAGCTCACTGCTGGAAGTGCACCCCATTGCCTCCCCGGCGGCTAAGGCGACCTTCCGCGACCCAGACCTCTCGCTCATCACGCTGACGGTCACAGAAAAAGGCTACTGCCTCACCCCAGATGGCGCGCTGGATATGCAGCATCCGGGCGTAGTGCATGACAGAACTGCACCCGAAACGCCTCAAACTGCACCCGGACTGATACTTGAGTGCCTCAAACTGCGCCGGGAAAACCACCTAACTGCACCCATAATACTCTCCTGCGATAACTTGCCCGGCAACGGCCATAAGCTCCGGGGCGCGGTGCTAGAACTCGCCGCTCACCGCGACATGGAACTCCGCGATTGGATCGAGGAGAACGTCCTCTTCCCCATCAGCATGGTCGACTCCATCACCCCGGCCACTGATGACACAGTGCGGAGCGCCGTCTCCGAAAAGCTAGGCATTACAGACAACTGGCCCATCCAACGCGAACGCTTTACCCAATGGATCATCGAATGCACAGACAGCTCGCTCATGCCGCCGCTAGATCAAGTCGGCGTCGTCTTCACCCCAAACGTAGAGGCCTTCGAGCAAGCCAAGCTGCGTATGCTCAACGGTCCCCACTCCGCGCTGGCCTATTACGGCCTGCTCCGCGGTGTCTCGTCCGTCAACGAAGCCATGGCCATCCCCGACCTCTACGCCTTCATCGACACGCTCATGTCCGAAGAGATCGCACCGTCGATCACCCCACCACAGGGCCTTAACCTCAACACCTATCGGGCTGACCTACTCGCCCGCTTTGCCAATCCGGCCATCGTCCACAACCTCTCCCAGATCGCTTGGGATGGCTCACAGAAGCTCCCCATGCGTCTATTGGCAACGATCCAAGACAACCTCGCAACCCGCCGCCCTATCGCTAAGCTTTCGCTTGCGGTGGCGTCATGGTGGCGTTTCATCATTCACAATGCCAGACTGAACGCGGCGATCACTGACCCGTTCAAAGACATGCTCTTCGACAAGGCTGGCGGCGCAAACGATACAGCAGGAACAGACATTCCAATCCTGCTTTCAATCGACCAAGTCATCCCGCCAGAGCTCGCCAGAATTGAGCAGCTCAAAGCGGCACTATCAGATGGCTACGACACAATACTAGCTCAGGAAAACTGGGCAGACGGAGGAAACAAATGCTAGCAACTAGGCGAACATTCATTGCAGCAGGCACCGCCGGCGTGGCGTTGGCCGCGTGCGGAAGGTCGGGGCCACGCCCCCTGCTCTCTGCCGACTCCCACCCGTCCGACTATCCCACAGTCAAAGCCGTGGACTATATGTCAAAGCTCTTGCGCGAGGAGTCAGATGGACGCCTCGACATCCGCATCTATTCCGGCGGCCAGCTCGGCTCAGAGCGCGACACGCTGGAGATCACCACCTTTGGCGGGCTAGACCTCAACCGCGTAAACCTCGCGCCGCTCAACGCGATTGAGCCTGTCTCCGTTATCCCGTCTCTGCCCTTCCTGTTCCGTTCCGCCCCGCACCTCCACGCCACGCTAGACGGCGATGTTGGCGATGAGATCCTCGCTTCGCTAGAGCCGCACAATCTCATCGGCTTATGCTTCTACGAGTCTGGCGAGCGCAGCTTCTACAACACGAAGAAGCCGATCCTCACGCCAGACGACATGGAAGGCATGAAGATCCGTGTCCAGAACTCCGACCTCTATGTCGCGATGATCCGCGCGCTTGGCGCAGACGCAACACCCATGTCACTCGGCGAGGTCTATCAGTCTCTCGTGCAAGGCGTCATCGACGGCGCAGAGAACAACTGGCCCTCCTATGAGAGCGGTCGCCATTTCGAGGCCGCGCCCTATTATTCACTCACCCGCCACGTTATGGCGCCTGAAGTGCTGGTTATGTCCACCCATCGCTGGAACAAGCTACCACCCGCTGATCAAGACCTTGTGCGCAGCGCCGCCAAACGCTCTGTCCCCTTCATGCGCAAACTCTGGGCTGAGCGTGTTGAATCCGCACGCGCGTCCATTTTGGCATCCGGCGTTCAGGTCAATGAAGTTAGCGACCTCGCAGCATTCCAAGACCGTATGAAACCCGTCTGGGACCAGTTCGTCCGCACCCCGCAACAAGAAGACCTCGTCTCACGCACCATCGCGATAGGCCAGCAGTTGGAGGCAACACAATGAGACAAGCTCTCTCAAAACTCTCCCACACAGCCGCCGACCTGCTCGTCAAAGCCGCCGCCGTCGGGCTGGTCGCGATGACAATCATTGTCG
This sequence comes from Hyphomonas sp., assembly GCA_033851975.1. GTDB lineage: Bacteria > Pseudomonadota > Alphaproteobacteria > Caulobacterales > Hyphomonadaceae > Hyphomonas. The sequence goes on along the minus strand of JAWSVJ010000002.1, from coordinate 66,306 downwards.
GCTGGCAAGTGTTTGGGCGTTACGTCCTAAACTCCAGCCCGTCTTGGTCAGAGCAAGCTGCCCTTACCCTGATGATCTGGTTCGTCACACTGGCCGCTGCTGCGGGCGTTCGCGAAGGCTTCCACATCCGCATCGTGGCGTTGGAAAACGCAGTCTCACCCCCACAGAAACGCGTGCTGCGTGTTCTCTCTGAGGTCGTCGTCGCCCTTTGCGGCCTGGCAATGCTGATCTGGGGCGGGGAACTCGTATTACGAACGTGGGGACACACAATCCCATCCCTCGGACTGCCCCGTGGATTGGCCTATGCGGGTCTGCCCATTTCGGGCGCGCTGATCGTGCTCTTCGCGGCGGAGCGCATCGTGGAAGAATTATCTGGTGACAATGTAGAAGATGAGGAGGATCCAAGATGGAGTTAATCGTCCTGGTTGGAGTATTGGTATTTTGTCTGGCAATCGGGGTTCCCGTTGCCTTCTCCCTTCTCACGGCCTCTATGGCCTGCTTCATTGCGCTTGACCTGCCCTTGATCGTCGCATTCCAGCGCATGGCATCCGGCGTTAGCGTCTTCACACTGATGGCCATCCCCTTCTTCATCTTTGCGGGTGACTTGATGTATCGATCAGGAATAGCCGAACGATTAGTGCATGTGGCTGAAGCCGCCTTTGGGCGGGCACGTGGCGGCCTTGGCCCCGTCAATGTCGGTGCGTCTGCATTGTTCGGCGCTGTCTCTGGCTCGGCTATTGCGAGTGCCTCTGCGATGGGCTCAACCCTCATGCCGCTGATGCGCGAAAAAGGCTATGACGGCGACTACACAGTCAACGTCACGGTGACCGGCGCAATCGTCGGCCTCCTGATCCCGCCATCGCACAATATGATTATCTACTCTGCAGCATCGGGCATTGGCGTCTCCATTGGTGACCTCTTCCTAGCAGGCATCGTTCCCGGCATACTAACCGCAATCTTGCTAATGGTTGTTGCGTGGGTTGTTGCCGTGAAACGCGGTTATGCAGCAGGAGTCTTCCCCGGCTGGCGTTCATTCATACGGGCCAGCTTGTTCGCCATTCCCGGCCTGATGACGGCAATCATCATTATGGGCGGCATTCTGTCCGGCATATTCACAGCAACAGAATCCTCTGCCATCGCCGTGATTTACACGATCATCATCGGCGCGTTCGTGTATCGTACGCTGGGCTGGTCTCGGTTTGTTGAGGCGGCGATGCAGTCGGTGAAGATTACAGCAATGGTGCTGCTCATCATTGGCGCGGCCAGTGCGTTTGGGTACGCCCTCGCTATCCTGCAAGCACCTGCACAACTCGCGGCGCTCATCACGGCGGCGACGGACAATCCCATACTCGTGTTACTCATAATCAATCTAATATTGCTGGTACTCGGCACATTCATGGACATGTCGCCCTTGATCGTCATCACCACGCCGATCTTGTTGCCGGTCGTCATGCAAGTGGGCATCGACCCGGTGCACTTTGGCATCATCATGATGTTGAACCTCGGCATTGGTCTTGTCACGCCACCGGTTGGCTCTGTGCTGTTTGTTGGCGCGGCGGTGGGCAAGGTTCCGGTAGAGGAGTCAGTGAAGACTATCTGGCCCTTCTATGGCGCTTTGATATTGGCGCTTCTCTCCATCACGTTCATTCCTCAACTGTCACTCACGCTGCCGGGCCTATTCCATTAAGGGGAACTTCCAATGAAACTCTTTTCAACATTTGCCGCCAGCTCTGCTTTGGCGATGGTTTCCGCCTGCACCTCAACCCCGCCAGCCACCCCCTTGCTGTCGACACAAATGATCGTCGTCGATGAGAAGGACGTCACGCGGGACGAAGCCCCACCACATGGCAAAATCGGTATGAGCACGGCCTATCGCATCTCAGACGTTGCACCCCAAAGAAACATGGAGTTCCGAAAACGCGCGCTGCATGTCGGCGCAGCGGTGGGTGAACATGTAATCTCGCATGATGAAGTCTATTACGTCGTCTCTGGCACCGGCATCGTCATCTCAGATGGCGAAGAAGCGACGCTCACCAAGGGCGTGGCCGCATACCTTTTTGAGGGCGCAAATGTCGGCATCCGCCAAACGGGTGATGCCCCTCTGGTCATCATTATCTCCTATCCACTGAAAGAACGCAGAGCCCCACTGGAGACTAAGAGCCCATGACACATTTCAATCGACGCACAATGCTGGCCGCCTCTCTCGCGCTCACCGCAACTGCTTGCTCCAGCCTTCCGTTCAACGCGAAAGCACCGCAGCAATTATTGGTCGACCTAGATCGTCAGCCCGATGAAGAATTCTCCATTTGGCCGTCCACCCCTCCCGGCGGCACCACCCAAGCGCTGAACGAACACTACGTCGAACGCGACAATCCCTTCGGCCTGTATGACCGCGCCGCGCATGAAGTGACAGACCCAACGCTTACGCTTTTCCGCGCACCAAACCCGGACGGCAGCGCCATCATCATCATTCCCGGTGGCGGCTATAAATGGGTCGTCGTCGAGAAAGAGGGCTTTGAAGGCGCACGTTATTTCAACAAGTTCCGTACGCATGTTTATGTTCTGAAATATCGCCTCCCCCATCAAGGCTGGGCGGGCGGCTCAGATGCTCCGCTCCAAGATGCTCAGCGCGCCATGCGTGTCATCCGCTCCCGCGCAAACAGTGACGGCGTTGATCCAACACGCTTGCTCGTCATGGGTTTCTCAGCGGGTGGCCATTTGGCAGGCTCCCTCTGTCAACGCTTTGACGCGCCAGTGTATGAGCCAATAGATGCGATAGACCAACTCTCCGCACGGCCCGATCTCGGCGTGCTGGTCTACCCCGTCGCGCTAATGTCGAGGCCACACGCGCACGAAGGCTCACGCATTCATCTGATCGGCGAGAATCCGTCACCTGAAGCCTACGCGAAATATGATCTCTCCACCGCGCCTTCACCAGACGGCCCACCCCTTTTCCTTCTGCACACGCTAGATGACAAAGCGGTGCCAGTTGAAAACACACTTAAACTCGCAAGCGCCGCGCGACGTGCTGGCGTCTCAACCGCGCTTCACATCTTCAACGAAGGCGGACACGGTTTTGGATTACGCGGCATAGAAGGCACCCCCGTCGCGAAATGGCCGCAACTTGTTCTTGACTGGGCCCGCGCACGCGGCTTCTAAAGTATAACATTTGAGTAGCAGACTAAAAGAGAAGAGATTTCCTCCCTATGACTGATACATCCTCAACGTCCGACTGCCTCGCGCAGTGTGGTGTGGTTCCAGTGGTAACAATCGAGCATGTCGCCCACGCGGTGCCATTGGCCAATGCCCTGCTAGCTGGCGGCATCAACTCAATCGAAGTGACACTGCGTACACCAAAGGCGATGGAGTGTATCGCAGAGATCGTCGCGGCCAACACAGGCATTAGCGTCGGCGTTGGCACAGTCACCAACACGAAGCAAATCGACGAGATCGCAAAAATCGCGGCAGACTTTATCGTCACCCCCGCGACCCCCGCTGCGCTCGTTCCCGCGCTTAAAGATTTCAACGGCTTGGTTCTGCCCGGTACAGCCACACCGACCGAGGCCCTCACTCTCTATTCGCAGGGGTTTGAGATCGTGAAGTTCTTCCCAGCAGAAGCCGCCGGCGGCGCACCTATGCTAAAGGCCCTCTCCGGCCCGCTCCCACAAATCAAGTTCATGCCAACCGGCGGCATCAGCCCACAAAATGTGAAGACCTATCTAGACCTTCCAAACGTGGTCGCAGCCGGTGGCTCGTGGATCACACCAAAAGCCCATCTCGACGCGGAAAATTGGGACGCGATCACCGCTCTCGCGAAAGACGCGCGCCCCGCTTAGGCTCAGGATTTTATCGAAATAGTTGGATGCGTTTGATATGTCTCAATCGCGTCCATATCCACCTCAACGCCCCATTCAGGTAACCCATTAGATCCGTGGGCGGCTCATAAGGGCTCGCAGCCGCTTCTTTCCTGACCGGTCGGCGCCCATCTATACGCAAACTCAAAATAGATCATAAACTCGGACAATTGCATCTGCCGTCAGATCCAAAATCTTTTCAACGTCAACAAATTCGGTTTCGAACAACATCTCCACTGTCGAGTATGCAAGACCGAGTGAAAGCCTCGCACGGATTTTGAGGTCCACAGCATCTGAGCAAAGCCCCTTCTCACTCAGATAGGTGACCAAAAAGTCGGCCATCGTGTTCTGATACTCTAGCCGAACATCGCGCAGGTGAGGTAAGGCACGAAGCGACACCATCAGGGCATACCCCCCTTCAAAATCCCGCGTTACTTTCAAGGCTTTTTGCAGCGTATAGTGTGTGTACGCCCGCAACTCATCTTCGTTACGAATAGACCGGTCTGTTTCTTCACGCAGCGTTTCGCTCTGCGCCTCCATCAACAATCTGCCAAGCTCCCTTAGCAGCACATGTTTGTTCGCAAAATAGTGATAAAAAGTTGGCGGAGTTACGCCCGCGCGCTCCACAATCGCATTCGAGTTGAGCGCCTCAATACCCGATTCTTTCAATATTGCCTGCGCCGCCGACACCAACTTATCTACCGTCTTGCGCTTGTTTGCCAATTGACCAAATCTCCACTGCTAGCGACACATTTTCCGCTTCGCAAAAACTCTCTTATCGGTGTCGTATTGTCTTATAAGTTACCAAGCGCAGCAAGCCTTTAGCTACGCTCAGAGAATGAAAAACACTGTCCCCTTCAAACCGCGCAACACTGTCGCTACCAGTCCTCAAAAATCCAGCAAAGATCGCACTTACATCCAATTTTCAGTGAATTTGTGTCCAACATTAGAGAGGCAGGGTCAGACGACGCCCCAAAGTAAGGATTACATCTCTGGTGAAGTAAAACCCGACTATACTGTCCACAATGTCTCGGTTCGCGCTGACCACCTTGGCCATTTTTCTAACCTCTCAATCACAGTAGGCGTCGATAATTCGCTCAAGGGCGGGAGTGTCAGGCTTCTGCTCATTTCTGGTCGTAATCTATCTAGTTTGCATGGGTTCACGCCAAGGCGTATCCCTCTATGGCTGGTCAAATGCTGCATACCGCAATATTTCACATGCCTGCCCCAATCGGCTGCGATGACGAAGGCAAGCAAAAAAACCTGCAATCACATCGTAGTACACGCGTTAGTCGAATGCCCCGACTTTTAGCGATCACCAACACAACGCACAACTCAACCGACAAAAAATGATCCCAACTCATTACACGATGTCTGAATCACTCGATACGCCGGGCCTCTGCCGCCTTGTTCCCACCGCTTGTCCCGAGCGAAAATGTGAGATTTTAGCAGCCAGAGGCCCTTCGTATCCCGCCAAATAGAGAGGCGTGGTCCGACCCACCCAGAGCCGTATTCTCATGTATAGACGGCTGCTCTATTCACAGATAGTGGTGCGACCTCCCAATTTTCGCGGTGGGTATACCTAAATTTCGTCTTCCCACTGGTCGATTCAGGGTTCCGCGAACCCTGAATACATCGTAATTTGCCTATTCGCGGCATTAGCGAGCGAATTTTAGATGGGTAGAGACTGTGATAGTTGAGCGAAAAAATCATCTGGAAGAAGCTCAGGATCGAATTTCACTCGCCAAGTCTGGTCGCGGGCAAATCATCGTTATCTCTGGCGAAGCTGGCATCGGAAAAACCAGCATTCTGCACGCGCTTTATGACAGCGCACTCCCTGATGAAACATGGGCATGGGGCGGCTGCGACCCTCTGACGACACCCCGCCCACTCGGCCCCCTCTTCGACATGGCCACCGCACTTGATCCGTTAATTCTGAACCTACTCAACACGCTCGATGAACGCTCATCTCTTTACAGCCAGATAGTCGCCATTCTGGAGAACAAAGAGAAACTCACAGTACTCATCTTTGAGGACGTCCACTGGGCAGATCACGCAACTTTGGATCTAATCCGATTTCTGTCTCGCAGGATCACTTTTATGCGAGTGACGATGATTGTCTCGTTCCGCAGCGATGCCGTGGGCGACGATCATTACATTCGCCAAGTTATCGGTGAGCTTCCTCCCGCAAATACTTTCCGCATGAATATAGGCCCGCTGACAGAAAATGCCGTTATCGCCTTGGCCAAAGACGCGGGCGTTGACGCTAAGGGCTTATACCAAGCCACAGACGGCAATCCATTTTTCGTTACCGAATTAATCGCTGCCCGCAAAACACTGGGGCCTGACCTCCCCCCCTCTATTCGCGATGCCGTGTCCGCCCGTTTGGCGAGGCTTCCCGCAGAAGCGCGAGAGCTTCTGGAACTCATCAGCATCATACCCAAAGCCGTCTCCATCACCCAGTTGGAAGCACTGATAGGCGAACCGGCCCTCGCAATTGTCGATAAAACGCTCCAGCGCGGCTTCCTCACTCAGGATAGTGTCGGAGCCGTTCGCTTCAAACATGAACTTGTCCGGCGCTCTACATTAGAGAGATTGTCCGCGACACGGCGCCGGGATCTACATCGGCGCGTATTTGAAAACCTCGTCGCCGATCATTCTGAAACAGCAATCGACCAAATCGTGCACCACGCCGCTGGGGCATTGGATGGGGTGGCCGCCCTCAAATTCGCACCTGAGGCGGCAAGGCAAGCCTCCAAAAAGGGCGCGCACCATGAGGCTGCTGCGCATTTCGCGACCGCTCTAAAATTTGTCGATGATGCCGCTCCAGAACAGGCGGCAACGCTGTATGAATCTTGGGCCTATGAAGCCAGCCTCGCCGCGCGCATAGATGACGATGTGCTCGATGCCCGTCGCCTTGCAATCACACTATGGAAGATGCTCGAACGCCCTGAAAAAGTTAGCGAAAACCTACGCGGATTATCGCGTCTACATTGGTATCGCGGGGAATCTCTAGAGGCTACGAAGTTTGCCGACCAAGCGATCGCGATTTCTGAGAGTACGCCGCCCTCTGCCGAACACGCCATGGCCTACTCGCTCAGGTCCCAGCTCCTTATGCTGAACGATCAAATGGAGGAGGCGGTTGAGTATGGCCGAAAATCCCTCGCGCTTGAGGCCTCTTTTCCAGACCCAGACGTGCGCATGCATGCCCTCAATAATGTTGGGTCAGCGTTGGCTTTCAGAGGCGACTCAACAGGCATTCAAATGCTGGAAGAGAGCCTCTCACTTGCTATTTCCCGCAACCATCAGGAACACGCCGCCCGCGCCTACAACAATCTTGCAGAATACGCAGTGGAGTTCCGAAAATTCGACCTTGCCGAACGCACCCTAAGCGAGGGGCTCGCCTATGACACCGAACGCGATTTGGACTCGTGGACGTATTACCTTTCCGGCCGGCTCGCCCTCTTGAGGCTGGACCAAGGACGTCTACTAGATGCGGAAACGATTGCGCGCGGGGTCATCAATCAAGAGCGATTGACCCTGCTGATGAAGCTCCCCGCTGCGATTGTTCTCTCACGCACCCGCTTAAGGTTGGGCCGCGATGACGCGATCCCCATGATGCAAAACGCTCTCAATGATGCGCTAGCGACTGATGAACTACAGCACATTGTGCCTGCTCGGCTATCGATGCTGGAGGCCGCGTGGCTCATGGGCCAAAATGATCTGGCAGCTGAGCACTTACAAGACTTGAATGAGTTATCAGAAACAGACCGACACCCATGGAACATCGGCGAACTGGCGGTGTGGACCAAGCGCCTAGATCAGGAATCTAAATTTGAAAACTCGTCCACTCTTCCAGAGCCGTACCGACTAGAATTAAGCGGTGACTTTCAAGGTGCCGGAGACGCATGGCTGGCGCTCGGTTTGCCTTATGCCGCCGCGCTTTCCTATGCTCAAGAAAAATCCGCTCCAGCGATAACGAAAGCACTAGAGATCTTTCAGGAAATGGAAGCGAATCTCGGAACTTCAAAACTACGCCGAATGGCGAAATTTCATGGCTTTGAAGAACAGCTCCCCAAAGGCAAACGCGGCCCCTATAAAGAGGCACGCGATCACCCAATGGGATTGACGCTAAAAGAGCAGAAAGTGCTAGGCCTCCTAATGACAGGCCTTACCAACCGCGAGATTGCCGAAACGATGTCCCGCTCTCAACGCACAGTCGAGCACCATGTCTCATCCATACTAAAGAAGCTCAACGCCACCAGTCGCATGGCTGTCATCCTGCGTGTACAGAATGAGCCATGGCTGACTGCGCAGAGTTAGTCGCCCCTACCCGTTACTCAGGACCATTTTCATGGCCCCCTCGGCACGGCGATCAAACAAATCATACGCCTCTGCCCCTTTGGACAGGTCGAGCGTATGGCTGATATACTTCTCCGGGTTGAGACGACCAGCTTGGATAAGCGGAATCAATTCCGGCCACTCTTGCGTCACTGAACACGTGCCAATCCGGAAGGTCAGTCCCATCGCGAATGCACGCGCCATAGGGAAATCCATCGACCTGTCCTGATTAACACCAATCACCGACACCGTACCCCGGCGACCCGCCAATCCGATAGCGGACTGAATGGTGCCGGAATGCCCGACAGCTTCAATAACGCTATCGCACATCACGCCGTTGGTTGCGTCCTTGATATACGCCCTCGCCTCATCGACGGGGGGAGTCTCAAGACCGATTGAGCGGCCCATTGCGCGCCGCCCCTCAACGATATCCAACCCAAACACGCGGGACGCACCCATAATCATAGCGCTTTCAGCGGCCATAAGGCCAATCGGGCCAAGGCCGACAACTGCAACCGTGCTGCCCGGCTTAATGTCAGCATTGCGCGCCCCAAACCATGCCGTTGCCATTGCATCGGTCATCATCAAGGCCTGCTCAGGCGTTACACCTTCTGGAATTTTCGAGGCGTTAAAGTCTGCCGCCGGAACACGAACGCCCTCGGCCTGACACCCCTGCAAAGACGCCGACAGACCGTAGCAAGACGCTGAATTGGTCTCGCACCGGTTCACAACTCCCGAAAGACATGCCCGGCACTGCCCGCACCCGACAGCAGCCGAGATCATGACCTTGTCGCCAACCTTCAACTGCCGGACAGAGCGGCCAATCTCGACCACCTCGCCCACAGCCTCATGCCCGACACAATACCCTACATCCTCGGAGAAGGTCTCCCCGTGATAGATATGCAGGTCACTACCACAGATGGCGCACTGGTCCACCTTGATGATCGCGTCGCGGTCATCCTCCAGAATCGGGTCTGGCATCGTCTCATACCCAATATCGCGAGGGCCCTTATATATAAGCGCTTTCATAAGCTATTTCCTCATCAGAATTAGCGAACCGGAAGTTCATTATACGCACGAATGACCAACTTACCGAGTTGCGACATGTGCACTTCATCGGGGCCGTCCGCGAGACGCAGGAAGCGGTTGAGCGTAAAGAAGCCAGCGATCGGTGTATCATCACTCACACCCATACCGCCATGTGCCTGCAACGCGCGGTCACAAACTGTCTGCGCCATTTGCGGTGCAACAACCTTAATCGCAGCAATCAAGTCTTTCGCGACTTTGTTACCATAGCGGTCCATAGAATCCGCAGCCTTCAGCGTAAGAAGACGTGCCATCTCAATATCGCAGAAGCTTTTGGCAACATCTTGGCGAATAGAGCCTTGGTCCGCCAGCTTCTTACCAAACGCCACGCGATTTTCTACGCGGCGAGACATGATCTCAAGGGCACGTTGCGCCTGACCAACGGAGCGCATGCAATGGTGAATTCGGCCAGGGCCAAGACGACCTTGTGCGATTTCAAAGCCTCTGCCTTCACCAAGAATAATGTTCTCTTTTGGCACGCGAACATTTTCAAAACGCAGCTCAACTTCGCCGCCCGGTGAGTTATTTGATCCAAATACGGTAAGGTGGCGAACAATGGTAATTCCCGGCGTATCAGGCTCAACAAGAATCTGCGAGTGCTGTTGGTGGCGCGGGTTATCGAGCAGTGTTTTGCCCATAACGATCCAAATTTTCGTATTCGGATTCATCGCACCAGAAATCCACCACTTACGACCATTGAGAACATACTCATCGCCGTCCGGTATGATTGTCAGCTCAAGGTTTGTCGCATCAGAAGAGGCCACTTGCGGCTCCGTCATCACGTATGCAGAACGGATATCCCCTGCCAGCAACGGAACGAGCCATTTGGCTTTTTGCGCTTCTGATCCGTATTTCGCGAGAACTTCCATATTGCCGGTATCTGGCGCTGAGCAATTGAACACTTCTGATGAGAACGGCACCCGCCCAAAAATCTCGGCCAGTGGGGCATACTCAAGATTGCTCAGCCCAGCGCTATAATCGCCATATTCTTCTGGCAAAAACAGGTTCCAGAGGCCTTCAGCCTTTGCGATCTTCTTGAGCTTATCAATTCCGGGCCAGCGCTTCCACAAGTTCGCCGGGTCTTCATTCCACTCGTGGTGTTCTTGCTCCGCCGGGTAGATATGTTTGTCAAAAAACGCCTCAACGCGGGCGATTAGGTCTTTGGTCTTTTCACTATGTTCAAAATGCATCTGCAATTCCTCCAATATTATTTTCTAAGTTAACTGATCCACTGCAACGCACGTTGCAGCAGCCAAATCGTTCGTTCGTGTAAATGTTCGCCTACAGACATAGGAACCTTACCCGCACATGCGCGCGCATAGGTCCCCTCTTGGATGATCCCCAATTTATAGCACGCCAAAACGCCGTACCACTCCATCGCAGAAACATCGCGGTCAGATCCTGCACCATAGCGGGCAACTAATTCCTCTGGTGTTGGAAACCCAGACCAAGGCGTAATACCTACCGCGCCAGCGCCAAAATCATCAGCACTTTCCGGCCATGTGGCCATCAACCAGCCAAGGTCTAGAAGTGGGTCACCAATTGTCGTCAACTCCCAGTCAACGATCGCGGCAAGGCGCGGTGCATCTGGCTCAAACATCATGTTGGCGAGGTGAAAGTCGCCATGTATCAATCCAGACTGATAGCTCTTCGGCCGGTGCGCTTCGAGCCACTCACCAATGCGCTTAACGCCCACAAGATCGGCCAATCCGTCCCATTCGGGCGTATCTTCGTAACCCGCTAACTGCGCGCTCCACCGGGCCACCTGCCGCTCAAGATAATTCTCAGACCGTCCTAAATCGGATAGTCCGAGCGCCACATGATCAAGACGACCGAGCGCGGTCAGACCGTCAATTAGTGAAAGGCCCATTTCATGGCGCAGCTCTGGTGATGCCGCAAATTTCTCTGGCAAGCCTTGCGCCGGATTATATCCACTAACCGGCTCCATCAAATAGAACGCCGCGCCTAGAACCGCCTCATCAGAACACGATGCAATGACGCGTGGATGCGGAACCTCCGTCCCTGCCAACGCCATAAGAACACGCGCCTCCCTGCGCATCGTCTCGTTAGAATTACGCCGCAATACAATAGGGGGTCGACGCAACACATATTCACGCCCCGCACGGGTGAAGGACAGCAGAATATTCTGCGTACCACCAACCAAGCGCTCAACGTGCTGCACTCCGCCAGAGCCTAGCCCTTGCTGGTCCATCCACGCCTCAAGCGCTTGAATGTCGACACCCGTTTCCACACACTCTCCAAGATTAAATCAATTGGATAATATAGTTGACTGCAAAGCCATTCACGCGCAAGCCTTTACGTATGGTCCACTTAGACAAAAAAGTTCAAATCACCGCTGCCGAGGCCCTAAAAAATGCGGCCATGAAACTGTTTGCAGAGCGCGGCGTTGACGGCGTTACCGTCCGCGAAATCGCTGCTGCTGCGGGGCAAAAGAACCACGGCGCGGTCGGGTATTATTTCGGATCAAAACAAGAGCTCATCCGTCAATTGGTTGTTGATGGTGCACAACTAATTGATGAACGTCGCAATAACGAACTCGACACTTTGGAGACCAGCGGCCAACCTGTTACCACAAATGATATCGTAAAAATTATAGTCTATCCATCAATTATTCTCGCCGAGGCCGGGACAGAGGAATGCTATAACCGCTTTATCGTACTCTTCTCTATGACGCATCGGGATGCGTTTATTGAAGCATTAGGTGGCCGATGGAACCAAGGTTTCCAACGCTGCATCGCGCACTTACGGGTCTTGATGGCGCATCTATCTCCAAATGAGCAGACAGAACGGATCGTATTCGTAGAAACGTATTTGGGGGCAATTTTGGCCGCCCGCGAATCCGTACTGTCTGATTCCTCAAGGCACCATAAGACATGGTCGCGCCCTGATGTGCTCGAACATTTCGCAAGAACCGTTCAGACGATCATCGACGCGCCCTAACCCAGCCTAGCGCCAACCTGCAACGTCGTTATAATGCGTGAAAGTAGCAGAATGACGTTAGCGACAAGGCCAGTAAATCAAGATGACGCGCATTGAAGAGATCATTGAACAGCATCGCGATCGCGACGGCCCTCTCCTGCCCATTCTACACGACATTCAAGCAGAGTTTGCTCACATCAGTGAAGACGCCATGCGCGCTGTCGCCACTGGTTTAAACATTACGCGCGCAGAAGTGTTCGGCGTCGTCTCATTCTATCATGATTTTCGCCAGTCCCTTCCGGCCAACCCCATACTGAAAGTCTGCCGCGCAGAGGCCTGTCAGGCGCGCGGCATCGAGGCGCTGATGCCCGACGCTGAAGCCGCCGCTGACGGTTCGGTAACACTAGAGGCCACCTATTGCCTCGGCCTCTGCTCCGTCGGCCCCGCCGCGATGACGCCAGACGGCAAAGTCCACGCACGACTTGATGAGCAGGCCCTCAAACGTCTGATCGGAGAAACGCGATGAAAATCCGCATCTCCGACGACGCCGTCGCGCTTGCATGTGGCGCAGACGAAATCGCCGCCGCCTTCACCAAGGCCGGAACCGAAGTCGAACGCGTCTCCTCATGGGGCATGCACTGGCTAGAGCCCTTGGTTGAAATTGACGGCATCGGCTACGGCCCGGCCACCCCCGCTGATGTGGACGCGATCCTCACTGGCAAAGCCGATAATCTCTGCATCGGCGAGATCGAAGCCCACCCCTTCATCGCCAAACAGAACCGCCTCACCTTCTCGCGCGCTGGCAAGACGCGCCCACTCTCTATGGACGACTATAAAGCCCATGGTGGCTGGGATGGTCTCACTAAAGCTAAAACCATCCCTATAAAGATTATACTCACAGAAGTCTCAGCCTCCGGCCTACGCGGTCGCGGCGGTGCAGGCTTCCCGGCTGGCATCAAATGGCAAACCGTCGCCGAGGCGCAGTCAGAGACGAAGTACATCGTCTGCAACGCCGATGAAGGCGACAGCGGCACCTTTGCCGATCGCGCCATCATGGAAGGCGACCCCTTCCTCCTGCTCGAAGGCATGGCGATTGCCGGTCTCGCGGTTGGCGCGGGCAAAGGCTATATCTACGTCCGGTCAGAATATCCCTACGCCATCGCAAAGTTGAATGCCGCAATTGAGCTGTGTACTGATATTATTGCGCCTTTCCAAATCGAAATACGCGTCGGCGCTGGCTCCTATGTCTGCGGCGAGGAAACCGCCCTCCTCAACAGCCTCGAAGGCAAACGCGGCGAGGTGCGCGCCAAGCCACCTCTGCCCGCCCATGAAGGCCTGTTCGGCAAACCCACCGTCGTCAACAATGTCCTCACCCTCTGCGCCGTGCCCTACATTCTGGCAAACGGCGCAAAGGCCTATGAGCGATACGGCCTCGGGCGCTCACGCGGCACAATGCCTATCCAACTGGCAGGCAACATCAAACATGGCGGCCTATTCGAAACCGCGTTCGGCATCACACTCGGCGAACTGGTCGAAGGCATTGGCGGCGGCACCCAATCGGGCAAGCCAGTCCGCGCCGTCCAAGTTGGCGGCCCGCTCGGCGCCTACTTCCCGCCCGCTCTCTTCGACACGCCGTTTGACTATGAAGCTTTCACCGAAGCTGGCGGCCTCATCGGCCATGGCGGTATCGTCGTCTCTGATGAGAGCGTCGACATGGCCGCCCAAACGCGCTTCGCGTTCGATTTCTGCGCCGTCGAAAGCTGCGGGAAATGCACCCCTTGCCGCATCGGATCGGTTCGCGGACGAGAGGTCATCGACGACCTCATCGCCGGCAATGACCCAGCCGCAAATTTGGAACTGATCGACGATTTGTGTGAGACGCTCGAATTTGGATCACTCTGCGCGATGGGCGGTTTCACGCCCTATCCTGTACGCTCTGCCATCAAACATTTCCCGGAAGACTTTGCGCCTCAAACTGCCTCAAAACGCCCCCGAAATAGCACGGGATCGCCCGATACTGCATCAAAGCGCCCGCTATTGCCCGAAACTGCACGGACGAAATCATGAGCTTCCAACGCGAAAAAGACCTCGGCACCCCCGCCCCAAAGTCCATAGAGACCGTCACCCTCACCATCGATGGAGAGGCCGTCACAGTGCCCGCAGGCACCAGCATCATGCGCGCCGCCGCCCTCGCCGACAACAACATCCCAAAGCTCTGCGCGACTGACATGTTAGACAGTTTCGGCTCCTGCCGACTCTGCCTTGTTGAGATTGACGGGCGACGCGGCACACCCGCCTCCTGCACAACACCTGCTACAGATGGCATGATCGTGAGCACCCAGACCGAGCGCCTCAAACGCCTGCGCCGCGGCGTCATGGAGCTTTACATATCAGACCACCCGCTAGACTGCCTCACCTGCGCGGCCAATGGCGATTGCGAGCTTCAGGATCAGGCAGGCGCAGTCGGCCTGCGCGACGTACGCTATGGCCAAGACGGCGAAAACCATCTCGACGCCCCGACAGACACCTCCAATCCCTACTTCAATTTCGACGCCTCCAAATGCATCGCCTGCTCGCGCTGCGTGCGTGCCTGCGACGAGGTTCAAGGCACACTTGCCCTCACAATTAACGGACGCGGCTTTGCCTCCAAAGTGTCCGCAGGCCTTGAATCTGATGACTTTTTCAGCTCCGAATGCGTTTCCTGCGGCGCGTGTGTACAAGCGTGTCCAACCGCAACTCTAACCGAGAAATCCGTCATCGAGATCGGCACACCAGACCGCGCAATCGTCACCACATGCGCTTATTGCGGCGTTGGCTGCACCTTCCGGGCGGAGATGCGCGGCGATGAGCTTGTCCGCATGGTTCCGCATAAAGAGGGCAAGGCCAATAGCGGTCATTCCTGCGTCAAAGGCCGTTTCGCTTGGGGCTACGCCAACCATGCCGAACGCATCACCTCCCCCATGATCCGCGACCATATAGACGACCCATGGCGCGAGGTGAGCTGGGACGAAGCCCTCGCCTTCACCGCCAAGCGCTTCAAAGACATCCAAGCCAATCATGGCCGCGGCGCACTCGGCGGCATCACCTCCAGCCGTTGCTCAAATGAAGAAACCTTCCTTGTGCAAAAACTCGTGCGCGCTGGCTTTGGCAATAACAATGTCGACACGTGCGCACGCGTCTGTCACTCACCGACAGGCTACGGACTATCCGCCACTTTTGGCACATCAGCCGGCACGCAAGACTTTGTAAGCGTTGAGCAAAGCGATGTTGTTCTCCTCATCGGCTCCAACCCGACAGACGCCCACCCCGTCTTTGCCAGCCGCATGAAACAGCGCGTGCGTGAGGGCGCAAAAGTCATTGTGATAGATCCGCGCCGCATCGACATGGTGCGCTCACCCCACATCAACGCCGCCCACCATCTTCCCCTGCGCCCCGGCACCAATGTCGCCCTGCTCTCTGCCATCGCCCACGTCATCGTCACCGAGGGCCTCGCCGATGAGGCCTTCATCCGCGAGCGCTGTGATTGGGACGAGTATCAACACTGGGCAGAGTTCGTCAGCGACCCATCGCGCTCCCCCGAAGCGACTGAGCCGCTCACCAAAGTGCCCGCCAGCGATGTGCGCGAAGCCGCTCGCCTGTTCGCCACCGGCGGCAATGGCGCGATCTATTATGGCCTTGGCGTGACGGAACATTCCCAAGGCTCATCCACTGTAATGGCGATTGCTAACCTCGCTATGGTCACTGGCAACATTGGCCGCCCCGGCGTTGGCGTAAACCCAATGCGCGGACAGAACAATGTGCAAGGTGCCTGCGATATGGGTAGCTTCCCACACGAGCTTCCCGGCTACCGCCACATTGCGGGCGATGATGTGCGCGCGCTGTTTGAAGCAGATTGGGGCGTCTCATTAGACCCCGCCCCCGGCCTACGTATCAACAACATGCTAGACGCCGCCGTCGATGGCACCTTCAAGGGCATCTACATTCAGGGTGAGGATATATTACAGTCCGACCCAGACACGCGCCACGTGGCGGCTGGGCTTAAGGCGATGGAGTGTGTTGTCGTCCACGACATCTTCCTCAACGAGACAGCCAATTACGCCCACGTCTTCCTGCCCGGCTCCACCTTCCTAGAGAAGAACGGCACCTTCACCAATGCAGAGCGCCGCATTCAGCCCGTGCGCAAGGTGATGGCGCCCCTCAATGGTATGGAGGACTGGGAGGTGACCCAAGCCCTCGCCAATGCGCTGGGGCTCGATTGGAGCTACACGCACCCCTCAGAGATCATGGACGAGATCGCGCGCCTCACACCGACCTTCGCTGGCGTCTCTTATGATCGCCTTGATGAGGATGGCTCTCTGCAATGGCCGGTCAACACCAACGCACCAGACGGTACGCCAGTGATGCACGTTGATGGCTTTGTGCGCGGCAAAGGCAAGTTCGTCGTCACCGACTACATCCCAACCGACGAGAAGACAGGCCCGCGCTTCCCTCTCCTGCTCACCACAGGGCGCATCCTCAGCCAGTATAATGTCGGCGCGCAAACCCGCCGCACAGCCAATAGTGAGTGGCACGCAGAGGATGAACTGGAGATGCACCCAGTCGACGCAAATGATCGCGGGCTCAACGATGGCGATTGGACGAAGCTCGCCAGCCGCTCAGGCGAAACCACGCTACGCCTCAAAATCACCGACCGCGTGGCCCCCGGCATCGTCTACACCACCTTCCACCACCCAGCAACGCAGGCAAATGTCGTGACGACGGACTATTCAGACTGGGCGACGAATTGCCCTGAATACAAGGTCACCGCCGTGCAAGTCGCCGCCTCAAACGGCCCAACCAATTGGCAGGAAGACTATGAAGCCCTCAGTGAACGCGCCCGTCGCATCAGCGAGGCGGAACCAAGCGAATGAGCGCGCTCGACAAATACATCCGCATGGCAAACCAAATCGCCGCTAACCTCACGGCCCAAGGGCCGGACGAGGCGCATCTGGCCACGGCCGCCCACATAGAGAAATTCTGGGACCCGCGCATGCGCGCCGCTATTGATGCGCATGTGGCAACAGACGGTGAAGGCCTGTCGGATATAGCGCTCGCCGCGTTCAAAACACTCGCAAAGCCCGGTAGCTGACCTTGAGCGGATCGGAGAACTTCCCCGTAGAAACAATATCACGTGAAGGACGCAAGTCCGCATCTCGCGATATTCCCGTCGAAGCCGCCATCGCCATTGAGTATAACGGCATTGGTTACGCCGTGATGATGGCGACGCCCGTGGATTTGCACGATTTTGCTATTGGCTTCTCGCTGTCAGAACGGATCATTGAGAGCGCCGCAGAGATCATAGAGGTCATACCCACACAAACCGAGAAAGGCTGGATACTCCGCATACTCCTAGCCCAATACAGAATGGAGACCATCCTAGAGCGTGTAAGAACTCGCGTCTCAGAGAGCAGTTGCGGACTTTGCGGGCTTGAAAATCTGGAACAACTAAACCGCCCTCTCCCCCCGGTCACATCAAAGGTAGACGTGCCAAAGGCTGCCTATTTTGAAGCGCTGAACGCGTTGTCCAACCACCAACCCCTCAATGCTAAGACAGGTGGCGTTCACGCCGCAGCATTTTGCTCCGCTGATGGTCAGATACAATTGGCTCGAGAAGACGTGGGTAGGCATAACGCGCTCGACAAACTCATCGGCGGCATGACCGGCAAGGGCCTAAAACCAGAAACCGGTTTCATCCTGCTCTCGTCACGCTGTAGCTTTGAACTGGTAGAAAAAACCGTGATCGCCGGATGCCCGATACTCGTCACAATATCCACAGCAACCTCGCTGGCCGTCACACGCGCCCGATCGGCAGGCCTAACGCTCATCGCCCTTGCCCGCTCCGATACGATGTTGGGCTTCAGCGGGGAGTAGAGCGCGCTCCACTCCCCGTCACGCAATTAGTACTTCGCGACAATATTTAAGAAGAAGCCATCTTCATCATGGGAGAGATCGGTCAAGTCGTCCGAGAAATCGGTAAAATTGTAACCAATACCGATCTTCGCATTATCGCCCAGATGACGGTAAACCGCTGCGAGCAAACCGGCTTTCTGGTCATCAGCTTGTTTCACAGACAGCACCCGTCCCTCCAACACTGCATCCCACTTCTTGGTGAAGTGAACGTCAGCCCGCAAAACACCTAGATGCGCTTGGCTTTCGAAGAAATCCTCATCCAACCGGGTTAAGCTCACCTCGCCCCAACGGTAACCATATTTGGCGCCTACTGAGAGCCAGCTATTGACATCATAGATGCCGTCTGCGTTGATTACACTAGATTTTTGCGCAGAAAGTGCAGACTGACCTGAATTCGAAACCTGTCCAACAGCAGGAAGGTCTTCAAGGTAAGTATACCTTACCAGCGCGTTGAGGCGGTCATTTTCCACCGGGCGATAGGCCGCGCCGATTTGCGCCTCTACAAATTCCCCGTTGAAGAATGCTCCCGCGTCCGCATCGCTTTCAGCCTTGTTAAACTTGCCAAGTGCCCGCCAGTCTTCACTGAGCTGAACTCCCAGATTGGTGCGTAGCAACCACGTCTGCAAACCAACACCATCAACATCATCATCGCGCCATTCCATGGCGCCGCCTACATTAATCGCGTCGTTGTTAAACCCAGCTGAAACGGTCACCGCCTCTCTCTCAATCAAGCGCCCCCTTTCCTCGAGGCCTCCGGATTCCATGGAAGCACCGATTGTCCAATTATCATCAGGTGTTAGCGTTAAACCGTAAGCATGCGTTAAGCCCTCAGCATCGCCGAAGCTCGCCCGCTCTTCGCCATACACGCTCAAATATTTTCCGAAGCGCTTGCGCGTTCCCCCGACCAGAAAATTCTGAGCGTTACCCAAGAAATCTCCACCATCAACACCGGGTTCAAGGCGCTCGGCATCGACCGTATAATTCAAATAGTATTCTTCACCTTCAGCGCGCGTAAATGCGAGGCCTGCCAAGGCGCCTGTTCCGCCATCTCCAGTGGAGATTTCCCCGCGAACATCTAAGCGCTCAGTCAGACTTGCGTCGATGCCAATTCCCGTTCGCTTGGCTTCATTCCGGGACGCATCAGCATCTACCGTCCTCTGAGCGAACGCGTACACGTCACTATTGTCATTCACATTATAACGTAGCTCAATCCCAGCATCCGTGCGGGCACCGTCACGGCCAACCGATGATCCGCTAACATCATTGTAACGAATCCCAATACCAGCCGTAAGATCATGAGCAAGGCGTCTACGCAAGTCTACAGATGCCGTAAACTCCTCCACGCCATTATCAATTTCAAAATTATCTACTTTCACATCGAGTGAGTTATCCTCACCCACCTCAGTTATGAATTGCGCTCCATATCTCTGAGTATCGGCCTTCGTAAGCCGACCTAAACCGGAGAAACCAGCATCCAGTTCCTCAAGATAAGCCGAGATTTCCGCATTCATGCTCAGATCAGAAACATCCGTTATATCGGCAGCACCCTCAATTCGCCACGCGGTAGCCTTGTCATTCACTACTGCGCTGTTCAGGGTATCATATGTGAAACCACCGTCAGGAGACGCCCGCTCGCTAAAGCCCGGCCCATCAGTCTCTGCAATCTCCGCCTTGATATAGGTTTTATCCGTCACTCGGGCCGTAATATCACCTGCGATTAAGGTTTGGTCCAAATCAGCCGTGCCCTCATCCTGCACGTTAACGCCGATGCGGATATGATCATTGACCCATGCCTCGGCGCGGCCACCTGTGGTGTAGCCGTCAACATCCTGCACTCCCGTTGTGTATTCATAGCGAGACACAAGGTATGCGCGACCACCGGACAGCATCCCATTGCGCACAATCCGATTATCGAAAGACGTTGAGGCCAGCGGCTTGGCGAGAAGGACACGCCCTTGAATATAATCGACCTCATAATCGACAAATGCCCGCAAGTCCTGCGTTGCTAAGACCAGACCTGAAGTCTCGTCGCGCAGCTCAATCCGCAACCGCTCAGAGCCAACCGTAATATCTTGATGCTCGAGGAAGTAGACTGAGCCGCCTGTTCCACGGAATTCTTCTCTAGCAGGCAAAGTTCCGGGGTCAGCTGCAAAGGCCGTCACACTCACTCGCGCCTCGCCCTCCGACGTCACGGCATCCGAATTGAACTCGACTTTGGCGCCATACAGTCCACGATCAATTTGAGAAAATTCGGTCTGGCGAATATCGGTTAGGAAATTGCCCCAAACGACCTCGTCATTTCCCCGCTCGACACGCACATAGAAACGGCCCTGTGTTGGTGCATCCTCGTATGAGGTAGAATCGTCACCGTAGATTGGATAGTAGCGGTTTGGGTCGATCCGGCGCAGCAGCGAATCCGGGTCCTTTTTGTCAAGGTTGGAAAACAAACTATCGATATTGTCTTCGGTCGTATCCATTGCAGCGGTGATCAAATATTCGCCCTTGATCCGCCCTTTCAGATAGAACGCTCCGCGGCCAGTTACGAACGTGTTGTCAAACTCCTCACCCGCCGCCTCCAGCAGCGTCCGACTCTCAGAGCCACGCGTTCCTATCGTCAGATCACCAATTGCCACAAGGAACCAGTCGTTTTCTGGAATGGAAAGAGAACGATTTACGTCAACACTCGCACCTTCAGCATTCTCATAACTGACAGGGATCTTGTAGTCTCCTGCGGGAAGAAGCTGTTGCACAGAGAACCGTCCATCATTTGCGGTGGGGGCAACTTCGCCGAACACGCTAACCGATCCCCCGTCAACAGATTGTCCACTAATCGTAACAGTCCCAGCGCGAGACAAGTCTATATTCCGGGTGCGGGTTGCATCATGCCCGTAAGTTGCTGACAACGCAGACTGGGGGACTACGCCCTCACGTGCGCCAGAATATATCGTCAGCCGCTTGGATACGGTCTCATCGAACGCGCCATTTTCTCCGTAAACTCGCAATACATACTCATACGACCCTGTCGAGCGCGCTGCTGGAACCGCCCAGTCTACTGGCTTATTCCCATCTAACGGCAAGACAACGACTGGCGCCTGAATTATCGTATCTTCCGCATCAAAAACGCGTACTTCGGCTCTGGAAATCCAATGACCATAATTCCAGTAAGGCTCAAACGTAACGGCCTCGCCAGGTATGGCAGAGACCCCATCGCCTGCAACACCTACATTCAAAAGCGGTTGAGCTGTGAGCGCATCAAACGACATACGCAAATCAGCCGCAGCCTGCGATAACTCAACGGCATTGCCGAGTGGGTCGGCCACAGTGGACCCAATTTGAACAGACGCCCGCATGGGCGCACTTTTTGGAACTTGTATGGAGACCGGCTTCGGCGTTTCCGGTTCCGCTGATTTCGCTAAACTCGCTAAGTGCATTTTGCTGACCACAGGTCCAAGCGTCGCATCTTCAGTCGGGTCCTCAAGGGAGACCTTTAGCAAGCGTGGTTCGGTTTCTATGAACCGCCCGCCCTTATTGAATACTCGGAGAACATATTGATACTCTCCTTGCTCTTCGGGTGTCATCCAGCGCGCCTCACCCGTCACATCAACGGGCAGCTCCGCAAGGGCATTGTCAAGCGTGATATCATCCGCTTCAAATACGCGCACAACAGCACCCAGACGCTGACTTGATCCACTATCAAACGTCGTAAACAGTAACTGCGTATTTGGAACACCCGAAAACCCACCATGCGCCAGCCCCACATTCAGAGTACGTCCAATTGTATTTAGACTCTGATGAGAAGTTTGGGACAAAGGCGTGGTTGCTGCAAAGGCGATCGGATCCGCAAAGGCGACCCCCGCCCCCAATGTCGCCACTGCTGTGGAGTTAAGAAACGCCCATTTAAAGTGTTTTGCTGAAGGAAAGTGCTGCGTCATCACAAGGGGTACTTTCGTGAACGAATAAGAAGCTGATATTGAGAGCAAAGTATGAAGAGGCATCACTATTCTTCACCTTCCATGTCAGTGGCCTGATACACGAAAGTATCCACACCAATTTTTGTTCCCCGGGTCTTTTGCCAATAGGCCTCGATAGTCTTTGTAAGACGAGTAAGGCGTTCGGGTCCCTTTCCAGCCCCAGCATAAACAAGGGTAATGCGGTCAGAATCTTCCGGCAGCCCAGCGACAGCTGATTTAAGCTTCGTGAGAGCGTCAGGCTTTATCTCATTGCTTCCCTCTATGAACGCATCCGGTGAAAGCGTGACAACGAAGTCATCAGTCTGGATAACGCTGAAGTTTGCTTTACTCATTTTGCCTTGGGTCAAGCGAACAACACGCGGGTTCTCGCTGAACAGTCCATACCCAGTCGGGAGGCTTCTGGGATCAACCTTCAGGACGAAGTTAGATCCGCGACCGGCAGCCGGGGTAGCAGCACATGCGATATGGTAACGTCCGTGTTCATCCGTCGTGACGATCAAACCTGTAGCCGTCGCGATTTTGACGCCACCAAGGCCCCTCTCGCCGTTATTTTGCATGCCATTTGTATTGGCATCGACGAACACCTTACCGATCACTTCGGAGCAATCGAACACCTCATCAGGCACAATTTTGACGGTTGCAGTACCTAGGTTTGAAAGCTGAACACCCGTCGAGTTAGCCTCGGCCACCCCAGTGTTCACGTAAACACCTTGGCGAGCGCCAGCGCCGACGATAAACCCAAGATTTATGCTCACGCTTTCATCCGCTGCAAAATCGATACTATCCCATTCCAACGAGCCATTTGATCTAACGATAGGATCAGCGGGCACACCATTTATCTTCGCCGACCCTTCAAGATATTTCAGGCCCTTCGGTGGTATGTCTACAATGTCAGCATCCTGAACAGCGTTTGGCAGCGTGTTCGTGACTGTCAACGTGTAAGCGATTATCGATCCCGTTGTCGCCGTCGACGTGTTTGCCGACTTCATCACTGAGAACGGATAGCCCCCGTCCAAACGCAACGGAAGATGATTGTTCACGACATTCGGGTCACCGCTTGCGAGGGCGAAGTTTAAAAAGAATGGCGCGACAGATCCATCTGCTGGCGGGGATGTACTGACGTACACTTCACAATCTGCAGTTGTCGTCACAGCATCTATTGGACACGTCGTTGCATCGAGCGGTCCTGCTTGAGCAGCACCACCAAACTGAGCGGGCGTTCCGTCGGGCATGGTTAGCTGTATAATGTAATTTGTTTCAGCTACCGGACACGCAGCATCCGCGCCGGGGACTACGTCAAATCGATAGAAGCCGTCAGAACCAGTTACCTGCGGCTGTTGACTTCCATCAATCAAGCAGGCCGAAGGCAAGGGACTCCCTGCACCATCGGTCAGCACGAGGGTTGCGCCGGAAATCGGCTCACCCGTGGTGACATCATAAACCACACCAGATGGATCGATTGGCAGATTTTGATCCAATATGGTTTCACCTGGCGCAGCCTCTAAATCGACAACGCTACCAACTTGGACATTGGTTTCAGGATGACGAAACACAATATCATACACAGCAGGCGTCAGCCCGGAGAATGAGTACTGCCCATATTCATCAGTTTCCACTGTCGCGATAACTTCATCGTTCGTGACAACTTCAACGACATAACCCGCTTCAACCGACTCGCCCGCGTCCAGCGTTTCATCATTGTCCGCATCCAAATACACTGTACCCGACACAGTAGCCGTTGTGCGCACGTCAAAGGTAATCGCCGCGGTATCGCAGTTACCATCACTATCGCATATCGTGTATGTGATCGTTTCAACGCCGTTGAACTCATCATCCGGCGTGTAAGTTATTGTACCATCAGGATTCAGCACCACTATTCCATTTGCTGGATCAGTAACATCTGTCACCGTGAGCGGATCACCGTTCGGATCTGTATCGTTGAGCAGTGGGGATACAGTGACCGGCTGCCCAGGCAGGGCCGGCAAAACATCATCACTTGCCTGCGGTGTATCAGTATCAATCAGGACTGTGACGATCGCCGTGTCACAATTCCCGAAATTATCACATGCTGTGTAGGTGAACGTATCGGTACCAACAAATCCTGGCGCTGGCGTATAGGTGATCGTCCCATCAAGATTTATCACTGCCGTGCCATTATCCGGCGGCGTAACCTCCGCAATGATCAACGGATCCGCGTTCGGATCTGTATCATTTGTCAGAACATCAAGAACGAGGGGTTGCCCTGGAATCGTAACAGCACTGTCAGAAACCGACGTCGGTGTGTCATAATCAACCGTCATCGTCACCGTGGCTGAATCAGCTGCGCCGTGCTCATCTTCGATCGTGTAAGTGAAGGCATCAACCCCGCCAAAACCATCATCCGGCACATACACCAACCCGCCCTCTGGTGTGAAAGTGACCACACCATTTTGCGGCTGAGTTACATCTGAAATTGTAAGCGCACTGCCTTCTGGGTCGCTATCATTCGTTAGCACGGGCACTGATGTAGACTGCCCTGGCGGCGCAGTTAGGCTATCATCCATTGCAACAGGTGGCCGATTGCCAACATTAATGGTGATTGTAGCAGTATCGCAGAATCCGTTATCGTCACAAACACGATAAGTAATGATGTCTGTACCCACAAAACCTGGATTAGGCGTATATGTGACCGTTCCATTTGGGTTCAGGGTGCCCACGCCATTTGCAGGATCGGTGATGTCAACAATAGTCATTGGGTCATTGTTGGGCTCAATATCATTTCCCAGCGGAGTGATTTCCACTGAATATCCTGAGTCGATTGCGACGATGTCATCAATTGCCTGCGGCGCGTCAGCGCTCACGTTCATAGTCACAACCGCTGTATCGCAATTGCCTGCCGTGTCGCATGCGACGTATGAGAACGTATCTGTGCCAACAAACCCAGTATCTGGCAAATAAGTGAGCGTGCCATCCGGATTGATCGTCACTGTCCCATTAGGCGGTTGCGTCACTGATTGGACGCTAAGCGGGTCGTTATTTGGATCATTGTCATTAGTGGTAACCGGGAGCACTACTGGAGTGCCCGGTAGTGTTGCGCCACTGTCGGCGGTGGCCGTGGGTGTATCACCATCTACGGTCACGGAGATTGTTGCGGTATCCGTACCGCCCTGCCCGTCACTGATTGTGTAGGTAAAGCTCTCAGTACCAGTGAAGCCATCCGCAGGCGTATATAGCACCGTACCACCAGGCAAGAACGTTACCACTCCGCTCGGTGGCTGTGTGACGCCAGTTATCGTTAGGGGCTGCCCCTCAGGGTCTACATCATTGGCTAAAACAGGGACAGAGACAGTCGTACCTGGCGGCGTAGACAAGGAATCATCGGCAGCGACAGGCGGTTGGTTCGTCACATTAGTAACACTAGTCAGCACGGCGCTGCCGCCAGTGGCGGTTACGCCATCGGTATATGTGGCGGTGACAGTATTGCCGCTTGCAACTGCGAACTCTCCGTTATTATTTGTATCGGAAATTATACCGTATACTGTCAAAATTGACGCAGAGAAGACACCCGTACTGGCTCCTGTCTCGGTCAAATTTAACGTTTCACTCTCACCTGTTTGATCGTTCAAAAGCGTGACCAGAATGACCTCAGCCACCCCGGCGCTCAAATTAAGATCGGCATCCGTAACGGTAACGAAGATATCCTGTCCGGATATGATCATTGGCGTACTAGTAATACTGCCGTCCGCGCCTCCAACAGCACCATCAGTTACGCTCGGAGAGGCCGTCCCACCGCTTGCTGTAATCGCGTCTAGATATGTCGTCGTGACCGTTTCGCCAGCCTGAAGCCCCAGCACAGCATCATTATTCACACCGGCAGTCGTAGCGAAAGCTGTCACAAGTGGCCCAGTAAAGACGCCCGTATTCGCTCCCGTCTCTGTTAGGAGCAAGTTTTCAGACTCACCCGTCATGTCATTGATGACAAAGACCGACACGCTCTCCGCAACAGCGGGGTTCGTATCTAGATCACCATCAACCACCTCAACCAAAAGATTTGCTCCGGGAACAACAGCTGATAAGTACGAAATCGTCCCGTCAATGCCACCATTAGCACCTGCGGTCACTTGCGGTGAACCTGTACCGCCGGTCGCAGTATAGGCATCCTGATAGACCGCTGTCAGAGTATCTCCAGACTGCAGGCCTACATCGCCATCATCATTTGCATCAGCGACCACAGAAAACACAGAAGGAAGCGGTCCTTCGAATACACCCGTGCTAGCACCAGTCTCACTCAGTGTTACAGTTTCAAATTCGCCTGTTGCATCATTGGTGATGACAACTGTCACAGTGTCAACCACGAGAGCCTGCACATCTAAATCACTGTCAGTGACACGTGCGGTAACGTCGTTGCCCGGAATGATAGATGACAAATACTCGATGGTGCCAGTTATGCCGCCAACAACCGTGTCACTCACGTTTGGCGTAGCTGTGCCACCAGTACTTGTGAGCGCATCTTGGTAGGTCGCAGTGAGAGTATCACCCGCCTGAATTCCCATATTGCTGTCATTGTCCGCGCCTGCACTCGTCGCGAATACTGATGTTAGGTCGGCCGTAAAGATCCCTGTCGCAATTCCCGTCTCTGTGAGCAGAACTGCTTCGCTCTCACCTGTAACATCGTTTACAACGGTCACAGACACAGTCTCGATAGCGTTAGGGTCCGTATCTAGATCAGCATCAGAGACCTGAACCTGCACAGGCGCGCCGGGTGACAATGGCGACAAGTATACAATTGCTCCATTCACGCCCCCGGCAACTACACCGCTGCTGGTTGGGGCGGCTGTCGCCCCAGTTACTGTTAGCGCATCCTGATAGGTAACGGTCAGCATCTCGGCGCCCTGAACATTGAACGTGCCATCATTATCAGGGCCGGCGCTTGTCCCGAAAACAGTCGCAGCTGTTCCCAAAAATATACCTGTATTAGCGCCCGTTTCGGTCAACGTCAGCAGTTCGGATTCACTCGTACCGTCATTTACAGTCACCACCTGAATCGTGTCTGCCGCGCCGGTAGTATCGAGATCCGCATCGGTCACCGAAATATTGACCGTATCACCCGGCACTAAGCTGTTGGTAATGGACACTGAGCCTGTGATGCCACCCCCGACAGTGTCATTTGCCGTGCGTGACTGTGGCGAGCCGGCGGCATCCATAAGATCGCCATACGTAACTGTAATTGTGTCTGAGGCTGCGCTGTTCAGGCTTCCATTTGCGGTGCCATCTGCACTCGTGCCGAAGGAAGTGTTGACCGTGCCATTAAACTCGCCAGGAACAGTTCCGTTTTCCGTCAGCGTGACCGTTTCAGCGCCACCCGTCGTGCCGTTAGCAACATTGACAAGCACTGTGCCATCGCCCGCAAGGTCTGCATCAGTGACTTGAATATTCAGCATATCTCCGGGAAAGGATGTCGGTGTAATCGTTACTGTTCCGTTTGCACCGCCGCTTACAGTATCATCTGCTGTGCGCACCACGGCATAGCCAGTTGTCGCAACCGCGTCTGTATAAGACACCTGAACGGTATCGCCGGACTGCGTGTTGAGGCTGCCGTTCGCCGCCCCATCATTGCTCGCGCCAAACGTCGTCGCAACCGTCCCGATAAACAGACCCGGAGTCACTCCACTCTCGGTCAAGCTCACCGTTTCGGCTTCGCCCGTAGACAGATTTGCAACCGTAACAGACGTCGTTCCGCTGCCCGACAAGTCGATGTCATTCACTGTTATCGTTAGCGCATCACCGGGTTGAGACGTTGGCGTAATTGTAACAGCACCGTCAACCACGGCCGGATAGTTGATTGTGACCAGCGCCTGATTGGATGTCACGCCAAGTGCGTTGATATATTCATAATTTATCGGCGTCGGACTTTGAGTGAAATTTGCAGCAGGCGTAAAGGTAGCCTGTCCTGTAAGGTCGTTATATGCCCAATCACCCTCTCCTGGAACGGTGAAGCTGATTATCTGCCCACCCGCATCTACTACCACAGTAGTCGCTGTGCCAGGCGGAATAAGCGACACATTCGCCATCGCATATTCAGACGCCGTCCCATGCGCATTATTGGGGCCGTTGTCATTGTCAGTCGCAATCACATCATTCGTCAAAACAGAGACTGATGTAGCGTTTCCAGTGATACCGGCAGCAGCATCTGGGTTGGCCACAGGAACCGAAAAATCGGCGCACTGAAAATCTAACGTATTGGCTGCTGTGTAGGTTGGATTATCGAGACGAACCAAATAATTAGCATCCGCCGTCCGGCCAAATTCGAACTGGCTCAAAGAGGAGTAGCTTATCTCCAATCCAGAAACCGGTTCATTATTATAGTTGGCGTCGCCAATCAGTGAGAATATTTCAGATAGCCCAGCTACTGTGCCAAATTGGCGCCCCGTTGTCGCCGCTATATCAATACGAACAAAGTCTACCGTACCATCACATACCGGCACGAATAGCTGCTCGTTGTTTGGCCCGTCCACATCATTGATTTGAACGAAGATGTCTGCCGTCACCTGCGTCGCGGAGGCATTTGCCGGGTCGGTGACCGCGAAGTTCACATCATATGAACCCGATTGGAATAAATACCACCGTACACGCATGTCATCTTGCCCTACGGAGACGACAGATGGACGGTTCGCCGTTGAGTCAAATGTGTGATCCAGCGTACCAGCAATGATTTCCGCAACTATATCGACGCTCGTGCCGCCGACTGCGCCCCCGCCGACCCAAATCGCCCTTTTACCCAAGCCTGTTCCAACACTTGTTGGCGTACCAGTATCATTGATCACCAGTTGCTGCGCAGTCGCAGAATGGAATGCTGTCCCCCCCCCTGCGAGCATCGCTAGGATCGCGATTTTTGAGGCGGATGAGCTAATTTTTTGTACAAACGGCCGCACGGCATTCCCCTTAAGGTTAATCATTCTGCCCCTTGCGTTAAGGTTGATTGGTTACCCTAAGGTAAAAATTCCTACAATTTCCACAGCTTAAAAATAATGCACATCTCGCCAGCTGCATCATTGATTGCGAGCGGCAAGATACAGTCTATTTTCGACAAAATTTTATTCGCGCTCATTGTCTGCAGGTAAACTTCAGAATCAGCGCTGCCTCAAGGGCAAGCCTATGACCATGCGCTCAGCAACATCAATGCCTGTGTAAAAGCCCTCATAGATCAATATAATGGCTGCGAAATGAAGTCGCACATCTTCGATTAAGGCAAAGTATTTACGGCAAATTCAGCCTTATATAGACGCTTTCCCAATTGACAGATTTCTCTTCATAAACTTTGAAGACCTAGCCAAGCAACCCGATGCCTACACGGACGCAGTTCGTGACCACATTGGAAGGCCAGCTCCTTCTCGTTCCCGAAAGCACTGGACAATCCGAGCAATACCATTGCTCAGATCGGGCAAATGCCTTCGTGGTGGGCGCCTCTGCGCAAATCACCCCTCGGCACACTCATTCGCGAACATCTACCACGTGAGACGATGAATGCCATGAGGAACGTCGCAAAATCAAACGGCAAAATTCAGGAGCTACCCATGCTCCCGCAAGAGACGATCGACAAACTTGTGCGAGCTGTACAATTAGATACCCCCAAGTTCCAAGAACTCACAGGCTTAGGTTTGCCCAAATGGGATATTCAGTCAGCATGACCGTGAGCCGATCGACCTAGGATACGCTTGAGAGCAATTTAGATAGATTGACAGCAGCAGCAACAATGTCTGCTTTCGGCTCTCTAAAGTCAGAAGAAATCCACCGCTTCATTAGTCGGATCAACCCGCCGGTTACGCAAACCAATACGAGTGGGTCGATAAGCTCTTGGGTATTCCCCCACGCTTCAGCGAGTATTTGGCCGAGAACATCTAACTCGCGATTCATAGCGTCATCGACATCGCCCCCCACCCTATCGATCTCGACGATAAATACTCGCGCATCAACGGGGCTCTCCTCTAACGCGCCGCAATAGGCGTCCAAAACAGCCTCCACTCGCTTGCGGCCCGGCTTTGAGATGGCCTTTCCGGCATCTCGTATGTCCTCGAAGACCTGGTCGGAGAGATCTTCAAATGCTGCGATAAGCAAGGCTTGGCTGTTCGGAAAACTCTCATAAAAATAGCGTTCGGTCAGCCCAGCCGCTTTGCATACAGCCTTCACCGTCGCGCTCTGAAAGCCAACATCGCCATAGACCTGAACGGCAGCCTCTAACAGGCGCTCGCGTCGCTTCGCTTGCCGCTCATGGGCGGGGACGCCGCGGTAGCGTTGCGGCTTTGCAGAGAAAAGTTGCGTCATGTTGTCATTTTGACACCAATCATTGTCAGATGCAAACTGACAACAGTCATTGTCAAAAAGTACTCAGACCTAACGAATAGCGAGCACCCGCTCCCTACGAATACGGAGGAAATACCGATGAGCGCACAAAAGCATCCTAAGACAACAAAGACCGTTCGACCGACAGAGCACGTAGATGTACTTATTGCCGGCGCAGGAATTTCGGGCGTAGGATCTGCCTATCACCTCGAAACTCAGTGTCCCAACAAAACTTATGCTGTGTTGGAAAAACTGGATAGTTTTGGCGGCACATGGCTGTGGCACAAATACCCAGGCGTACGCTCAGATTCTGATCTCTATACTTTTGGTTATCGCTTCAAACCTTGGACAGGCGTACCAATCGCGACAAGCCAAGAAATTCTCGACTATATGGGAGAGGTTATCGAGGAAAATGATCTCGGCCCGAACATTCTATATCGCCACCAAATCCTATCCGCTGACTGGTCGTCGGAGGACAGCCTTTGGACAGTACGTGTCCGAAAATTAGAAACCGGTGAAGACGTGCTGTTCACCTGCAACTTCCTGTGGATGTGCCAAGGCTACTATAATTACGAAAAGCCCCATACGCCTGACTGGCAAGACATGGACAAATTCAAGGGTGAGATCATCCACCCACAAGTTTGGCCAGATGACGCCGACATGAAAGACAAAAAGGTCATCTGCATCGGCTCTGGCGCAACCGCAGCAACCGTCGTCCCTGCCATCGCTGGCGAGGTTGAGCATGTGACCATATTGCAGCGCTCCCCAACTTATTTCATCCCCGGGCGAAATGAGAATGAGCTGGTGACAGAACTCGCGCGGATCGGGATTGACTGGGATACAATTCACCGCGTCGCGCGCCAAAAAGTATTGTTCGACCAGCATGACTTTACGCGCCGCTGCCTAGAAGAAACCGACGAAATCACCACAGAATTGCTGGACGGCGTAAAAACATTCCTTGGTGACGACTATCCTATCGACAAGGATTTCACGCCCAGCTATCGCCCATGGCGCCAACGCATCGCTTTCGTGCCAGACGGAGACCTATTCCAAGGAATTGCGTCAGGAAAAGCCAGCGTCGTGACCGACGAAATTGATCGCTTCACAGAAAACGGCATCCTTACCAAAAGCGGTAATGAACTCGAAGCCGACGTCATCATCACTGCGACGGGGTTCGACCTATCAGTCCTCGGAGACATCGCATTTTCTGTTGATCGTGAGCCCGTTGATTACTCGAAAACAGTCACCTATCGCGGCATGATGTTCACAGGCGTGCCAAACATGGTCTGGGTATTCGGTTACTTCCGCGCGTCATGGACATTGCGCGTAGACCTTATGGGAGACTTTGTCTGCCGCATGTTAAACCACATGGATGCAAAAGATGTCAGCGAAGTGCAAGTCCAGTTCCGCAAGGAGGACGAGGACATGGAGATACTGCCATGGATCGATCCTGAAAATTTCAATCCGGGGTACCTAATGCGCTCGATGCACCTGCTCCCCAAACGCGGCTCAAACTATGAGTGGCAGCACACTCAAGACTACTGGCGAGAAAAAGACGAAATGCCCCTCATCGACCTAGACGGTGAGCAGTTCAAATACCTCAGCCATAAGTGAGCCGTTGATTCCGCAGCCCCTGCCGGGATCCGAAACCACATCACGTGCAAACTGCCTGCTATGTCTGAGAAGTCATGGTGGGCGATAACGGGCTCGAACCGCTGACCCTCTCGGTGTAAACGAGATGCTCTACCAACTGAGCTAATCGCCCTTCCAGATGGAGCCTTTTGCCTAGCCTTGAGCCAAAAGGCAAGAGCGGCCATGCCAAAAACATGGCCGCTCTCACATATTTTTTCAGTCGCGCCTAATGTGGGCGTACGCCATCGCCTGTTTTCTGGGCCTGGCCGCTCAAACTGGCCTGTAATGCGGCCTCATCAGCCTCAGACCACTCGATAGGCGTCAACGGGCGTGTCAACGCGATAGCAAACACCTCAGTGATGTCAGACACAGGCACAATGCGCAGCCCAGATTTCACCGTATCAGGGATATCTGCGAGGTCTTTCTCGTTATCCTTCGGTATCATAACGGTCTTGATGCCTCCGCGCAGGGCCGCGAGAAGCTTCTCTTTCAGCCCACCAATCGGCAGCACATGCCCGCGCAAATTCACCTCGCCTGTCATTGCCACTTCGCGATTAACTGGGTTTCCGGTCAGCAGAGATACAATCGCCGTTGTCATCCCAATACCTGCGCTCGGCCCATCCTTCGGCGTGGCGCCATCGGGAACATGAACGTGAATGTCGGTCGTGCTGAAATCAGTCGGCTTAATGCCGAGCGTGACAGACCGCGACCGCACAAGTGAGTTCGCCGCCTGAATAGACTCCTTCATCACATCGCGCAGGTTACCGGTAACTTTCATATTGCCGCGACCCGGCATTTTCACCGCCTCAATCGTCAGCAAATCACCACCAGATTCAGTCCAAGCAAGACCGGTTACAGCGCCGATCTGATCCGTTTCATCCGCCAAACCATAACGGAACTTCCTCACACCGGCATAGTTGCCTAAATTATCCGCGTTAATGACAACTTTAGCCAAGCTCTCATCAACCGACAGCTCGCGAACCGTTTTGCGGGCCAAGCGTGCGATTTCACGCTTGAGAGAGCGCACGCCCCCTTCCCGCGTATAATACCGCACCAGATCGTACAGAGCCTCTTCGGCCACCTCAAACTCATCCGCGCTTAAGCCATGATCCTTCAGAATTTCCGGCATCAAGTGTCTTTTGGCAATCTCCACCTTCTCTTCTTCCGTGTACCCAGCGATCCGAATAATCTCCATACGGTCGAGCAACGGCTGGGGCATATTCAAACTGTTCGCGGTCGTCACAAACATCACATCGGACAAGTCGTAATCGACTTCCAAATAGTGGTCATTGAACGTGCTATTCTGCTCAGGGTCGAGAACCTCGAGCAAAGCAGATGCCGGATCACCACGATGATCCATACCCATTTTATCAATTTCGTCCAACAGGAACAACGGGTTACCAGTCTTAGTCTTTTTCAGTGACTGAATCACGCGCCCCGGCATAGAACCGATATAGGTACGTCGGTGCCCACGGATTTCGCTCTCATCACGCACACCGCCAAGCGACACGCGCACAAATTCACGTCCCGTCGCTTCCGCTATTGACCGACCAAGCGATGTTTTCCCAACACCGGGAGGACCAACGAGGCACAAAATCGGCCCCTTCATTTTGCCAACACGCTTCTGCACGGCCAAATATTCCAGAATGCGCTCTTTCACCTTGTCGAGACCATAATGGTCGTCATCAAGCTGCGTTTCAGCTTTATGCAAATCAGTCTGAATGTCTTTGCGCTTTTTCCACGGCAGAGCGATCAACCATTCGAGATAATTACGCACAACCGTGCTCTCAGCCGACATAGGGCTCATCTGGCGTAGCTTTTTCAGCTCGCTTTCGGCTTTGGCATGCGCCTCTTCCGACATCGGCGTTTCGGCAATCTTGGCCTCCATTTCGGCCAGTTCATCGCGCTCACCGCCTTCGCCGCCATCACCAAGCTCGCGCTGGATCGCCTTCATCTGCTCGTTCAAATAATATTCGCGTTGAGTTTTTTCCATCTGCCGTTTGACGCGGTTTTTAATTTTCCGCTCCATCTGCAGCATACCCATCTCGCCCTCCATCAGGCTAAAGACTTTCTCGAGTCGGTCTTTCACATCGGTCAGCTCTAGCAATTCCTGCTTGTCAGATAGCTTAACCGTCAAGTTCGACGCAACCGCATCTGCCAACCGGCCCGGCTCCGTCAACTGAGCGATTGAAGAGACAGATTCAGGCGGGATCTTCCGGTTCAACTTCACATAACCTTCGAACTGCTCCTGCACGGCCCGCATAAGCGCCTCAATGTCGCTGCCAGAAATTTCTGGCTCCTCGATAGGCTCGAGCTCAGCTTCAAAATAGTCGCCGCGATCGTTGAGAGCGCTCAGGCGCGCGCGGCGTTGCCCCTCGACGAGCACCTTCACAGTGCCATCAGGCAACTTCAACAGCTGTAGGATCGTCGCAATCGTGCCCACTTTGTGCACGTCATCAATTGTTGGGTCGTCAATCGCCGCGTCTGTTTGTGCAACGAGCATAATTTCATTGTCCGCCTCTTCGATCATATCGAGAGCGCGAACAGATTTATCACGGCCGACAAAAAGCGGCGCGACCATGTCTGGGAAAACAACAATGTCCCGAAGCGGCAACACTGGGAGGTTTTTAATCGCTGGCATTCTAATGCCTCCTTACAATTTTGGCCCCGATTCTCGGCGACCCGGCGGCGACACGCTTTTTCTGATTTTCACCAGTTTAGTTCGCGAAGCCTCATTTTATGTCTTTAGATGTGGAGTCATTGCCCCCCATCTTCAAGCGGCAAACTGCGGGTTAACGCCGTAAATGCGGGATTTCCCCACAATCTGCCCAGTTTGTCGAACTTTTCACCTTAACCGCCTAGCAAAGGTGCAAGACTCGCCCTGATATATCTTGATCTCTCGCGTGAAGATCTATCATGCACCGACGCAGGGTTAACGGGGCATTAACGCACCTTAAGGAATGATTGTTTTTGAGACCTCGACACTGAGTCGCCAGCCTTCTATTGGGAGAACCCCACATGGCCGCCACGAATGCAAAGCTAAAAGATATGACGCAAGAAAGCTCAGACTATAGCGCCAAGGACATTGAGGTCCTTGAGGGCCTTGAACCGGTTCGCATGCGACCGGGCATGTATATTGGCGGCACGGATGAACGCGCCTACCACCACCTCTTCGCCGAAGTGCTCGATAATGCGATGGATGAAGCCGTTGCAGGCCACGCCAACCGTATCGAAATCATGCTCGACGCTGAAGGCTATATCACGGTTACAGATAATGGCCGGGGCATCCCGGTTGATCCCCACCCGAAATATCCCAAAAAATCAGCGCTAGAGGTCATCCTCTCTACGCTTCACTCAGGCGGTAAGTTCTCCAACAAAGCCTACGCCACCTCTGGCGGTCTACACGGCGTTGGCATCTCGGTTGTGAATGCCTTGTCAGAGCATGTCGTCGTTGAAGTCGCCCGTGACAAGAAACTCTACCGCCAAGAATTTTCACGCGGCGAAACCCTCGGCAAGCTGCAAAAAGCTGGCTCAGCCCCCAATCGGCGCGGCACGTCGGTCAAATTCAAACCAGATTTCCAAATCTTTGGCGAGAAGATGCGCTTCCGGCCCCAACGCCTCTACACAATGGCGAAATCTAAGGCTTACCTTTATCGCGGCGTAGAAGTGCGCTGGGCGGTTGATCCTGCCCTCTTGCCCGAAGATTCAAAAGTCCCCGTCGAAGCTGTGCTCAGCTACCCGAACGGTCTGGCCGATCAACTCGCCGAGGTCTTCGCCGAAAAAGAAACGATCACAGAACAGCCCTTCACTGGCCTTGTTGACCTGAAAGCCGACGGCAAAGTCGAATGGGCCATTTCATGGACACATGCGGGCTTTGGCGAAAGCGACGGCTTTGCCCGCTCATACTGTAACACCATCCCTACCCCCGATGGCGGCACGCATGAATCTGGCTTCCGCGCAGCCATCACCAAAGGCCTACGCAATTTCGGCGAGCTGACCGGCGAGAAAAAAGCTTCCACCATCACATCTGAAGACGTGATGGGTTATTCCGGCCTCCTTCTCTCTGTCTTCATCGGCAATCCAGAATTTGTTGGCCAGACCAAAGACAAACTCTCCACCACCGCCGCGCTCCGCCTTGTTGAGAACGCCGTGCGTGACCGGTTCGACCACTGGCTCGCCAGCAGCCCAAAAGAGTCCGAGAAACTCCTGCAATGGGCTGTTGATCGCGCTGATGACCGCGCCCGCCGCCGCAAAGCCAAAGACGTCTCGCGCAAGTCAGCCACCAAAAAACTACGCCTCCCCGGCAAGTTGGCCGACTGCTCCAACAAAGGCCCAGAGGGCACAGAACTCTTCCTCGTGGAGGGCGATTCAGCGGGCGGCTCAGCCAAGCAAGCACGCGACCGTAAAACACAAGCTATCCTGCCGCTAAGGGGTAAAATCCTAAACGTCGAAAGCGCCTCGGCTGACAAGCTGGCGGGCAATCAGGAGATCAACGACCTCTCCCTCGCGCTCGGCTCGCCGCTGGGCCGTAAGTTCGACCTTGAAGACCTGCGCTATGATCGCATCGTCATCATGACAGATGCCGACGTTGACGGCGCGCACATCGCGGCTCTGCTCATCACCTTCTTCTACCGCATGACGCCGGGGCTCATCCAAGCAGGCCGCCTCTATATGGCGATGCCCCCGCTTTACAAGCTCTCCAACAAAGGCACGATCGTCTACGCAATGGACGACGCCCACCGCGCTGAGCTAACGGCGAAGCATTTTAAGCCAAACCAAAAAGTAGACATCACCCGCTTTAAAGGCCTCGGCGAGATGAACCCCGCCCAGCTTAAAGTCACCACAATGAACCCCGACACCCGCCTCCTCGCGCGCGTCACACTGGACACACTCGACGAAGCCGAAATGCCCGCCGAAGAACTCATCAACATCCTAATGGGCAAAAAAGCCGAACACCGCTTCCGGTTTATTCAGGAGAACGCAGCGTTCGTGGAAGAGTTGGATATTTAGAATCAATCTAAGATTGCTAAATATTAAGGTATGCCTCATACGCTTGAGAATCGAAAACGTTGAGCAAAAAATGGTACCCTCTATTAGTGAAAATGCCGCAATTTTCTATGTCGTGAACGACATACTTAAGCCATCGACTTCCCTTTTTTTGTTGATAAGCATATTGTTATTGGCAGGTTCTAGCGTCGACGCTGAACTGAAGGCACTTCTAAGCAATACGCACTCAGGAGTCGCGATTAGATACTTTAACGTCGTGGGACCAATGTTCCTAGTCGTTGTGTCCCTGATACTATCTGTCCATAATTTATTGCCAATATCAAAACAACAATGGGAATGGTTGATCAGAGCCCTGAACCATTTTGTGGGATTGTGGGCTTTTTCGATGAGTATAATATTTTGTCAGATTGTATTTACCTTTTTGGAAATTGGGCTCTCTAGCATTGCCCAACTCACACTCGGTATCGCTGTTTCTATTTTGTTTGTTTTCACGCTTTTTTTGCCAGCCCCACTCGCCCTCACTTCATCGGCAGCCTCCGCGATACGCGACGGCCACGACCAATGGGGCCTGCTCGGAACAAAATCGATATCATGGACGTTGTTTTGGTTATCCTTCGCATCAGTCGTGACCTTAGCCATCATTTTGGACTAAATTCGACTGGACTTTCCCTCCCGCTCATCCCAGCGGACGCTGGGACCCAGTTGCTAGATCTATTTTGGATCCCAACTTTCGTTGGGAAGAGCGGAAGGTGTGGTGTGCTTTCTCCCCCTTCCCGATGCCCCCAGCGCAGGCTGGGGTCCATCACCCGAAACCTGCCTCAAGAGTCGATAGAGCCGGAGATGGATACCTGCCTTCGCAGGTATCTTCGGGCGGCTGAGATCAACACATCCCCCACCCCCGCGCAGATTGCCTCTTTTGCGCGGGGCCATCCTGCCCTAAACCGCTGGTATGACCGCATCACTTGATATTTTCATCGCCCAGCTAAACCCCGTTGTTGGGGACATTAGCGGCAATCTTGCCCTCGCCCGCGAGGCCTATGCCAAGGGCAAGGCTGCCAATGCTGACATTGTTGTCTTTTCGGAGATGTATATCCTCGGCTACCCGACTGAGGACTTGGTGCTAAAGCCCTCCGCCGTGGAAATCGCCATGGCCGCGATGACAGACCTTTCAGGCGACACTTCAGGCGGCCCGGCCATCCTAATCGGCGCGCCATGGGCAGAAGACGGCAAGCTCTACAACAGCGCCCTCTATATGAGCGGCGGCGCCATCACTGGCCGCCACGATAAGCGCGAGCTGCCCAATTACGGCGTGTTCGACGAGAAACGCATCTTCAACCCCGGCACCGGCGCGCCCAGCGTGTTCGAGCTGAACGGCGTCAAATTCGGCGTCGCGATCTGCGAGGACATCTGGTTCGACCGCGTGCCGACATCGCTGCAAGATGCGGGCGCGCAAGTTCTGCTGGTGCCCAATGGCTCCCCATGGCGGCGCAGCGTTCAGAAAGAGCGCCACACCACTTTCTCCGCGTGGCGTAAGACCGGCTTGCCCTATCTGTTCGTGAACCAAGTCGGCGGGCAAGATGAGCTGGTATTTGATGGCGCGTCCTATGCGGTCGATGTGGACGGCAAAGAGCACCAATTGCTCGGCGATTTCGTCACCGGCACAGCCTCTCTAACCTTTGACGCCGCCACCAAGCGCTTCACCCCGGCACAGCCAAATGTAGAG
The DNA here is from genome assembly GCA_033851975.1 of Hyphomonas sp. GTDB lineage: Bacteria > Pseudomonadota > Alphaproteobacteria > Caulobacterales > Hyphomonadaceae > Hyphomonas. The sequence goes on along the minus strand of JAWSVJ010000002.1, from coordinate 27,484 downwards.
CTGACCGAGGGTCTAGAAGCCGAATACCGCGCCGCAACGCTGGCCTTGGGTGATTACGTCAACAAGAACCGCTTCAAAGGCGTTGTCCTCGGCATGTCGGGCGGCATTGATAGCGCGCTGACGGCGGCAATGGCTGTCGATGCGCTTGGCCCAGACCGCGTCTGGTGCGTGATGATGCCCTCGAAATACACCTCCAGCGACAGCCTCGAAGACGCCAAAGCCTGCGCCGAGGCATTGGGGTGCAAGTATGACATCATCAACATCCGCCCCGGCGTCGATGCGCTGGACGAGATGCTCGGCGAACAGTTCAAAGACACGACGCCCGACACGACGGAAGAGAATATTCAATCCCGCCTGCGCGCCGTCACCCTGATGGCCCTGTCCAACAAATTCGGCCACATGGTCATCACCACGGGCAACAAATCTGAAATGGCGGTCGGCTACGCGACGCTCTATGGCGACATGTGCGGCGGCTATAACGCCCTGAAAGATTTCTATAAATTGGAAGTCTTCGCTCTATCCAAGTGGCGCAACACGGCCGTTCCCGCTGGCGCACTCGGCAATTCCGGCGAAGTCATCCCTGAGCGCATCATCACCAAACCGCCGTCTGCGGAGCTACGCGATGACCAGCGCGATGACGACTCCCTACCCCCTTATGAGGTGCTCGACGACATATTGCGCGGCCTCGTTGATCTGGAAGAAGACGTCGATGACATTCTCGCACGCGGGCATGATCCTGCCACCGTGCGCCGCATCGAGCACCTGCTCTACATCGCGGAATATAAGCGCCGCCAAGCGCCTCCGGGCGTAAAAGTTGGAGGCAAGAATTTCGGCCGCGACCGGCGTTACCCGATCACGAACCGCTTCCGCGACGACTGAACACTCTGTTATTCGAGAGGAATGCCGATTTCATCGGCCATCATCTGCGCCTCTTCCGGCGTAATGTCATAGGCTTCACCATATCCGATCAGCGGAGATCGGCCGATGCCCGGCGTCTCAATCACTTCAGAATAGAGCAGCCAAGCCTGCTGACCGTCGGTGCAGTTTACTCGCGCCCACTGGTCTTCGATCACATCATGCGCGCCAATATCAGAGATCTCGCGCAACTCGCTTTCGTTCAACTCTACCTGCTGGCCATTGAACGAGAATTTGGCAAACCCCTCCGACATATAACTCAGATATGTCAGCGTCTGGCCCGCCTTCATATTCAGCGTGGCAATGCCGTCATCGGTCACATACTCCACCGCAGCATCTTCCGTCATCATCACGGGGAAAGTTTTGTTGGCTGAGAAAAATATGACTTGATCAGCCTCAACCCGCTCTCGGTTCCACACCTGATAATTGGCGGACGCCTCCAACGGGCAGCTCATATCCATCGCAAGGGCTTGCACAGGCTTCAAACGGCCGGAGGCAATTACTCCCTCGCGAAACACAAGAAAACCTGACGGATATTCGCCCGTCCAATACTCGTTTAGTGACCATTCGTCCGAATATTCGGAAATAGATTGCAAATCGACCGATTCGGTTGGTTCGTTTTCAGACGCTGGAATCGGCTCCAAATCCACAGACACTTCGACGCTATCAGAAGGCATTTCCATCTCTGTTTCTGCAGTATTTTCAGCAGACTTACCGCACGCCGCCAATAAAAGCGCACCCGCTAATATCCATCCAAATCTCATCGGGTTCCCTCCCACCGTTTCGCTCTGCACCAGTCTTTAACACAAACAATAGCAAGAATGTGGCACGCACACCTTGGCTTTTGCGTAAATTTGATGTCGAAAGCCAATCACAAAAGCTAAAAAGCATAAGCCGAATAGAAAACAGCAGCCATGATCCAGCCCATTGTTCGTTTCGCGCCTTCGCCAACAGGCCGCCTGCATGTCGGCAATGTTCGCACTGCCCTGATCAACTGGCTGTTCGCGAAAGGCCAAGGCGGCACCTTCATTCTACGTATCGACGATACGGACGTTGAGCGCTCCACAAAAGAATACGAAGACGGTCTGCGCGCGGACCTCTCATGGCTCGGCCTCAACTGGGATGACACGTTCAGCCAGTCTGATCGCTTCGGCGAATATGACGCCGCTGCTGATAAGCTGCGCAAGATGGGCCTCCTCTACCCCTGTTATGAGACTGCCGACGACCTCGACCGCAAGCGCAAGATCGCCCTCTCACGCGGCCGCCCGCCAGTATATGACCGCGCCGCGCTAGAATTAACCGACGAAGGCCGCGCCAAACTAGAAGGCGGAGGCCGCAAGCCGCATTGGCGCTTCAAACTCTCCGGCGGACGAATCGAATGGGACGACCTCGTGCGCGGCCCGCAAAGCATCGACACATCGAGCCTGTCAGACCCGGTTCTAATCCGCGAAGATGGAAGCTATCTCTACACGCTTCCAAGCGTGGTGGACGATATCAACGCCAAGATCACCCATGTCGTTCGCGGCGAGGATCACGTCACCAATTCCGGCGCGCAGATAGAGGTTTTCAAAGCCCTCGGCGGCACCACGCCGACAATGGCGCACACGCCGCTGCTCATCGGGGCTGATGGCCAAGGCCTGTCCAAGCGCCTCGGATCACTCTCAATCGACCAGTTACGCGCTGAGAGTTTCGAACCGATGGCCATTGCCAGCCTGCTCGCCAAAATCGGCACATCTGACAATGTCGAGACCCGCGACAGCCTCGCTCAACTGGCAGAAGAGTTCTCTTTCTCCAAAATCGGCCGATCTCCCGCACGCTTTGACGAGGCAGAACTGAAAAGCCTCAACGCCTCCATTCTGCACGGCCAGTCATTCGAAACCGTAAAAGACCGCCTCACCGCTATTGATGAGCGCGCCGCGACTGAAGCCTTCTGGCAAGTCATCCGCGAGAATTGCTCTGTCTTGGCTGATGTCACAGGCTGGGTCGAAACCGTATTTGGCGATGCAACCCGTCTTGTTGACGATGAAGACGCTGACTTCATTGCCGCTGCCATCACCCTGCTGCCAGACGGCGAGCTGACCGGTGATAGCTGGGGCGAATGGGCCAAGGCGCTCAAGGCTGAGACCGGGCGCAAGGGGCGCGGCCTCTTCATGCCTCTCCGAAAGGCGCTGACGGGCATGGAACACGGGCCCGACATGTCGGCGCTCTTGCCACTGATCGGGCGCGACCGCGCGCTAGCACGCCTCAAGGGTTAATCATTGGGCGTTTCCAGCCCCTTGCTAGCCATATGAATGCTGGCAACGAGCACAAAGCTGATAATCATCAGCAAATACCAAGACCCCAGCTTGGCCCATGACACCATGTGCCAAGCCCCCTCTTGGCCGGGATAGGTCCAGCCGCGTGCAAACGTGCCCAGGTTTTCGGCAATCCAAATAAACAGAGCGACCAATCCAAAGCCAATCACAAGCGGCATCGGGCGGTGGGTTACGTCTGGCCGGAACCGAACCACCGTTCGCCCATAGATCAGCACCGTCGCCACAAACAGCACGTTTCGAATGTCAATCACCCAATGGTGCGAGAAGAAATTCACATACACGACCACCGCCAAAAGCCCCTGAAGCCAAATCGGCGGAAACTGTGTGAACCGGAAATCGAATATACGCCAGACGCGCGCTATATAACTTCCGACCGCCGCGTACATAAATCCGGAGAACAGCGGAACCGCCCCAATGCGCAGCACGCTGGCCTCAGGATACACCCAACTGCCCGCCTGCGTTTTGAAGACTTCCATAATCGTACCGACAATATGAAAGGCGAGGATAACCCGTGCCTCTTCCCCGCTTTCCAGCCCGGTTGCGAGCATTAAAATCTGCAAAATCAGCGCCGCAATCACCAGAAAATCATATCGTGAGACCAACAATCCATCAGGGTAAAACAAGTGTGTGAGCATCAGCAGCGCCAACATCACCCCACCAAACAGGCATGCCCATGCTTGCTTTACACCAAATGCAACAAACTCAAAGATCGCCTGAGACACCGGTCCGCGAACCCACCGAGTATGCAGCTGATCACGCGCGGAATGAAGCCGAGCTGTAATGTATGTTTTCTGAAACGGTATCTGCGTCATCCTCGCTAATTTTCACGCTTCAATGGCAGCATTATGCCTGAACAGAGAGCAGTTTATGTCCTTGCCTCCCCCCTCTGACTGGTTAAGGATAGCCGAGAATTAACCTTAGGGGACAAACAATGGCTTACTCATCAGGCGCAGGTCTAGGCGGACTTGCAGGACTCGTCGGCGGCGCGATCGGCGCATATTTCGGTTACAATGAAGCAGTCGCCATGAACGATATGGCCCCATGGATGGGCGCAGCAATCCTAGGCGGCGTCGGCTTTGTCGTCGGTAGCGCGGGTGCCTTCATCCTCAAATCGGCCATGCAGTTCATTATCTATATTCTGCTATTCGCCATTCTCGCCTTCTTCTTCCACAATCAGATCGAAGCGCTCACCGGTATCGATCCGATCGTCGCCTTTGTTGAAGGCATGGAACGTATTGGCCTCAAACTACCGGGCGGCGTTGAAGAGACATTGTTGTCTATTGAGAACGCACCGATCGATCTTGAAACACCAGCAGACTTCTAAACCCAGTCAGGTTTACGTTTCTCAAGGAAGGCTGCAATGCCCTCTTTACCTTCATCACTGACACGGCGAGCGGCAATCCGCTTGGCCGTGTCATGACTAAGATCTTTGTCGATGATTGCGCCGCTCACAAATTGAACGAGTGACTTTGACGCCGCCACTGCGCCCGGCGCCGCTGCAAACACTAGATTAGCCAAGTGCTCTTCCATCTCTGCCAGCTCCTCATTCGTTTCCACGACATACTGCACCAGCCCAATCTTCTCAGCGTAAGTCGCATCAAACGACTCCCCAGTTGTGAACAAGGCCCTCGCCCAACGTGGCCCTATTGCATCAATCACAAACGGGCTGATCGTCGCTGGGGTTAGCCCTAAGCGCACCTCAGAGAAACTAAACTTGGTGTCCTTCATCGCAACCGCCACGTCGCACGCAGCCACCAACCCCGCGCCGCCGCCCATCGCCGCGCCCTGCACCAAGGCCAGCGTCATTTGCGGCATCTCGTAGAGCGCACGCAGCATCTCGGCTAGCTTCATCGCATCATGCACATTGTCTTCTTTCGAGTGCATGGCTGCCAATTTCATCCAGTTCAGATCAGCGCCCGCTGAGAATGTCTTCCCTGCTCCGCGCAGGATAACCATACGAATTGTGCGTTGATCTGAAACCAGATGGAACGCGTCGTTCAGCTCCTCAATCAATTGGACATTAAAGGCGTTGCGCACGTCTGGCCGATTCATCGTGATGACAGCGAGCCCTTCTTGGGTCGCTTCGAGGCTAATCGTTTCATAGTCGCGCATAGTTTTCATCCTCACTTTAATTTGCGTGGGATGCGTTCAAGACAAGCGATAGTGACTGGTCGGACGCAGCGCCCTTTTCTCAACCATATGCCAAAGCGCAAAACTGGCAACCGAGACGAGTACAGCCGCGACGATAACGCCTCCCCGCAGGCCAAGCGCGCCAAACACTCCCGCAGCCACCAGCGCCTGAATGATCGGGAAATGCGTTATGTACAGCCCATAGCTCACATCCCCATATTTTGAGACGGCAGGCTTCCACCCCGGCGCAAAGGCAAGCCCAGCTATGACACACGCCGACGCCAATGGTCGCAGCAGATCCAGCATAGGAAGCCACAGCGTCAGCACTATTCCAATCGATCCGGCAGCCATCATCGCGACGCTCAATTTCGGCAATCTATGCCACAGTTTCCACACCCCAATACCGCAAGCAAAATATGCCATCTGTCCCGGCAACTGGCGCGCAAGCACGACCCCCATCTCTCCCTCAACCATGCCCGGCACAAGAACCCGCCACGCTTCGCCACCTGCATACACACAGGTCAAAAACACCGGCCACCCCCGCCCAAACCGCCTCATCAATAATATCAGCGCAGGCAGGCACGCATAGAACATGACCTCAATTTTCAACGTCCAAAGCGCGCCGTTCACAGCCGTAAATCGGTTACCCTCAAACAGACCTGGTAGACTCGGTTCAAGAAAATTCAAAAACAGTAAGTTCGCGCCCACATACCGCGCAACATCAGACAATCCACCCGATAGACTAAGCGCTATGAGCGCGGGCACGAGGATCACCACCACATAAGCCGGGTACAATCTGCGCACCCGTTTCATCGCATATTCAGTCACACCAGCCGAACGCTCAAATGAGCCTGCAACCAAAGCACCAGACAGTATAAAAAAACCCTGAATCGACAGCTCCGCAACCTGTGCAAAAATCTGCTCCAGCGCGCCTTCCACGACCAATCCTGATAGCGCAATCACGTGATACACCATCACCAGTCCGGCAAAGACAAACCGAAGCAGATCAAAACGATTATCAGTTTTCGCAGCGGATTCCATTTACCCTTGGTCGCCGTCTCGCGGCTCTTTTGCAAGCGTTTTCAACCGCACAAAAGAATGCAGGGCCTATTCGTTCTGAATGACCCTGCAAACCTCATTTCATATTACCTTAGTGCTTACTCGGCCTCACTTGTATCCTCAACATCGCTCGGCTCCGCCTGACTACGCCATGCCTCAACAGCTTTGGACATTTCAGGTTTTGTCAGCTCCCCATCGCCATTCAGATCGAAGCGAATGAACTTGGCCATCGCATCGGCATCTGACAGCCGCCCCTCAGTCGTTTTGTAAGCCACAAACTCAGCTTGGCTAATCACGCCGTCCGCATCAACGTCAAAGTCCGAAAAATCGGGCAATTCACCAGCATGCCCCATCAGGGCAGTCGCCATTGCAGCAGCGGATAGAAAACAAAAACGTCTCATTGGAGTCTCCTCAGGACATAATCGTCGCGACAGGTGCGACCCGTCCTTTTTACCCGAAATGCCCCCCAAAGTTGCGTGAAACCTTCGTCACGACACTGATGTAATCTAACGCCCCATCGAGGGTGGGAATGCATCTTGCAAGACCCTGTTTTAAACGCGGCAAATCAAACAGGTGTCGCAAAGACATGTCAGGAAGGTGAGGAAAAAGTGGGATTCCCTTTGAAGTTCTGGAAGGATGAAGGCATGTTCGGCCCCATGGCTGCAAACATTACTCCCACCTTGAACTCAATCTCCTTTTTGAAGGATGTACCACAACGCGCTATGCGCGCCGCCGGTAAGGAAGCGCGCTGGTTCTCCCTACCCGCTGGTCAGCCTTTGTTTGTTGCAGGAGAGCCCGCTGATTGCATCTATTTCGTCATGTCGGGAGCCCTCGGTGCGTTCAACATGAACAGCTCGGGCGGGCTGGATTTCATCGGCCACATCCGCTCCGGTGAACCTGTCGGCGAAATGGCTCTATTTCTTGGTGGGATTGATTTAGACGGCGACGGTGCGCCAGACGACCATCCCCATTCGGGTTCAGTCTACGCCCTGCGCGATTCTGAAGTCATGGCCATTTCTCGCAAAGGCTGGCAGCGACTGGTTAAGGCAGAACCTGAGCTGCTAGAGGCGATGATACGCGTCATCCTGCGCCGTTTGGGTAAAGCGGGGCAACGTAATGCCCGAACAGCCCCCAAAGTGTTCACTCTGGTTGCCACCTCCCCTACAATAGACCTCTCATTGCGTAGCAATGCGCTCCAAAACGCTGCCGAACGCCTCGGTTTCAAAGCCGTCGTGATTGATGAAGATGAGGGCGATGAAAAGCCTGCCGCCTTCTTTGATGAGCTTGAACGTAATCATGATCTCGTCATTCTCATCTCGCGTATTGGTGACAATAATTGGTTCCGCCTCTCTATGCGCCAAGCTGACAGAATTTGGGTGATGGGCCGCGCTGACGCGAAACCCTCCACCCCGCTTATGCCAGACGACCACTCCCCTGCGCGCGCACTCAAATTGGTCGATGTGGTGCTATTGCACAGCGGCCATGAACGCCGCGCTGCCAAGCCACGCGAATGGGCCAACGCTGCTGGGGCCTCACGTATATTCCACTGGACGCGCATAGATGGCGTAGACTGCGACAGGCTCGCGCGCGTTATGTGCGGCGTGTCTGTTGGGCTAGTGCTCTCAGGCGGCGGCGCGAGAGCTTACTCGCATATAGGCGCCATCAAAGCCATCAGAGAGCTAGGCTTCCCCATCGACTTCGCCGGCGGCGCCTCAATGGGCGCGGTCGTGGCAGGCTGCGTCGCTCTCGGCTGGTCTGACGATCAGATCGAATACAGCATTCGCAAGGCCTTCGTGGAATCCAATCCATTGGGTGACTACACTCTGCCGGTTGTTGGTATGGTCAAAGGCCACCGCGTGAACGCCCGCCTCAAGGAACATTTCGGAGAAGCCGAAATTGGCGATCTCAGCATTCCCTTCTTTGCCACTGCGACTGAACTCAATTCGGGCAGCACGCGCATCATCCGCTCCGGCCTGCTGCGCGACGCGCTACGGGCGACGATCTCCCTCCCCGGTATTTTACCGCCCATTGTGCAAGGCGACGACATACTTGTAGATGGCGCGGTGCTGAACAATTTCCCGGTTGATACGATGCGCGATATGCACCGCGGCTTCATTATTGGGTCAGACGTGACACGCGAACCTCAAGGCCTCAACGCTGAAGAATTCAGTCACCCACCCAGTTTTTTGAAATGGGTTATGGGTCATGGCTTCTCTAGTCCCCCACCCATTGCAGGTTTGCTGATGCGTACAGCGACTATTCGCGCTGACAGCACATTTGGGCATGATATAACTGACGTGCTGGTTCTACCCGATTTGAAAGACGTGGAGCTGCGTGATTGGAGAGCGTATGATGCCACCGTAGAGGCTGGCTACAACGCGGCAAAATCTGCACTCCAATCCAGCGCGATGATGACGAATAAGTCGCTTCAGCCTCAAACCAAAGCGACCACAACGGCATAGGTTCGCACTTCATAAACATGTAAATTGTTGGAACAAGCGCCTACTCAGACCTAGTCCGCGCGCGTTAGGGCACGGAACAAGTAGTAAACTGAGATTACAGCCAAGAACCCGCCGCCTAGCGCTAAGACCGGGCCGACATAGAGACTCGCGCCATCTGCAGTCATCGGATTAACCGGTTCCAAAAACCGCATGACACCTGCGATCAACCCAATCAGGCCAAGGCCCGACAACAAAGCAAACGGCAACCAGTGCAAGACGCTCGGCATCTCATTCAGCGGTGCTCCCGCCTCGCCATTCTCACGCAATGCACGTTCAAAATCGACTTCGCTAACCTCAACAACATCAGTGTCATCGATGAAGTCACCCGCAATCGGTGCCAACACCGGGTCATTGAGTTGTAGCGGTTCAATATCAATTGGTTCTAATTCAACAGGCTGCTGATTAGCCGGGCGACGGCGCTCAATCCCTTCGGGTGGGCCGGACATGCCCGGTGGTTCCGGCAAATCACCGTCCTCTGCAGGGTCGGCCAAAGCCGATATTGCATCGGTAATTTCTTGAATGCTTGGCTCATCGATAATGTCAGCCGGCTCATCAACTGGCTCAGGCTCGAAAGATGGCGGCGGCGGCAAAGTCGGCTCTGCCTCAGCTTGCTCCATCTCGCCCACAATACGTGAAAGGCGCTCAGCCACTCCGCGTGCTGCGGCCTGTGGTGTCGATTCCTTGGCGTCTGGCGTAATACGCGCACGCACACTCGTGAATCTTTGCCTCTCTTGCTGCTGCAGATCAAGTGACGCTGCAATGCCTCGCACATCATCGTCTCGCTGCGGGCGAAGCAAAGCTGTCGGCAAAGATACACGGCCTGATGGATGCTCGAGGAATAGTGCCTTCTCCGCCGCGCGCCGACGCACAAACACGTCCACGACAATCACATCGCCATCAATCTCACCCTTGCGCCACGCCGACATTTCCTCGGCTGCAGCAAGGCGTTCACCGCGATTTAGCTGGCTCAGCACTTCGGAGGAAAGAAAAGCCTCCTCTCCAATATTGAAGATGAAAGAGACGAGCGCATCAAACTCAGCTTGGGACAGAGGGCACAGAACCCGGTCAGACACCAATTTCTCAATCGGCTTAAGATCGCGGAACCGTAAAATCAATTCTGCATCGTCTGGAGCAACGCGCAAATTGGGCCGTGCAGACTTGGTATGCCCATAGCCTATCACCCACTTCCCGTTTGAAAGCTGAACTGAACGCGCACGAAATCCTTCGAAGCTTTTGATAAGCTCGAGACCTTTTCTTGAGGTTCGCATCGGGCGGGGCATGCGCATGAGGCTCCCGTTTTGGTACAATAGGACAATTCCTAACGGCCTGCGCTGCAATTGGCGCGCCTATTCGCTCATTAGGCGAGGTTGCAAGAAGTTTTGATAAAATTACAGCAAGAAAAGGGCTGCAAGACCAAGGAAGCTGAAGAACGCCACGATATCAGTGAGCGTCAGCACAAATACGCTAGACGCCACAGCAGGATCAGCGCCAAGACGCTTCAACCCCAATGGCAATAAAATCCCCAGCAAACACGCCCAAGTAAACGTCGCGATCAACGCACTTGCCGCAACAAGGCTAAGCCCAGGATCTCGGAACCAGACAAACACCATCAGCGCGACCGCCACCGCAAATATCGCTCCATTGCAAATTCCGGTTAGCAATTCTCGCATAATCGCCCGGCGAACGGCAGGGCCTTCCATTTCACGCTCAGCAATCGCTCGCACAGCCACAGCCAGCGTTTGGCTACCCGCATTTCCGCCAAGTGCAGAAATCATGGGCATTAAAATTGCCAACGGAACGAGTGCCGCAATTACATTATCGAACAAAGCAATTACGCCAGACACGATGAATGCCGTGAACAAATTTATGCCCAACCACGGCGCGCGGGCCTTGATCGTATCAAATACCGAGTGAGACCCATCAGCCGACGACACGTTGGAAAGCGCCAAGAAATCTTCTGTGTTCTCATCTTGAATAACATCCACCATGTCATCCACAGTAATCATGCCGACGAGGCGCCCTGCTCCGTCTTTCACCGGCGCAGACGCCAGTGAGTATTTCTGAAACTGATACGCCACCTCTTCCTGATCCATCCCGGTTGAGATGTCAGACATCAAGGGTAGCATCATTTCAGACAGCTTTGTTTCACGTGGCGCTCTCAACAACATAGACAGCGTAACCACCCCCAAAGGCCGAAAGGCCGGGTCGGTCACGTAAATCTCATAGAATATTTCAGGCAGTTCATCAGCTCTATCACGCGCATGATCAATCGCGTGGCCAACTGTCCAGAATTCAGGAGCAGCCACAAATTCGCGCTGCATAAGCCGACCAGCGGTCTCTTCATCGAACGACAGTCCCTGCTTATACTGCGCCCGATCACCCGGCTCTAGCTCATCAAGGATACGCTCACGACGATTGTCCTCAATATCCTCAAGAATTGCCGTCGCATCATCTGAATCCAGCTCATCCAGAACGCTGGCAACAGCCGCGTCTGGCATCGCCTCAACCGCACCTTCGCGATACTCATCGCGAAGCTCGATCAGAATTTCAGAAGATAGATGTCCGCCTAATAGCGAGACCACTTTTTCAAAACTGTCATAAGACAGCATTTCAAGTAAATCTGCAGCGTCAGCAGGGTGTTGCCGGTTCAGCGCACGCGCAATCCAGCAGTCATCCCGCTCTTCAATCGCGTCGGTCAGATCTCTCAGTAACCGATTTTCAGGCTTGGCATTATCTGGCGTATTGGATGGGGGAGTTGTAGGGTCCATACTGTCTCGACCTCGCCTTGCCGGAAGAAAATACGCCAAAACAAGGCGCGCCATGTCGCTTCGACCCTTTTAACGCCAGCAGCGTTCAAGGCAAACTCCTAGTTTCAAGATATTTCACACACTCATATTTTCACCGACAACAGTAGCGAGGCGAAACCAGAATAATGCTAACAAGGTAAAGTTGCGATGAAGCATAGTGCTAGGGGAAGCAGCATGCTTCATCGCTGCCTTGGCCTATGATCTAAAGATCACCACCACCCCAAAGCACTGCATATGCTTCACAGTGAACCAAGACACTACCATAGTCGGAAAGATCGACATCAGCCGGCACTTCATATTCTTGACCGCCTTTAGTTGCCTTCAGCTCACCCAGATTGAGTGATCCACTGACAGCCGTTTTTCCGGAAACTTCAGAAACAGATTTTGGAGACAGAAAGATTTTCAGATCGGGGCCTCTCGCCGCGCGGAAATTATCTCCGAAGACGATGAATGTTTTCTCGCCGCGATGGATAACTTCCCAGTCGCCCTTCAGCTTCTTAGACTTCTTGATAAAAACACCTGACGGCGCTTTGATCTCAGTTATTTCAACAGGCGTTTCAGCCTGTGCATTCACCGGGACATTGGACACAGTCCCAGCGACACTCATAACTGCCACGACAATAGCCGCTCGAAAAACCCGCATAACGTGCCCCAACATCAGCATCACCCCCAATTTGGGGCTCACAAGTCATATATGAACGACATCCCGGCTTCGCCAATCACTGTTGATCACGGGTTCGTGTGCGGCTCAAAACGAGCATTCAGCACATCTTCGAGCACTCCAGTCGCAGCCCACTCAACTCGCAAATACGCCGGATAATGCAATCAAGATTTTCATCGTCATTTTGAGCGTCAGGCCTTTCGGACGACTGACCTTCCAATGTCCTGCACTCGCACTGAGTGTCTGGTAAAAAGACATGACCATATAGGCCACATCCTTCCCGACCACATCCGTGCCATCATAATGGGTCTCGAGCACGTTCAGCACCTCAACAAACCGCTCGAGCCGCTCTTCAGTCACATCATCGCTCAGCCGGAAGAGCACCAGCAACCCATCATCAGCCTCATGTTCATGTCTGAGTATGGTTAGAGCCTGCTTAAAATCCATCAGTCCTTGCCCGTCTCGTCTGTCCGTGCTCATTTCGAGTCGCTAACACTATGAGGATACCAATGAACAGCGCAACCGACGCGATAAAGTTGCTGCAGGGTCACGGCATTCCGGTGGAAGAAAAGGCCTACGGGTTCTGTCTCACACACGCTGGTGACGACTTTGCCCAATGCGGCATAGACAATGACAGCTCAACCTCAATCAGCGTAAACCTTGGCCAGCCGCCCGTTCAGTGGTTCTTCCGCGTCAGCTTTATGGAGATGGCCGAATTCATCGCCGCCGCTTATCAGGCCACACAGGCAGAAACACCGACCAAAGAGGACATCCTCCGTTGCATGCAGAGCCTCGACAAGGGTTATGACGCCGCCGCCTTAGACGCGATGACAGCGAAATTTCTGCATGAGATTGAGGGCGACTAGGATCGAACATGCACATCGTACCAAAAGATAAATTCGATTTCGAAGCCTGCGCCCGATTGAGCCACGCCAATGATGCCGAAGTCATCGAAAATCTCCCCTCCTTGTTGGAGTGGACAGCCGACGTGAACTGGCCTGTGGCGGGGCCGGTGATTGATCGCCTGAAACTGCTGGGCGCCGAGCTGGTCGCACCCATACAGATGATCCTCGCGAGCCAAGACGATGGCTGGAAATACTTCCTCATCGTCCACCTCGTCTCAGAACTGCGCGAAGACGTTTTCAGCGCTCTGGTGCCGGATCTAAAGCGCATCGTTTCAAACCCGACGCCCACCGAAATCATCGAGGAAGTCCAAATGGAAGCGATCGAAGTTTTGAACAATCGCGAACAGAAACATTAGAGAGGCAGGCAATGAGCAAACCATATACTATAACCATAAAAGGCGGCTGGGATCACCCATATCTTGGTGTTTATGACGATGAAATCAGCGTACACGATTTCGCAGACCTCGATGAGAATGCAGAGCTCATAAACTTCAATGCAAAGGTAAAAAACTTACACCTTTTGCCAAATTTCAAGTCCATTCGATTTGTCGGTATTGGGTCAGTCACACCAGAACTCATCACGCTACTGTCTAAACTACCGCGCCTTGAAGTTCTCAAAATAAGTAATTGCAAGGATGAGAGTTGGCCCTCCTTTAAGCCGCTGGCGGCACTCAAATATCTCATTCTATATAACATCAAGAAGATCACGAATCTGGATTTTTTGAAGAATATGAGTCAACTAGAAAGCTTGCTCCTGTCTGAGGTTTTGAAGCTAAATGACATCAGCGCCCTTAAGACCACTCCTAATATCCGTGAGCTTCTGCAAGAGGGTAGTTTGCATGGCCAGAACAGTAAATTACCAAATGCTGAGGCGTTGTTCGCCTTAACCAAATTAGAGTATCTAAGTTATTATGCCAAGCAAACGGAGTTCAATGCGCCAGACTTCGCGGCGTTCAAATATCTGTCCTATCTACGCCTAAGCCCGAGACGCCATCCGTTTGAGTTTTATGCTGAGCTCGAAAAATATGTCCCGGCCACTTGTGAGAAAGTTTACGCGCCACTCATATCTTTCTACACAGAGGAGCTCTGTGAAAAATGCGGCAGCCAAAATTCCATCATGGCCCTCGGCTTGCGACAAAGAGAGTTTTGTCCGGCCTGTAATTCCAAGAAGCTCGACAAGCTGCTTGTGACTTATGAGGTCCATTCAGGCAAACCCGCACGCACAGCGATCGGGCACATCCCATTTTTAAAAGGCTATGAGTAAATTCTGGCGCGAAATTGCGGACCCCACCAAACATCGCGACTTTATGAGTACGCGCGTTGAAGGCGGCGTCGCGATAGAAAAGTCACGCGATAGTCTGATTGAAAACTGGGTCTATTTCGCGCGTGTCGATAGCTTCACGCTTCAGTTCGCAAACCTCGAGCAGGTGCGCGAATGCAAGATCTATTTCGAACAGAAATTTCATCCCAGCACGCGAGATAAGGACCACAATCCGCACGAGCACTATTGGCAGGCATGGCACGACAAATTACCCAAGGGCATCACCAAAAAAAACGCCTAGAGATAATTAGCACGCTTGAGAATATGCTAAACCAATGGATATAGAAATCGGCGACTGCGTATTGACTGAAGTGACAATTGCAGAAATCTCAGACACCTTCTTCCCCATTTGGCTGGCGTTTGAGCTAACAGATATTAATGGGGACAACCACGCATTCGAAGAAAAGTCCCCGCTTATCCTATCCGATAGCGACACACTGCCATCGTCCTTTCCAGCCAAATCGAAACTCGCCTGTACGGTAACGAAATATTTCCCAACCCATGCTGAGATCGACACATCAGAACCACACGGCGTGCACGCCTCAGACGGCACGTCACAGTTTGAAGTGGCTTTGCGCATGTTCATTCCAACCGGGTTACCGCACAAAAACCAATGATCCGATACATTTCCCGCCTCCTGCCCGCCGCGAACGCCGCCGCCTTTGTCGCCGCGCTGGCGCATGTGATTGGTATCGCCATCGCCTCTCGGCATGTGGGGCTAGAGCTCGTTTACCTCGCCGTGGTCACCTACATCGTTGCCCTTGTCTGCGCCCTGCCCTGCGGCGCCATTTTGTTGGCAATCGTCAACGCTCTAAAGCTCGGCCCCATCTCCGCGCTTGTCCTGTTTCTGGTCGTCGCGCAAACAATCACGATCGGGCTGGCCATGATCTTTTTCGAAGCGCCGCTCAAAGACCTGCCATGGCAATACGCCCTCATCTCAATCCCCGCCCCCGTCGCTGCGTGGTATTACTCTGTTCGCCATATACGGCGCAGAGAAACACCGCCCAATGCCTCGCCCTAAATACAAGCGACTTCCAGACGGTGGCACTAACTCAAATGATTTTCGCTTTTACGGAAGCAAACATTCCGGCGCCATGAAGACCCCTCCGACTAGAGATTGAAGTAATTCGAGGCCTTACAACTTGGCCCCAATGCTCATCGCACGATTGTGCAAAATAGCGGTAAATCTGGTGCAAAGTCGGCGGGGCTATAGGCCTGCTAGCATCCTTCCAAGATCAATAATACCGGCGAAAGATCCGGACTTCTGGGAGGAATACAAATGAACTTATTTAGGACTAGTGTACTCGGTGTGACGGCGCTTTGCGCAAGCGGAACCTTACTTGTTTCAACCGCTCAAGAATCCGCGCCTACAGACAGCGAGAAAAAATTCGAGACGATTATCGTAAGCGCTCAGCGGCGTGATGAGGCGATTACGGATGTACCGCTCGCGATCACGGCGAAAACCGGAGATGACCTGATTGATGCGGGTGTCGTCACCACCAGTGATCTTGCCGGTGTTGTTCCAAACTTGCAGGTAAATTCCTCCTTCGGCAAAACACAACCCAACTTTTCTCTACGCGGCGTCAGCGTCGCAAATGAGTACAACGCCAACCAAGCTTCCCCTATCGGCGTGTATGTTGATGACGCCTACATGGCATCGCGCAGTAGCCACGGAATGCAAATCTACGATCTTGAACGCGTCGAAGTCCTGCGCGGGCCGCAAGGTACACTTTACGGTCGCAACACCACAGGCGGCGCAATCAATTTTCTGACCGTATTTCCCGATCTCAACGGAAACGAAGGTGACATCAAGGCCGGCATTGGCACCTACAATCTCCGAGAAGCAAGCGGCGCTTTTGAGGCGACACTCGCCGAGGACGTGTTTGGGGCACGCTTCGCATTTAACTACTTGGAATCTGACGGCGTGATCGACAATCTCACACCGGGCGCTGAAGATCCGAATAGCGCGGACTCAATCGGTGGGCGGCTATCGCTACGTGCCAAGCCTTCAGACAAGCTCGACATTAAGTTCAAAGTCTATGCTGGTCAGGATGACGGAACTCAGGCTGGTGTCCACGGAATCGGCGTAGACCCGAATGGCGTTAACCCACTCAATGGTTACACCCGCTCCGGTCTCGACTTCTTTGAAGTTGAGCAGGAACGCATCGGTAAAAACTCGACAGATGCATCCGGTACTTTCCTTCGCGTTGACTACGATTTGAGCGATGCTTGGACCCTTTCCTATATCGGATCATATGATGAAGGCACGCAAGATGTGTTTCAGGACTCAGATGGTTCGGCAACGGATCTCTTGTCGATCGATTGGGGGTCTGATTTCGAGCAAATAAACCAAGAATTACGTTTTGCCTATGCGGGTGACACCCTCAACTTGCAAACCGGCGTTTACTACGGCGAAGATGAAGTTAAATCAGACAATACGTTCAACTTCTTCCTTGTGGCTGGCACATGCGACCCCGCCACCCTAGCCGCTTGCACGATCCGCCAGCGTTATACGCAGACTCGCGATTCCTGGGCTGTTTTTGCACAATCCGATTGGGAGTTTACACCTAATTGGACGCTAACAACCGGCCTTCGCTACACAGAGGACAGTAACGAGTACTCAAACGGCAACGCCTATATTGGTGACGAGAACCGAAACTTCATCGTCACGACTATTCCAGGCGGCGCAGCAGGTCAAAACGATGTACTTCCTGCAAGAAGCGAGAGCGAGAGTGCCGTAACAGGACGCATCGCATTGTCTTGGGATTATGGTGACGATGATCTGATCTATGCAAGTTATAGCCACGGCTATCGCGCCGGCGCATTCAATGGCAGTGGCTATCTGGCGCCAGCCCAGATCGTTTATGTCGATCCGGAAACTGTTGATGCCTTTGAAATCGGCGCCAAAGGGGTAACGTTTGGCGGAACCACACGGTACAGCGCGTCTATCTTCCACTATGACTACAAAGATCAACAGGTTCAGGAAGTGGTTGGCCCAGTTGCCTTCCTTCGAAACGGTGACAAGGCCACAATCGACGGCATCGAAATCGAAGCAGAATTTCTCGTTTCGGATAACTTCACCGTCGATGCATCTATCGGCCTGCTTGATACAGAGTATGAAGGTTTAACCCTGTCTGGAACGGCGTTATCGGGAAACCGCCTACCCTTCGCACCGGAGACGACGGCTCAACTCGGCTTCGACTGGGAAGTATTCCAGCTTGGCGAAGGTCAGGTTCGGTTCAACGGAAATGCATCCTATGCGTCTCAAGTATGGTACTCGCCGTTTAACGGCCTGAATGGAAACACAAACCTTCAGCAGGGCGACAATACGAAGGTCAATCTGTCCGCTACTTATGACCATGGTTCATGGTCGGCACGAGTTTGGGGCCGGAATGTCTTCGAAGAAGAGACCATTACCTATGGCCTCGATCTGCGAGCGGCGTTCGGCTACGATTACCTTCTGCCCGGTGAGCCAGCCACCTTTGGCGTTTCACTCGGATACGAGTTCTAGAGGAGCGCTGATCATGTCAAAACTCTCGACACAAACCAAATTCGACTTCAAAGATCCAGACATGTGGCAGCGCGGCGTTCCGCATGAGAAAATCGCGCAAATCCGCCGCTCAACACCAGTCTACTGGAACGACGAAGTGGATGGGTCCGGCTTTTGGTCGGTGCTCAAATATCAGGACATATTTGATGTGTCGAGAAACCCTGGCGTTTTCTCATCGGCAACGGCAAATGGCGGCCACCGTATCTTCAACGAGAATGAAGTGGGCCTGACGGGAGCTGGGAGTGAAGACGTCGGCATCCCCTTCATCTCGATGGACCCGCCGGCGCATCAAAAACGCCGTATGCTGCTCGTTCCTCGTTTATCAAGTGCGAAGCTGAAAGAGATGACAGCTCGCATCGAAGCGCGGGCGAAGGCGTTGATTGAAGACGTTGAGGCCGACACTTCAGTCGAATGGGTGGAGGCGGTTTCAGCACCGTTTCCTCTCATGACACTCGTTGAGCTGATGGGTGTATCGCCAGACGACTGGAAAAAGCTCTACCGCTGGACAAACGCATTCGTCGGTGAGGATGATCCCGACTTTCGTGCCTCGCCCGAGGAGATGAATACACGGATGGAAGAGTTCGGAGCCTATGCCGCCTGGTTGTTCGAGACAAGACGCAAAGATCCGGGAGAGGATATCATCTCCGCGCTCGCAAACGCTGAAACGGATGGCAAGCCAGCCGGATTCCAGCAATTCTTGGCTGACATGATCCTCCTCACCGTTGGCGGCAATGAAACCATCCGAAATTCCATTTCGAACGGCATGATCGCATTCGCAGAAAACCCTGATCAGTGGACAGATTTCTGTTCTGACGATTCGATCCGAGGGAACGCAGTTCAGGAAATCGTTCGCCACGTCTCACCCGTCCTACACATGCGCCGCACGGCGACGGAGGACACGAGGATAGGTGACGTGGCGATCAGCAAAGGAGACAAGGTCGTCCTATGGTACGTTGCTGGCAACCGCGATGAGACAATGTTTGAAGAACCCAACCGGTTTGATATTCGACGCTCCAACACCAAGCATGTCGGTTTCGGCACCGGGCAACATTTCTGTCTTGGCCAGCGCGTCGCTGAGTTGCAGCTGCGGGCACTTTTTGGCGAAATGGCCAACCGGTTTTCAGGGTTCGAGATTGCAGAACCTCCTACCCGCCTCAGGTCCAACTTCATTAATGGCCTAAAATCGCTTACAGTGATCCCAAAAGGGAGAAAGTAATGGAACGCAACGTCTGGTCATCTGAGGATGTAATCGCAGACACGCTAAAGACGCGGCCTGATGTCAAAATTGGTGTAGAAACATCAAACGGAAATGGACAGCTTGTCCGTTGGCGTCAGTTCGTCGGTTCATATTCGCTTCCTCCCCTGCCCTCACCGGTCTTTGTCGTTCACCTTGGCGGCAAAAGAAGCGTACACTACCGAGAAGGCGATAAATGGAGCGAGCGAGCGTCCATGCCGGGAACCGTGACTGTCGTTCCTGAGGGTGTAGAGACTGAGTGGCTGGTAAATGGCGAGCTCGATGTTGCAACCCTATCTGTCGGACCAACCAGTCAAACCCTCAAATCTCTGCCCGCCAATCTGTCGAAATTTTCGTTTTCCTTCTCTGATCCACTAAGTGTCGCGCTGACACGCCAAATTATGTCGGAGCTCTACCAGCCCAACTCACTCACGCGGGAAGACTACCTTCGGTCACTCGTCAGCACGCTGCAGGCGCATGTCTTACATGACTGCGCAACCATCACACCGACCGTATTACCAGGCCAGAGCGGCGACATGAGCGTGATGCAAAGCATTATCAACGATCTCAACGAGTATCCGGACCGGACCCTAAAAACGGTCGAGTTGGCAAAAATGGCTGATATGTCCGCCTCCATGTTCTGTAAAACATTCAAAGCGATAACGGGCACCAGCCCGAAACAATACGCTGCAAAGGTTCGCGTTGACCGCGCCCGGGAATTACTGGAGCATTCCACACTGAACGCCGGGGAGATCGCCGACCAGCTTGGCTTCGCCAGCCAAAGTCACTTTACGCGGGTCTTCCGAAATCTCGTCGGCGCGCCTCCCATCGAATACCGGATTGCTTGTGCCAGAACTGGTTCAGAATCCGCGTGACTCAATTATTTGCATAGTAATTTTCTTGGAACCCAGAATGAAAATAACCGCAGCAGTAGCAACGGCTCCCCACGCGCCGTTTGAGATTCGAGACCTTGAGATAGAATCTCCGAGAGCTGATGAGGTCTTAGTTCGCATCACAGGTGTCGGGCTCTGTCACACTGATCTTATTACGCGTGACCAATTCATCCCCCTGCCCCTACCTGCCGTCCTTGGTCATGAAGGCGCCGGCATCGTCGAAGCCGTTGGATCCGACATTTCAGATCTCATCCCAGGCGACCATGTCGTTATGAGCTTTTCAAGCTGCGGGCAATGCCCGCGGTGTGCTGAAAAATTGCCGAGCTATTGTCAGTCATTTCCGGTTCTTAATTACACCGGACGGAGACCAGATGGCTCAACGCCGATCACCGATTGCAAAACAGAGATTTCCGCCTGCTTCTTTGGACAATCCTCCTTCGCTAACTTTGCCCTCGCACCTCGGCGCAATATCGTGAAGGTCGCCAAATCAGCACCGCTTGAATTGCTTGGACCCCTCGGATGCGGTGTTCAAACCGGCGTGGGCGCGATCATGCGGTCGCTTGCCTGTGAAGCCGGATCGTCAATCGCTATCTTTGGCGGTGGAACCGTCGGATTGAGCGCCGTGATGGGAGCTAAAATTCAAGGCTGCAAATCGATTATTATCGTGGAGCCTGTAGAGGCGCGCCGCAAGCTTGCCGTAGAACTCGGCGCAACACATGCCATCGATCCCAAATCCACCGATGACGTTACCGCAGCCATCCAGACGATCGAACCCACTGGTCTAGACTATGCTTTTGAAGCCAGCGGTTTGCCAACCGTTGTTGAGACCGCGCTCGCGTCACTCGGCAGCCACGGCATGTTGGGGCTTGTCGGCGTGCCGCCCAACCCTGAGGATAGCGTGCCGATCAATCTAGCAACCATCATCACCTTTGGGCATCAAATTAAGGGTATCATCGAAGGCGACAGCGACCTGCAAACCTTCATTCCAGAAATGATTGCCCTGCACGCAAATGGCCAACTGCCGTTTGACAAACTGATCACAACCTATCCACTGAGCCAAATTAACGAAGCGGTTCGAGCCCTGCACGACGGTGAAGTCATCAAAGTGGTTATGGTCCCGGACGCTTAGGCTTTCCGGTACGTCAGGATTGACGAGAGGTTCTGGGTTCGAAATCCTGTACTACAGCAAAAACAATGCGTCATCTCGCAGAACAAACTGTCTGAGACGCACCTAAAAGAGGAAATGGCGATGTCTATCGAAACAGGTTTCAACATGACAATTAACGGCAAGCCGGTTGCCGGAGCCGAGAAGTTCGGCGTCAAGAACCCGGCTTTTGCCGAAGTGTTCGCCGAGGCGCCAAACTGCACGAAAGACGAGCTAGACGCTGCAGTTGCTGCGGCTAAGGCTGCGCTGCCCGCTTGGCGCAAAACATCGATTGAAGACCGCCGCGCTGTCATGAACGCGATCGCCGGCGTCATCGCACAGAATGCTGAGGAGTTGGCGCGCCTGCTCATCAAAGAACAGGGCAAGCCATTCGAACAAGCAATGGCCGACGTTCTCGGCGGGGCACACTGGTTCGTTGAAACGACAAAACTGGACATCCCGGAACATGTGTCCGAGGATTCAGCGGAGCGTTTAGCGGTAACGAAATACGGCCCGATCGGGGTTGTCGCCGCCATCGTCCCGTGGAATTTTCCTATCATTCTCGCCGCCTTTAAACTTGCCCCCGCGCTCCTTGCCGGCAATACGATCGTGCTCAAGCCGGCTCCCACCACGCCGCTAACCACCCTCCGTATCGGCGAGCTGATCAAGGATACGCTTCCTCCCGGCGTGCTCAACGTCATCTCAGGTGATGATCGCCTCGGGCCTTGGCTCACCTCGCATCCAACAGTCAACAAGGTAAGCTTCACAGGTTCCACCCAGACAGGCCGCAGAGTCATGGAGGGCGCCTCGAAGGATTTGAAGAAAGTCACACTCGAGCTCGGCGGCAATGACGCAGCGATCGTGATGCCAGACGTAAACGTAGAAAAAATGGCCGAGCAACTCTTCTGGGCGGCCTTCCAGAATACTGGGCAGATCTGCATCGCGACCAAGCGCATGTATGTGCACAAGGACATCTACGAACCGCTCAAGACCGCTCTTGTTGCGTATGCCAAGACCGTAAAAGTAGGCGATGGCGCACAGCAAGGCACTCAGATCGGCCCAATTCAGAACGAAGCACAATATCAGCGCGTGCTGGACCTTATCCAAGACGCCAAAGACAAGGGCTACAAATTCTTGGTTGGCGGCGAGAAAATCGACGCACCCGGATATTTCGTTCCCGTGACAATTCTCGACAATCCGCCAGAAGATGCTCGCATCGTGCAAGAGGAGCAGTTCGGCCCGGTATTGCCGCTCATGTCATTCGACAATCTCGATGACGTAGTCGATCGTGCAAACGACACTATTTATGGTCTCGGCGCATCAGTCTGGAGCGCCGATCTCGAAGCCGCGCAAGATCTGGCAGACCGGCTCGAAGCAGGCACAATCTGGATTAACGAATCCCAGCACCTGTCGCCCCACGCCCCTTTCGGCGGCGCCAAACAATCAGGCATCGGCTCCGAAGGCGGTCAGCACGGCTTGCTAGAATTCTGCCAAACCAAAACAGTGTTCCTACGCCGCGACGCACCCGTCAGCTAACGGATACAAAAAGTACCGCTGCAACACAGCGCTTAGGGGTATTGCATTTCATTGAGTGCAATACCCTTTTCTATGAGGTGGACATTGCCGCAGGAGCGTCCGCAAGTCCGCTCATCCTGCTTAGCTTTCCTTCGATACCTGTTTAGACAGTTGCGCCTTCTACGGGCACACCCCCTTCTCAATCATCTCACACCACGTCTCGTCTGTTGACGATTCACTTGTGTCACTAGGGTGAGCCTTGCTCCCAGCTTCAAGTCAGTTCCAAATTCAAACACGCGTTTTCCATCAGAAAGGAATTGGAGCAGCATAAACACGCTCCCCTTCTGTCCTGTCGGTTATGGATGCGGAGCGATCACCTACAAGGATCAGCACACCGATACCCGATCCAAACCAACCTTATCGCTTTCCAGAAAATCAAAACTAATGGTGCGGCCGAGAAGACTCGTGTCGAAAATTAAATGCAAAAAAATCAGTGACCTACGTGGGGATCGCTCGGTTTTGTAGCACAAATTGCGCACATTTTGTAGCACATTCATCTTCCCTAGCAGCGCAGAAGGATTGCAGAATTTTGCCGCCGCAAGCATCGTCCTCATTGGTAAAGCCATGGACCACTCACATACACCAACAACCGCCTGCTACGCTCACCTGACGGATGACCCAGTAAGAGAGCTGGCCGATGTTGTTTGAGATATGGCTTGGTTTCAAGGATAGCAATTACGGACCAGTCCGCTATGAATCCACAACTGCGGAGCACGCCCTAAGACAGTGGAGGCGAAACTTATTGCACTAAATTCGCATAAATCCGCCCCTCAATGTTGAAGTATGTTCGCACAAGGAAGTTTGATCTGAGTTCACAACTCCATCGCTCGCTCCCCCTCAGAGACTTTCATCCGACCTCACCCTGGATAGTGCTTCGTCGAAATATGTTTAACAAACTCACCATCCAAAATATATTTCTCTTTATTTACAAACAGACTACCGGTGACCAACGCATCCCCCGCTGGGGAGGCATATACTTCTCCCTCCACATCACTCCCATCATTTTCAGCACGACGAAAATTTTCAACAGCATCATTTGTAAAATCGTAGAACTTCAGCCTTGTATACGCTTTTGTAGAGTACGGCTTCATCGAATGGAGGTCACAAATTTCTGGTAGATACGTGCTGAGAGGCGCTTGCCGAACAGAATCAACACAAACTTCTACTTCCTCACCTCCCTCCAAAGAGAGTTGATCCACAGCTTCCTTATAAAATTGGGCAATTTGGCGGCCTGTCGTAGAAATCATAAACTCCGCCCGCAAATTGTCCGGGTCATGATGTTTGAGATCAAATTTGACAGGGCCAGATGACGTTTCGAACGTTACCCGAACAGGATTACTCTCATACTCCACGAATAGTATTTCGCACTGCTGCATATCTAGCACATAGAGGAACCCATTCCTTAGAGGGTCGTTCAACATTTGCGACGCCAGCACAAACCCAACCGCCCCGCCATCCTCCCAGTAGGCCAGCTCTAACGTGCTCAGATCAACCGTATGCGCAGGATCATCCCAACGCACACGCGTCCTATCCTGCATCTCGATCAAGCAACTCGTGCTCTCATCAATCTCTAGCTGCGTCGCAGGCGCTGGAGGCCTCCACTGTGATCGATCAGAATCAGCAATCCACGCGTGGATCTTTATAGCTCGTGGTGGGACACCTTCAACATTGAACAAAGGTAAAACAGTCTTCATATCATCGATACTAACATCACGACTTGCTTGCGATAACTCCCATACTCCATCCTCAGGAGATTCGATCCGGTCACTCGTTCCACATGCAAAAACTGCGAGTAATAGAATTAGCGTGCAATATCTGTTGCCCATCATAAAATCTCCCTATAGTTTAAATTAAGCACCCTCAAGTACCCCCCCTTTTAACTCACCACAAGAGATTATAAATGACTAAGATCAGAAAATTTACACGAGAAGCTGAGCGGGATTATGACGACTACATTGCCTACCTTGAGCAAGTTAAAGCAGGTATCCAGGCAGGGACAATAAGCATAGCACTTCAAGAAAGTCTAAATCTTAACTTCGATAGGCTAGATGACGGGATCAACCTCCTTAAGGCGCTGGGCTTAAGCTTTGATATTTCCGTCATATACGCAAAAGCTCTCGACGGCGACTTCGAGGGCGCAGGCTTAGATGCCGCGGAACTAGCTACAGCTCAAATCATCGCGCATGGGCTGGAGACGCTACTTCGCGATACGACTGATATTCGCATACGCTCTGCGCTGAATACTAGTCCATTAGCAGTCGGGGCTGTCGTAGGGATTGCAGCAAATCTCGCGGCCGACGCGTACGTCGAGTTTTCGCAGCAAGTATACGAAACACTAAAACAAACAGCAGAAGATGCTATTGACAATATTCCGAATGCTCAAGACTTCATAAGCGCGAGCTACACCGCTCTGGACCCGCTCGCAAAAAAACTAAACCACTATATCGACTACTCAGTAAACATAGACGATTATCATGAGCTGATTGTAAGTGCGTTTTCGCTCGTTCGAGAATACGGCGCCGACATTGTCGGAGACATTTTGCCGAACATAAATATTTTCACGAACCCGGAAACAATCACAACCGCCCTAGAAGATGTTTATCACAAGAATAGTAAGCGAGTGATTATAGACTTGGAAACCATTCAAGGGGGAGACACAAGTTTAGGCTTATTGAGCCCCGAAATGGAGGCCTATTCAGAGAATTACCTAGAATCCCAACAATTTCTAAACCCCGAATTCATTGCGGAAGAAGTGCTAAACAAAATTAGATTGCATTTGCCCAACATAGCAGATTTGGTTTTAACAGAACTTTCTACCGGGCACACTAACGTAAGAGCCCAAGATGGCGCATCATTTATTGTTCTCGATGCCTTCGACAAAGGAACTGGCTCAAGTTTTGATGACATCATCTTGGGAGGCAATGAACTTCGGGGCAAAGGTGGGAATGACATCTTAATCGCGAAGCAAGATGCTACATCAGTCTTGATAAAAGGCGGCCAGGGCGACGATCATATTTATGGATCCATCAATGATGATGTCCTGCTTTCCGGCGGCGCAGGAAAAGACACAATCTACGGGTTTGCTGGGATCGATACTATAGAAGGAAATGGTGGGAAAGACATTCTGTTCGGGGGGGCTGGAGAAGATACAATATCCGGCGGCAACGGAAAGGATGACCTCTTTGGGGGCGACGACAACGACACTCTTTTCGGTGGAAACGGTAACGACCGAGTCTTCGGTGAGGAAGGTGGCGACACCATTCTCATAAATGTCGTCGATGAAGATGAAGGTGGTGACGAAGGTGAAAATGATGGGGAAAACAAAGGAGACGGAAAAGACAGATATGATGGAGGAAATGGGTACGATACGATTGATGCCTCGCAATCTACCCAGCCACTAGTATTTGATTTTGACTCCATGTTCGGCTCAGGATCGGAATCCGACAAAGTGCTTTCGGTTGAACAGTTCATCGGTTCGGAAAATGATGATCAAATTCTAAATTGGTTTCCGGCGGGATCAGACTTCGTCGGCGGATTTGAATTCTTCGGGATGGGAGGAAATGACACCCTATCAGTCCATGCCGGAGGCATGACTTTCATAGGCGGATCCGGACGTGATGAACTCATCATCGACTCAATAGACACGCATACATATCTATTATTCGATATGGGGACGGATGATGATGGCGCCACCGACACCCTGCATATTCAATCCGGATCCGGCTCAGTTTTTGTGGAAATTTATGGAGCTAATTCTAATGACCGAGCCTACTCAAACAACACATCTCTGGCCGTAATAATTGACAACGTAATTGGCGATGCCTTTGAAGGCTGGCACCAAAGAGATGACAGTGACGGAAATACCACTTGGGAATGGAGTTGGTCAAGTATACCGGATACTGATATTACAAGCATCAGCTACACTGCGAATGATTCCACCCTGCACATATGGACCCAAGACGCGACAATATTGCTTGAAAACTTCGAAAATGGTGACTTAGGAATAGTGATTCCAGATAACCTATATGGCCCAGGCGTCGGGGATGTCTCCAACCAAAGAGACTTAGAGTTTGAAAAACTTATTTTTGGTAAGTCAGAATTTGGAGAAATAGATTCCGCCCCCTCCCGCCCCGGGGAGTTCTTCATAGAAAGCGAGGAGGTATTCTCCTTTGAGACAACGGATGATTGGGGGGTATTTGCTCTAGGTTAGCCGAGTTCACCTTCATCGAGGGGGCGCCTCCGCATCGTTTTGTTCTGTGACATTCATTTAGTCGCGATCACACTGCGTCCCCTCGTCACCGATCAACAGCGCCTTATACACCAAACCTACTCCCCCCGAGCGCCGTCGCCTCCCTTACATCGACATCCCCGTCCCCTGCGACAGAACCTGCGTCCGCTCGCGCTGCAGGGTGTCACATTCCCGCTTCACCATAGGCGCAACCTTAAGACCCTCTATTGTCGGCTTACGGAACTT
>JAWSVJ010000007.1:0-366652 GCA_033851975.1 Hyphomonas sp. | reverse complement strand
TTAGTATTGTGGCGGTGTGTATGTGGACACACAGGGCTATGACCAATTTGCATATTATCAGAAGTCCACTCGTCGAGATGTCGCCAAATTGGGCCGTCGGTTGGCACTTCATTCCATTCGCGAACCTGTTCAAGCCATACCAGGGGATGGCGCAGATTTGGGATGGTAGTGAAGAAGCCTCAGCCAAACCTCTTCTTCGCAGGGGGCGTCTGAATTGGTGGTGGGGAACATGGATTGTCTCAACCTTAATCACCAACATCTCGATGAGAGTGTTTGGATTAAGTCCGGAAGGCGAAGAATATGTTCTGAGCCTGTATTTCGACATCGTGTCTGCAATTATAGGGTTGGTGTCGATCTATCTTCTACTGAAGATCACGCAGCAAATTACGGATGCGCAGTCCCAGATCCAGGATGGTGGTTTGGAAGCTACATTTGCTTAACGCACGGGCCGTCGTGCTGCCTGCTTCCATTGCTGGTGGGGATCGGGTAAACAGTGTGTTGAACAGATACACTTGATGATCAAAGAGGTCCCACATGGCTGGCCATAGTAAATGGGCTAATATTCAGCACCGTAAGGGTGCGCAGGATAAGAAGCGGGCGGTTCTGTTCGCGCGCTTGTCGAAAGAGATTACCATCGCATCGAAAATGGGTGGCAATGACCCTGACGGGAACCCGCGTCTTCGCCTCGCGATTCAAAACGCCAAGGGCCAGTCCGTTCCGAAAGACAACATTCAGCGCGCTGTTGATAAAGGCCAAGGCGGCAGCGGCGAAGACTATGTCGACATTCGCTATGAAGGTTTTGGCCCCGGCGGGGTTGGTATTGTTGTGGAGGCGTCCACCGACAATAAGAACCGCACGGCGACCGATGTGCGCACGGCGTTCTCTAAGAATGGTGGGAATTTGGGTGAGACGGGTTCTGTCTCGTTCAGCTTCGACCAGCTTGGCGAGATTGAGTATACCGCAGACGTCGGCAGTGAAGAAGAGGTGATGGAAGCCGCCATTATGGCTGGCGCGCAGGATGTTGAATCTAGCGAAGACGGCCATTTCATCTACACCGCGCGCGAAGACTTGCAGACGGTGGCCGATGCGCTGACGGAGCATTTCGGTGCAGAAGTTGAGGCGAAATCTACCAAGCTGATGTGGAAGCCGCAGAACATGATCCCCGTTGAGGGCGACCATGCCGATACGCTTATGAAGTTGCTCGATGTGTTGGACGAGCTTGATGACGTGCAGAACGTCTATGACAATTCTGAGCTGTCAGAAGAAGAGATGACGCGCCTCGCTGAAGCATAGGCTTTGAAGTCTTTCTCAAAGAAAAGCCCCGCAACGGATTGTCCGTGCGGGGCTTTTTTGTTGGGTGTTGGAGCGAGGCCTAGGCGCGGCGCTCTACCATCATATGTTTGATCTTCGCGATCGCCTTGGCAGGGTTTAGCCCCTTAGGGCAGACCTGCGCGCAGTTCATGATTGTGTGGCAACGATAGAGCTTGAATGGATCTTCAAGATCATCGAGACGATCGCCTGTGGCTTCGTCGCGGCTGTCGATGAGCCAGCGATAGGCCTGAAGCAATGCTGCTGGGCCGAGATACTTGTCGCCATTCCACCAGTATGATGGGCAAGACGTTGAGCATGACGCACACAGAATACACTCGTACAGGCCGTTAAGCTGTTCGCGGTCTTCTTCTGTTTGCTTCCATTCTTTCTCAGGGTTCGGCGTATCTGTTTTCAAGAACGGCTGAACATAGGCGTGCTGAGCGTAGAAATTTGTCAGGTCTGGGATAAGATCCTTGACGACGGGAAGGTGGGGCAGGGGAGCGATTGTGATGACGCCGCCGGGGAGGTCATCATATCCCTTAGTGCAGGCAATCGTGTTGCCGCCCGAAATGTTCATCGCGCATGATCCGCACACACCTTCGCGGCATGACCGGCGGAATGCGAGTGTCGGGTCAATGTTGTTCTTGATGTAAAGTAGCGCATCCAGAACCATGTTGCCGGCTTTGTCCATGTCGAGCCAGTAAGTGTCCCAACGTGGATCGCCGCCCTCTTCAGGGCTGTAGCGATAGATCTTGAAAGGGCGCAGATTCGTTGCGCCTTGTGGCTTGGGCCATGTCTTGCCTTTTTGAGGCTTGGACCCTTTGGGGAGTGTTAGCTGAACCATTTTGTCCTCATGTCCCTCGCTTAGTAAACACGCTTTTTCGGTTTGATATAATCGATATCATCCGTCAGCGTGTAAGTGTGTACGTCACGGTAATCGATAGAGACTTTGCCGTCCTTATCGCACCAAGCGAGTGTGTGTTTCATCCATTTTGCGTCATCACGCTCAGAGAAGTCTTCACGGGCGTGCGCGCCGCGGCTTTCTTCACGGTTGGTTGCTGAGTTAACAGTCACGGCCGCCAAGGCGATGAGGTTATCGAACTCTAGCGCTTCAACAAGGTCTGTGTTCCAGACCATGCCGCGATCCTGAACGTCCAGCTCAGGAAGCTTGGTGTAGACGTCGCTGATAAGCTTGGCGCCTTCATCCATAACTTCGCCGGTGCGGAACACAGCGCAATTATTTTGCATCGCTTTTTGCATTTCAAGGCGAAGCGTCGCGACGGGCTCTTTACCCTTAGCGTTGCGGAACTGGTCAAAGCGGGCGAGGTGGCTGTCTGTCAGCGCGTCTTTCATCTCTGGCTGTGTGGCGCCAGCGGTGAGAGTTTCACCGCAACGAAGGCCAGCAGCGCGGCCAAACACTACAAGGTCAATCAGTGAGTTCGAACCAAGGCGGTTAGCGCCGTGTACGGAAACACAAGCCGCTTCACCCACAGCCATAAGACCGGGAACAACTGAGTCTTGGTCATCACCCTTCTTAGTGACAACTTCGCCGTGGAAATTGGTTGGGATGCCGCCCATATTGTAGTGCACAGTTGGCAGCACAGGGATTGGCTCTTTCGTAACATCAACGCCAGCAAAGATTTTTGCTGTTTCGGAGATGCCCGGTAGACGCTTGCTTAGCTGCTCAGGGGAGAGGTGTTCTAGGTGGAGATAGATGTGATCTTTCTCCGGCCCGACGCCGCGTCCTTCGCGAATTTCCAACGTCATCGCGCGGGAGACAACATCGCGGGAGGCTAGGTCTTTTGCGGATGGAGCGTAGCGTTCCATGAAGCGCTCACCCTCTGAGTTGGTGAGGTAACCGCCTTCGCCGCGTGAGCCTTCCGTGATCAGGCAGCCTGACCCGTAAATGCCGGTTGGGTGGAACTGAACGAACTCCATATCCTGTAGTGGCAGACCGGCGCGAAGCACCATGGCGTTGCCGTCACCTGTGCATGTGTGCGCAGACGTACAGGAGAAGAATGAGCGGCCATAACCGCCAGTTGCGAGAATGGTTTGCTGTGACGTGAACCGGTGAAGCGTGCCGTCGTCCAGCTTCCATGCGGTAACACCGCGGCAATTGCCATCATCATCCATGATGAGGTCAAGCGCGAAATACTCGATGAAGAATTCCGTCTCTTCTTTGACGCACTGGCCGTAAAGCGTGTGCAGCATGGCGTGGCCTGTCCGGTCAGCCGCCGCGCATGTGCGCTGAGCTTCCGGGCCTTCACCCATATTCTGCATCATGCCGCCGAACGGGCGCTGATAGATTTTGCCTTCTTCAGTACGTGAGAAGGGCATGCCCCAGTGCTCAAGCTCATAAACAGCTTTTGGCGCGTTGCGGCAGAGATATTCGATGGAGTCTTGGTCGCCGAGCCAGTCAGACCCTTTAACAGTGTCAAACATGTGCCAGCGCCAGTCATCAGTGCTCATATTGCCGAGTGATGCCGCGATGCCGCCTTGC
This sequence comes from Hyphomonas sp., assembly GCA_033851975.1. Lineage (GTDB taxonomy): Bacteria > Pseudomonadota > Alphaproteobacteria > Caulobacterales > Hyphomonadaceae > Hyphomonas. Next base: position 362,841 of record JAWSVJ010000007.1, on the reverse strand, counting down.
GCTGCCACTGTGTGGGAGCGGGTCGGGAACACTTTAGAGATACAGGCGGTGCGAAGACCGGACTGCGCTGCGCCGAGGGCCGCGCGGAGGCCGGAGCCGCCTGCGCCGACGACAACAACGTCGTAAGTGTGGTCGATGAATTTATAGTCGCTCATTCTTTTGTCTCTCTCGCTCGACCGCCGATTAGGCGTCAGCGCCAATCCAGAGTTTTAGTACTGACAGCGCGAAGGCCGCGAACAGGGCAATGCAGGCGAACCGGTTAAGGATCAGCAAAAAGCCCTTCATGCCGGGTGTGTAGATGTAGTCTTCGATGATGACCTGCATACCGAGGCACATGTGATAAATCGCTGCGCCAGCGGTGAGCATGAGCAGCAAGGCGTTATGTGGTTTGCCGGCCCATTCACGTGCAGACGCCCAATCCATGCCTGATGCGGTCATGATTGCGTAGATAAACCACGGCACCAGGAAAAGGAGCGCGATCGCTGAAACGCGTTGGCGGATATGGTGGCTCGTGCCTGATTTGGACGATCCGAGACCGCGTGCGGTTTTGGTCGGGCTGATAAAGTTATTGTCTGACATTGTTATCCGCCTCCTAAAGCAAATTCGCAGCAGCCCAGAGGCCACCGGCGCCGAGAAAGGCGAAGACATAATTGATGATTGACCATGTGCTGGCCACTTTAGGGTCAAACCCGATGTGCGGGCCGTCCCACAGCAAATGACGGAAGCCGTTTGCGAGGTGGAAGAGGACCGCAACAGCCCAGAGGAACATCACGATCTGACCGAAGATTGAGCCGATGCACGTCGAGATACACTCAAATGCTGTTTGATTGGTGACCAGTGCAACCATCCACGCCGTCAGCAGAAATGTGCCGAAATAGAGTGCAACGCCTGTGATGCGTTGTGTAATGGATGCTACCATCGTGGCGTGAGGACGCCATATCTGGAGATGGGGCGACAGGGGGCGGGAATCAGCCCGAGGAGTGCCTGACATGAATGTGTCTACCTTGTCTGGTTTTAAACGCTTTGTGTCGTGTTCTAGGGGCATGTATAGTCATGTCAACGCGCGACGCACGGGAAGTGACAATATGAAACCTTTTGTTCTCTCTGTCGCGGCCATTTTTCTCTCGCTCTCCGGATATGCTGATCCGCTGTCCCGACTTATCGACGAGTATGAGGCCAGTACCGTTGAAGCAGCGGAGTCCGAGTGGCAAATTGAGCGTAAGTCACATATCGACCGACAGGCTGATATTGCGCGGGATTTGATCGCGCGGGTCAGTGTGGTTCAAACGAAGCGAATCATCGATAAAGCGATCATGCTTCGATTGCTGGAAGCTAGCGTTGTGGCCAGTGAATACGATCTAGCTCGCGTGCCTTTTAATGGCGATTGGGGCTTTCAGGCTGGACCTGTGTTTGAGGCGCTCCATACAAAATTGGAAAGTGAAGAAGACGCTGACGAGTGGACGAAAACCCTTCGTGATGTTCCGGTTCGGTTTTCTGAGAATATTTCGAACATGCGGCGGGGCGTCGAGACTGGGTGGGTCTCCCATCAGGACCCGTTAAATATCGTGATTGAGCAGATTCAGGAGCAGATAACCGCGAATCCGGACGAAAGTGACCTGTTTAAGCCGTATTTGACGCTGCCCGCAGATATGGCTCCTGAGACTGTTGCCGAAATTCAGGAGGAGGGGCGCGAGGCAGTTTTGCGTGCGATTATGGCGTATCAAGACACGCTTCGATTCCTTGAAACTGAGTACAAAATGTCGGTACGCGAGGTGCCTGGCTTGGCTGGATTGCCGGGCGGCCAGGTCGTTTATGTCACCCTGCTGGAACAACACACAGCTGGGGCGGGGTTTTCGCCCGACGAGATCCACCAGCTTGGCCAGAGCGAAGTCGTGCGTATCCGGGGTGAAATGGATGCCATTTTAGCCGAATTGCAGTTTGAGGGCGACATTGCCGCGTTTATCCAGTTTCTGAAAACAGAACCGAGGTTCTACGCACACAGCGAGCAAGCGTTATTGATCCGAGCGGAGGAGCTGTCGGAACGTCTGCGAGCAATATTGCCTGCCTATTTTGGGCGGTTGCCAAATCTCGATTTTGAAGTTGAGCCGGTGCCGAGCGCGATTGCTCCCGGATACACGTCTGCGCGCTATGTGCAGGGCGATGGTGAGCGGGGTCAGAAGGGGCAGTTTCTGGTGAATACCTACGCACTGGATCAACGTCCGCTATACGAGCTGCCCGCTTTAGCCGCGCATGAGGCTGTGCCGGGGCACCACTTGCAGATTACGCTGGCGCAGGAAATGGAGAATGTGCCTTGGTTCCGCCGTGGATACTATGCCACCGCATTTGGCGAGGGATGGGGGCTATATGCTGAATCCATTGCAGGGGAGGCGGGCATTTACGAAACGCCGTATGAGCGGTTTGGCGCGCTGTCTATGGAGATGTGGCGGGCGTGCCGCCTTGTGGCAGACACCGGGCTGCATTGGTATGGATGGAGCCGAGAAGAGGCCGAGGCGTGCTTTAGGGACAATACGGCGTTGTCTGATTTGAACATTCGCAATGAGGTCACCCGCTATATAGGCTGGCCGGGGCAAGCAACTGCTTACAAGGTGGGCGAGTTGAAGATTAAGGCGCTGCGGGCACGCGCTGAGGCGGAGTTGGGCGCGGCGTTCGATATTCGTGATTTCCATGATGCTGTTTTGGCCGAAGGGGCGGTGCCGCTGGATGTGCTGGAGCAGAACATTACGGAATGGCTCGAGCGTGAGGGCGCGAAGACGATGTCGGCAGCGCCATGAAGCTCACAATACTGGAAACTGGCTATGTGCCAGAAGCGATCCGTTCGTCGTTTGACGACTATCCGACTATGTTTGAACAGCTGATGGCGCCGCTCGATAGTTTGATGCAGTTTGAGGCAGTTTCGGTGATTGGCGGGGCAGTTTTGCCCGATCCGGGGGATTTGGATGCCGTCTTGATCACCGGGTCACCCGCGAGCGTCTATCATGCTGATCCGTGGATTGGCGCTCTGCGCGATTACATTCGGGAGGTTGCGGCCTCTAAAGTACCGATGATTGGTATTTGCTATGGGCATCAGGCGATTGCTGATGCGCTGGGCGCGCGGGTTGAAAAGTCTGACAAGGGGTGGGGAATTGGCCGGCATGTTTATGACGTCAAAACACGCTCGGCCAGCTGGATGGACGACGAGTGGGCACCTGAAATTGCGACTTATGTGAGCCATCAGGACCAAGTCTTATCGGTGCCGGATGGGGCAGAGGTGCTTGCGGGGTCTGACTTTACGCCTAACGCGGCGCTGTTGTACCATGACGCACCTGCATTGAGCTTTCAGTGCCATCCGGAATTTTCAGCAGACTATGCTGGAGCTTTGTATGAGGCGCGAAAGGGAGGGCCCCTGACACCTGAAGCTGTAGCGGACGCTATGGCCAGTTTAAACGGTGGCAACAATCATACGCGTATTGCCCGGTGGATGGTACGTTTCCTGCAAACGCATGCGGTGAGTTAACGATGTCTGACTTGTCGCTGTTTTGAGGCGTAAACCGTTGGGCATTGAATAAGTTAAATTGTAGCGCTCGGATAGAAACTTAGCGCTTGTTGCATGAAACGGTTGTTCGTGATGAACACTATGCAGATTAAACAGGAGCTTTCCCGACCATGATGCCCAAGCCGCTGCCGCATATTGAGTCTAATACGCTTGATTTTGAGATTCTTCCTTTGGTGAAACCAACAGGCTTTCGCGAGTATGATGCGCGTTGGTGGTTTAATGGAATTGGCCATGAAAAAGCCCCTGAGCTGAACTTCACTGGCGTGCAAGCGCTTGGACTGGGCATGGCGACATTGTTCCACGAGCTGGGCGTTGAGCCGAAAGTTGTAACTGGCCACGATTTCCGTTCGATCAGCCAGCCGATCAAGAATGCTTTGATTCTTGGCATGGTGCAGGGGGGCTGTGAGGTTCTGGACATCGGGCTTGCGCTGTCACCAATGGTGTACTGGGCGCAGTTTGAGCTGGATGCGCCGTGCTGCGCGATGGTAACGGCGAGCCATAATGAAAATGGCTGGACGGGCGTAAAAATGGGCGCGGATAGACCGCTGACCTTTGGGCCGGTTGAGATGGGTCGTTTGAAAGAGATCGTCATGAGTGGCGAGTTCCAGCCACGCGCAGGCGGCGGGCATTTCCGTGTTGATGGCCTGCGTGAGAAATATATCAAAGCAGCAGTTGGTGAGACGAAAATCTCACGTCCGTTGAAAGTGATCGCGGCATGTGGCAACGGCACAGCGGGGGCGTTTGCGCCTGACGCGCTGCGTATGCTGGGCGTTGAGGTTGTTGAGATGGATTGTAATCTCGACAATACGTTCCCGAAATATAACCCAAATCCTGAAGACGTTAAGATGCTTCACGAGATGGCCAAAGTGGTCAAAGAGGTTGGGGCTGATGTGGCACTGGGCTTTGATGGCGACGGCGACCGGTGCGGTGTTGTGGACAATAATGGTAACGAGATTTTCGCTGACAAAATTGGCCTGATGCTCGCGCGTGATCTATCCAAGATCTATAAGGATGCGAAATTCGTCGTCGATGTGAAATCGACTGGTCTGTACAAGACCGACCCTGTGCTGAAAGAGAATGGAGCGACGGTTGATTACTATAAAACCGGCCACTCCTATATTAAGCGCCGCACCAATGAGCTAGGCGCTTTGGCAGGTTTTGAAAAATCAGGTCACTTCTTCTTTCAACCGCCAATCGGCCTTGGGTATGATGATGGTTTGGTTGCGGCGAAAGCCATATTGGAAATGCTGGACCGTAACCCTGACAAGACAATGGCTGATCTGAATGGTGAGCTGGGCGTGGCATATACATCGCTGACTATGTCGCCTCATTGTGATGATGAAACCAAGTATGGCATCGTCGACAAGATGGTTGCTGAATATGTAAGTCTGAATGGTACTGAAATTCTGGGCCGGAAGGTTGTGGACGTGAACACCGTGAACGGTGCGCGTGTGACGCTCGACGACGGCAGCTGGGTTCTGGTGCGCGCGTCGTCTAACAAGCCTGAGCTTGTGGTTGTGGTAGAATCTATGACCAGCGCGGATGATATGCGCGACCTGTTCCATAAGGAAGTGAAGCCACGTCTTGGCAAGCATGCTGAGGTTGGGGCCTATAATCAGGAGATCTGATCCAAATGCCGTTACACCCAGATTTCCCAATTATTGAGGGCGCTATTCAGCTAACAGACCGCTGGGCGTTGACCTTGCCAAGGCAGTTTAACCGCCGGATGGAAAAGGGAAATCTGGTCATCTGGCACCCCGGCCTGACCATATGGCTCAGTGCTTGGGGTACTGAAGATGGTTTGTCGATTGCCGATCGCGTTGCAGACGCCAAGGCGAACGCTGCTGAGAGCGCGACTGACTGGTCAGAAGAGACTGAAAACGGTGTGAGCCGTCTTTCTTATAGCCTCTCTGAGACGAAGGAAGAGGGGCAGACCGTGTATAGTCTGAACGCGTTTGCCTACACGACAGACGGACAAGTGCTCGCTGCATTCTATACTGATGACCCGGCGCAGATTTTGGTAGCGAAAGAAATCGCTAAATCAGTTCGTCCCTTTGAGGGCGCGTAGGCCCTAAGCCATTAAGGCATCATCAAGCTTGTTCGCGCGCACAGCAGCGGGACGAGAATAGAGGCGGTCGCGGTAAGCTTCTAGAATTGGGTGACCCGGCAGGGTGCCGAACTGTAGGCCGAAGCGTACTTGTGACCCGAGATATATGTCTGCCGCTGTGAATTTGCTACCACATATATAGTCGTGTTTTGAAACGGCGTTGACCAGCGTGTCATACATCGTTTCGAACGTGCCATATCCTGATGATTTAGCTTGCTCATCTGAGGGGATAAATCCCATCGCCTCATTTGCCGTGGCTGCCTCTACAGGGCCAGCCGCGAAGAACAACCAGCGATAATATGTGCCGAGTTGATCCGCGTCTGGTTTCAGGTCGGCCTCTGGAAAAGCTTCTGCCAAGTAAGTGCAAATTGCGGCGGTTTCAGTGATGGTTTGGCGTTTGTGAATCAGGGTAGGCACCTTCCCCATAGGGTTGATGCTGGTGTAGTCTGGCTCTTTCATATCGGGGCCATGTTGTATGATGGTGACGTCATAAGGTTGACCAACTTCCTCAAGCATCCATCTGGCTATTCGACCGCGTGACATTGGATTTGTGTAGAGCCTAAGATTGGTCATGTTTCTTACTCTTTCCTGTTTTGTTCTTTTTCTGTTCCTCTCATTTGTTCTCATGGGAGTCAACACCAATATTGGGTCAGGGATTGCCCCTTGACCCCAAGCCTTAAACAGCGCACCCGTCCGAGCCATCACGACGCTGGGCAGTATAAGAGGATCAAAAGATGCGGGTTACGATGATTGGCGCAGGATATGTAGGCTTGGTTTCAGGCGCCTGTTTCGCAGATTTCGGACATGTTGTGACGTGTGTGGATAAAGACGTCAGCAAAATTGAAAAACTACAGCAGGGCATCATGCCCATTTTCGAGCCCGGCCTCGACAATTTGGTTGAAAAAAATGTGAAGGACGACCGCCTTTTCTTTACAACCGATGCGAGAGAAGCGGTGCGTGATGCGGACGCGATTTTCATCGCTGTTGGCACGCCATCGCGGCGCGGTGATGGCCACGCAGATTTGTCTTACGTTTATGCAGCCGCTGAAGAGATCGCGGGCCTGATTGATGGGTTCACCGTTATCGTAACCAAATCGACCGTTCCTGTGGGAACTGGCGACGAGGTTGAAGAGATTATCCGCCGTACATGCCCGACTGCTGATTTTGCGGTTGTGTCTAACCCAGAGTTTTTGCGCGAGGGCGCCGCCATTAAAGACTTCAAAATTCCGGACCGTGTGGTTGTGGGAACTGAAGACGAGCGCGCGCGTGAGGTGATGAATGAGCTGTATCGTCCGCTCTTCCTGAATGAGACGCCGATGCTGTTTACGACGCGGCGGACCTCTGAACTGATCAAGTATGCGGGCAATGCGTTCCTCGCCGTGAAGATCACATTCATCAACGAGATTGCCGAGCTTTGCGAGAAGGTTGGCGCGAACGTTCAAGAAGTGTCGCGCGGGATTGGGCTTGATGGCCGAATTGGGCGCAAATTCCTGAATGCTGGCCCGGGCTATGGCGGTAGCTGCTTCCCAAAGGATACGCTGGCGCTGACGAAAACTGCGAATGATGTGGGCAGCCCAATGCGAATTGTGGACACTGTCGTCGAGGTGAACGCTGCGCGGAAGAAAGCGATGGCTGGCAAGGTGATTGAAGCCATGGGCGGCGACGCGTCTGGTAAGACAATCGGCGTGCTTGGGCTGGCGTTTAAGCCTAATACCGACGATATGCGTGATGCGCCGAGCCTCGATATTATCCCAATGTTGGTTGAGGCGGGCGCTAAGATCAAAGCGTATGATCCTGAAGCGATGGAAGAAGCGTCTCATCTGCTCGAGAATGTTGAATTTGCCGACAATGCCTACGCCGCTGTTGAAGGCGCTGACGCTGTTGTTATTGTGACAGAGTGGGACCAATTCCGCGCTTTGGATCTGAGCCGATTGAAAAACGCACTGAAAGGTGATGTTGTTGTTGATCTGCGTAATATATACTCACCTGAGGATATGACCGCGCGTGGCTTTAAATACATTTCAATTGGTCGCCCAAGCCTGACCTAAACAATAGCTGGAAACAAGCATCATGAAATTCTTCGTTGATACCGCCGACACGTCTGACATAGCCGACTTGGCGGCGACGGGCCTGATTGATGGGGTGACGACCAATCCGTCACTGATCGCCAAATCCGGGCGTCCATTTACTGAGGTTATCAAAGAAATTTGTGAGCTGGTCGATGGACCGGTCAGCGCGGAAGTGGTGGCGACGGATTTCGAGAATATGGTCAAAGAAGGCCGCAAGCTGGCCAAGATTGCCGATAATGTTGCGGTGAAATTGCCGTTGACGTGGGACGGCTTGAAGGCTTGCCGGACATTGTCTGATGACGGAACAGCGGTGAATGTAACGCTGTGCTTTTCTGCCAATCAGGCGCTGCTCGCGGCGAAGGCTGGCGCGGCGTATATCTCACCTTTCATCGGGCGTCTTGATGATATCAATATTGATGGCATGGAGCTGATCACCGACATTCGCTTGATCTATGACAATTATCTGTTCGACACAGAGATTTTGGCGGCGTCTATTCGCACGTCAAACCATGTGAAATTGTGCGCGTTGGCGGGAGCTGATGTTGCGACGATGCCGCCAAATGTGATCCGTGGTCTGGTGAAACATCCGCTGACCGATGCTGGCCTTGCGACATTCCTTCAGGATGCTGAAAAAGCCAACATCAAGGTTTAGAGTTGGCGACTGCCTGGGTGAGTGAGCGTGTAATGACAGACTTAAAGGGCCGTGTGCTCATCATCGCGGGATCTGATTCCGGCGGCGGCGCAGGCATTCAGGCTGATATCAAGGCTGTCACGATGCTTGGCGGGCATGCGATGACGGCGATCACCGCTATTACGGCGCAGGATACGATAGGCGTACACGATGTTATGCATGTGCCGACGCAAATGGTCGTGCGGCAAATGTCAGTTTGCTTGGATGATATTGGCGCAGACGTCATCAAGACCGGGATGCTGGCCTCCGCTGCGATGGTTGAGTCTGTGGCGGAGTGCTTGTCTGACAAGGCGGGCCTTGCGGCGCGGGTGATTGATCCTGTTATGGTGGCGACAAGCGGTGACAGGCTGATTGACGGCAAAGCAGTGGCGGCCATTCGCAGCGAGCTTATCCCCGGCGCGCGGCTGATTACGCCAAATGCACCGGAAGCGGAGGTTTTGACTGATAAGGCGGTTGAGACCGTTGACGGGCAACGCCGCGCGGCAGACCATCTGTTGGAGCAGGGGGCCCATGGCGTCTTGATCAAGGGCGGTCATATTGGCGGCGGCACCATCTTTGACGTGTTGCAAACTACGACCGGGGAATGGATTTTTGAGAGTCGCCGGCTGGAAACACGCTCGACGCACGGCACGGGCTGTACATTGGCCTCGGCGATAGCAGCACTGCTAGCGCGCGACGTTAGCCTGCCAGAAGCGGTTGAGCGTGGTCGGGAGTTTGTGTTCGGCGCGATTGAGAATGCCAAGGGCTATGGCCGCGGGCACGGGCCGGTGCATCATGGCTGGTTGTTGGATGATCCTGAGGGACAGTATCGCGACTGATTGATCAGTGAACCTAATAGGTTGAAGAGAAATCATCGTTTCTCTTGGGTAGTGCGTCGTGATTGAAATGGGTGTCACCTAAAGGAGATACCGTGATGACCCGTGTGCTTGATATTTATCAAATTGATGCTTTTGCAGCAGCGCCTCTGATGGGCAATCAAGCGTGCGTTATGCCGCTGACAGAGTTTCTAGCCGATGAAACACTGCAGGCGATTGCGGCGGAAAACAATGTTGCTGAGACGGCGTACATTGTGAACACGAGCGATAATAGTTGGGCGCTGCGTTGGTTTACGCCGGCCATTGAAGTGCCGTTATGTGGCCATGCAACACTGGCGAGCGCGCATGTCTTGTTCAATCATCTTGGGTTCGATGGCGGGGTCCTGCATTTCGATACAGTGCATTCTGGCCGGTTGAGCGTGACGAAAATGCCCGACGGGCGGTTGGCGATGGATTTCCCGAGTGCGCCCATTCGCGAAATACCTGTGACAGATGATGTGGCGGAGGCGCTGGGCGCGCGCCCGGTGCAGGCATGGGGCGGAATATTCTATGCCGCGCGGTTTGAGACTCCCGCAGGTGTGCTGGCGCTAAAGCCTGATGTGGCCAAACTCGCAGCATTAGGACTGGCAGACGGCGGTGATTGCGACCGTAGCAATTGTGGGTGTTTTGCGGCTGGCGGTACCGGCGTAGATGTCACCAGTCGGTTCTTTGCCCCGGCGAGCGGTATCAATGAAGACCCGGCGACGGGCAGCTGGCACACAATGTTAGCGCGCATCATGTCAGAACGTTTCGGAACCGACACCTTGTCTTGCTATCAGGCCTTTCCGGGCCGGGGCGGCGATATCGATACGATTTTGCGAGGAGATCGAGTGTCTCTCATGGGGCGTGCTGTGACCGTGATTGAGGGACGTTTTCACCTTTAATCTTGATTGACGGGCGATGGTTTCAACTATTTTGACGCCCGTCTCACTTTTCTGTGAAAAAATTTAAACGTATTCTAAGCGGCTCAATTTTGCCTCCGCGCTGGGCGTTGATCTGGCGATCGATACTGTTTGCTGGGCGAGACAAGGTAAACCAAAACTTACGGGTTCTGGAAAACTCTCACCGCTGAAAATTCGAAAGAAATTTCGTGGGAATTTGGGATTTCAAATTCAAAAATGATTGAGCCGCTACCACTAAAAGGTGTGTAGGTCGAAAGTGGGCTATGGGATCAGAAGATATTGTTGTGCAGGTAGACGCGCTGGTAGGGCGTGTCTCGGGCCGGGGGGCGGGCACGATAAAACTCTGATGATCTCGGGTTCAGTTAGCTCTCTTCGACACACTTTATAATCACGTGAGGCCCAGAAGAGGCCCGCGAAATAGCATGGGTAAGAGGGTAAAATATGCCGGAACCAACAAACGACGCGGGCGCAGAAGCGCCAGTTTCCATCCTGACGAATGACGACATCGTGGATGGAGTAATCGCGTTAGATTACGCTCCCGCTGATCTCATCGTTGCTATTGTTGATGGGGCGTTGGTGTTTACGCAATCCTCAACCGGCGAAGTGGTTGCGCAGTTCGACAATTTCTTGGGTCAACAAGCGACCCACCCATTGCAATCAATCCTCTTCAGCGTGACATCAGAAACAGTGACCACTGAGGAATTCTCTGATTTCTTCGACAATCTGTATCTGGGTACAGATGGCGATGACATCATCAACGGCACGTCAAACGATGATTTGATCCTTGGCGAAGACGGCAGCGACACAATTGACGGCCAAGGCGGCTATGACCAAATCGAAGGTGGACGCGGTGGTGACACTTATGTCTGGCGCGACGGCTATGGCGATATGGACATCTATGATGAGGTTCTCGGGTCTTATCAGGGTGTTGCTGACCAAGTTGCGCATGGGTTGGAAATTGACACGCTAGACCTGTCGACGTTGAACTTTGAAGATGTCACCTTCTTGCGGGGCAATCTGAACCCGGATGGTAGCCCGGTTGACCCGGCGCTTGAGGATCAAATCCTAAACAGCATCGGCGCGACGGATATGCTTATCCGCATTAACGCGACGGGCGAGTTGATTTATGTTGGCGGCCAGTTTGGCGAGCCTGTTGTTGAAGTAGAGGGAATTATCCCATCCCGCGCAGATTTTGTTTCGACGCTTCATGTTAGTGCGATCGAATCTATTCAGTTTGCTGATCAAAGCGTGTCTTCAGACCAGCTTGTTGAAATGATGGGCGGCACGCTGGCTGTTCAATATGGAACCGACGGCGCTGATGTGTTTGCGGCTGAGGCGGGCATTGATAGCCTGGTCGGCGGCCTAGGTGATGACACTTATCAGATCGAGTTGTCTGACGGACATGGCTTTATCTATGACGCTGGTGGTTTTGACACGCTGGAGCTAGGCGCGGGCCTGAATGCTGACCAGATGAACGTATCCTTTGATGGCGTTGATCTGGTGATCACGTTCGATGATGTGCCGAACTTTAGCATTACGAATATAGATTTTTCTGTTCAACCGCTCTTGCTGTTTGGTGGAGTAGGGGTGAGCCCGTTTATTGATTTTGCTGGCATTGAGGCAATTCGTTTTGCCGATGGCACTGAGTTCGATGTGGCTGACCTAGAAGACAACATGCTGGCCCAAGCGATTGGCCAAGGCGAAGACTATGTAATCGACGGTGTGCTCGACAATACGATCAATACACTTGGCGGCGACGATTCAATCTTCTTGGATGATGAGGGCGTTGAGTTCATCGATGGCGGTGAAGGTCACGATACGGTTTATGCTGTAGGCGACTATGCGGATTATTCCGAAACGCGTCAGAATGGTGTTGCGACGTTTGTGAACACGGCTACCGGCGCAACCTTCTCTGTCACCAATGTTGAGGCGGTTCAGTTTGACGATATGATGGTCGGCTTCAATGAGGCACCGCTCGCGCCAGACTATTTCGTTACGCTTGATGGTAACCATTCTGGTGAGCTTTATGTCGCTGACCTGATGGAGTTTGTAACCGACCCTGAAGGTGACACAGTTGAGTTTGTTCGGTTCCTAGCGGGACCGGATATCGATGGTCACTATCCATCGGCGACGTCAATTATTATAGATCCGGCTGAAGGCTTTGAAGGCGTTGGCGAGCTCTATTATGAAGTTCGCGACAGCGAGGGGAACACCACGCAGGGTACAATCTATGTGACGGTTGAGGAAGTAAACAACGCGCCGTTGGCTGTGCAGGACGACCTGCCGGACGTGTTGGAAGACACTGTTGCAGTCTTCACCGCTGAGCAGTTGCTGGCGAACGATCAGGATGCTGACGGCGATGCGTTGACGCTGGTTGCTGTGGATAGCTTGCTCACCAATGCTGGTGGCACTGTTGAAATGAACGCGGATGGCGATATTGTCTTCACGCCACAGGCAGATTTCGCCGGACCGGGGTTTTTCTATTACTGGGTTGAGGATTCTCAAGGTGAGCGCGCGCGCGGAATTGCGCATATAACGATCAACCCGGTCAATGATTTGCCAGAGATTGCTGGTGCTGTCGGCGTGCAGAATATTCTGTCAAACGCGACCGCTGTGTACGAGATTGCTGATCTCGCGGCGACGGGGACAGATGTTGAGACGGACGAACTAACACTCAGCAGCGTAGACGGCGCTATGAATGGCGTAGTCGATATTGTTGATGGCCAAGTGGTGTTTACGCCGGACGAAGGCTTCGACGGGGTTGCTGAATTCCAATACACTTTGATGGACGCAGAGGGGGCAACTGTCTCCCAAACTGTCAGCGTGCTTGTTGAGGCGGTGAATGCTGCGCCGGTTATCTCAGCGGATATCTCTTTTGAGTTCGACGAAGATGGCGCGCTTCTTATCACTGATGAAGAATTGCAGGCGTTGGTTTCTGACGTTGATGGCGACGCGCTGACTGTGTCACTTGAGGCGACTGATGAGACGCTGACGGTTTCCCAGCTAGACGGCGTTTGGGTCGTTAGCGCTCCGGCAAACTTTAACGGTGACGGCGGGATTGTACTGACTGTGTCAGACGGCGAGCAGGCCGCAACCACAATTGTTCCAGTTACTGTGAATGCCGTGAATGACGGCCCTGTTGCAGGCGACGACTTCGTGTCTGTCGATGAGGACGGCTCACTGTTTCTGATGCCATCCAACTTGCTGGGCAATGATGCTGATATGGACGGTGACGCGCTGTCGATTGTGGCTGTTACGCCGGGTGAAACTGGTTCGTTTGACATGGTGAACGGCGCTTTGGTTTATACGCCGGATGCTGATTTCAATGGCGCGGCGTCATTCACCTACACTGTTAGTGATGGAAATGGCGGTGTGTCGGTTGGTGTTGTGCACGTCGATGTGCGCGCGGTGAACGATGCACCAGTTGCTGTGGACGATATGTTCACGATGCAAGAAGATGGCGTGCTGACGGTTGTCGCGACTGATTTGTTGGCCAATGACACCGATGTGGATGGCGATACTCTGACGCTAGAATCGGTTTTCGATGCTGTGGGCGGAACTGTTGCGCTTGTTGATGGTGATGTGGTGTTCACACCGAATGCTGACTTCAACGGCGATGCTGGATTTAGCTATACGATTATTGATGAAAGCGCCGTGTCTTCTCAGGCGAGCGTTCTTGTCGGTGTTGAGGCAGTTAATGACGGACCTGTTGGAACGGCCGAGACGTTCACAATGTCAGAGGACAGCGTGCTTGTGCTGACGACGGCTGACTTGCTGAGCAATGATGGTGATGTTGATGGCGATGCGCTGGAGATCACATCTGTCACTTCGCTTTCTGGCGGTGTTGTGGAGCTGGTTGATGGGGTTGTTACCTTCACGCCGGACGCGAACTATAACGGTGCGGCAAGCTTCTCTTATGAGCTGGCTGACGGACAAGGCGGCACGGATACTGTGGTCAACACCATTGATGTTGCTGCGGTGAATGACGCGCCGGTGGCTGTGGCTGATGCGCTGGACGCAGTTCTGGGCCAACCGCTCACAATTCAACTTGCGCAACTGCTGGCGAATGATGGCGATGTTGATGGTGATGCTGTCGAAATCATCGCTGTGGCTGATGCTGTTGGTGGCGCGGTGCAATTGGTTGATGGTGCGATCGTGTTCACAGCGGACGGAACAAGCGGGGCAGCAAGTTTTACTTACACCCTAAGCGATGGCCAAGAGCAATCAGTGGCGGCGGTTAATATAGCTGTTGCGATCCCGCGATTGAGTGACGTTGTAGCGTCGCCTATCGAAGAACAGATTGCAGATCCGATTTCCGCGGACCCGATTTCGGTTGATGAGTTTGGAGGCTTCGAGCAGGGATCTGCTGACGCTGATGTTTATCGTGTTGAGCGGTCTACTGATGGTGCCTATTTTGGTGGCGAAGGTGATGACCGCATGCGTGGGCGCTCAGGCGATGATCAGCTCGCGGGCGGGACCGGAGACGACTCTGTTTACGGTGCATCGGGCGCTGACACGCTGTGGGGCAATGAGGGTAATGACAATTTGCGCGGCGGGTCTGGCGAGGACGTTCTTATTGGGGGTGAAGGTGATGACCACCTCAACGGCGGACGTGACGATGACCAACTAGATGGCGGGGCAGGTGCAGACTATTTGCGCGGTGGCTCTGGTGATGATGTTTTGAGCGGCGGAGGGGGCACCGACAAACTTCGCGGCGGATCTGGTAATGACCTATTGCTGGGCGGTGAGGGTGACGATTCCCTTTATGGTGGTCGCGCGTCTGATGCACTGCATGGTGGGGTCGGAAACGACGTGCTTCGTGGTGGCAGGGGCGAGGACCTACTGCTCGGTGGCTCAGGTGATGACCTTCTGCGTGGTGGCCGCGACGCCGATACGCTTGAAGGCGGTACAGGCAATGATGAACTGCGCGGCGGTTGGGGTAATGACATTCTGATGGGCGGCGCTGGTGACGACAGACTATTTGCTGGTCGCGGCGACGACTATTTGGATGGCGGCGCTGGTAATGATTATCTTCAAGGTGGTCGTGGGTCGCAGACTTATGTGTGGGGCGGTGAGAATGCTGGCCACGACACGATCAAAGACCGGGCGCGTAAGTCTGACGACAGCACTGACACGCTCATCCTGACGGATCTGGATGTGTCTGATGTGAGCCTAGAGCAAGATGGCCGAGACATGGTCATCACCAACCTCGCAACAGGCGATACGCTGCGGGTGATAAATCAATTTCGCGGTGAGCGGTATGGATTGGAAGCGATTGAGTTTGCGGATGGCGCAATGATCAGCCGTGAAGACTTCGATGCTTTCGATGAATTGACCAATACAGAATCCACTAAAGATACTAAGGCCGAGAGCGGGATTGTTGAGGCTGCTCCGCTGGGGTCGAGTGTAAATACGCAAGAAACGGCGGCTGAGTTTGTGGAGATTGCGGAAGCGTTTCTGGATCAAAACTCCGATGACACAGGTATTTTGAACGAGTGGTGGAGTGATTACCTATCAGGCGGTTGGAATGGCTAGTTTCTAGCTAGAACTATCATGCAAATCTGAAGGAGGGAGTAGCTTTTAGCTGCTCCCTTTTTCGTTGGGTAGGCGCAAAAACGATCTCTTGGGCTTAATAGGATGCGGATTCTCTCTATTTCAGGCCAAGATTTGTCGCGTACTTGGAGAATCGCCTTGTTCCATATTGGCACACCGCGATAGTTACCAATGTCTTAAATTCCGTGCTTTGGTGCGGTGTAACCTTGCAACCAGTATTGATTTTCTCAAGTGATACTGATGTGAGGCGCCATGCGTTGCATGCGTGTGGGCGAGGCGTGTCAGAAAGGGGACAGATGGAACAGGATGATTCCTATTCGGTAGAGCAATCTGAAGGAACGCGTATGACGACGCGGACCCAGCGGCGTATGCGACGTTTGGATGAACCACGTTTTCCGTTTGTGCCCTATGGATTGATCCCGGCGCTTGGCCTTGGAACACTGTTTTTGTTCGCGATTTTTCCTTTCGCACAAGGGAAAATTGAACATGTGGTCGAACGCAAATCTCAATCGGCATTGGCAACAATCGCCCCTTGGGCAACACCAGAAGTTTCAGGTCAGTGGGTGACGCTGACAGGGTGCCCGCCAAGTAAGAATGATGGCATTCGGGCAATCGACGCAGTCGAGCGCGCTAAGGCTGATACGTTCCTTGGCAAAGCTGGCGCTGCAACCCGCGTTTCAGAAGGTTTTGAGTGCGCTGAGGCGCCGACGGCTGAGGTTGTGCCGGAGGTGGTAGAGAATGTTGGATTTTCAGATTGGACATTCCGGCTGGAAAATGGACGTTTGCGCTTGGAAGGTGAAGTGCCCAATGAGGAGATCCGCGATTCCTTGGGTAATACAGCGCGGTCGTTGATTGACCCGCCACGTATTTCTGCAGTCGTGAATGTGCTGGAGCTATCGGGTAAGCAGGCGTCGTCTGGATATTTGACGGTTGCGACACGCGGAGTGAACACCATCGGGCGCTGTGACCGGGGCTCTGTATCTTTCGAGCGGGAAACATTCTCTCTCGAGTGCGATGCGAAAGCGGCGCGCGCGGAGACCATTCGCAGCACCGCGAATGACCCGCTGGCGCTTGGAAAACTTGGAACAATCGCGGTTAATTCATTGCGGGATGCGCCTGAGCCCACCCCAGAAGCAGTTATCAGCTGTGACGCCTCCTTGGCGGATTTGCTTGCACGCTCACAAATCCAATTCGCGACTTCAAGCTCGCTGATCTCGTCCAATAGCTATGATTTGCTCGATAATTTGGCGAGTGAGATCGAGGGTTGCCCGGGCACTCTGATTGTAGAGGGCCATACGGACAACACCGGCATTCCTGTGTCCAATGATGAGTTGAGCCGGCGCCGAGCCAATGCCGTCCGCGGGGCACTTATTGCCCGGGGCGTGCGGTCAGATCGAATTTATGCTCAGGGCCTCGGCTCTAGCCGCCCTATTGATACCAACCAAACTTCAAGCGGACGCGCGAGAAATCGCCGAATTGAAATCCGCGTCGCGCCAACCCCAAACTGATTAAAGACTAGAATTACCCTTAGAAAGTTTCGCCATGTGGTTTCTACTCACACAAATCTTTTTCCTTCTAATTCTCGCCGCC
This sequence comes from Hyphomonas sp., assembly GCA_033851975.1. Classification (GTDB taxonomy): domain Bacteria; phylum Pseudomonadota; class Alphaproteobacteria; order Caulobacterales; family Hyphomonadaceae; genus Hyphomonas. The sequence continues at coordinate 345,522 of JAWSVJ010000007.1, read as the reverse complement.
CTGTTTGGCGCCGCGTTGATGTATTGGTGGACTAAAAGCCGCTATGAAGACGTAACCGAGACGCACACAGATCTAGTGAACCAATCTCACACGCTCGCTGGGCGGGGGATCACGCGCGATGATTTGAAGGCCGAGGTTGCTGGGCTAACGGCTGCGATGCCAACCACGGATCTTGAGCCACTGGCCCAGCGCTTGACTGGGCTTGAGGCGGCGGTTTCAAACTTCCGCATTCCTGAGGCATATTTGGACCCCCTCCATGCACGGCTTGCACGCTTGGAAGGTTATGCCACGGCGCCGGACGATAGCTCGGGGATTCTAGCGGCTCGTATATCTGATATGGAAGCTTCGATAGCCTCTTTGGGGTCTGAGGTGGGCAAAATTCAGAATGCTGACCTTGAGCCAATTGACTATCGCATGGCGCAGCTTGAAAGCGCGATTAACCAGCTGGACTTTACGAATGATGTTGACCTTGGCCCGGTTCATAGTGGGCTTGCACGGGTTGAGCTTGCGCTCGACAATCTTGAGTTTCCTAAGATGGAAATTGAGCCGGACCGCGAATATCTAGGTGCAATGGAAACGCGGCTCGCTGAGTTTAATGAGCGTTTGGACGACAACAGAAAATCTGACGTAGAAACTCTGATGATCCGGATGCAGACACTGTCTTCAAGCATCGCACAATTGCGTATGCCGGATATGGACGGTGTGAACGTTAAGCTTGGCCGGATCGAGACATCTGTATCTAGTTTTGGTGACTTTAAAATCGACGTGCCCGAGCCTAATTTGGACGCGCTCCATGAGCGTCTGCGTTTGATCGAAAATCAATTACGCTATACGCAAGAACCGTCACGCGAGTCGACGCAGCGCTTTAGCGATATTGAAGATTCCATCGCGACAGTGATGAGCCGCCTGACACATGTGTCGACCCAAATAGGCGGCATCGGAACGCCTGTGGTGAACTTGGAGCCTATCCAAGATCGCATGCGGAGCATTGAGACGCGTTTGCTCGCGCCGAATGATGATATGGCGAACCTATACCTCAGACTGTCTGATCTTGAAGCGGCTACAGCTTCGGTGCACCAGAAGATCTCTGGCGTTGAGACATCTGTGTCGATGATTGACCGTACACAGGTTGATCTTTCCCCGCTGCAGAGTCGTTTGATTGGGCTTGAAACTTTGCTCGGCAACATCCGTAGCGATCTGCGCAGTATGCCGGACATGGCGAATGTGGAGCGCCGTTTGGGGAGTTTGCAAGAGGCCTTCTTGGGGCTGCGAGAACCTGATCTTGCACCGCTGGTGTCGTCTATCCGCTCTATTGAGAGCCGGGTAGATTTTGGGTCAGTTGAGAACCGTTTGACGTCTATTGAGTATGGCTTGGCTGCCATGCACGATATGTTGCGCCGCCGGTCAGATGCTGCCGAAGTTCGCGCTGAGATGCGCTCGGAGACACGGAGTTTCGTTGCTGAGGCACCGGCGCGTCGGTCAACAGATGCGAGGCCGCGTAAATCTGAAGCTGCTCCAGTTGAGAGAGTGAAGCGTGAAAGAACTGAAACGCGTAGCTCAGTGGAGCGTAAATCAACACGAAAACGTCGTCCGAAACGTGACCGAGCCGAGCGTGAAGCCGATGCGATCCACCAGTATCGCCAGCCTGACGATCAGGCGAACCTGCTCGTTGAGGCGGCCTTTGGTACGCCGGACGAATTGGAGGAGATCAACGGTGTGGGCCCAATGCTGTGCGCATTGCTACATGATGTTGGCGTGTATTATTTCTGGCAGGTTGCGGAGTGGGGCGATGAAGAGATTTCCTTTGTCGATGACAAGCTCCAACATTTCCGTGGACGCATTGACCGCGATGATTGGGTTGGACAAGCCGAAGACTTGGCTGACCTGCCAAGCTCAGCTCAGCGCCCGTAGCGTATGAGACAGACGCCTCTCGACATGACCGTTTAGCCCGGCTAACAGGCGGTCATGTCAGACGCTCTTACAATCCTGGGAATTGAAACTAGCTGCGACGAGACCGCAGCAGCAGTGCTGCGTCTCGAAGGTGGCGTTGTCGCCTTGTTATCTGACGTGGTGCGCACACAATTGGACGAGCACGCGCCTTACAAGGGTGTGGTGCCGGAAATCGCGGCTCGCGCGCATGCTGAGTATGCAGATCACACTGTGCGTGCGGCGATGCAGCAAGCTGGCGTTGGCTATGATGAACTCAGCGGTGTTGCTAGCACGAGCGGGCCGGGCCTGATCGGCGGCGTCTTGGTTGGCATGATGACGGGCAAGGCTATCGCGCAAGCGTCGGGCAAGCCCTTCATTGCGGTAAATCACTTGGAGGGCCATGCGCTGAGCCCCCGGTTGGGAAATGCGTGCCCGTTTCCTTATCTGTTATTGCTAGTCTCTGGCGGGCATTGCCAAATTCTCGATGTGCAGGGTCTTGGGCAATATAAGCGCCTGGGCACGACCATTGATGACGCGGTTGGTGAGGCGTTTGATAAAACCGCGAAAGTGCTGGGTCTTGGGTTTCCCGGCGGGCCGGCGGTGGAACGTCATGCGCTTGAGGGTAACCCAACAGCTATTGCGCTCCCACGGCCATTGTTGAACAGGCCGGGACTGGACATGAGTTTTGCGGGCTTGAAAACTGCAGTGGCACGGGCCGCTGAGCTTGAGCCGCTCACACCGCAACGCATTGCTGACCTCTGTGCGAGTTTTCAGGCAGCGGTTTGCGATATTCTGGCCGAGAAGACACGGCGCGCCTTGAGCGCGTTTGATGCCGCGGCAGGCGAGCGGCGGCTCGTGGTTGCGGGTGGTGTTGCCGCTAATCAGGCCATCCGTACGGCATTGGAGGGGATTTGCCGTGAGAATGGCTCTGATTTGATCGCGCCGCCGCTGCGCCACTGCACCGACAATGCAGCAATGATTGCCTTGGTCGGTGCAGAAAAAATGCGTGCGGGTAAGATAAGTGCAAACGGTGATTTGCTTATAGGTGCACGGCCGCGTTGGCCTTTAGACGAGGTCGCCGCCGCGCAGAACCCAGCATTCAAAACTGGACGGCGCGGCGCAAAGGCCTAATCGAGCCTTAGCGATTAAACGACAAATTCAGAGAATGCCAACATTGCCGCGAATAGCGCGGCGGTGAGTGGGAGGGCTGCCACCAATGCAAACAGAGCTTGGCGTTTTTCTGTGCTGGAGAGGGTCATTTTTCGGTTTCGCTTTTTGCTGAGCGGGCAACACAATGCTGCCTGCCCAACCTATATAGGGCAGTCCTGAAAAATAATCAATGAATAATTTGATTTTTATTCAGCGTTCAGGATTTTGGCGTTTCCTTAGGAGCCTCAAGCGAAGCTATTCCTGCCAACATTAGATCGAGAACGCCGTCCAATTCCCTCTGCAATTTGGGCAAAGTGAGCGCCGAGAACAGCTGTGGGAATCTGAACTTCATTAGACCAGACTGGATAAACTCTGCCGTTTCATCGGGATGAGGCAGGTGGCGAAACTCACCATTCTCCATTCCTGACGCAAGAATTTGCACGATATAAATGCGCTCTTGCGCTAGCTGTTCGTTGAAATAGAGCGGGCGCTCTTCTTTCAAAACCTGAGCGAGTTCCAAGATTTTGGCGTCCGCTTCAATCGCTTCATACGTGGTGGTGAGGTCGAAATGGAAGAACTCACGGATTCTGTCTGGGGCGGGTGTGTCGAGCCGGGCGATTATAGCGTGCCGTTCAAAAGTCTTCTGGCTGAAAACCCGGGCCATGCCTTCGGCGAGGTCGAGCTTTGACGCAAAAAAACGGTAAATATTGCCGGCTGACATGCAGCAATCTTTGGCAATCTCCGACATAGTCGTCTTGCTGTAGCCATAGTGGAGTATGCGCTCCATGGCCGCTTCAAGAATCTGCGTTCGCGTGTCTGTTGTTTCTGTCATATACTGACCATAGTCTCATTGAATGATATTTCAATGGTTCACTCTGCGGGAGGCGAGTGGCTCTGGTAAGGTTGCGCGCGGTATGCGAAGACGGAGTTATCTGATTTCTTACGGAGTTCTTCCCAATGGCGCTATTCTCACTTTACTGCCTCGACAATGAAACTGACGGTGCAGCGCTTCGCGCGGCGACGCGTGCCGATCATTTGGCGTGGGCGAAAGCGGCTGGCGATACTTTACGGTTTGCGGGTCCACTATTAGCAGAGGATGGCACGTCCATGATTGGGTCTAGTTTTCTTATCCAGGTTGCGGATTTGGCAGCGGCTAAGGCCTTCCATGCCGCAGACCCCTATGTGAAGGCTGGTGTGTTTGGCGAGGTCCGAATCAACGAAACAAAATGGTCAGCAGGTGCAGGGGCACCAGAATGAGACAGCTGATCCTGGGCAATCTGAATTACTCCAGCTGGTCCATCCGGCCACTATTGGTCGCGCGTCATATTGGGTTGCCGATTGAGGAAGTGATCGTTCCGCTCGATTTTCCCGAGACCAGCGCAAAGCTGAAAGAGATCAGCCCAACGGCCAAGGTGCCTTTGTTGAATTGGGATGGCATGACGTTGTGGGAGAGCCTCGCGATTACTGAGTGGATGGCTGAATGGGCCGACCCAGGAATGGTATGGCCTGAAGATTCGACCAAGCGCGCAATTGCTCGCGCCACAGCAAGCGAGATGCATGCGAGTTATCCAGCGCTGCGCAAGGCGTGCCCGATGGATATTCGTGGGCGTGAGGCGACACCTGAAATGACGCCGGAGCTGGCTGCAGACGTTGCGCGTATTCAGAAGTTGTGGGCTGATCTGCGTAAGGAGCACGGTCAGGGTGGTGATTTTCTGCTTGGCAAATGGAGCGCGGCAGATGCGTTCTTTGCCCCCGTGGTCACCCGGTTCCGTACTTATGGTATCGAACTGGATGCGAGTGCGACCGAGTACTCAGCGGCAGTGTTTGCCGATCCGAAAATGCAGCAGCTAGAGGCTGAGGCAGCGGTTGAGCCGTGGTTTCTCGCCTATGGCCCAGATGGTCGGTCTAGCGGTTTTGTTAAGTCGGAAGATTCATGAGATCATAGTCGAGATCGTAGTCGAACAATCCCTCGATGCGTTCTCGGTATATCGCCAAGGCCTCATCGGTGAACAGTTCGGCTAAGCTGGTCTTGCGATTCTGAAGCACATTTGGTTCGGCGTGTGGGTCGATCTTTTCGGCCATGGCCTCTTTTGTGCCAGCAATGAGCGCGGCATTAATTGCAGCGGTGCTGAGGTTTAGGTTCCAGTGTTTGGAGATGTCTTCCAGCACAGCGCGGGCCTCTTTTTGGGTGCGCTCATAATGAATGGTCAGTATACGGGAAGGGTCATCCGCTTGCACTTTGCCCCAACGGTTCCAGAACCGGGCAAGCCAATAGAGGTCGCACCGATATTTTGTGCCGCCCGGATCACCCTTCAAATAGGCGAGCCAATCGACCTTGATGTCATATTCCCATTTGGCGTGATGGCTGGCCAATATCGACATTGGGTGACGGATGGCCAAAACATAGGGTGGCAATTTCGCCAAGCTGCGCGCCCAGCCCCAATCGGTAAGGCGATGTGGGATTGTGTGGCTGAATGCGAGGCGCGGCAATTGCTCGAACACCGGCTTGTCTTTGGGCCAGCTAATATAAGGCCGTACAGCGTTTTCAGAGAAATAGGCGGGGCGTTCAATACCGTGCGTGTCAGCCAATGCGACGGCGAGCATATATTTGAGCCAATGCGTGCCTGAATTTTTTGACGTGACCAACATGCCATCAAATGCGCCGTGCCGCCGGACCGAAAAATTGGTCCAGTTCTCATTGAGGACTTTGGTTTTATAAGCGCTTGTTTTCAAGGGGGCAGTAAGATCAGTCATGCCTATTCCGATACGCGGATGAGGCGTTTTACGCAATATTGATGCTCAAGTTCTTAGGCCGACGCGATCACGGTAAATCTGTAACAGTGCCAATTGATCGCGCGTGGGTGTGCCTTCGGCTTCTGAGACCGCGACCAGCATTGCATCAAGATCGACGATTTCTTTGGGGCCTAAATGTTGGGAGCTAACAAGCTTATGGGAAAGCTTCTTGAGCGTCTCATGCGGGGGAGGGGCTGTCTGGGTGACCCATGCCGCATGCTCGATAAGTTCGTTAGCCTCTTTCTCATTATACTGGAAATAATGAGAAATCTCTTTGCGGAGTGTCATTGTCTGACCGTCAGTGAGTGCGCCGCCGCGTGCACGGGCAATCTCCATCATGACAATGGCGGCCGCTTCTCGCGGGTCCTCGATCAAGGCTAAGCCCTTTTTGCCAGATTTGTAACGGAACGCGACCTTGCGTGGCAGGTTCGAGGCCGTTTTAGCCATTTTGGCGGCCTCACTGAACCCTTTGCGCGCGGCGTTGATGCGCCATGTCCAAACTGAGACAGCGATAAGGAAACCGAGAATGAGGCCAAGAATATGCATCCGTGCACCTTAACGCGGATCAGTTCACGCCTCTAGCCGGAAAGCGCGCGCGAAAGCAAAATTTCGTGATGAGTTGGGAAGAAATACTCGGACAAAAAAAGCCCCCAGCAGAATCTGCGGGGGGCTTTCTAGTTTGTATATGGTGGTGAGTGTTTATTCTGTTTCTAGAGCGGCGTGGGCCGCGGCAGTTACGTAAGCGCGGATGCCTTCGGACTGTTCTTCCGTCAGATACTCAGAGAAGGACACCATGCCGTTTGAGGCGCGGGCGCCTTCCATAACAACAGAGTTCCATTGCTCTGCGTCCCCGGAAAGCAGGGACCAGCGCAGGTCTGGCAAGACGCCTGAGCTTATGGCGAGTTGGCCGTGACAGACGGCGCAGCTGCGTGCAAAATCTACCATACCTTGTGCAATCATTGCTTCATCGCCGAAGCCTTCTGTTGCGGGCACTTTAGGGATCTCAGGGAACTCAGCATCTGGAATTTCGCCAGTTGCGCCACGCTTAAACACGATAACCTTACCGAGCTTGGAAGGTACTTCTTCGTCATATGCCATGCCAGCCGCGAGCGCGTAAGCGCTGCCCCAGCCAGTTGCCACGACGACGTATTGCTCGCCATCCATCAGATAGGTCGTAGCAGGGGCGCCGACGCCCGATTTAAGATTCATGTTCCAGAGCTTCTCGCCGGTCGTAGCATTGTACGCCACGAAATCACCGCCGAGCTTGCCTTGGAAGACAAGGTTACCAGCTGTCGAGAGCACGCCGCCATTCCAAGCATTCTCATGCTCAACCACCCAAGCCGGTTCGCCTTTGACAGGATCCCAAGCAATCAGGCGGCCCTTCATCATGGCGCGTATGATTTTAAACATTGCGTTCGGTGCCACTGGCGGCGTTCCCGCAGAAAAGTCGGTGCCAGTGTTCCAGCGAACACGATCGTTTTTAAACCGCGTATCTCTTGCATAGACTTGAGGGATTTCCTGTGCGGGAATATAAGCGTAACCCGTCTGTGGGCTGAATGCCATTGGGTGCCAATTGTGCGCGCCCAATGCGCCCGGGGATTGCTCAACTAAGGCATCACCATAACGCGCCTCAGGCACTTCGATTGGACGACCATTTTCATCGAGACCGGTGGCCCAAGTGACGTCTACGAAATTGTTGCCAGAAATGTATTCACCCGTCTCGGCGTCCAGAACGTAGAAGAACCCATTCTTTGGAGCCTGCATCGCCACGCGGCGTGTTGCGCCATCTTCGCCAAGCGGAAGGTCGGCCAGAATGATCGTTTGTGTCGCTGTATAGTCCCAATTATCGCCCGGAGTGGTCTGGAAGTGCCACTTATATTCACCTGTTTCAGCATCAACGGCGACGATGGAGGAGAGGAAGAGGTTGTCGCCGCCTGATGGGTCGCGGTAGTCGCGATTCCAAGGGGAGCCATTGCCTACGCCGAAGACGATGCTGTCATTTACTTCGTCATAAACGATTGAATCCCAGATGGTACCGCCGCCGCCATCGGTTACCCAGTCACCCTCGTCGCCCCAAGTGATGTTGCCGACTGTTTCAAATGCTGAGTCAGACGCTTCATTATCAGGCTGTTTCTTTGGGTTTGGCACGGCATAGAAGCGCCATGTCTTTTTGCCTGTATTGGCATCATAAGCGGTGATGTATCCACGAACGCCAAGCTCTGCGCCACCATTACCGATGAGCACTTTGCCGTTTACGACGCGCGGGGCGCCGGTAATTGTGTAGGGTTTGGACTGGTCAACTGTAACACTGGACCAAACGCGTTCGCCGGTCTTGGCATCAAGCGCCTCGAGGCGGCCATCGATTACGCCGAGAAAGACTTTGCCTTCGTAAACAGCGACGCCGCGGTTCACCACGTCACAGCAGGCATTTGCGCCAACGGCGCGGTCCACCTCAGGATCATAGACCCACAACTCTTCGCCAGTTTTCGCGTCGAGCGCATAAACCAATGACCAAGCAGATGTGACGTACATGACGCCGTCAACGATGATCGGGGTTGTTTCTACGCCGCGATTGGTCAGCAGGTCATACGTCCAAGCGACGCCCAGCTCGCCAACGTTTTCCGTGTCGATTTGCGTGAGGCGAGAGTGACGTTGCTCGTCATATGTGCCGCCATAGCTGAGCCATTCAGCGTCTGCGCTAGCTGACATGATGCGGTCGGTATCAACGTCAGCGAAAGTCGCTTCTGATGTTGCCGGTTCAGCTGTTTCTGTTGTGGTGTCTTTTGCACCGCAGGCCGCCAGAATTGCGACTGCTGCGGAAGCTGTAATCAGTGTGCGCCAGTTCATAACCGAAGCGTCTCCCCGTAAATTTGTTAGAATGAGCGATCTTTTGCCGCCTGTTTCGGAGACAAACTAGAGCATCCAGCGGCAATGTCGAGGATAGAATTAGGGTAGTCCCCCTAGGGAGGCTGTACGCTATTTAGCGTCAGTTTTTCTCACAATGCTCCGATTGGCATATCGAGGCAGGCGCGGGTCAGATCCTCTTGCGCAGTATGCAAAGCCGCAAGGATACATGCGGCCCATTCTTCGTGCGTCGCGGCGGTGTCGCTTCCCTCTGCAAAAATGACGGATCGCGACGCGCTGACGAGTCCGCCCTCAAGGCCGTCAGGGCCAGGTACGAAACCAGCAATTGCCTGTTTTGCTCCAGCTCCTTGCGCGCCATATCCCGGCACGAGGAAGAGGGAGGTGGGGGCGAGGCTGCGAATGTGGCGCGCTTCGTCTGGCCCTGTTGCACCGGTGACCATCATCAGGCTCGACCAGTTATTGTCGCCCTCAAGGCGTCTAACCAGCGGGTCGAGCGCTTGCACGACTTTGGCATATAGCGGCGTGTTGCCGATTTGCAGCGACTGGAAGTCGGCTGAACCGGGATTACTCGTGCGGGTGAGGACGATAACGCCTTTGCCGTTGGTCTCCGCTTCGCGGACATAAGGCTCCAGCGTGTCGAGGCCCATATAGGGGTTCACGGTCAGGGCATCGCACGGGAAGGGGGCGTCTTTGCCAAGATAGGCGGCGGCGTAGCCTTCAGCGGTTGAGCCGATGTCACCACGCTTGGCATCCATAAGCACGAGCAGGTCAGCACCCATTGCAGCTTTGGTGACAGCTTGCAGCGCTTCCATGCCGCCGGGGCCAAGGCGCTCGAACAGGCCGACTTGTGGCTTCACCGCCGCGACATGACCGGCGGCGACGTCAACGAGCGCTAAGCCCCAGTTTTTGAGCCCTTCAGGTGTGTCGCCGCCAAACAGGGCGGGCACTTTGCCCGGGTGTGGATCAATGCCCATGCAGAGCGGGCCGAGAAGGCGGGCGCGTTCGATGAGGCGGGTCGCGAATTCAGTCATGGTATTACCTTACAGGCCACTTTGACGACTTGCAGCTTACGCCGGGCGGAATCAGACAGTGACCCGTATGAGTTTGTGTTGAAAGCGTGGATGGGGCCGTCTTCTGTAGCGATCTCTGCTTTTGTCAAAAAGGCTTCAATAGAGTTTGGAGAGGCCGTGTAAATGCGACCTCTGCGCGGGCTTTCGGCAACGACAACGCCGCGAACCTCTCCATCGGAGTCAAATAAAGGGCCACCAGAGATGCCGCCGAGCGAACCATCCAATCCCTTGGTGCGACCAATCTCGGCCCACGCCAGAATTTGTTCTTCGCCCGTGCGACGCCCACGCGAGATGAGTGTAGAGCGAGACATGAGGCGGGTTGCGACCTCACCGGGAACCCCTTGAGGATAGCCGACCAGAAAGCCTTCAGATCCGATCGTTAAGGGCGAGCCCAAATCGAAGGTCACCGCATTCGGGCTGCGCCCAGTTTGCAATAGGGCGAGATCGTGCTCGGTATCCAGTGTGATTTCGGAGACGGGAACATATTGGTTTGGGCCAACAAGCAGCCCAACAGAATCGCAACCATCAACGACATGGCGCGCGGTGATCCATTGGCCTTTTTTGTTCACCGCGAAGGCCGTTCCGATACCATCTTTGGGTGCGTTGACCTGAACCAAAACTTGCTCATCAAGAATCGATGGCGGTGGCAGCATTGGCCCGTCTTCATTGGCGGTGACATTGGGCGTAGGTGCTGGCGCATCGGCGCTGTGGTTACCGGCAAAAACGGTGGTAACAAGCACGCCCAGCACAAGCGCATAGATGATCCAGTCGAACGATCTCATTTGAAGCTAGTAAGGTCGACTATTAGAATCTTTGCAAGGCCGGATCCCACAGCCCTGCTGACAATATGAATGCAGACGCCAATTTAGCTGCAACGAGCACGATGGCAGCGCCGATTTGGTCGTCTTCGATACGCTTGGGCAATCCGTTGAGTAGTATATCCACGCCCCGATAGACCAGTAATTGGATGAGGAGGGCAACAAATCCCCAAATCGCCAGTTCGAGGAGGGATGTGGACGAGGCGAGATTGGATGCAATTGGAATGGCGAGCCCAACAATCGCGCCGCCAAGCGCGAGGCCAGCTGACGCGTTACCTTGTTTGACGAGGGAAAATTCTTTCCAGGGGGTCAAAAGGACATAGATCGTGCAAGCAAGGACGAGCATACCGCCCGCTGCGCCTGTCCATAGAAGGAACCGTGGGAATGCTTCAACGAAGGCGTCCAAAACGATGCTCATACGACCGTCCTCTCTTACTGTTTAAGTTTAGATCCTACGGGATGAAAACTTAAAGAGGCTTATCTCAATTCGAGAAAAATGAGCAGTGTTTTCACTCGCGAAGCCACGCTCTGAATTAGTCGCTCAGCAATTGGGTGAGGCAGGTCGTGATGTCTTCAGGCGTATCTTCGTGCGTGAAGAAGGTTTTTAAGTTCCAATCCTTGTCCATCACATACAGCAATGTGGTGTGGTCCATTGTGTATTCAGCGCTGCTATCTGGGTCCTCGGCCTTGGAGAAATCGGCGATGAACGCATCCGCTGCGGCGCGAACTTGGTCTTGTGATCCAGTGAGGCCGCTCAGTCTATCAGGGAAGGCTTCAGAGGTGACATAATCAGCCAATTTCTCCGGCGTGTCGCGCTCGGGATCGACGGTCACCAGCAGGGTTTGCGGTGCGTCCATACCCTCGGGCAGGGCGTCATAGGCTTGTTTCAGTCGGATCAGAGTCAGGGGGCAAACATCTGGGCAGAATGTGAAACCAAAATAAAGGATGCTCGTGCCGCCTTTATAAGTGCCCTCTGTGACAGGCGTTCCTGTGTGGTCGATCAGGCTGATCGGGCCTCCAATATTGGGATAAGCCCGTGATAAGCAGCTCGGCGCCTCTCCGCTAGAGTTTGCTTGGGTGGCTGCCGGGTCGGCTGGCTTTCCGCAGGCGGTCACAGTGAGAGCTGCTGCTGCGAGGCTGAGAAATCTGATGCGATGGGTCATCAATAATATATAGCGGCGCACGCGCGCCCTTGGCGAGGGCGTCACCCTGCCGCATAAGGCGGGGTATGGAAGATTCCTTACGCGATTCCCGGATGTTACTTGAAGATCCGCTGTTCACGCTGGCACCAGAGGGGCTGGGGTCGGCGCAAACAGCGCTTGGGCGAACCCGGTTGCGCACATTCATCACGCTGCGTTGGATGGCCGTTGCGGGGCAAACGCTGGCCGTGTTGTTCGTCAAATTCGGTCTTGGCTTTTCGGTGCCGCTGGCTTTATGCTTTTCAATCATTGCCGCATCTGCATGGCTAAACGTGTTTCTTGCGTTTGCCTTCCAATCACAGCGCTTGACGCGCGGATGGGAAGCGGGTTTGCAACTCGCATTTGATACATTTCAGCTCGCAGCGTTGGTGGCGGCGACGGGCGGACTGTCTAACCCATTTGTTTTGCTACTGGTTGCGCCCGTTACAGTCGCCGCTTTGTCGTTGCGCCCCGTGAGGGCGACACTGATCGCCGCCTTAGCGGTTATACTGGCTGCGGCCATGCCGTTCATATCACTGCCTTTGCCATGGTTTGACGGCGCGATGGTCAGTCTGCCGTCACTATTCCAGTGGGGCCAACTGGCGGCGTTGATTGTCGGCATCGTTTTCTTTGCTTTGTCCGCTGCGCGGGTGAGCCAAGATGAAGCGCGATTGGTGCGTGCTCTGGATGCTGCAAGTGTCGTAATGGCGCGGGAACAAAAGCTCTCAGCGCTGGGCGCGATGTCCGCGATGACGGCGCATGAGCTGGGTACACCACTCGCGACGATTCATTTGGTATCGGGCGAATTGCTTCGGGAGTTGAAGGAAGACGACCCCCACCATGAGGATCTGACCCTTATTGCGGAACAGGCAGAACGATGCCGGACCATCTTGTCTGCTATTCGGGACTCGCGCGAAGCCGATGATGCCGTGCACGCGCTAATGCCGCTCATCACGCTTATCGAAGAGGCAGCGGCGCCGTTTAAGGGCCTCGGCGTTGACTTGCGCGTGCGCACCGCGCCGGGAACAGGGGCCGACCCCCGTATCCCCGTGTTGAATCGCAGCCCTGAAATTCTCCATGCTGTAGGCGCATATATCGAGAATGCTGTTAGTTTTGCCAATTCATATGTGAATGTAGTTGGAAGCTGGACCGAGGATCAGATAATGATCCAGGTTAGTGATGATGGCCCCGGTTTCGCGGCCGACGTGATGCCTAAATTGGGCGAGCCCTACGTGTCCCAACGTTCCGAGGCGCAAATGGGCGGCGGTGATATGGGACTTGGCTTCTTTATTGCAAAAACGCTGATAGAGCGTACAGGTGGCAGAATCGCGACCCGGAACAAGAATTTGCCTAAATCCGGGGCAGTTGTGCAGGCGATGTGGCCGAGAACCGCCTTAGAGGCGACAGAATTGGAATAAATGTCCTATATCGAGTATATTGGGACGAATAAAATTGGAAAAGGATTGCGCGATGGATCGCCCCCTTACAGTTAACCTGCATGAGAGCCTTAAAGGTGTGGATGACCGCTCCTGTCTCGTAATGGACGATGATGGCCCATTTGGTCAGCGCATGGCGCGGGCATTGGCCCAGCGCGGTTTCATTGTTTCGGCTGTTTCAACAGTTTCTGAGGGCAAAGACATTGCCCGCCTCAACCCACCAGCCTTCGCTGTTTTGGATCTGCGCCTTGAAGATGGCAGCGGCCTTGATGTGGTTGAAGTGCTGCAAAAGCATCGCCCAGAAGCGCACGCTGTGATCCTAACCGGATATGGCGCGATTGCGACAGCGGTTGCGGCGGTTAAAGCTGGCGCGGTGGACTACCTGTCCAAGCCTGCCGATGTTGAAGACATCGTGCGCGCGCTTACGGCGCTGCCTGATGAGAAACCTGCGCCACCAGAGAACCCGATGTCAGCCGACCGTGTGCGTTGGGAGCATATCCAGCGCGTCTATGAGCTGTGCAATCACAATGTTTCGGAAACAGCACGCCGCCTAAACATGCACCGACGCACATTGCAGCGCATCTTGGCAAAACGCGCTCCGCGTTAATCGAGCGGGCCTAACTCTTTCGCCCATGCGGCGGATACGTTTGAGTAAATTTCTTCATACGATAGGAGAGCCTCTTCGTAGAGAGCTGGTCGAGGTGTAAGAGGATCTGAAAATGATTCCCATACGTCACGTCGCGCTTGTTTAGGGTCGCGACTGGAAGCGCGAGCAGCATCGAGCTGTAAGAGGCCTTCGAACTCGTGATGATCCCAACCCGATTGAGTCGTGATGTATTGGCCCTCCGCATCATAAATCACGAATCGCGTGATGAAGGTATGTAGGCTAGTATCGCTCCATTCATTCAAGTTAGAGCCATCAGTGAGTATGCCACCGGGGACGTAGTTGCGGACGATTTGCCTGACCTCATTGCCGGGAAAACATGATTTCACAACAGCGTTTTGGACGAGAAGTTGGGATTTTTCATTCCAATAGATTCCCGTTCTTTTGAGTTCCCATTCAGACTTGCCCTCAAAAACATCCGGTTCAGATAGCCACTCGAAACTAGCAATCGATGCTACGCTGTCTTTCGTAAACGGCTGACTGATGTGGCTGGCAGCAGGAGCGAGCGGATGTAGCGGATGAAAAATCGACCACACATTCGTCCAAAACAGCGCCATGGCTACCAATAGGCCTAGGTGTGTGATCAACAGCACGACATTTGAAAACCGGAATTTGGATTTTGCACGCACATACATGGTCCAGATTGCGACGATAACAAATGACGTGAAAATTCCAGCTAGGCAGAAATCCATTATCGCATCTATTTTGCCGGCCTCACCGAAAAGCGACGCTGGCCTGGCCTCACATTCCGGGTGCTTCGTCAGCTTTAGGAAGAACTGAAACAGCATCCACATGAACGCGCTAGCTGTAAGTAGCAATATGGCGAACCCGGAATCGACAGATGACACCAACCCCCGACGGGACTGTGCGGCTCGATTTTTAAAACGGCGTTGAGTATTTCGTTGCATCTTGTCTCATGAGTTCAACAGGTTAAGTCAAGTAGCCTGCGGTAGACAATAAAGACACTGGATCGCGAAATGCAAATTGATAGAACTAATTTTCCGGCGTCACTGGTTTGAAGCAGTCGCCACTGTCGAACCGGATCGCGCGGAAGGCGGCTGGGTCGCCATTGGAATAGTTCAGCGCGTAATAAGGCTCGCTCTCGCTTATGCAGCGGCCCTGATTGATGCCTTGTTCATACAGGGTATCGACGAGGGCAGACATGCCGCCTTCGGCTTTGCGGTCTTCCAAATTGACGAGATAGACGACCGGATAATCGGCTGCTGATGTGGGCAAGTCGGTCGGTGTTTCTGGTGGGTGCAAATTCTGTGTTCCGAGGGTGAGGACATAGCTAGGCTCAGCGTAGCCGAGCGCCAATATGCGGGCAGGCTCTTGGCCGAGGCAAGCTCCGCCCATTCCGGGCACACCGCACACATCTTCTAGCGCCATGCGGGCTGTTTCAGTTGGCTGCACCCATGTCTGGCTGGGCAACATAACCCAGCGCACGTGCCAGCCGAGCGCGATGCTAGCCAAGACGCCGAATAGAATGGCTATTCCGTCTCGCTCTCTCGCAAATTCGATGATCGCAATGCCGCTCAAGATGAACCCTGCAGTCCAAAGCCAGAGCGTGTAATTTTGCATGCCGTCCCACAGGGCCATCACTTCGGTTGCGGTCGCGGTTTTGAAGTCGCCCGCTGTTTCGCGCATCAAATACTCAACCACGCCCGGGAATGAGGCCGTCAGGAGTGCTATTGCGCCGATTGCAAATAGTGTGAGCGATACCCAGCGCGTCACCGGCATGCGCACCTTGTCCATCATCTGCACCGCGCCATAGCCAGCGATGAGACCAAAGGCCGGATAGGCAGGCAGGATGTAGTGAGAGAGCTTGGTCGGTAGACATTCGAAGAATATCCAAGTCAGGCCGCCCCAGAAGACGAGAACCATCAAACCTTCGGTGCCATGCGCAACAGCGGTGAGGGTTTTCTGGCGCAGCGCTTTCACGGTAGCGACGATGCCCGGGATGAACATCATCGTCGCCGGGAAGAACCAGACGGGAATGTGCAGCAAGTGATAGCCGGGCAGGCCGCCATGGCCCTCTGATGCGCCGACGAACTTGTCTTTCAGGTCTTTGCCGACCGCGCCCTGAACGAAGGTGCCTTGCGTGGCGGTCTGGATCCAGATGAACCAAGGCAGCACCAGCAACACGAAGAGGAGCGGGCCGGGCCACCAGAGCAGCATTTTCCAGCCATCATTCGTGGCGCCAGTTTTCCAGCGGCTATAGCCCCACGCGCCGATGCCAGCGAAAGCGACGACCATAGGCGTAACCGGCCCTTTGATGAGGAAGCCAAGACCCATTGCCAGCCAGAACAGCATCGCCATCTTCTTGGTCGGAGTGTCATCCATGTAAAGCCGTGCGAGCGCGCCAATGGTTAGCGTGGTGAGGAAGATCAACATGCCATCGGTTTTGGCGATATGCGCCTCACTGGTTAGCAGCAGCGTCGATCCGAACATCGCGGCGCCGAGGAAGCTCGCTCTTCGCCCGATGAGCGGGATTCCTGCCCAAAAGCAGACGACAGTGCCCAGCGCTGCGCCGAGCCAACTCGGAATGCGATAGGTCCAAATTTGCTTGGCCTCTGGCCCTGTGGTGACAGCGGTTGCCGCCGCTTGTAGCCAGTGGATGCCAGCGGGCTTCTTATTACGCAGCTCGTCTTGATATTGGATGCGGATATAATCGCCTTCTTCCAGCATCTCCTTGCTGGCTTGCGCAAAGCGACTCTCGTCCCGGTCGAGCGCGGGCATGTTGAATACGCCCGGAGCCGCGCTCATAAGCGTCATAAAGAATAGCAAGATAAAGGCCTTCGGCCCCCGCGACAGGCGATCAAGAAATGTCATGCTGGCTTTTTAGCGTGTTCGTTCGCGTACGTCTTGTAGTGTTTTCACTTGTGAAAATGTGCAACACCTCGATATCATGTGAAATGAAAAACACGTCCACGGTGCCCCGAAAACAGGTCATCATAAAGTTCCTGTTACTGTTGGGGGTTCTGGCCAGCTATTTGCTCTATTTGAGTGTTGAATTTGGTTTGGCGACCGGCGGAACTGCCGCCTTACTGAGTTGGAGTTTTTTCGTGCTATGCACGCCGATTGCAGATGCTGGGTTTCTGTTGGATTTCCCGCTCAGGCTTCTATTCGGTATCCGTATGGTCATTTCTGAAGTGGTGGTCTGGGCCGTCGCCATATTGGTGAACCTGCTTGTGTTTCAGTTCACGCCCGATGTGTATGAAACGACACTGATCACGAAGCTTTTGCTTGAAGTAATTGTTACGCCCTATCCGTACTGGGGCGTTGTTATCCTGTCTGGGATTGGGACGTTCTTGTCGATACGGTTTGGTGATGAACTGATGGATGTGATCCGTCATCGCGACAGAGCGTTCTTTCATTCACATCATTTCAAACACGAACTCATACTTTTTGTGTTCTTTATCATGGTGCTTTTTGGTTACTATGACTTGGTGTCATCTCTAGGTATTGACCCCACCCGTTGAGTGGTGACCACCGCTGTTTGGAGCCTTTATTGCGGGGCGACTTAAATCACTAACAAGTTTGGGGGGGCGGGTGGTTGTGTGGGGTATCATTAAACGGTGTCACACATTTTGTGTGTCTGTCCCTCAAGGCTCGCTTTTTTTGGGCGTGGGCGCTATGAGGCGGGACTGTTTTCATAATACGAGGCTCGACGCCCCTTGTCCCAGTCACTTGAATTTTCCGTTGTCGTTCCTGCTCATAAAGAAGCGGGCAATGTCGAAGCACTTGTTACAGAAATCGCCGCTGCCCTAGAAGGGCGCGCCTATGAGATGATTTTTGTCGATGATGCCTCGCCCGATGATACGCGCGCTGAGCTGCTCGAACTAAAGACCCGGTTTCCGCAATTGCGCGTGCTCGGCCATCGCAAGAACGCCGGTCAGTCTCGCGCTATCCGTACAGGCGTTCAAAATGCGCGCGGGGCAGTTATAGGCACGCTGGATGGTGATGGGCAGAATGTTCCCGCAGACTTGCCAGACCTGTATCGCCAACTGACCCGGAATGACGCACCAGAGAATTTGAAAATGGTGATGGGCCGTCGCGGTAGCCGTAAAGACACAGCGTGGAAGCGCTTTGGTAGCCGTTTGGCCAACAATGTACGCCAAAGCATTCTCAAAGATGATTGCGACGATAGCGGCTGCGGCATCAAGGTGATGTATCGCGAAACCTATCTGGCGCTGCCATACTTCGATCACATGCATCGCTACATGCCCGCCCTGATGAAGGGTGAGGGGTATGATGTGGAGTTCAGAGATGTGGACCACCGCGAACGCGGAGCAGGGGCCTCGAATTACACCAATTTCGGCCGCTTGGGCGACGCTTGGTCAGACATGCGTGGGGTCGGCTGGCTCGTCCGCCGGCGCCGCAACCCGAATGGATTTGATGAACTTTAGAGCGCCATAGCCTTTGCGATAAAGTCTGCGCGTTTCTGAGGTGCGCCCTTTGGAACGAGCACGGGAACAATCCCCAGTCGCTGTTCATACGCGTCCCCAATCATAGAATCGAACTGCCGCGCCTCGCTTAGCGTCATCCTGCGCTCATCATCTTGCGAATATATTTCGTCCCATACGGGGCAGTGAAACACGCTCACAGTCGGCATCTCTTGGCGGCATAACGCGGCGAGGTTTTCGGGCGAAAGGTGATCGGGCAAGCTGATGCCACCAACGCGCTCATACCATGTTGCATAGGCTATCAGGTCCGGAAGACTCCGATCGAAAACGATAGGCTGCGGCAAACTCTTGGCAAGCTCTAAGTCATTCAGCATCATGTTACGCATGGCATCAAGAAAGGCGACGGGATCGCGATCGCCCGTGGCATCGGTGCCCTGTTCCCGCGCGGTTTTGAGCACCCGGCGGGCTGGTTCGGGTATGCATGACACTTTATCGCCCAAATGCGAAATGATGGACGTCTTTCCGGTCCCGGGGGCACCCGTTATTACAGTGCTAGCTGTATTTTCGCTACCCATTCCACTTATCCTTTCGCTTGCCCTCTTATCGACATCATCATTACAGTATTCTTGTTGTTAACTCGGCCGTCACACGGATAGGGTAAATGGACAAACTGAGACAGATTGAGCTCATCGGAGCCGCGATCGCGAAGAGGGAAAGTGGGGAGCGTGAGAATAACGCTTCTGAGCCACGAACCAAGAAGGGGCGCACAATGCGACTGATATTTGGAATTTTTCCGCTGCTGGTTATCCCGGTAGCGCTGTATATGCTGCTGGCGGTCGGGTTTGGTGGTGAAGTGGAATACACGAATGAGATGGGCGAAATGGTTACGCACACCTCCGCGCCTATTCTGGGGCTGCTAAACTCTCAATTCGTTAGTCTGCCTATGATCTCCGGTGTGAACTGGGTGCTGACCAAGGGCGACGCGATCCTTCTGGTTGCGATCGTATTCCTGTTCTTGGAGATTTTGAAATCGACCTCAACAGGTACGGCAACAATCATCAATCATGCGGTGTCCATGGGCCTGTTTATCATGTGCCTCGTCATGTTCTTGATGAACCCGAACTATGCGACATCCACCTTTTTCATTCTGATGGGCATGACTTTGCTAGACGTGCTGGCTGGTGTGGTCGTTACGATTGTGTCTGCCCGCCGTGACTTTGGCGTCGCTGGCGACCTTTAGGGCAGTTAACGACATCCCCGGCGCAACGCGCCTGGGGGCGTCGTGAGGCTGGGTGAGAACGGGGGCTGGCCCTAGTCCTTCTTAGTCAGGTTTTTCAGCATGTCCTGCATGGCCGCCATTTGGACCTGCATGGTTGCCAAAGCGTCAGCTTGGTAGTCGGTAACCGGGTTTTTCGGCTTTGGCGGTGTTTGCATGCCAGCGGCCATGTTGCCCGGCATGAACATTTTCATCGCTTGCTCAAACATTTCCATGTTGCGCTGGGCCTGTCCCTCGAACTTGCTCATCGGATTGCTGGCTTTGCGCCATTCTTTCTGAGTGTCGACAAAAGAGTTCATGGACATATCGAGATAGGCTGGAAGGAAAGTTTGTGCGCCGCCGCCATAAAAACCGATCAGCTGGCGCAAAAAGTTTAGCGGAAGGGCGCCTTCGCCTTTGGTTTCTTGCTCAAAAATGATCTGGGTCAGTACTTGCCGGGTGAGGTCGTCGCCTGACTTTGCGTCGCGAACTTCAAAATTCTGACCGTCGCGAACGAGTTGTGACAGGTGGTCCAGCGTCACATAAGAGGACGTGGAAGTGTCATACAAGCGCCGGTTGGCATATTTCTTGATGATGATCGACTCATCTGGACCTGTTTTCTTCGCCATATCCTACCCTTAGCTCTCGTGATTTGAGATGCAATTTTTGTGCTATATCTCATTTGTTTGCACAGATTTGCCCCGCGACCAATGAGCTATTGAGTTGGAGGGGTAATGAAAGGTAGGTGTAGACTACTAACAATCATGCCTTGAGGAGGAATAAGGGATGTCTAAGACTGTTTTGGTAACCGGTGGTACGCGCGGTATTGGCCGTGCAATTAGTGAAGGAATGAAAGCCAAGGGCTTTAACGTTGCAGCTAACTATGGCGGCAATTCTGAAGCGGCTGCCGCTTTTGAAAAAGAAACGGGTATCAAAACCTACAAGTTTGACGTGTCAGACTTTGACGCTGTTGGTGCAGGTCTCAAGCAGATCGAAGCTGATCTTGGCCCAGTTGAAGTATTGATCAACAATGCCGGCATCACATGGGACGCGCCGTTCCACAAAATGTCTAAAGAGCAGTGGGACAAGGTTGTCGATGTTGATTTGAATTCTGCCTTCAACCTGACCCGTCAGGTTTGGGAAGGCATGCGTGAGCGTGGCTTTGGCCGTGTTGTGAACATCTCTTCGATCAATGGTCAAAAAGGCCAATTTGGTCAGGCGAACTATTCTGCTGCGAAGGCTGGCCTTATCGGCTTCACCAAAGCTCTTGCTCAGGAAGGCGCCAAGAAGGGCATCACCGTCAACGTGATCTGCCCAGGCTATATCGACACTGAAATGGTGCGTGCAGTGCCTGAGAAGGTGCTGGAGAGCATCGTTTCATCAATTCCGATTGGCCGTCTCGGTAAACCTGAAGAGATCGCCTCTATGTGCGCATATCTCTCCAGTGAAGAAGCTGCCTTCATCACTGGCGCAACAATGACCGTAAACGGCGCGCAGTATATCGCGGGCTAGGGCTTACCTTCACAGGTTCGCAATCAGAAGCGGCCGTTCCAGTTTGGGGCGGCCGCTTTGTCATTTTGGGTCAAGTATTGGTGCCGGGCGGTTTTGGCTTGTTCTTGCGTGCTTGGAGGACAACCCAGCCAACACCCACACCGAACAATAAGAGCGGGTTGATCATCCACAGGACGATAGCCCCGCCGATGAGGAATTGTATTGGGATTTTTGGGAGTTTTACGTCAGAAACCGTGCGTTTCACTGTGTTTCCAGGCGCAGCGCCCCAGTTTTTTGATGCAGTTTCGGGCAGTTTGAGGCGCTCCTGCTGCACTTTGGGGGCAGTTTGAGGCAATTCAAACGTGTCTTTGTGGCGGTCCTGAATGGGCGCGCCGAACGGTCTGTTCAGATCCATAGGCACGCCAAAAGTCGTATCAATTTTTGGACGTTTGCCGAACATAAGCGGGTTACCTCTTTCTGAGGCTGACTCTAGATTCAAAATCCAAACATCGGGTGAACCCCATCAGCGGGTTTGACTAGAAATTGTCTTTCCGGCCTCGGATTTCGGCGAAGGTGGCGACGGCGTCACCGGGATGGCCCATTGCCGATTGCAGGGGCGGGTAGTCGGCGCGGAGGAATGGATTTGTGTCTAACTCACGCGAGAGCAGGGTTGGGACAGTCCACTCACCGCGTGCGCGTTTGTCGTTGATCTCTTCGACATAGGCCTGAAGGGCGCTGTTGTCAGGGTCCACCGTGATGGCGAACGCCGCATTGGCCGCTGTGTATTCATGCGCGCAATAGATGATGGTTTCGCTAGGCAGGCCTTTGAGGGTTTTGAGGCTGCTCCACATCATGTCGGGCGTGCCTTCAAACACGCGGCCACAGCCCAGTGCAAATAGCGCGTCACCGACGAAGGCGACCTTTTCCGCCGCCATGAAATAGGCAATGTGGCCCAGCGTATGGCCGGGCACATCCATCACCGTGACTTCGCGCTTGCCCAATGTGATCGTGTCGCCGGTGCGAACGGCTTGGTCGATTGCGGGGATTTTGCCAGACTCGCCCGCTGGGCCGGTGACTTTGCAGCCTGTTACAGATTTGATCTTCTCGTTGCCGCCCGCATGGTCTGGATGCCAATGCGTGTTCCAGATTTGCGTGATGGTCCAACCCTGCGCGGCGGCCTCGGCGAGGTATTTGTCGGCGTCGGGCGTGTCGATCGCCGCCGTGTCGCCCGTGGCTGGGTCGTGAACGAGAAATCCATAATTGTCATTCAAGCAAGGAAACTGGTGTATCTGTAGCATTTGGAAAATCTTTATTCAGGCTATGGGATAGACTTATCCTACTAAGCGTAACACAGGAAAATCTATGCGTCAGGATGCAGTCACCCTTCAGCGATTTTACGACGGCCCCTTGGGCCGGGCGGCTGCACGCATCCTTGCGGGGCGCATGACTGACCTGTGGGGTGACGGGGCTGGCCTCTCAATGTTGGGGTTGGGTTACGCCATTCCTGTGTTGGAACCCTTTGCTAAGACAGCGCGCCAAACCATCGCGGCTGTGCCGTTGGAACATGGGCCGGTTTCATGGGCGGCGACCGAGCGGGGCAATGCGGCGGTGTCTGTCGGTGACATTCGTTTGCCGTTTGGTGATGGACAGTTTGACCGCGTGATCGTGCTGCATGGCTTGGAAGAAACGGGTAATCCGCGCGCCTATTTGCGAGAGATTTGGCGGATTACCGCGCCAGAGGGTCGGGTAGTTCTGGCGGCGGCGAACCGGGCGGGTATGTGGTCCCGGGCGACGCGCACGCCGTTTGGGCAGGGTAGGCCGTGGTCTCGGGCGCAATTGCTCAATTTGCTGTCGGTTGGCTTGTTTCAGGTCACTGCGAGCTCGTCATCGCTTTATTTACCGCCAGTTTCTAACCGTGTGGTGACCTCTGCAGCTGAAGGCTGGGAGAGCATCGGGCAGCTACTAACTCCCGGTTTTGGCGGGGTGATTTTGGTCGAAGCCGTGAAGCGCCTTTATGCTGATCCGGGCGGCGGCGCAGTTGCACCCGTTGTAGAGAAAGCACGCCTCAGAGGCTCAATAGCGACCCGATCACCCGAAAAACGTTGACGTTATCAATAGGTTCGGTACGCTAACTTATACCAGATGACCGCTTAGGGGCCCTAAAATGAAACTCGTCACAGCTATCTTCAAGCCTAGCCGATTAGACGCAGTCATCGATGCGTTGACTGAAGTGGGCGCAACAGGCCTCACCGTTTCTGAAGTGCGCGGTTATGGTCGCCAGCGCGGCAAAACAGAGGTTTATCGCGGCGCCGAGTATGAAGTGCGCCTATTGCCCAAGGTGAAAATCGAGGTGGCTTGTTCTGATGAGATCGCTGATCGGGTGACCGATGCGATCGTGCAAGGCGCAAACACGGAAACCATCGGCGATGGCAAGATTTTCGTGCACGATCTGGAAACTGTCATCCGCATTAGAACGGGCGAAAGAGACGAGCCTGCTGTTTCAAGCTAGCGCCGCTCGATCGCCGTGGTTAATCGGCTGCTGAAATCTACCCGATCCTCTCAAAGATTCTTTGATCCCTGCCTGCCATACCTGTTTCTGAGGGATTCGCGGGTGATCTGTCTGCTGTAGGGCGGATTACACTTTCCGCATGAGAGAGTGGCTAGGCATGGATTATGTACACGAGATAATAATTGCCAATATGAGCTTGGCATGGCTCGGCGCTTTGCTGTTGTGGCGGGGCGCGCAGCAGCGCGACCAGCTGAAAAAGCAATTGGCGCAATCGACAATTCTGTCGCAAACGGATGCGCTAACCGGGCGATCCAATCGCGCGCACATGACCGAACTGCTCGGGCTGGCCATCGCGGATAACAAAGTGCGGCCAAGCTTGCTCGTGGTAGGTCTTGATGAATTCAAGATCGTGAATGATACGCTGGGCCACCCGGTTGGTGATCAATTGCTGAGAGACGTGTGCGACCGCATTGCTGGCTTGCTCGAACCAGAAGACAAGCTGGCCCGTTTGGGCGGGGATGAATTTGCGGTTTTGTTGAAGGGTGAGAGCTCTCAATTTGATGCGCAGCGTTTGGCCGTGTCGATCAAAGAAAGGCTG
The DNA here is from genome assembly GCA_033851975.1 of Hyphomonas sp. Taxonomy (GTDB): domain Bacteria; phylum Pseudomonadota; class Alphaproteobacteria; order Caulobacterales; family Hyphomonadaceae; genus Hyphomonas. The sequence continues at coordinate 321,361 of JAWSVJ010000007.1, read as the reverse complement.
GCTGAGCCGTTCGAGGTGGATGCTGACCGGGTTGTTATCAATGCGAGCATCGGGGTCGCTCCGCCACCGGTGATGGGCGAGAAAATTGATCCGAGTGAAATGCTACGCCAAGCCGATGTCGCAATGTATGTTGCCAAAACCGAGCTTCATTCGCCCTATCAACTCTTTTTACCGCACATGGACGAAGCGCTTCAACTGCGCCGGAATTTGAGTTCTGAGCTGGATGCGGCGCTTTCCAATAATCAGCTGGAGCTTGTGTATCAGCCGCTCGTTTGTGCGCGCACGGGTAAGGTTATGAGCGCCGAGGCGCTGATGCGCTGGCCGGGCAAAGGCGGGAAGGCCGCGTCTCCTTCTGTGTTCATCCCAATTGCGGAACAAACGGGTCTCATCACTAAACTGGGTGAATGGACGCTGGATCAAGCGGTACAAGAGATTAAGCGCCAAAAGACAATTCCCATCGCAATCAACGTCTCACCGGTTCAGTTCCGCGTTGCGGGTTTTGCCGATAGTGTTGAGGCGGTGATTAAGCACTATCAGATCAACCCGAACCTTTTGCGGATTGAGATTACTGAGGGTGTTTTGATCTCTCATACCGGCGAAGCCAAGCGCACCATGGCGCGCCTGCGTAAGATGGGCGTTCAGGTCTTACTCGATGATTTTGGCACGGGCTATTCGTCGCTCAGCTATTTGCAACGGTTTGAGTTTGATGGCCTGAAGATCGACCGCGCATTTATCCAGCAATTGGAAGACGGACGCACTGGGCGCCAGCTCTTGAAATCGATTATCGCGCTTGGGCATTCATTGAACATGAAAGTCATCGCTGAGGGTGTCGAAACTGAGAATCAGGCTGCGATATTGCAATTGCTGTCATGTGACTTGCTGCAGGGTTATGCGCTTGGGCGTCCAGATCAGGCAGACAAGCTGCACAATTTGGAAAAACTGGGGTCGCTGCTTGATGGCCGGTCAGACAAAGCGTGGCAGCGCGGACTGGGCTAACTCTTCAGCTATCATCGCTGCCAAATGTGGCCTGTTCTGCGTTGTGATGTAGCTGCAGGTTCAGCAATATTGCTTTGGCAATTGGTAAGAGCGCCAAGCATAACCCTATAAGCACCCCGCACAGAATGAGTATGGAAATGACTTTCCATACGAGGGGAAGGGGGCTCATCGGTAACAAGAATAAGAACGGTGCGAGCAGGATGAGCACGCCAAAGCCGACGAAGAAGGCTGGGCCGTCTGCTGTGTCGGCAGAGGACATATCTCTTGCGCAGGACGGGCACTTTGAATTCAGCTTGAGAAAGCCGTAGAAAAGCTTGCCTTCACCACACGCACCGCAGCGCAGTTTTATGCCGTTAAGAATGGGCGTGTTCTTGGTCATGGCGTCATCCTATTTGATGGTGGAGTATACCCGAGAACTGCGCCCAATTCAGCCGTGCCATTCCGTCGCTTACGGGGTTACACTTGACTGACTGGATTGCTTTGCCCACCACAGGGCAGAAATTAAGCGCAAGGTAGCCGTATAAATGTCTGACACTGTCTTCCCGAAAATCGCGATTATTGGCGTTGGCCTAATCGGGGCCAGCTTGGCGCGGGCGGCTGTGGCGTATGACGTGGCCAGCGAAGTGGCATTGTGGGACGCAGACGCGGATGTGCGTGCGCGCGCCGCTGAGCTGCAGCTGGGCGATGTGGCGACGTCGTTGGTGGCGGCGGTAACGCAAGCCGATTGCGTTATTCTCTGCGTGCCTGTTGGTGCTTTGCTGCAAGTGGCCTCTGCCTGTGTGCCGGCCATGAAAGACGGCGCAATTCTTACTGATGTAGGCTCTGTAAAGGCTCAGGCCGCTGAAGCGTTGGCCGCTGCGGGTGATGGGCGTGTGCATATCATTCCCGGTCATCCCATCGCAGGCACAGAGCAGTCAGGCCCAGAGGCTGGGTTCGCGACGCTGTTCCGCGATGCATGGCATATCCTCACGCCGCTGGAAGACGGGGGCGAGGGCTATGATGAGGCCGTGGCGCAGCTGTCGCTGTTCTGGAGCGGCGTTGGCGCGAAGGTCGAGAGCATGGACGCCGCGCGCCATGACCGGGTTTTGGCCATCACATCTCACCTGCCGCATTTGATTGCGTTCAACATCGTTTCCACCGCCTTTGATATGGAAACGGTTGAGGATGGCGAGGTCGTCAAATACTCCGCTGGTGGGTTTAGAGATTTTACTCGTATTGCCGCGTCTGACCCGGTGATGTGGCGGGATGTGTTCCTCAACAATAAGCAGGCCGTTTTGGAATGTTTGGGCCGGTTCACAGAAGACCTTGCAGTGCTTCAACGGGCGATCCGCTGGGATGATGGCGATACGCTGATCAAAGAGTTCACGCGTGCGCGGTCTATCCGCAAGGCGATCGTAGATGCTGGGCAAGATTCCGACGAGGTGAACTTTGGCCGCGATACGGCAGAGGATGACGGGTCAGCGCCATAGCGAAATCCCGCTGGTGTGGACGCGGGGAGCACGTCGTGGTTACCTTCGCCCATGTCAGTTACGCTTCCAGAAGGTGCCCGCGCGGGCCTAGCTCGCCAATTACAAACCATGTTCGCGACCGAGTTCGACGAGGAATTGAGCGGCTTTCAGGCCGAGCAAGTCGTTGACATGATGGTGCGCACAATGGGGGCGGAGATTTACAATCAGGCCCTCAAAGACGTGCGCGCTTTCTTTCAGGCACGGGTCGATGATTTGGAAGGCGAGCTGTTTGTGGACGGGGGAACCTGACTGCGATTTCACCCAAAAGTGTCTATTGTTGAATTGTGCTGCGTGACAAATTCAGGCCTAATATCCCGATGACAAAAATGATTTCCCGACGCGCGCTTCTTCTCACTGGCTGTTCTGCTGTTGTATTGGCAGGGTGTTCTAGCGATGAGACCGTAAAAGAGGCCGCCGCTAGGGCTGGCGCGTCAGTCGATGCGTTTGTTGAGAGCGAGTTTAGAACCCGCCCCAATGCAGATTGGAAGGCACAGCTGCCGCCCGCTGCTTATGCTGTTCTGCGCCTAGAAGATACAGAGCGCCCGTTCACATCGCCGCTAAATGATGAAAAACGCAATGGCGTGTTCCATTGTGCGGGCTGTGATTTGGAGCTGTTCTCCTCAGATACTAAATATAAGAGCGGAACAGGGTGGCCGAGCTTCTATGACGTGCTACCCGGCGCAATTGGCACCAAGACGGATGCGAAGCTGCTTTCAACGCGCACGGAATATCATTGTGCGCGCTGTCTTGGGCATCAAGGGCACGTGTTTAATGATGGGCCAGATCCAACAGGGCTTCGCTATTGCAACAATGGCGTCGCCCTGACATTCCGCCCAATATAGGGCAGGGCGTTCCCGCGCTATTCGACGATTATAAACCCTTCAGGAATGACCAGCGGCGCGGACGCAACGGCAACATTGGCCTCGATCAGTTCGCCGGGGCCATTCTCGCGGCGCTCATATGCCTCCACCAACGACAAATATGGCGGCACGTGTGACCAGCCGTTCTCGGCTGTGTTCTCCACGATCTCGAAATGCAGGTGGAATGTTGTTGGTGTGCCGCCAAAGTCATTCGAGACATAGCCAAGCGTTTGACCGGCTGTCACCGTTTGGCCCGCAGTCACTTTCAGCTTTTTCATATTCATGTGCATGTATTTATAGATGTGGCCACCGGCACGCACATTGACGCTATAGGTGCCGACATTTGAGATGATGCCATCTTCTACAGCGACCACTTCATGTAAGGCGCGGTCTGCTGCATCGGCGCGGCGCAGTGTGTTACAGTCTGCCGCCGTGCCGACACGAATGTCTTGGCCCTGATGAATGCGGGCGGTGGGGCAGAAGGGTGAGTTGCGATTGGCGCTGCGTTTCTCGCAGAAATTATCTCGCCACGGATATTCATAGTTGCGCGCGTCGCACTGGTCGCCGCCGCCCACGCCGCCACCATAAGTGAAGACCATGGACTGGAGGTAGGTTGGCGCAGATTTTATCGGGAAGACAATATCAGGCGCATGCACGACTTGATCCGTATCGCCCCCGCCGCTGCCTGGAAGCAATCGACCCGGTGCATTGTAAGAGAAGACAGACGTTGGTGCTGGGGTAGCGATGTCAACGACCTCAGTCGCATCGGTATCGGTGTCCGTGCCTGCTTCGGTGTCAGTATCAATCTCAGCAGGCGTTTCAACTCCTGTTTCAATCTCGTCTGTTTCTGGCGGCGCTGTGCCTGTCTCGACCTCATCTATGCTGATTGTATCAGTTGGCGTGGTGGGAGCTTCGGTCTCTGTTTCTGCTTCAGTGTCTACCTCGTCCGGTGCCGGATCAACCACGTCAGTTTCATCGGTCTCGCCCGTACTATAAGGGTCTTCAACTTCTTCGGTTGGTGGGGGAGGGCCGGGTGCGCCGTCTGGCAGTTCGGGGCTGACTTCTGGCGTTTCTGGTGGCGAACCGCCATCGCCGGGAAAGCGAATAACGTCACAAGCCGCCAGCGTCAGACCAGCCAGCACGCAAACCAAGTAAGTTCTCAGGTTCAACATTTTATCGAGTCCCCGCGATAATCAGTTTGCGGGCGGTCTCGATAGCGTCTTCTTCAGCGATGCAATCAGGCTCATCGCCTTCAATAGCATTGCACTCAAACTCGACCAGATAGTCCGCGCCATATTTGGAGAATGACACCATCGCGCCAGATCCGGTCGGCTGGAACAGGAATGTCTCAGACGCGGCAGATGTCGCGCCCGCTTTGCCGATCACCTCATTGGTGCCATTGACGATGATGTCATAGTCCACGCCCGGATAGGCGGCGTAGTAGCCATCAGTGAGCGGCTGAAAGCGGGGCGCGTTGCCTGCGCCTTGCACTCTCACGATGCCGGTGGGCAGCAGAACTGGCACAGGCGGCGGCGTGTCGGTCGAGGCCACTTGGAAGGATGTGTCGCGCTCCTCGCGTGGAAGGGCGGCGAGGTCTGCGCGCGCGGCGTCCCAATTGATTGCGGCTTTGGACTCAGCGGTTGATGCGCGATCCGGCAGAGTGGGCGGGGCAGCCTCGGCCTCTTTGGTCGGTGCGGGTGTGAAGGCTGGCGTTTCTTGCGAGCTGGCTGGGTTCATCTGGTCGCAGGCTGAAACGCTAACGAATAACGCCATAGCGGCGCCGAGCATGAGGGTCTGTTTCATCAGATTACTCCTTTCCAGGATGTGCCACAAAGTCCGGATCGGCATAAGATACGCCGTCCACAGACATGAGTTTGTTCTTGATTTTGTTAATCGTTGCGCGGTCAGGCTTTGTGCCGGGCGGTAATGTATAGGCCAGCCGAATTTCACCCGAATAGCTGCCGCCAACGAGCTTAAAATCTTTGAAGGCTGGGGCAGTTTCAGCATAGTGCGAAAACGCGCGTATCGCCTCGGGCCGGTCTTTCTTGAACAGCCGGGCGGCTTGATCAATGTCATCGGAGCCTTTGATCCGCACGATGAAGGTCACTTCCACACCCTTGGCCTGTGCGGGCAGTGTCTCAATACGCGGTTTAGGCTTTGGGCTTGAAGGCGTGCGCACTAGCGGTTTTGTCGAGGGAGAGGGCCGAGGCGTTTCAATCTTCTTCAACATTGGAGGGGTGGTTTTCTCAACCGTTACAATGTCTGGTTCAGCCTCCGTTGTGGGCTTGGGCTGCGTATCGATTGTTACTTTTACGGGTTCGGCAGATGTGACGACGACCGGAATAGGATGGTCACTTTCCACCGCAATGTCCGGTCCGCTATTGGTGTATAGATACACCCCCGCAGCCCCAGCCACAGCCACTAGGGCGCCAAGTCCCAATGGGCCGCCATAGTGGAAGGGGGGGCGGGTTTCAGTCATTTACTGGCTGCCAGCGCCGCCGGCTGTTTCAGGTATATTGCCCAAATTCAGCAGGCCACCACCACACGGGCGTAAGCACATGTCTGGATTGCCCTCGATAGGCTCCGTGCCCGGATAACGCTCACAAGACCCGGCGCATTGCATCGGTGATCTCGGGTCGAGCGATGAGAGCAGCAGGCTGGTCAGTTCTTCGCCTGTCGCTTCAGGGTCGCGTGCTTTGAGCAATGCGAGCGCGGCAGAAACGTGCGGCGCGGCCATGCTGGTGCCCTGCTCATAAGCATAGAAGCAATTGTCTACAGGCTCGCCCGTAACCAGATCAAAGCAATCAGTAGATTTCTTGGTTGAGAGGACGCCGTCCGGATGGCCATCACCATTGTCGTCTCGGGTTAAGTCACCACCGGGGGCAAGCACATCAACTTCAGCGCCAAAGTTAGAATATGGCGCGATCTGTCCGCGTGCATCACCTGCGGCAACTGAGATGACATTGTTACAGCCGCCGGGCGCGTGGAATGTTGTTGAGCCGCCATCATTGCCCGCCGCTGAAACAACGACAACGCCGCGATCGACAACTGAATCAATCGCGTCTTGCAGAGAGGCCGGGCAATATTCAAACAGGCCAATCGAAAGGTTGATGATGTCGGCAGGGTTGTCGTTCCATTCTTCGCCGCCATCAGCGCCTTCAGCCGGGATAAGACCACCGGCCCAGCGAATAGCGTCATTGATGTCTGACAACCGGCCACCGCATTTGCCGAGCGCGCGCACCGGAACGATTTTCACATTCCATGCGCCGCCAGCAACGCCGGAGCCATTATTTGTGACCGCTGCGCCAATTGTGCCAGCGACGTGGGTGCCGTGGAACGTGTCTTCAGCGTTTGGCGCTGTTGGGTCACACATGTCACCGGGATCGTTTGGATCATTGTCACGCCCATCGCCATCATTGCCGATGCGCGGGTCTGACACCATGTCCCAGCCAGCGACGACATTGGGTGAGCCTTCGATATCTGGGTGATCGAGCTGTAAGCCGGTATCGACAACCGCAACCACAACATCGGCAGAGCCTGTGTTGGCTTGGCGCGCCCAGAAGTCTTGGAAGCCTGAACCGCCGGGCGACGTGCCTTCACCTTCGCCTTGGTTCATGAAATGCCATTGTAGCGACCAGAGTGGGTCGTTGGGTGTCATTGAAACTTCAGCGGGTGTCGTCGGTGTCTCTTCGGTGCCAGTAGGTTCTGGTTTCGGGTCAGGCTTGGGTTTGCGGGCGAACTGGTTCTGGAAGATGTAGTCTTTTTCGACATATTCAAACTGACCGGATGCGCGCAGATCCTGCACGATACACTCAGTCGCGAGGATCGGGTTGGAAGCGAGAGAGACCGCAGCTGATATTTCAGAGCAGTCAGTCTCTTCGGTCGCAACCGCCAAGAAGTCAGCGACTGGATTTGATGAAGCGTCTTCTGGGCCGAAACGGGTTGGGCTTGCGCCGTCTTTACCGATTTGGATGACCATTTGACCATTGCGCGATAGGGCGACTTCTCCGCCCATGCCATATTTAGACAGCGCATCCAGCATGACTGTATTTGCATCTCTTTGCGCGCGGATGGCGTCTTCGCGGATAACCGAACGACGGGCCAAACGTTTCGCCATCTTGCGTTCAGCAGGGGGCAGGGCGGTCATGGCGCGAGGCGACAGGCTGCGGGCGCGTTTCGCGCGTGCCTTCGGGGCAGCGCCTATTCGAGCAGCTTTCTTTAGCTCACGCGTTTTGTTGTCAAATTCAGCTTCTGTGCGTGCGCGGGCTTTGGGATCGAGCTTGATCTTCGGCATTACTTGCGCGGTGGATACGATACTGTCTTCACTGTCTGTGATCGTGGTATCAGTTGGCAGTGTTTCTTCGACAATGACCGGCTCCGGGGCGGCGCCCGGGACGGGTGAGGGGCTCGTAATATCCAGCGGGGCTGGCCCTGCGGATTCTTCGTCTGCGAATTCTTCTTCCAACAGCGCTTCTTCGAGGAGTAACTCTTCCTCTAGCGACATTTCAGGCGCGATATCCTTCGGCTTGGCGATGATTGACCCGATCGCGAATTTGGTGCGCGAGTCATACATCTCGGTGCCTAAATCATTGCGCAGCGTGCCAGAGATGGAGCGGTCCTCGATAGAGGCAGTTTGCATAGAGGTTTCGGGGGTGCTTTCGACAATGGTGCGTCCGCTAATCTGGTCCATTGCGGCGTCTGCGAGGCTCTTGGCGCGTTCAACGCGGTCTTCACGCTGGTCGCAGGCCGTCAACAAAACGAGGCTGCCGAGGGCGATGGTAATCGCCGTCCGCGCGGTTGATGTGGTCAGATTCCGTAACATGTCCGAAAGTCCCTATTTGCCGTGCCCCAGCCACCAATCCATAAATTTACCCTGTGTTTAGATTATGACGGGGATCACCCCATGTCCAACGCTAACGCGCTGCACTTACTTCGAATAAGCGTAAGACAAAGAAAAACCCCGATCGTGAGATCGGGGCGTTTCCACTATACACATCATATATAACTGGCCGTCGGCCTGTCTTATACGAAGCCTTTGAATTTATCTTTGAAGCGTGAAACACGGCCACCGCGGTCAAGCAGTTTTCCGTCGCCGCCTGTCCAAGCAGGGTGTGACCCGGAATCGATGTCCAGCACGAGGCGATCGCCTTCAGCACCATAGGTCGAACGCGTCTGATATTCAGTACCATCAGTCATCACAACAGTGATCATGTGGTAATCAGGATGAATGTCTTTCTTCATAGCGCCGTGTCTTTCCGTTTCTGTGTCTACGTGCTTCGCCCGCGCCCAGATTATGAGGGGGCGTTACTCGCAATAAATCTAAAGCGCGCGCTTAACCTAATCAGCCTGATCGCGCAAGAGGATCGGGCAGTATTCTTTGAATTTTCACCCGGCTATTTGCGCCTTCATCAGGGTGAGTTGATTTGATCGCGACTGATAGTGACTTAGCATGACGCGGCAATCAAACGATGATAAGCGACGCAGCATGGCAAAACCTACAGAACAGATCGTCGATGACCGCCGTGCAACGCTGCCCCAAGGCGGCGCCGCGATTGATCGTCCTAAGGGGCGCAACATCAAACCGCTAGGCCTGTTACTGCCTTATGCAAGGCGTCATTGGGTGACTGTTCTTGTCGCGCTGGTCTTCTTGTTTGCGGCCGCTGGACTGAGCCTTATGATCCCGCTTTTGTTGGGCCAAGCGGCAGATGCTGGCCAAGCGGCTGAAGGCAACAGCCAACGTCTTTTGAAGCTGATTGACGAGGCGTTCTTCTGGGTGCTGCTCGCGGCCATTGGTATGGGCGTGCTGGGCGCTGTGCGGTTCTATTTCGTATCGCGCTTTGGTGAGCGGATCGCAGCAGACCTTCGCCATGACCTTTACGCTCACTTGCTGACGCTCTCCCCGCGCTACCACGCGAAGATGCGTTCTGGTGAGGCGGTGTCGCGTCTAACGGCTGATATTACACTCATCGAGACATTCCTTGGCTCGTCTGCCTCACTGGCGACACGCACATTGCTAACGACAAGCGGCGCGTTGGTGATGATGCTGATCGTGAACTGGAAACTCGGTCTCACATTACTGGCGATGCTTCCCATCGCAATTCTGCCGGTCATGATTATTGGCCGAACCATTCGCAAAATGTCGAACGAAACACAAGCCAAGCTCGCCGAAGCGGGCGGAGAAGCTTCCGAAGCGTTGGATTCGATTGAGTTGGTGCAAGCCTATGGTCGTGAGCCGACGCGGCTGGCCACCTTCTCTGACGCGATTGAGGGCACGTTCAAGGCCGCGATGCGCAGAATCGGCGCGCGGGCCTTGATGATCGTGCTTGTCTCGGCGCTCTTGTTTGGTGGATTTGTCGGTGTGCTTTGGCTCGGCGCGCGCGCGGTGGCCAATAATGAGATGTCGTTCGGCGATTTGGCTTCAATGGTTCTTTACGCGCTCTACGCCGGATCAGGCTTTGGCATGCTCGCTGAAGTGTATGGTGAGGTGATGCGTGCGGCGGGCGCAGCCGACCGTGCAGCGGAAGTCATGAACGCGGCGACTGAAATTGAAACGCCTCAAAATCCCACCAAACTGCTCGAAACTGCACGCCCGGTCCTCGCCTTCAACCACGTCACTTTCAACTATGGTGAAGCGGGCGGACCTGCACTTGAGAACTTTGATCTGACTGTAGCGCCGGGTGAGTTCGTCGCGCTCGTCGGCCCAAGCGGCGCGGGCAAAACCACCGTTTTCCGTTTGGCTCTGCGCTTGTTCGATCCACAGTCTGGAACAGTTGAGCTTGATGGTATTGATGCGCAACATGCCGCGCCGTCTGAGTGGCGCTCCCGGTTTGCGTATGCTCCGCAGGAATCTGCGCTGTTCACGGGCTCAGCGCGAGAGAACATCTCCTTTGGGGACCACACAGTTAGCGATGACGCGCTTCTCAACGCGGCGCGCATGGCCGAGGCGTATGACTTTCTGATCGCTAAGGGCGGCTTGGACGCAGATCTGGGTCAGAAGGGGCGTAGTCTGTCAGGGGGCCAGCGTCAGCGCGTTGCGCTTGCACGTGCGCTCACCCGAGATGCGCCGATCTTGCTGCTTGATGAGGCCACCAGCGCGCTCGATTCTGAAAGTGAAGCCGCTGTCCGCCGCGCGATTGAAACCGCGGCTCAGGGGCGGACAACGCTCGTTATTGCACACCGGCTCTCAACCGTGCGCCGCGCAGATCGCATTCTGGTTATGGAAGACGGTAAGATCGTGGAACAAGGCAATCATGACGAGCTGGTCGCACAAGGCGGACTCTATGCCCGCCTTGCCGAATTGCAGTTCGCTGAAAACTAAGGACTATTCTGCCGCTTTGAGCGCGGCGCTAGCGGTCTCCGGTGTTTGGAACGACATGATGTCATCGGCGATGTCGCCTTTGCGTAAGACACGCACGTCTTCCTTGTAGTTATTGTTCAGCTTCCATGGTTTCTCAGTGTGCTGGCGTGGGAACTTCTCCATCGCGCGTGAGACGTAACCAGATGAGAAGTCCATGAAAGGTTCTGTCACGTCCGGGAACGTTTCCAGCATTGGAGTCGCCGAGGTGTAGCCGTTGGCGTCCATATAGTTGAGCAGGCGGGCGACATACTCAGAGGTCAGGTCAGCCTTCAACGTCCATGAGGCATTGGTATAGCCGAACGTTGCCGCCAAGTTTGGAATGTTGGACAGCATCGCACCTTTGTAATTAAGCGTCTTGCTTGGGTCGACGGGTGCGCCGTCAACGCTGACATCAACATCATTCAGGAAGATCATGTTCAGTCCGGTCGCGGTGACGATTATGTCAGCGTCCAAATGCTCGCCCGACTTCAGTTTGATGCCGGTCTCGTCGAACTGCTCAATATGGTCTGTCACAACACTCGCTTTGCCGGATTTCATCGCGTCGAACAGGTCACCATCAGGCACGAGGCAGAGGCGTTGATCCCACGGGTTGTAAGTTGGGGTAAAATGCTTTGCGATCTCGTCTTCCGGCAAATGCTCTGAGAGCATTTGATGCAGGCGTGCTTTGGTCTCTTCAGGCTTAGAGCGGGCGATATCGAAGAAGTAAGCCGAGAAAAAAATATTTCGCTTCCGAATGATATTATACGCCCATTGAGCAGGGAGGACCTTCTTCAGAAAGTTTGCGAGTTTGTCCGTACCGGGGCGCGAGACGACATAGGTCGGTGAGCGCTGCAGCATGGTGACATGCGCGGCCTTCTCGGCCATCGCGGGTACAAGCGTTACCGCCGTCGCACCGGAGCCGATGATGACGACTTTCTTGCCGGAATAGTCCAAGTCTTCTGGCCACTTTTGTGGGTGAAGGATTTGTCCTTTGAAATTCTCTTCGCCGGGAAAGTCTGGGCGATGACCGCCTTTGTAACTGTAATAGCCGCCATTCATAAACAGGAAGCGGCAGGTTACGGTTTCCTGCTTGCCAGCCTGATTGGTGGTGACGTGCCAGACTTGATCTGGTGTTGACCAGTTAGCTTTGATGACGCGCGTATTGTACTGAATATGCCCGGTGACGTTATATTCTTCAGCCGTCTCGCGGATGTATTCGCGAATGGAGGGGCCGTCGGCAATGGCCTTGGGACGGGTCCATGGTTTGAAGCTATAGCCGAGCGTGTACATGTCGCTGTCGGATCGGATGCCCGGATAGCGGAATAAATCCCATGTTCCACCCAAAGCCTCGCGGCCCTCGATGATGCGGTAGGATTTTCCGTTACAGCGCTTTTCAAGCTGAACAGCCGCGCCAATGCCCGAAAGGCCAGCGCCAATGATTAGTACGTCTATGTCTGGTGTCGTCATGGTGACGATAGTAGGGCACAGTGAACAATGACGGAAGTGTCATTTTTTCATCTTCAGAAATTGGACGCTTCAGCCTGTGGGATTAGGCCTTATTGGCGTGGGCATTGCGGATCTGTCTCTGGACAAGCGGTAGCATTTCTTCATTGCCCGCCACGATGGACCCAGTTTGCAGAACGTCGCGCCCGTCGATTTCAGCAACATATCCGCCTGCTTCGCGCACCAAGACGATGCCCGCTGCGATATCCCACGGCTTAAGGTCGCGCTCCCAGAAGCCATCAAAGCGCCCTGCAGCGACATAAGCGAGGTCGAGCGCGGCTGAACCATAGCGGCGAATACCAGCGCATACAGGTGTCATTGACGCGATTTCGCGCGCGAACTTCAGGTGCGCGTCTTCTGGCTGACCGTACCACGGCGTGCCCGTTGCGATGACGGATTCATGCAACTTATTGCGCGTCGCTACGCGGAGCTTGCGTTGTTCCAGCCATGCGCCGCGACCAGTCTCTGCCCAGAAAATCTCGTTTTTTGCCACGTCATAAATGACGCCAGTCAGCAATTCGCCCTCACGCTCAAGCGCGATGGAAATAGCATAGTGGGGTTGGCCGTGCAGAAAGTTCAGCGTGCCGTCTAGCGGATCAACGATGAAGCGGTTGGATTTGTCGGTGCCTTCAACAAGGCCGCGCTCTTCCATGAGGAAGCCATAGCCGGGGCGAGCTTTTGCCAAATGTTCGTAGATGGTTTCTTCAGCGCGGTGATCGGCGTTGGAGACGAAGTCAGCAGGACCCTTTTTAGAGACCTGTAGGTTTTCGACTTCACCGAAATCGCGTGCGAGTGAACGACCAGCAGCGCGGGCCGCCGCAATCATGACGCTTCCAACGGGGGATGGTTTTGACATTGTGTGCCTTTAGTCTGCGCGGCGCAGATATGTGCTGTCGGAGGTTTGAACGACGACGCGTTCTTCCGGTCCGACGAATGGGGGAACCATAACGCGCACGCCGCCGGTGCATGTGGCGGGCTTAAAGCTGTTAGCGGCGGTTTGGCCTTTTACAACGGGCTCTGTCTCCAGAACGACGAGGGTTACTTGATCTGGCAGAGTCACACCGATTGGCTGTTCGCCATAAAACTCGATGTTCACGACCATACCGTCTTGAAGGAATGCACCTTGGTCGCCAACGAAGTCACGCATGATAGCGATTTGCTCATAGTTCTCAGCGTTCATGAACGTGAAAGAGTCATCATCAGCGAATAGGAATTGATGATCCATTTGCTCTAAGCGGATCTTCTCGACTGTTTCACTGGAGCGAAAGCGAACATTGGATTTAGAACCGTTTAGCAGGTTGCGTAGTTCGACCTGATTGAAGGCGCCGCCTTTGCCGGGTTTAACCGACGCTGTTTTGATGGCGCGCCAAACGGTGCCGTCATGTTCGATCACATTTCCGGGCTTGATTTCATTGCCGTTGATTTTGGCCATCGGGAATATTCCTTATTGGGTATGGCGCGGGGCCTAGGCCCTATGGCGTATTGGGTCAAGTTCAGCAGGGTTAATGGAGCCGACCTAAAAATCAGGATGTCACGTCAGTTTTCGCCTCTAGATCATCAAATAACTGATTGAATGCTACGACCGCTAAGGGCGCGCCCTGCGGCGCGTTCCAGACTGATGATGAGACGGCGATAAAGTCGGCGCCCGCTGTGACGAGCGGGGCGGCGTTGTCTGGCGTGACACCGCCAATGGCGACGCACGGGATCTCCATAAGGTTCTGCCAGAATTCAAGCACGCTAAGCTCTGCTTGCGCCGTGTCTGCTTTGGTTTGCGTGTCATAGAAGGCGCCGAAGGCAACATAGTCTGCGCCTTGCTCGCCCGCCGTCATGGCGGTGTGACGGGAGTCTTTCGCAGTTGCGCCGAGGATCATGTCTGGACCGATGATGGCGCGCGTTTCTTTCACGCTGTGATCTGTGATGCCGACATGGACGCCGTCTGCTCCAAGCTCAACAGCGAGTTCTGGGCTGTCATTGATGATCACCGCCGCGCCATAGGCTTGAGCGATTGGGCTTAGAATTTCTGCTGCTTCGCGCGTTGCGGCCTCGTCGATAGTTTCGCCATCAGCCTGCTTCAACCGCAATTGAAGACAAGCGACATCGCCAGCCTCAAGGGCGCCTTCAAGCTGCGCGGCAAATTCTGCCATATCAGCGATTTGCGGCGGCGTGATGAGGTAAAGGCGTGTGCGTGGGCGGGTGAGTGCATCGGTCATAGGCGCGGGGGTTAGGCCCCGGCGTGCAAGGGGTCAAGCAATGTGCTTGCCTATTTGAGTGTAGTTAACCATACTCAAGTTGAGGATGGAGGAAATGATTCAAATGAAAATGTTCAAAACCGTGACCGCACTCGCGGCAATTACGATGCTGGCAGCTTGTGCCACCCACACAGTGGCAGAGGAGTCAGCCATGACATCAACGACAGCGACAAAACCAGCTGCGCGCGACGCGGTTTCAGCTTTCGGTATTGGCGTGAGTGACCTTGAGGCATCCGCTAAGTTTTATCGCGACACGCTCGGCATGAAGGAAGTGACACGCTTTAATCTCGATTATATGGACGAGATTGTCCTTGCGTATGGCAAGGGTGGTGGTAGCGCCATCGTGCTTATGCATTGGACGGACGGTTCAGAGCGCAACTACAAAGACAATGCAATCAAGATCGTCTACCGCGTGCCAGATCCGAAAGCGATGGCGGATAAGATTCGCGATGCCGGTTATGAAATCGTGCGCGAACCAACCCCGGTTGCCTCACTTGGCGGCGCAGTTGTTGGCTTCGCGAAAGACCCGGACGGGTATCTGATTGAGTTGCTGCCGCCGAGCTAAGGCTTTTTCAGCACGCGTTTTGTGCTGGCAGGAAACTTTTCGAGCGCCTTGCCCTGACGGGTGGGGCGCCGATGAAGATCACCGCCGCAATTTGGGCAAGTGAAGTTCAAATCGGTCTGTGCGCATTCTAGACAGAAGGTGCACTCAAATGAGCAGATTGTGGCGCCGGGTGTATCGGGCGCAAGGTCTGTGTCACAGCGTTCACAATTGGGGCGCATTTCTAACATTAGCCAATCTCCAATACATTGAGTAAGACGCTTTTGCCTTCACGGCGGCCTTGCGCGACAGCGAGGATTGCATTGAGACGCTCTAGTCCAGGAGCGGACGTGTGGAAGCGCATTGCGGTGCGGAAATAGTATTCGGACGGATCAACATTTTCGCCGCGCCCCAAGGCCGCCAACACGTCTGGGGAGCCCGCACGGACGCCGTCGGAGTGAACTTCGACTGTG
Source organism: Hyphomonas sp. (assembly GCA_033851975.1). GTDB lineage: Bacteria > Pseudomonadota > Alphaproteobacteria > Caulobacterales > Hyphomonadaceae > Hyphomonas. The sequence goes on along the minus strand of JAWSVJ010000007.1, from coordinate 305,895 downwards.
CCGTGTCCATCAATTTCGATGATGTAGTGCGCGCGGATTTCCAAATTCCCGTTGGGCAGAAGCGTTTGCCAATCACCACCACCATTTAGCACTGTGCCGGTCAACTCGCCGGTGACCGTGCCGCCTGTGATGGGGATAAAACGTCGGCCATGATCGCCGGGATCAACGGTGACGGGCTTTCCGACAGAAACGGCCAGTACCATGAGGGGGGTGAGGGGAAGGGTCATTGGGTGTTTGCTCCTGCGGATTTTTTCATGCCGGTCAGTTGTTTGTATTGGTCGGCGATCGTTTTCAATTCACCCGGTTTGAAAATGTCATCTATGTTCTCAAATCCATCTGGTGCGCGCTCATGAGCCAGTTGCATGCATTGCTCTGGGCCATTTTTGCGATTGGACAGGATGATCTTACGGGTCGCGTTTCGCCGCGTGCCCTCAAAGCTCGCAATGGCGCGCTCGACATCTGCATCGGCCTTGAATGCGGCGCTAATACCCTCCGCGTCCAGAATGGCTTGGCTCGCCCCGTTGGAGCCTATGGGGTACATCGGGTGGGCGGCGTCGCCTAGCAGAGTTACGCGGCCATCATTCCAGCTATCTATTGGGTCGCGGTCGACCATTGGGTATTCGTAGACCGTCTCTGCACTGCGTATGAGGCCGGGAATGTCTAACCAGTCAAATTTCCAGTCTTCGAATTGAGGCAAGAAATCCGCGTTATCTGCTGGGCGGTTCCAATCGGCCTTATTGGGCATCTCGTCGATCCAAAGTTCGGCGATCCAGTTGATACGCTGTAGACCATCTGCGCGGACAGGCTCTATCGGGTAGCAGACAAATTTTTGCGCCTGATGCCCGAACATGCACATGGAGGCGGATGATAGATAAGGTTTCGCGTAACTGGTGGCGCGCCAGAGGATGCGGCCTGAATAGATAGGGTCGCCCTCTTGCGGATACATTTGTTTGCGCGCGGTGGAATGAATGCCGTCGGCGCAAATCAGCGCGTCGCTCGTGACGTCGTATTGTTCGCCTTGGGTATTTTCGAAAATACCAACGGCTTGATCGGCTGTGTTGCGATAGCCGACAAGGCGCTCACCTGTTTTGACGTTATCCGTCCCTAGCCGATCGCGCGCAGCGTCCAGCAATGTCATTTGTAGGTCACCACGAGAGATTGAGATTTGGGGGGAGGTGAAACGGCCAAACTTGCCGCGCGGTTCTGTCCAGATGTGTTGGCCAAAACGATTGACGTATGACAGTTCACGCGTGGCGACCCCTTGGGAGAGCAGGCGTGTCGTCAGGTTAAGGCGTTCCAAAATATCAACGGCTTGGGGGAGGAGGTTGATGCCGACCCCTAGCGCCCGCAGTTCGGGAACCGCTTCATGCACTGTTACGTCATGGCCGTCTTGATGCAGGGTGAGCGCGGTGACGAGCCCAGCGATGCCGCCACCAGCAATTGTAATTTCCATTAACGACTATCTCTTCCCAGTTCGATGTATTCAACTTCATACAAGGCTGGGAGCAGTAATCAAATAAAACACCCCCCGGCAGGTCTGCCGAGGGGTGCTAAAGATGTTGAATTGTCAGGGGGATTAACCCGCGCGTGACGCTTCAAAGATGCTTGTGATCGTGTCGTCCAACATGGCATCAAACTCTGCGTCTGATTGGCCTGCGGACAGGCCCTGTGTCAGGGCGCGAGAGAAGCTTGCGATCATGCCTGTGTTCTTAGAGAGGCGGTTGTTAGCCTCTTCACGCTCATAACCACCGGACAGAGCCACAACACGCATCACACGTGGATGAGCCACGAGAGATTTATACTGGTTGGCTTTTTCGGGCAGTGAGAGCTTCAGCATCACTTGCTTGTCAGCGCCAAGCGCGTCGAGCTGTTTCGTGATCTCAGCAAGAAGGATGTCTTCCGCTTCTGCTTTGTCAGAAATCGTGATGGTCACTTCAGGCTCGATGATCGGCATAAGGCCGTGACCGAGAATCTGACGACCAACATCGAACTGCTGGGCCGCGATCGCCGCAATGCCAACAGGGTTAGCAGAATTGATGACAGAGCGCATTTTCGTGCCGAAGATGCCTTTGCCGACAGCGCGCTTTAGCAAGACGTCGAGGTCTGGCATTGGCTTCAGAACTTGAACGCCGTTTTCTTCGTCAGCCAAGCCTTTGTCGACCTTCAGGAACGGAACAACTTGGCGGTTTTCCCAAAGATATTGCGCTGTGGGCACGCCATCAATATCGCCGTCCATTGTGCGTTCAAACAGAATTGCGCCCATCACCTTGTCGCCAGTGAAGGCAGGTGATTTTACGATGCGTGCGCGCATGTCGTGGATAAGACCAAACATTTCTTCGTCGTTTTTGTATGCGCTTTCTTCAACGCCATACAGGCGCAGGGCTTTTGGTGTTGAACCACCAGATTGATCGAGCGCTGCGACGAAACCGTCTTTAGTCGCGGCCTGTTTGGCCATTTGTTCGTTTGCCATGAGTTTAGTCTTTCTTTCCCACTAATTTCGTTTGTATCTGTGTGATTAGGATTTGAGCGCTTCGACGCCAGGAAGGGGTTTACCCTCCATCCATTCAAGGAACGCGCCACCTGCTGTTGAGATGAATGTAAAGTCGGCTGCGGCGCCGGCATGGTTGAGCGCGGCAACTGTGTCGCCGCCGCCTGCAACAGCGGTTAGACCACCTGCTTTTGCTTGGTTTCCAGCTGCTTTTGCTGCGCTAACGGTTGCTGCATCAAATGGCTCCATTTCGAACGCGCCGAGGGGGCCGTTCCAAACGAGTGTTTTTGAGTTTTTCATGGCCGCTTCAAGTTTTGCGACTGTGTCTGGGCCTGCATCAAGGATCATTTCATCCTCGGCGACGTCGCCAGCTGGAATTGTCCGATTGTCGGCGTGCGCTTTGAAGTCTTTCGCGACCACAACATCGGTTGGTAGCAAGATTGTGCAATTATTCTTCGCGGCGATTTCAGAAATCTCGTTGGCGAGATCCTTGAGATCATGCTCGCAGAGTGATTTGCCGACTGAGACGCCTTGAGCAGCAAGGAATGTGTTTGCCATGCCGCCGCCAATTGCGAGCGTATCAACTTGTGTAACGAGGTTTTTGAGTAGGTCGATCTTGGACGACACTTTCGCTCCGCCAACAACAGCCATGACCGGGCGAACAGGCGTGCCGAGCGCTTTGCTAAGGGCATCAAGCTCTGCTTCCATGTTGCAGCCAGCATAAGCGGGCAGGGAGTCTGCAAGCACGGCGGTTGAAACGTGGCGGCGATGTGCAGCAGAGAAGGCGTCATTGACGAAAATGTCGCCGAGCGCTGCGATCTCTTTTGCCAATTCAGGATCGCCCTTTTCTTCACCAGCGTAGAAGCGTGTGTTTTCCAGCAGGATGACGCCGGCGGGCTCAAGCTCAGTTATGGCTTGTTTGACCTTGTCGCCTTTACAGTCGGCGATGAAGCTAACGTTGGAGCCAAGCACTTTGGCGAAGGCGCCTGCGATCGGAGCGAGGCTCATCTCTGCGACGCGCTCACCCTTCGGGCGGCCAAAGTGGGCAAGAAGAGCAACTTTTGCGCCTTGGGTGCGAAGGGTTTGGACGGTTTCGACAGCAGCCTTGAGGCGCGTATCGTCTGTCACTAGTCCGTTATTCATAGGTACATTGAAATCTACGCGAACAAGGGCGGTTTTTCCTGTGAGGTCACCTGCTTCAGAAATGCGGCGGAAGCTGCTCATGCGTTTAGTCTCCAATGTGTGACGTGGGAGCGTCAAAATTCGTGTTGATAAATCTGTGTTCAGCCGTGAAGCTGGAGTAGGGGGATTACGTGCCTGCGGTTGCAAGCGCGCTGCCAAGTTGGCCAGTTAGGGCAACAAAAAACCTCCCCGCAACGCGCGAGCGCCACGGGGAGGCTTGATAATGTTTGGCGCGGAGGTCGGATCAGTCATATTTTACGTCCGGTCTCCTAGGCTGGGGTTCCTAAAGGAACTTTGCGAGTGCGAGCGCGGTGTCGCTCATACGGGTCGCAAAACCCCATTCGTTATCGTACCAAGATAGGACACGCACCAAAGTGCCATCCGTAACGTTGGTTTGGTCGAGCGCGAATGTGGAAGAGTGTGGATCATGATTGAGATCTGAAGACACAAGCGGCTTGTCTGTGTAGGCGAGAACGCCTTTCATTGGGCCGTCTGCAGCTGCTTTGATCGCATTGTTGATCTCTTCAACTGTTGTCGCTTTGCCTGCATCAAACACCAGGTCGATCATGGATACGTTTGGTGTTGGTACGCGAACAGCAGAGCCGTTCAGTTTGCCAGCAAGTTCTGGTAGCACCAGACCAACAGCTTTCGCTGCGCCGGTTGAAGTTGGGATCATGTTGGTGGCTGCAGCGCGTGCGCGATACAGGTCACCATGCATGCGGTCGAGTGTTGGCTGGTCGCCTGTGTAGGCGTGAACCGTTGTCATGTAACCGCGTGAGATGCCAACAGTGTCGTTAAGTACTTTAGCGACAGGTGACAGGCAGTTGGTTGTGCACGACGCGTTTGAAACGATCTTGTGCTCAGCTGTTAGCGTATCGCTGTTCACACCGTAAACGATGGTTGCATCTGAATCTGTGCCGGGCGCAGAAATCAGGACGCGTTTAGCGCCAGCTTTAAGGTGCTTGGCAGCGTCATCACGCTTAGTGAAGATGCCGGTACATTCCATCGCGATGTCGATGTCGAGTTCAGCGTGTGGCAAGTCAGCAGGGTCGCGAACGGCTGTGACGAGGATTTTGCGGTCACCGATTTTGATGGTGTCGCCTTCGACTTCGATTTTTTCTCTCAGGCGGCCATGGACTGAGTCAAACTCAAGCAGGTGAGCGTTGGTGGCAACAGGACCGAGGTCATTGATGGCCACGACTTCGATGTCTTTGCGGTCATTTTCGATGATGGAACGCAGAACAAGACGGCCAATCCGTCCAAATCCGTTAATGGCGACACGTACGGCCATAGATATTCTCCTAAAACGAGATCAAATGTAAACTTTGCAGCCATTTACGACGAAGAGGGCAAATCGTCCACCTTTGGGCTATGCGGCACCAAGCCGCGAGGCCAAATTTGGACGCCCCACCCGGTTGTCTAGGCGTGCGCGTGTCAGCTTGTATGCAAGAAGTGTGCAGAATTGATGACACCATTTTCAGTCACCGCAAGACAGCATGCTAAACTTGGCCTAAGGGGCGTTAGATGGAGAAAACGCCTCAGCCTGCCAACATGTCGAGAACCCCTTTGGATTGGGGGTTGTTTGGCTTGGTCACCATAATGTGGGCCGGAGCCTATGCGTTGACGCGCGTTGCGGTTGATAAGGGTGATCCAAGTGCAGGACTGCCTGTCATCTATGTGCTGTCGGGGCGACTGACCATTGGGGCGATCGCTTTGCTCGGTATGATGTTGGCCATGGGGCAGCGTTTGCCTAGCTTTAAAAATAGAAAGGCCTGGCTGTTTATTTGTTTGATGGGGTGTGTTGGTTCAGTGGCTCCATTCTATCTTATCACGACCGCGCAGCAGACGGTGAATTCCAGCTTGGCTGCGCTCTATACATCGGCGGCGCCCATTTTTATCGCCTTAGGCGCGAACCTGTTTTTCGCTGATGAGCGCCTGACCAAGTGGTCTGGTTTAGGGATCACATTGGGGTTTGCGGGCGTCGTGGTTTTGTTTGGACCTGGTGCTATCTCGGGGGAGGGGTCCGGCGCACTGATCGCTCAAATACTGTTGCTGGTCGCGACGCTGTTCTATTCGATCTCAACCCTGCTGGCGCGTGCAGCGCCGAGCGTAGAGCCTATCGCATTCGCCGCTGGCTTTGTGAGCGTTGGGGCTATCATCTCGTGGCCGCTGGCTTTGATGGTGGAACCTGAGGGGCTGGCCATAGGGACGAAACACTGGGCTGCGGTTATCGCACTTGGGCTTGGCCCGACAGCATTTGCGCAGGCACTGTACATGATCATTATTCAGCGCTCTGGCGCGACGTTCTTGTCGCTGACCGGCTACACAATACCGATCGCAAGCGCGATTATCGGCTGGTTCGCATTCCGCGAAACCCAAAGTTGGAACGCCGTATTGGCGTTTGTCATGATTTTGGGCGGTGTCTGGCTCGCGCGCAGCCCTGCAAAACGCTAGACTTTTTAAAGGCCAAGGCTCTCCAGCACTGTTTCGGTATCTGCACCAAGCACGGGGGCATCACTACGAATGTTCGCTGGGCTATCTGAGAACAATACGGGATGACGCAAAGTGCGATAGGCGCCGGCATCTTTATGCATGCGCTCAATAAAGAAACCGACATCATTCAGGTGCGGATCGGTGAGTACGTCTGACATTTCATTGTAGCGCATTGCTGGAATGTTGGCTTTCTCCAGTAGAGTGAGCCACTCGGCAGTTGTTTTGGTGGCCGCGACTTCGTTGATGAGACCGTAAAGCGCGCCTGTATTTTCCGTGCGGGCCTGATAGGTGGAGAAGCGGGGGTCTTGAAAGACATCTGCTCGACCTCCAATCTCGAAGAAGAGTTTCCATTGCTCATCGGAGTAAGGCACAAGGCCGATATAGCCATCTTTTGTGGGATAGGGTTTACGGTTCGCGTTGATGGAGCGCGAGTAACCCAGCTTGCCATTGCCCGGCAGGAACGTCTCCCCATACAGGTTCTCAACCATATTGAAGAAGGTAAAGCACTCGAGCATTGGCACTTGCACGAATTGCCCGCGCCCAGTTTTCTCGCGGTGGAGGAGTGCGGCCAAGGTTGCGTAGGCGGCAAAGAGGCCAACGGCTTTATCAGCGACGAGGGAGGGCGCATATTCTGGGTCTTTGCCAGACCGCATAGCGTTGAGTGCAGCAAAGCCTGATGCGCCTTGAATGAGGTCATCATAGGCTTGCAGATGTTCATACGCGCCGCCTTGGCCGAACCCAGCGCAATGAATATAGATGATGTTTGGGTTGATAGCTTTTACTTCTTCATAGCCAAAGCCGAGTCGTTCGATGCCTGCGAGGCGAACATTGTGAAAGAAGACATCGGCGTCTTTGATCATTGCTGCCAGCGCGTCTTTGCCAGCCTGTTCTTTCACATTAAGTTGGACCGATTGCTTGTTTCGGTTTAGCGACGTGAAAATGGGCCCCAAGTCGCCGGTAGGCGAGGCCCCTGCATAGCGCATCGTGTCGCCAGCCTTGCCAGATTGGCCTGATTCTATCTTGATGACATCCGCCCCTAAGTCACCGAAGATCAAGGTGGCGAGCGGGCCAAGCACGACAGAACTCATGTCGATGATTTTTAAGCCGGCGAGAGGGCCGGTCGCTTCGGGGGAGGAGGTCATGCTGCATGGTTCCTTGTTACGGTTTAGTTCGTTTGAATACATCAGCGATGGGGATCAAGGGTTACGCCAAGTCAAAGCGCCATGGCAGTCCGTGCGGACTCCAAATGAGCCATCTTGCTCTCGAAGACCGACCAGTCATCAGAAGTCGCGATAGGATTCCACAGTGATTCGACCTCGTCAGAGAGTAGAGAGACTGGTGAAATGTTGGTGAAGTACGGATGCTGCAGGCGCTCTGGTCGGTCGGGTGTGCGAACTAGCAAGGCGTGTCGAATGATGGTGAAGGGTTCGTCGTCATATAAGGTGGCCTGTGGGGAACGTGCTGCGCGATCAACACTTGCTGCACCGCAGAACCAATCAAAGAAGACTTGAGGCCAATTCGCTTGGCTCGTCGTCATCCAGCTGAACAGTTCTTGTAAGAAAGTGAGGTTGGCCGTGCGATCACCTAGCGGCTGTAACCCAAGTATGCGATGGGTGTGTTCGCTGAAGCTGTTTTGGTAGGTTTGTTCATAGGAGCTTAGCGCTTCGGCGAGCGCATCGGCGTCGTCATTTAGTAGAAGGAGGGACGAGGCCAATTGCTGTAGTGCCCAGAGACCTTGGACTGGCTGGCGCCCGAAACGGTAGAGGCCGTTTTCATCAAAATAGGCGGCGACAAAGTTAGGATCTGAGTGGGGCAAAAATTGCCAAGGCCCGAAATCGAACGTTTCACCCGTGATATTGAAATTGTCGGTGTTCATGACGCCGTGGACGAATCCGCTGGCCATCCATTGTCCAATCATTCGGGCGGTGGCCTCAGATATGTTTTGCAGTAGCGCGGTTGTCTTCTCTCTTGTAGGGAGCGGAGCGATGCTGGGGTAAAACCATTTGGCGCAATATTCTAAGAGCGCGGACATTGCCTCTGTGTCTTTGTTATAGGCGGCTCTCTGAAACGATCCGAATCTGATGTGGCTGTGAGACAATCTCACCAAGACGGATCCGCGTGCGGGGGAGGGCTCGTCGGTGCGATGCAGTTGTTCGTCAGTCTCGATCAGGCTGAAGGCTTTGGATGTGTCGACGCCGAACGCTTCTAAATATGTTGCTGCGAGTATTTCTCGCACGCCACCTTTGAGGGTAAGGCGACCATCACCATTTCTGGACCATGGTGTCTGGCCTGAGCCCTTCGTGCCAAGATCGAGCAACCGTCCCTCATCATCTCGCAATTGCGCAAACAAAAAGCCACGACCGTCTCCCAGTTGAGGATTGTAAGTACCAAACTGGTGGCCGTGATATCTGAGAGCGAGAGGGAATACCAGATTGTCTGGTAGGGGATCGAAATCGCCGAAATGAGATAGCCATTGATCCGTACTTAACGTTCCAAGTTTTACCTGACGAGCCCAAAATTGGTTGCGAAAACGCAACACTTTACTCGAAAATGCAGCAGGCGATACGGAATCTGCAAAGTGTTTCGCAACTGCAGCAATTGGGGGTTTTTCCACTGGTTCACCTTTTTTTGTTGGTCGCGTGAGCTGTTAGTTACGGTAATCTATTTGAGCGCAGAGTAAATGCGCCCAAAAAAATGGTGCAGCGCAGCACATGTTGAGGGTGTCCCCCAGCGTCAAGCTAATTATAGTTTGCTTCAGTCTCTGCCGAAGTGGTCATTTAGAACTCGATAGGCCCGGACGCTAGAACAACTGACGGAGGATACTAATCAGATGAAATTTACACGAGAACTTGTTCTTGGTGCATCAGCCCTTGCGCTTGCAAGTGGCATGACCGCCAACGCACAAGAAGAAGCAGCTGACGACACACGGACGATGAAAGCCGTTACGGTCACAGGCTCATTTATTCAGGGCACGCCAGAAGATGCAGCGCTACCGGTTGATGTTATCGACCGTGCTGATCTTGATTCAATCGGTGCGCCATCAGTCAACGAAATTCTTCGTAACCTGCCAGCTACACAGGGCCTAATTGGTGAAACAAACCAGTTTGATACCCGCGGTGGTCAAGGCAACGAAGGCGCGACAACCATCAACCTTCGTGGTCTGGGCTCAGCCCGCACATTGGTTCTCATCAACGGTCAACGTCATGTTGCGTCTGCCGGCATCGGTACTGACGTTAACTTCATGCCAAGCGCAGCCATTGGCCGCCTTGAGGTTTTGAAAGACGGCGCAGCTGCTCTTTACGGTTCAGATGCTATCGGTGGTGTTGTTAACTTCATCACGCGTTCAGGCTTTGAAGGTGTTGAGCTTCGCGCAAGCCACCAGTTCATTTCTGGTTCTGACGGCGACATGGAAATCGGCGGTATTGCTGGTTGGGTCGGCGACGGCATGGATGCGATGATTTCTGCTGAGTATTCAACACGGGGTGAGTTGACTATTCCAGATCGTGATTGGGCGCTCCCAACATTCACTGAAAACTCACAAGGTGGTTGGTCATCTATCGGTAACCCGGGTACATTCATTAACCCAGGCTTTATTCCGATCGCGCAAAGCATCGGTCAGGCTGCTGTGATTTTTGGTCAGGCTGATCCAAACTGTGGAGCACTTGGTGGACACTTGTCTGTTATCGGTTCAACGGGCGGATCACTTTGTCGTTTCCAGTACACAGCATTTGATAACCTGATTGAAGAAACTGAAACGCTGAAGCTTTTCGGCGAGTTCAATGCTGACATCAATGAGTCAACGTCATTTCATGCAGAAGCTGCCTGGTCGAAGTTGGAAATTCCAGAGTGGAATACGTCTCCTGCTTATCCGCCACAGTCTCTGCTCGATACGCGTGTAGATGCAACGCATCCAGGATTGATTGACTTCTTCGCTCAGAACCCTGCTTTTGCTGCATCGCTTCAAACCTTCCCGACGACTGATTATGTCTTCTGGGGTCGTTATACAGGTGTTGCTGGTATCAATGGTGGACCTGAAGTTGGTCGCCGTGAAACTGAGCAAACTCGTTTGGCTGCTGGTTTTGATGGCAAGTTCGGCAACGACATCGGTTGGCAGGCAAATGTCAGCTACTCATCACGTGAGCGGTATTCCGCTGGTGATGATATGGCGGTTGAGCGTTTTGCTTTCGCGCTTGACGGTGTTGGTGGTGAAGGTTGCGACCCTGCGACCGGAACTCCAGGCGTTGGTCCGTGTGAATACTATAACCCGTTCTCAAATGCGATTCAGTCATCTGTCGTAAACGGTGTAACTAATCCACAGTACAATCCAGCCGTGGCGAACTCACCAGAGTTGCTCGAGTGGTTGACTGATACACTGTTCAGCACTGCTAAGAATGAACTGCTTGCCGCTGAGTTTGTACTCAATGGCGAATCTGGATTTGAGCTTGGTGGCGGTAGCGTCGCTTGGGCTGCTGGTTACCAGATGCGTTCAGAGAGCTATGAGTTCTCACCAGGTGACAACTCAAACCTCGCACTTAATCCGTGCCCATTCAACAACCCAGCTTCGATCACCTATGGCAACACTACCGCTGTTGGTCCGACAAGCTGTGGTGATCCAGTGGGTCAGTATGCGTTCCTTGCTGGTTCGTTTGATACAGACCTGAGCCGTGATATTCACGGTGCGTTTGTAGAGGTGGCTTTGCCATTCTCTGATAACTTCAATGTTCAGGCTGCACTTCGCTACGAAGATTATGGTGGCAATGTTGGATCAACTATCGATCCAAAGGTCGCTGCTAAGTGGCAGGTAACTCCAGACTTCGCAATTCGTGGTTCTGCTTCCACAACATTCCGTGGGCCACCACAGGTCAACCTAGAAGGCCGTTCAACGTCGCTACAATTCATTGCGCCGACAACAGCATTTAAAGCTGTGGACACCCTAGGTAATCCAAATCTGGATCCTGAGAAGGCACTGGCTACCAACATTGGTCTGCTTTATGACAATGATGCATTCCGTGGATCACTTGACTATTGGCGCTTTGATTTCAGCGATCCGCTGCAAACGGAGAGTGCTGGTCAGATTGTGAACGCGTACATTGCGAATGCATGTGACACGACAGGTGCCACTACGGCTGACTGTGTTGCTCTTGCTAGTCACCTTGTGTTCCAGCCAGGTTCTACAGCTCCAGGTGCAATCCAGCGTGTTCAGCGTCAGGTTATCAATGGTTCAGATATCGTGACGTCTGGTATCGACTTCTACGGGTCATACACATACGATCTTGGCCAAGGTTCAATGACCTTTGGTGTAGATGGTACGTATACACTTGAGTTTGACTCAGAGGACTTCCTTGATAGCAACGGCGTAACACTTGCGTCCGGTGGTGACTTTGTTGGCTTCTCTAACGAAGGCACACCGTTCCAGACATTGGTTGATCTACGTGGCAACTTGTTTGCTCGTTACGAGGAAGGTCCACATAACCTTTCATACAACCTGCGCTATGTGAACGACTATGAGGATGTCGTGTCAGGCATTGCACATCTTGCTAAAATCGACAGACATATCACTCATGATGTTACATACAGCTATGCGCTGCGTGACGGTGATACACGCCTGTCTATTTCAGGATATAACTTGACCAATGAGGAGCCGCCTCAGGCTGCTCTCGACCTGAACTATGATGGCTTCACGCACAACGCGTTTGGCCGCATGATCAAGCTTGGTCTTGTGCACAAGTTCTAGAACTTAGGTTCAGACACAAATTGGAAACGGCCTCGCAAATTGCGGGGCCGTTTTTTTGTGATCGATTCGGAATGGTGCAAGCACGGCTTAATAAGCAGCAGAGTGCAACTCGTTTAAAGCGTGCCGATCGCGCGGCCCGTAACTTCTCCCGCCTCGCGTATGGCGTCTTTCACCGTGTTTGAGACAGCGCTGAGATGCATGAAGCCGTGCATCATGCTGGGATGCTCTTTGATTGTTACGGCAACGCCAAGGCCAGCCATCTTGGAGGCATATGCATTGCCCTCATCGCGGAGCGGATCCCAGCCACAGAGGACAATGTGTGCAGGTGGCAGATCTTTGAAAGTATCGTCTGGGGCGAAGAGAGGAGAGACGCGCACATCCATGCGATCAGCTTCATCCTCAACATAGCTATCTCGGAAAAAATCGAACAGATTGTGCGAGATGAAAAAACCGCTTTCCTGAACGGGCATTTTCTTTGACCGGATGTCTACGAACTGAACCAGCGGATATAACAGTAATTGGAAAATAGGTGGGGTTGTTGCGGTACGGATTGATTCTTGTGAAATAAACGCGCTGAGATTCCCGCCTGCACTGTCACCGCTTATGGCAAGTTTATCAGGGTCGAGACCATAGGCGGTTGCCTCGGAGTGGAGATGTGTCCACGCTGCCCAGGCATCATCATGGGCTGCTGGAAACTTATTCTCTGGTGCCAGCCTGTATTCGACAGCGAGTACGCGACAGCGTGCAGCGTCGGCTAAGCGCACGCAAAGCATGTGGTGGCTATCAAGATCACCAAGTACAAAACCGCCCCCGTGGAAAAATACTATTCCCGGTCCAGGCTCAAGACCAGCAGCCATGGGCACATAGAGACGAGCCTTCAGAGGACCTGCCGCCCCTTCAATTTGGCAGTCACGAATTTCAGCTAGTTCTGGCGCGTCTTTCTCGAATTGGTGAGTGGCTGTCAGAAACTGTTGGCGCAGCTTCTCGGTTCCAGCGCGCCAGTCAGCCGCTGAGACAGTTGGCATTTGAAATTTGTCGAAGAAGTCGCGAATGGATTTGTCCAAAGTTATGTTACCTGAGTTGAGTGCGGGCCGTGCATATGTGAAGAGGTTAGCTCAACTAATTTAGCTTAACGATGCAATATCAAAAAAATGTTTGGAAAATATAGTCGCCAACCTTTGCATCACTGTTGCTGAAGTAGTGAACAGCGTCACTGAAGGCTCGCCCCTTGGTGCCTTGGGGAAGGGTTTTGATGGCTGAGATCGCCGTTGCCGCAAGCTGGCATGAATCGATTTTCTCTATAGCTGCGAGTTGTGCTTCCTTAGGTAGGTTCGGGATGAACACAGCCGCTAATTGCTCATCTGAGGCGAGCGACATCCCAATTCCTTTGAGCGCTATCTTGTCTTGCTTAGTCAACAAGCCCCGGGGCTCTGGGGCGCTGTTTTCTAGTTCAATATTCTCCACGCCTTCTATGAGGGCAGTCAGCAAACTCAGCGTCACGTCAGGGTTCTGCACTTTGATCCACTCCACCCTCTCGTCGATGGAGCTGGGGGCAGGCGCATCTGAGCTCAATAATCCCGAATAGAACTGGCCACCGCAAAGAGGGTGGCGTTCTCTCGACGCGATCCAGAGCTCCGTGCGCGTCTCATCCAGAGCAGTGTCTATTGTTTGTGTTGGAATACTTGCCACTGAGGATAACTTGGAGCGGAGAAAGGTCATCCCATGTTGAGCTGCCAAAGTGTGAACGTCTTGGTTAAGCGGGAGAGGCGTTGAGGTTGTCGCAATTAGTGCGGCGTGCTCTTGCGGCGCCACGCGTTCCAACGCTTTGAAATATCGCGTCGCAGTGTCCGACATTTTTTCGGACTTGATTTGTTGTATTGTAACAAGCCCGAACGCTTGCTGTCGAGCATGAGCTGACGAGGGTTGAGGCAAAGAGAATACCGCGGCGAATACACATCCTGCCAATAACGCAACGATTCCTCCGAATATAAATCCGGACGAACCATTGGTGTTTTCCGACTCTCTTGCGTCGAACGTCATAATATTCTGCACCCCTGCGAATTAGAGGTAATTTATGCCCTTTTTGGTGGAGTAATCCTTAATTCGCAGAGAGTTTAGACAGTGACGACACCGGCGCCGACAGGTGAGGAGAAGAGATCTGTAACAAGTGCTGCACGTCGGTCCATCACTAGTCTTTGGTTCACATAACCCTTATCGGTGATTTCTCCGGCGTCGATTGAGGGTGGCTCGGTCATAATCTTAAGAGCTTTGATGCGCCGGGATGAGCCAGGCTCGCCCGCATTGAAGGCCGCCGTTTTTGCTGCGAGGTCCGCCATGAAGGTTCCCATGGCTTTGGCTGGATCGCCGCCAGCATTTTTGAGATAAGGCTCAACTGCTGCGGGGCTTGGCCAAACGAGTGCGCCGATATAGTCTTTATCCTGACCACATATCACCGCGTCGAAGACGAGCGGGGAGCATGCGGCCACATAGTCAGGGCGCAAGGTGCCGACGCTGACCCATGTTCCGCTGGACAGTTTGAAATCTTCACCAACGCGTCCATCAAAAATGAGGCCTTTATTGGGGTCATTTTCATCAACGAATGTAACGGCGTCACCGAGGCAATAATAGCCTTCCTCGTCGAACACTTCATCATTCTTTTCCGGCATGTTCAAATAGCCCGGCATAACGGTTGGGCCTTTGACGCGCACTTCTAGTTTTGATCCATTCGGCACGAGCTTTAGCGTGAGACCGGGGAGGGGCAGGCCGATAAGGCCCACGCGCTCGACTTCCCAATGCACAACGGTAATGCCTTGGGTTTCGGTTGCGCCATACATTGTAATGATGGGAATCCGGCGTCCGGTTTCTGCGATCGCTAGGTTTTGCAGGCGGTCGTACAAATCATCAGAGAGGGTTGCGCCGCCATATCCGATGGACCTCATGTTTTCGAAGAAGGCTGCGCGCAAACTGTCGTCTTGCTCCATGGCTTCGGCAAGCATTGAAAGCGCGATTGGCGCTGTGCCAAATGTAGAGGGTTTACAGTCGCGAATGTTTCGAATCGTACGCTCGAAGAGTGCGGGTGTAGGTTTGCCGTCATCAATCCAGAATGTTGCGCCATCCCATAGCGCCCCATTGAAGTTCACGTTCGCGCCTGAAATGTGGTTCCATGGCAACCAGTCGAGAACGGTGTCCACTTGGTCAGGATTATAATCCGGGTCGCGGGCTTCATCGCGTAGCCCCATTTGGCCGCCAATCATGGAGCACATTGCGCCTTGCGTTGTCGGCACAGGCTTAGGCATTCCGGTGGACCCTGAAGTGAAGAGATATTTCGCTATCGATTGATCAGTCAGCTTGGCCATCGCTTTATCTACGGCGGAGGTTGGCTGTGTCTCTATTAGTTCTGCATAGTCTAGAACTGTATTAGCGCCACCTGTTTCAGCGCTGAAAATGGTACACTCGTTGCCAGCAACCGCCTCAATGGCGTGCTGGAAAGGGGCGAGCTGCTCGGCGAAAATAACTGCTGGTTTTACTGCATTGTAGCAGTGCTTCAGCTTTGCAAAATCGGTCGACATTAGCGAGTAGGGTACAGATATTGGGGCGGCTGGTGCGCCGATTTTTTGGGCGGCCAGATTCACAAGCGCAGACTTTATGGAGTTGCCCGACAGGATCATGACGGGCGCGGCCGGGCCTGCGCCCATGTTCAGCAGGCCTTGCGCAAGAGAGGTGACGCGCTTTGCTGTCTCTCCATAGGTAATACCCACCCACTCATCGGTGACGGGATCGCGCTGGCGCATAAAGACCCGGTCTGGGTGCTCTGTGGCTCGCTCGTCGAGGCAATGTGGAATAGTCTTTGGGCGATCACCCGGGGCGTGCTTCTGTGACAGGTAGAAGACGCCTTCATCTGTTTTGCGCATCGTGATTTCGGGTGCCTTAGATGGCAGCAGTCGAAAGGGGGGTAGCGCTTTGGAATCGCCCATGGTTGTTTCTCCTCCAATAATTATGTTTTGCGGAGAGTGTAGGCGCTTTTTAGGGCCTGTTACCAGATGCCGTGGCGTAATCCTGCCCATAGGTAACCACCTAAAGTGGGCGCGAAGTACTGGTGGGAAGGGAGGTCTACTTTGCGGGGCTTGAGTTGGTCTTTCAATGCATCGCCGACGGCCTTCACGCAAATGTCCCGACTGCCCGCTGCCATCACCCAGATATAGGTGTGGAAATTGTCTTTCGGGCTGACCTCAACATGGCTCTGATATAGCACATCACCAGTGTCGACGCCGTCATCGACCAAATGTACGGTCGCGCCGAAATGTTCAGGTTCGCCATTCGCCAGCGCGAAATAGCCACCATACATGCCGCGATAGGCCGGGTTGATACCGGAGTGATAGTTGATGAAGGGCGCTTCCACTGAAGACAGGGTCTTTGCGCTAATCATGCGGGTGGAGACGACGAAGACAGCCTTTGGGGCAAGCTGTTTTAGGGCCTCTCGTGCCGTGTCTGAATTGACTGACGACACCTTGATGATCTGTGCATTGGCGGGGGCGTCGGGTTGGAGCGCGTGTTCTGTTACCAGCTCGGCAATACGCGCCTCCGTTCCGCGCTTGGTGAGTTTCATGGGGATGCGCGCCGCTTGCATGCTCGCGACTTTCAGTGGGCCTAGCAACTTCTTCCGCCGGGCCCAGAATACGGAGGAGGGTTCACCCTCTTCGACGATGATTGGGATGTCGCCAAACTTGTCGCGTAGGGCGTTGATGGTGATCCATGCGTGCGGCCCGCCTGCTGTAATCGCAACAACACCAGAGGGGGAGGGCGCGAGCGTCACTAAGCGCTAGCTTGCTTCACCGCCGCTACAGAGTGGGCGAGGGCGCGCTCCATCAAGTCGGCGTCTAGAGCTTCGGCCATTACACGGATGAGCGGTTCGGTGCCGGACTTGCGCACGACCATGCGGCCTCGTTCGCCCATCATCACTTCCGATTCAGCGAGCGCTGTTTTGACCGCTTCTGTCTCTAGCGGATTGTCGCCAGAGTAACGGATATTGACGAGTTTTTGCGGCGCGGGATCGAAGATGTGGCCGACTTTCGACATGGGTTGATCTGTATTGGCCAATACCGCAAGCACATTGAGGCCAGCGAGTAGACCGTCGCCCGTTGTCGAGACGTCAGATAGGATGATGTGGCCTGATTGTTCGCCGCCCAAATTGAACCCATGTTGGCGCATGTGTTCGCCGACATAGCGGTCGCCCACTTTGGTGCGGGCTAGCGTGAGGCCAAGGCTTTTAAGGTGCTCTGCAAGGCCCATATTCGACATGACTGTGGCCACCATTCCGCCCGCGCGTAAGCGTGCAGTTTGATGCAGTTCGGTGGCAATTAGGCCCATAATTTGGTCGCCGTCGATTTCAGTTCCGGTCTCATCGATGATCAAAACGCGGTCAGCATCACCGTCGAGGGCGATGCCAACATCTGCGCCTTGTTCAAGCACGGCAGCTTTCAGTGCGGCGGTTTCGGTGGAGCCGACGCCTGCATTGATGTTGCGGCCATCGGGCGTGTTGCCGATGATGGTGAGGTCAGCGCCGAGTGCTTGCAATGCTTTAGGGGCGACATGTGTGCCAGCGCCATTTGCACAATCAAGGACGATCTTCATGCCTTTGAGGGTGAGGCCCTCTGGCATCGTCTTAAGAACAGCGTCGACATATTGGTCGCCCGCGCCGTCTATCGTGCGGGCAGTGCATACGTTTTCGGGCGAGGCATAGTTGCCGTCTAGCGCGTCGCGCATGCCCAGTTCGATCGCTTCCTCGACTTCATCAGGGAATTTGGTGCCTTCGGGGCTGAACAGTTTGAGGCCGTTATCGTCTGCCTTGTTGTGTGAGGCGGAGATCATGAGGCCCAGCGCTGCGCCTGTCTCGCGTGTCATCATAGCGACGGCGGGCGTTGGCACGACGCCAATGAGAACAGGCGTTACGCCCATGCTGGTGAAGCCAGCGATGAGCGCAGCCTCAATCATTGCGCCAGAATTGCGCGTATCTTGACCGATGATAACTTCAGCGGGGCCATTACCCGCAAAGATGCGTGATGTGGCGATAGCTAATCGTAGCGCTGTTTCAGCCGTCATTGCAGAGGCGTTGACCCGTCCACGTATGCCGTCTGTGCCGAAATATTGTCGTGACATTGAAAACTCCTAGCGTGCCACTTTAACGCGATAGCGCTAAATGGCGAGCGTAGATGCTAAATTTGTAGCGAAAACAAGGTTTGTAACCGTGTTTTCCTAAAGCGGAGTGACATCGCCATAGACGATGAAGTGCGGATTGTCATAGCCGCGCTCTTTTTTGCCGTAGAGAAGAGGCTCGCCGGTTTCGGTCAAAACACGTCCACCTGCAGCTTCTATTACAGATTGCCCTGCTGCTGTGTCCCATTCCATGGTGCGACCAAGGCGTGGGTAAAGGTCAGCTTCACCCGCCGCGATGAGGCAGAATTTGAGCGAAGAACCAGCGCCTTTGATCTCATCAATTGGGTATTTCTCTAGCCAATCATCAGTCTCTTTAGAGCGGTGTGACTTGGAGGCGATAGCCGTCAGGCCAGCTTCCGGCGCAGCTCTCACGCGAAGCGGTGTCGTGTCGGTTGGAACCGCAGCGCCTGGCTTGGCCGTCGCTTGCCAAGCGGAATTATGAGATTCTGCAACGAAGAGGCGGTCGAGCGCCGGGGCATAGACAACACCCATAACCGGACGGCCATGTTCGATGATTGCGATGTTTACGGTGAACTCGCCATTCTTGTTGACGAACTCCTTGGTACCATCCAGCGGGTCCACCAGCGCAAAGCGAGGGCCATGCTCAGGGATGTGGCCCTCTGAGGCGCTCTCTTCAGCGATGATAGGTAGGTCAGGCTCGATCTTGCGCAATGCGTCCAAGATGAGTGTTTCGGCCTTCTGGTCGGCCTCGGTCACCGGTGAGGCATCGTCCTTACGATCAACTGAGAAGTCACTCTTATAAACGTCCATGATGAGTTGGCCTGCATCAAGGGCAATTCGGGCGAGTTGGTCTGCTGTAACGGTCATTGGAAGGCCTGTGGCTGCAATAGATGGAGAATATGAGTTAGCGCCGCTGCAAGAGCTGTTCCAGCAGCGGCGCCAATCGGTTGCGTTAGCCGCGCTTCATTACTTTTTCGAGGTCGAGCTCGAATACCAGATCAGCATCTGGTGGAATCGGGCCGCCGGGGGTGCCGGTCGCGCCATAGCCAATTTCTGCTGGGATGTAGACGAGCCAACGATCGCCTTCTTTCATCAGCTCAAGCGCTTCAACCCAACCCGGGATGACTTGATTAGATGGCAAAGATAGCGGGTCGCCGCGCTCAAATGAGCTGTCGAACATCTCATTCGTGGCAGCCAAACGACCTTCATAATGAGCAGAGACGAACTCGCCATTCTCTGGGCTTGGGCCAGCAGGATCACCCGATGCAAGCACGATGTACTGAAGGCCAGACTCTGTTTTCTGCACTTCTGGCAGATCAGGGTTCCACGGCATGTACTTTTCCCATGCCTCGGTGTCTGCGGTTTTTGGGATGACGATGTTTAGCAGTTCAATGCGAAACACAAGGTCATCGCCCGGCTTGATAACGCCGCCCGGACGCGGGTTTTGGCCATAGCCAAGATCGGTCGGGATGTAGAAAAGGTAATCGTCGCCAACAACCATTTCCTGCAGACCAATTGTCCAACCGGAGATAACTCGGTTAAGCGGGAAAGAGATGGACTCGCCGCGATCATAGGAAGAATCGAACTTTTCGCCGGTCGTCAGGCGACCTTCATAGTTCACTTCAACCGTATCCGTCGCAACAGGAGAGGCGCCGCCTTCGGCACTCTTCTTCAGGACGATATATTGAATGCCATTATCAAGGGTTTGAACGTCTTTGCCGTTCGCGTCCCATGGTAGGTAAGTGTCAAAGGCTTGCTCCACGGATGGGGCCTCCGTATTTGAGTTAGTGCTGCACGCGGCAACGAGGAAGGTCGCTGCGATTGCAGCAGTGATAGTGCGGATCATTATGGTGTCTCCGTCTAAGTGGCGATGTCTCCACTCCCGCATCTAGGCGGGTTTTATGGCGAAGTCACGGCAAGAGATGTTAGAGCGGGCGCGGAGGGTAACCGGCAGCCGTTAGCGTGTCGATCACGTCATAGGTATGCTGAGCATCACGCGTCTCAATAAGAATGTCGAATTCAGCGCCTTTGGCGGGTACATCAAGCGCGAGGCGGTTGTGCGCCACTTCGATGATATTCGCGCCAGCATCTCCGATAACTTGGGACACAAGGCCGAGCAAGCCGGGGCGATCATCGCCAATGATGCGGATGGAGGTGAGGCGCTTCTCGCGGACAAGCGCGCGCGTCAGCACTGACGAGAGGAGGCGTGTGTCTATGTTCCCGCCCGTTATGACAAGGCCAATGCGTTGGCCGGAGAATTTGCCTGGATGTGCCAGCAATGCGGCCAGTCCAGCTGCGCCAGCACCTTCGGCAACGGTTTTCTCAACCTCGACCAAGAGCGTGATTGCGCGCTCAATATCTTCCTCCGCGACGAGCACGATGTCGTCGACAATGGATTGTACGATCTCGACGGGCATGCGCCCGACATCATAAACAGCGATGCCCTCCGCGATGGTTGAGCCGCCGGGAATTTTGACTGGTTTGTTCTCCAGCTCTTGCTTCATGCCGGGATAGAGTTCTGTTTCGACACCGACAACGCGAATGTTGGGATTGCGTCCTTTGGCGGCCACCGTCATGCCAGCAATAAGCCCACCGCCACCGATTGGAACGATCAGCGTTTCGAGGCCCGGTTGGTCATCCAGCATTTCTAACGCGACAGTACCCTGACCCGCGATGATTTTGGGGTCATCAAAAGGGTCGATGAAGGTCAGCCCTTCGCGTTGCTGGACGTGATAGGCTTCGATTTTAGCGTCATCGAAATTCATGCCTTCTTGCAACACGCGGCAGCCATGAGAGCGGGTTTGCTCGACCTTGGTGAACGGCGTTGTTTTAGGCATGACGATGGTCGCCGGAATGCCGAGGCGCTTGGCGTGATAGGCGACGCCTTGGCTGTGATTGCCAGCGGAGGCGGCGATAACGCCCGCCTTCTTTTGCGCATCTGACAGCGAAGCAAGGCGATTGAGAGCCCCGCGTTCTTTAAAGGCGGCGGTGAATTGATGGTTCTCAAACTTCACCCAAACTTCCGCGCCGGTAATCTCCGACAGTGTCCGCGAATGATTGAACGCAGTGCGCACAATCTGGCCGTCGAGCACTTTGGCTGCGGCTTCAACGTCAGCAAGTGTGACGGGCAGAGCGGTGTTGTGAGAATCTGGCATAAGTTTTTCCGAGTCCGGCTTGAAACGCGGGCACACTATGCGCGCACGGGCCATAGGGCAATGGGGGGCGGTTTAGGCGTCAAATTCAGCGACGATGTGGCCGGGGGCGATTTCGTTGAGGGTGGGGCGATACTGCACTGCGTCCGGGTCATCAACCAGCTTGGATTTCATGAAGCGCAGCGCCGCGCGGCTGTCCATTGGGGACGGTAGATCGCCGCTGAGCTTTACGCGCTCACGGGCGCGCTCAAGCTTGGGGTCAGCGTTGGGGACAGCTGCGATAAGCGCCTTTGTATAGGGGTGGCGGGCATCCTCATAAATGGCATGGCGGTCGGCGAGTTCGACCACGCGGCCCAGATATAGCACCATGACGCGGTGGCTGATTTCTCTCACCACCGCCAAGTCATGACTGATAAATATCATGGCGAGGCCGAACTCTTTTTGAAGTTCGATGAGTAGGTCTACGACTTGGGCTTGAACTGATACGTCCAGCGCGGAAACAGCCTCATCACAGACGATGAGCTTTGGCTTCAGAATCATAGCGCGGGCGATGCCGACACGTTGGTTTTGTCCGCCAGAGAGCTCATGTGGGTAACGGTTGTAGAGATTTGCATCGAGGCCCATGCGGGGGAGAATTGCGCGGACTTTGGCTTCGCGTTCTGCTTTGCTGAGCGCGCGTTGGTGTACTTGTAGTGGCTCTGCGATAGACGCGCCGACGGTCATGCGCGGATCGAGACTGGCGAGGGGGTCTTGGAAGACGATTTGGAGGTCGTCGCGCAGGGCGTTCATCTCATTGGTTGAAGCCTTGGTGATGTCTTTGCCCAGCCATGCGACCGTGCCATCCGTTGGCGGGATGAGGCGAAGAATACCGCGCGCGAGGGTGGATTTGCCGCAACCGGATTCGCCGACCACGCCGAGGGTTTCACCGGCGCGCAAATCGAATGAGACGCCATCGACGGCGCGTAACGGCTGTATCTTACCAAACAAGCCGCCTTTGACTCGGATGGGGAACTGGATTTTCATGTCCGTGACTTCGAGGATGGGCGGCGTATCGCTATTTGGCGCGGGGCCAAGAGCGGGGCGTCCCGGCCTGTCTGGCTGGTCGATACGGGGTACGGCCTCTAGCAGCATTTTGGTGTATCCGTGCTGGGGCTTGTAGAAAATATCATCGACACTGCCGCGCTCGACGATCTCACCTTTGCGCATAACGATGACACGGTCGCACATGCGGGCAACGACGCCCATATCATGCGTGATGAGGGCGATACCTGTGCCGGTGTCGCGTTTCAGATCATCCATCAAGTCCAGCACTTGGGCCTGAACGGTCACGTCTAGCGCTGTGGTTGGTTCATCCGCGAGCAGGAGCTTTGGCCCACACAGCATAGCAATGGCGATCATAACGCGCTGGCGCATACCGCCTGAAAGTTCATGCGGGAATTGGTTGAGGCGTCGGGCGGCCTCTGGAATGCGCACATTCTCTAGCCAATCAGCGCAGCGTTTGTCGGCGGCTTCGCCTTTTAGGTTTTGATGTAGTGCGAGAATTTCGCGCATCTGCGCGCCGACCGTCATATGGGGCGTGAGGCTGGTCAGTGGGTCTTGGAAGATCATCGACATTTGCGCGCCGCGTATTTTGCGTAGCGTGGCGGCATTAGCGGTGAGTATGTCGGTGCCGTCAAAGTTGATACTGCCGCTGGCGGTGCCATTGTCGGCGAGCAAGCCAAGGGAGGCGAGGGCCGATTGGCTTTTGCCCGAGCCGCTTTCGCCCACAATGCCGAGGCATTCACCCGCGCTAACATCAAAGCTGATGCCGCGCACAGCGTTTACGGGGCCGTCGGGCGTGTCGAAGGTGACCTCAAGGTCTTTTACAGAAAGCAAGCTCATGCCGGGGAGTTTTACGCGTCAAGCCCGAAAGGGCAATGGGGAGTGGCAAGGATTGACGTAATGGTGAGTTTAGATCGCACTTAATAGTGAGATTGTTATTTGAAGGGATGATATTGTGGCAGACGGTGACCCTGGAATTTTGCTGCGCCCGGCTGAGATGCTGACCAAGCCCGTTACGGTCAATCCGGCGTTGGCTTAAGGGGTGGCAAGCCAGTCGGCGAACCACTCATCTAGTGCGGTCCAATTTGTGAATTCTTTGTCCTCATCAAGGTTTGTGGTTGGAGAGCGTTTGGTTAGGATGCGCAGCATGATGAAGCGGGTGAGGATGTCGCATTTTGATGGCAGGTAGGCGCCTGCGATTTGCTGTGTGTCGGTAGCGCCCCAGCCTGTCGCCAATTGAAGGTCATCAAGGGTGCGATCGAGGCTTTTCCAGTCATCAGCCTCATGCCCAGCAGCGGAGAGTGACACGGACAAAAAGCCGGTCGTCATTGCATTGAGGGCGCCAGAGTTGTCGGACGCAAATTCGGCGAGTGCTTTGGGATAATGGCCCATATGAATTGGCGCGGCGAGGAGAACTCTGTCGAAGCGCCTCAAATCAATCCCGTCAGCGTCCTCAAGCGGTAGAAGCTCTACGCTGTGTCCAGTCTTGATCGCGGCATCTGAAACGTGGCGGGCAATCTTGCGAGTTTGCCCTTGGCGGCTGGAATATCCGATAAGTATTTTCATGATTTATCCTCCATTGCGTGTTCACGGCACCTCGGAAAATACCTAGTTGGACGGGGAGGGCATATCCGGGAAAATACGCAGTTTGTTGATGCCAAAAAAACCCGCCAGCCCCAAAAATGGACACTGGCGGTAGGTAAAAGGTTTCTGGGAGGAAACCTCTGGGAATGTTGAATGGGCTAGTATTTGTAGCCAAGCCCCACGCCGACAACGAGCGGGTTGATGTCGACATCGGCTTTAACGGTGGCGCCCAACGCATCTGTGAAGTCGATGGTGACGTCGGAGTTGATCCATATCTTTTTGACATCGGCGTTTAACGCCCAGCCGCCGGGTGCGCCGTCTAAATCGTAGTCAAAGCCCACTTGCGCAGCGAGGCCGAAGCTTGGGTCATAATCCACACCGTTCGCAACGGGGCCCTTGTCTTCGTTGAAGAAGAGCGTCGCGTTGATTCCGGCGCCGACATACGGCGTGAACGAGGTGCCATTTTGGAAATGATATTGTAGGGTGAGTGTCGGCGGCAAAAGCCAGACATCACCCAGATCAATTGTTGCGTCGGTGAGGGCACCGGGAACGGTGACGCCGGTCGCTTTCACATCATGCGGAGTGACGGCCAAGATGAGCTCTGCCGCGATATTTTCGGTGAAGAAGTATGTGATGTCGAGTTCTGGGACATACTGGTTCTTGATATCGACGTTGCCCGGCAAGGCGGTGCCGGAGGTGGACAGATCGCCAGACTCGTCAGGCATGACCGCGAGGAGGCGGCCTCTCACCATCCAAGGATTGGTGTCTGCGTGAGCGACTGATGCGAGCCCAAAAAAGGACGATCCAGCCATGAGAGTGGCGGCAATTAGCTGTTTCATTTTCAGTTACCTCGTTGGTTTGAAGTTCAGCTAATCTCGGTGTAACAGTATGAAAAAATAGAAGTAATTGCGCATGCTGACGCGCGGATATGTGCCGCGTGACATGGCCGCGCAAATAGGGATGGATACGGATTACGCCTGCCGTAGGGATGCGCAAAAGTGACAAGATTTTGTGTGAACAAGCCCTGTGATCACGCCATTTTGTCGCGTGTTTATTGGTTGTTCCGGCTTGCTTTCCCTACGGGGATTGAACAATGTGCCGGCCAGTAAGTCCGGCACATAACGGACGTTCAAAAAGTTCAGGGAACTCAAATTATGGCCGTCATCAATTTTCTAACGACGTGTATTTTCGACAATGGCGCGTTAAAACAGCTTGCCAAGACCGCGAAGAAAGAGGGCATCACGAAAGCCTTCATTATCACTGATCCGGGCATCAAAGCTGCTGGGATTTTGGATAAGGTCGTCGATGCATTGGGCATGGCCCCTGCGAGCATTTTCTCTGATACCGTGGCGAACCCGACGGAGAAGCAGGTCATCGAAGTGACTGCGCTCTATAAAGCGTCTGGCGCTGACGGTGTTATCGCGCTTGGTGGCGGGTCTTCTATGGATCTGTCTAAAGCTGTTGCGCTGATGAGTAATCACGACGAGCCGCTTGAGAACTACGCAGCGATTGTTGGTGGCACCAAGAAGATCACAACGTTGCCGCCATTGATTGCGATCCCAACGACATCAGGCACCGGTTCTGAAGTGTCTGTTGGTATGATCGTGACCATGAACAATGGCCGCAAAGAAACCTTTGCTGGGCCGATGCTTTTGCCATCCGTTGCCATTTGTGACCCGGAGCTGACCTATGGTCTGCCCAAGGGGATGACGGCTGCGACGGGTATGGATGCGGTCACGCACTGTATTGAAGCCATACTTGTGCCAGCGATAAACCCACCAGCAGACGGCATCGGCCTTGATGGACTTTACCGCGCACTGGGCAAAAACATGCTGGAGCGCGCTGTCGCTGACGGGTCAGATAAAGAAGCCCGGTATGAGATGATGATGGCGTCGCTTGAAGGCGCGCTGGCGTTCTCTAAAGGGTTGGGCGGTGTGCACGCGCTGTCACACGCTGCTGGGCGTCTGCATGATAAGAAGCTGCACCACGGCACATTGAACGCGATCTTCCTGCCGCACATTCTGCGCTTCCACGAAGGATCAGCCGACGAGAAGTATGCGCGTATTCGCCAAGCTATGGATCTTAAGCCAGGCGCTGATATTGCGGCGGCGATTGATGCGCTGAACGACAAGATCGGCATTCCAAAAACGCTGAAAGAGATTGGTCTTACAGCTGAAGATGGTCCGGGCATTGTGGAATATGCAATGAAAGATTTGGCGCACTTCGGTAACCCGAAGACAATGACGGCTGATGACTATCAGGCCGTTTATGACAAAGCGCTCTAGAGCTAATTGCTTTAGCTGAATGCAAGTGATGGGGATGGGCTTTGCGGCTTGTCCCCATTCTTGATTGCGGTGTGCTGCTTTGCAGATGTGGCGGATTCCGGCATAAGGCGGTGCATGTTCGAATCGCTTCAAATCTACGCAAACTTCATCGGTGTTGGCCTCGCGGCCATGTCTGTGGGGGCGTCTTGGGTGTCCGCGATTGCGTCCCCGAATTGCAGTTATGACAAGCTAGATGGTAGCCGGGCTGATCGGCATGTGCGCGAGCTGATTTACTCAACCGCGCTCGGCATATCCGGCATGTTGCTAGGGTCTGGCATGTTGTTCTTGCTGGGCACGAGCTGGATTGCGGCTGTCACGGCGCTGATGGCGGCATTTGGCTTCTATGCCACGCGCATGATGCTGGCCCCGAAAGAGGGCAAGAATAAGCGCGGCGTGAAGACCAGCCGTAAGAAGCAGCGGGCCTATTCAGTCAGTCTATCGCTCGTGTTCACCGTGGTGGCTTTTGCGGCGATGGTGCTGGGCGTGTTTCAGGTCTAGGCGTAGACGAACCACAAGCATCCCATATCGTGTAGCGCGCGGAAGTCGTCAGTTGAGCGGCGGGCGGCTTTGCGGGCCATGTTTCCGGCTGTGCGGCGAATAATGGCTAGCAGAACAATGCATGCGGCTAGTCCCGGTATGAACAGCCACCATGCGAATGAGATTGAGCCCAAAACACCGAGCAACACGCAGAGATAGGCTAGGGCGTCCAGAATGCGGATCCTTACATGCATGAAACGTGAGAAGGCGTTGAGCAGATGTGGCTGTTTATGCAGGGTTTCGGCGTCTATCGCAAAGCGGCTGCCGGGCTGAAATTCCATCATCATCGCGCGGGTCATGCGCCCATTTTGATGTGGGTTTGGTTCACACTTCAAAAACATCGGATTGCTCTCCTACAGGTGAATAATACCCAGCTGGCGTTAACTCACTCGTTGGAGAGCGTGTGAAATTGACGGCTCTGGATTAGCCATAAATGCGGTGTGTTTCGGAGGGGCGGGGTGAAATGGATTGCGGCAGAGGCGTTTCTGGCGTATGCTGCACTGCAACATAACAGGATATGTCTCTCTATGCTCTACTCCTTGGTTGAAATGAATCGCGCGGCAATGGCACCAGTAAGACTGGCTGCAAAGGCGGGGCGGACAGCGTTGCATTCTCCGCTCAATCCATTGGGGCAAACTGAATTTGGCAAATCACTCTCGGCCTTCGCTGACGTGTTTGAGCGCTCGACGCGCTACTATGGCAAGCCGGAATGGAATATTGAGAGCGCGCGTGTTGGGTCAACTGAAGTGCCTGTTACGCCAACAACTGCGTGGAGTAGCCCATGGTGCAAACTTGTGCATTTCAAGAAAGACCCTGATGCAGTGGCCGCTGCGACGGGCAAGAATGCCAAGCCGCAACCGCGTCTACTAATCGTCGCGCCGCTGTCTGGGCATTACGCGACCTTGCTGCGCGGCACTGTTGAGGGGTTCTTACCAACCCATGACGTTTACATCACCGATTGGGCCGATGCGCGGATGGCGCCTGTCTGGCTCGGCCGGTTCGATTTGGATGACTATGTCGATCATATTCGCACGATGATCACTGAACTTGGGGCGGGGCTTCATGTGCTGGGGGTTTGTCAGCCGGGACCACCTGTGCTGGCTGCAATCTCAATGATGGCTGAGGATGATGATCCTGCGCGCCCAGCCTCTATGACGTTTATGGGCTCACCCATTGATGCGCGGCGCAGCCCGACGGTTCCTAATCTGCTGGCTGAAGAGCGCCCGTTTGAGTGGTTCCAAGAGAATATGATCCACACCGTGCCGGGGCCTTATCCGGGCGCGTTACGCCGTGTGTATCCGGGCTTTGTGCAGTTATCCTCGTTTATGAGTATGAACTGGGAAAGCCATGTGGATGCCAATTGGAACTTCTTCAATCACCTGATCGAAGGTGATGAAGATAGCGCGGCTAAGCACCGTGAGTTTTATGATGAGTATATGTCAGTGCTGGACCTGACTGAGGAGTATTATCTTCAGACGATCCAGCGGATCTTCCAAGAGCATCATTTGCCACGCGGGATCTATCGCTATCGCGATGAGCGCGTTGTGAAACCGTCAGCTATTCGAGATGTCGCGCTGATGACGGTTGAAGGTGAGAATGATGATATTTCGGGCATAGGCCAGACGCAGGCGGCGCACGATATCTGCACCAAGATTCCGCAGAAAATGCAGACTGATTATGTTCAGCCAGATGTGGGCCACTATGGCGTGTTCAATGGCAGCCGGTTCCGCGCCGAAATCGTTCCGCGCGTGACGAAGTTCCATGAGCAGTTTACCGACTGGGAAGTTGAGCGCGAAGCTCGTCGCTAACTGCTAAGAACCTATTTAAGAGAGGCTGTCTGGCGCACGCTGGAGAGCGGCAGCATGCGACTTAGGTTTGCGCACTCGCCTTTTAGCAGGGTGACGCTTTCTGGGTTCTTCATCGCCTTAACCGCGCGTGCTTTCGCCAATGACTGCAGCGCATTTGGCGGGAAGGGGGTGCGTGATTCAGCGATGATCGTTTTGCTCTGGCAGGTCACAGTTTCCACGACATAGAGCGGGGCAACTGGTGAGCGCTCTTTTAGGGCGAGCCAGCCGGCGCGGTGATTGTGATTGCGGATGACAATGGCGCTGGGCATGCCGCGACCATTGGGAATGGATAGCCATACAGCGGACAGGCCGAGGTCGTCGCCATCGTGGTTGAAGACTGCGCGGTAGAGTCTGCCAGACTCTAGATGTGTAACGGAGATGTCTGCTGATTGGGTCGCGTCTAGCTCGAGCACCCAGCTGTGCGCTGCGTGGCTGCGTAGGGAGCGGGCATGTTGGTCATCACCGGCCAATTGATGCGCGATGGCTCTTTGCATTTGCACGAGGCTGGAGCGCGCATTGGGTTTAGTTGGAACTTCAATAGAAGCTACAGGAAGCGCAGGTGGTTGAGTGTCAGCGAAGCCGTAATGTGCAAAGCCAAAAAAGCCGGCCACAAGTGATGTGACGAGCGCGGCGACGAGGCGCCGTCTGCGGGTGTTGCTGAAGAAGTTTGCCATTGCGAGGCTCCATTTCTGGACTGGCCTTGCGCAATTATGGAACCAGATAGGGGGCTAGCAACCTAATGCTGCCGGTCATTCATGGTTCGTCCAACTGCGCGAAGGATGAATCGTATGACTAGGCTTGGTGCAAGCGCTGTGCCGCAGGTGTGGAGGGCGATGAGGCCGCAAGAGGCTTAGTCGGCGCCGTCTGCATGATTGTGCTGTGCGGAGCCGTTATGGGGGCCTGCCTCGCCGTCTATATGCCCATGCACGGGCAGGTTAGAGAGGCCAATGGCGGCGAGGACGCCCACCATGAGCGCCACGAAGCTGCGCTTGTTGGGCTCTGTCTTTAGCGGCTCTAGCAGCGGGCCTGTGGCGACATAGATGAGCAGGCCGGCTGATACAGCAAAGAGGGAGCCGATCGTAACTGTGTCGAGGGTGTACATGACAGGCGCAGAGATGAGGACACCTAGCGGCGTGGTGGCGGCGGAGGCGAGGAATGCCCAGAAGAAGGACTGGCGATTGGTGAAGCCGTGGCGACGCAGGATGGCAAAAGCGATTACGCCTTCTGGGAGCTCATGCAGGATGAGCGCACCTGCTGCATATACACCAGAACTGAAGCTGGCGGCGAATGTGACTGAATAGATCACACCGTCGATGAAGGAGTGCAGCGCGATGGCGATGAGCGGGGTGATGGCGGCGGCGCGGGCACCGTTCATCTTCTCTGGGAACATCGCGCCGATGCCGGAATTGATGATCAATCCGCCGAGGAAGCCGGCGAGCATGAACTTGGACGCGTGGGGTGACATGGCGAACGCTTCTGGCGCGATGTGTAGCAATGACAGGCTGATCAACATGCCCCCAGCGGCCAGACCGAATAGGTCTGCATATTTGGCGCTCCAATCGCTGCGCGTCGCCACAATGATCAGGCCGACCGTTGTGATGAAAGCTGCGATGAGGCCAAATGTTAGGGGAGCCAAGAGAGGTGAAGTCATTAAGCGGGTTTTTCGTGTGCAGTTTCGGGCAATTCAGGTGCAGACTGATGCAGTCTCGTGCGGTTTGGGGGTGGTTTGAGGCTGTTTAGGGGTGATTTGAGGCGATCAGCAGGGCGCTGGGCTTGGAATGTAAATGTTATATGGTATCAATTTGGAAATTGCGACACCTGATAAGGGTGATTGTCGAGATTCAGCAGTTTTAAGAATAGGCGCGCTTTCATGTCTGATCCGGCGATTGAGATATCCGACCTAGAATTTGGGTGGAGTGATGATGCGCCCGTTTTGAAAATTGCCGCGTTTGAGGTTGGCGCGCGGGAGCGTGTGTTTCTGAAAGGCGCATCTGGGTCTGGTAAGTCGACTTTGCTCGGATTGGTGTCGGGTGTGTTATCTGGATTCAGTGGCAAAGTCCGCGTTCTGGATCATGATGTGTCGGAGCTGTCTGCTGGTCAGAGAGATAAGATGCGGGCCGACCGCCTGGGTGTGATCTTCCAATTGTTCAATTTGGTGCCGTATCTGTCGGTGGTTCAGAACGTGACTTTGCCATTGCGGTTCTCTGCCGCTCGGCGGGCGCGGGTGGGCGGTGATGTTGAAGCGGAGGCGCGGCGATTGCTTGCACGCCTTGGGCTGGAGGATGAGGCGGTGTTGTCGCGGCGTGTGTCTGATTTGTCTGTTGGCCAGCAACAGCGGGTCGCGGCGGCGCGGGCGCTGATTGGTGGGCCAAGCCTCGTGATTGCCGATGAGCCGACTTCTGCGCTGGATAGCGATGCGCGAGACAAGTTTATCGCCCTGTTATCGGATGAAGTGGCGCGCACGCAGGCGGCGCTGTTATTCGTCAGCCATGATGGGGCGTTGGCATCGCAGTTTGACCGGAGCGTTGATCTGTCGACGATTAATGCAGCGAGGGCGCAGTCATGATGAGTGTCTTGTCGTTGGCCATTCGTAGCCTGATGAATCGGCGCGGGTCTGTATTGCTGACTCTGTTGGCCATTGCCCTATCAGTTGCGCTGTTCCTCGGTGTTGAGAAAGCGCGGATGGGCGCGCGGGATGGGTTTAGCAGCACGATAAGTAGCGCAGACTTGATTGTCGGTGCGCCGACGAGTGAAGTGAATTTGCTGTTGTATTCAGTGTTCCGTATGGGGAACGCAACAGCAGAGGTGAACTGGCCTGCTTATCAGAAGGTGGCGGCGCGCGAGGATGTTGACTGGGTTGTGCCGATCTCACTGGGTGATAGCCACAAGGGGTATCGCGTTCTGGGCACGACGCCGGACTATCTGGCGCACTATCAATATGGCGACGATCAGCCTTTGGAAATGACGAGCGGGGCATGGGTAGGTGATTTGTTCGATGTGGTGCTCGGCGCGGATGTGGCGCGGGCGCTGGGATATTCACTGGGTGAGCATGTGGAGCTGTCGCATGGATTGGGCCATGATGATTTTGGTCATGGACATGATGATCGCCACTTTGAGGTGTCGGGCATTCTGAAGCCTACAGGCACGCCGGTGGACAAGACGGTGCATATTTCACTTGAGGCGATTACCGCGCTGCATGTTGGTTGGGAGAGCGGCGCGAAACATCCGTTAGCTGACACTATCACTGAAGAGATGATCCGTGATTTTGATCTGACGCCGCGCAGTGTGACGGCGGTATTCGTTGGCCTGAGGAGCCCGAGCATGGCTTTGGGCGCGCAGCGCGCTATCAATACCGAGATGTCTGAGCCATTGATGGCGATTATACCGGGACAAGCATTGGCGCAGTTGTGGGGCGTGACGGAGATGGCCGAGCGGGCTTTGCTGGCTGTGTCGGCCTTTGTGATCTTTGTGGGACTTGTGTCCATTATGACGAACATATTGGCGGGTCTGAATGAACGTCGGCGCGAGATGAGCATTCTGCGCGCTGTGGGAGCGGGGCCGGGGCATGTGTTTAGTTTGCTGGTGTTGGAAGCGGGCGTAATTGGGTTTGTTGGCGCACTGCTGGGCATTGTTTTGGTGTATGTGGCGCTGGCCGTCGCCGGGCCGATGTTGGCGGCGCAATATGGTGTGTCGTTTGGGCGGCCTTTACCGGGCTGGCTAGACTTGGGTGTACTTGGCGTTGTTACGCTGGCGAGTATAATAATGGGGGCGGTGCCTGCTTGGATGGCGCTGCGACGATCACTGGCGGATGGATTGACCGTTAAGCTATAGTTCGCGCAGTGTGCGGATGGCGGACAGCCCTTTTTGGAGTAAATTTTGTGTTTGTAAGAAATGTTATTCAAATTGGCGCGGTTTCAGCGCTGTGTGTCCTGTCAGCGTGTGGCGAGGCACAGCCGCAAGCGACGCCTGAAGCTGCCCCGAGTGTTGCTGACATAGCCGAGAAAGCCCCCCAAGCGCAGGTGAGGGAAGAGGGGCCACAGATTGGCGATAAGATCGGTGAGGAGGCTGACTCAGGGCTGGCCGATGCCGCTGCTGAGGCCTTGGCCGCTGAACGCGCCGTTGAGGCGCGCGGGGCGGTGGTGCTGACATGGGAAGATTTGATGCCGGAGGGCGAGGAAGAGCGCCTTGCCGAGATGTATCAAATTCAAATGGCTGAAATGTATTCAAGCCCCGGCGGCGTGGTCGAGGAAGGCTCTGCTGCTGACGTGGGCGAGCAGGTGGGCACGTTTAATGTAGTTGAGGAATTGAACGGCAAGACTGTGCGCTTGCCGGGCTACACCGTGCCGTTCTCATTCGCGGCGAAGGCCGAGGTGAGCGAGTTTTTGCTGGTTCCGTATTTCGGTGCGTGTTTGCACAACCCGCCGCCGCCGCCCAACCAAACGGTATATATCAAGCTGGATAAGCCGATGCCGTTGAAAGACATTTCGCAGGCGGTTTGGATTGAGGGTGTGCTGACAACCACGACGCAGCGATCTGATTTGGCCGATACCGCCTATACGATCAATGCGACATTGGTTGAGGAATATGAGTATTAGCGCCTTAGGTGATGGTGAATTTGGCCGGGCGTTTCTCTAGGAAGGCCTGCGCGCCATCTTCATAGTCTGCATTGTTGAAGCCATCTAGGAAGAGGCCTGTGGCCTCCTCGCTATCATCAGCCCAGCCGCTTTCTAGGCCCGCAATCATGCGCTTGATGGCGCGCGTTGACCATTGGGAGACGGCTGCGATGTCTGTGCCCAGCTGTTTGGCGGCGTCTAGTGCGTCGCCCTTGGGGACGAGGCGGTTGATGAGGCCAAGGCTCATGGCTTCTTCAGCAGGGAAGATGCGACCTGTCATCAGCAGGTCTTTCGAGCGGGATGCGCCTATAAGATCAACAAGGCGACGTGTGTCTCCGCCCGGATAGACGATGCCGAGCTTGGCGGGCGTGATGCCGAATTTTGAGCCTGCACCCGCAACGCGCAAATCAGCGGCGACTGAGAGGCTGACCCCGCCGCCGACGCAGGCGCCTTCTATGGCGGCGATGGTTGGCTTGGTGCATTTTTCGACGGCATTCAGCGCAGCGCCGATGGTGTTGCCTGATGCGCGCGCTTTATCCCGTGTGGCGTAGGCGGTGGCGAATTCTGAAATGTCTGCGCCCGCAGCGAACGCGCCAGCCTCACCGCCGTGAATGATCACGACTTTAACGTCCGGGTCAGCCTCCGCAGTGCTGATCATGTTTGGGATTTGCGCCCACATGTCGAGCGACAGGGCGTTGCGGCGCTCTGGGCGGTTTAGAATGATCTCAGCGAAAGGGGCTGAAACGGTCATACGAATGGAGGGGGCGCTCATCACGGCATCCTTTAGCGAAGTGGTTCACACCTGTCGTAAAGGGCGGGGGGCAAGCGAACAAGAGCGGCAAAAGGCCCGGCAGGAATGGGAGGAGGGCTCCCGCCGGGTCTTTCGCGGGCGTTCTTAGTGAACGCTCAAAGGCTTCAGGTCATGCGCGACAGCGGCGGCGTAGGCGGCGTCGCGGCCTTCAACAACGGCGAGGCGTTCGCCATCTGACGACAGCACCGCAAAGAGTTGGTCTGGATGCCTGAGCTCGCCGATTTCGTTTTGAGGTAGCACCTCTGAGATTTCGTCGGCATCCATGTGACGGATGTAAACGAAGGTATCCTCTTCGAAAGGGTTTGTGTCCTGATGTGTGTTCATGGGGCCAGTCCTTTTCTACTTGAGTCCATCACAGCAAATACGGGGTAACTGCCCGTCTTCAATATTAATGTGGGGTGGAAATGTGGTGCTTCAAGTGCCCGCCTGTGCCGATGCCGGGGCGATTATGTGGCGCAAAGGTGGCGGGGTCTCTGATCAAATAGCGATCGAGACTTGTGTGGTTTTAGAATTGTGGAGGTAAATGGTGGAGCCAGACGGAAT
Source organism: Hyphomonas sp. (assembly GCA_033851975.1). Classification (GTDB taxonomy): domain Bacteria; phylum Pseudomonadota; class Alphaproteobacteria; order Caulobacterales; family Hyphomonadaceae; genus Hyphomonas. The sequence continues at coordinate 271,372 of JAWSVJ010000007.1, read as the reverse complement.
CGAACCGACGACCTCTTGCATGCCATGCAAGCGCTCTCCCAACTGAGCTATGGCCCCAAACCTAAGAGGGAAGCGCGACTTTTATTCTGGTCGCGCGTCCCTTTCAAGCCCTAAACTTCATCTTCGCCTTGGTCAGGCGTTTCGGCAGTGCCTTCATCGGCAGCGTCGTCATCGTTATCGCCATCGATGTCGAATGTCTCATCGTCATCGTCTGACATGATGACATCATCATCATCATCGTCCACGCCTTCTTCAGAGAAGCCGGCAGGAACTGTTTTGCCTGAATCGTCTTCGTCTTCCTCGGCTGCTTCGAGAATGACTTCGTTTTCGTCGCCGCCGAGTTCCTTAGCGGAATCGTCGTCGCTTTCAGACTCTTCGTCTTCATCGACGTTGGTGTCTTTTTCGTCTTCTGCATCGTCTTCATCATCGTCAGACTTAGCAGCTGCACGCGCGGCCTTGGCTTTCACCTTGGTGGCGGCAGATTTAGTCAGCTCATCTTCGGGGTCGAATTCAGCCTCACATTTCGGACAAACGGCAGGGCGTTTGTTCAAATCGTAAAAGCGTACCTCGCAAGACGGGCAAACTTGTTTGGTTCCCAGTTTATCTTTCGACACAGTAGGTGCCTCCTCAGACCATATTATGTATTTTGATATGGACGGGCGCTTGCCATGAACGCCGCGCCCTGTCAAAGCCCCATTTCAAATCAGCGACATTAGGTTAGGCAAAGTAGCCATGGTCTGGACCAGTAAGCCAGTAAATAAATTGAGTGGCAGCGTCCGTGCGCCGGGAGATAAATCGTGCAGTCACCGGGCGCTGATTATGGGCGGACTGGCCGAGGGGCGCAGTCATTTTAGTGGCCTTCTGATGGGCGATGATGTCATTCGCACGGGCCGGGCCATGGCCGCGCTGGGCGCAGAGATGCACGAAGTGGGGCCGGGCAACTGGCGTGTGGACGGCGTGGGCGCCGGCGGACTGCGCAGCCCGGCTGAAGCACTAGACTTTGGCAACTCCGGCACCGGGTCTCGCCTGATGATGGGCGTTATGGCTGGGTTTGGCCTTACAGCAGAGCTAACCGGGGATGAGAGCCTAAGCTCGCGCCCGATGAACCGGATCCTCAACCCGTTGCGCGAGATGGGTCTTGCTGACACCGCCGCAGACGATGGGCGACTGCCTTTCTCTATTACGGGCACCACAGCGCTGAAGGCGATCCGCTATGCGCCGCCTGTGGCCTCAGCGCAGGTGAAGTCTGCTGTGATGCTGGCGGGCATTAATGCTGACGGCGTGACGATTGTGGAAGAGGCGAAAGACACGCGTGACCATACAGAGCGCATGTTGCGCGGCTTTGGTGTCGATGTGGGCGTGAAGCGCAAGCCGAATGCGCCGACGGAAATCTCAATTAAAGGTGGGCAGGGGCTTAGCGCGATTGAAGCGTCTATACCGGGCGACCCGTCCTCAGCGGCGTTCTTGATCGCTGCGGGCATACTCTCCCCCTATGGCGACGTAACTGTTGAGGGCGTGATGTCTAACCCCACGCGTTCTGGCTTCTTCGATGTGGCCAATCTGATGGGTGCACATTTAGGCGCGGAAGATGGCGATGAGGCAGCAGGCGAGCGGTTGATAAATCTGCATGCCGGGTTTGCTGAGCTGAAGGGCGTGAAAGTGCCTGAGCGTTATGTGCCGAGCATGATTGACGAGTTTATCATTCTGGGCGTGCTGGCGGCCTTCGCAGATGGCGAGACGCACGTGACCGGAGCAGAAGAGCTACGCGTGAAAGAGTCTGACCGCATCGCGGCGACGGCGGCCATGCTGCGCGTCAACGGCGTTGAGGTGGAAGAGACCGAAGACGGCTTCATCGTGCAGGGCTGCGCAGGCAACGTGCCGGGCGGCGGCCTCGTCGAAACACACCACGATCACCGCATCGCCATGAGCGCGCTGATCATGGGCACCGCTTCGCAAAAGCCGGTCAGCGTGGATAGCATCGCGATGATTGCTACGAGCTATCCGGAATTCTTGGACCATATGCGAGACCTAGGCGCAGATATTTCTGAGGGGTAGGCTCTTCACCACTCCTCGATTTCCACAACTCCCGCTCTTCCCAGCGCACGCTGGGATCCAGTGCCTCCTATGCTCGGTGTGAGTTTCGTCACTGGGTCCCAACTTTCGTTGGGATGAGCGGCAATCTGTGACTGCAATAGGTGTATTGAATTCCACGCCCATGGCGCCCAAATTATCGCGATCATGAGCAGGGTAGAAACATATACAGGGCCGTCTGGGCCAGATGAGGACGGTGAAGATTTCACCGCCGATACATTTCTTGAGTTTTTGAGGCGATCACATCCGCGTTGGTATTTTGATGAGAATGCGACTGAGCAGGAATGGATATTCCGGGGGCACTGGGATGCGTCATGGAAATTGGTGCCTACTGCGGCTCGTGGTGGAGAGGGCAATCCATTGGCGCCGTTCCTCAAGAAACGTTTGGAAAGTGGAAATGAGAACTGCGGGTTGTTTAAAAAGCTAACTCCGAAGCAACAAGATGTTACTGCGACAATCGGGGCCTATGCCGATGCGATAAGAAATTTTGTGATCGAGTGTAATGAGCACGGACGACTGGCGGATATGCCCTTGGAGGCAATGAGTTTTGAAGAACTAAAGAATCCAGATGCGCTCAAAAATTGGGTAAATAGAGTGGGAGCCCCACGTGGCGAAATGGGCACCGTTGGTCGAGTAGATATTCCGAAGAGCTCACTATCGTATGTCGCGCTTGCTCAACATCATGGTATCCCCACCTTCTTACTCGATTGGACAAAAGATCCTCGGATCGCAGTATATTTCGCCGCAAACGCGCCTCAAGCAAGATCGTCCAATAGTCTTTTTACGGAGGACGTTTGCAATTCGGACTGCTGCGTCTGGGCACTTAATTATCATCAAGTCGCGGACGAGTTGAGCGGGGTTGGGCACCATGCGCCAATCTTTGGCCTAGGCGGTGTTGGTGTAAATTCGCCGCCGAAGGCGGGTAACGACTATCTGTCATCGCAGCAGGGCATTCTCACTTACCTATCCAATGAGCGCGGGTTTTGGTTGCGTGACGGAGAATACCCATCACTAGATACCATAATTGAGGGGTGGACGAAGAAGGGAATAGAGCAAAACGATCAAGCTCGAGATTTAGCAAATGCCTCCAACTATCGAGGAGTAGCTGAGCGTCATTTTGGAGAGAATGAGCCATTGCTCAGGAAAATCATCCTCAAAAAGGAACACTTACCCCAGCTGCGGCGATTGTTGCGGAGGGAAAATATCACCAAGGCGCATTTGATGCCGAGCATGGATAATATTGCATCGACGGCACTTCGTCATGCGGCGGATGATTGATCTAACCCCTACTTCTTCCGCCCTAACCCTCTGGTGGGCGGTGGGGCGTTCCGGTGTTGGTGTTTAGGAGGGCGGGGAGGCTGGTTAGGAAGAAGTGGTCCCAGCCGTTTTCGCAGATGTCGTAGCAGAGCAGGCCGGGGATGAGGCCGTGATGTTCTATGGTGATGCTTGTTTTATCGCCAGCGGCAGTGATTTCCCACCGCACGCGTGTGTTTAGCCATTCGGTTTCGATCTCAGCGGGTTGGCCTTCATGGATGTGGAGGGCATCGACGCAAACCATCTCGACGCTTTCGCCGGGGGTGAGCTCGGTGGCTTCAAAGGTCCAATATGATTTGCCGGGCGGGAAGGTGAATTTGGCGGTGTCGCCTAGCTTGGTCATCGGGGCGTCTGGCGCTGTCCACCACTCGCCTATGCCATCTGTCAGTGCCCAGAAGGCTTTGGCGGGCGTCGCGTCGACGGTGATTGTGCGGGTGTAGTTTGGGTTTGTCATGTGGGTTCCTACTATGCGGTGGATGCGCCGGAAATGTCATTTATGGTATCTATCCGCAAGTAGGCAGTAATTTCATATATAGTATCAAAAATGATATCTAGGAGCGAATGATGACCGAGGAAATTACCGAAAACAAGTTGGCTGAAATGGGCCAAGACGCACCGTGCCCGATGCCTGATATTGCCAAATTGATTGGCGGCAAATGGAAGCTCATCATTCTTCAAATTCTGATATTTCAGGGGATGAAGCGGTTTAATGAGTTGCGGCGGTTGCTGGGTACGATCACCCAAACCATGCTGACAAATCAGCTGCGCGCGCTGGAGGCTGATGGCCTTGTTAGCCGGAAGGTGTATGCGGAGGTTCCGCCGCGCGTGGAGTATAGTGCGACGCAACGCGCTAAGGATTTAGAGCCGATGTTCACGGAGATGCACAATTGGTGGATCAAATATTCGTGATCTCGTGATTATTCCGCTTCTGGGCGAAGGGTTAGCTCTGTTTCGGCGGGAAAGAAGGTGCCTCGATTCTTAGACGGGATGTAGTGTTGGCGCACGTCGTCAACATAGGTCAACATGGTGATCTCTTGGTTGAGGCCCTTTGAGGGCACGCTGGTTTTTTGGTATTCCCAGCAGGTCTCTTTCTTCGCGAGGAAGGATTGATCTTTGATTAGAGTGTCACGGAAAGCTTCGAACAATTCGCGCTCTTCTTCATCGGTGGAGAATTTGAGCGAGCGGTCGTCGTCGGTGATTTCACCGGAGGCATTGTTGGTGTGGTAAGAGTTCAACGTTGCTAGCACGCGGCCCTCTGGGTCTCCTCTGCATAGCCTGTTGTCTTTACGGGTTAGCTCGGTTTGGTATTCCGTTTTTATGACGTTTGGCTCGGCGGTCACGATGTTGACGATGACGCCGTCACGCGTGAAGCGTTCGACCGTTTGGACCGAGGTGCAGGTCTCTGTCGCCGCGTCGTATGCCGTGCACCAGACGGAGCCGGCCTCGAACGCCTTGATCATATGCTTGGCATGGACCGCGCCGCCATCAGACGACGCGCCATCGCCGCACGAAGCGAGTGCCAATCCAAGAAGGGGCAGCCAAATATGTCTGCGCATGATGTGTGCCTCAAATCTGAATTTCTGGAGGTTTCTGGGAGTGAGAATACTATGGGAGAATATGGTTACTAAATGCCTGTCTAGGTTCGGGTTTCTCGCATCAATATTGACAGGCTGGGCGTGATAGCTCACTTCCAGCACCATGACAGATCTATTTTCCCCGCTTTCGTTCGCCCGTGGGCCCGGCCTCAAAAACCGTTTCATGTTGGCGCCACTAACTAACTCGCAGAGCCATGCTGATGGCGTGTTGAGCGATGTTGAGTTTAAGTGGCTGACGATGCGTGCGCAGGGCGGGTTTGGCCTGACGATGACGTGCGCGGCGTCCGTTGATGTGAGCGGTCTTGGCTTTCCCGGCCAGCTCGGCGCGCATGATGATAAGCACCTTGATGGGCTGAAGCGTCTGGCTGATGCGATCCATGCGGAGGGGAGCGTCTCATCTGTTCAGCTTCATCATGCAGGGATGCGAACGCCAGCTGATTTGATCGGCGGCAGTGCGCCGGTGTGTCCGTCGGACAATGAAGAGACCGGTGCGCGGGCTTTGACGCTCGATGAGGTAAAGCAACTGCGCGACGGCTTCATCGCTGGGGCTGTGCGTAGCGAGCAGGCTGGCTTTCACGGCGTGGAAGTTCACGGCGCGCATGGCTATCTGATTTGCCAGTTCCTTAGCTCTGAGATCAACCAGCGCACAGACGAATATGGTGGAACCCTTGAGAACCGCGCTCGGTTCTTGTGGGAGATCATCGACGGTATTCGCGCCGCGACCGGGCCAGACTTTACAGTCGGTGTGCGCCTGTCGCCGGAACGGTTCGGATTGAAGCTGATGGAGATTCGCCAACTTGCTGCGGACATTCTCAAGAGTGGTAAGGTCGATTATCTCGATATGTCGCTGTGGGATTGTTTCAAAGACCCGGTGGAAGAAGAGGGCAAGGGCCGCAAGTTGCTCGACTGGTTTACCGATCTTGAGCGCGGAGACACTCGTCTTGGTGCGGCGGGGAAACTGACGACGGCCGACGCTTGTCGCCGGGCGATGGACGCAGGGCTCGATTTTGTGATGATCGGACGCGCGGGCATCTTGCATCACGATTTCCCAGAGCTTGTGCGCAGTGATGAGGGTTTCGAGCCGATCGCGCTGCCCGTTCCCGCAGCACACCTCGCCGCCGAAGGCCTCGGCCCTGCCTTTGTGAACTATATGAAAGGCTGGAAGGGCTTTGTGGCCGAGTAGGCGCGACCTCTCATATTGACAGAAGCGGTCAATACGCCCACCTCCAGCGTTATGATTATTGCGATTGATGGCACCACGGCGTCTGGCAAAGGCACCATATCGAGACGGCTCGCGCGTCATTTCGAGCTGCCGCACATGGATACAGGGCGCTTATATCGTGCGACGGCTGTGGCAGCGCTCGCGGCTGGGTTGGCGCAAGATAATGTGAAGCGCATTACCGCCCTCGCTCGCAAGGTCGATTTAGCTGACTTTCGCGAAGAAGAATTGCGCACCGCAGAGGCTGGGGCGATGGCGAGTATTGTCGCCGCGATGCCTGAAGTGCGCCAAGCCTTGTTTGAACTGCAACGCGCCTTCGCCACGCAAGAGGGCGGCGCGCTGCTGGATGGCCGCGATATTGGCACTGTAATCGCGCCGGAAGCCGACATTAAGCTATGGGTCGACGCCGATGTGACCCAGCGCGGAGAGCGCCGATGGCGTGAATTGGTCGGGCAGGGGAGCGACGTGACTTTGGAGGCTGTGATCGAGCAATTGCGTGAACGTGATGCGCGTGATCAAGGTCGGGCCGATGCTCCCGCCGCAATTGCAGAAGATGCTGTCTTGATTGATACCACTGATCTGACTATAGAGCAGGCTGTGGAAGCGGCGGTTGCAGCAGTAAATGCTGAGCTGCCTGAAGGAAAATCTGCCTGAGAGCGCTTTATTAAGTGTTCAAATCCAAACAGGCGGTTCCACTCTGAAATAACAGAGACCACATACGGGTCGTTCCTAACGGGCAGCAATAATGCTGGTCCGTCATGAACCGTTCGCCCCGTCCAAGGAAAAAACATGACCGATACAATGACCCCGTCGAGCGATGACTTCGCATCGATGTTTGAATCATCCACCGCTGCCAGCGCTATGCAGGAAGGCCAGGTTATCCCGGCAACTGTCGTAAGCGTTGATAGCGATTTTGTAGTGGTAGACATTGGCCTTAAAACTGAAGGCCGCATCCCGCTAAAAGAATTCTACATGGAAGACAATCAGCCAGAAGCTGGCAACATTGTTGACGTGTACCTCGACCGCATCGAGAACGCTCTCGGTGACGCTGTCCTGTCTCGTGATAAAGCGCGCCGTGAAGAGCGCTGGATCAAACTGGAAAAGAACTTCAATTCAGAAGAGCCGGTCAAAGGCGCTATTGTTGGCCGTGTCAAAGGCGGTTTCACCGTCGACCTTGGCGGTGTGAACGCATTCCTTCCGGGCAGCCAAGTGGACATCCGTCCAGTACGCGACGTAGGCCCGCTGATGGGCGAAATTCAACCCTTCGCGATCCTCAAATTGGACCGCCAGCGTGGCAACATTGTTGTGTCTCGCCGTGCTATCCTCGAAGAGAGCCGTGCTGAACAGCGCGCTGAGATCGTCGGCGAAATGGCTGAAGGTGACGTGCGCAAGGGCATCGTCAAGAACATCACCGATTACGGTGCGTTCGTTGACCTTGGCGGTATCGATGGCTTGCTACATGTCACTGACATGAGCTGGAAGCGCATCAACCACCCATCTCAAATTGTTGAAGTTGGCCAAGAAGTCGAAGTTCAGATCATCAAGATCAACCCAGACAGCCAGCGTATCTCACTTGGTATGAAGCAACTCGGTTCTGATCCTTGGGATGGTATCGAAACACGTTACCCAATGGGCGCACGTCTGAACGGCCAAGTTACAAACATCACCGATTATGGTGCGTTTGTTGAGCTGGAAGACGGCGTTGAAGGCTTGATCCACGTTTCAGAAATGAGCTGGACTAAGAAGAACGTACATCCGGGCAAAATCTTGTCGACCTCACAAGAAGTCGATGTGGAAGTTCTAGACGTTGATTCAGAAAAACGCCGTATCTCACTCGGCCTGAAGCAGACTATGGACAATCCATGGGACGCATTCCTTGCTGAGCATCCGGTCGGTTCTGAAATCGAAGGCGAAGTTCGCGGCATCACCGAGTTCGGTCTGTTCGTTGGCCTTGGCCCAGACCTCGACGGTATGGTTCACATCAACGATTTGTCTTGGGACATGTCTGGTGACCAAGCGATCGAAACCTTCAACAAAGGCGACATGGTCAATGCCAAGGTTCTAGATGTTGATGTTGAGAAAGAGCGTATCTCTCTCGGTATCAAGCAGATGAACGGCGATCCGATGGAATCATCTGATTCTACTGGTGGCGGCGTGAAACGCGGCTCGATCGTGACTTGCACAGTTTCCGAAATCAATTCCGGCGGTATGGAAGTTGAATTCGGCGAGCCAGCAATGAAGGCGTTTATCCGTCGTTCTGATCTGTCACGTGACCGTGCTGACCAACGCCCTGAGCGTTTTGCAGTCGGTGACAAGGTTGACGCGAAGATTATGTCTGTCGACCGCAATTCTCGCCGTGTGACGCTGTCAATCAAGGCGCTGGAAATTGCTGAAGAAGCGGAGGCCGTTGCGCAGTATGGGTCAGCAGATGCTGGCGCGTCACTGGGTGATATTCTCGGCGCGGCACTTGCCTCAACAACACCAGGCGAAGAAGCTGCACCTACAGCGGCGCCTGAACCGGTAGAGGCACCTGCAGTAGCAGAGGCGGCTCCGGCAGCTCCGGCTGCACCAGCCGGTGATGCGAGCGCAATGGATGAACGCGGTCGCTTGTCGGGTGCACAAGGCGAAGCCGATGATCTGAAAAAGATCAAAGGTGTTGGCCCAGCATTCGAAAAGAAGCTGAATGACGCAGGCATTTTCCACTTCTGGCAGATCGCTGCGTTGAATGACGCACAGATCGGCGAGCTTGAGGAAGAGCTGGCATTCCAAGGTCGCATGGAACGCGATGAATGGAAGCCACAGGCCGAAGAATTCATGAAGGGCTAAACTTTTTTCGAAGTTTAATTCTGAAATCGTTGTAATGTTTGCGGCGGGGGCCTAGCCCTCGCCGCAAATGCGTTTATTATCAATGACATGCTAAAGTCAGAACTGATCACCAAATTGGCCGCAGAGTATGGTCACCTCCGCCAGGAAGACCTGGAGAAGGTCGTGAACGTTATTCTAGATGAAATCTCCGAAGCGCTGGCAAAAGGCGACCGGGTTGAGCTTCGCGGGTTCGGCGCATTCTCTGTGCGAAGACGCGATGCGCGCAAGGGTCGTAATCCACGAACGGGCGAACCGGTGGAGGTGCCAGCCAAGGCTGTGCCCTTCTTTAAAGCGGGCAAAGAGCTGCGCGCACGGGTCAATGGCGGCGAAGATCCTGAGGCGCGCTAGCCCAGATTATGCACCTCTAACTGAGCATTTGGCTTGACCTCACGGACAAATGATTGGACATGCTACCTGTAAGGGCCGTTGGGATCCAAGCAGGAAGAGGGCATATTATGCTAAAAGAATTCAAAGAATTCGCGATGAAGGGCAACCTTGTCGACATGGCAGTAGGCTTTGTCATGGGGTCTGCATTCGCGACAGTGGTCACCGCATTCATTCAAGGCATCTTTATGCCAGCGATCAGCCCGGTTTTGGGCGGAATTGATCTGGCGAAGCTGACCTATACAGTTAAAGCTGCAGAGCTTGCCGAAGACGGTACGGAGCTTTCACCAGCAGCGATTATCGATTTTGGTAGCTTTATTACAGCGCTAATTTCATTCATTATTGTTGCGTTTGTGATGTTTATGCTCATCAAAGGCATGAATAAATCCAAGAAAAAAGAAGAAGAGGCTGCGCCGGCTGAGCCGCCGCGCCAAGAAGTGCTTCTCGAAGAGATCCGGAACCTGCTTGCCAAATAGGCAAATTGGCGACGGAGTGTAGCGGCGTTTGTAATTTGTTAACCATTTCAGATTAGAATCCCGCGTTAGTAGAGTACCAGTGTAGAGTGTGAGAGGGGCGGCCGTTTGGCTGCCCTTCTTTTTTGCCATTTTTGAGCTGGTCTTCGCACCCTTTGATTTGCGCCATTGCAGCGACGTGCTAGAGATTTATCCATGACAAACATCACACTTCATCAAGGCGATTTGCCAACCGGCATTGATTTTGGCCCTATGGTCGCCATCGACACAGAGGCAATGGGTCTAAACCCAAACCGGGATAATTTGACCGTTGTTCAACTATCCTCTGGGGATGGAACAGCGCATGTTGTGCAGCTTGAGCGCACCTATGATTGCCCGAATTTGAAGGCACTATTGGTTGACCCCAAAACGATCAAACTGTTCCATTTCGCACGGTTTGATGTCGGCATGATTAGCCATTGGATGGGCATTGAATGCGCGCCGATCTGGTGCACCAAAATCGCGTCTAAGCTGGCGCGCACATATACCGACCGTCATGGGCTGAAGGATGTAGTGAGAGAGATTGCAGGCGTTGAACTGTCTAAAGCGCAGCAAAGCTCTGATTGGGGCTCTGAAACGCTGAGCGCAGCCCAACTGGAATATGCTGCATCTGATGTTCTATATCTGCATGATGTGCAGCGTGGTTTACAGGCCATGTTAGAGCGTGAGGGCCGGGTGACGTTAGCCCAAGCGTGCTTTAACTTCCTTCCGACCCGCGCCGCGCTTGATCTGGCCGGTTGGGACGGGAACGACATTTTCGCGCATTCTTAGAGGGGCGCGCCACACCGAACGAAATTCGACAATATTTCCAGTGCAATTGGGGGTGAGTTTGTTGAGAAAGCTTCTGAGTATAGCCGTTTCAATTGTCGCGCTCGCGCTGGTCATCTTCTTTATTCTGAAATGGGTTGATCCAACGGGCCCATCTGTCGTGATCGAAGAGTGCGCGGTTGCTGGCTGTGAGTTTTAATATTTGCAGTTGCTTTCGTTTTCCTGCCGCAATCTGTATGTTTAATGGCGTAACACGCTTTTTAATGTAGACGGCCGCTTTTTGTGATTGATGCAACATCCCATTTAGATCCTGCCACTTTGTGGGCTCCGCGTCGCCAGCTGACGCTGGAGGATGCGCGTCGACGCACTGTGCGCGTTCGATTCATGCGAATTTTCTTTCTCGTCGGCGCAGCGGTGATGATCGGGCTTTTGCTCGGTTACATCTTGAAAAGCACGATTGAGAACCGAGCGCGGCCGGTGAATATTCAAGACACTGAGATTATTTCGATGATCAATCCGCGTTTTACCGGCCGCGATTCTGCTGGGCTTAGCTATGCGATTACTGCCGATGCGGCGCGGCGCAGGCAGCTTGGGGACCCGGCGGTCGATTTGGTTGCGCCTATTTTGACCGATTCCACTGGCAGTGAGGTGCGCGCGCCATCTGGCATGTATGATCGCGAGGCTGGAATATTAGAACTGTATGAGGGCGTTACGATTTCAGACGAGGCAGGCTATACATTTCAGACTGACCGCGCCCGCATTTTTGTGGAGGAGGGGCGTGTTGAGGGCCTATCTCCGCTCGTCGGGGAGGGGCCGCTTGGTGACATTCGGTCCGATACATATTCAATACTCGAAGATGGCAATAGAATCGTGTTCGAGGATAATGCTACATTGGTGATATACCCGGCTGAAAAGACGGCCGATGAAGAGGGTGGAACAGAAAATGACGAAACGCCTTAAATGTGCACTGGCGGCGTTTGCCGTGTCAGTTGCCGGATTACCTGCTATGGCGCAGATCTCTTCGGAAGGCGGCGCCATCTATAGTGACGCAGAACGGATTGAGAGCGTCGAGAGCGAGAATGCCGCTTATCTGATTGGCAATGTTGATATTCAGCAGGGCGATGCACGTTTGCGCGCCGATAAGGTGACGATCAAATTCAGTGAGGTCGCTGACGGCGCAAACTCTGGCATTGGCGCAGGTTTTGGCGCGGTGAAGCAGATTATTGCCGAGGGGAACGTGTTTTACGTCACCCCTGAAATGAAAGCAAAAGGTGATCGGGGCGTGTATGAACTGCGGACCGACACAATCACAATGACGGGCAAAGTGGCCTTGATGCGTGATCGCGATGTCGCCGAGGGCGAAAGCCTGAAGATTGAAATCGGGAATCGCCGTACCACATTGGATGGTGGAACGGGCACATCTAGAATGGTGATTACACCAGAGGATGATGCGAAAAACTAAACTAGATCAAATTTCACTAAGGTCTGAAAACGGGCCTTAACTCTATTTTGCTAGGTGAATTGCAGGGCGACTACTGCCCCGTGAGAATGGACGAATAACAAAATGACTGACGCGCCTACAGGCCTCATTGTCGAAAATCTTGCCAAGTCTTTTGGTAAGCGGCAGGTCGTGCGTGATGTGTCATTGTCCCTTCAACGCGGAGAAGTGGTCGGCTTGCTTGGACCAAATGGGGCTGGCAAAACCACGTGTTTCTACATGATTATGGGCCTGATTGGCGCAGATTCCGGTGCGATTTCGATCGACGGTGAAGATGTGACCGGCCTGCCTATGTATCAACGGGCACGTCTTGGAATGGGATACCTCCCTCAGGAGGCCTCCATTTTCCGGGGCATGACCGTAGAAGAAAATGTGCTCGCTGTTGCAGAGCTGGTCGAGAAAGACCGCAATGCACGCCGCGCACAAGTGGATGGCCTGCTCCGAGAGTTGCATGTTGATCATTTGCGTGATCAAGCGGCGACATCCCTTTCCGGGGGTGAACGTCGGCGCGTTGAAATTGCGCGTGCACTTGCATCCCGTCCAAGCTTTATGCTTTTGGATGAACCGTTCACCGGTATTGACCCACTCGCTATCTCCGACATTTCTGATCTTGTTCACTTTCTGAAGAAACGTGGCCTTGGTGTTCTGATTACGGACCACCAAGTGCGCGAAACGCTTCAGATCGTTGACCGCGCATCGGTTATGTATGACGGGGCTGTTCTCTATGAAGGCACGCCGGAAGGTGTGCTTGCTAATGAGGATGTGCGTAGGGTCTATCTGGGTGAACAGTTCGCCGCTTGATTTAGAGGGCGCGGGCTTATGGCCATGAAACAATCACTCGATATGCGCCAGGGGCAGTCCCTGGTCATGACACCACAATTGCAGCAGGCGATTAAACTGTTGCAGCTTTCCAATCACGAACTCGCTGAGTTTGTTGAGGCGGAGATCGAGCGAAATCCGTTGTTGAATAAGGGTGAAGACTCTGACGGGGCGGAATCGTCTGGTGACGCGCCAGAGCGTGAGCAATCATCACTTGATGACCCGGCCGGTTTGAGCGCTGCGCGTGAGCAGTTAGATGCGCCTGACGCGGACGTTTATGAACCGGGCACTGGGTCTGATGCCGCTGCGCCTGCGAATATGAGCAGTGGGCCAAGCGCAAAGACCGATTGGTCTACCGCGTCCGGTGGCGGATTTTCTGACGATTATGATGCGACGGCAAATCTGAGTACGGATGTGTCCTTGCATGAGCATTTGCACAAGCAGCTTAGCATAGCGGGGCTATCAGATGCCGACCGCTTGATCGCGGCGCGCTTGATTGATGAAACTGATGACAGTGGGTATTTGCGCGCGCCTTTGCAAGATGTTGCAGAAGCGCTTGGCGCGGAACTCGCGAATATTGAAGCTGTGTTGGAAGTCTGTCAGGGCTTTGAGCCGACAGGTGTTTTGGCGCGGACAATTCCTGAATGCCTTGGCCTTCAGTTGAAAGAGAACCAACGGTTTGATCCGGCCATGGAAGCCATGGTCGAGAACCTTGAGCTTGTTGCCAAGCATGATTTGAAAAAACTGGCTGATGTTTGCGGTGTTGATAAGGCCGACATTGCAGATATGTTGATGGAGTTGCGTCAGCTGTCTCCTAAGCCGGGATCTGGTTTCTCTAGCGACGCAGCGGTTACCGTTGCGCCGGATGTAACTATCCGTGAGCTGCCCAATGGTATGTTTGCTGTTGAGTTGAATTCCGAAACACTGCCGCGCGTGCTGATGGACAAGGCATATTATGCTGAGGTTTCCGCTCTGCCGATGCGTGAGCAAGAGAAAGAGTTTATCACTGAGTGCGCATCTAATGCGACGTGGCTGATCAAGTCACTCGACCAGCGTGCCCGCACGATTTTGAAAGTGGCCAGCGAGATTGTTCGCCAGCAAGATGCGTTCTTTGCACATGGTGTTGCACACCTTCGTCCATTGAATTTGAAGCAGGTTGCTGACGCGATTGAGATGCACGAGTCTACAGTTAGCCGTGTGACGTCTAACAAGTATATGTCGACACCGCGTGGATTGTTTGAGCTGAAATACTTCTTCTCTGCGGCTATTCCCGCGACGAATGGCGGCGAAGCGCATTCAGCCGAAGCTGTGCGTCATCGGATCAAGCATCTGATTGATGCAGAGGTGGGTGATGCTGTGTTGTCTGACGATCAGATCGTTGAAATCTTGACCGGCTATGGTGTCGAGATTGCCCGGCGTACAGTGGCGAAATATCGCGAGAGCTTGAACATTCCATCGAGTGTTCAGCGTCGCCGGATTGCTAGAGCGGGCGCCTAAAGCGCGTCCACGTCTTTGCGAAATGGTAGGCTCGTCTGAGCGCCGCGTTTGGTGCAGGCCAGCGCGCCTGCTTTGACGGCAAAGGCCAATGCGTCTTGCTCTGGCATACCTTCAATCAGCGCGACTGTAAGCGCTGCCGTGAACGTGTCGCCGGCGCCAACTGTGTCGACGACGGTGACCTGTGGCGGACTTTGACGCGCGATCTCTTTGCCAGCTTTATACAAGACAGCACCCTCGGCCCCGATAGAAACAGCGATGAGGGCGCCGAGTGAATGTAGCGCGTCTCCATAAAACTCAGCTTCGGTTTCATTTACGCTGATCAGGTCGGCGGCGGCGAGCAGTTCGTCTGTTACGTCCATCGCAGGGGCTAGGTTTAGGCAAACGAAGCCTGTGGCCCGGGTGGCCGCTGCTAGCAATGTTCGCGGGGGCACTTCAAGCACGCCCATCATGTGATGGATGGGGCGATCGCTAACATCTTCAGGGCGCAGCGCATTGTTGGCGCCGGGGCAAACGATGATGAAGTTCTCACCCAGCGCATCGACACCAATGAGGGCGACACCTGTGGTTTCTCCGTTTATGTGCGCCGTGCCGGAGAGGTCCATCCCGCTTTTTATGAGGAGGGACAACGCCTCCTCTGCCATATCGTCAGCGCCGACCGCGCCGATGAGAGAGACAGGCTGGCCGAGGCGTTGCGCCGCCAACGCTGCGTTCGCGCCTTTTCCGCCGGGGAAGCGCGCGAGCCTGCCGCCTGTGACCGTTTCGCCGGGCGCCGGAAGGGTGGGGGCGGTGGCGACGATATCTAGATTGATTGAACCGACAATGGTTATCATTAGTGGCGCACTCGCTCTGCTATGGCGTTGAAGAATGCATCTTCTTGCACACTGTCATACCAAAAATGGGGACCGTCAGGCGTGGGTATGAACGTAGTTTGCCCGAAACTGCCCCCAGACTGCACGTTTACGCACGCTGTGCCGCGACGTCCTTCGAATAGGTCCGGGTTTAGTAATGCGACCAATGTTGAGGGGTCGTGCATGGGTGCTTTTTGACCAGCTTTCCAACGCGCTTCGAGTGTGTTTGCAGCGTGTAGCAAGTTTAGCATTAGCGCAGCGTATGGGGTCGAGACTTGCCCGATCTTGGCCAGCTGGACGTCAGTTGCCCGCACTTGATGTGTGACATCAAGGCTGAGGATGCGGGTAGGCAGCGCGGCATCGAACACGATCTGCGCGGCGTGTGGGTCTGCGAAGATGTTGAACTCTGCCGTGGGCGTGATGTTGCCGCCAGCCGCATCAGCGCCGCCCATGACGATCAGCTCTTTGATGTTGGCATGAATGTCTGGGGCGATGTTGAGGGCGAAGGCAATGTTGGTCATTGGTCCTGTGATGACGAGCGTAAGGCCTTTGGGGCTGGCAGCGCGAGCATGCGCAATGATGGCTTTAACGGCGTGGCCCGGCGCGACTGGGGTTTTGGGCTCGAACGGTTCAATGCCGGAAATGCCGCTTATCCCGTGAAAGTCTTCGGCAGTGACGGGCTCTCGCGACATCGGGCGGCTGCAGCCTGCGTGGACAGGCAAGTCTGCGCGGTCCATCAAATCAGTCAACATGCGGGCGTTTCGGCAGGTGAGCGACAGCGGCACGTTACCGGCGACTGTGGTGATGGCACGCACGTCTAGATCCCGCCGAGTGAGCGCGAGGATCAGCATGACGGCGTCGTCCACGCCGGGATCGCAATCAATAATGAGAGGTGTGGACGGTGTTGAGATGGCGGACGACTTTCGCTTGAGGGGTCGAGGTTCAAACGATTATAAGCCCAGCCGTGTGGTTGCACAGGGCCTGCTTTTGCTGAGGTCAAAAAAAAGCTGGTGCATAAAGCACCAGCTCTTGAAAGGTAGGCATGAGAAGTTCGATGACACTCTTACTTCTGAATAGTCTATGCGCGGGACCGGATATCGTTCCAAGAAAGTTTGTTGGAGATCTATTTTTTACCCGCTGGCCGTGCCGGGCTGCCGTTTAGCAGGATAAGGAAGGCGACGAGGCCGATGGATGTGCCCTGGCTGGAGAAGAGTTCTAGCATCACGGCGAAGAACCAAGGGGGCAAATGGGTGCGTTGTTCTGCGCGGGTGAGAATGGCGCCGGGGCCAGTGCCGAGCAGCTCTTCGTTGGCGGCGTCGATCTTGGTCAGCAGCTCATCTCGGCGCTTGGCGAGGCCGAGCTCATTTTGGGCGTCGCGATAGGGCTTTTGGTGGGAGCGGCCAACGCGGTCGACTTCGGCGATGTAGATTTCCAGCCCGTCCACAGAGCGCGTCTCGGGCGGGATGCCTCCCAATTGCGTGCGCCAATCGGCGATTTGGGCATTGAGGACGGTTCTGTTGGTGCCCGCCTGTTCCATATGGAGGGCGGCGTTGGTATTGTTGGCCTCAATATAGCTGCTGGTGCCGATGATGCTGGTGGCGGCGCCTGCAAGGGCGAACAGCGCTGCGCGTAGGCTCTCTTTCATGCGGCGGGCGGCGGCGTGCCAATAGACGAAGGTGAAGCCCCCAAAGCTGACAATGGCCGCGATAACCCCCGTCCAGCCCCAAATCTTAGCTTGGAGCGGATCGGCGACGGAGGTGGAGAAGGCTTGGAAGTTGGCATAGCCAGAGAGGGTGGCAGCCATGAGCCCTGCGATGAGGAAGAGGAGCGCGAGCCCACCAATGAGGAGGCGTTCGCCAAGGCCCTTTCTACGTTCTTTGCGTTCTTCTGATGCGCGCTGTTGCAGCTCTTCTGGTGTTAGGATGCGATCCTTGGGATCTAAATGGGCAACACGTTGTGTTTCTGGCGCGAGGTTTCGCTCGACTTTGAGAGCGGGTGACGAGCGAGGCGCGTGAACGAGTTCATGGCTGGCTGGTTCGGGCGTTTGGATAGGCGGGCTTAATAACCCGGTTTGGGCCTCTAGCTTGTCGGCGAGGCGAGAGAGGTTACCTGATGCGCCACAGGCGCTGCACGCAAAACGAGTGTCGGTAAGGGTGAGCGTGAGGTCAGAAGTGGCGCGACACTCTTCCGACAGGGTGCAAGAGATGGTAAAATCACCTGCGTCTGTGAAGACGTCATCGAGATTAACGCCATGGCTGGCAAATGCAGCACGGAGCCGAGTAATGTCGTGCTGTTGCTTCGCGTCGCTCATGGCCCCCTCGATACGCTGTTATGCTATGAAGTGTGTTAACTGCGCTGTTATTGGGCGTCATCTCATTGCACGTATTAGGCGACTTGTGCGGGCAGCGCTGCGCGCAAGGCTTTGACTTTAGATCAGATGTTGCGCTGCATTGCAGTTGCAGAAAAAATTTGAAATAATGCTCCTAAACGCACCCTGTCTGGAGGACATAATTTGACACTTCCCCGCTCGCTCGCGATTCCGAAAAACTGGAAAACGTTTGATTTTGCCAGCTTCTTTTCAGTGGTTTTCTACCCTCTGCTTGGAGTGGCACTGTTTATCACCATGGTTGTGTTGGGCTTCGCGCTCAGCCAGTTAACAATGCACTGGTGGTATTTCCCGATAGCGTTTGGGGTGACGGCATGGACCGTGACCATTTGCAATATGGGTATCGGGCCTTTGCACCGGATTTTGCAGCATAAGGCCGGGGAGCTGAACCCACCCGCGCAAGTGCTGACCATGCTGAACCTGATGATCGCGATGCAAGGCAACGTGAAAGACTGGGTGAATTATCACAGTCAACATCACCGGTTCGCTGATGAACCGGGCGACCCGCACAACCCGTTTGAATCAATATCCTGGGCCTGGTCGGGATGGATATTATTCCGTGATGAGAAGGACACTGCGCGCCCAATGGCGATATGGTTGAAACATCAGCCAATCATTGTTTGGATGGACCGCTTTTATAATCACCTTAGCGTCGTTGTTCATTTTGTCATTCCGGCCATCGTTTATTTGATCGTTTGGGCGGCGGGTGGTTCGCTGCTGCTGACGTCGATGATTCATGCGAGCTTTGTGATTGGCCGCGCCATTCAGTTTCACGCCACGGTCTATGGCATCAATGTGCTCGGGCATTTGAAAACGCCGATATGGGCGGATCATTTGATTGGCTTGTTGACCGGCGGCGAGGCATTCCACGATCACCATCATGACCAACCGACGAGCGCGCTGCACCGGCCACGCAAGGGTGTGTGGAACCGAATCGTGGATTCAAATGGCACGCTGCTTCTCATGATGGAAAAAATTGGCTGGGTAAAGAATCTAAAGATCGCCCCGCAGTTCGCGTGAAGCACCGCTAGATTCCACTGCATCGGCAGAATGGGGCCATGTCAGCGCCTTATTTGGCGCGCACCTTCCTAAGATGAACAGGGCCGGGGGGCTTTATGTTCACGGGAAGGGACGCCCCAATGAAGAAGTTCATTTTACCTATCGCGATAGCCGCGCTTGGCTTGTCTATAGCTGCGCCTGCGACCGCCAAAATTCTACCAACTGAGGAGGCTGACGCAGTGCATTCATACATTCTATTAGACCGTACAGGATCCATGGGAGACATCTGGGATGAGGCGCTGGGATCAGTAAACGCATACGCCAAAAGTGTTGGCGAGGCCGAAGAAGGCGAGCTGGAAGGCGAAGACATTGAGACGAAAATATCACTCGCAGTTTTTGATTTTCAGCAGAGCTTGCAGTTTGATGTATTGCGCGACGGCGTGGAAGCTGAAGCGTGGCAGACGGTCACTGATGACGAAGCCTCACCACGCGGAATGACCCCGTTGTTTGACGCTATTGGGCGCATGGTCTCTATGGCCGAAGCAGACAATCCCGAGAAAGCTGTCATCGTGATTATGACGGACGGTAAGGAAAATTCATCTCGTGAAATCACCAAGAGTGGCGCAAAAGCCGCGCTGGACCGTGCGCGGAAAAAGGGCTGGGAAGTCGTCTTCCTCGGCGCTGAGTTTGCGAACTTTGATGATGCGGACGCGGTTGGCGTTTCAGGTAATAAATCCATGGCGGTTGGCAAGGGCCAGATGAGCCAGTCAATGAACCGCTTGGCGAAGAAATCACGTGCCTATGGCAAAGGTGAAGAGGCGGAAATTATCTTTGATGAAGCCGACCGCGAAGCTTCTGGCGAAGAAGACGTGAAGCAGCGTAAAGGCCAATAAGGCTTGAGCTGACTTGAAAGCAGAAAACGCCCTCTCCCACTTTTTTGTGGGGGAGGGCATATTTTTAGGCGGCTTCCTCGCGGGCGAGATCGATCCAGCCTTCGACTTTTTCTTCCGCTAGCGGTTCGTCATCAAATCGGTTTACGCGTTCGCCTTCAGAGGTGCTGAGGAAGCTCATCGCGCTGGCGAACACATCGCCAGTAGAGGCTTGCGCAAGATCTTTCGCAGAGCGTACACCGGAGCCGACGAGGATTTGCACGTCGAGTGTGCGCAAGCCGGGTACATCCATCATCAACATGGTCTGGTCCTGCCAGTCCATCAGCGTATCTGGCGTGATGTGCCGCACACTAATCATATCGGCGGCCATTTCTACATCACTGATCAGCAAGTCTTCAATTGTGGTGATGCCAGCCGCAGCAAGACGCTTGGCTGTCTTTTTGCCAATAGACGGCGCATCGACGACTGGGGATTCCATTGTCAGGCGGGGGCGACGAGAGTTGCTGGTGTCTTCAAACATATCACTGGCGGGTGGCGCGTCGGCATCTAGAATGACTTCTGGCGCAGTCTCAGCGATGACTTCCAGTCTCGGTTCGGGCGTTGCTTCGACGATTGGTTCTGGATCTGGTGCCGGGGTAGGGGCCGCGGCGACAATTTCTTCAACCGGTGCTTCCTCTTCGATGACCTCTGGCGCGCTCGCCACTGTTACTGGCTCAGGTGGTGGCGCCACCTTCTTCTTGGCCTTCGTGCGCTTCGGTTTGGCTTTTGGTTCTGGCGCGGATGTGACGATCTCTTCGGTGGGGGTTTCAGCCGCCGGCTCCTCGACAATTGCTTCAGGTTTCTGTGTGCGCACGATCGTTGGACGTTCGATTTCGCTTGTGCGCGGCGTGTGCATTGTGCCGAACGGCCGTAGCGGCTGAGCGTCTAGCTCTTTGAGCGGTGTGCGTAGAACAACACGGGCGTGCAGTTTACGGATCGCCTTATCGTCATCTGGAAGGGTTTTGACCACTTTGCCGGTGGCTTGAAATTCCTTGTACATCTTCTCAACGGTGCGGCGATCGGCGATGGAATCCAGCTTCTTGTCGAGTTTGCGCCACGGGATGTTGGAGGCAGCGATATAGCCGCGCACAGTCATGTGAGTTTTCGGGGCGACGACGTTAGCCTCAAGGATCGCCGTTGAGAACAGTGTCGCAACGCCCTTTGTGGCATAGGCGAAGCAGGATGCTACGGCTTCCGTCATCGTATCATCAAGCCCGGCCACCGGGTCTTTTACACCAGCGTCGAGATTGTAATGATCTAGGAAGATATCATAGAACGGATGAGAGAACTCTGCCGCGCTTAGCACCATGTCGGCGACGAAACCTTGCCCTTTTGGTAGGTCTACGCCCGGATAACCGTTTGTCTCGACAACGGCTTTCACGCGGTCACAGGATTTAAAGATCGACCATTCAACGGCGCGGTGCATGGCGCCTTCTTCTTCGGTTTGGCCGGTGTGGAAGGGTTGGCAAACGTCTGCGTAATAGTGGCTGAGCACGCCGAGGCAGTAGGCTGCGCGGCCCCAATTTTTCTTGCGCAGGGATTCAACGCTTTTGGCGTACCATTCGGTGGCGGCATCGCGCGCGCCGCCCCATTGGCCTTCGCCAACGTGCAGGACGTGGTTCTTGAAGTCTTTGAAGTCAGAGTCCGGTGCCTTGGCGCCATCAAACAGATTGGCGTTGTGGCGCAGCATCAGATTTTTCCAGTCCTCGCCAGCCTCCACTTCCAGATGGGACAGCGCGTCGAGCGCGATATGGTGATGCATCGACCGACATTTATGGGCGGCAATCACTCGTTCCAACAAAGACATGGCTTCAAACCTTCTACACACCGTGAGTATTAACGTTCAGGTGTGATCTATTAAGGTTTATTGGGAGTTAAGAGCCGGCCTCGACGCGTATCTTTCTGTTGAAAGAACTTCAGATTGCGGCAGTTGGATAAAGATTGTGAAGACAAAAAAACGCCCGCCAGAGTGATCTGACGGGCGATATTCTTATGCGGCCATGTTGCGGGCCGTTTTTTGGATACTTAGCGTGGGGCCATACGGATGGCGCCGTCGAGGCGTACGTCTTCGCCGTTGAAGTAGCCGTTTTTGCACATCTCGACTGCGAGTGAAGCATATTCTTCTGGGTTACCGAGGCGGGCCGGGTTTGGCACTTGTGCGCCAAGGGCTTGCTTAACATTTTCAGGAGCGCCCTGAAGAAGTGGCGTGTTGAAGATGCCCGGCAGGATTGTGTTCACGCGGATAAGTTCGCGAGACAGGTCACGTGCGATTGGCAATGTCATGCCGACTACGCCGCCTTTAGAGGCAGAGTATGAAGCCTGACCGATTTGGCCGTCTTCAGCAGCAACTGATGCTGTGTTTACCATTGCGCCGCGCTCACCATTGATTGGGTCGAGCGTCATCATGCCAGCGGCAGATTTTGCGATGCAGCGGAATGTGCCGACAAGGTTGATCTGGATGATCGTGTTGAAACTATCGAGCGGGAAGTGCGTGATCTCGCCCGTTTCTTTGTTGCGGCTAGCTGTTTTAACAGCGTTACCGGTGCCTGCGCAGTTAATCAGGATGCGCTCTTGGCCGATCGCGGCGCGTGCTTTTGCAAAGCCAGCATCGACAGATTCGTCGCTCGTGACGTTTACGTTGCAGAATACACCGCCGAGTTCTTTAGCGAGTGCTTCGCCTTTTTCTTCGTTGAGGTCGAAAAGAGCAACTTTAACGCCCTGAGACGCCAAAAGCGTTGCTGTTGCGGCACCAAGGCCGGACGCGCCGCCAGTAATAACGGCTGAAATGTTCGAATTGAGTTCCATTGGCCTGAAGGCTCCCTATATTCTAAAGTGGATGTGCCGGATTTCTACCTGTGTCCAAGGAGCTTGCAATGTCTGACGTGGCGGAAATTATTAATATGGTCGAAGATGCCGACGGCACCTTCAAGGCCAGCACGATTGAGCACAATGAGCGCACAGCGCGAGGTATGATCCCAAAATTGATGAAAGTGCTGGGCCGCGTGCCCTTCGCGCAGGACTTGGTATCAGCCTATTTCGCCGCGCGCGACTCAGAGACGCCGACGCGCGCAAAGGCGATTTTGATGGCCGCCGTGGCCTATTTCGTGATGCCATTTGATGTGCTGCCTGACGTAATCCTCGGCCTCGGCTTTACCGATGACGCTACAGTGCTGGCAACGGCGCTCGGCGTAGTGGGTATGCACGTAAAGGAAAAACACCGCGGCATGGCCCGGCGAATCCTGCGGATTCCTGAGAAGGTGACTGTGGAGAAGCCCAAGTAAATTGGCACGTGGGGCAGAGGCTTAGTACTTTCCCTGAAAATGGGGTTTGCGCAGTGCAGCATTTTGTGAGACACGGGCTGCGGGCCAGCCTTCCCCAACGAAGGTCAGCCTATCTGTGAGGATAGGAGTAAAAACAGATGACGATTATCGCTAAACCCGAAGTGCGCCCGAATGACCCGCACTTTTCTTCCGGACCGACCGCAAAGCGCGCCGGATTTTCACTTACACAACTAGAATCTGCTGCGCTTGGGCGCTCGCACCGGTCTGCCTTTGCTAAAGGTAAGCTAAAAGCTGCGATTGACCGCTCCAAGGCTATTCTGGGAATTCCTGATGATTACCGTGTTGCCATTGTTCCTGCGTCTGACACAGGCGCGGTTGAGATGTGCATGTGGTCTATGCTGGGCCAGCGCCCGGTGGACATTTTCGCTTGGGAAAGCTTTGGCCAAGATTGGGTCACTGATGCGACCAAGCAGCTGAAGCTCGACAATTGTGAGACGCATGGCGCTGACTATGGCGCGCTGCCTGATTTCACTAAAGCGCGCGACGATGCTGACATTATCTTCACTTGGAATGGCACGACCTCTGGCGTGCGTGTTCCGAATGCTGATTGGATTAAGCCTAACCCTGACCGCGTTGTGATTTGCGATGCGACGTCTGCTGCGTTTGCGCAGGACATTGAGTGGGAAAAACTCGATGTGGTGACATATAGCTGGCAGAAATGCCTCGGCGGGGAAGCGGCCCATGGCATGCTGATCCTGTCACCCAACGCTGTGCGCCGTCTTGAGACGTATACGCCGGATCGTCCATTGCCGAAAATCTTCCGCATGACGAAGGGTGGCAAACTGAACGAGGCGCTGTTTGAAGGCGCGACGATCAATACGCCGTCTATGCTGTGCGTTGAAGATTATCTTCAGGCGCTGGACTGGTGTGAGAGCCTTGGTGGCTGGAAGGGCCTTCAAGCGCAATCTAATGCCTCACTGGCTTTGCTGTCCGACTGGGTTGGCAAGACTGATTGGGTTGAGTTCCTCTGCCCTGATGCGTCTGTGCGTTCAAACACGGGTGTTACGTTTAAGATTGTTGATCCGCGTGTTGCTGCGTTGTCAGAAGGTGATCAGCGGGCGTTTGTGAAAAAGATGATGAAAAGGCTTGAAGGCGAGTCTGCCTGCTTTGATGCGGCTGGGTATGCTAAGGCACCTCCCGGATTGCGCATCTGGTGTGGTGGTTCGGTAGAGACGGCTGACGTTTCTGCGCTAACGCCATGGCTGGATTGGGCCTTTGCTGAAGAAGTCTCCAACCTCTAAAATTGGCACTTTTTTCGTCTTTCACGACACATACAAAATTATAGACAGGATACGGATATGACTAAGGTTCTTATCGGTGACAAACTCAGCCCCGCAGCTGTAGAGATTTTCAAAGCGCGCGGCATTGAAGTTGATATTAAAGTTGGGCTTTCTCAGGAAGAGTTGGCCAAAGAGATCAAAGGCTATGACGGCCTTGTGGTGCGGTCAGCCTGTAAGCCGAACGCCGACGTAATCGCCGCAGCGGACAAGCTGAAAGTGATTGGCCGGGCTGGTATTGGTGTGGACAATATCGACACCAAAGCAGCGACTGCCAAGGGCGTAGTTGTGATGAACACGCCATTCGGTAACGCTATCACCACGGCAGAGCACGCGATTGCGATGATGTTTGCGGCGGCGCGCCAAATTCCGGCGGCTAATGCGGGCACCCAAGCAGGGGAGTGGCCGAAGTCTGGCTTTATGGGGACTGAGGTGTCCTACAAAACGCTCGGCCTTATCGGGTGCGGAAACATTGGTAGCCGCGTTGCTGAACGCGCAATTGGCCTGAAGATGAAAGTGGCTGCGTTTGACCCGTTCCTGACGGAAGAGCGCGCTGTTGAGCTGGGTGTTGAGAAGGTAGAGCTCGACGTGTTGCTGGCCCGCGCTGATGTGATTACGCTTCATGTTCCGCTAACAGATCAAACGAAAAATATTCTGTCACGTGAGAATTTGGGTAAAACCAAAAAGGGATTGATCCTCGTCAATTGTGCGCGTGGCGGTCTTGTGGACGAAGAGGCCGTGAAAGATTTGTTGGAAGAAGGCCATCTTGGCGGCGCAGCGTTTGACGTGTTCGCGGTTGAGCCCGCTAAAGAAAATGCCTTGTTTGGCACTAAGAACTTTATTGCGACGCCTCACCTCGGCGCGGCGACAACTGAGGCGCAAGAGAATGTTGCGTTGCAAGTGGCCGAGCAAATGTCTGACTATCTGCTCAGCGGCGCGGTAACGAACGCGCTGAACATGCCGTCTGTAACAGCCGAAGAAGCGCCGCGGATTAAGCCGTTCGCAGCGCTCGCTGAAAAACTCGGCAGCTTTGCCGGGCAGATTTCTGACCATGGTTATGATGAAGTCGTCATCGAATATGAAGGCGAAGTATCAGAGCTGAACCGGAAGCCACTTACGGCGGCCTTGCTTGCGGGCCTGCTGCGCGCGGCGCGCGGCGATGTGAACATGGTGTCAGCCCCGGCAATTCTGGCCGATAGCGGCGTGAAGCTGACCGAGACTAAAACTGAAGTGTCTCCGGTCTATGACAGCTTGGTGCGCATCAAGGTGAAAACCAAGGCGACAGAAAACGCGCCTGAGGGTGGCTGGCGCACACTGGCCGGCACCCTGATTGCGGGTCAGCCACGCATCGTTGAGATTAAGGACATGGCGCTTGAGGGCGATTTCTCTCCGGTGACTCTGTACATCAACAATAATGACAAGCCGGGCTTTATTGGCGCGCTGGGTCAGATGCTCGGTGAAGAAGGTATCAATATCGCGACCTTCAATCTGGGGCGTCAGGCCGAAGGCGGCGAGGCGATTGCGTTGATCGGCATTGATCAAGCACCGAGCGAAAAGCTGGTTGCTGATCTGATCGCGCTTGAGCAAGTGCGTTATGCGAAAGTGCTGAATTTCTAATGGCATAGCCCTGAGAGGGGTGATGAAAACAACGCGATTGGGCGGGTTGCTTTGCGGCGATCCGCCCCTTTACGTTGTAGGATCAGAACCATGCTGCGTGTCTCTTAAGTCACGATGATCGAACAGTCTGCGTGTAAGTTTACATATTTGGCTTGACCCAGACGGGCGAACGCCGTTGTTCCATGACAAAACTGTTATGGTTAACGGAGATGACTATGCGCCGACTGACTTCTTGTATTATCGCCCTCGCCACCTTGGCTGTTCCTGCGCACGCGCAATTGGTTGAGGAGGTGCGTTTGGGCGTCGTTCAGCACAATATCTGTGTTGCTGATTGCGACAATGCCGACAAGGAGGATGGCCCGAACATCAATGGCGAAGTTGTATTTGCCTCGCCTAAGTTTCTGTCATTCGCGTTCAGCCCGCGCCCTTATGTGATGGGAAGCGCGAACACTGCCGGCAAGACGAGCTTTGGCGCGGTGGGCTTGGAATGGACGTTTGATATTGCGGGTGGTTGGGCTATTGAGCCGGGTCTCGGGTACGCGATTCATGATGGGGCATTACATAGTCCGTACACGCAAGGTAATCCACTTGGCGACGCGTTCACTGAGGAGAATGTACTGCTGGGGTCTGAGGATTTGTTCCGCACCTCGCTCTCGCTGAATAAAAACTTTGGCGAAAACTGGGGCGCGCAGATTATGTATGAACATTTGAGCCATGGCCAAATGCTCGGTAATGGCCGCAATCAGGGTTTGGATAATTTGGGTGTGCGGATCATCTACAAGTTCGGTGAATAGACGGGTGCTCTAAGGCACATAAACTGTGTAGGTAACTTCGGCTCCGATATCGAATGTGCCGTCGGATAGGTCGGCGTTGCCGGAATTATAGCGATAATTCATATCGAACCGAACGGATTGATCGGTAACTGACCCGAGGCCGTTGGCTGTGCGTTGGTCGCCCGTAAAGATGGTGCGCGGATTGCGAATAGCATAAAGGCGGCGATTGGTGAGGTATGTACCCGCTGTGGGGCCGCCGGAGTGAGGCAATTGTGACGCGCTGCCGAAGGCAATTCCATCATTGCCCGATTGGGTAACTGATAGAGTGGCGCGAATATCCCTTAGATCGTTTAACGTGGTTGAACCGACCGGCGCGGCGACGCCTTCAATTGCGAAGGGCACGTTAGAGGCGACATAGAAGCTGCTATTGAGTTCCATTTGGCGTGAGCGCACTTCCGACGCGGCCCGAATTCTAAACGCTGAGAAACTGTCCTGAGCATCCATCACGCCGTCGCTATTGGAATCCGTCTCGAAGTCTGGCTCTCCGGAGAGGCGCCGCAACTGTAGCGGTGTGCCTTGCGCTGAGCCCATAGAGTCTTGCAGAGGAACTAAAGTGCCAGTTTGGACGGTGTGGACGTTGCTGGCGATGAGGTCAAAGTCATCCGCAGATGTGCTGCCGAGTGTGGAGTTGACGACGAAATCGCTAATCATTGGCGTTGTGTTGCCGGTAGCTGGATTTCCTCCGGCCCAAACGATGACAACGCCGAATACCTCAAATTGCGGCGAGCTCGCGCTCTGTGCCTGCGCAGCCATGCATGCGGTGCCCGCCAGTAAAGACAGGGCAAAGCCACGCGATGTGCGCGCTAATTTGGAGGCGTAGGATCTCAACATACACGTGAAGAATAGGCGAAAATCACTATAATTTTGCGAACGGAAAGTGGTAATCCACGAGGCCTTATTAACCCTCCCGATGAGGGGGTGTCACAAAAGCCATTTTTACTCTTGCTATTGGCGTCATAATCCTGTCCATGTCGTGCCGCGTGATGGGAGAGAAAGCATGTCCGGAGTCGTAGTTGTCGGTGCCCAATGGGGCGATGAAGGCAAGGGTAAAATCGTTGATTGGCTGTCGAGCCGCGCTGATGTTGTGGTGCGCTTTCAAGGCGGTCACAATGCCGGGCATACGCTGGTTATTGATGGCAATGTTTTCAAGCTGGCGCTGTTGCCGTCTGGTCTCGTTCGCGGTGGCAAACTCTCCGTCATCGGCAATGGTGTTGTGGTTGATCCGTGGCACATGCTTGACGAGATTAAGGGTATCGCAGCGCAAGGCGTTGAGGTGACACCAGAGACGCTGGTGCTAGCTGACAACGCGTCGCTGATCCTGCCATGGCACAAAGATATTGATGCGGCCCGTGAGGGCGCGCTGGGCGCTGGCCAGATCGGCACGACCAAGCGCGGCATTGGTCCAGCCTATGAAGACCGTGTGGGCCGTCGCGCTATTCGAGTGGCTGATTTGGCCGACCCTGCCGCGCTCGACCTGAAGATTGAGCGCTTGTTGGCACACCACCGTCCGCTGCGTGCTGGGGTTGGCCTACCGGAGCCTGATGGCGCGGAATTGAAGGTAGAGTTGTTGAAAATCGCCGATCAAATTCTGGCGTACGCGCAGCCGGTTTGGAAACTGCTGGATGAGAAAGTGCGCGATGGTAGCCGCATCCTGTTTGAAGGCGCGCAAGGCGTTATGCTGGATGTTGACCACGGTACGTATCCGTTCGTGACCTCGTCTAATGTTGTGGCGGGCAATGCCTCTGCTGGATCAGGTGTTGGGCCGGGCGCGATTTCATATGTGCTTGGACTGGCTAAGGCTTACACCACGCGCGTTGGCGCTGGGCCATTCCCGACTGAGCTGGACGATGAGATTGGCGAACGCCTCGGCACGATTGGCCGTGAAGTGGGCGTGAACACGGGCCGTGCGCGCCGTTGTGGTTGGTTTGATAGCGTCATGGTGCGCCAAGCTTGTGCGACGAGCGGCGTGACTGGGTTGGCGCTTACCAAACTGGACGTCCTGGATGGGTTTGACGAAATCAAAGTCTGCGTTGGCTATGTGCTGAACGGCAAAGAGATCGACTATTTCCCAGCTGGCCTGACCGATCAGGCGGCTGTTGAGCCGATCTATGAGACGATGGAGGGCTGGAAAGGCTCCACCGCTGGCGCGCGCTCTTGGGCGCAGCTTCCAGCTGAAGCGGTGAAATATGTCCGCCGCCTCGAAGAGCTCGTCGGCAAGCCATGCGCCCTTGTGTCTACGTCGCCTGAGCGCGAGGATGTGATCTTGATGAAAGATCCGTTTGAGGGGTAACGCACATGTCCAATTGGCTTAAACTTGCATTTCTGCTGACGGATTTGGGGTTTCTGACATATTGGGCGGTGACGCTTTTGGCGGCGTTAGGCGTTTTGCCGATACCGGGTGAATGGCTGTATCAAGATTATGACAATCCGCTGATGGTGGATTGGAATTGGTCATTCATGCCTTTGGATGTCTTGGCATCGGTGACTGGGTTGACCGCTGTATATCTGGCCAAACGACAAAAGCCGTGGGCGCATATTGCGCTCGTGTCGATGACACTGACATTCTGCGCCGGGTTCATGGCGATTTGCTTTTGGATGTTTCGCGCCGACTATAATCTCGGCTGGTGGCTCCCAAATCTGGGTCTCTGCCTGTGGCCGCTCTTGGCTTATAGAGGTGTGCGCGCTCAGCTTTAGCTAGCGGTAAGTGACAATCGAGCAGTGAATTTCGCCGTCTTCGTCGAACAGAAATGTCTCGGCGACCTGTTGATCGCGGTGGTTGGTGTAGAGCAGGGTTACGGCGTCTGACCCCACGAGCACATCGTCGAGTTCAAAGAACAAATCGGTCGCGACTTCGAGCGCTTGTGTCCAATATTCGCGAAGCTTTGGCTTGCCGGTTATGAACTTGGCTTTGGTGTCCATAATTTTGGCGATCCGGGGGGAGTGGAACACCACCCCATCAGAGTAATGCGCAAGAATAGCGTCGAGGTCCCGGTCGTTCCAGGCCTCGAGCCAATCTTGCGCAAATTCATCTGCTTCAGCCCGTTTCATACGGGCTGGAGTACTAGGCTTGGCCGTTTACAGCAAGCACATCTTCAACTGTGCGTAGGCCCGGCTTCGGAGCTGTAACAAGTACTGCCATATTGCCCGGAAGGTGCTTGTTATCGAGCATCTTGTCGTGCGCGGCTGGGATATCTTCCCATGAGAACACTTCTGACATACCCGGATCAATACGTCGGTTGATAACCAATTGGTTTGCCGCTGACGCCTGCTTCAGGTGAGCAAAGTGGCTGCCCTGTACGCGCTTCTGACGCATCCAGAGGAAGCGAGCATCCATGGTCAGGTTAAAGCCGGTGGTGCCTGCACAGATGACGACCATGCCGCCACGTTTTACGCAGAACACAGAGACAGGGAACGTGCTTTCGCCCGGGTGTTCAAATACGAGATCGACGTCTTTGCGATCCGTGATTTCCCAGATGGCTTTACCGAACTTACGGCAAGACTTCATATAGTCGTTGAACTCTGGTCCGTTCACGGTTGGCAATTGGCCCCAGCAATCGAAATCCTTACGGTTCAGAACGCCTTTTGCGCCGAGCGCCATGACGTGATCTTTCTTGTCGTCATTGCCGACAACGCCGATCGCATTCGCACCAGTCACAGCACAAAGCTGCACGCCGAAGCTGCCAAGGCCGCCTGACGCGCCCCAAACGAGCACATTGTCAGCAGGCTTCACGATGTGTGGACGGTGGCCGAACAACATGCGGTAGGCTGTCGCCAGCGTTAGCATGTAGCAGGAGCTTTCTTCCCATGTCAGATGCTTTGGACGCGGCATGCACTGGCGTGCCTGAACGCGGCAGAACTGAGCAAACGAGCCGTCTGGCGTTTCATAACCCCAGATGCGCTGTGATGGGGAGAACATAGGGTCGCCGCCATTACATTCTTCATCGTCGCCATCGTCTTGGTTGCAGTGAATGACAACTTCGTCGCCCGGCTTAACGCGGGTCACTTTGCGGCCAACAGCCCAAACGATGCCTGACGCATCAGAGCCGGCGATGTGATATTCTTCTTTGTGGATGTCGAAGGGTGAAACAGGTTCGCCCAGACCAGCCCAAATGCCGTTATAGTTGACGCCAGCGGCCATGACCAAAATCAAGACTTCATCAGAGTCGATTTCAGGAACGGGGACTTGTTCCAGCTGCATCGCAGTAGATGGGCGCCCGTGGCGCTCGCGGCGGATTGCCCAGGCCCACATTTTTTTTGGGACGTGGAACTCGGGCGGAATTTCGCCCATTGGGTAGATGTCTTTTTTCTCGCGTTCGGCCATTGTGTCTAAAATCCTCCTCCAGAACTGTGGGAGGGGGCGTCAGCGCATATTGGCGTCTTCACAGCCCCCTCGAACGGCGGCACATTCGCAATTCAAAAGCGCCAATGCAAGCAAAAATGTTGCGGCGCACAATCGTTAACCATGGATTCTGCGCAAAATTATGTCTCAAAGCCCGATTGTATACCTCAACGCAGAGTACTGCACTTTGGAATCAGCGAAGATTTCTCCACTGGATCGTGGGTTCCTTTTTGCCCATGCGGCGTATGAGGTTTGCGCGGTATTTAGGGGCGGTTTGGTGGATTTTTCGGGCCATATCGGGCGTTTGGGGCGCACTTTGGGGGCAATCGACATTCCAAACCCGAAAACACCGGACGAATGGCGGGCCATGCATGAGGAGCTGATCACCCGAAATGAGTTGGATGAGGGGATGATCTATCTGCAGGTGACGGCGGGCGCATATGACGCGCGTGATTTTGCGGGGCCAGAGGTGTTGGAGCCGACTGTATTTGCCTTTAGCGATGCTCGCAGCTTGATTGGAGAACTGGCGCGCATCGGATATGCGGCGGCGTTGGTGGACGATACGCGGTGGACGCGGCGCGACCTGAAGACGACGCAGCTACTCTCTCAAGCACTGGGATATCGCACGGCGCGTGATCGTGGTGCGTTTGGCGCGGTTATGGTTGAGGACGGGCTTGTGACTGAGACGGCCTCTGCGAACGCATGGATCGTTACGGAGGATGGGACGCTGGTTACGCGTGCACTGTCATCGGCAATTCTGGCGGGGATTACGCGTGGGCGTGTTATGCAGTTGGCGCAAGACGCTGGGTTGAGCTTTGAGGAGCGCGCGTTCGCGCCAAATGAAGCCTTTGCGGCGAAGGAGATGTTCTCCACGTCGGCGACTGGGCTTGTTGCGCCCATTACTAAGTTGGATGAGCAAGCGATTGGGTCTGGAGAGCCCGGCCCAATGACGCGGCGCTTGCAGCGGCTGTATTATGAGGCGATGGGCGCGGATGTAGCGACGCGTGCGCCTTGGTGCCAATTTTAGGGGCGCTCGTCCGGGTCTGACAGCTCGCCTTCGATTATGTCGCCATCCGAACTGGGGTCAGCACCGCCGGGGCCGCGACCAAAGGCGGCCGACATGCCCGGAGCAGCGGCGCTGAGTTCTGATTTGGCGATGCGTGCGCTGATTTCGTTCGCGCCGATGGATATGCCAGTGGCGATTGCGAAGATGGCGAGATCAATCAAGCCGATTGAGCGCGCGAGGGCTGTGTCACGAAACAGGGCGAAGATGCCGAGGCAGATGACGAATAGACCTGCAAGCAGGCCGAACCGAACGGCGGCGCCGCTAAACAGCATTGCCGGCGTTGTCATGGCGCGCAGCTCTGGGATGCGTCGTCGCTCTAATGTTGAAGAGATCATCATGCCCACGGCGAGCCCGGCAACCATAAGCACGCTGCGTTCAAGCACGGCCGTCGCGATTGTCGCGAGTGGAAAAATAGCAATTCCAAGCATGCGCAGGTTAAGAACGGTCTTGAGGGCGTTTGAAGGTATCATAATCCTTATGTGGTCTGTATTTGCTCTTGTCTCAAGTGCCGCTAGGTTACAAATGCGACGAAAGGCCCATACCCGAAATAGGAAAGCGAGCGGCCCGGATATTGCGTTTAATCAACGCACAAGGCATGTTGCGGTGCAATATAAAGAATTCTTGGAGGAGAAATAGACCAAATGGCTGACACAGAACGCCCATTCCAGCACGATGCGGATCGCCCTTGGATCTTCCGAACCTATGCCGGACACTCCACCGCGCAGAAGTCTAACGAGCTGTATCGGATGAATTTGGCAAAGGGCCAGACGGGTCTATCCATTGCCTTCGATCTGCCGACGCAGACGGCCTATGACGCCGACCATATTTTGAGCCGCGGCGAAGTTGGTAAGGTTGGCGTGCCGGTCAAACACCTTGGCGACATGCGCGCGCTTATGGATCAGCTGCCGCTGGAAGACATGAACACGTCTATGACGATTAACGCCCCTGCGGCTTGGATGCTGGCGTTGTACGTGGCGCTGGCTGACGAGCGCGGCGACGATAGGAAAAATCTGCGCGGCACGACGCAGAATGATATTGTCAAAGAATACCTGTCGCGCGGGACGTATGTGTTCCCGCCTGAGCCGAGTATGCGCTTGATCTCCGACATGGTGAGTTGGTGCTATAAA
The DNA here is from genome assembly GCA_033851975.1 of Hyphomonas sp. Lineage (GTDB taxonomy): Bacteria > Pseudomonadota > Alphaproteobacteria > Caulobacterales > Hyphomonadaceae > Hyphomonas. The sequence goes on along the minus strand of JAWSVJ010000007.1, from coordinate 238,048 downwards.
GAAGTTCCAAAATGGAACCCTATGAATGTGTGCTCATATCACCTGCAGGAAGCGGGCGCGACGCCGGAGCAAGAGCTCGCTTATGCGTTGGCAACAGCTATTGCGGTGCTCGATGCGGTGAAGGCTGGCGGGCAAGTTCCAGAATCAGACTTTGAAATCGTGTTTGGGCGCATTTCCTACTTTGTGAACGCGGGAGTCCGTTTCGTAACGGAACTCTGTAAGATGCGCGCCTTTGTGGATCTGTGGGAAGAGATTGGCCGCGAACGTTATGGCGTGACCAACGAAAAGGCGCTGCGCTTCCGTTATGGCGTTCAAGTGAACTCGCTTGGTTTGACTGAGCCGCAGCCTGAGAACAATGTTTATCGCATATTGATTGAGGCGCTGGCGGTGACGCTGTCTAAGAAGGCCCGGTGCCGTGCGCTGCAGCTACCAGCATGGAACGAAGCAATGGGCCTCCCGCGCCCATGGGATCAGCAATGGTCACTTCGTTTGCAGCAGATTTTGGCGTTTGAAACCGATTTGCTTGAGTTTGAAGACCTGTTCGATGGCAGCCATGTGGTTGAGAGCAAGACAGAAGAACTGAAACAAAAAGCCCGCGATACGCTGGCGATGATTGATGAGCGCGGCGGCGCAACCAACTCAATCAACTTTATGAAAGAGAGCCTTGTCGGCGCGCACATTGAGCGTGTGAAGTCGATTGAAACAGGCGAGATGACTGTCGTGGGTGTGAACCGTTACACAGAGACGGAAACTAGCCCGCTTGGGTCTGGCGACTCCGCCATCCAAACAATCGACCCGGCCGAAGAGGCGATGCAGGTTCGCGAGCTGAAAGAGTGGCGTGCGAAACGTGACCAAGGGCTGGCCGATTCCACATTGGCTGATCTGCGCGAGGCGGCACGGTCTGGACGTAACATTATGGAACCGAGCATCGCATGCGCCAAAGCGGGTGTAACCACCGGCGAGTGGGGCACTGTGTTGCGCGAAGAGTTTGGCGAGTTCCGTGCACCAACGGGCGTGGCAATGGTTATCACGTCTGATAAGTCGGACGAGAATATTGAAGCGGTTAAGGCCGAGGTTGAGCGCGTGTCTAAAGCGCTGGGTCGTAAGCTGACCTATGTTCTGGGTAAGCCGGGCCTTGATGGGCACTCAAACGGCGCCGAGCAAATCGCCGCGCGTGGCCGTGAGGTTGGTATGGATGTGACCTATGACGGCATTCGTTTTACGCCCGAAGAGATTGTTGCGCAGGCCAAGGAAAAAGACGCCCATGTGATTGGTTTGTCTATTCTGTCGGGTAGCCATTTGGACCTTGTGCGGGAAACAATTGCTGAGATCCGCAAGGCAGGCCTCGATGGTGTGCCGCTGGTTGTTGGCGGGATTATTCCGCCGGAAGACGCAATGGCGCTGCGTCAAATGGGTGTTGCGCGGATCTATACGCCGAAGGACTTTAAGATCACCGAGATTATGGGTGATGTGGTTGGTGTGGTAGAGAAGGCGTGGTTGACCACAAACTAGGCCGTTGCCGAGGACATGAATTTGATGAGACGTTTGCTGATTATTGCTAGTGTTGCTGCGCTGGGCCTAACCGGGCCCGCGCAAGCGCAAGAGGTGGCTGAGGATGGGCAGACGGTTTATTCTGGCCCAGCCTATCAGTTTGAGGGCAAGTGGTCTGCGCGTCTGCAATCGCGCAGTGGGACGTTGCTGGAGACGCTGGCCAATTGTGCTGATCCGATCATTCTGGTGGCGGATAATGGCACGACGCTTCGCCGGGTTGATGGTGGCACGATATCGGTGGCATCTGTTGATGAGAGCACGCTGAAATGGTCTGAGAATGGTGGCACGACGTTCGTAACGCCGGAATCTCATGGCAATTTTATCGGGCTGACGGCGCGCAATCGTGCGGGTCTTCTCGACCCGTCGAGTGTGGTGTCTTATCTGCGTTGCGGGACGATTGGTGCGACGGCGGCCGAACAAGTTTGCGTGGACAATTAGGCGTTAGACGCGGGAGAAGAGTTTGCCTCTCTCCGTGATCAGAATGACGCCGAGCGAGCTGAGCCCCAAAATGACGAAGCCCACCATGAGTGGGATGGTCGAGCCATTGTAGAAGTGACCGATGGTCATGCCGATGAGGCTGGAAACGGTGGTCGTCATGAAGCCATAGGCGGCTGAGGCTGTGCCGGCGATTTTCCCCAGAGGTTCCATTGCGAGCGCGCTGAAATTTGCCCCCATCATGCCAAAACAGCCAAAGCAAATGGCGAACAAGAAGAAGAAGCGATAGAGGTTCTCGCCAAACAACCATGTTGTGCCAGCAAGTAGAGCAGCGACCGAGATGAATAGGACCAATGCTATGTGGCTGATCCGACGCATGCCGACTTTTTCTACGATGTTGGCATTCAAGAAATTGGCACAGGCGAGCGCTCCGGCCACGCCTGCGAACCAATAGGCGAAGGTTTCTTCCTGATGGTAAACTTCGCGGAACACTTGCTCAGCCGACCCGATGAAGGAGAAGAGCGCGCCAAAGGCAATGCCGGACGCAATCATGTAGCCAAAGGTGACGCGTGAGTGAATGATGGCGGCGTAACTTTCCGCCGCGCGTTTGAGGCTGAGGTTCTGGCGCTTCGCGGGCGGTAGGGTTTCTGGCAGGCGCAAGAAAGTCCACACCAGCATGAAGACACCGAAAATGGCGAGCACGCCGAAGATCCACTCCCAATCGGTGACGTATAGAATGATCTGGCCAATCGACGGCGCGATGATGGGGATGATCATGAAGATGGTCATGACGAGCGACATGAAGCGCGCCATTTGACGCCCGGCGAACATATCCCGCACGACGGAGACCGCGACGAGACGCGCTCCGGATGCGAAGACGCCCTGCACGAACCGAACGATAAGTAGGCTCGTAAAGTCTTTCATGAAGGCGCAGGTGATGGCCATGACGATATAGCCGACGAGCGCAATGAACAGGGGCGCGCGTCGGCCGAAGCGGTCTGATACTGGACCCCAAACCAATTGCGGTGCGCCAAAGCCAAGCACATAGGCGAAAACGATCATCTGCTGGCGGTTGTCGCTGGCCTGCCCCTCAAGTGTGAGGCCTACATCAACCGAGATTTGATGGAGTGCGGGCAGCATAATATCAATGGCGAATGCGTTGAGTGCCATGAGGCCCGCAACCATGACAACCAGCTCAGCTGTGCTGGGGTATGATTTTGCGGGTTTTGGTGGATGAGGAGCGCCTGCTTGCTTTCCGGCGTCTATGTCGGACATAGATTCTATCTTTCGGGTGCTTTTTTGAAACACCAGAGTGAACCTGTTAAGTGCCTTTGGCCAGTAAATTATGGCTCCTCAGCGGTACAAAAATTTGCACTGGAGGTGCGCTGGTATTGGTTTCCGTCGCGTATGTTACGGGTCAGGCAGTTGGGTCGGGAAGGATGATCTGTCCTGACAAGTTTTTGAGCACTTGAGGCGCATCAAAATAGGCCGGGTCATCAGGTTTGGCGCCCTTGCCCATCTGAATTTCGGCTGTGGCCTCGTAGGACGTGATTTCACGATATTCAGTCATGCTGCCCCAGAACGGGTCATTATACGCTGAGCGATAGGCTGGGTGCACACGGCCCGGATAGAAAGCAGGGTAGGACGGGCGGTAGAGCGAGCCATACGGGCCAGCGAACCGGTAGTTACAATGAAAGTGGTCGTAAAACGGTGAATAACTGCCGCCAACGGGAATGATCCGACTATTGGCTTCGGTGTCGCGTGTTACGACGCGAAAGTGATCAAATCCGTTCTGCGCGGTCAGCTCAGCAGCGCGATAGAGAAGGTAGGTCTCTACTGTTTTACGTTGTGTCAGGCTGTTTCCGCTGAATTGGACCTGAAAGCGGTTATCTTCAATTTTCTGGTCGGAGTATCCACGATCGCCAACCAAGGCGGCCTGATAAGGGGTCGCTGTTGCGCATGCGGCCAAAACCGCAAGAGCAGCAAGCCCGGCAATGGATTTCAGATTCAACATGGCGCGTCTCCCGTAGGGAATTAAGATATTAACAATGTATAAACGATGCAAGCTGAACGCCAGTTGAATTGCGCAGTGGTTGCGGCAATAAAAAGGCCTCTTCCCGAATTCTGGAAGAGGCCTGATTGTTATTTTGGTAAGTGAGTTGAGCGGCTTACGCGCCCATAACGGCTTTCACTTCGAGGAATTCTTCGAAGCCGTGCTCGCCCCATTCGCGGCCGATGCCGGATTGGCCGTAGCCGCCAAATGGCGCCATGAAGTCTGGGCGTGAGCCGTTGACGTTGATTTGGCCTGCGCGGATGCGGTTAGCGACAGCGCTGGCTTCAGCTGGCTCACCTTGAACATAGCCAGCAAGGCCATACACAGTGTCGTTTGCCATCTCGACAGCTTGATCAACATCATCATAAGGGATCATCACCAGCACTGGGCCGAAGATTTCTTCACGTGCGATCGTCATGTCATTCGTGCAATTGCCGAAGACTGTCGGGCGGGTGAAGTAACCCTTGTTGAAGCCTTCTGGACGACCTGGGCCGCCAGCGACGAGGGTTGCGCCCTCTTTGATGCCAGCTTCGATCATGTCTTGAACTTTGTTGAACTGGTTGCCGTTTGAGATCGGCCCCATAGCGCCCGGTGTTGCCTCCTTCGGCATCATCACTTTGACGCTTTCAGCAGTAGCTTTGGCGATCGCAATGGCCTCTGCTTCTTGGGCTTTCGGTACGAACATACGTGATGGCGCGTTACAAGACTGGCCTGTATTGGTCATCATCTGCATTACGCCGCCAGAAACAGCTTTGTTGAGGTCAGCTGAAGGTAGAACAATGTTCGGGCTTTTACCGCCGAGTTCCAAAGCAACGCGCTTAACTGTTGGCGCGGCAGCTTGTGAAACGAGAACGCCGGCGCGAGTTGAGCCTGTGAAGCTGACCATGTCGACTTCTGGGTGCGCAGACAAGCTGGCACCGACGCCTGGGCCGTCACCGTTTACGAGGTTGAACACGCCTTTTGGTACGCCAGCCTCATGCATGATCTCAGTCATGATGAGCGCATCCATTGGGGCGATTTCAGATGGCTTAAGAACCATTGTGCAACCCGCAGCGATGGCCGGAGCCACTTTGCAAGCGATCTGGTTAAGCGGCCAGTTCCAAGGGGTGATGAAGCCACATACGCCGATCGCTTCTTTGCGGATCTTCGTTGTGCCTTTCATTTCTTCCCACTGGTATGTTTTCAGCACTTCTAGCGTGTTTGCGAAATGGCCAAGGCCAGCAGGGGCCTGAGCCGCTTTGGACAGCCACATTGGCGCGCCCATCTCATCGGAGATCGCTTCAGCTAGGTCATCTTGGCGGGCTTGAAGGCCAGCGATGATTTTGCCGAGCAATTCCATGCGGTATTCTACAGTTGTTGCAGAAAAGGCAGGGAACGCTTCGCGAGCAGCTTTAACAGCCTTATCAACATCAGCAGACGAGCCGAGTGAGATGCGGGCATAATTTTCTTCAGTGGCCGGGTTTTCGATTTCAACCGTGCGAGGCTCTACTGGATCTACCCATTCACCATTGATGTAAAATTTCAAATATTCTTTCATGCCGTCACAGGCCTCCCAATACAAAGTACGTTTCACTTTCGTAGTATAGGGTTGGATACGATCGCGCGCGAGTCCTTCCCCTAGAGGATAGGCAGTTATTTCTGATTAAAATTGCAAGATGGCGCTAAATGGAAATTAATAATGCGCTGTTATGAGGTGTAGGTAAGGGGTTTAGCGCTTGGAGGCGTTATGAGTATAAATTTGGCATCCGAACACGCTGTGGGGCTTGGCATCACAGTCGGATTGATCTTTGTCACAGGCGTGGCTTCGGGGGCGGGGTTGTTTACCTTTCCCGAGACCATTGTTGCTGTCGTTGTAAGCGTTATCTTGGGGTTTATGCCCGTGGCGACGCTGTTTAGCCGTCAAAGCGACGAAGCGTTTAAAGAAATGGATAGCGAACCTACCGTTTAAGGCCGCCCAGAATCCCACGTAGAACGTAACGCACTATTTCGCGTCCTGCTGACCGCGCCGCTTGATTGCCCGCTTTTTGTAGCGGGCTCATCCGGCGTGAGCGAGAGCGGCCCGATTTTGAGCGCGATTTCTTCTTCTCAAGCGCAACTTTGGCCTTTTCTTCAGCTTTTGCCAGTTTTTCGGCTTGTTCTGTCGCTTCAGCTTCGCGTTCTTCTAGCAACTCGTAGGCGGACTCTCGGTCGATCGTCTCAGTATATTTGTCGAAGAACTGACTTTGGGCGATTATTTCTTTTCGTTCATCGGCTTTCATCGGGCCTAAACGTGATGCTGGCGGGCGGATGAGCGTGCGCTGAACAACTGACGGGGCGCCTTTCTCGTCGAGGGTGGAGACGAGTGCCTCGCCTACGCCGAGCTGCGTGATGACGTCTTTCACATCGAAATTCGGGTTTGGCCGGAAAGAGTCCGCAGCAGCCTTCACGCCTTTGCGTTCAGCCGGTGTGTAAGCCCGCAAAGCATGCTGGATGCGATTGCCCAATTGGCCGAGCACGCTGTCGGGTAGGTCGCGTGGGTTCTGGGTTACGAAGTAAATGCCGACACCTTTGGAGCGGATGAGGCGGACCACTTGCTCGATTTTTTCCTTCAAGGCTTTCGGGGAGTCGTTGAACAGGAGGTGGGCCTCATCGAAGAAGAAGACGAGTTTTGGCTTATCTGGGTCGCCCACTTCTGGCAGCTGTTCGAACAGTTCTGACAGCAACCAAAGCAAGAATGTGGAGTAGAGGCGCGGGGAGTTAATCAGCCGGGTTGAGTCGAGCACATTGATGATGCCACGGCCCTGATCGTCTTTCTTCATCAGGTCTTTGAGCTGAAGCGCAGGCTCGCCGAAAAAGAAGTCAGCGCCCTCACGCTCGAGGACCAGCAAGTCACGTTGTATGGCGCCGAGGGAGGCGGTTGCGACATTGCCGTATTCTTTGGCGATTTCGTCGCGAACTTCCTTGTCGCCCATGTGGAGCAGCAATTTGCGCAGGTCTTTTAGGTCCAGCAGGGGCAGCCCGTTATCTTCGGCATATTCGAAGCCGATGGTGAGCACGCCTTCTTGGGCGTCGGTCAAATCCATCAAGCGGGAAAGGAGTAGGGGCCCCATCTCTGACACTGTGGTGCGGACGGGGTGGCCTTTTTCGCCAAACACATCCCAAAACACTGTTGGGGCAGCGTAGTAGCTATAGTCGGTCAAGCCGATTTTGTCGGCGCGTGAGTGTAGCTTTGCGTGCAGTTTGTGCGTCTCGCTACCGGGTACGCCGACGCCGGACAGGTCGCCCTTCACATCCGCGCAAAAGACGGGAACGCCGGCATCAGAGAAGCCCTGAGCCAAGATTTGCAGCGTGACTGTTTTCCCCGTGCCGGTGGCGCCTGCGATAATGCCGTGGCGATTGGCGACTTTCAGCAATAGCGATTGGGCACTGTTGGGGGTTCCTGTGCCGTCTGCATCTGCACCGCCGAGGAAGATGGAATCGGTCATGCTGTAACTCCTTAGATTCGATGGGAAAACTAACCATTCGCAAGACTTCTGCAAGGAATATGGTGATGAATAGGGGGGATTAGGCTGGGATTGACCTGGCACTTGATGCAAGTTTGGCGGGCAACTGTAGCCAATTCAGCGAATGTAAGGGGTGTTTGGAATGGATCGAGCGAGCAAGACTGGGATATGGATTATTGCGACGGGTGTGATTGTCGCGTTCATTTACTTCGGGCGGGGGATTCTGGCGACTTTTGCTATGGCGGTGTTCTTGTTCCTCATCATTGAAGGGTTTGCGACCGCGATTGATAACACCTCGCGGCTGATCAAGCTCGGCCCTGCGCGCGCGATTGCGATTTTGACGGTGATTGGCGGCTTTGCTGGATTTATTGCGCTCATGGCGCATGGTGTGGCGCAGTTTGGCCAAGACGCAGCGGAATATGAGACCAAAATAAACGCGCTGATCTCAAATGCGTATGCGGTGGTGAATATGGGCGACGCGCCGACGCTTACATCTTTGTTATTTAACGATACTGGCCAGCGGTTCTTTGTGACGATTGCCAACGCGACGGGCGGCCTGTCGGGCGACTTCATTTTGATCTTGATTTATGTTGGTTTCTTGTTTGCGGCCCAAGCCGGGTGGACGCGGAAGTTGGACAATATTTTCACGGATTTCGAACAACGCGATCAGGTGCGAAAGGTTGGCGAGGATGCACGCAGGGGTATTGAATCATACCTCTGGACACAGACAGTAATTTCCGCGCTGATTACGGCGTTGAGCTATGCCTCTTTGTTGGCATTGGGAGTTGAAAATGCGTTGTTTCTCTCAGCGCTTATCTTCGTGCTGAACTATATTCCTACTGTAGGTTCTATTGCAGCTGCGCTGGTGCCGCCATTGTTCGCGTTGGTTCAGCCAGAGGCGCCGTCTTGGGTGCCGGGGTCTGCGCCGCAGGATGCCTATCTTTATGCGGGAATCGTGTTCGCAATCGTGTCGTTTTGGCAGTTCAGCATAGGGAATTTTTTGCAACCTAGAATGATGGGCGAGTCGCTGAACCTGTCTGCTTTGGTCGTCATGTTGTCCTTGGCGATATGGGGTGTTTTGTGGGGAATTCCAGGCATGTTCCTCTCTGCGCCACTGACCGTTTTGATGATGATTTTGTTCGCTCAATCACAAGAAACTCGGTGGATGGCGATTTTGTTGTCGGCGGACGGAAACCCGCAGGGCAAGGGAGAGAAAATAGTTGCATTAACGGCTGATAATGAGGGCTAGCGTGCTATAGCGAAATGTGCAAAATGGGCTGCTGTAAGCTGTTGCGTGTTACAGTTGTGGGCACTTCGCAGTAGCGTAGAAATTCATGTATAGTTCGCTGTGTTTCAGCAGTTAAAATATATAAAGATCGAGCCCTCCGCGTGCGTCCCCCCACCCAGCCTGCGGAGCTCGTTAGAACCCGTCGAACATGTCCCCGTTCGGCGGGTTCGCCTTATTTGAGGCCAACGTCTGCTTCCTCTGAAAACTACCCCGAGCGCAAACGTGCAGTTTGCGGCAGTTTCGGGCAGTTTGATGCACTTAAGGGGCTATCAGAGGCAGTTCGGGAGCGAAGAGGAGCAGTTTCGCGCAATCGGTCTATTTTGCCTCTAGCGCAGCCTTCAATTTAGCGGCTTGAGCCGTTTTCAAGGCTCCACACAAATTCGCCCGCTCAACACCTTGCGCCAGTGAGCGTTCATACCCGTTGATAATGTCGGCCTTGCTTGCGAAGAAGGCGGCGGCCTCTGCGCCGCTCTCGGCATCACAGAACGCGCCCGTGAAGCCGGAGATTTGAGGCTTTCGTATTTCGGGGATCTTGGCGACGATGGCGTCAAACTCACCCTTGAACTGAGGCCATAGGGTGGGGAGGTTGGCGTCATTGCCAAGGGCGCTCGACCAGACGCGGTAGAGCTCATCGCTGGAGAACTCATCCGATAGGGCGCGGGTGAGCAGGGCGGAGGCCTGAGGCGCATCTGAATGGCGGGAGAGCGCAGACAAGATTTGAGACCGCTCATTCTGATTGTCGGATTGTAGGACGTAAGCGAGCGCAGCATCATAGAAGCCTTGGCCGCCGTCTTGGGCGCCGATTGTGGTGGCGATGCCCATATCATTGGATGCGAGTGCGCCCGGTACGGGCTCCATCTCATAACCAAAATGGAGCTTCGCATTGATGAGCATTAGCGTACGAGCCATGTCGTCTTGACCATGACGCAAGAGAGCGCCTGACATACGGTTCTTGAGAAGGGTTTGAGAGGCAGAAAGGCTGTCGTTTGGTTGTGCCTTCAGGTAGCTGAGTACGGGGCCGTAAGTGTCTTGCACCCACGCAGAGAGAAGCGGTCTGTCGTCGTCGGAGAGCAATTCGCTGAATTGAGACAGGATATTCAGGCCATTCATGACCGCATCTGGCGCGCCCGATGCGGTAAGCTCTAAGGCCTCTAGCAAATCGACTGCATCAAGATTGCCTGCGGCGAAGCTGGACGTGAGATAGTCCATCGCGACGAGCTGTTCGCTTTCGGTGAGTGTGCGGAAGTTTTCGGCGAGTTTGCGTGTGCCAGCCTCATCGAGGTTAAAGCGCCAATAGCCCGCGCCATCAGCATTGGGCATAATCCAATCTGGGCAATCGCCTTTGATTTCGATTTCGGTGGTTTTGTCGGTCAGCATTTTGCGAACGGGGCGAATACCGGTTGCACCATGAATGGTCGCCGCAAATGGGATCATCCATTGCGACGCATCTTGGTCAATCTCTGATCCGATCGGTGCATAGCGGCTTTGGGTGACGGATAGCAGGCCTGATGTGCCCGTTGGGCAGGAGAGGGAGACGTTGAGCAGCGGGATGCCGGGCTGCAGGATGAAGCTTTCAAAAGCGGGAACCACGTCGTCTTGCCCGGACCCGTCAGCGAGGCTCTTCATAAAGTCGTCGGCATCGGCCACGCCATCTTCAAAGCGTTTCATGTGGAGGCGGATGCCATCGCGGAAAGCCTCTTCGCCGAGATAGTTTTCGAACATGTTCAGTACGCTGCCACCCTTGCGATATGTGATGGAGTCGAAGCCATCCATGATGTCGCCATTGCGGGTGATTGGGTTGCGGATTTGGCGGGCGTTTTTCAGGCTGTCGGATGACATCGCGCCAAGGCCTGCTGAGATGGGCGCAAGCTTCCAACCGCCATTGGGGTCTACCGCGTCCATGGATTTATAGCTGATCCAAGTGGCGAAGGCCTCGTTAAGCCAAATGTCGTTCCACCATTTGGGGGTGACGAGATTGCCGAACCATTGGTGACCTAGCTCGTGCGCATGGGTCGTCATGATGCGGCGCTCACGGTTTAGGCTCGTGCGATCATCGATGAGGAGGGCGGCTTCACGGTAGATGATCGCGCCGGCGTTTTCCATTGCGCCATAGGCAAACTCTGGCGCGGCGATGAGGTCGAGTTTTCCATACGGGTAGGGATAGTCGAAGTAATCCTCTTGCCACAGAACGATGCTGTCTGTTTTGGCGAGTGCTTTGTTTAGCTTGTCGCCTTTGCCTTGCGCAGCAAAGCCGCGAAGGGGAATGGGTTCTTTGCGGAGATCATTTGCGGGAATGCTTGAGGCAACGCGCATCTCATACGGGCCGACGGCGAGGGCGACGAGATACGATTGGATTGGTCGTGTCGTCGCGAAGGTGTGGCGAGTAAGTCCGTCTTCGACTGGCTCTTGCGCCAAGTCAGCGCCATTGGCGATGACGCGCAAATCGGTCGGGGCGTCTACGGTAATTGTCCACGGGGTTTTGAAACGCGGCTCGTCGAAGCTGGGAACCATGCGGCGGGCGTCGATAGGTTCCATCTGTGTGGCGAGGTAGGGGCGGTCTGCCTGTGTGGCTTTGTAGAGGCCAGCAAGCGCGAGGTTGTAGGGCGCTTTATAGTCGATCTTTAGCGTCATCCGCCCAGCGGGCAGGGGGCTTTCAAAATCGAGACGGGATACACCGCCGGGGGCTTCTTCACCGGTGAAGGTGGCTGGGACGACTGTACCGTCGGCTAGGTGGGCGCTGACTTGGTTGATCGTCTGTTCAAGAGCATGGAACCAGATGCGGCTTTGCACGCTATCCAGATCGACATCGATTTCTACATTGCCGGAAAAATGGGTTTCTGCTGGGCGGGTCACCAAATGCAACCGGTATGCGGTGGGGGTGACACCTTCTGGCAATTGCCCCGCTGGGGTGCCCGGCGTGGTGGTTTTGACGGCTCCAGCCTTTTGCGCGCCATCGTCCAGCGACGCTGTGTCAACAGGGACTGGCGCGGCGTCTTTGGTGCAAGCGGTGAGCAAAGCAATTGAGGCGGCGCTGGCGCAAAATAGGCGTGCAAGTTGTGAAGTGGTCATTTGTAAACCAGTCCTTTGTAATATTCGTGCTTGAATAGAGTAAGATCACAAATGCTAGGGTACTGGAAGGTAGGCTTGGCATTTGGGAAGACGAACGGATCGGGGAGAGACAATGGACGGACAAACACCATTAGAATCTACCATGCTTCACCATTGGCCGCTGGATCCAGCAGGCCGACTTATCCGATTGCATTTGGGTGAGAAATCGATTGCGTTTGAGACCGAAGTGTCTCCGCCATGGGTGAGCAACCCTGTCGTGCGTGCCCTGTCGCCGGGGGCTGTAGCGCCTGCTCTGATCCGTCCAAACATGCACGCGATAGGCACGCGGGCGATTTGTGAATTTTTGGAAGATTCGGGTGATGGCCCGTCGCTATTGCCTGCTGATCCGATGGTGAGGGCTGAAACGCGGCGCATTTGGGCGTGGGTTGAGGCGGGGTTTGAGGAAGTGACCGACAATCTGCTGACCGAGCGGGTTATGCAGTGGGTGCGCCGGGATCGCGACCCGGATTCTGCGCGATTGCGGCGCGGGGCACATGCGCTGCGCGGACGGTTGACGTTTTTGAACGCGCTGTTGGAACGCAATGCGAATTTGGCGGGGCGGGATATGACGCTGGCGGATTTGGCGGCGGCGGCGCATTTGTCGGCTTATGACTATTTCGGTGATGTGGAGTGGGCTTCTGTGCCAGATTTGCGCGATTGGTATGCGCGCTTAAAAAGTAGGCCGAGCTTTCGGCCCTTGCTGGCTGACAGGCTGGACGAGGTTCGCCCGGTGGCGCATTATGCGGACCTTGATTTCTAGGCTGACCTAAAATGAGTTTTTCTGCCCAAGTGAAGCACCTCGCGCAATCGCTGGGGTTTGACGCATGCAATGTGTGCCGTGTCGATGAGGCATGGGAGGCAGGCGAACGCTTGGAGGCGTTTGTCGAAGATGGCCGCCACGGCCAGATGGAGTGGATGGAGACAACCCTCGCGCGCCGGAAAATGCCAACTGCGATGTGGGAAGGTGCGAAGTCCGGCGTTGTGGTGGCGATGACTTATGGGCCGGACCATAACCCGCTGGAGATGTTGGAGCATAAGAGCCATGGCAATATCTCAGTTTATGCGCGGGGGCGGGATTATCACGACACGCTGAAGAAGCGGTTGAAGCAGCTCGCGCGCGGGTTCGTTGAAGAAACTGGCGCTGAGGTGAAAGTGTTTGTGGATACTGCGCCGTTGATGGAGAAGCCGCTGGCCGCAAAAGCTGGGCTGGGCTGGCAGGGTAAGCATACGAATGTGGTGAGCCGTGAGATTGGCAATTGGTTCTTTCTGGGCGTGATGCTGACTGACGCTGAGCTGGAGGCGGATGAGCTGGAGACGGATCATTGCGGGTCTTGCAGTGCTTGTGTTGATGCGTGTCCGACGAATGCTTTTCCCGTGCCTTATCAGCTTGATGCGCGGCGGTGTATTTCATATCTGACGATTGAGCATGCTGGGCCGATCCCGGCGGAGTTTCGCGGCAATATGGGTAATCGGATTTATGGTTGCGATGATTGTTTGGCGGCGTGCCCGTGGAACAAATTTGCGCAAACGGCGAGCGAGGCAGCGTTTCATGCGCGTGTGGAGTTGAAGGCTCCGACGCTTGGAGAGCTGGCGGCGCTTGATGATGCGATGTTCCGGGAGGTGTTTTCCGGATCACCCATAAAGAGAAGTGGGCGTGAGCGCATGGTGCGAAATGTCTGTATTGCGATTGGTAATTCTGGTGACGTTGAGTTGGTGCCGGTTTTGGTGCCCTTGCTGACGGATGAATTGCCAACTGTGCGGGGCGCCGCTGTCTGGGCCTTAGCGTGCCTTGATAATGCCCGTTTTGAGGCAGAAAGAGACCGGCTGATGCGTTTGGAGCAGGATCCATACGTGTTGATGGAATGGGCGCAGGACGCGGAATAACCGGGCGGAGCAGGTAAGATGGCTAAAGCAGGGGCGAGTGACGAGAAGAAACGGGGCCGCAGCTGGATCAAGCTCGGGCTGTTATTCGTGTTCGGATTTGTTGGTGGGGTTCACCTCTATGCGGTCGCGCTGAAATGGGCGCCGGTGCCGGGCACTGTGTTGATGGTTCAGCGCGGCGTTGCCGGGGAAGACGTGCGCAGAGCGGGCAGGGGGCTGGATGATATATCGCCCCATTTGGTGCGCGCGGTAATCGCGGCGGAGGATACCGGGTTTTGTGAGCATAAGGGCGTTGACGGCGAGGCGATCAAGAAGGCCTTGGACGAGCGCGCGCAGGGCAAGAAAATGCGCGGCGCATCGACCATTACTCAGCAGACAGCCAAAAATGTATTCTTCTGGAATGGTGGCGGATTACCGCGCAAGGCAGGCGAAGCGTGGATGGCGACGGTGATCGACACGATCTGGGGCAAACGCCGGGTTATGGAAGTTTATCTTAATGTGGCGGAATGGGGTGATGGCATATTCGGCGCAGAGGCGGCAGCGCAGGCACGGTTTGGTAAGTCTGCTGCGGCGCTAACCGAGCGTGAGGCGGCTTTGCTGGCGGCCGTGTTGCCTAGCCCGAATAAATGGCGCGTTGATCCGCCGGGAGCCTATGTGAATAAGCGCGCAGGAACTTTGCAGGCACGCATGCGGACTGTGCGGGCGCAGGGCCTCGATTTATGCGTGTTGAAAAAGGGGGCTGAGGGTATTCGTACCTCGCCGCCTAAGCCTGTTGTGAAGAAGACCGTGCCAGTGCCGGAGCCAGACGTGCCGATGGTAGAACTGCCGCGTGATGAAGCGCCGGTGACCGAAGTTGATTCTGAAGCAGCAGACGCGCTTGATGCTGTGTTGGACGCAGCTGATGATGCGCTGGATGGGATGTCATCGTCCGTGCCAGAAACTGCGCCGGAGTTTCTTGAGCAAAATGGCTATGTGGTGGAGGGGCCAGAACCAGGGCCAACGCCGAGTGGTCAGCCCTTAGAGCTGCGCCCTGCCCAGCCATTGGCGCCGCATACAGAGGATGACGGCGCGGACGTTGGCGACGCGCCTTAGCGCTTAGTCTTTCGCGGAGACGGGCACCATTTCGACTTTGATGGTGGAGCCCGGCTCGATCAGCACTTCCTCGCGGCGTAGCGGGATGGAGATGCCAAGCTCTGTGAACAATTGCCAGATAGCGCGCAGCACGTCTGATGAAACATTGTCGATGCCGTTCTCTGGGTCATCAATCCAGAAGCCAATTTCTAACTCAATCGCTTCCTCGCCAAAGTTTTGCATGAATGCTTTGGGGGCGGGATCGGGTAGAACGCGATCGGCGCTTGCTGCGCCTTTTTCCATCGTGCGGATTGCTAGTTCAATATCGGATTCATACTCAACGCGCATGAGTTGGCGCAAGCGCACCTTCTTGTGTGAGAAGCTCCAATTTATCACCTTATCGGTGATCAGCATTTCATTTGGGATCAAATGCTCTGTGCCGTCAAAGGTGACGACGGATGCGTAGCGAAGGCCGAGGGATTTAACGATGCCGATTTGATCATCAACTTCGATAACATCATCGGGCTTGATAGAGCGGTCGGTCAGCAGAATGACGCCGGAGATGAAGTTCGAGACGATTTGCTGCATGCCGAAACCGAGGCCGACGCCAATTGCGCCGCCGAGGACAGCCAGGCCACCGACTGGAATACCGAGTCCCGCCAAGGTGAGCAGGGCCGCGCCGAAGAACAGGCCGATTGTGATGGCATTGCCCATCAAGATGCGGATGGATGGCTCGACCTTTGGCAGCTCTTGCACACGGGTCTTCATCTTTTTGGCGAGCCAATTGGCGCCGAAGAGGAACAGGCCGGCTGTGGCGATAGCTTGAAGCACGAAGAGGGGAGAGATTACGCGCCCGCCAAAAGGAGGGCCGACTGTGGCAAGCCAGTTGAGCACGTCATCATGCACGCCGAATGCGTAGAGAATGGCAAAGGCCCAGACGAGCATAGACAGCGGCTTGCGCAGCATTTCGGGTAGGACGGTTGTGATGGCGCGGATGAAGACCCAAGCGATTGCGAGTGATGTCGCGAGCCTCACCAAAGTAGCGGATTGGCCCGTCGCGGTGAGGATTTGTTCTGCGGCGTAAAGCGAGACGACCATGGCCACAGGCAGCACGAAGGTCTTGATTGCTTCCAAGATTTGTCCACGCGGCGGAGCCAAAGCACGGCGCAGGCTGACATGGATACTGCGCTTGAGAAATGGCGAAGCTGTGAGCGCGATGAAGACGGCGCCGAAGATTGCGCCGATCTGGATGATCAAAGGCAAGATTACTGCAGGCTGTAGCAGTGTGTCATTCGCCCAGCCCGAGGGGTCTTGAAGGACTGGGTCAACCCATTCGCGGGCCTTGGTGACGAGACCATCAGTGGCGGACGTGGTCGCCACTGATGTTATCGGTTCGACCGCAGCCGTTGGAATATCTGTCGATTCAACGGTGCGGCAATAGTTGAGGCCATCGGCGCCGGTGATGCATTTCTGGTATGTTACGTCACCTTCGGCCAATGGAGCATCCTAAACTGGGTCGTACGGGAAGACGCTGGCGGAAGCGCCAAGGTCTGTGAAGTCCGGCGCCATTGCCGGGAACGCGTAGTCACAAAGGCTGTCGGGTGTCCAACCTTCAATCTGCGCTAGGGACTTAACCGGACGCGGCTGATTAAACAAGATCACCTCATTGCCGCGCACTGCGAAGATTTGCCCGGAAACGGATTTTCCCTTGTCGGCGCAGAGGGCGATTGCGAGTTGTGCGACCTGATCGGCGCGCATGGAGTTCTTGATACGCTCGACCCGTTCAGCGCCGGCTTCATCCTTCACCGGGATAGACGCGATCATGCGAGTCCATGCGAATGGGGCGATGACGTTTGAGCGGATGTTCTTGCGTGCGCCTTCCATAGCGATGATGCGTGATAGACCTGCAATGCCGAGCTTGGCGGCGGCATAGTTGGCTTGGCCGATATTGCCGATAAGGCCGGATGTTGAGGTGAACAGGACGAAAGAGCCGTCTTCTTGGTCGCGGAAGGTTTCAACAGCCGCGCGGGTGACGTTGAAGCTGCCGCGCAGGTGAACGTCGATCACTTTATCCCAGTCATCTTCGCCCATTTTGTGGAACATAACGTCCCGCAAGATACCCGCAGGATTGACGATGGCGTTTAGGCCGCCGAACTCGTCTTTCGCTTGCTCGACCATGCCTTTAACGGCTTTCATGTCGGTCACGCTGTCTGAGTTGGAGACGGCTTCGCCGCCAGCAGAGCGAATTTCTTGGGCGACGATCTCTGCTGGGCCTGCGCTGCCGGAATCATCGCCGGTGAGTGTGCCGCCGAGATCGTTCACTACGACTTTAGCGCCTTCGCGACCGGCCAATAGGGCCACCTCTTTGCCGATACCGTTGCCGCCGCCGGTGATGAGAACCACTTTGCCGTCGAGAATGCCCATTGTCTTCGTCCTTAGTTTGATGTGTTTCGATGGTGAGACTTTAGGGGCATTGTCGCGATTTGGAAGGGTGGCCCCTAGGGTAAGGCCTCAGCGCGCTGTCGCTTCAAAATGATGATTTGAAAGGCGCCCCTAGACAGGCTAGAGGAGGGGGCATGACCAAGACATATAAAGCAATTATCTGGGATTTCGGGGGCGTTTTCACCTCCTCACCCTTCGAAGCGTTTAACAAATATGAGATTGAAAAAGGGTTGCCGGCCGACTTTGTTCGCACGGTAAACTCTCACAATCCGCTCACCAATGCTTGGGCGCTGCTAGAGCAGAGCAAAGTGACAGCGGCTGAGTTTGACGGCCTGTTCCGCGACGAAGCGAAAGCGTTGGGACATGACGTTCCCGGCGGTGATATTCTAGGACTGCTGTCAGGTAGCGTTCGCCCGGCTGTGGTTGAGGCGCTGAAGGTTTGTAAGACGCACGGCAAAGTGGCCTGCATCACGAACAACGCGCCGATCGGCAAAGGTGCATCGATGACGAATGATGCGAAGAAGGCGAAGCAGCTGGAAGACATCTTCAACCAGTTCGACCACCTCATCGAAAGTTCAAAAGTTGGTGTCCGCAAGCCGGACCCCAAGATTTACGAGATGATGTGCGAAGCGATTGATGTTGCGCCAGAGGATTGTGTTTATCTCGACGATTTGGGCATCAATTTGAAGCCCGCACGCGCGATGGGCATGACCACCATCAAGGTTTTGAATGAGGCTCAACTGTTGGCCGATCTGAAAGCAGCGACCGGTTATGCGGTGGCATAAGGCGCTCTTCTGTGGGGTGGCCGGGTTGTTGCTTGCGAGCTGTGGCGCGGAGCCTACCCCGGAAGAGGTGGTTCAGCCGGATGAGAGCCTGACTCAGACGCCGAAGGTGGCTGAGCCTGTGAAGCTGTCTGAGGCGGCAGATGCGACCCGTGCAGAGATTTTGCGGTACGCCAAAGCGGGCGCGCTGCGCAATCTGTCACGTGTGGCGGGACGCACCGAGCATTTCATTGCAAGCCAGACGGGTGATGAGCCTTATCTCTACTGGGATTTGATGCGCCGCACAGGGTCTGACCCCGCTGTGATGTTGCGGAGCCTGTTTGACGGGCCGCCGGGGGTTCGCGAAGTTGACGGTGAAATCTGGTTCGTATGGCCAGATTTGGCTGCACGGGCGCCAGATGAATTGATCCCTGAAAAACTGAACTTTCAGGAGCGGGCGCGATTGAAAGAACTGGTCGGTGACGCTGGTATTGCACGCTTGCGAGCAGGGGAGGGATACCCCGGCAAACGTACAGCAATATCGGAAGAGGGGGCTTGGCTCTACTTTGTTACGGGTGAATAGCTAACCATTGGGAGAGGCGATCATGACAGGACTTATCGGGGCTGAGGCCGCTGTGAAAGAGCTAGAGAATTGGCGGGTAGCTGAAGGGTCGCGTGATGCGATTGAGCGTCGCTTCACCTTCGGAGACTTTAAGGTAGCTTTCGCGTTTATGACCGCCGCTGCGCTAAAAGCGGAGCAGATGGATCACCATCCTGAATGGTTCAACGTCTATTCCCGGGTCGATGTGATCCTCACCACGCATGACGCAAATGGCGTGACCGACAAGGACATAGCCTTGGCGCGTTACATGGATGATCTGGCAGCGAAACTTCGATAAGCCCTAAAGTGCAGACTGACGCTTCACCATATCGGTAAAGAGCGACTCGTCGAAGTCTTCTTTGGCGGCGCTGCGCGCGAGCTTGCCACCTAGGACGCGAGACAGCGCGACCACGAGCAGACGTTCTTCGATTGGCTTGGAGACGTACTCAGTCATTCCCATTTTGAGATAGCGCTCGCGATCACCTGACATAGCATCAGCGGTGAGGGCGATGACGGGAATGTCGTCCCATTCCTCGCCGGACGCGCGGATGCGCTGGATCGTTTCTGGGCCATCCATGACCGGCATGTGCATATCGAGCAGCACGACGTCAAAGGCATCTTCACCTTCGAGCATTTCAAGCGCTTCGATGCCGTTAGCGGCTTCTGTGACGACGATGCCTAGCGGCTCGAGGAACACACGAGCGACGCGGCGGTTGATGCCATTATCATCGACAACCAGTGCGCGCACATCCTGAAGTGAACCAACTTTACGCGGCGAGGTGAGGGCCACGTCTTCATGCTCTTTCGGGGTGAGCTTACGCGCGGATTCGGGTACGCCTGCTTCGAATGACAATGTGAAAATAGACCCTTCGCCCTCTTTCGAGGCGCAGGTGACGTCTCCGCCCATCATGCGTGCCAAACGGCGCGAGATTGCCAGGCCGAGGCCAGTTCCGCCAAAGCGACGTGTCGTAGAGCTGTCGGCTTGTTGGAAAGTTTGGAACAGTTTGTCTTTCTGCTCCTTGGTCATGCCGATGCCAGTGTCTTTCACGTGGATCTTCAGCTTGATTTTGCCTTCTACGGCTGGATCGCAAGAAATAGCGACGAGAACTCCGCCCGAGCTTGTAAATTTGAGCGCGTTGGACAGCAGATTCTCTACACATTGGCGTACACGGACAGGATCGAACTCCAGCGTGTTTGGTAGGTTCGGATCGACAACGACCTTTAGCACTAGGCCTTTTTCTTCTGCGATCGGACGATAGAATCGCTCAATTCTTGCCATTTTGTGGCGTAAATCATCGGCGATTGGGCACACTTCGAGGCGACCCGCTTCGATTTTTGAGATGTCGAGAATGTCGTTCAGTAGCGTCATTAGCGTCGCTGAGCTCTCAAGCACCATGTCGACCATTTCCCGCTCTACTGGCGGCAAGTCTCTGTGGACGAGTGCTTGTGCCATGCCGACAATACCGTTTAGCGGTGTGCGGATTTCATGGCTCATAGAGGCGAGGAATTCAGATTTGGCGTGGCTGGCGGCCATTGCGTCGCGCTGGGCATGGCGCAGTTGCGACTCTTTTTTCACCATATCCGTGATGTCGTGAGTTAGGCTGACTAGGGTGCCGTTTTTCACGCGCTTAAAGCAGGTGTTGAGCGTGCGGCCATCAGGGGTCTGCAAATTCATCGGTTTGCCTGATCTGGCATTGTCACGAATGAAGAGGACGCGCATCATGGTTTCTTCTTCAGACAGCCCCTCCGATTGGCAGCGCGTCTGCAACTCAGAGGCGTCATCCCAACTGCGGCCTTCATCTAAGGCCTCAAACATAACTGGAAAATGCTCGCGTGTTATGTCATTCGCGTAAATGAGAACGTTATTTACGTCATAGACAGCAAACCCGCTATCTAAGGAGTTCATGGCTTCGAACATGTGTTCGAGCGAAAATGTATCAGTTTTATTCACGGCTCAGAGCCTCCCACAGCGCTTATTCGCGAAGTTTTTCATAAAACTATTGATGAAACCTGAATTGCTTAGGTAGTAAAACTGGAACAAATACGACAGGTTAGATTGTAAAGTAACAAAAATGGGAGAAACCTTAATGGGTCGAGTATCCGGAAAATTTGCGTTAATAACAGGTGGTGCGCAGGGCTTGGGTGAGGCGATTGGCAAGATGCTTGCCCGCGAAGGTGCGAAGGTCGCGCTAACCGATATAAATGGCGACGGCGCAAAAAAAGTGGCTGCAGAAATCAATGCTGCACACGGCGACGGCACAGCGTTCGCGTTTCAGCATGATGTGACGAGCCAGAGCGAGTGGGAAGCTGTTGCCAAGCAGGCCCATGACGCGATGGGCGGTTTGAACATTCTGGTCAACAATGCTGGCATTGGATCAATGGGGAATGTTGAAAACGAAGACTATGACACGTTTCAAAAAGTCATGGCTGTCGATGTCGATTCCATTTTCCTTGGCTGTAAGTACGCGATTCCGCTGATGCGCGATCACGGTTTGGGTTCGATTGTGAACATCTCGTCTATCGCAGGCATCGTGGCGAGCGGGAACTATATCGCTTACAACACGGCCAAAGCGGCGGTGCGGCATATGTCTAAGTCTATCGCATTGCATTGCGCTAAGACGGGTGGGCAGATCCGCAGTAACTCTGTGCACCCAGTGTTTATCAACACGCCGATCTTGGACAGTGTGAAGGATATGTTTGGCGAAGAGGAGGGCCTTGCGAAGCTGGGCCGTCAAATTCCGCTCGGCAAAGTGGGTGAGCCGGACGATATCGCTTATGCAGTGCTTTATCTGGCGTCTGATGAGAGCAAGCTTGTGACCGGCGCTGAGCTGAAGGTCGATGGCGGCATCTCTGCGATGTAGCGTCTCGGTTCAGCGAACATTTAGGCGCCCTCTCAATCCATATTGAGGGGGCGTTTTGCTGTCACCAGTGTCGCATAGATGCAAAGCACGCCCATCAGCAGGGCGGATGCGTAGAGCGGGTAGCGATGATCTATTGCGTAGAGGCTCGCGCCAATGAGTGGCCCGAAGATGAAACCTGAGGGCGGCGCCATGGCCAGCAACGCAGCCGCGCCGCCTTGGCTGGGCCTGGGGACGGACAGGCTGCCCATTGCGTTGGCGGCCGGGACGGCGAGCGCTCCACCCACGCCAACGATTGTGAACGCGACGCAGAGTGCCCAGAAAGGCTGCACTGAGTCAGCCAAGATATACCCAATCGTCACGAGCCCCAATCCGATGGGAAGCATGCGCCGGGGGTCTGGTTTCTTTGGTGTGACGTAGCCAAATTGAACGATCAGTAGCGCGACCGCCATGCAAGTGAAGATGAGCCCAGTGAAGAACACGGCTTGCTCTCTGGCGGACCTCGTTGCGGTATCCACGAAGCCATAGCGATCCTGAATGAACCAAGCGAGCGTTTGCTGGATCATTCCAATTCCCACGAAATAGGTAAAGAGGAAGATGAGGTGGGGCATGACGCGTTTGTCGAATACGGAGAGCGGCGTTGGGCGTTCTAGCGCGGTACGGGTTGCGCGCGTTGGCGGTAGGGCGAAGGCCAGCACGATGGCGACGAGGTAGCAAAAGACGATCGTTCCCCACAAAGGGGCGAGCGCGCCGAAGTGAGAGAGCACGGTTGCGCCAGCTGGGCCGATGATTGAGCCAAGTCCCATCGCTGCGCCGAGCATTCCGAGGCCTGCCGCACGGTTTTGCGGCGTGGTGGCATCCGTCATTGTGGCCATCGCTGCGGGTTGTAGGCCGGGCGCGAGGATGCCGAACCAGAGACGTATGAAGGCGAGCAGTAGGAAGCTCATCGTGCCGGTGACGACGCCTGTGAGCGCTGCGTTCAGGCCGAAGAGGAAGGCCATATTGGTCGTCGCCGTGGCGCAGAGTGAGAAGATCATCACGCGCTTGCGGCCATATCTATCGGCCAAACGCCCCCAAAGCGGGATGGTGAAGGCATAAAGCGCGGCGGAGAAGGTGAGGATGCCTGCGACCTGAAGCTCTGTCAGGCCCGCATCACGCGCGAGAGGAGACACGACGACGAAGTTGATCGTCATCCCTGCGCCCATAGAAACCATGGCGAGCGCAATAACGGCCTGTTGAAGGCCGGTTAGGGGGCGTAAGGGGGTGTCTGTCGTATCCATGTGTTTGTTCTGCGCCCCAATAGGTTTCTCAAGGATGACCAAGCGAGATAGATGTATTCACCTATCTCATGGCACAAAAGGGATGGTGACGCACAGTCTCCCTTGCGGAAAGGGGGCGATGCGCCCTAAGTGATGCCCTTAGGATTTGTTTTAAGCGGAGCTGCGTAGACGCATGAAAGCCCTTCTCGATGTATTTCTCGTTGTCCTGCAACTGGCGACTTACCTCATACTCGCTCAAGCGGTGATGAGCTGGCTGGTCGCGTTTAATGTGCTGCCGATCCAAAACCCGACTGTGCGCACGATATGGGATGCACTCGAGCGCATCACTGAGCCTGTCTATCGGCCGATCCGCAAGATTTTGCCGGCGATGGGCGGGCTAGACTTAACACCAATGGCTGTGCTGCTTGGGATATTCTTCCTCCAGCGTGTCATCGCGCGCTACGCTTATCAAATATTGCCGTTTTAAATTGAGCTCATGCCCTATCGCTTGATGGTTCGAGCGCAGCCGAATGCGTCTGTTGATCGTGTTGAGCAGGTGGAAACTGATGCTGCGGGGCGGCGCTATCTGAAAGTGCGCGTGCGGGCCGTTGCAGAGAATGGTAAGGCCAATGCGGCCGTTGAAAAGCTGATCGCGAAATGGCTGAAATGCCCAAAGTCGTCTGTTCGGGTGGTGACAGGGGGCAAGAGTCGGTTAAAAGGCCTCGATATAGACGCCGATGAAGTGGCAACGGCGTGGCTGGATAAGGTGATGAGCGATGACAGCAACCCGGATTGACGGAAAAGCAGTGGCCGCAGATGTGCGCGCGAGCATAGCCAAGGCCGTGAGCGCGCTGCCCGGCCAGCCTTCATTAGCCGTGGTGCTTGTCGGTGATGACCCAGCCAGCCAAGTTTATGTGCGTAACAAAATTCGCCAAACCGAAGAAGTCGGCATGACGTCGGTTCACCATCGCCTGCCGGAGACAGTGACACAGCAAGAGGTTGAGGCGCTGATCTCGACGCTGAATGGTGATGACAGTGTTGATGGCATTTTGCTGCAACTGCCATTGCCGGATGGGCTGGATGCTGACGCCGCGATTGCGCTGATTGATCCGGATAAAGATGTCGATGGTTTGACCGAAGTGTCTGCGGGGCGTTTGTCACTGGGCAAGCCGGGCCTGCGCCCATGCACGCCGACCGGGTGTGTTATTTTGGCTAAGCGCGCATTGGGTGATGATTTGTCTGGCAAGAATGTCGTTGTGGTTGGGCGCTCTATCTTGGTGGGCAAGCCTTCTGCGCTTTTGTTCCTCGCTGAAAACTGCACAGTCACGGTAGCGCATAGTCGGACCAAGGATTTGGCGGCGGTGTGCCGGGGCGCAGATATTTTGGTGCCAGCGGTTGGGCGACCCAATATGGTCAAAGGTGATTGGCTGAAACCCGGCGCGGTTATCATTGACGTGGGCATCAACCGGATCGACGCGCCAGAGAAGGGCGAGGGGAAGACCCGCCTTGTGGGAGATGCGGACTTTAAAGATTGTGAAGAGACGGCGGGGCAGATTACGCCTGTGCCGGGCGGCGTTGGGCCGATGACGATTGCCTGCCTGTTGCGCAACACAGTGCTGGCGGCGTGCGCGCGCCGTGGCTGGGATGTTCCCGCAGACTTGTAAGACATGAGCCAGTCGGTCGCCCCTCCTGATACGGAATTATTTCGATCTCTTTGGGGTGCGCAGTCTGGTCTATGCGCGCTGTGTGATGAGCCGATGCCAGCCACACGGCACGATTTAGCCCATGCGACGCTGTGGAAAAAATGGCGGCCGACATTCGACCATATCCGCGCACGCGCGCGGGGCGGATCGGACAAGCCGGAAAATCTGCAGCTGGCCCATGCGATCTGTAACAAGCGAAAGGGACGGGGATGATTATTGTTGAAGGCACGATCCGTGTGAACGATTTGACGCTCGCGCGTGCTGCGATGCGCGACATGATTGAGGCGAGTCGGGCCGAAGATGGGTGCATCTCTTATTCGTATGCGGTTGATATTCTGGAGCCTGACTTGGTGCATGTGTCAGAGCGTTGGGAGAGCCGTGAGGCACTGGCCGCGCATACGAAGACCGCGCACATTGCGGCATGGCGCGCGCAATGGCCGGCTGTCGGTATCTCGGATCGCTCCCTGCGTCTGTATGAGGCAGAGCCGGAAGCGTTCTAGTTCTCGGCGGCGGCCTTTGCTTTTTTGGCGCCGTCTTTGTCCAACAAATATCGCGCGCCGGGGCCAAGTCGGGCAGCGCGATCTTCTGGGTTCCATAACTGGCAGGCCTTTAGCGACAGGCAGCCGCAACCGATACACTCGTCCAGTTTCTCTCGTGTGCGGGTGAGGGTTTCGATTTGATCGTCGAGGCGTTGTCTCAGCGCGTTAGACAGGCGCGCCCAGTCTTTCTTGGTGGGCGTGCGGTTATCGGGCAGGGTGGAGAGGATGCCGACAATCTCCTCAATCGATAGCCCCAATTGCTGTGTAATCAGAATGAATGATAGGCGTCGCACATCAGACCGTAGGAAGCGCCTTTGGTTGCCCGCATTGCGATGCGCGTGCAGCAGGCCCTTCGCTTCATAAAACCGAATGGCCGATACCGACACACCAGCGCGAGAGGCGAGCTGTCCAATAGGAATAAGATCTGATGGTTTCATAACGCCAAACTTTCTTTGAAAATATACCTTGACCTAAAGTTAGGTTTAGGAATTATCAAGGGGCTGTCAAGCGGTGGTGAAGAAGATTCATCACCCGCAAATGGAGTAGAAAACATGACAGATGCGCTTTTTGAACACGTGAACTATACAGTCGCAGACCCTGACGCGACGGCGGCCAAATTGGTTGAAATCTTTGGTTGGAAGGTGCGCTGGACCGGACCGAGCCTCGGCGAGGGTTATACAGTTCATGTTGGAACTGATGCGCGTTACATCGCGCTCTACTCGCCCAAATTGGATATCGCGGTTCCGACACAACCAAGCTATGTGCGCCAAGGTGGGCTAAATCATATCGGTGTTCTGGTAGATGATCTGGACGCGGTTGAAGCCCGGGTGCAGGCGGCAGGGTATGAAACACATTCCCATCAAGAATATGAACCGGGGAAGCGGTTTTATTTTCATGACCGCGACCAGATCGAGTTTGAAGTCGTCAGCTACAACTGACAACATTGGGAGACGGGGCCATGCTACACATGGCCCCGCTCGGTTAGGATGTAGGCGCTGATGGGCGGCTGCTATACCAATCAATGTTGCGTGTCATATACATTGTGATCGCAATGGCAGCGAAGCTGGCGAAGGCTCCGGCGAGTAGAGCGTGATCTTCTGCGCGCATGAGCACGTAAACGAGGCCGTATATTCCCGTCAGTATGCCGAACGCCCGAAGGCCATAGGCGCGTGACCGGAAGACACTCATCGCATAAAGCGAAGTGAGGGCCACTGTCATTGAGGCGGCGATGAGGAATGAGAAATCAAACCCGATGCGCTCTGCTAAGGCCAAAAGCAAAATATAGAAGATCGTCTGTGTCAGGCCGACGAGGACATATTGCGCCGGGTGGGCGCGGCCAGAGCTCGACACTTCGAACAGGAAGTAGGCGAGGAAGACGAAGCCTACGAACATTATGGAGTATTTCAAGGCTCTCTCAACGCTTTGATATGGGCTGACGTCGACCATGAAGCGTACACCCATGGTTTGTGCACCGTAAGAGGTAAGCTCGTCTAGGCGTAGGTCTGTACCAGATCCTGCGACGCCGCGCGCAATATAGGGCACGCGCCAGCTCGCAGTGAAGCCGTCTGTCGTAGTATTGCCTGCTGTATGCTCCTTGGGAAGAACGGAGCCTTGAAAGCTTGGATCGTTCCAGTTGCTCGAAAGGTTCACAGACGTGTCTTTCGCAAAAGGAGGGAAGGTGAGGTGCTCTGCGCCGGTGAAACGCGTGTTGGCTGTTACCTTGAGAGGGGCAGTCAGCGTTTCGAGTTGAGGCAACGCCGTTCCGGCGAGCGCCAGCCCACTATAGTGCGGCTTGTCACGATAGGCTGTTTGATTTTCGACATGCTGTGTGCTGATTGGCTCCATAGCTGCGGGCTTGCCGTTCACGATGACATTTAGATCGTCTTGCAATCCGCGTGCGTCTGAAATGCCCATATACAGGCGGGCGCTTTGCCAGATGGGCGATGCATCGGCAGGAAGGGCGTTGCGCAAAGCTTCGGGGTCAAACTCTGCACTGAACGTGGTTTGCGCGTCAAAGACTGGGATCTTGTGGATTGAACGTGTGCGCTCGGTCACCGTGGCGTCCACGCTTATTGAGCCTGTTTCGGCATAAGTATAAGCGAGCGCGTATTCAATTCGATCTGGGTGCTTGGGGTCTGGTGCCCAAGAATAGGGGACAGCGATAACCGGACCAAGCGCGGTTTGGTTTCCGCCAACGGCTTGAGACACCGCTGAAGTTGCGGCCTGTGCGCCCATGCTACGCTCACGGACCATGCCGTAAACAAAGAGGGAGGGAATGGCCATGAGTAGTGCGAGCGCGCAAACAACGAGGAGCTTTAGGCCAACAGATCGCTGGGGCAGTTGAAAGCCGGGCGACGCTGGCCGCAAATGGGCAGAGGTCGGGTCTGACATGATAGGTGTCCTTCAAGACAAAGTTTCTTAGAGCTTAAAGGAGTACGCAAAAGAAAAGGCCCGCCAAGGGCGAAGCCAAGGCGGGCATTTGGTGGTTTCTTGTTCAGTTTGTGGCGGCGTTAAGCATCCTGCTTGGTGATTGCGCCGTGACAATGCTTGAATTTTTTGCCTGAACCGCATGGGCAAGGGGAGTTGCGCGGCGTGTTGGCCCAGCTCTGTTCAGCTTGCGGAATGTTCTTCGCAGGTGCATCCGGCGCCATGTCATTTACCCCTGTGTCAGGGTCTAAATGCGTTTCTGTCGTGGCCGGGGGCGGTGTTGGTGCCTGCGCTTGGGGTGTCGGGGCTTGAGGTGCAGGGGCAGCGCGTTGCGGCGCTTGCTGTTGCTGCGGCTCTGCCGGTTTGCGGATGTGCATGAGCGAGCGCGTGACGGTGACGCGAAGTTCGTTCAACAGCGTATAGAACAGGTTGAACGCTTCTTCTTTAAACTCATTGAGTGGATCGCGCTGACCGTATGAGCGCAGATGGATAACCGAGCGCAGCTGGTCAATCTGTTGCAGATGTTCACGCCAGCGTAGGTCGAGCACTTGTAGCAAGACGCTCTTCTCAATCTGGCGCATTTGGTCTGCACCGATTTGGTCGCCGAGGAATTCATAAGCCTTGTTGACCGCCGCATGGATGCGTTCACTGATCTCTTTGTTTGCGACGCCTTCTTCGCTGGCCCATTCAGAAACCGGCACTTCGATGGCGAGATCGTTGCGAAGGGACTCTTCTAGCCCCGCAATATCCCATTGCTCAGCATAGGCTTTTTCCGGCATGGCTCGCGCGACGATGGCGTCAACAACGTCTGCACGCATGTCTTCGATTACATCCGACACATCTTCATCCCGCAGGAAGTCCATGCGTTGTTCAAAGATTGCTTTGCGTTGGTCATTGATGACGTCATCATATTTCAAGACGTTTTTGCGGATCTCGAAATTGCGTTCTTCGATCTTGCGCTGCGATGTCTCCATCGCTTTGTTCATCCAAGGATGGGTGATGCCTTCGTCTTCTTTGATGCCGAGGCGCTTGAACACTGTTTCCATACGTTCAGCGGCGAAGACACGCATGAGGTCATCTTCGATTGAGATGTAAAATTTGGACTTGCCTGGGTCACCCTGACGGCCTGTACGACCGCGAAGCTGGTTGTCGATGCGTCGGCTCTCGTGGCGCTCTGTGCCCAGAACATAAAGGCCGCCTGCGTCGAGAGCCTTTTTCTTGTTGATCTCGATGGCTGCCTTGATCTCAGAGGTGAGGACAGCCAATTCGCTCTCGGTCAATTCCCGCCCGAGTTTTTCCTCTTGCGCGGCCTTTTCACTCTCGATTCTCATATCGAGGTTACCGCCGAGCTGAATATCGGTTCCGCGTCCGGCCATATTGGTCGCAACGGTGATCGCGCCCGCAACACCGGCATTGGCGACGATAAAGGCTTCGTGCTCGTGCTGACGCGCATTGAGAACGCTGTGCGGGATTTTTTCAGCCGTCAGGAGGTTTGACAGAATTTCAGATTTTTCGATGGACGCCGTGCCGAGTAGGACGGGTTGACCTTTCGCGTTAGCTTCCTTCACCTCAGTGATGATCTCGCGGTATTTTGCTTTCGCCGAGCGATAAATGACGTCATCATCATCGATCCGCTTGATCGGTTTATTGGTCGGAAGGTCGATCACTTCGAGGCTGTAAATGTCGGCAAATTCAGCAGCTTCTGTCAGCGCCGTACCGGTCATGCCAGACAGTTTTTTGTACAGGCGGAAATAGTTTTGGAAGGTGATCGACGCCAGCGTTTGGTTTTCTGGCTTAATGTCGCAATTTTCTTTGGCTTCAATGGCCTGGTGCAGGCCTTCTGAGAGGCGGCGGCCTTCCATCATACGGCCTGTAAACTCGTCAATCAGCATCACCTGATCGTCTTTGACGATGTAGTCCTTGTCGCGCGCGTAAAGCTTGTGAGCGCGTAGCCCCTGATTGGCATGATGGACGAGGGAAACGTTCGCAGGCTCCCAGAGTGAGCCTTCAAGCAAGCCGAGTTCGGTCAGCCATTGCTCAATTTTTTCTGTACCCTCTTCAGAGTACACGACGCTGCGCTGTTTTTCGTCCAGCTCGAAGTCGTCATCTTCCAAGCGCGGAATGAGCGCATCTACGGCTTTATAGAGGTCTGATCTGTCATCCGTAGGGCCAGAGATAATGAGCGGCGTGCGGGCTTCATCGATCAGGATGGAATCGACTTCATCGATGATGGCATAATGGTGTGAGCGCTGGGCCATTTGCTCCAGCGAATATTTCATATTGTCGCGCAGATAGTCGAAGCCGAATTCATTATTCGTGCCGTAGGTGACGTCGGATGCATAAGCGGCTGTGCGATCAGTGTCTGAAACGCCGCCGACGATGACGCCGGTCGTCAGACCGAGGAAAGCATAAACTTCGCTCATCCATTCGGCGTCACGTTTGGCGAGGTAGTCGTTGACGGTAATGACGTGAACGCCTTTGCCTTCCAACGCATTGAGATAGACCGGCAACGTCGCCATAAGCGTTTTGCCTTCACCCGTGCGCATTTCTGCAATTGCACCAGAGTGGAGAATCATACCGCCCATCAACTGAACGTCGAAGGGCCGCATGCCCAACGTGCGCCGAGAGGCCTCGCGAACAACCGCAAAAGCTTCCTCAAGGAGACTGTCCAATTTGGCGCCATCGGCGAGACGTTTGCGGAACTCCACCGTTTTGGCTTTGAGCGCTTGATCAGACAGCGCTTCCATCATCGGCTCAAGCGCATTGATCCGCTTAACACGGGTGTTAAGCGGCTTTAGCTTGCGGTCATTAGTTGAACCAAAAATCTTGCGGGCAACGGAAAGCATATCAGATAGCACCAATCCACTAAGGGCAGTCAAAATACAAAGCCCGATCAAATACGATCAATCAGGCGAAAATGGGTTCTCCCACCACGCTTCCCCTGGACGATACCACTCGACCAGAGCGCGGGTCAGACTTAAGAACGCCTCATTGGGGTGTCAATGCAACGCTATCAGCCAATTTGAAAGAGATGACACATGCGTAAGACAAACACGAACCGTCTATTTCTAACAGCATTGGGGTTTGCTGTCCTTTTCACTGTATCTGCATGCAGCGAAAAAGTCGCGCCTGAGATACCAAAAATTGGAGAAGGCGAAGCGGCGGCCATCGTAAATGGTGAGAAAGTTTATGTCAGCGATGTCGAGCTGGAGGCGGTTGCGCGTGGATTAATCTCCGCAGGCACTGTGTTTGATTCCGATCACCCAGACCACAAAATGGTTTTGGACCAAACGATTGATCAAAAACTGATGGCGCAAGAGGCACTGAAGCGTGGTTTGGAGTCTGATCCAGCCGCAGCCCGCCGACTGGCGATGGCACGGGAGCGTATTCTCGGTAATTTACTTGTGGAAAGCCTGATCGCCTCTGAGGTAACTGAGGAAACGATTGAGGCGATGTATGCCGATCAAGTGCGCTTGCAGCAGATTAATGATCAGGTTTCGCTTGCTTACATCCTTTTAGAAACCCGCGAGGCCGCTGACGAGGTTTATGCAGAGCTGCAGACGGGTGCGAGCTTTGAGAGCATGGTGCGCAGCCGGTCTCAAGACATGCTCACGCGCATGGAGAATGGCGACCTAGGATATGTGCGGCCAGAAGAAATGGATGCGCCCTATCCCGAAATCATCGCTGAGACGCTTACGGGCTCGTATTCAGAGCCTTTCAAGGCAGAGGATGGCTGGCACATCCTAAAGGTCAAAGATCGCCGTACAGCCCCGCCTAAAACGCGCGAGGAGATGCGTCCCGAGATTGTGACCTTCCTGACGCTTAATGAGATTAGCGACTTGCTGCGCACTTTGCGCGTCGAGGCGCTGATCCAAGAGGGGAAGAAGGGGGAGCGTATTGAACCCTCAACTCCTTATAGTCTACCAGATGCGACTCAAGAGGCCCCTGCGGCCAGCACCCAAGAAGGAAGCACTCTGTGAATCTGAAACCGTCCCCTTTTGCACCGACACATTTCCCGCAGCTACCCGCCGTAAAAGGCGTGCGTAGCGCGACGACGTCCCGGGGGTTTTATGCGGGTCGAGGAATTGAGCGTGATGATGTGTTTCTGTTTGCCTTTGATGAGGGGACGAACTGCGCGGGCGTGTTCACACGGTCCCGCACGGCCTCTGCCGATGTGCAATGGTGTCGTGAGGCGCTCAAAACGGGCGCGGGCCAAGCAGGTGCGTTGATCGTGAATTCTGGTAACTCCAATGCGTTCACAGGCCCAAAGGGTGTTGAGAAGAATGCTGCGACGCTGAAAGCGCTGGCCGATTCTTTGGGCGTAGGCCCGAAAACTTGCTTCATCGGGGCGACGGGCGTGGTGGGTGAGCCGCTGTCTGATCCAAACTATGTCGGCTCAAGTGTTCCCGCGTTGAGCGAACAATTGGCGGCCCCAGATTGGGAGGCTGCGGCCAAAGCCTTCATGACGACCGACACGTTCGCGAAAGGCGCTGGGAAGACGCTGGAGTTGGATGGACACCAGATTGGCATTGCGGGGATAGCGAAGGGATCGGGCATGATTATGCCGGATATGGCGACCATGTTGTCTTATGTGTTTACGGATGCCGCTGTGGCGCCTGACCTATTGCAGGAACTATTGAACGAGATTGTTGGCGTGACGTTTAACGCGATCACCGTGGACGGCGATACGTCAACCTCTGACACGTTGATGGTGTTTGCGACTGGGGCGAGCGGCGTGCCGGAGATTGCGTCCAGACAAGACCCACGTTGCGCGACCTTCGCTGAGGCACTGCACAGCGTCATTGAAGACCTAGCGCTTCAAATCGTGAAGGACGGCGAGGGCGCGAGTAAGTTTGTATCTGTGTTGGTAGAGGGGGCGACAACGGTCCTTTCGGCCAAGAAGGTCGGAATGGCGATTGCAAATTCCCCGCTGATCAAAACAGCTATGGCGGCAAGTGACGCCAATTGGGGGCGTGTGGTTATGGCCGTTGGCAAATCGATGGAGCCAATCGATCAGGCGAAGCTCGCCATTTGGTTCGATGATGTTCAGGTCGCTAAAGACGGTGCGCGTGCGCCCGATTATGACGAGGAAAAAGCGAGCGCGGTGTTCGCCCGCGACACCTTCCAGATTCGTGTCAGTTTGAACGTCGGAGACGCTGACTTCAAGGTTTGGACGTGCGATCTTACCCATGGCTATGTTGATATCAACGGTGCCTACCGCACATGAGTGCCAAATTAGTCTTGGTTGTGGCTATTGCATTGCAGGATGCGGAGGGGCGATATTTGCTCGCGCAACGCCCTGAGGGCAAGTCGATGGCCGGTTTGTGGGAGTTTCCCGGCGGCAAGGTTGAATCTGGCGAAACTCCAGAGAATGCTCTTATTCGTGAGATTTTTGAGGAGTTAGGGGTCGAAATCGCGGAAAAACACCTAAAACCGATCACATTTACAAGTTTCGCTTATCCAAGCTTTCACCTTTTGATGCCATTGTATCGGTGCAGGACGTGGACAGGTGATGTGCAATCCAAAGAAGGACAATCCTTCGTTTGGGTGGCCCCAAAATCTCTCCATGATTACCCGGCGCCGGAGGCAGATCACTTCTTGTTTGATGTGCTGTCGGAAAATAGTGATTTGGAGATACCATGAGTGACAAATGTTCAATGCTGACCCGCTTTTTTGCTGATGAGTCCGGTGCGACTGCGATCGAATATGGCTTGATTCTCGGGCTTATGGTTGTGGGTATTGTTGCTGCGTTGACGAGCGTTGGCTCAGCGACAAACGAAGCGTTCTTGGCTGCCAATGACGGGTTCACCACTTAGGTTCCCGACTGTTCCTAAAATTTAGTCAGACGATCTGCGCTGCTTATTGATCGCATCAGAGAGACTGACTGTTGCAGAACCGGGCCGTTTTGGCTGGGGTTGATGCGGGGCTGGCGCCCATCCTGACATATAGACAATTTCAAACGTGGCACGCACGCGGCCATCCGCGTCTGCGTAATTCTCGGTGTAGAGTTCCATGGCGCGCATCAGCACCCCACGTGAGAGCGGCTGAGCCATCCCCCTCTGAAACGCGGCTTGTTCTCCCATACCTTTTAGATCGTGAAGAAGTTTTAGCGGTGACCCATAGCGCACTGTGACTGTATCGCGGTCCACGACAGGGAGCGCAAAACCGGCGCGCTGCATTAGGCCCGCCATATCAGACAGGCCCGGCAGGGGAGAAATCCGGGGCGACACACCGCCGCGAAGTTCAGTTTCTGCGGTGATCAAACAGTCGCGCAATTCAGATAAGCTGCCCGCGCCAAACAATGCGCCGAGAAACAACCCGTCGGGTTTGAGGGCGTTTTTGATTTGAATGAGCGCGCCGGGCAAATCATTGACCCAGTGAAGGGATAACCCGCTCAGCGCCAAATCGAACTGGGCTTTTTCGAAAGGCAGCTGCTCCTCGTCTGCAAGCTGGGTTTTCAGTCCGCGTGCTGCGGCAAGTTCGATCATGCGGGGCGAGATGTCGGTCACCAGCATTTGCTGCACTTTTGGGTCATCTATTAGCGCCGCTGAAAGGCGACCATCTTGCGCGCCAAGTTCCACCCCAGATGTGAACATGTGCGACGTATCGTGCAGTCGTTCGATCAAATCCCTCGACACACGGTCTTTCAAAAAGGCATACTCGTTAAAGGTGCCTGATGCCTTGTTCCGGTTGCGGGCCAGCTTCTGGCGATCGAATATTTGCGGGGCTGGCGTGGCACTCATGGGGGCGATATGGGCGGAAATTTCAAAATCACAAAGCGCTTACTGCGCGGCGGAGTCGATATTGTGTGGCCCGCCCGGTCAATTGTCTCAAATGAAAGAGGCGTTGGGCGCGGTCCGCTTACGGCTGAAGAATTCTCAGCGATACATTTTCTAACCGGCGCCGTGTGTGACCGGTGTGGCACGCCAATGCCGTTGGATATCGGCGAAAAGCAGATCTGTGTGCCTTGCTTGGCGAGGCCTCCGAGGTGGAACCGGGCGCGCGCCGCGATGGTTTATGATGACGTCTCTCGGCGCGCCGTATTCGATTTAAAGCGCTCGGGTCGCCGTGATGGAATAGGCGTGCTTAGCCGCTGGATGGAGCAGGCTGGGCGGGAATTGCTCAATGACGCTGATATTATCGTGCCGGTACCACTGCATTATCGCCGCCTTGTTAAGCGCGGATACAATCAATCGGGATGGTTGGCACAGGCGATTGCCCGACGTACAGGCGTCGCGGTGAGCGTTGATGCGCTGAAACGCACGCGCAATACACCCAGCCAAGGTGGTCAGAACGCCAAAGCGCGCCGCCGCAATGTCGCGGCAGCGTTCGCGGCGCGCAAGTCGCGGGTTGATTTACTGAACGGGAAACGGGTGTTGTTGATTGATGACGTGCTGACGACAGGTGCTACTGTCGGGGCCTGTGTGCGTGGGTTGAGGGGCGCTGGCGCTGCGCAAGTTGATGTTCTTGTCCTTGCGCGCGTTGTGAGAGAGACCGACATCACCATATAAGGAAAAGAAACTTTTTTAGGAGCCGACCCTTCAATGCCTGATATTACGATTTATACGCGCCAAATGTGCCCATACTGCCATCGCGCTGTTGCCCTCTTGGAGAAGAAAGGTGTGGCGTATGTTGAAATAGACGCCGGTATGAACGCCGCGAAGAAAGCCGAAATGGTTGAGCGTTCAAACGGCGCGCGCACGTTCCCGCAGATATTTATTGGCGGTAAGCACGTTGGCGGGTGTGACGAGCTGATGGCGCTCGACAGATCCGGCAAGCTAGACCCGCTTTTGAGCGAGGCGTGAGGGAGACGTAAATGATCCGCTATGCGCTGGCTTGCTTGGAGTGTGACTTTGCGTTCGATGCATGGTTCGCGTCGTCAGCTGCCTACGATAAGCAGTCCGAAGCGGGTCAGGTAAGTTGCCCCGAATGCGAGGGGCACTCTGTCGCCAAGCAAATTATGGCGCCTTCAGTGCGTGGCACCAAGCGCTCCAGGGGTGCCACCTTAGCCAATGCTGAGCACGATACAGAGGCGCAGGCTTTTTTAGCGGCAGCCCGTGAGCATGTAGCGGAAACGTTTGACTATGTTGGTGATGAATTCGCCGACGAAGCGCGGGCCATGCATTATGGCGAAACCGATGCGCGCCCAATTTATGGCGAGACCACAGCCGAAGAATCAGAGGCGCTAAAGGAAGAGGGGGTTGAGGCTTCGCCTTTGCCTGCTGAGCTGGTGCCCAAAAAGCAGCGCAATAAGCGCAAATTGAATTAAGATTTGCGATGGGGCCGCGCGCTTTGCCGCGCTTGACCACTTGCATCAGATTGATATTACCTGTCGCGATAAAGTTTGCCGATAAATATTGACGGAGAAATTCCACATGGCGACCAGCGATTACACACGCGGCGAAATGGGCATTGCGGGCCAAAAAGCGACTTGGGATGGTTTCATCAAGGGTAGCACTTGGGGCAGCATGATAATCATCCTTATGGTTGGTTATGCGACCTTGGCAGTTGCTATGGGCATGAATTGGATGATCGCGCTCGGCCTGATGGCTGCTGTTGGCATTGGCGGCGGTATGTTCATGAAAATGGGCGCGCGCTGGATGGCGACCGTGGTCTTGCTGATCGGCTTGGCGCTCGTCGTACAGGGCTTCATCTGGTTGTTTGGGGCTGTGCTTTAAGCGCTGACCCTTCGATAAGAAATTTCTAAATACCGCTTAGAAGGATCTAGGCGGTGTTTTTTTGTCTGGAAGAGTCAACAAAAGGCTGCGCAATGTAAACCTATTGCGGCTGGCTCTTAAATCCTTTGAAAGCCGGGGGCTTCATTCTGTGGGTGTTGGCCAGTTAGCAAAAGTTGCTAAGCGCCGCATGTCTGAGGAGGCGCCGCGTTGACCCCTGATCCGCTCGTTCTGGAAAATGTGACAAAGCGTTTTGGCAGCTTTACCGCTGTTGATGATTTATCGTTCAACGTGCCTCAGGGGCAAATATTGAGCTTTCTCGGCCCAAACGGCGCGGGCAAGTCGACCAGTTTGCGTATTGCGCTTGGGATCATGGACGCTGATGCGGGCAAGGTGGCACTTTTTGGTGGCAAGCCGACGGTTTCGTCTCTGCGCCGAGTAGGGTTTTTGCCTGAAGAACGCGGCCTCTATAAAAAGATGACCGCGCGTGCCACGATTGAGTATTTCGCGCGGCTGAAGGGCTTGTCTGCCGGGGAGGCGAGGGCGCGCACTGATGAGTTGCTCGAAGCTACAGGGCTGGGCGAGTTTCGCACGACGAGCATTTCCAAACTGTCGAAAGGCATGGCGCAGAAGGTGCAAATCCTCTCAACGCTGGCGCACAAGCCAGATTTTCTGATTTTGGATGAACCGTTCTCGGGGCTTGATCCTGTCAATCAGCAGGCGTTGGAAGATCTGATCCGCTCGGAGCACAAACGCGGCGCGACGATCCTGTTTTCAACGCATGTAATGGAGCATGCAGAGCGCTTGTCTGATCGTATCATCATGATGGCACGGGGGCGCAAAGTGTTTGATGGCACGCTGGAAGAGGGGCTCTCAGCGCTGGGCAAAGGGGTGCGACTGTCTGTGGAAGACGGTTTTGACCTACAAGCGGCGTTGGCGCCTAAGGGTTTTGACGCTGAACAATTGCCAGAAGATGGCCTTCGTCCAGAGTGGCGGGTTGCGCTGCCCGCAGGCAAGGGCCCGCAAGATGTGCTGCGCGCAGCGATTGAGGCTGGCGCGCCCATCGTATCCTTCCTGCCTGAAGAGGCGCGTTTAAGAGATGTGTTCGTTGCCCTCAGCAGTGAGGCCGATGCCGAAGCCCTGCGCCGTGATGAGCTGGAGACACAGCATGTGGCATAGTATTTTTCTGGTCTTTCAGCGCGACTATTTTGGCTATGTCAAAGCATGGGGTTTCTGGCTGAGTCTGATGGCTGTGCCATTCTTTATGATCATCGGCGCGTCGATGGCTGTTCTGGCCGCTGAGACCACACCTGAGCGTTATTATACCGTGGTTGAGGAAGGTAGTGTCTATGCTGATGCTATCGAGGGCGAGTTTGTGCGGGCCTTTCAGCGCGAGCAAGAGTACGCCGAGGAAATGATCGGTAATCTCGAGATAGAATTGCCACAAGGCCAGGCGTCGCAAAATGCCGGCGCGATTATCGACGACCGTAAATTCCATCTCATCACCTCACCTGAGCAATCTATCGAGGGATTGCGACCTTATCTGACGGGTGAGAAACTGGTGGACGGTCCCGTGGGTGCCAAACCCTTGTTTGCTGCATTTATCCTGTCTGCGGACGGCCAAGCGCTAGAATATTGGAGCAACGACGTTAACGTCGACACGCTGAGATATTATGCCGAGACGGCTATGGTGCGTCTGGCGCGGACGCAAGGCTTGGAGGCAGAGGGCCTAACTGGCGACTTCCTCAACGCGCTTGATGACGGGGCATTGTCTGTTAAGGCAAAGCGCTTGCGAAATGATGTGGCCGCAAGCGACGCAGCGTCAGATGTGACGCTGGCGGATAAAGCCCCAACCTATGTGGCGGGCGCCTTGTCTTACTTTCTGTGGCTTATGGTGTTCTCGATCATCCAGTATCTATTGATGGGGACGATCGAAGAGCGGTCTAACAAGATTTTCGATACGCTTCTCACCTCGATCAAATTGCCTGAGTTGCTTACGGGAAAATTGCTTGCCGTGTTTGCGGTAACTTCCACAATGATGGTGTGCTGGGGGCTGTTCGCTATTGTTGGCGGCGGTGTAATCTCCGCCCAAATGCCCGGGGTGTCTGACGTTTTGACGCCATTATTGTCTGCACTCGCTGACCCGAAATTGCTGATCATCGGACTGCTCAGCTTTGTGCTTGGCTATTTGATGTATGGCGTGATGTTTATGGCGCTCGGCTCGCTCTGCGACACGATCCAAGAGGCGCAGACGTTGTTGAGCCCGATGATGATTTTGTTGATGCTGCCAATGTTTGCAATTTTGCTCGCATTTCAGGATCCGGGTTCGCCGATTGTGGATATTGCGACATGGATTCCATT
This sequence comes from Hyphomonas sp., assembly GCA_033851975.1. Lineage (GTDB taxonomy): Bacteria > Pseudomonadota > Alphaproteobacteria > Caulobacterales > Hyphomonadaceae > Hyphomonas. Next base: position 199,553 of record JAWSVJ010000007.1, on the reverse strand, counting down.
GTTTACGCCGTTCCTACTGATCTTGAGAATGCCAACTGATCCGCCGCTATGGGAAGTGCTGGGGCAGCTGGCGCTGATGGCTGTAACGACCTCGCTGATCATGTGGGGCGCGACGCGAGTGTATCGTGCGGGCGCGGTGCATGGCGCTGGAATTGGCGATCTGATGAAAATGTTTGGCCGCAAGAAGATATCTACCTGATCTGGCAGCCGGTGGGTGGCACTAAAAGAAAAGCCCCGCTCGCAGTGATGCGCGCGGGGCTTAATAATTTAGTCGATAGGCGCGAGGCCTAGAAAGACAATCTATACGATGCCTTCGCGCTGTGCGCGCTTACGAGCCAGCTTGCGAGCGCGACGAATGGCTTCAGCGTGCTGACGTGCTTTTTTCTCAGATGGCTTTTCAAAATGCTGACGGGCCTTCATTTCGCGGAAGAGGCCTTCACGTTGCATTTTTTTCTTCAGCGCACGAAGCGCTTGTTCGACATTGTTATCGCGGACGACGATCTGTACGATGGGTCTTCTCCATTGAGTTAGGGGCGTCGCCCCGATGTGTCTCGTGTGTGGCCTTTTATGGCCGTGAAGGAGCGCCTATATCATGGTGAAGTACCTTTGGCAAAGCCTAGAATGACTTGAAAGTGCGATATGACGACGACTCCAGCCTTTGATTTGCGCGCCAAGTGGCTAGTTGCGTTGCTTCCCGATGTTCCATTTGATGGATGGACGGATGAGGCCGCGTTGAAAGCGGCTGATTCTGCGGGACTTTCAGCGGGCGAACAGGCCTTGGCTGCGCCGCATGGTGTGCGCGATTTGATAGAGCATTTCTTTGATACAGCGGAAGATACTGCCCGTGCTGCCTTGGTGAACGTGGAATTTGATGAGCTGCCCGTGCCTGAAAAAGTGAAGCAGGGCGTTTTGGCGTGGCTAGCAGCGCTTGATCCGCATCATGAGGCCGTGAGGCGAGCTGGCCTTCGCGCGGCGCTACCTTGGGCGACGGGGCCAGCAATGAGCCGTGCGTGGCACGTGGCCGATATGATCTGGATTGCGGCTGGCGATACGTCAGAGGACTATAACAAGTATTCTAAGCGCGGATTATTGGCGGCTGTGTTGCCGTCTATCGTGTTCCGCTGGGCCGATTCGCCAACTGATTCGGAGTTGGATTCTTATATTTCCCAGCAATTGAAGCGGGCATCGAATACTGGCCGCGCCGCTGGGAAGTTCGTGAAGCCCGCATTGGACTTTTTTGGTCGCCTATCTCCCAAGACCTAAATTGCAATTAAATCAACGCGAAAAGCGGAGGCTCGCGCTGCGTCTCTTGTCTGCGTGTTATGGGGAATAAGTGTCGGACGAGGGCGGAACAAGCGCCCCAGGGGGCTGGGGGGGCTGATGGGTCCGGGGTGCCTGTTAAAAGCTCCCGTCCGACAACTACAAGATGGCCTTCAGGTGGGGCGGGCGCAAGGCGCAAATGAGATGATTCTGCCACTTTTCGATTAAATAGCTGTAAGGCTCTGACTGGCTTGCCTACAGCACAATTCGGGCTAACATCGCCTGTACATCATGACTGACAAAATTACACGCTTCCCTAATCTCGCCCCTAAAGTGGTTTTCCACCGAAAGGAGCTGCAACCCATTTTGAATGTCTATGGGAAAATGGTCATGGCAGGTGAGGCGCGCGATTATGCAATTGGGATGGAAAAAGACGTCGCGATCTTTGCCATCTTTAAACGTCACGCTGAAAAGCCAACCTATCGAGTTGAGAAGCAGCCAGCGCTGGCGCACATGCAGGGTCAGTATGTGGTCTATGGTTCCTTTGGACAGGTTCTAAAACGTGGCCGGGAGCTTCCCGCTGTGTTACGCGTATTCGACGCGCGACGTTTCCAAGTCATCAAGTAAACCCATTCAATTCAATCTTCGGTGTTAACCTTTCGTTTACGATAAAATTCTTGTGTTCCGTTTTGGAACATTCTAAGAACAATGAGTAGGAACGGAGCAGGAACATGAATAATCAAGTTAGTTTTCGTGGTGTCTCAGGCAAAGCATGGTCATTTCAAGAGACGCCAGCGCACGCCCCTTGGGCACGCAGCCCGGGCGTAGTGATTTTCGCGTCGCCGGAAGCGTTCGGCTGGCGGGTCATCCGTGTGATGGAATTGACCGGCAAGCCACATGATTTGCAGCCAATCTGGGCGCTGGCTGAGGCAGAACGCTATGGCGCAACCGCAGTGTTTGTGTCGCTTGAGTTTGAGGGCGACGCGCGCAAAGAAATGGTCGGCGATTTGGAAGCTGGTTTCTCACCTGTGTGTGGGTCTGGTAACGCTGTCGCACTAGCGGCCTGAAAGAGTCACGCGTTTCAGGATATGTTCTCTAGTTTATCTGGGCCGTGTACCATGCATTGACGTCTTTATCGACGATATGTAGCGGGCGCGGGCCACCTTTGAGGATAACATCGTGAAACGCGGCTTGGTCGAAATCTGGCCCTAGCACGCGCTCTGATTGCTCACGCAAATCAAGTATGTAGCGCTGACCAATCCAGTAGGCGGCCGCTTGGCCCGGCCAGACTGTATAGCGATCAACTTCATCTGCCATCGCTTCAGGCGATTGGCCGGTAACCGTCATCAGATAGGCGATGGCATAATTCCGAGACCATCTTTTATTATGAATGCCTGTATCGGCAACAAGACGGGCCGCGCGGAACAGTTGTGATTGCAGGTAGCCAATATGGCCGTACGGGTCGTCGCTATACAGGCCCATATCGTTCGCCAATGTCTCGGCATAAACACCCCACCCCTCACCATAGGCTGAGTTCCAGATCATCTGCCGGATAAGCGGAAGGTTTGCCTGCTCTGCGGCGATGCTGGCCTCAATATGGTGACCGGGAATGGTCTCATGAAATACGAGGGTCGGCAGGGTAAAGTCTGGCCAATCCGCAATGGTTTTTAGATTTATCGTAAACAGGCCGGGCGCGCTGCCATTGGCTGGCGCGGGGGTGTAGGTGGCGGCTGGCGCTGAAGCTTGCAAAAATGCAGGAACGGCTGTCGCGACGACGGGAGTGTCTGTGCTTTTACCCAATTGGCCCTGTGTCGCGAGTTCTGCTCGCCCAATCAGCGAGTTAATGCGGTTGAGCAGGGCCTTGCGTCCCTCAGCATCATCGGCATAAATTTGCCCCTCAGTCTGCGCTAATAAACGAAGCCGCTGGGCGACCGTGCCTTCGGAAAACTCAATAGCGACAAGCGCTGTGTTGAGTTGAGCGGTGAGCTCAGTAACGGCGATGAGGCCTTGCTCATGAATTTCAGCCGGGTTGGCGCCGTCCACTGTGTAGGCCGAGAGCGCTGCTGCATAATAAGCTTCGCCGTCCGGCAATTGCCAGACGCCCGGAATGTTTGAAGATTTGTTGTCGAGCACACGCAGCGTGTCATCGAGGCGCTCATAAGCTGGGTAAATAGTATCGCGCAATTCTGTCTCAGCATGGACAATGAGGCCCGTCTGCTCTTCCTGAGAAATATTGCCCGACCCAGCCATAAGATTTGAAAGATGTGTCACAAGCGCATGCTCGCTCGGCTCACTCGCCGTTACCAAACGCGCCACTTCGCGCATGCGCTGAACGATGGCGGCTGGCGGCACAACGCCCGCCTCCGCATCGGCCAAAAGGCGGCGGCGCTCATCATCAATCGCGTCAGCCATAAAGGACATACGGCTGACATAGGCCCGAGCTTCGTCGAGGCTGCCAATAGGCTGAACATTTATGAGCAGATCGGGAATATCCAAATATGCGCCGCGCATGTGGTCAGCAGCATAAGGGTAGGAGCGCCCAAGCTGGGTCTGGCCATTGCCAAATACGGAAAGGCTCTCAGCAGTTTTGTAGGCTGCGATCAGCGTGTCCAAATCTCTCGCCATCGGGCTGCCGGGAGCGGGGCGCTCAGCTTGCTCAAGAGCCTCAAGCGTTTCGAGGCGTGTCACCCGAATGCGCTCATAAGTGGCCTGTGAGCGGTCGGTCAGATATTGATCAAAGGCATAGGCCGCTGCTTTCTCTGAGAGGCCCAAGCGGGTGGCCAGTTCAGGGTCAAAGGCCAGTTCGGTTTGCGCGATTGATGTCATCAGATGGTTTAAATCATTTGCGATGCGTCGCGGCGTACCAGATTCATCGACTGGCGCTGAACAGCTTATGATTAGGGCAAATAACCCTGCAATTAGCGGGCGAGTCAGGCGGTTTGTATATCTGAATGCGTCCATGAAGTGCTTATAACTGATTTGTTACGCACAACCATGAGGATTCGGGTGTTGTGGCTGTTACTAATTTCCGGTATCGAAATTGCCAGCAATCTAGGAGAATTCATAGTGAACACCCCTCCCATTCAACCGCCCATTGGCGGACAGCCGAATCTTTCGGGTCAGGTCCTATTCTACAAGGACCCACAGCCGCTGTCGCCAGAGAACCATGGCGGCCTTGGCGTAAAACAAATCGATCAGCCATTCGCCTTCCTACGTGAAGCGCATGCTGTTCCGGTCACCGTGTCCGAGTTTGGCATGTCAGCCAGCTCATACCCTGTCATCTTTGTTGGTGACGAGCGTACGCCTGTCGCGGTTATGGGTGTGCGTCAGGGGCAAAACCTGTTTGTGAATGATCAGGGCACAGTGATGGAAGACCATTATGTGCCGGCATTTGTGCGCCGCTATCCGTTCGTGTTCGCTGCTGATGACGGGACTGAGCGCATGCTGCTCTGTGTTGACCGCCAGGCGCCCATGGTGACGAACCAGCCTGAAGTGCCATTTTTCGAGAATGGCGAGCCATCGCAATTCACGAATGACGCCATTGAATTCTGTAAAGAATTTGAACGTCAGCGCCGTGCAACGTCTGAGTTTACTGGACTGCTCAAATCTAATGATTTGTTCGAGCAGAAGACAGTTAACTTCCAGCCGCGTGATGCGGACGGCAAGGAATCTGGTCCGGTTCAGAAAATCGCTGATTACTGGGCTGTTTCGGAAGAGCGGCTGAACGCACTGCCAGAGGCAACGTTCATCGAGCTGCGTAACAATGGTGCGATCGGTGCGATTTATGCTCACCTCGTATCTCTCAGCAATTGGCAAAAAGTCATTCAAATGGCCGTGCGCACACCTCCTCCGGGAGAGGGTGCCGTCGGCAACGCCTAGTTCGCCGAGCTGAACGATAGAATTTGGGGAAGGGCGGTCTTGTTGGGCCGCCTTTTCTTCATTTGGGGGTACCTGCGACAGTGCGGTATCGTGGTGTTTAGATCTAGCGCATGTAGGATGGCTCTACAGGGCCACCGGAACCGGAGCTTGATATGATACGTTTTTGCATCAGTGCATTTTGCGCGGTTTGGCTGGGCTTTGCCTGTGCTGCCCAAGGTTTTGGGACGCCCCATGCGCGTGTGAGCCTATTGTCTGAGCGCACTGCCGTGGTGCCGGGCGAGATCATTCATGCGGGTATCAAGCTTGAGATGGATGAGGACTGGCACGTCTATTGGCGCAATGCGGGCGACGCAGGATTCCCGCCGCAACTAATCGTGCAAGATGGCAGTGACTTTTCAGGAGAAGCTATTGGCGAGTTTATCTGGCCCATTCCTGAGTTGCTGCCTGTCGTTGCCGGTGAGATTATGGACTATGGCTACAATGATGAAGTCGTGCTGCCCTTCGCGTTGACGGTGCCTGATTTGGCAAGCCGTTCTGTGACGCTGGATGTGGTTGCCGACTATCTAATCTGCAAAGAGATTTGTGTGCCTGAGACGGCGCGGGTGACGCTGACGATGGATGTTGCCGCGCCGCAGGCTGACGAGGCGGCTGGAGCCGAAATTGCTAACTGGGCTGCACGTGCACCGATTGCGCTGGCAGGTGAGGCACGCGTCGATACATCCGGCGAGACATGGCAATTAAGTCTGCGCCCCGAGACGTTTGAGGCAGCTCCAGAGGCGCGGTTCTTCCCTTACGGTCACGAGATTAGCCACCCAGCGACGCAGCCCTATGAGACTGGCTCTGATGGCTTCTCGCTCTTCCTAACACCTGATGGAGATGATCCGTTGGAGGTGCCGCTAGAGGGGCTCATTGTGCTGACGGACGCCTCGGGTGCGCGCACAGGCTACACCCTCTCTGCTGTGCCGGGCGCTGCTTTGGCCAATACATCTGGCACTCTGGTCAGCGTAAAGGAGCAAAGCGGCGGCGATATGTCTGGGGTCTGGTGGCTCGTTGGCTTGGCATTGCTGGGTGGATTGGTGCTTAACCTTATGCCCTGCGTATTGCCCGTGTTGACGATCAAAGCGCTTGGAATGGTCAGTTCTGCGGCGAGCGGTGAGGCTAGCGAAGTGCGCGCGCATGGCGTGTGGTACACGGTGGGCGTTTTGATGTCGTTTGCGGCGCTTTCGGGCATTATCATCGCAATTCGGAGCACAACTGGGTCTGCAAACCTTGGTTTCCAGCTTCAAAACGGGCCAACTGTGGCAATCCTCGCGCTCGTCATGTTCGCCATCGGTTTGTGGCTAATGGGTTATTTCGAGCTGGGTACAAGCATCCAAAATACAGGCAGCGGTCTAGCTTCGCGCGGCGGCGCGGTTGGTGCGTTCTTCACGGGCGTTCTGGCGGCGGTGGTTGGCGCGCCATGTGTGGGGCCATTCCTCGGCGCGGCGCTGGGCGCGGTGATGACCAAATCTGCTTTGGCGGTTGTGCTCGTCTTTCTGGCGATGGGGCTTGGTCTTGCATTGCCCTTCCTCATTCTGAGCTTTGTGCCCGGTTTGCATCGGTTGCTGCCCAAGCCCGGCCAATGGATGGAAACGCTCAAACAGGTGTTTGCCTTCCCGATGTTCTTGACGGCGGCATGGCTGCTCAGCGTTCTGGCGGCACTTGCGGGCGGCGGGGCAGTGGGGTGGACGGCTGCCGGTGCGATTGGATTGGTCTTCGCGATCTGGCTGATGCGGCGCGGCGGACGCGGTGCAGTGATTGCGGGATGTCTAGCGCTGCTGGCGGTATTCGTGGGTGTCATCCTCAAAACACAAACAGTGGCCGGGCCGGTCTCATCCAATCTGGCTTACTCATCTGATTATAAAGCAGACGTGTGGAGTCCAGAGCGTGTGCAGGAATTGCTTGCCGATGGGCGGCCCATATTTGTCGACTTCACAGCGGCATGGTGCGCGACCTGTCAGGTCAACAAAGCAACCACGTTAAAGTCAGTCGCTGTGCGCGAGGCGTTCGAGACGCACAATGTCGCATTCCTTGTGGCTGATTTTACCCGCAAAGACCCTGTAATCGCCGAGGAGTTGAGGCGCCATCAACGTGCGGGGGTGCCGATGTATCTTTGGTATCGTGAAGGTGACAGTACGCCTCAGTTGTTGCCGGAACTTTTGTCGCCGACACTTGTTACGGATCTTGTAGAGAAATGATCGGAGCCATCGTTATGCTGTCACGTCGCAATCTGTTTCTTGCCTTGGGCATGATAACGGCTGTCTTGCTGACGTCTGCGGCTCTGATTGCCTCAACTTCGGCCTAAGGGTTAGTACCGAATTTTCAGCATTGGGTTGGCCGGGCAGGCGGCAGGGGCGTGTGTGCCTGTTTTCGCGTGCTTGGCAGCAGAAGCCGCAGCAGGCCCGATCTGTTGCGCGTCATCCAGCAAGGCTGACAGGCGTTTGAGGGCTGTAATTTTATCACGCGGTGCTGGAGCGTCTATTAGCGCATCGAGTTGCACTTCGACATCTTCGGCCATACCGCGAAAAATACAACCAAGATCCTTAGCGCCGCTTTCGGCGTCGTTCCAAGCACCGAGCCGCGAGGCTGTGTAGGCGAAGCGCTCTAGCTCTACGACATAACCCGCATCAAGCGAATGCTTGCCGCCATGTTTGGCGCCGCGCATGTGCTCAGCTGTTTGCAGATAGAGGTCACCTGCTTTAGCGGACCAAGAATGCGCCAACTCAGGACTAGCGCTGGCCATTGGTGCGGCGACAAGACATAGCAAAGACAGCGCAAGACGTTTCATTGCGGAACACTCCATAAAATTCTCCTTGGAGGCGAGCAATTATCGTGCCGTTTCTCGGCGTGGGAGAGTTTGTGGAGGCGGGAAGGATGAGTCTCTGCCAAAAAACCGCAACATGCGGGACGCTGGGTTAAGCTTGTCAGCGCGGTAGGAATGGGCAGAATTGTGACAGACAAGAAGGATCGCCGGATGAGCCCGACAGATGAGAGCATCGTAAAAAACCAGCCAACTGAAATCTCGCATGAAGGCGGCCCACTTGTTGCTTATGGCGGAGAGGTGCCACCTGCGCCGAAATGGTTTCAGGACGCTGTGGCCGAGCCTTATGAAACCTCCAAAGTTGAGGTGAACGGTGCGCAAGTTTATTATCAGCGGTGGGGCAATAAGGGGAAGCCAGGCCTGCTGCTTATTCACGGCAATGGCGCGCACGCTCACTGGTGGGATTTCATCGCCCCATATTTCTGTGAGCACTATCATGTTGTTGCGATGACGTTCTCTGGAATGGGCGAAAGCGAATGGCGTGACGCTTACGATATAAACACATTCTCGCTGGAGCAGATTGCCGTTGCCGAACATTCTGGCCTGTTTGAAGCGGGTGTGAAGCCGATCATCGTTGCGCACTCCTTTGGCGGGTTTGTGACCATGATGACGGGCGCAGAATATGGAGAGCGGTTCGCGGGCACGGTGATTGTTGATAGCCCGGTAAACCCGCCAGAGCGGCCGCATATGGCCCCGAATCGTTCGGGACGCGCACATCATGTATACCCTGATCTTACCGCTGCCTTGGGACGTTTTCGCCTTGCGCCGCCACAGGAATGTGAAAACCATTTTGCGATGGACTACATCGCCCGTTGGAGCCTGAAGCGTGTGGAAGGTGGTTGGACGTGGAAGTTCGACCCGAGTATCTGGACGCGGTTTGAAGCTCATAGCGAGGCTAGCGAATTACTGAAATCTACAGCCTGTCGGATCGCAATTATTCGCGGTGAAGAGAGCGCGTTGATGGAAGAAGATGTGGGCGAATATATGCGTGAGCTTTTGGGCTTTCAGGTGCCGTTTATATCTATTCCACATGCGCACCATCACGTGATGCTGGACCAGCCATTGGCGTTTATTTCAGCGCTTCGCACATTGTTAGCGGAATGGGCGCATTCTAATCCGCACAGAGAGATTTAGCGTCGTGCTGACCTAGTAGGGAAGGCGCAGGGTTGCACGTAGGCCGCCAAGGGGCGAGTCGGATAGGCGTACGTCGCCGCCATGGGCGCTGGCTGTGTCTCGCGTGAGGCTGAGGCCGAGGCCTGATCCGGGGATATTTTGCGTGCGGGCTTCGTCTAAGCGGGAGAACGGGCGGAAGGCCTCTTCTCTGCGTGCCTTTGGAATGCCGGGGCCATCATCGTCCACATGCACTTCGGCCGCGCGCGGTCCGGCGACGATCTCTATGCTAACCTGCGTGGCGTATTTGGTGCCATTGGAGACGAGGTTGGATAAAGCGCGTTTTAGCGCGAGAGGGCGGCCCATAATATTCACTTCTTTGGCGCCGCTTACCTGAATGTGGGGGCCAAAACTTTCCGCGACTTCGCTGGCCAGTGCTGACAAGTCTATCTCGGTGGGCTCATCACCCTCTTCACCTTTTGCAAAGGCGAGGTACTCATCCAGCATCAGCGCCATGTCATCCAGATCGGCGCGGGTAGCCTCTATATCTTCATTGTCGTCCATCATGGCGAGTGCCAGTTTGAGGCGGGTGAGGGGCGTGCGCAGGTCATGGCTTACCCCGGCGAGCATTGCCGTGCGCTGATCAGTAAATGCAGTGAGGCGGTTTTTCATATCGATCACCGCCCGTGCGGCGTCGCGTACTTCGGTGGCGCCAGATGGCCGAAATCCCGGCGCGTCTCTGCCACGACCAAATGCGCGCGCGGCTTCTGAAAGTCGTAAAATGGAACGAACTTGTTGGTTCAGGAACGCTATGGCCAGCGCGACCATCAAGAATGATGAAAGAATAATCCAGACCATGAAGAAATGAGAGTTGACGCTAAAAGCGCGTTTTCGCTCTGTTATTACTGTAATTTTTGGGTCATCTGCGGGAAACGAGATGTGTAGCCGGCCGTCATTTTTGGCGAGACCTATTGTTACGGGAACGGATAAACGGTTCACCAGTTCATCCTGTAAAACATATCCGTAAGACAAATTGCGTTTGAATTCTGGTTGATGCTCGCTGACGGTGCAGCTGGCTTTGATATCGAGTACGTCTGATAGTGTTTCGAGTGACATGACGCTAGCGGAGGGGTCCGCGCACCAAGCCTGAACAAGCTGCGTGTCTCTGGCGAGTGACTGGGCTAGCTTGCGATTCACCTCGGCGATGTGGCTGTCATAATAGTACCACGTGATCATCATAAGGATGAGCGCAATCGGTGCAACAAGCATCAAGACGCTACGAGCATATAATCCGTGTGGGGTGAAGTCTCTAATACGCAACATGGATCTGTTCAGTCTGGCATAAGCCGATACCCAACACCGCGAACCGTTTGAAGGTGGATCGGGTCTTTCGGGTTTGGTTCTATTTTGCGGCGCAGTCTCGTCACTTGCACATCGACTGACCGACCCAAGCCTGCAGATGTGATCTCGGAAATTTCTTCACGCGTTACAGGTTCGCCCGCGCGACCGGCCAGCACAGTGAGTAATTGTAGTTCGGCATCTGTCAGCTTGATGCGGTCATTGCCATTGTGAAGCTCGCCGCGCGCAGCGTTGAAGACAAGGCCCGACATTTCAAGTTCATCCGGAGGAGGGGCCGTGTGAGAACGGCGCAGAATGGCAGCGCACCGTAGGCTGAGTTCTTCGGGCTCAAACGGTTTGGCGAGATAGTCGTCTGCGCCAATTTTCAGACCCTTGATGCGATCTTGGCTTTCGCTTCGCGCAGTGAGCAGCATGACCGGTGTGGTCTTGTTAAGCCCCTCGCGCATGGCTGACAGAAGGCTGAGGCCATCTTCGCCGGGCATCATGATGTCGAGGATAGTGAGATCGAAATCCAACGTGGCCATCATGCGTCGTGCGGCGGCAGCGTCGCTGGCGGCGGTAACGCGATAGCCTTCGCGCGTGAGAAAGCGTTTTAACAGATCGCGGATGCGGTCATCATCATCGACGACAAGAATATGGGGTTGGTCTGTGTTTACCAGTGTCATTGGTTTAGCGCTTCCAGTGCGGTGCGCATGCCCGCGACGGCATCAGGACCGGCGAGTCGGAAGGCGCTACGCAGGCGATCCCTCATGGCAATTGCAATTGGGGTCGAGAGCGTGGTGCCGGCCTCAGAAAGTGTAAGCCGTCTTTTGCGTGCGTCTGAGGTTCCGCGCGTGCGCTCAATAAGGCCGCGCTTTTCGAGTGTGCCAATCAGTCGCGCGAAAGTGGGTGTCGTCATGCCAAGTGAGGTGCGCATTTCCGTAACGGTTAGGCCCGGTGTGTGACGGATCGCCATGACAATATGCAACTCTGCCTTGCTCAACCCGGCCTTCTCACGGGCCTGTTCTGCGGTTGTAATGATTTCGGATGCACCGGCGATTAGCAGGCCCACACTCTTATCCAACTCCTGATCCATAAGGAACAGACGTTGATCAAAGGGGCGGTTCAGGTTGACGTTGGTTGCCATACAGTGAAATGAACGCGAAGATAACGAAAAGTGCAAGCGAGGAGCGCGGACCGATTATGGCTACAGCGGCATATGATGATCGTGATGGACACATTTGGATGGATGGGGAGTTCGTGCCGTGGCGCGATACAAAAGTCCATTTGCTGACGCACGCACTACACTATGGCTCATCTGTCTTTGAAGGTGAGCGCGCGTATAAAGGGCATATTTTCCGCTCTTTGGACCATTCTGTCCGGTTGCATAATTCTGCAAAAATTCTTGGATTTGATATCCCGTTCACCGTTGAGCAGATCGAAGAAGCCAAGCGCGAGACGCTGGCACGCACTGGTCTGGAGAGCGCTTACATTCGCGCGATCGCTTGGCGGGGGTCTGAGATGATGGGCGTGTCCGCTCAACAGAACACCATTCACCTTGCCATCGCGGCGTGGGAATGGGGCGATTATTTTGAGGATAAGATGAAGGGTATTCGGATGACGCACGCCAAATGGCGTCGCCCGTCCCCTGAAACAGCGCCTAGCCATGCCAAGGCAGCGGGTCTTTATATGATCTGTACGCTGTCAAAACATGCGGCGGAGAATGATGGCTACGCCGACGCACTGATGCTGGATTATCGCGGGCAAGTGGCCGAGGCGACAGGTGCGAACATTTTCTTCGTGCGCGATGGAGCATTGCATACACCAACGCCAGATTGCTTCTTAAACGGGCTGACCCGTCAAACAGCGATCAAGCTAGCCAAAGCGCGCCAGTTAGAGGTAATTGAGCGCGCGATTATGCCTGAAGAGCTTAACACGTTCTCTGAGTGTTTCATCACAGGTAGCGCGGCGGAGATCACGCCCGTGGCGGAGATTGGCACACATATATATAAACCGGGTAACATTAGTGGCGACTTGGTGGGTGATTATGCTCGCCTTGTGAACGGAGAGATGAAAATCGACCTGTAGTCCACATATCGAGACCAAAGAAAAACGCGCCCTGCGAAATGCTGGGCGCGTTTTTTTGTAGGGTGTGAAGCCGGTTTACTTGTCCGGCTGCGGGGTGAACCGTAGATAGGGTTTCACCTCATCGTGACCCTTGGGGAACAGGCGTTTGATCTCTTCCGGATCTTGTAGCGATGGAACGATGATGACGTCCTCGCCATTCTTCCAGTTCACTGGCGTTGCAACTTTGTGTTTGTCGGTCAGTTGCAAGCTGTCGAGCAGGCGAACCACTTCATCAAAATTACGCCCTGTGCTTGGCGGATAGATGATTGAGGCGCGGATTTTCTTGTTCGGGTCTACGATATAAACCGCGCGAACCGTCACATTAGCATCGGCGCTTGGGTGGATCATATTGTAGAGCACGGCCACTTTTTTCTTTGGGTCAGCAATAATTGGGAAATCAACACTGGCGCCTTGGGTTTCCTCAATATCCTTGATCCAAGCTTTGTGCTCTTCAACTGTATCGACTGAAATGACGATGGCTTTTGCGCCGCGCTGGGCAAAATCGTCCTTTAGCTTCGCCGTGTAGCCCAACTCAGTTGTGCAAACGGGGGTGAAGTCTGCTGGGTGAGAAAAGAAAACCACCCAGTCATTTCCAATCCATTCATGGAAATTGATACGCCCTTGTGTCGTATCTGCCTCGAAGTCTGGCGCGACATCTCCGATCAAAAGGCTCATTGTGTACTCTCCTGTCTCTTGATTTCTTCGGTGAAAATGGTGCCTAAGAGCGAGAAGACCAATATGCATCACCTATTGCGGTCGATAAGAATTTCTAATCGGCCCTACTTTTGGAACTCTATGAAGCGTCTCATTCTCATGCGCCACGCCAAAACTGAACCCTTTTCTGAAGGGATCGATGATTTTGGTCGTGCATTGCTTGATCAAGGGCTCGGCGATGCGCGGCGTATGGCCGAGCAAGTTGTTTCCACGGGGTGGAGTCCTGAGCGCATTCTCGTCTCAACCGCGCGCCGGGCGCGTGAGACGTGTTCTGAAGTGTCGCAAATTGTCGAGGATGAACGCGTGCGCCCGATGGAGGCGCTTTATCTTGCGGGCACGAAAGTGCTTGAAGACACTGTGACCAACAATGATGATGCTGAAACGCTCATGATTATTGGTCACAATCCTGGCATCCACGAATTGGCCTTGTCCATCCTGCGCGCTGCGGGGACAAAAAATGATTATGCGTCATCGCGACTGGTGGAGAAATTCCCGACCTGTTGTGTGGCGACGTTTGAGTCAGATGAGGATGAGCCTTTCGCATTGCCCCACTTCAAATTGGTGGATGTTATGCGAGCGAAAGACCTAAGACCGAAAAGAGCGCTGTAGCGGCGGTCGGAATTTTCCGTTTAAGCAGCTATTGCTGGGCCGAGATCAAAACTCAATTGTTCTGGTGACGAGGTTTTCGTCGGGCGTCGTGGTGCTGGCGATGAGGGCCGGTGTGAACTGACATTCATTGGCAGGTGCTGCTGTGTTGCTCTTTGAGTGGGGGCACTGGTAGATGTCGAGGCTGTTGCGACATGATCGACCACGGGCATGGGGTAGGTCTGGCCAAGAATAACATTGGCGCGCTTTAGGCTGGCTTTAGGGGCATCCCACGGTGCATGTAACTCTGCATCGCTCAAGGCCGCGAGTTCTGGCAGCCAAGCACGTAGGAAATCACCTTTCTCGGACAGACGACGAGACGTCTGAACGATGTGCTGACCGGTCGGTTGGCCCGTCATCATGCGCTGCGCATTCATATAATGCAGCGCAGGGGCATAATCCGTCATCAGGCCCGCAAGGCCGCAGGCCACGTCATTTGGGTCTAACCATAAGAGCCTGGTCGCAAAGCCCATAATTAGGGCGCGCATACGATAGGGTAGCCAGCCGGTATGTTGAGCACACCGAATGGACGCATCAATAATTGGAAAGCCTGTGCGCCCGCGCAACAGTGCTTCCATCAACAAGTTCTCGCGCTGTGGTGCTGCGTCTGTTGGCGTGAAGGCGCGGCCCTTTAGCGTGGTGTTGTCCTCAACTGCCTGCAGCAGGCGCCGCCGCGAGCGGATGCGGTCAAGAAAGCGATCGAGCGCGTTTACAAAAGTGGTGTCGCCATCCTCATCGAGAGCATATCTCGCGCGGCTGACATATTGCCAGACTTCGCGGGTGGATAATGTGCCCAAAGCGAGGTGAGCGGACAGGCGAGAGCTGACGGCGACGCCTTCGGGGGCTTGGGGCTGACCATCATAATTGCGTGCCCGCCCAGACATGAATGCCTTGAGCAAGGCGACGCCAGCGGCGCGGCGTCCATCTGCGCGTCCGGAGCAAGAGTCTTCAGCAATTGAAAGGTCTCGAGCGCAAGGCAGGCCTTCAGACGCTATGGGAGCCATTTTGATGGTTTCGGGCGCAATTTTGCAGGGGGCAGAGAGGTGATCTGCGGCAAGCTCTGCAAAATGTGGGTGATCTTTCGCTGCGATACCATGCTGATCCTGTGCGCGCAGAGAGATGCCAGCTTGGCGACACCATTGCGCAATGCGCCGGTCGCGCAATAGCGCGAAGTCGCCGCCCGTCTCATGATGATAGTGAAGCGCGCGAATGCCATGTTGGCGATGAATGTCTGCGAGAATGCGCGCGGGTGATCCTGTGCGGATGCAAAGATCTGCGCCGCGTGCCTGTAGGCTCACGCGTAAGTCTTCAACAGCGTCGGTCACCATATCAAACTGGCGGCCGGTACGCTCTGCCTGTGCCCAATCGGCAGGGTCGAAAATGTAGAGTGGCAAGACTTGCCCGCCACTGTTTATCGCCGCATTGAGCGCGGCATTGTCATGCACACGAAGGTCGTCACGGAACCAGATGATATGTAAATCCAACATGAGAACAAAACTAGAACATTTATCCTCATTGCGCAAGTGAAAGCGAGCGGCGTTGAACTAGAGCTCTGTATTTATTTGTGAAATTTACTCACCAATGGCGCGAATTACTACCAAAAAGTGCAAATATTTTGCATTTCTGGATATCTCGCAACCTAAAGGAGGTGGATTCTCTCATGGCAGCTAGTGTTTGTTCTGGTGATGTCTGGGGGAAATGCACATCAGTACGGCCAATTGGGCCGGGCGAACCGGCTGGTTCGGCCCGTTCCTGATGCGCGCTTAGCTGACCGTGCAGCGAATGGGTTGTGGGAGGCTTCTCCCAATCTGTCGGCGAAACAGGTTCTTGCGACCCGTCAGCGGCGGACGGTCTTGCGAGGATTTTCCTGTTTGGGAATTGCAGGAGTGGTCTGGCCTGCAAGTGTTCTACTGGGTCTGTGCCTGTGTGGCAGTGCTCTATTTGTGATGAGTTTAGCGTTACGGCTCTTTTTGGCGCATACGCATAAAGAGCGCAGGTCTCAGCCTCGTTTGACTGGGCAAGAGGATAGTTTGCTGCCGGTCTACACTTTGCTGATCGCTTTGAAGGACGAGGCAATGTGCGCACAGCAACTTGCGGCAGCGATCCGCGCGCTCGATTACCCAATGTCAAAACTGGATGTGAAGTTGCTTGTCGAGGCGGGTGATACCAGCACCCAAGATGCGCTGGAGGGTGAGGTGTGGCCCGCGGGAACCGAACTCGTGGTCGTGCCGCCCGGTGTTCCGCAGACCAAGCCTCGCGCCTTGAATTATGGCCTCGCCCGCGCGCGCGGGGAATTCATTGTCGTATATGATGCTGAAGATCAACCCCATCCATTACAGCTGCGCGCTGCAGTTGGGGCGTTTGCAGAGGGTGGCGGTCGTTTGGCCTGCGTGCAGGCGCCTTTGGTGGGCGATGAGGCCGGACAGGGTTGGTTGAGCGGTCAGTGGGCGCTAGAATATGCTGTGCAGTTTGGGGCAATTCTGCCCGCAATGGCACGCTTGGGCTTACCGATCATGCTTGGCGGCACGAGTAATCATTTCCGCCGTAGAGTTTTGCGCGACGCTGGCGGCTGGGATGCTTGGAATGTCACTGAAGATGCTGATCTAGGGCTGCGGCTCGCGCGGATGGGTCTGAACGTTGGGACGATACAGCCGCCGACCTTAGAGATGCCGCCCCAAACGCTGGGCGTATGGGTCGCCCAGCGGTCGCGTTGGTTGAAAGGCTTTATGCAAACTTGGTTGGTGATGATGCGTGACCCGGTCTGTGCATGGCGGGAGTTGGGCTGGGTACGCTTTGGGGCGGTGCAACTGACTCTTGGCGCGTCGATACTTGCGGCGCTTATTCATGGGCCGTGGGCGTTGTGGTGCTTGGCGTGTTTGATCTTACCGCAAATGCAGCTTGGCGCGTTCAGCGGAGCGGTTTGCGTCGTCTCTATCATTGGCGGCGTTTTGATCTCCTTCAGGGGAGGGCGGGCCGCACGTATGGGGCTGCTCGTTAGTTTGGTCTGCTATTGGCCTCTACAAACCCTCGCAGCATGGCGGGCGGTCTATGGGCTTGTCTGCAGCCCACATTTTTGGGCGAAAACCCCGCATGTTTCCCGCGTCACGACAAAAAAGTGAAGACTCGGTATGGCGCAACCGCCGTGACCAGTCTGTCTAGACTGGAAATTTGTGTGACAGGTGCGGGTTATCGTAGCGGCAAGGCAATTATTGCGATTGTCGGGCTTGGCGTGCGCGATTGTTGAGCCTACAAAAGCCCCAGATAGCTCATATAGGGAGGCCATAATGGCTCAAGACCTGGAAAAATTCCGCACCGAGACGCGTGCATGGTTGGAAGAAAATTGTCCGCCATCCATGCGCACGCCCATCACTGAAGACGAACAAGTCTGGGGCGGCCGCAAAGAGAAATTCAAAAACCCGGAATCTAAAATCTGGCTCGAGCGCATGGGCGCTAAAGGCTGGACGTCTCCTGAATGGCCAACCGAATATGGGGGTGGCGGCCTGACGCCGGAAGAGCACCGCGTGCTTCAAGATGAGCTTCGCCTCATCAAGGCGCGTCCACCATTGTACTCCTTTGGTTTGTGGATGTTTGGCCCGGCATTGCTTGAGTTTGGTAGCCACGAACAGAAACTGCGTTTCATCCCTGATATCTTGATGGGTAAAACGCGTTGGTGTCAGGGCTATTCTGAGCCGGGTGCTGGTTCTGACTTGGCCGACCTGCAAACCAAGTGTGAAGACAAGGGCGACCACTACCTGATTAATGGTCAGAAAGTTTGGACATCTTACGCTGACCAAGCTGACTGGATCTTCTGTCTTGTGCGTACTGATACGAGCACCAAGCATGAAGGCATCAGCTTCATCCTGTTCGACATGGAAAGCGAGGGCGTTGAAGCCAAGCCTATCCTGTTGATCTCTGGATCATCACCATTCTGCGAAACTTTCTTCAGCGATGTGAAAGTACCGAAAGACCAATTGGTTGGCGACGTGAATGGCGGTTGGAAAATCGCGAAACGTCTCTTGCAGTTTGAGCGTAACTCAATCTCATCAAGCGGCTTCGGTAGCACGGGCGGCTCCGGCATGCTCGACCTAGAAGACTACGCTAAGCTTCATGTCGGCACAGATGCTGATGGCAAGATTGCTGACGGCGATCTGCGCGCGCGTATTGCTGAGCAGAAAATGTACGAGAAGGCTTTCAGCCTCACCGTTGCACGTCAGGTTGAGCAGGCAAAAGCTGGTCAGGCTGTTGGGCACACCGCGTCAATCTTGAAATATGGCGCAGCGAAGCTGAACCAGGAACGTCACGAATTGATGGTTGAAGCACTTGGCACTGAAGGTCTCGGCTGGGAAGGCCCAGGCTTTGAAGAGGGCCCGATGAAAGTTATGCGCGGTATGCTGCGCTCTAAGGGTAACTCCATCGAAGGCGGCACCAGCGAAATCAATCTGAACGTCATCTCCAAGCGCGTGCTTGGTCTGCCGGAAAAGAAATAAGTCGCCGGCATCACGCGACGATAAAGAGATATTGAGGATTAAAACTATGACATTTGTACTGACTGAAGATCAGGACATGCTCCGCGAGACGGCAATGGCCTTCGCGAGAGATGAGATGCCAGTGACCCGCCTGCGTGAACTGCGCGATACAGGTAAGAACGGTAAAGATACTGAAATGCGCAAAAAGCTAGCTGAGCTAGGCTTCTTCGGCGTGATCATTCCGGAAGAGCCGGGCGGCGAGCATTTTGGCCTTGTGGGCCTCGGCCAAATTCTTGAAGCGCAAGGACGCACCTTGGCAGCGACACCGCTCCTGCAAACCGCTTTGGTTGCGGCCAGCGCGTTGCAGCTTGGTGGAAGCGCGGCGCAACAGGCAGAATGGTTGCCTAAGATTGCTGCTGGCGACACGACGTTTGCCTTGGCGATGGATGAGACGGCGCACTTCAGCCCGCTCAACATTTCGACGAAGGCTGAGAAGTCTGGCGACGGTTACACACTCAGCGGTGAGAAGCGCTACGTGTCTGATGGTCACCATGCTGACATGCTGATCGTTGTTGCGCGTACATCTGGTAAAGCAGGGGACCGGAAGGGGTTATCGCTCTTCCTCGTGCCTAGCGATGCAAGAGGTGTGAGCATCACAGAGCTGAGCACAGTGGATAGCCACGGCGCGGCGCATATTTCTCTTGATGGTGTGTCTGTTGATGGCGCGGCATTGATCGGTTCAGCGGATGCTGGCGCTGACTTGCTTATGCCTGTGCTTGACCGCGCTGCAATCGGTCAAGCGGCTGAAGCATTGGGCAGCTCCCAAGCTGCGTTTGAGATGACACTGGAATATTTGCAAAGCCGCAAACAGTTTGGTGTGCTTATCGGTACATTCCAAACCCTTCAGCATCGCGCTGGACAAATGTTTGTTGGCCTAGAGATGGCGCGTTCTGTAATTGCGGCGGCACTAGCAGCGGCTGATGCGGGGGCAGACAATGTTCCGGAACTCGCGGCGATCGCAAAAGCGAAAGCAAGCGAATTGGTTCATCTTGTCTCTAACGAGTGCGTGCAGATGCATGGCGGTATTGGCATGACGGACGAAGCTGATCCGGGCCTTTACATGAAACGCGCGCGCGTTCAGGAAGCCATGTTTGGTGGTGCTTCTTATCACCGCGACCGGTACGCGACTTTGAACAATTACTAGTCGCTAAGCATATTGGATTTTAGAAGCCCGGCAGCAGTTGATGTTGCCGGGCTTTTTCTATTCCGGCCTCGTTATGTTTCAGGCCAAAAAAAACGCCGGGTGCGGTGTGTCGCGACCCGGCGTTTCTATATGTAGTGCCTTAAGGCGATTAGCCTTTAAGGACTGAGCCTTTTTTCGCTGCTTTAGCGATCAGGTAGTAGACAACCGGACGATGCTTGGCACGAACAGATTTGCCGTACTTAGCAATCGCGTCGGCGATGAACTTGTCGGCTTTGGCTTCGTCAGTGATGCCAAGACGCTTCGTCATGAAGCCCTTCTTCACGCGTGCCAACTCTTCTTTGTCAGATGCTGCAACTGTTGCAGTGTCTGCTTTGTAGATTGTTGGGCCACAGGCTTTGACCGCTGCATTGAGCAGTTCCAAGTCTGGGCGCGCTTCGCCAGCTTTTTCTTTCAGGTCTTTGATGTATTTTTCCATCAGCACTTCTTTTTGAGAAGGTGCTTTCGCGGGCGCTGAAACAGCCTTTGGTGCAGCAGCCTTTTTGGCTACAGCAGGCTTCTTCACTTTTTTAGGTGCAGCTTTCTTAGGTGCAGCCTTTTTCTTTGTTGCGGCTTTTGCCATGGGAGAGTCTCCTCGCTAGAGCCCAAAAATTGGGCGGAATAAAGTCAGTACGCAACTGATGTAACGAATCACTTTGACGCGTATGACAGACATTGTCCTTGAAACCTATAGTCTGCCAAGCTTTTTTTCCCGTAAGGGGCGAGTGAAAGATCTCAATATATCAAGTCCGTACAAAGATATTCACATCTTATTCGGTAAGACACGCGCACCTCTGGTTGACACGAATTTGGGAGTTGACATGTGCCGGAACAGGAGCACAGCTAGACATGTGCGCTGAGTGTGTCAGCACGTGAAGAAGAAGGAATAAGGCATGTCTAGATATCTTCCTGTCATTGTCGCCGTCATTGGGCTTTCCCTGTGTTTACTGTGGATTAGGGACTTTTGGTGGCTAGTCTTTCCGGCGGTGTTCTTCGCCCTGCTCATGGCGCTCGGCTATTATGATTCTCTCCAGAAAAGTCACTCGCTATGGCGCAACTTTCCTGTGCTTGCGCGTATTCGTTGGATGGCAGAAGAACTTCGCCCCTTTGTTCGCGCTTATGCGGTAGAGAGTGAAACAGAGGGTAGACCCTTTAACCATGAAGACCGCGCAATGATGTATCGGCGTGCGAAAAATGTCTCATCAGTTGAGCCATTTGGTAGTCATCTTGATATAGATAAGCCGCCTTATGAATGGCTTGCGCATTCTATGGCTGCCAAACACAGCGATATTACCGACCCGCGCGTCACAGTAGGGGCGCCGGGCACACTACAGCCTTACGAGGCCAGTGTGCTGAACATTTCCGCGATGAGTTTCGGTAGCTTAGGCGGCAATGCAATCGAGGCCCTCTCAACCGGCGCAGCTAAAGGTGGCTTTTATCACGATACTGGAGAGGGCGGCATATCACCCTATCATCGCAAAGGCGGCGCAGATCTCGTTTGGGAGCTTGGCTCTAGTTACTTTGGCTGCCGCACATCTGAAGGCAAGTTTGATCCTGAGAAATTTGCCAAACTGGCAGTAGACCCGCAAGTGAAGATGATTGAGATCAAGCTGAGTCAGGGCGCAAAGCCCGGTCATGGCGGGGTTTTGCCGGGTGAAAAGGTAACGCCAGAGATAGCAGAGACGCGCGGTATCCCTGAAGGCGTCACCTGTGTCTCACCGCCATATCATTCAGCCTTCTCAACACCGATAGAGATGATGGAGTTTGTGGCCCAGCTGCGTGAGCTGTCAGGCGGTAAGCCTGTGGGCATCAAGTTCTGTGTCGGCAACAATTGGGAAGTGCTGGCCTTGTGTAAGGCGATGCTAGAAACAGGCATCCGCGTTGACTTCATGCAAGTCGATGGCGGTGAAGGGGGCACGGGCGCTGCTCCCGCCGAATTCCTCGATCATGTTGGTGCGCCTTTGCGCCAAGGGCTGGTGCTTACACGGAACGCCTTGGTTGGAACCGGTCTTGATAAGGATATCAGGCTTGCAGCGTCAGGCAAGCAGATCAGTGCCTTCGCAATTGCGAGCTCTTTAGCACTAGGTGCTGACTGGGTAACAACGGCGCGCGGCTTCATGTTCTCGCTCGGCTGTATTCAATCGCTGCACTGCCATGACAATTCTTGCCCGACCGGAGTAGCAACGTCTGACCCTCTGCGTCAGCGCGGTCTGGTCGTCACCGATAAATCAGACCGGGTCTATAATTTCCATCGCAACACTGTGAAAGCCTTGATGGAGGTTGTCGGTGCAGCCGGGTGTGAGCATCCATCTGAACTCACTCCGCATCAGATAATGCACCGCGTATCAGATGAAGTCGTGATGAATGCGGATGTTGTTTATGACCTGCTAGAACCGGGGCAATTGCTCACCGATCCGGGTGGTACACATTTGGCACAGGATTGGGCGTTAGCACAGGCGGGTAGTTTCGCGGCAAAACGGACAGACTGATGAATGTGCTGAAATGGGCCGCTTTAGGCGGCATCGTTTTACTCGCCTTAGGCGCGATTGTGATTAGCCTCAAACAGGCACGCCATGACCGCGTCTGGGCAGATGATGTTGTGCGATTATCAGACGTGTCGCTGGAAGACCGGCAGTTCAGCATCGCTCAGTATCGCGACTGGTCTTACGATGCTGATGGCGTAACCCAACAATCATGGCGCGCGTCTGGGCCTTATGAGATCAGTGACGCCAGACGCGCGTGGCTGGTGATAGAACCGCATCCGGGTTTCGCGGGCCTTATGGCGCACACAATGATGGTGTTCGAGTTTCAAAACGGCGAGTTGCTTGGTCTGTCAGTTGAGGCGCGCAAAGAGAAGGGCGAGGCTTATGGCTTGCTGTCGGGCGCGACCAACGGGTTTGAGCTGACATATCTGTGGGCTACGCCGCGCGACATGTTTGGCAGGCGCGTGCGCATGCAGGATCATGAGATTTACATGTACGAGCTGGCGCTGTCGCAAGATGAGGTCGAGGCGTTCCTCGGCGCGCTCATCAACAAGACGATGGCGATCCAGTCCAAGGCGCGCTTCTACAATACTTTCACGTCTAATTGCACCAATGAGCTGGCCAAGACCGCTGGGTTGTCTTGGCGGCCTGCATTCGTGTTTACGGGATTGTCTGGGAAAGCGCTGCACAGGTTGGGTCGGCTAAAGAGCGATGCGACTGCTGAGCAGGTAAAGGCCGAGGCCAATGTAACCGCATTTGTGCGCGGGGCACGCGCGATGGACGAGGCGGCGTTTAATGCCGCGCTCGTCCACGCCTTAGACGATAGAGAGCCTTAGCCCTCGTTCGCCTCAGATTGCAGCATTGTATAGCGCTCAATGCCGATGCGCTCGATCAGGTCGAATTGCGTCTCAAGGAAATCGACATGCTCTTCCTCATTGTCGAGAATTTTGCAGAACAGATCGCGGCTGACATAGTCACGAACGCTTTCAGCATGTTCAATCGCATCGCGAAGCACAGGAATAGCTTCATGCTCGACCTTCAGGTCACATTCCAAAATTTCCTTTACGCTTTCGCCAATGTGAAGTTTACCCATGTCTTGCAGGTTTGGGAGGCCGCCGAGGAACAGAACCCGTTCGATCAACCAATCTGCGTGATGCATCTCTTCGATTGATTCTTCGTGCTCTTTCTTGGCCAGCTTGGTCACGCCCCAATCTTTCAGCATGCGTGAATGCAGGAAGTATTGATTGATCGCTGTGAGCTCGTTTTTGAGGCACTGGTTCAGAAATTTGATGACTTTCGCGTCGCCCTTCATGGCCGGCTCCTTCTTTGTTTATAAGGTTGATGAACTCCCAGTACGCGAATTCTACCTAGGCGGCAAACAAAAAAGTCTAAATAAAACAATGATCTGTGCGAGTGATAAGCACTTGCATTCGCAGACGTGTCTACTCTGCAGCTACGACCGAAGCCACCGCTACACGTTTGTCCATTTCATTGGAGATGATCTCACCCATGGCACAGCTGCACTTACCGCATTGGAAGCTACAGCCATGATGTTTTTGCACCGCACTAGGGCTACGCGCGCCAGACTTTACAGCCTTGCGCACAGAGCGGCAGTTAATACGGTTACAAACACATACGATCATGCGAAGCATTTGCAACAGAATGCGAATGAATGTCAATAGCGAATATTGGCTCAGTAACTCTCCTAGTTGGGGAATAGAGTCTCCGGGGCGCTGGGTCCTGTACAGCATATGCAGACACCTCCTCCCGTCATCCCGGAAATGCCAACGGCATTGTCCGGGACCCAGAACTAACTAGGTCCCGGATCAAGTCCGGGATGACGGGAGGAGGGGGCGCGTTTCTTCGACTGGGACGATTAGTACCATCGAGCTGTTTGCGCTATTGGCGAACCTCTCCATATTGCGCGCCATAAAGCTCAAATGGAGAATAGTTCATGCTCAACACGATACTTGGATGGGTTCAGCCGTTTGGCCTGTCGGATAATTTGACGTTGGGCGTGGCCATTGCGGCCGCGTTTCTGGGCGTGCTCGCGCTGGCACTGCTGTCTTACTTTATCATGCGCTACGCTATTGTTGGGCCCGTTTCGCGCATTATCACCCGATCTGAATCCAAGCGCGACGATACGTTTGCGCGCATGAAAGTGTTCTCGCGTCTCTCCCATGTCGCTCCCGCTGCGGTGATCTACACGTTGGGGCCACAGGTGTTCGCGCCGTTCCCGGCTGCTGCGCAGGCAGTGGAGACGTTCGGGCTTGTCTACCTCGTCTTCATGGTCGTGCTTTTCTTCGATGCGCTCATCAATGCCGGGCTCGCCATCTATCGCACCTATGACATCTCCAAAACCTTCCCGATCACCAGCTTCGTGCAAATCGCCAAGCTGATCTTATACTTCCTCGGCGCGATCACCGTTTTGTCGCTCGTGCTCGGCAAGTCACCGTTCGCCTTCTTCGCTGGCCTTGGCGCGATGACCGCTGTGCTGATGCTCGTCTTCAAAGACCCAATCCTCGGCTTCGTGGCGGGCATTCAGCTCACGGCCAATAAGATGGTGTCGGTAGGGGACTGGATAGAGATGCCCCAGTCCGGCGTTGATGGCGATGTGATGGAGATCGGCCTCACCACGGTCAAGATCCGCAACTTCGACAAAACCATCACGACCATCCCGACCCAGTCGCTCATCAATGATAGCTTCAAGAACTGGCGCGGTATGCAGGAGACTGGCGGGCGACGCATCAAGCGCGCGATCCATCTGGATGTTGGCTCCGTGAAGTTCTGCGACGCAGACATGCTGGCGCGCTTCTCCAAAATTCAGCACATCGCGGAATATGTGGAGGCCAAAAGCAAAGAAGTATCAGCGCACAATAGTGAGGCGGGCGTTGATACATCCACGCTGGTCAATGGTCGCCACCTCACCAATGTCGGCACCTTCCGCGCCTATGTTGAGGCCTACCTGCGCGCGCATCCGAAGATCAGCGATAAATTCACCTTCCTCGTACGCCAGCTAAAACCAACCGAGAGCGGCCTGCCAATCGAGATCTATGTCTTCACCACAACAACCAACTGGATCGAGTATGAGGCCATCCAAGCCGACATCTTCGATCATTTGCTGGCCGCCGCGCCAGAGTTCGATCTGAAACTATTCCAAAACCCAACGGGCGCGGATTTTGCGGGTCTGGCGGGGGCCTAAATACTGGGACTAGGGCGGCGCCGTGTGCTATGCGATCACATGTTAGCCACACGGCGTTCTCGAAGAGAAAATATCAAAAAGGCCAGAGTGAATAATGAAAATACGACAATACGAAAATTCTGACTTGGACGGCGTTCTTACGTCTTGGGAAATGGCGACCCGACTGGCGCACCCGTTTATGACGGACGAATTTATAGTCCAAGAGCGGAAAAATGTGGCCGAAATATATATGCCCAATACCGACACATGGGTCGCTGAGATCGCTGGAGATGTTCAAGGCTTCATCGCCCTAATGGGTAATGAAGTCGGAGCAATATTTCTGCAACCAGAACACCACGGCAAGGGCATAGGCAAAGCCTTGATGGATAAAGCGCAAGAACTGCACGGCACGCTTGAGGTTGAGGTCTTCGAAGAAAACGCAATTGGCCGGAAGTTCTATTCAAAATACGGTTTTGAGCATCTGGAAGAAAAATTTCATGAACCGACTGGCCAGCAAGTCTTACGCTTGAAATTTACCGCGTCGAACGGATAGCCAGAGAGTATCAGACGGGTGCGGACTTTGCGGGGCGGGGGCTTAGTCTCCCTCCCAGCCGAACACGTCTTCCAGCCCTACACCAAACACGCGGCTGATGCGGAACGCGCTTTCTAGGGACGGGGAGTAGCGCCCCTGTTCGATGGCGATGACAGTTTGGCGCGTGACGCCAATGGCTTCGCCCAGCGCGGATTGGCTGAGGCCCTCATGTGCCTCGCGAAGCTCTTTTACCCGATTGGTGATCGGTGGACGCTTGGCCATGCCTACACCCCCCGGCGCAGAAGCACGAAGCCGGCAACCAGCTTCACAAACTCGCTCCACGTGAAAGCGGCCAGCAGCGCGTTGGCGATTTGCATTGGGCTCAATGGGTCAAACGCGCGCCACATGAGGTAGCAGATGCAGGCGGCAAGGGAGTAATATCCCGCCAGTTCAGCCTTGCGCAGCACGAGGGTCTCGCGCTCATCTGGCTCGAAATCCTCTTTGCCCGTGAGCACCGTCGTAATAATCGCGCCGATGATTGATGCGACAATCGAGCCAATGACAATAATCCCGATACGAATGAAGAAGTCGACACGCGTCTCCGGCGCACTCCCCCACAGCTCAAACACTGTGCCAAAGTGCCAGCCAATGGGAATGAAAGAAATGAGGGTGACGAGCGTTGTAAATCTCATTGCGGGCGACATGGGTAACTCCTGTGTGAAAAATATCTTACATCACGTGTAGTCAAATATTTTTTACATGTCAAATATTTTTTACGCTTCGCATCAAACCCCATTTTGCATTTCTTTACGATCCGCGCTTAGAAGGAGCTCAACACAAGCCGAGGATAAGTTTATGAGATTTCTAATTTTATTTTTGGTGTCACTGGTGCCGCTTAGTTGTTTCGCTGAGCCTCAGCTTGAAGCTAAGCTCAGTTCTGAGCACGGGGTGGAGGATGCTCAGTATGACTATGAGGAAGCTGATGCCTCAGTGACCGACACCTTCCGCTTCATCATGCGAAAAGTGAACGCGGGTGATTATGAGGATTATATGGTCCCCATTTCCGTGCTTGATGAAAGCCTGATGGACAGTCAACATACGTGGAAAGAATATCGCGACGCGCACTGCTATGGCGTACAGACATTGATGGGCGGTGGTGCATCCAAAACTATAGACTATTTGGAGTGCCTCACCGAGCTAAGCAAGCAACGAGAGCAACAATTGCGCGATCTATATCTTTAGGTGATCCGCGCTTAGAGTGGGGCAACTTAAAGAGGGGAGAGGATTATGAGACTTTCAATTTTGCTTATCGCGTCGCTATTGCCGCTTAGCTGCGCAGCTGAGCTAGAGGCCGCTCCTGCGCAGGAGGCGGAGCTTGTCTTCTCTGACGCTGAAGAGGCCGCCGAGTATTATTATGAGCAGGCCACCATGGAAGTTGACGAGACCTTTCATCTCATCATTCAAAAGATTGACGCGGGTGAATACCCCCACGTCGAAGTATCCAAGGATGAACTCGACAGGCTGCTAATCGCAGACCAAGATCAATGGGAAGCTTATCGCGCGGGACACTGTTCGACGGAGCGCCTGATGAAAGACGGCGACGAATATGATGGACTTGTCCGCCATGAGTGTTTCACCCGGCTAAGCAAACTGCGCACGCAAGAACTTCGCGACCTATTTTTGTAGGCGTCCTGATACAGGGATATGAATGGGCGGAGGGCGCTCTCAAACTATGACGATGCCATACGAAGATAACCCGATGCCATACGAGGTGGCTGTTGCGTGCCCGGCCTGTGGGCGCGAGGCATTGTTCGTGTTCATTGAGTGCGCGCGGATAAAGTTGAGCGCGGATATAGAATATTTCAAGCGCTCTAAATTGTTCGAATACAGAAAGATGTTGTATGATGGCGCCGGGATGAATTTGGCCTGCTACTACCACAAGCTAGACCAAAACGTGCTGCCCGAGATCGATGATCTGCCAGAGGGCTACTCTATGGCCGACTGGGGGCGGAGATACCGCTATCGCGACATGTTCAATTTCAAGTCTGGTAGCGTGGTCTGTTCCTCATGCGGAGTGCGGCGCAAGCATGAATTGACGTGGCCAAACGAGGCTTATTTTTCGATAGATTACAAAGGTCACGCCCTTTGGGCTTATGATCGGCCCCATGCGGTGGAGTTGCTGGACTATATCCGCTCGAAAGATAGAGACCGCTCCAAATACAAGCATCAATCATTCCTGTTGCATTTGCCCGCGCACTTCCAAACCCACAAAGCGCGCGATCATATCGTCAAGCATTTGACTGCGAAATTGCAGGCGGCGAAACGATGACTGACCGCTTGCCGATCACGGAGGAGGAGGTTGTGTCCGTCCTGCACCAAATCGAACTTGGCGAGGTCACGCTTACGCCAAATGTCGACCCGAAGATCCAGTTCAAGGGTGATGTCCTGTTCACCGCCAGCAATGGTTGGAAGATCGAAGTGTCAAATTGGAGCGGGCAGTTCAGTGGCATCGTCGAGATCATCTTGCCCGGCGGCCAAGTGCTAGATGATGACTTTCTGCAAAAACACCTGCAATCTGTGTGTCAGTATTTTCCTGCACCGGAAATCGAGTGGCGGGCTTATAGAATGAGGGATAATAAAAATGGCAAAGCTGAGTGAATCCGTAAGCGGTTCAATTCACCAGTGCTCTTTTTGGGTGATCGTCAAAGGAGAAATTGCGTGACAAAATTCCTATCACAGGTCTTGTTCTATATTCCTTGGGTGCTGGCGTCGCTCGTTTCCGGGTTTGCCTATCTGCGCTTGCTGTTGGGTCCGGGGGCTGAAAAGCGCGAAGGGATTTGGATGATATTTTACTGGATTTATCAGTTCTTGGCGCTGCGGATGGGGCTGATTATTGGCGCCGTAATTGCGGTCGTGTTTATACTGACGGATATATATATCCTAAAGTCGAGGATTGGCGCTGGCCTGCAAGCGACAGCGATACGCGTGGCCTGCCTCTTCGGTATCACAATCCTCGTGGCCATCGTCCACTATGTCCTCGAAAAAGTCGTCGACGTAATTTAAGCTACGTGTTCTTGTTTGTCTCGCTTTCTGTTTATGGCCTCTCTGATAGGGTTGCCCAGTCAATAAGAAAAGGGTCGAAAATATGGGCTGCGAGTATAGTTTAAACTTCTCAGAAAACGATACGAGTGAGATCGCAGCGCTCTTAAAGGCGCTGCCATATTTTCAGTGCATCCAAACTGTTGAAAGCCGCGGCCAATATATCTTCCGCACGCCCGGTAATTCCGGCCCATTGCCGAGCGGCTTGGCAGAAATTAGTCCGCCCTTCGGCATATATTTCTGTGACTATGGCGAGGGGCAGGAGATTCTGAAGGAGCTGATTTTCAGAGTGGCAATAAGCTACAAAAATCTAACCGTAATTGATCATAGTGAATGATGGGCGGCTTTGCGTGCATGAAGCATGCATATGAGGCGCTAATCGTCTGCTGTCATCACAACGGCGGTGACGTCGATAGCTAGCTTTGCATTATACTTCTCGCACCAAGCTTCCAGCTCACTCTTTAGCTGCGCCCAATGTTCTTTTGCCCAGTCCGGCGCTTGCTCGCGCCATAATTTTTCTGGCAGCAGGTATGCAGTCAAATTGCCCATCGCCAGATCAATAACAAATGTGCCGTCTTTCGACGTGACAATCATTTCCTCTTTCCACCGCGGTTGAAAATTGAACATGGGTTCGTCAGAACCGGGAGGGGATGTCATCTTCAAACCTATTCGTCTCTCAGCGTCACGGAAATCGACGTCAGCTCATCCAAGTCAATCTCGATTACGACGCCGGTGTCTCCATAACAAACCAGCTTTCGGCCCACCACTTCGGCTTTGATGATCGGGTTGGAGAAGGTGAAGAAGATGCTCCAGTTGAGTTGATTGTCAGCCGTAATCGACGCCACATATCCCTCATTGCCCATGCCGCCATCCCCGAAGACGAATGTCTGATTTTCAAACTCAAACGCGCCGTGGAAAATGTCGACCTCTGTCCATAGGTCTTGGTCATATTTTTCCAATCCCTCCACATTTGTGTCGCACAGTGGAGACCAGTATCGCGTTGTCGTATCCGTATTCGGATCAAGTAAGCTGCACGTCGAACCCAACGTGACCCGCCCATCGCCATAAGCGATGCAATCTTGCCCCAGCACAAAGCTCTCTTTCCACTTGGCTTGTGTCTTGTTCGTCATCTGTGGGCTCCCCTAAACACCGCGCCAGTCAAACCCAGCATTCCAACGATAGAGCTGATCGTCATCTGGGTGCAGCTCTAATATGCCCGCGCTCGCCATTTTTGCCAGCAAGTCAAACAACATGCTCCCGATCGGGTTTTCGGTCCAGAACACCCATTTCTTGCCGCCAAATGTATAGTCACCGCGCCCTCTGCGCTCGCCGGAATAATCCCCAGCGCCACGCCCGCATGAAAGGCGGCGACATCAATCTCCGTCCACTCTTTCAATGCAACGCTCAAATCAGGCGTTTGGTCTTTTTGCATCGCCTTCACCTCCTACATGGCGCTCATCGGTCTGATATTAGCATACATGCCCAGTCTTAACGCCGTGCTGTGCCCGCACCGAATATTTGACCCATACCCCCATCCCGCTTAAACGCTGCGACTGGTATTTCGTTTCAAGGATGTCCCCCGCATGACCGACCGTTCGACGCTCGCCCTCTCTGCCAAAGCTTGGCCGTTCGAGCTTGCCCGCAAGCTGAAAGCGCGTGTTGAGCAGCAGGTGAAAGCTGGCCAGCGCGGGGAAGGGGACCCAGTCATCTTCGAGACGGGCTATGGCCCCTCCGGCCTGCCGCATATCGGCACGTTCGGCGAAGTGGTGCGCACGACGATGGTGCGCCATGCCTTTGAGGTGCTGACCGAGGGCAAGATCGAGACGAAGCTGCTCTGCATCTCTGATGATATGGACGGCATGCGCAAAGTACCGCCCACCGTGCCAAACCCAGAGGCGCTGGACGCTTACCTGCAAAAGCCGCTGACAGACGTGCCAGACCCGTTCGGCACGCATGACAGCTATGGCGCACACATGAATAACCGCCTCTGCGACTTCCTCGACAAGTTCGGCTTTGAGTATGAGTTCCTGTCGGCGACTGAGTGCTATAAATCTGGCCGCTTTGATGAGAAGCTGTTGCTGGCCGCGCAGAAGTATCAAGACATTATGGATGTGATGCTACCAACGCTGGGCGAAGAGCGCCGCGCTACATACTCACCCTTCCTGCCGATCAGCCCGAGCACGGGCCGCGTTCTCTATGTGCCGATGAAGCATGTGAATGGAGAAACCGGCGAAATCACCTTTGACGATGAAGACGGCACCGAAGTGACGATGAAAGTCACTGGCGGTAATGTGAAGATGCAGTGGAAGCCAGACTTTGGCATGCGCTGGGCGGCGCTGGGCGTAGACTTTGAAATGTTCGGCAAAGACCATCAGGCCAATGCGCCAATCTATTCCAAAATCTGCCGCATCCTCGGCCACCGCCCGCCAGAGCAATATGTCTATGAGCTGTTCTTGGATGACAAAGGCGAGAAGATCTCCAAAACCAAGGGCAATGGCATCTCGGTTGAAGAATGGCTGGCCTATGCGCCAGATGAGAGCCTCGGCCTGTTCCAGTTCCAAAAGCCGCGCACAGCCAAAAAGCTGCACTTTGATGTCATCCCAAAAGCGGTGGATGAGTATCTGACCTTTCTAGAGAAGTTTCCGGGTGAAGAGCCCTCGCGCCAGATTGAAAATCCGGTCTTCCACATTCACGCCGGCAACCCGCCGGTCGCGTCCAGCCCGGTCAGCTTCGCGCTGCTGCTCAACCTCGTGGCCGTGGCGAACCCTGAGCATAAAGACCAGCTCTGGGGCTTCATCAAACGCTATGCGCCAGAGGCCTCACCAGAGACGCACCCGCTGCTCGATAAGCTCGCAGGCTATGCGATGCGCTACTATCAAGACTTTGTGGAGCCGACCAAAACCTATCGCGCGCCAACAGACCAAGAGCGCGCCGCGATGGTTGATCTATCGACACGCTTGAAAGCGGCGGATCCGGCAACACCGGGCGCAGACCTGCAAACGCTCACCTTCTCCGTTGGCAAAGACCATGCATTTGAAAATCTGCGCGGCTGGTTCCAAGCGCTCTACGAAGTCCTGCTCGGCCAAAGCCAAGGCCCACGCTTCGGCAGCTTCGCAGCGCTCTACGGGGCCGACAAAACGGCTGCCCTAATCGACGCCGCATTAGCCCGCGACTAAGCGCCCCTACTTGCCAGTCGGGTTTTCGATATGCCCGATGAAGACGATCGCGCCGGTGGCTTTGTCACGCAGCACGATCAAATACGGGTGCTCGACATTGAAGAGGATCGGCTCGGGCGGTGTGTAATCAACTCTCTCGCTGGAGACCGTCACCACAATGGCGGTCGTCGCGGCTGCCTCGGTGCCTTCTTCATCCATCTCTAAGAACGTTTTGTGCAGAACACCGCTGACCCCTACGGGCGTATCCGTTAGGTGAGGAATTTCTGGGGTGTCGAACACCGTGGTCAATCCTATCGCTTTGATAGGTCGCTTCAGCGAGTAGTCGGCTTCAATTTTTGCCTTTGGCAGTTTAATATCGACGAGCTTCGTTGGCGCGGAGTCGATGCGTGTCAGTAGCTTTGCGAGCCGGTTTGCCGTCATGGATTTCGTAACCCGTTCCAGCCCGTCTTTGTTCTTGGGCAGGATGATCGTCATAGTGAAGTCATCGCCCTCATAGCCAAGATCAATCGCAGAATACTGCCGCGATTTGACGTGCTGCACATCTGCTCGCTGCTGCATCATCTCGACATCTATCTCGCCATCGGGCGCATAGAATGTTTTGGTCTCTGTATTGTGTTCCCCAAAGGGGTCGGACCAATCAGCATAAAACCAAACCGCATTGGTCAGCACCATAGCGAGGTCATGGGTGATCGCATCTGCGGGAACCAGATCCTTTATTCGATCATTGGTGTTGTCTTCGACCCATGCGTTGATGGTCTCTGAGGTCTGCTTGGGCTTCTTAAAGTTCATGGCCTCAATCTTCGCGCCGACCTGCGTTCGCATTGCGTCTGCATACTCAGCGTTCAGGCGTCGTTTCTTATTCACCCACACCGCATTGGCGATGGTTAGTGTCGCGTTCTCACCCGTTTCTGTTAGCTCGTGGTTGAACTGTTTGAGATCAGCGGGAAACCCCGTCATGCCGCCTTGAAAGCCGAGCCGTTCTTCCATTTGCGCAGCGGTGTCGCCGACCGCGCCGGGATAGAGCAGGCCAAACGCCCCAGATATTGACGCGGGGGAGATGAAGATATTGCCGTCTTCGGTTTTCGTCAGTTCCTTGTACAAATCCCAACCGAACGCATTGTTGCCCTCCACCATGGCGGCGGGAATGGTATGAGCGGAAGTCGCGGCCTCCACCGGCATCGCGGCAATCGTTGGCATCTCCACCGGTATCGCAGCATTCGTTGGCGCCTCGACAGACTGGCAGGCTGAGAGAAGCAGAGCGGCACTGCTGGCGAGCAGGTATGAATAGCGCATGAGATTTCCCTTTGGATTGTGCATCACCTTTGGCTGAGCGGTGTGAAGAGGATGTTAAATCAATAATTGAATTGCAATCTACCTTACGAAACTTTTCCGAGAAATTGAGGGAGAGGATTGCAAACAAGCATAGGGGCTATGCTGTATTAACTGCACCAGTCCGCCAGAGAAAAATAATACGAATAAAGCTTGCGCCACTGGAGTTTCTTGTGCAGAAGATCGGAAAAATATTCTAAAATACAAGAGGTTTCCGAAATTTTGTCCCAAGAACTAGATTCTATCGATGCGAAAATTCTCGACATTATCCAGCGAGATGCCAGCCTTTCAGTGGCTGATATCGCTGAGCGTGTCGGCCTGTCTTCGTCCCCATGCTGGCGACGTATCAAGCGTATGGAAGAGGCGGGCTTCATCAAGGGGCGCGTGACCTTGCTAGACAATTTCGCACTCGGCCTAAACTTCGAAGTCGTTGCCACCGTAAAGCTCGCCTTGCCGAGCCGGGACAATCTGGAAGCCTTTGAAAACATCGTCCAAGGTTGGCCCGAAGTCGTCGAGTGTATGACCATCACCGGCGCGGTCGATTATATGGTGCACATCGTCACCACCGACATGCACGCCTATGACAATTTCCTGCGTGACAAGCTACTCGGCACTGAGCTGGTCTCTGACGTGCAGTCGCGCATTGTCGTGCGCGTGGCCAAGCGTACCACGTCGCTTCCCCTCGGCCTTGTCAGTGAGATTGAAGGTGCAGATTAAGCGCTAAGCCTTATCAACCTGCGTCACATGCCCGTTCGAGCGCAGAAGGACGCGGGTTTCCCCACTAGGCCAGCTTTGCAAACGCGTGGACATCTCGCCTTGCGGGCGGGACTTATCAAACATCACACTGGGTTCATATGAGACCCAAGACACCGGGCGCTCAGCGCTTGCGCGGGCACCGGAGGCCTCTATACGGCTGATAATCCCCTCAATGATAGGCCGGGGTGGATATTGCAGGAAGACTGAGTGGTAGATCACCAAATGCCCGGGGGCACTGCTCGAATTCCATTTCTCAATCACCGTATCAAGGAAGTCATCCGCGCTGGCTTTGATGACATGCGTGCCTTCGGTTTGCGCCAGCGCAATCGCTGCGTTGAGGCGGGCAAGGCGTTCTTCTTGATCAGGCCAGACATAACAGCGGATGCGATCCACCGCCTCGGCGTTGTGAATGTCGAGCGGGTTGAGGTCACACGCGGACTTGCTCGCCACCTTAATTGGGTGGTTGGGCGTCTCTAGGGCAGGGGCGCGCCAGTCGGTAGTAATGTTCACGTCGCTCGTTCCAGCACGTTTCCAACTACTCGCCTGATACGCGAATTTATCCCAATTTGTGTTCAGACCTGCACTCGCACCAAGCTCAACCATATGGAGGGGGAGGCCCGGGAATTGTTGCGATGCAGCAATGAAGGCCGACAAGAGGGCGATGGAGCGTCGGGTTTCGTTCGTCTGAGGCGCGCTTTGCATGAAACTGCCCACAAACGCCTCATTCTGCATCAGGAACGCTTCACACAGCCCCCAAACTGCATCAAACTGCACGCCGGGCCTATTAGCCGGATAGTTGGCGGCGAGTTCGGCGTCCATGCCGGTCAGCGCAGCATAGTGGAGGCAACCCGTCAGGCGTAGTCCTAGCGCGTCTTTACGGGGGTGTCCGGTGTAGTCGTGCAAAAGGCGAGCGACAATGCCGCCCGCCTCGTAATCCTGTCCCATAAGTTCCAGCAATCCGGCTGTGAACGGGGAACCGAGCAGATGGCACCAGCCAGCCTGCTCGGGGAAGTGCTTTAGGATATCCTCGCGGATCAAGCGCGCTCTAGGCACATTGCGATGCCTTCGCCGCCGCCGATGCAGAGTGATGCGACACCCTTTTTCAGGTCACGGTCTTCCATCGCCGCAAGCAGCGTAACAATAACACGTGCACCAGAAGCGCCGATTGGGTGGCCCATTGCGCAAGCGCCGCCATTGACGTTGACGATGTCGTGGGAGATGCCCATTTCCTTCATCGCGATCATTGGAACAACAGCAAACGCTTCGTTGACTTCCCAAAGCTGGACTTCGTCCTTGCTCCAGCCAGCCTTCTCAAGTGCTTTGTTCATTGCAGGCACAGGCGCCGTGGTGAAGTACTCAGGCTCGTGCGCATGGGATGACGTCGACACGATAGTCGCGATTGGCTTCAGGCCGCGCTTCTCCGCTTCAGACTTCGTCATCAGTACGAGCGCAGCAGCGCCGTCAGAGATCGCTGAAGCATTAGCAGCTGTTACAGTGCCGTCTTTAGAGAAGGCAGGGCGTAGCGCTGGAATTTTCTCCGGCTTAGCTTCACGCGGCAACTGATCCGTATCGACGATTGTTTCGCCTTTGCGGGTCTTGATCGTCACAGGCGCGATTTCACGCTTGAACTTGCCAGACTCAGCAGCTCTCTTGGCGCGGCTCAGTGTTTCGATGGCATAGGCATCTTGCTGTTCGCGGGTGAATTGGTACTCGCCAGCGATCATGTCAGCGAACTGACCCATAGGGCCGCCCTTATAGGCATCTGACAGGCCGTCTAGCGCCATGTGATCTTGTGCTGACACGTCACCAAACTTTGCGCCTTTGCGCATGTTTATGAGATGTGGAGCGTTGGTCATGGATTCCATGCCGCCAGCGATCACGATGTTGGCGTCGCCAGCTAGGATCGCGTTGCGGCCCATAATAGCGGCTTGCATGCCAGAACCACACATCTTGTTGATCGTAGTGGCTTCGAGACCTTTATCTTCGCCCGCTTTGAAACCAGCCTGACGGGCAGGGGCTTGGCCCTGTCCAGCGGGAAGGCAGTTACCCATGATGATTTCATTGGCGTCGCCAGCGCTAAGCTTGGCTTCAGCGACAGCGCCTTTAATGGCGAATGCGCCCAGTTCACTTGCGGTCATGGCTGACAGGTCGCCAAGCAGGCCACCCATTGGTGTGCGGGCCATACCTACGATTACGACAGGATCTTGTTCTGACATTGGGGCGCTCCTCATTCGCTTTACAATTTTGTTGCAGTTGCGAACATTTGCCGTGTAGAGGAGGCTATAGTCAAGGGGAACTTTGGGGCGCAGCGCCGCACCCTACTGTTTACAATGAGAATTTGGAGAACTTAGCGGGTCAGCGCTTTTGGCCGCCGCGAAAGGTCAGCTAGACCATCGTTAGTCCGACTTCAGAGCCTTCTTGCCAAACGACGCGCGCAGCGCCGCTAAGGCCAACGGCATCCGCTTTAAGGCGAACCTCATCTGGCAGGCGCTCAACCGTTGAAAATCGTAGACGCACACCATGGTCTGAATGGTCGAGCACAACGCCTTTACGCGTGTAGCCAGATTCATACATGACAGTGACTTCGCGATATACCATTGCGCGGACTGGACGCGGCGTATCTTTGTCAGGTGCTACCACCTGATCAACACGCTCAGCCGCTGGTACAGCGGCAGTTTTTTTCGATCCAAAAATCCGGTCAAGCAATGCCATCTGCGGAAGAAACCTCTTTCAAGTAAATCCCGAGTTATCGCGGGGTTGATTGCTAGCTTTACACCCATAAGCGTAAATATATCATGAATTTCGTAAAAAAACGCGGCACTATAAATGCCGCGTTCTGCAATACATACTGTAGATTTGTGAATATCACCAAATCTTGATCCGCTCGCTAGGCGGCAAATAAAGCTCATGATCTTCGGTCACGCCGAAGGCGTCATACCATTCATCAAAATTGCGAACGACGCCATTTACACGGTAAACTGGTGGTGAGTGCGGGTCGGTTTGAAGTTGCCGACGCGTAGCTTCTTCACGATATTTGGACCGCCAAACTTGCGCCCATGATATGAAGAACCGTTGATCGCCCGTGAGGCCATCAATAACAGGCGCTTCTTTGCCGTTTAGACTTAGCTTGTAGGCCTTGTAAGCCATGGAGAGGCCGCCTAGGTCACCAATGTTCTCGCCCAGAGTGAGCGAGCCATTGACGCAGGTTTCACCGTTATCTAGCGGGCACATAGCATTATATTGCGCGACGAGGGCTTCAGTTTTGGCTTTGAAATTGGCTTCGTCTTCAGGTGTCCACCAGTTACGCAGGACGCCATCACCGTCAGATTTGGCGCCTTGATCGTCAAACCCATGACCGATCTCGTGACCAATTACGCCGCCAATGGCCCCATAGTTCACCGCTGAATCAGCGGTCAAATTGAAGAATGGCGGCTGTAGGATCGCAGCAGGGAAGACGATTTCGTTCCGTGTGGGTGAGTAATATGCGTTGACCGTTTGCGGCAACATGAACCATTCGGTTCTGTCGATAGGCTCACCCAATTGGGAAACCATATCTTTCCATTCCCAAGCGCTCACGGCCATTTTGTTGAGGAAGGCATTGCTGCCAACGCTCAGCTCGTCATATTCTTCAAATGCTTCAGGATAGCCGATTTTTGGCGTGAACTTGTTTAGCTTGGCTTCGGCTTCAATTTTCGTTTCATCGCCCATCCAGTCGATTTGCTCGAGATTGACAGCCATGGCAGCACGTAGGTTTTTCACCAACGCGTCCATCTCAGTTTTATTCTCAGCTGGGAAATAGCGGTCAGCATAGATTGAGCCGACAGCTTCACCTACGGAGCCTTCTACCGTGCTTACAGCACGTTTCCAGCGGGTCCGCTGTTCTTTGGCCCCGCCGAGGGTTTTGCCGAAGAATTCGAAATGGGTGTTATCAATGCGCGCAGGAAGCACGTTGGCATGGTCCATCATGAAGTGAGCACGTAAATAGGATTGCCAGTCACCAATCGGCTCGTCGTTCATCAGGGAGAATAGGCCCGCGATTCCGCCACCTGATACTTTCGCAAGATCTTCGCCCTCTAGGCTATTGTCTGCGACTTCTTCAGCCGTTGGCGTAACTTGGCGCACAATGAAGGAGGTTTCCTGATTGAGACCAAGATCGCCTAGCATGACGTCCACCGGGAAGCCGCCAGCATACTCGGTGACTTCCTCAGCGCTCATCTTATTGTAAGTGAGGTTGCGGTTTCGCCCGGCCGCGCGGTCCCAGTGAGCCGCTGCGATCTTTGTTTCCAGCGCGATGACAGCTCCAGCATCTGCTTCAGCAGCTTCAGACCCAGCTTCATGCAGTAGTGCTTCAAGCATGGTCTTGTAAGCGGTTCTGATTTCCAGATTTTTCTCAGTGTCTTTCAGGTAATAGTCACGGTCACCCATGCCCAATCCTGATTGGGTGAGATGGAAAATATAGCTGTCTGTTTGTTTTGCATCGATATCGACCCAGCCCCCGATAGGGGAGGCGAAGCCAGTTGCCGCAAAGGTGCTGGCCAAATCTTGACGTGTTTCGATGGTTTCAATGCGCTTTAAGTAGGGCGTAATTGTCGTCAGACCCGCCATTTCAATGGCGTTTGTATCCATATATGCGTTGTAAATTGCGGCGACTTTACCTTCGATGCTTTCAGGTGACCGTCGTTCTTCGGCAATTTCTTCGATAATTTTGCGAACGCGTTGCTCTGACTTTTCAGCGAGTAATGTGAAGGCGCCATAGCGTGTGCGGTCGGCTGGAATTTCAAAGCTGTTGAGCCATTTGCCATTTACGTGCTGATAGAAATCATCCCCTGCTGTAACGCTTTCGTCGCGCTGTGTGAGATCTACCCCCCAATCGCCCCAATAATCTGCGGTGCTCAGTTCTAACCCTTCAGAGGTTAGGTACTTGCCGGCCGGTGCGGCTTCGGATGACGACGCTTCGATCGCTTCGGCGGCTGGCGTATCATTCTTAATGTCTGCGTTGTTGCACGCCGTAAGTAAGGCTATCGCTGCTGCGCCCATCATCAAACGGTTCATAAGTATCCTTTCCCCACGCAATTTTTTGCGCACGTTTTCCTCTCAGGGCGAAACAGCTCTGCGTCTTCACCACTATTTGGGGTAATCTTACTCTGCCGGAGCCGTTGGGCCAAGACCGCTATTGCCGGTCGTGCTAATCAATTCGTCCTCGTCGACTGATACTTCGCCTGAATAGCTGTCACCAATCATGCGATAGGCGCGGCTATTCCAAGTCCAGCGGAAAATGCGACCAATTTCAACGCCGACTGCATACAAGGCCGGAACGAAAAGGAGCGAGATGAATAGGGCAAAGGCAACCGCGCACCCAAGCGA
The DNA here is from genome assembly GCA_033851975.1 of Hyphomonas sp. GTDB lineage: Bacteria > Pseudomonadota > Alphaproteobacteria > Caulobacterales > Hyphomonadaceae > Hyphomonas. The sequence goes on along the minus strand of JAWSVJ010000007.1, from coordinate 159,994 downwards.
CACAATCATCGGTTTCAGGAACTGCGCCTGAACCGAGCGCTCTGCCAAAAGGGGCAAGATGCCGACAAATGTTGTGATCGAGGTCAGCAGGATCGGACGGAAACGTGACACACCCGCATCGACGAGCGCTTGAACCGCGCCAACACCTTCATCGCGTCGCCGGTTCACATAATCAATCAGTACGAGGTTATCGTTGATAACGACCCCTGCGGCGGCGGCAATTCCGAAGAACGCAAACATGGCCATTGGTGTGTCGAAAATGTGCAGCCCGAACACTGCGCCGCAATATGCGAAGGGAAGGGCCATCATCAGCAAGATAGGTTGTGAATAGGAACGGAAGGCAACTGCCAGCAAGATGTACATCGTTCCGATGGCGACAACGATCAGGCGGCGGATTTCATCAAAGAACTGTTGCTGCTGCTCAAACCCACCAGCGCTACCGCGCTCAACCTCTGGGAAGCGTAGGGCAAATTCTTGCCAGAATCCTGAATCCATGCCGGACATGATGCGTCCACGTCCGCCCTCTCCGCGCACTTCTGCAAAGACAGAGACGGAGCGGTTCCGATTACGCCGGATAATGCGATTGATACCAGGTTGGAATTTGAAGTTAGCGATCTGCGTAACAGGAATTTCGCGGCCATCCGCCGTGCGAACTCGCAACGTGTCGAGACTATCTAGACTTTCGCGGGAGGCGAGGGGAAGGCGCACCATGACGCGTACATCCTCACCGTCACGGGGAAGGCGCTGAACTTCTTCACCATAATAGGCTTGGCGCAATTGGTTCGACACATCGGCCAAGGATATACCAAGCGTCTCGGCACCGGGCTTTAAGGTGATACGAATTTCTTCGGCAGCAGATGATAAGTTGTCACCAATGTCATATGCGCTGGCATAGGTCGCCAAATGGGCTTTCACATATTCGGCCGCATCGCGCAGGTGATCAAGATCTTGGTGATTGAGCGCAAAACGCACGCCGGAATCATCTTGATTCATCGTCGAATCGAAGGCGACTTCCTCAGCGTCTTGAATATCACCAACCAGTGCGCGGAAGCGATCTGAAATCTCGCTCGTGCTTATGGTTTCGGGGCGGACTTCGGGTGGTGCGAGGCCTACGAAGCTGCGCATGCCACCCGCATTAGAAATGACGGAGTAGTTGCGTATCAGACCGCCCTCAATCTCCGGGAACTCTTCTTTGGTCTCTTCGATAATTGCTTGGAGGCCAGCGGTGTATTGGTCGCGAACCTGAAGCACACGAGAGTAGGGGGTCCCGTCAGGCATATCGATTTGGACGCGGATCAGATCACTTTCGATTTCCGGCATGAATTGGAACGGTACGATGCCCGACGTCTGCATTTGCAGGGCGAGCCAGAACAGGGAGCCAAAAAAGGCAACAGTTGCATACCGGAAACGGATCGCGAGTTCCAAGACCGGCTTGTAGATGTAGTGGGCGAACCAAAGCAGGCTATCAGCGATGCGCCGTTGGAACTTCATCAGTCCGCCGACGGCGCCGTCGAAGCGTTGTTGTTTCATGTGCGCCAAGTGGGCGGGCAAAATGAGCATACATTCGATGATTGAGAAGATCAGCGCTGCCACAACCACAAAGGTGATTTGCTGGGTGAACATGCGCGTTGGCCCGGTGATGAAGGCCCAAGGAAGGAATGCAATAATTGTCGTCAGCACGCCAAAGACGATAGGCTTCATAACCATCTGAGTGCCGAAGATTGCAGCATCCAGTCCTTGACGCCGACCGCTCTCAACTTCCTTGTGGATGTTTTCCCCCACAACGATCGCGTCGTCGACGATAACCCCGATGACGAGCAATACGGCGAAGGTGGAGAGAATGTTCCATGACACACCGAAATAGGGGAGGAGCATGATGCCACCGCCGAATGCAGTGATGATGCCGATCGTGACCCAGAACGCCACGATGGGACGCAAGAAGAGCAGCAAGACGAGACATACAAGCGCGGCGCCTAAGAGCGCGGACTTGGTGATCAGGTCCATACGGGCGTTGAACATTTCAGAATCGTCCCACAGGATGCCGATCTGCACGCCTTCAGGCAGTACTCCGTTTTCGTGATCGTTTGCTTCCTCAATAAATTCACGGAAACCAGCGGTGTAAGACACGATATCCATAATATCTGGTGATGGGATCATGACGAAAACCGATGGTTCGCCATTGTGCGTCGTCGTCAGCTTGTTGCTCGCGAAGCCATCAATGACGGTTGCGACATCCTTCACGCGAACGGTTCCGTCTTCGGTGGTCTGACGGATGATGATGTTTTTGAATTGCTCTTCAGAATCGGCCAATTGGCGTGCCGTAATTTGTACATCGCCTGTCGCAGATTCAATGCGTCCGCCAGAGGAGTTGAGCGAGGAGAGGCGGATCGCGGATGCAACTTCACTAAAGGTGAGGTCGAAGCGGCGCAGCGCTTCTTGGCTAACTTCGATGCTGACTTGCTCTTCAAGTACACCGTTCAATTCAGCCAGTTCCCCGCCGGGTAGGGAGGCGATTTTGTCGCGGACGGAGTCGCCGATCTTTTTCAATGTACGTCGGTCCGCATTGCCGTAGATGGCCAGACCCATAAAGCTGTTGCGTTGCTCCCACTTGGAGACTTGGGGCTGATAGGCCGCTTGCGGTAGGTTGTTGATTTGATCGACGCGGAGCTTCACCTCATCAAGGAAGACGGTCATATCAATGTCGTCGCGGCCCTTGATATTGACCACTCCAGTGCCCTCGTTCGCGATGGACGTAATTCGGTCGAGACCGGGAAGGTCTGCGACGGCCTCTTCTATTCGCGTGACAATTTGATCTTCGACATCTTGCGGGGAGGCGCCGTTCCACACAACGACGACAGAGGCGCCAGTAATGTTCACAACCGGGAACATTTCCCGCTCCATTTGTGAATACCCAAAGATGCCGCCAATAAAGGCAACAATCATTAGAAGGTTGGCGGCAACTGCGTTTCTAGCAAACCAAGCAACTAGGCCACTCACTGCACTGCTCCCTCATTGGGTTTTTGTTGATTGTCAGCCGCCTTCTTGCCTGTGTCAGGCTTGGCGTCGTCGCGCTCATACGTTTTGATCGTGCCGTCTTCTTGGCGTTCCATCACTGTCAGGTTCATACCATCAAACGCTGCTTGAATAGGGCTGGTAATAGCCATCTCTCCCTCGATTGCGCCGCCTGAAAGGTAAGCACCATTCGGATCAGAGTAGATGACTTCTGCGTCCCGGATGGAGAGTTTTCCTGCCTCTGGAAGGCCAACGTAAAGCTTGTCGCCACCTCGGAGTGCCGCGCGCGGTGCGATGAGAATATTCTCCAATGTCTCACCGAGGATCGTCGCGTTCACGAATAGTCCGGGCGCCATGGGGGCGTCACCGTCGGCGCCTTCGCCGAAAGGATCTTTTAGCTCTGCTATGACATTAATCTGGCGGGTTTGAGAGTTTATGGCAGCGGCTGATCTTACGATTTCACCGTGCCATGTTCTTGGTTTTCCGCCGACCGTTGCAGTAAAGATGACGCTTGGGCCAGGATTGGACTTGCTCGCTGCGAAGGCCATCGGCAAGCCAAGGCGGCCCATTTCATCATCTTGAAGCGGAAGGTGGACCTCTACAACGTCGTTCGCGAAAATACGACCGAGTGTTTGACCGGGTGATACGATTTGGCCAATGTCGACATTGCGCTCTCGCACGCGGCCCACAAACGGCGCGTATACGGCAGTTCGGTTAAGCGCGAGCTGCGAGTCTTTCAGCTGGGCTTTAGCGCCTTCAAGATTGGCACGGGCGTCAGCGAGTTGCGGTTCGCGGCGCGCAAGGGGGGAGACATCCTCAATACCTAGATCGGCAATGTCCTGCACAGCCAATTCGGCTTCTGCGACTTCGCGGGCGAGGCGTTGCTCAGCCGACGCGACAACCGATTGCGCGCGCACCACGGCCAATTCATAGTCTGCCGCTTCTACACGGACCAATAGTTGCCCTTTGGAGATGAAACCGCCGTCGATGAAGTCTGATGACACATAAGAAACGCGTCCAGACGTTTGCGGGGACACAACGATTTCACGGCGTGGATTGACCTCACCCTGCGCTTCCACGGTCAATTGCAGGTTTCCGCGGTAAACCGGCTCCGCAAACACGTTGAGGCCGCCATGCGGGGCTTCAACCTTCTCCGGCTGCGGTTTGATCAAGTTCAAAGCCATGCTGCCGCCGACTCCAAGTACGAGAATTATCAAGAGTGGGGCAATGATCGCTATGAGGCGTCCCATGATAGTCTAGCTCCTGTCGCTCGCGGATTGCGCAGCGTCTTCAGTCAACGGTGTTTCAGCAATATCTTCCCCTGCTTCAAGAACAGGTGTTTCGACTATTTCAGCATCTGATAAGTCTTCATGAACGGCGACGCTGACGGGCAGGCCGCCACCAAGTGCGACGTGATAGCTGATACGGTTCGCGGCGCGATTGGCTTGCGCGACAATCATCTGGCTTTGCGCATTCAACTGACGTGTTTGCGCGCTAATCAGGTTAAAGATTGTAATAGTGCCGCTAGTATATTGGCGCTCTGCTAGACTTGCGGCGTAGGTTGCCTCTTCAAGCGAGCGCCGTTGGGCATCTTCCTGAATGGCCAGCAGTACGTCAGCAGCAAGCGCGTTCTCAACTTCTCGCCAAGCGGTTAGGGCGCCATTGGCGTAGTTTGCGATACTTGCTTCGGCCTGCGCTACGGCGGCATCTCGCTGTGCATCAAGTCGCCCACCGGTGAAGAGAGGCTGGGCAAGACTAGCGATCAACCGAGCCGCAATTGTTGCGGGGTCTATGATGTCTTCAAGCTCAGTTGAGTTTGTCGAGGCAGATCCGCTCAAACGTAGCGAGGGCAACATGGCGAGCCGGGCTTGCTCAGCCGACAGTCCAGCGGACAATACGCGTGCTTCTAGGGCGGCAATATCTGGTCGTCGTGACAATAGGAGCGCAGGATTACCCTCTGGCGCTATTTCGTCCAACATCGGTAGCACGGCTGGCGCTGTGATTTCCGCCTTAGGGTAGCGACCCAACAATGTTTCAAGGCGCCGTGCCGCTTCTTGCGATGACTGGCGTCGCGCAGCGATTGTTGCCTCAGCGCCAGCACGCTCTGCTCGTACAGTGCGTACATCAAGGGCGTTCGATAGGCCACGTGAAAACCGACGTTCCGTGAGGGTCAACACACGGTCACGCGCTTCAAAAGTTAGTACCGCAACGCGCTCAAGCGCGAGCGCTTGATTTAGGTTGATCCATGCATTGGCGGTTTGCGCTGTGATCGATAGTTCAGTTGCTGCGAGATCTGCTTCGCTGGCTGCATAGTCTGCGTCTGCTGCGGCAATGCTTGCGCCTAGGCGGTTCCACAAGTCGAGTTCCCAGCTGCCATCAAGGCTTAGGCCGTATAGACCGTCACTAAATCGTTCGTTTTGTCCGGCGATTACTGTGCCTGTTGAGGTGGCACCACCGGTTGCTGTGAGACTGAGGCTAGGCCGTGACTGGCTGCGGGATACACGGGTAAAGGCCTCAGCAGCTCGCGTTAGCGCGGCTCGAGATTGGCGCGTTGGATTGCGGTCTAAGGCTTCGGCGATCAGCTCGATCATTTTGGGGTCATCGAATTGGGAGAGCCAATCATTGATCGGGGCTTTTCCTGCGACGCCGCGCGCTGCCCACATTTCGGGTGCGTCAGGTGCCGAAGCAAAAAATTCTACTTTTTTGCCCGATAGCTGGTCAATTGACGCCGGAGAGGTCGCACACGCCGAAACAATCGCTAAGCTAAGAAGAATATAAGACCGGTTCATTCCAAAAATAATCACTCTTTAGTCAGCTTGTGGGGTAGAATTGTCCCGCATTGGTGTCAACAAAAATTATCGAAAATCAATAATTCCAAAATGGTTGTGCCCTTTCTACCAGTGGGCAGAAAATCGTTAGTTAATTTCGGACGTTTTCTTGTTGGCTTCCTTATTTAACGCGCCTAAATGCATTCTCCGTCGGTAAATATCCTTATTCTTGAAATGAAGATTGTTCATGATGAAGATGCGTGCTGCGGGGACTTCAGAGGAAGTGGACCTTCAGGGCCGATAGAGCTGCCGTCGTATTCTAATTGTATTCAATTGTTTTTTTTTGATTTTATTGTCTGCCTCTGCTGTTTTAGTGTCACGCAAACTGCAGATATTGGCGACGCAATTTTTGGTGCTTGGAGCGGCTTGATTTATGTCCTTAGAAAAGCCCGATAATCGAGTATTTCTTTCAGCCTAACTCATGGAGACCTGATGAGAAACGAATGGGAAAATTTGTTGCGCGCTTTGCCGTTGCCTGCCTTCGAGGTGGACGGTGAGGGACACATTGTTGCGTTCAACCATCACGCCGATGTGATTTTGCGGCTTGATGGATTGAAGTCTCCGCATGCGAGCGAAGTCATTGCCTCCGCGGAGCTGTTGTCTGCTGTAGAGGCTGTTAGACGAAGCATGGCTGCGGAGCCTATTTCTGTTGATGTGGATTTTGCTCCCGGGGAGACGTGGCGCGTGCATATATCCCGTCCAGAAGCCGCGAGCCATATACTCGTCGTAATGGAAGATCTATCTCCCGTCCGCCGGGCCGCTCGCTCACGGTCGGATTTTATTGCGAACGTTAGTCACGAGCTGCGCACGCCTCTAACTGCCGTATCGGGCTTTATCGAAACGATGAGGGGCCCAGCTAAGGACGACAAAGAGAGCTGGGGGCGGTTTTTGGATATTATGGCGCGTGAGTCCGAGCGCATGAGCCGATTGGTGTCTGACCTGCTCTCACTATCCGCGATTGAGTTTTCAGAGAATGTGGAGCCAACCGATGAATCTGATTTGGTCTCCATTGCTAAAGAAGCCCTGTTGGCGCTGCAGGCGTTGGCCGAAGACAAGGGCGTAACGCTCGAGCTGCAGAACGAGTCTGAGACGTTACCGATCGTGGGGTATCAGGATGAGATGATGCAGGTGGTCGAAAATCTTGTGTCCAACGCCGTGAAATATACGCCTAATGGCGGTGTTATCACCGTGCGGATAGGTGAGGCGAAATCACTGGTTCAGGCACGCATAGCGGCGGGTCAGGCATGGGCCGGATGCGAGCGCATGACGCTTCTTCAGGCTATGGGCCGACCGGGCGTGGAGGACTTATCGGTTTGGTTGCGTGTGGAAGATCAAGGCCAAGGCATTGAGCGAGAGCATTTACCTCGATTGGGTGAGCGGTTCTACCGGGCCGACAAAAGTCGGGGCGGCAAGATTACTGGCACGGGATTAGGGTTGGCGATTGTGAAGCACATTATGGCTCACCATCGCGGTGGAATGGGCGTTGAAAGCGAGCCGGGTCGAGGTAGCGCTTTCGCGATTTGGCTACCTAAGGCGCCGCCAGAAGCTTAAGTCAAAAAAGAACCCCAAAGTCACAGATGACTCCGGGGCGCTTAGTGATGGACTTTGATGATCAGGCGTTAGCCTGCGATTTTGCGGACATAGTCGTATCCGCCTTTCTTTTGTTCCCGCTTGCGCGCCGGTTGGAAGGCCAGCTTGGCGTGCTCGTCGCAATACGGCCCCGCATCAGAGGAGCGTCCACAAAAGGCAAACTTAGGATCAGCTGGATCGCCGATTGGCCATTTGCACATCGTATCTCTCAAAGTGAGGATAGTTGCGGCGTCGCCGTCAGCGAGTCTTAGCGGAGGAAGCGGCGCGGAAAGCGGCTCGCGTAGAGCGGGCGCTTTTGCGGCGGCAGGACGCTCTGGCGCGGCTGGCGCTGCGGTTTTGACTGAGCCATCCGGCATCATACGCGGCTTCGGACGGGCAAGGCGCGGCGGACGCTTTACAGGCCGTGAGGGTGTCGCGCGACCTGACAGGCCAAGGCGGTGCACTTTGCCAATAACAGCGTTGCGTGTAACGCCGCCGAGCTGTTTTGCGATTTGGCTGGCAGAATGCCCTTCAGCCCACAATTTTTTCAGTACGGTTACCCGCTCGTCAGTCCAAGACATAGATTTAGCTCCCAGCTAGGTTCAGAACTCAGTACTCAGGCTCTGTAGCCCCTATATATTGTGGTGGATGATGGTCTCCACCTTGCTCAACACCTATATATCGTATCAGGCGAGTGGTTAAACACAATATGCAGATGCCGCTTTCCACAGGCTTTCTACATATTGTGCTAGATTTCATCTTCCTGTGGATGAATCGAGGTCCATTAGGTGAACTCGTGTAGAACATTAACTTTTATCGTGTCATTTTTGAGAAATGCCCCTATCTATCTGCTCATGACAGATATCACTCCAAATGATGCAAGCGCCGCTTCGGCTAACCGAGTTGTAAAATCATACGGCGCCTTCAATGGCCTTGGTCTGCTCACCCTTTATCGCCGGGAAGTCGGGCGCTTTATGAAAGTGTGGATGCAAACGGTTTTTGCGCCGATTGTGACGACTCTATTGTTCATGACTGTGTTTAAGCTCGCATTTGGAGATCGTGGACGCCTGATCGGTGACTTTGAGGGGTTGGTATACAATGACTTCCTCGCGCCGGGCCTTGTCATTATGGCGATCTTGCAGAACTCCTTCCAGAATACGAGTTCTAGCCTCGTGCAGGCTAAGTTCAACTCCACCCATGTGGACTTTCTAATGCCGCCACTCTCTCCAATGGAGCTGACGATCGGTTTTCTTGGCGGCGCCATTTCGCGCGGGCTCATCGTGGCGCTGTTGTCGGGCATCGCAATCAAGGTGATCGGCTTGGCCTCGCTCAATATTGTGCACATTTGGCCAATCATTTGGTTCAGCCTGACCAGCGCCATTATATTGGGGTCATTGGGAGCGATTGGCGGAATATGGGCCGATAAATTTGACCATTTGTCGGCGATTACCAATTTTGTGATTGTGCCGCTCACCTTTTTGTCTGGCACATTTTACGACATTAAAGTCATGGTTGAGCCGTTTACGACATTGGCAAAATTGGACCCATTTTTCTACATGATTGATGGCTTCCGGTACGGGTTTTTGGGTGTCGCAAACTCATCTGTTGCACTTGGTGTCGTGGTCACCGGTGTGTTGTCGTTAATATCGGTTGGCGCTGTTTGGTTGATGTTTAAGACCGGCTATAAACTCAAGGCCTAACTCCCTTGGTACGCGATGTGCATTGACCCAGCGCTGGGCAAGACGTTAATAGCCCGCAAAATATAAAACCAAAATCGGAGATCGATATGGGTGTTGGTAAAATCTTGTTGGGCGCGGGCCTAGCTATCTCTCTTACGGGCTGTATGACCATCCCGAGTAACGTGACAGTTGCGGAATATTGCGCAAACCCGAAAAAGGCGAACGAGAATGTTTGCCGTTTGAAGGTAGAAATTGACGGCACGACCACTTCGCTGGCCGATACTAATATGCGCCTGTCAGATGCTCGGAAAATGGCGAATGGCGCGATGACCGCTGCTGCTGATGCGCAATCAAGTGCTGATGCTGCGCAGGCGAGTGCGAATGCTGCAATGGCACGTGCGAATGACGCATTTAGCAAGCGTGACGATATCGTTTGTGAGACGCGCACAGTTCAAAAGACAGACACCGGCACATGCCGCCCGGGTTACACGCTGACATCATGTCAGCAGACGCGCTTCACCTATCGCTCTGGTGGTCCGTCTATTTTGCGTGAGATCAATGATGACGTCTGCCGCTTCAATGACCGCGTTCTTGAAATGCAGGTGCGTTGCTGTGGTGTTAAGGGCAGTGTCCTTGCGCCAATGGATCAAGTGATCGTTGGCAACCCGGTTAAAGAAACCAAGGCTGCTCCTGAAAAAGAGTCCAGCCCGCTGCGCTACTAATCGCCAGAAGAGCAGGGGTCCTGCTTTTGCAAGCCACATAAGAAACGCCCGCATCTGCTAATGGATGTGGGCGTTTCTTATATGCGAGAGGTTAAGACGGGGACTTGAAGAAGAAGTCGCCGCCGGTTGTCGCGTCGGTATAGACGGGCACCTGCGCGCGGCCTGTGCGTTCCGCCACTGTATCCTGAACGCGTTTGAAGACGACGTTTGCCGGATCATCCAAATTGATCATCGTTTCAGACAGTACGTTGGAGTAGACGCCGCTATCAGCCGCTGTCTGGCCGGGGCTGGTTGCGAAAGCCTGCAACACGCCGGTCGCCCAGCCAACGGGAGTATAGCTGCGAACGATGCCGCGAGACTGGTCATCCATCACTGTGCGGCAAGCATCGAACACAACAAAACTGGTAGTGGACACTGGCGTTAAACGATTGAAGATGTCTTCAAACGCGACGCCTCCATCTCGAATATCGGAAGGGGTAGCTCCATCCAGATCGCTTGGTAGGATGTAGTTCTCACCGCTAACATTCGCGCCATGGCCGGAATAATAAAAGAAGGACACTGCCTCTTTACCAGCCGTTTTGCGGGCCTGGAGCGTTCGGCCCATCTTGCTGAGCGCTTTGATTGTGGCGCGTTGGTTTAGATCTTGGCAGCGCGTGACCGTAAACCCTGACGTGACGAGAGCTTGGCTTAAGCGATCGCCATCAGTTTGCGTCTGGGTCAATGTGCTGATGGGGGGTGAGTAGGTTTGATTGTTCAGCACGAATGCGTGGCGAGCAGGATCAGCCCCTTCAATGGTCGAGCAGCCGCCGGTGTTGGTCAGTAAAACGGGTGGCGCGTCGACCTCAGCGTCATCTGCTGGGGGAAACGCCGGCGAGCTGTCAAAAGCAGGGGAGGACTCGGGCGCGCTATCAAGTAAAGGAGCTGCCGCTCGTGCTCCGTTGATGGTCCCTGCGGGCGTTGTGTCCTCTGCCAACAGGTCGTCCAATGATCGGACTGTGACGGAAACCGGAAGTGTTTTTACGGTTTGGGCGCGATCCTCGCCGTTCACTTTCAATATGCGGGCGAGTGAGTAGACGACCAAATTGGCGTCAGGTTGTCTGGGCGTGACCTGCCATTGCCAGACGGTTGGTTCGCCTTCGAACAGGAATTGCTCAGTCTCAGTCGTTTGGGTGATGTCGAAGCCATTCCCTTTGAGGCTGGCGCGCATCACCTCACTGGCGCGCGTTGTCGTGAACTCCAAATCTGGAGCGGGCGCGTCGCTGTCAGGTGCGAGGCCGGTGCCTACAGCGTCTCTCAGCGAGGCGTCAGCGGCGACTGTGTCTGTCGGTTTCTGCAGCGGCTGTATCGCAATCTCTAGCAAGTATGGCTGGCCCAGCACCATTTGTGACGGGGCGTGGTGCGCAACGCGTCCCTGGGTGATCGCAACCGGGGCTGGAACGGGGGCTGGGGTGCTCACACCCGGCGACACGGGAGTCATCGGGGCCATAGGGGCTGGAGGCGGAGGCGGAGGCGGGGGTGGTGGAGCAGGTGGCGGCGGGGGAGGAGGGGCTGGCATATCTGGCTCGGCTGTTTCACCTGCTCCGCCTCCGGGAGCTGCTCCTCTAGGTGCTATCTCTTCCGGTCTTTCTTCAGATGCGGGTTCGCGGCCGGTCATACGATCGCCGTCGTCGTCACCGTAATCATCATCTAGGCCATCATCGCCATCTAGGCCATCATCGCCATCTAGTTCGTCTGCTTCACCGCCTGCTCCGCTTGGCTGCTCCATGATGATGGATACGCCTAATTCGTTCTCCAGCCCGGTGAGGGTCTGCGCGAGGTCGCCGTCTAATTGGGTTATACGCTCGTGTGCGACATCGCCAGATGGGTCGAAACAGACGACGTATATGCCTAATTCTTCTGGGTATGCAGAGCAGAATTCTAGTTCGGAAACAACGCCGTCGGGGCCAGCTTCGTTGCCGACTACCATAGGCTCCGTATCCGGAGCTTCGCTCATCATTTCGCCGGGGTCACCGCAGGCCGAGAGTAGGTAGATTGCTGTGGCGGTTAGTATGGATAGTTTAATTTTCTGACGATTAAGCATGCTGTTCTCCCGCGTTACGATAAAGTTAACACGCGGGTTGATCTGTCGCCAGATGGATTTTAGCGCTTAAGGCGGACTAGTTTAACCGCGGGGTGGTTTGCGGGTGCCGAAGGTGAAATCTGCCGGCAGCACAAAGTAGATAATTATCGTCGGTAGGAAGAACACTGACCCGACGATTAAGCCTTCAATTACAAGGCTCTCGTGGAAGCGCGGGAGGAATGGCGCGCCGATCAGAAACAGCGCGAGCTGGCCTGTTAGCAGGTATTCCAAGAGTTTGCGCTTCGTCACGTTTTAAGGCCTTAAAGGTTGATTGGTGGCTACCGGAAATAGGGTGGCATGATTAGGTAGAAAATTGGTTAAAGCTTAAGGAAATTCCCCCTCGCCTCTCCCCCAAAATGAGTCTCAAAAGAGTCTCGTTTCAGTCTCATATCGGTGCCATCGCGGTCTCACCCAGTCTCAATTGGGGAGAGGCGCGGGCTTATCCAACCCTATGAGCCGCTGCGCTAAATTTGCGGCATGACGAAACCGATCCCAAAATCCAAAGCGACGAAACGAGAACTGGCCCGCAAGGCGGCGGAGGCGGGTGAGGGGATGCGTGCAATTGCCGAGCGGCTGAGCATTGCGCGCTCAACCCTTGCTCGCTGGGCGAGAGAGGATGGCTTCCGCGCGAGCGACATTGCGGCAAGGCAAGCGGTGGAGGATGCGGCGCACTCCAAAGCCGATGCGATCCGCGCTGAGGCCGAAGCGAAACTGGCTGAGGTGACCGAGCAGGCCCCGCCAAATCGAGAGTGGGAGGACGACACGCCCGATGAGGCAGCTATGGCGTTAGACCGTGCCCGTGCGCGGGTGGGGGCCTTGTTAGAGAATGGCATGGTGAAAGAGGCCGAGGCCGACATGCGCGCGGCCCGCCGCCTGCAAAACCTCACCAAGTTTGCCGCCCCCGTTCAGCAGCGCATCGCGACAATCACCTCGGCCATCGACGAGTATGAAATTCGGGAGAATTTGATCCGTATCGCCTTTCAAGTGAGCGAGGCGTGGCATAAGGATCTGCGCCTGCCCAAAGCCCTTTCCCCGCGCATCAGCTCCATGTTCCTGCACCGGATGATTATCGCCCGCGATATTATCGTCGCGCTGTTTGAAGAGGAGGTCACGCAAGAAATGATCGCGGGGATATTCGTGATGGCAGGGGAGGGCTGGTTCGTGGGCTTCCGCGAAAAAGTGCGCGGCGCTCTGCCAGACCTGATGGAAACCGGCCACCACGCCCTCGTGCTACGCGCCCGAGACTGGCTAGAAAGCGAAGGCCGCGCAATCATCGAAACAGCAGAGGCGAGGAAGAAAGCGGGGTTGGCTATGCCGGTTATGTGAGTTTGGTTCTGGGTCCCGGATAAACGCTGCGCGTTTTCCGGGATGACGAGCTATGAGTTGTCTTCCCAATTTCGTCATCCCGGTTTTCGCAAAGCGAAAGACCGGGACCGGGACCCAGAAAAGAATTGCAACCAAACATTGTTCACTATATGTTCTCACTCATGAAATCCTCATGGATCTACATCATAACCAACAAGCGCAACGGCACGCTCTATACCGGCGTGACCAGCAATCTTGAGGCGCGAATATGGGAGCACCGCACAGGTTTCCGCCCCGGATTTGCGCGCAAGCATGGATGCAAACAGCTTGTCTGGTTTGAGACGCATGGGGATATCATGGAGGCCATCGCGCGCGAGAAACGCATCAAACGCTGGCGACGGGAATGGAAGCTGAACCTGATAGAGAAAGAGAACCCGGAATGGGTTGATCTGTATGATGATCTAATAAACTGGGTCCCGGACAAGCCCTCTGGGCTTTCCGGGATGACGTGATTTTAAGTTCGCTCATTGAATACCGTCATCCCGGTTTAGCGTAATCCTACCCACGTCATCCCGGTTTCCGCAAAGCGGAAGACCGGGACCCAGAGCTTTCAGGTGATCGGTGCTTAGTTATGAGGAGGGTTATTTTCTTTGTCCGGAGGAGTGGGTGGTGTTTCCTCTGCGTCTATTTTCATTTCTTGCATTATTATGAGTACGGTTTCTGTTATGTGATCCTGCCAGGCCTCTTGCTCATAATTGTCTTCATTCGCATTTTTTTGCTCCAAAAGCATCTCTTCATTTAGTTCGGTAAGCTCGGTACTTTGATCTAAGATTTTCTGTAAAACTTCAGTAATTGTTCGCTGCTGAGGGTCTTCACGGAAAGTGCTGTAAGTAGTAAGTGCAAGGATTAGTATTCCGATGACGACAGAAAACAATGGTTCGGCGCGTTGTAGGGCGGCGCCTAGTTTTGGAAGAATTTTACCAATATTAATCTGATAGTCTTGGGAAGAAATTTTCTGTTGGACGAGTTGCGTAGACTGTTCTCTTAGTTTCGAGAGTGTCGCTACTGTGAAGTCTGATGCTGCTATAATCTCAATAGCCTCTCCAATTAATTTGAAGACACCCTCTGCCAATTTTGCATTCGGATGCTGACAAACTATGCATTCCTCACGGTTGTTCCATAGATTGAACCAGAGGCCCTCTAGCTTATAATTCTGCGACGGAAAAATTGACTTACATCGATCACAATAAACTGGGATTGCAGGTTTGTCCGAAGGAAGCCACCCAGAAAATGAAGAGCTTTGCCGAAATGCTCTCCGAGGTTGAACTTTTGGGTCATTCTGAATATGACCATCTTGAATGCTGACAGAATTCATGTTTTGGAGATCGTAAGGGGTTTGAACGTCATCGAAAGTTACGTTCTCGGCATCTAAATCGCCGCCTTTCATGCTGATTCCGGTATTAAATCCTTGAATACGCATGTTTTTTAACTTTACAACCATTCCGGGTCCCTTCTGGAAATTGAAAAGTGCGGGGTAAACTAAACCCCCAATTCCTCTTCCCTAAGCCGTTTCAACTCATCGCGTAGCCTTGCCGCATCCTCGAACTCCAAGTTCGCGGCGGCTTCGCGCATGCGTTTTTCTGTGTCGGCTATGACTGATTTTAGGTTGTGGCCGATTTCGCCGGAAAGTGGAAGGGCTTTCTCTTCCTCCATGCCGCGGCGGTCTTTGTTGCGGCCTCTGGCGCGCGGGGTGTTGCTGCGTTCGCCGAGGTCTGCGAGGATGTCTGAGACGGCGCGGATGATGGTTTTTGGGGTGATGCCGTGCTCTAGATTATGGGCCTCTTGTTTGGCGCGGCGGCGGCTGGTTTCTTCCATTGCGCGCTCCATGCTGCCAGTTATTTTATCCGCATAGAGAACGACGCGCGCCTCTGAGTTACGCGCGGCGCGGCCAATGGTTTGCACGAGGCTGGTCTCGCTGCGCAGGAAGCCTTCTTTATCGGCGTCTAGGATGCCGACGAAGGCACATTCTGGAATATCCAGCCCCTCACGCAGCAAATTGATGCCGACCAGCACATCGAACACGCCGAGGCGCAGGTCTCGCAAGATTTCGATACGCTCTATCGTATCAATATCGGAATGCATGTAGCGCACTTTGACGCCGTTTTCGTGCAGGAAGTCTGTGAGGTCTTCCGACATTTTTTTGGTCAGTGTCGTGATCAGGCTGCGGAAGCCTTGCGCGGCGACGGCTTTTACCTCGGCCATGACGTCATCGACTTGGTTGGCGCCATCGGTGGAAACGGGGCGCACTTCAACGGGCGGATCAATCAGGCCGGTGGGGCGGATGATTTGTTCCGTGAACACACCGCCTGTGCGCTCCAGCTCCCATTTGCCGGGGGTGGCGGAGACGTGCACGGTTTGGGGGCGCATGGCGTCCCATTCCTCAAACTTTAGCGGGCGGTTATCCATGCAGGACGGCAGGCGGAAGCCATATTCGGCCAGCGTGGATTTGCGGCTGAAGTCACCCTTAAACATCGCGCCGATTTGCGGCACGGTTTGGTGGCTCTCATCGGCGAAGACGAGGGCGTTGTCTGGCAGATATTCAAACATGGTTGGCGGCGGCTCGCCCGGTTTGCGGCCGGTGAGGTAGCGGGAATAGTTCTCGATGCCGTTGCAGCTGCCCGTGGCTTGGATCATCTCTATGTCATAGCGCGTGCGCTGCTCGATGCGCTGGGCCTCTAGCAGGCGGCCATGCTGTTCGAAATGGGCGAGCGTGGTTTTCAGCTCCGCTTTGATCTTGCCGACCGCTTGGTTGAGCGTGGGGCGGGGGGTGACATAGTGGCTGTTCGCATAGATTTTTATGGCGGGCAGCTTTTGCGCCATGCGACCGGTGAGGGGGTCAAACTCTGTGATCGTCTCCAGCTCATCGCCGAAGAAGGAGAGCTTCCAGGCGCGATCTTCAAAGTGAGCGGGGAAGATGTCGATCACGTCGCCCTTAACGCGGAATGATCCGCGTATGAAGTTGATGTCGTTGCGGGTGTATTGGTTGGCGACGAGCTGTTCCATCACCGCGCGCGGGTCTATGCGCTGGCCGGCCTCTAGCTTGAACGTCATGCTGGTGTAGGTTTCGACCGAGCCGATGCCGTAAATGCAAGAGACGGAGGCGACGATGATCACGTCATCGCGCTCTAGGATGGCGCGGGTGGCTGAGTGGCGCATCCGGTCGATTGCCTCGTTGATGGAGGATTCTTTCTCGATGAACAGGTCAGCGCGGGGGACGTAGGCCTCTGGCTGGTAATAGTCGTAATAGGAGACGAAATATTCCACGGCGTTGTTGGGGAAGAAGCTCTTCATCTCGCCGTAAAGCTGGGCGGCGAGCGTTTTGTTGGGCGCGAGGATGAGGGCGGGGCGCTGGGTGGCCTCGATAATCTTGGCCATGGTGAAGGTCTTGCCCGTGCCCGTCGCGCCGAGGAGGACTTGGTCACGATCACCGGCGTTTATGCCCTCGACGAGTTCTGGGATGGCGGTGCGCTGGTCGCCTGCGGGTTCGTATTCGGCGTGCACCTCAAAGCGCTGGCCACCCTCCAGCTTGACCCAGTCCCGGTCTGGCCGGTGGGGCGTCCAATTATCAGACGGCAGGACGCCAATCGCATCACGCGCCGGGCCATCGAGCGTGAACACGCTGGGCGCCTCAGACATGCCTTTGGAGGGTTTCTTAGCCATGCTTCGCTTATGGGGCAGGGGGCTAGCGGCGTCTAGGGTGTTCGTGGTTTGTTTTTAAATGCTGCAGCGCTCGCGCAGACGTTTGGCGACTTGAGTGGCTAAGTTTCGACCCGGTTGCGCCGCGTCGCCTGTGACGGGATCCGCCATCCAGTCGAGTAAGTCCAAGACTTGCTCCATTCTTCGTGGATTGGCGTCTAGATTTTTTGAGAATTGTTCTAAGGCGTGATACGCGAATTTTCGGATTTCGAAGTTCCCGAGCTGAACGTTGGGACGTAATCCGAATTTTTGTTCAATTTTTGTTCGCCAAGCCGTTCGCTGGTTATAGTGGTCTCCAGTTAAGAGGTGCGCTGCGATTGCTATAAGGCAATACTCACCATCGTTTTTAATAGCAAAAAGTTCGAGAGCGAAGATGCGAGTATAGGCAAATTCGGGGCTCGCTCCTACATCTTGAAGTAAGCCGAGTAAAAGTCCTGCTTCTGCCTTGGGTAGTCGATCATTTTTTTCAGTTATTGCATGATGAATATCAATCAAGAGCTGTTCAAACCGGATTTTTTGTTGGCGGATGTACCTTCTGTCGTTTTCGTCTCGGCTAAGAAGGCGAGCAGTGAAGCTTTTGCTCACCCAATGAGTTTTTAATTGAAGTAATTGCTCCTGCGGTGTTCCAGCGAGGACTCCATACTTCTGGATCATCCAGTTGGCGCCATCACGAAGTTCTGCGTTAGGCGAGTGGAGTAATTCTCCCAATCTACGAGGGCTATATGGGTCGCCCATAAGACCGAGCTTTTCGCGCTTACTGACGTGGATTCGAATAAGTTCTTTGAACTTTTCCTTTGGTGAATAAGAGGCTCCGTCGTCAATGCTCTCCATGCCGTGTTCGAAAAATTCTCTCTCAGTAAACGGATCTAATGCTTCGACATGTCCTTCATTGAATAGTGCCTTTTGCATGCGCGCACGCTGCCAGATGCCGAATGCTTGCAGTAGCGCGGCCATGATGACTAAGTCTACTAAGGCGCGTGATGCGAAGGTGAGGTGCTTTGCGGCTGTGGGGGTGTCAGCATCAATTGCTAGCGGTGATTGTACATCGACATTGTAAATCTCCCACCAGTCAACGAACGGAACAGCTTTAGCTAGTTCAGCTCCGAAGAAGCGAAGCCAATCCCCAAAATGATGAGACTCCTCAGTGAAGGTGGGGGTGAAGCCATCTACTTGGTATAGAGCGAGGGGAACAAGAAAGAACAGTGCAGTGTAACCTAAAAGAGCATCATCTTTCAGGTCGTTCTCGAAGCCGATTTGAATCCCTCGAGCCTCGCGTAGGTTTGTAGATTGGAGCCTAGATGCGGTTTCTCTATCGTTTTCGACCCAAGCCCATCGGCGACCAAGTGAGATAACGAGTAAGAAGGCAAAACCAATAGGAATTAAACCGAAGGGACTGGCGAGAACAAAGCCCAACGCACACAGCGGAATGAGTAGGCTGAGGATAAGTATGTGCGGAGTAAAGCGGCCCTGCTGGGTGGCACCTGTGAGCGGGGCGATTAAGCGAACCAATATAGAATCGACATAAGTTGCCCACCGCGCAGGCAGGAATTCGGTAACTCCTGCCCCTGCGGGCGTAGGTTCTTGGGACGGGTTCTCAAGCGTATTGTCTCGCTTGTTCAGTTCATGAGAAATATGTGTAGCTACAACAAAGGATAGAAACAGCATCGCCACGACTAGCATCATATAAATGCCGAAATTTTCATCCACTTGAAATCGATCTTTATCGCCTGCGTACCAAGCAAGCGCAACCAATGACGCCAAAATTGAGCATGCAATATAAAAAGATAGCGGAGAAAATGCTTTTTCGTGGAACAGGTTCCAGTGATTGGCTTCGCTCTCGGCGATAGCGTGGAGACCGAAGCCAATCACTAACGGTAGAAACAGGGTCAGTCCGGCAGCAATGAGTAGATAAAGATGTAAAGCATTAGAAACGCCTCCTCTTTCTGAGATGTGAATTGCGCTAAATGGTGGGATACTCTCAGCGGACAGAAAGGCGATTGCTGACAAACCGATCAAACCTACGACGAGATAGAAAAAGTGTTCCTTAAAGCCCTTTTCAACGATCTTCGCGTGAACAGCCCGGGAGTTGTTTTTTCTGCGGTCCCTAAATCTTATGGCCACCGCGAGAGGGGCCCACACGCCGATGAGCCGAAAGAGTTGGGCGCCGATCATTGCGAGCCAAGCGCCAACAATCAGGAAGATAATCTGCTCAGCTTGGATATCAGCTGTGGGTTTGTATTCGCCCCAGCCATAAAGCGACCAGCAAAGAAACCCGATACAAGAGAGGGAAATAGCGAGACAGGCGAAAGTTCCGCTCAGCCACCGTATTTTTGAGGTTGGTCTTTCCTTGGCTGCCACCGATCTTCTCCCACTTAATCACTCTTCGATAGAATGTTTACACTTTGTTAACCAAACAACAAGCTGTGGAGACAATATATTGCTGCCGTGATTGGGCGTGAAATTTTGAGCAACAAAAAGCCCGACCTGCTATCGCGGGTCGGGCTTTGTTTTTTGGCCCTTGGGTGATCTTCTTCGAGACCGCCCCTGCCATGAACCCCGCGCGGGAGCTGATCAACGGCGTTGTCTGCGGTGTGCAGGTGGAAGAGGTGGAGGAGCCGATCATGCGCGAGATCCGCTATCTCGATAAGTTGATCGACGAGTTGGCCAAGGGCAAGGCGGTGGAGAAAATCCTGGGCGTCTGAGCCATCGCGAAATTACACCTGAAAGGGACTGTTGTGTCAGGTTTCCGGCGGCACCATGATTTTGCTCGCCCTATAACGGAATCCACGCAAAATAGGAGTTCCAAATGGCGTTTCAGATTCATGCTTTACCCGAAGAACAGTTCAGTGGGCTTTTCACATTGTCGGACGCTGAACTTAAAGACATCAACGCCGAACGTGTGTCGGTGACTGACAACCCAGGTCTTCCCTGCCGTGTAAGTTTGCAGGACGCTCTTGTCGGTGAGACGGTCATTCTGCTGAACTATTTTCACCAGCCAAGCGACACGGCCTACAAGTCCAGCCATGCGATCTTTGTGCGGGAAGGTGCTCGGCAGACCATATGCGCCGAGGACGAAATCCCTGACATGATTGCACGGCGTCTACTGTCGGTGCGGGCATTCGATGCGTCGCACAGAATTGTCGGCGCGGATGTGGTGGACGGCGCTGACTGCGGGGGCGTAATCGAAGCGCTGTTTGCTGATGACAACGCTGCGTACTTGCATATGCATTTTGCCAAGTACGGGTGCTTTGCGGCGCGGGTCGAGCGGATCGAATCGGTTAGTTGATCGAGACCGGGGTGGCTAATCTAAAAAGCCCGACCTGCTTATTGCGGGTCGGGCTTTGTTTTTTGGCTCTGGGGTGAGCTTACTTCTTTTTCTTGGTCTTGGGCGCTGGCGCTTCTACGGCGAAGGTCATTTGCATGTTTACGCGGTATTTGTCGATTTTGCCGCCTTTGATGGTCGTGGACATTGAGTTCACGTGGCAAGATGATAGGCCGCGTACGGTTTTTGCGAAGCGGGCTACGGCTGTTTGGATTGCGTCTTCGAAAGACTTGCTTGATTCAGACATGATCTGTTCGGATTTCATAATGGCCATGGATATTCCCCTTTGTTTTGGCTGTATGGATAACAACTAAAACGATATTTCGGGGGCGGGGCCAAGGCCACTCACCCAGTGGGCGAGTGGTTTGTTAAAGCCGTGTAATCTAGACGACCCCAAACAGTTTTTCGAGGACGAGGAATACGCCTGCAGATAGCATCGCGGCGGCGGGGACAGTGATGACCCATGCTGCAATGATTGTTGTGAAATGCGAGCGGCGGACCAATTTGCGTTTGCGGTTATTGGTGCTCGATTGTGGCTTGATGCCCGCATATTTGGTGTCCGCAGTGTTTGGCGCATTTTTGTGCACATAGTTGATGCGGGTTTTGGATCTGGCTGTGTACCACTCGCGGAAGAAGCCGACACCGAACACGCCGCCCACCGCGATATGGGTGGAGGAAACGGGCAGGCCGAGCCAGCTGGCGATGATAACCGTGATGGCCGCTGACAGGGCGACGCAATAGGCGCGCATCGGGTTTAGCTTGGTGATGGAGTTGCCGACCATGCGGATAAGCTTTGGCCCGAACAGGAGCAGGCCGAAGGTGATGCCCGCCGCGCCGATGAGCATAACCCAGAGCGGGATTTGAACCTTGGCGGCGATCTCGCCAGCGTTCGCTGTGTGGACGATAGCCGCGAGGGGGCCGATGGCGTTGGCAACGTCGTTTGCGCCATGGGCAAAGGAGAGCAGGGCGGCGGAGAAGATGAGCGGCCAAACGAACAGCTTGCGTAGCGACTGGTTGCGGTTCTCCATGCCTTGCGACTGGCGCTTGATCATCGGCATAGCAACGACCCAGAACAGGATGCCGATGCCTAGCCCGATAAGGAGGCCGTGGGGCAGGGAGAAGGACACGATCTTCTTGAGGCCTTTGATGGCCATATAGGTGCCGAAGGCGGCGCCCATGAGGCCGACAAGCACGGGCACCCATGTGCGGGCCGCTTTGATTTTATCTTCACGATAGATGATCGCGGTTTTGATGAAGGCGAGAATGGACGCCGCGATGATGCCGCCGAGCATGGGGGAGATTACCCAGCTTGCCGCGATGCGCGCCATGGTTGGCCAATCAACTGCGCCAAAGCCCGCAGCTGCGATGCCAGCGCCCATGACGCCGCCAACGATGGAGTGTGTGGTGGAGACTGGCGCGCCGATGACTGTGGCGAGGTTAACCCAAAGCGCAGAGGAGATGAGCGCGGCCATCATTAGCCAGATGAAGGTGTCAGCCGAGGCAACTTGAGCCGGGTCGATAATGCCCTTGGAGATGGTGTTTACAACGTCGCCTCCAGCGAGCAGGGCGCCGGCGCTTTCGCACACAGCAGCAATGACTAGAGCGCCGACAACCGACAGGGCGCCAGAGCCAACCGCCGGGCCAACATTGTTTGCCACATCATTGGCGCCGATGTTGAGGGCCATATAGCCGCCAATGGCAGCGGCGGCGGTGATGAGTATCCAGTTCTGCTGCCCGTTCAGGAGCGTGTATCCAATAGCGACAATGGCCGCGATGAAGAGGAAGGAGAGGCTAGGCCCCACCATGCCGCGAGACGTGGAGGCAACAGCGGCCTCAGCTTTGCCGATCTTGGCAAGATCTTTGTCGAGCGTTGCCTTAACGGTGTTGTTCTCTTCGCCGGTCATTGAGGTGTCTCCACAGCTGACTCAATTGTTCCTCGCCTTGATCAGGATTTGAGAGGAATATTCAATATCTAAGAGCATGTAGAAGGGTGAAATATTTGTGACAGCAATTTCACCCTTGGTGAGATTTGCTCCGTTGTTCTTTGTTATTACCGGAAAAATATGTGGGTCTTGAGGGCGCTAGTTGCCCTTACCGGCGTGGAGGAGTGGCGGCTTTTGGGCCGAAATTTCCGAGTCTTTTGGAAGTTGAATTTTTTTTGGAACGATATTCAGCCTCACGCATATATGAGTTATGGAAACGCCGACAAACACCGCAAAGTTAGCCGGGACTGTGGAGCCAAATGGCCACAATCTGCGTAGCGAGAAGAGAACGTCCACCAATGTGGGCGCGCGAATCGTGCTGGCTGACATGACTGATGTTCACGAGTGCAAACTTTTGGATATTTCCAAAAATGGTGCGAAAGTCGACATTGGCGACTGGGACAGCGTGCCCAAAGATTTTTACTTGCTAGTGCGTGTTGGCGAGTGTGAAGAGCGATTGCTGCGCTGGTGCGAACGGCGCTGGATTGTGGGGAATACGATGGGAATCCGTTTCCGCGATTCCCCGGTGACGCCCAAGGACTTGCTTGCGATCCTTCCTCCGGACCGGGATAAGCTGACGTCTAACTAAGATTACGCGCTTCGACGCGAGAAAAAGACTTGGTGCTTTTTAAGGGTACGTTCGTTCAGGGCGCGCCCTCTTTTTTTGTCAGTTTCTTTATATGGGACTCAGGGCGTTGAGGCGCAGTTTGTTGGCGACAAAGGCTGATACTTTGAAAACCAAAGAAATTTCATCGATCTCATAAATCATAATTCCATTCCTTTGTGTCAGAACGGGTCGTAACGAAACGGGACTGAAGTGTCTCGTAATGCGTCAAAAGTAACAATGGGGTCGATTACGGCCCACAAAGAAACGAGGGTAGATGGATGGCGAAGACAGTTTTGGTTATCGACGATGATCCAACACAACGCCGCCTGCTTCAGGCTGCGGTGGAGAAGGCGGGTTTTGCTTGTCGCACAGCGCCTGACGGTGAAGCAGGTATTGCTGTCGCAGCTGACCCGAAGGATGGCGTAGACGTTGTTCTGCTCGACCTGAACATGCCGGGCCTTTCTGGAATGGAAACATTGGAGCGTTTGGCTTCCAAACGCGAAGATCTGCCTGTTGTTATGCTGACGGCGACATCTGGCATCGACACGATTGTATCGGCGATGCGTGCTGGCGCGGTTGATTTCATTGTTAAGCCTGCCAACCCGGAACGTGTTGTTGTGTCTATTCGCAATGCACTGAAAATGCAGTCACTGTCTGGCGAAGTTAAACGCCTGTCACGCAAGGCTGAAGGTGGCATGTCGTTTGAGGATATGATTGCGGCTGCTCCGCCAATGCGCCAAGTTGTTCGCCTTGCTGAGCGGGCCGCTGTTACAGACATTCCAGTGCTGATCTTGGGTGAAAGTGGTGTTGGTAAAGAAGTGATCGCAGGCTGCATTCAGGGCGCTTCGTCGCGCGCTGGCAAGCCGTTTGTCACTGTGAACTGCGGTGCCATCCCTGAAAATCTTGTTGAATCTATCTTGTTCGGCCACGAGAAGGGCGCGTTTACTGGCGCCGTCTCTAAGGCGCTTGGTAAGTTTGTTGAGGCCGATGGCGGCACGCTGTTCCTCGATGAAGTAGGCGAACTGCCACTCGATACGCAGGTGAAATTGCTGCGCGCCCTGCAAGAAGGGGAGGTGGACGCTGTTGGTTCACGTCGCCCGACGAAGGTTGATGTGCGCATTATCTCTGCGACTAACCGTGATTTGGCCCAGCAGGTTCAAGACGGCACGTTCCGCGAAGACTTGTTCTATCGTTTGAACGTGTTCCCATTGGATATGCCGAGCTTGCGGGAGCGCCGCGAAGATATTCCGGCACTGGTTGAGCATTTTGTCAGCCGTTTTAATGCCTCTGAAGGCGCTAAAATTGCGGGCATTTCTGATACGACGCTGAAAATGCTCTACGCGTTTGATTGGCCCGGCAATGTGCGCCAGCTTGAGAATGCTGTTTTCCGCGCGGTTGTCTTGTGTGACGGTGACAGGCTGCGCCCTGAGGACTTCCCTCAGGTCTCTGGCCAGATGCCTGATCTTGAGAGTCTTCCGACTTTGCCAGTTGCTGCGAACGCTATTCCAGCGGCCCCAGCGGCGGCCAATGATGTGATGCCATTTGCGGCGCCTGCGGCCGATACGCCGGTTGCTATTTTGGACGAGGCTGGAGAGCTGCGCGCAATGAATGATATTGAGCGCGATATTCTTCAGTACGCTATCGACTTCTATGAAGGCCATATGAGCGAAGTCTCACGCCGTCTCGGCATTGGTCGCTCAACGCTCTATCGCAAAGTGCGCGAATATGAGCTGGACGTTCATGGCCGCGAAGTCGGCTGATCTTTCTGACCAGATTTGAAATGAAAAGCGGCTCCGTCATGGGGCCGCTTTTTTTGTTGATAGATCACGGGGAAAGCTTGCAACCTATGCGGGGGCGCTCCATAGTGTATTCTTCACCTTATAGAAAAAATGCGTCAATTACGGATGGAGCGTTGGCGCGCGAGGTTTGAATAGGCATGAGGGTCCCAATGTTAAAGACAATAGTTTCAGCTGCAGTCGTTTTTGTGTTTACCGCGTTCCCTTCTGGTGCGCAGGTTTTGTTCGTCGATGATATTAATTCGGAAACTGTCGTAAAGTTTCCAGAACAGAATAATTCAAAAATTTCTATTCTCGATGGTGAACTACGTATACAGACTAATGAACCATACGACACCAATGGGTTCTTTATAAAAGATGATTATCAGGCTATCGGGAGTGAACCTAAGTGGCTTAATTTCGACTTTCGGCAAGATGCACCTGTGATGCGTATTTTCGACATTCGAACGAATTATTGGAATACGAGGCTGTTGATGAACAATACGTCGTCACAGATGCATATGTATATTGATGGACAAAGTGCTGCAGATGTTGCTGCGAGCTGTGGTGCCGCGAACGCGTGGGTTTGTCTGGATGATAACGTGACCTACTCTATTGGAATTGATCTGAGCGCCATGGGGTTTAACTCGATCCAGGCGTTCGCAATAATGGAAGATGCTATTGCGGGGGATGCATATTACTTGGACAATATCGCGCTAGAGGATGCGCCTAGAAACAGGGATGGTCCGTCACCAGATGGGATTTTGCTCTATGTCGATGATATCTCCGACGGCCCTGGAACTTTGTGGGGAGGGCAAGCCATCGTTACTGAAACGACCGAGCATGTGGCTGGGAACGTCACGAGCAAAATCAAAATGCAATCCGTAGTTCCTTATGACTCGGCCGGAATTTACTTAAGTCCGCCAATAGACGTTAGTGCGTCCAATAATGTGCTTTCTTACAGTCTTTATAAACCAGCGGGTGTGAATGGAACTATCGAGATACGTGCAAACAATTGGACCACTCTTTCGAGTGGTGAGCGAAGTTATGCGGTTATTAGGAATGCAAACGGACAAGAGGTGAGTTCGTTGCGGGATGGATGGAATTCTGTCGAGATTGATCTGCATTCTCTTGGTAAATTTGAGCTCAATGCGTTTGGTGTTATGTTTGACAACAACCCGGCGGCGGGCACTTATTATCTCGACAATGCGTTTATGGGCGAGGATAGTCCTCCAGGTCCTCCAGGTCCTCCAGGTCCTCCAGGTCCGTCGCATGATGGTCAGCCGATTCCCACTGATAGAGTGGATAATATTTCACCCTCCTTTGTTCGTGATGGCTCAAACTGGGAAACGAAATCATTAGCTCCCGGGACTGTGGCAAGCGGTAATTTTCGAATTTTATGCGGATTTGCAGGCATAGAACAAACCGATCCGATTTTACAAGCTGACTCATCTTCTCATAGTCACCATATGCATTCTTTTTACGGATCTGATCTGGATGTGAGCGTAAATACCGGACGTGCCGATTTACTAGCCTACAATAATTCTACATGCGCTGGTGGGGGCGTGAACAAATCGCTCTACTGGATCCCGACGATGGTGGAAGTGGATAATGATCCGCTAACGGATCATGAGGTGATTCATGAGGAAGCGTTTTTGGCCTATTATAAGACGGATTTTGGGCTTTATGGTCCGCATGCTGGTGGTCGGAATGATTTGCCGTCCACTCTCCCTCCAGAGTGGTACAATTTGAAGATGATCGCACACAAGTTGACTGCTCAACAATTGTCTGCACTTGAAGGGAATCCTTATAATGACGACAGGCGAGCGGGGATGCAATGGACGTGTTATGATGTGAGTGGAAGCAAAACCAAGACGTTTGGGGCAATGCCAAATTGTGGCGAAGGAGGGATGAATTTGCTATTCTGGTTTCCGCAATGTTTGAATTTGTCCAATCAACCAAAAGGGATGGCTGCAGAAGACCCAAGTAATTATGAGCTACCCAATCAAGAAACTTGGTTGCGGTACGCCACGAAAGCAGAGAATACAAATGATGGATGCCCGGTAGGTGATTGGGTTCGTATTCCGTCACAAAGCTATTCAGTTACGTGGGGCGTGACTGCCGCTGGAACGGGAAATTGGTATCTGGCAAGTGATTTGGATGCCGACGGGAACCCCCAACCTGGAACGCCACGTGGTTCGACGGCCCACGGGGATTTTATGAATGGATGGAGTCAAAACGCGCCAGGTGGGGCAGAGGCAGATTGGAGTTATAAGTCTGTAGCGCAAACTTGGTACGAGGATTGTTATCTTGGTTTCAGAGATTGCACCAATCAGGTTAAAGCGAACAGCGACGGCACTTGGCGATATGTGAGGGGTGGTCTCGGGGTGCTGTTTACAAATAGGTAAGGGTGCCAACGTCTGTTGAGTAAAGAAGGGTGCTTTTTGTTGAGTGATTAAGTGGATGTTCAAGGCTGGGTGATAGGCCTCTCTGTAAATGAGGGGTGAAATATGACTGAGCCAGCTTCGAAATCGCATGTCCGTCCATTTGTTGTGGGGGAGGGGCGGATTAGTGCTTATCTGTGCTGTCTGTTTGGCGTGCTTAGCTTGCTGGGTGTGCTGGCCTTTATGTTCCCGTCTTATCTGACGACGCCGGAATTGCGGGCAGCTTACAACCCTGCGCATTTGCGTGTTGTGATGGCCGCTGGATTGATCGCCGCTGCCGGGTTTGGCGGGTTTGCGCTGTATCAGAAGGCGGAACGGAAGTTGGCTGTTTTAGGCCTGAGCGCCGGGTTAATCGCGATGCTGCTGGGTGGGCCAGATGTTGTGCAAGGGGTTGTGACGCCGGGCGCGCTATATATCGGGGTTGATTGGTTTATCATTGGTCTGCTGACGACGGGTATTGGCTTTGTCGTGTTGGAGAGGCTGGCGCCATTACGGCGGGATCAATCGGTTCTGCGGGGCGATTGGGCGCTGGATTTGAAGCATTTCCTGCTGCACCATTTGCTGATCGGGTTCTTCCTGTTTGCGGGTAATTATGTCGTGCATAATTGGTTTGGCTGGGCCGTGGTGCCGGCGGTTGGCGCGTTCATCGGCGGATTGCCGTTTGTGGTGCAGTTTATACTGCTGATGTTTATGGTGGATTTTGGTCAGTACTGGGCGCACCGAGCTTATCACAACAATGATTTCCTCTGGCGCGTGCATTCGGTGCATCACAGTACGGAACATATGGACTGGCTGGCTGGATCACGCCTGCACATATTGGAGCCGTTGATTACGCGCACAGTGGGTTTGATCACAATGGCTGTGCTGGGCTTCGATCAGGGGCCGA
Organism: Hyphomonas sp.; assembly: GCA_033851975.1. GTDB lineage: Bacteria > Pseudomonadota > Alphaproteobacteria > Caulobacterales > Hyphomonadaceae > Hyphomonas. Next base: position 131,988 of record JAWSVJ010000007.1, on the reverse strand, counting down.
TGAATGCGTATATTCTGTTCATTGGCTTCCACGCGACGTTCATTCACGCGAACTGTTCTTATGATTTGAAGCGCCTCGACGGGATATTTGTAACGCCTCGCCATCACCACTGGCACCATGCCAAGGCCGACGCGGCGATGAACAAGAATTACGCGATCCACTTCTCATTTTTGGATCGTCTGTTCGGGTCATTTTATCTGCCCAAAGAGTGGCCAGAAGAGTATGGCGTTGTCCATGGCGCACCGCCAGAGGGCCTGCTGAAGCAACAGCTTCACCCGTTTAAGTAAAGTTTTCTAGCGATCTCACTTGGGCAGTGCGAATGACATCGTCACATTGCACCGCTCATACCGATGGCCGAACCGTTGCATGATATCGTCATCATGCTTGAAGCCGACCTGTTCATAGAGGTGAACAGCCGCTTCGCATTTTGAGTTGGTCAGCAGGAACAGCTCACGCATGTTCATGCGGCGGGCGCGTTGCAGCACTTTCTTCATGATGAACGCACCGGCGCCTTTGCCGCGCGCGCTGGCGGAAACACCCATTTTCGTGAGCTCAAATGCGCCATTTTCAAATGGCATGAGGGCGCAGGTTCCGATAATACCGAGCACGTCATCTTCGACGAATAGGATAATTCCCCCTTTATTGATGATCCGCTCACGGGGGTTTTCGATGATGTCGATGTCTTCGGCTTCTAGCTTGAACATCGCTTGCACCCATTCGCGGGATATGGCCTCGAAATGGTGAGCGAGATCGTCTGAAAATTCTACGATGCGTAGGCCGCCGGAGTCGGCTTCTTCTTCTATGCGCGCGTGTAGGGGGCTGTCATCAAGGGCGGCTTCGATATGTGTGATGTGGGCGAGGAAGTCTTTTGCGTCTGATGTGCAGAGCTTTTCGGCCGCGATGCGTACGTCGGGCCAAAAATTAGCTTTCATGTCTGCGACGAGCGCTTCACCGGCTGGCGTGAAGTGAATCTCCTTGTGCCGTTTATCACCCTTAATGGGGCGAGTATCGGTGAGGCCCATTTTTTGGACAGCGGTGTAGATGCGGGTGACGGCGGGCTGGCTGACGCCCATGATCTCTGCGGCGGCGCCCACGCTGAGCGGGCCGTAGGCCTCCAGCGCGGCAATAAGCGGGAAATGGGTTGTCTGGATGGGATAGGCGCGGGTGTTGAACGCACCCACGGCATCCGCTTGCAGTTTGTCTGCGAGACGCTTGAGGCGGCTGGCGAGGCCGAGATAGCCGGCGCGGGCGAGGATGTCATCGGTCATTGGTCGATCCATTGCATAACATATTATATAATGCGTTATGTAATTGCGGATTCAAGTCTTGGCAAGATGGTTTTTGCGCGGAATTTCTAGTTTGTGGGCGTGTTGGTGAGCGCGGCTTTTAGCACTTCGCCTATTTTGCGAGCGTCGGCTTCGCGGGGGCTGCCTTCGCGCCAGGCGATGCCGATTTGGCGGCCAATGACAGGGCGGGTGAAGGGGCGCACCGCGACATCGTTGCCGACCATGAGGCCGTTCTCTGTGGCGAGGCGCGGGAGCAATGAGACGCCAAGACCGCCCGCGACCATGTTGACCAGCGTGCCCAGCGATGTGGCGGCGACTTGCCCTGCGCCATCGCCGGTTTTGAGGCGGCAGATCGAAAGCGCGTGATCGCGTAGGCAATGGCCGTCTTCCAGCAGCAAGATGTCTTCGCCGTCGAGGTCTTCGGGGCTGATGCCCTTTTTGCGGGCCAATGGATGAGAGGCGGGGGCCGCGAATAGGAACTCATCATCAAGCAGCGGGAGGCTCTCAATGCCCGGCGCGTCCCAAGGCAGGGCGATGAGGGCGGCGTCTAGCTTGCGAGTACGCAGCTGGTCGATCAGGCGGGCCGTGCGGTCTTCATGCAGGTAGAGCTTTAGCGCCGGATACTGGGCAGATAGGGCCCGCACGACTTTTGGCAGCACGAAGGGCGCAATTGTAGGGATGGCGCCAAGATGAAACGGCCCAGTCAGCATTGCCCCGGCGCTTTGCACGGCTTGAACGAGCGCGTGTGCATCATTGATGAGGGCGCTGGCGCGCGCTGTGGCGAGTTCTCCGGCGTGGGTGAGCTTTGCGCCGCGTGCTTCGCGATCGGCCAGCTTAACGTCGAGCAGGGTCTCTAACTCCTTGATGCCAGCCGAGAGTGTGGGCTGTGTGACATGGCAGGCCTCTGCCGCGCGGGAGAAAGAGCCTGTTTCGCCAAGTGCGACCAAGAATTGGAGCTGTCTGAGTGTCGGAATGATCATAGATATAATCTATGGCAAATTATGAAATTATCAATTTTCTTTTTTACGCGATACACATTAATCGGAACTCGCGCAGGAATTATCCTGTCTGAATGAGCACACAATTTAGGAGATATATATGCTTGGAATTGGCGAAAAGCTTCCAAACTTCACAGTAACCGGCGTGAAACCAAAATTCATGGAACATGAAGAAGGCGGCGTCAGCGCATTTGAGCCGATCACGCAGGACAGCTTTCCGGGCAAATGGAAAGTCATCTTCTTCTACCCGAAAGACTTCACGTTCGTATGCCCAACTGAGATCGCTGAATTTGCGCGTCTTGGCGGCGATTTTGAAGATCGCGACGCCGTGGTAATGGGCGGTTCAACCGATAATGAATTCGTGAAGCTGGCATGGCGCCGTGACCACGCTGATCTAGCGAAATTGCCAATCTGGCAGTTTGCTGACACGCAAGGCGCGCTTGTTGACGGCCTTGGTGTACGTGAGCCAGACGCTGGCGTTGCGTACCGCGCGACATTCATCGTTGATCCGCACAATGTGATCCAGCACGTTTATGTAACCAACCTTAATGTTGGCCGTAGCCCACAAGACACGCTGCGTGTTCTTGATGCGCTGCAAACTGACGAGCTGTGCCCATGTAACCGCCCGGTAGGTGGTGACACGCTGTAGCGTCTCTTTGGGGCGGGGCAGCGCGCGGGTTAGTTTTTATGCTACCTGCAGCGCTGCTCCGGCTTGCCTATTTTGATTTACTGAAAGGTTCTAAACTCATGTCACTTGATACGTTGAAATCCCTCCTGCCTGAATATGCTAAGGATTTGAAACTGAACCTTGGTAGCCTCGTTAATGAGACCATTCTTAGCGACCAGCAGAAATATGGCTGTTACCTCGCCGTTGCATACGCAGTGGGCGAGCCGCAGACGTTGAGGGCGATTGCCGCTGAGGTCGAAGACAAGATTTCGCCTGAAGCGATCCGCGCGGCCAAAGGCGCCAGCGCGATCATGGGCATGAACAATGTCTATTACCGCTCAACACACCTTATCTCTAATGAGGTCTATTCAACTGTGCCTGCCAAGCTGCGTATGCAGATCATCGGTTCGCCAGGCATTGAAAAGGTGGACTTTGAGCTATTCAGCTTTGCAGTGTCTGCCGTGAATGGTTGTGGCATGTGCCTCGATAGCCATGAAAGCATCCTGCGCAAAGAAGGCATGACGACGGACCAAATTCAGGCGAGCATTCGCATCGCCGCCGTGGTCAACGCCGTTGCTCATGTGTTGTTGGCTGAGACTGCGCTGGTGAACTGATCGGGGTTTGCTGACGGTTGTCGGGCTATCAAATCGGGCGGAATAATATTAGGGCGTCTACAAGGCCCTCTGTTGGGTGGTTAAACGCACGGGGGAGGCGACCGACGATTTCGAAGCCAAACTTCTCCCACAGCCTGATCGCCCCGGTATTTGTGCTGACGACAAAGTTGTATTGCATTCCCAGAAATCCAGCCGTCTCAGCGTAGGACAATGAGTGCTCGCACATAGCACTGGCAATACCGCGACTAGTCGCGTTGGCATGGGTCATGTAGCCGCAATTGCTAATATGATTCCCGCCGCCTGACCGGTTGGCTTTCAGATAGTAAGTTCCCAATATCTCACCGTCTATCTCGGCGACGAAAGTTTCCTTCTCGTCGCTCAACCAATAGGCTAGCGCGTCTGAATTGCTGATGTCTGAGGCAATCGGGTAGGTTTGGCCGTCTCGAAAAACGGGGGCGATGATGTCCAAAATTGAGGCGTGATCGTTATGGGTAGCGAGGCGAATGAGCATGCCTGATATTTTAGCGCTAGGGGGTGGCGAAGGCAATTCGGAAAGTGTTGAGAGTTCGCCATGAGCAATTGTAGCTGAGCTTTTCTCGCGTGCAACTTGAGGGTCGATCCTGTCGGCTACGGGTAGGGGAAGTTTTGGTGCTGCGAGTCTGGGATTATGAGAAATCGCAGTATTTGGATTTCTTTATGGAATTCCACAGGCCGCTGCGTTAACCTTTTGTTTACGAAGCAAAAACAAGGTGTTTTGCAGGTGATCCCAAGGGGCCGTTCCGGTTTGTTCCGTGAATGTCTTCGCAATGTTCCGATACCCAGTTCTGTGCAATGGCTGTGAATCCAAATCGGACCATTGAGGCCCATGCTGTCCCATGATACTCCAAGTTAAGGCATGGTTTACCCATGGCGGGGTTTAGGCATATTTTAGACGGGGTTGGCTGGTGTTTGTTTCCACCTATGAGAGTGCTATTGATGCGAAAGGCAGGGTGTCTATCCCGGCTCCTTTCCGCGCTGCGCTTGGTGGTGGCAGCCGTGTCTTCCTCTGGCCTGCACTCGATGGCTCTGGCTGTTTGGAGGGAGGCGGAGAGCCTCTAATGGCAATGTACCGGGCGACCCTGACCCGCTTGCCCCCACAGTCGATGACCCGCAAGGCGTTGGTGAACGGTATCTTCGCCAAAGCCGCTGATCTGAAAATGGATGAGACGGGCCGCGTAAAGCTGACCAAGGCTATGCTCGAAACCGCCGACCTTAAAGGCCGCGTGACGTTTGCGGGCAATATCGACAGCTTCCAGATTTGGAGCCCGGATCGCCACGCTGCATATGATGCGAAAATGGAATCTCAGGCGTCTAGCCCTGAAGCGCTGGCTGCGCTGGGCGAGGCGTATAATGACGTGCTTCAGGCCGCGAGCGGCGCAGACTTATCGGGCATGCGCCTCGTGGGCGGGGAGGACTAGATGGTTAGAACACCCGAATATACGCCGATTACGCCTGCTGGTGATGCCGGTCATGTGCCGGTCATGCTGGCCGAAGTGCTCGCCTTTCTAGCGCCGCGCGATGGTGATTTGGTGGTGGACGGCACATTTGGCGGCGGCAGTTATTCGCTGGCGATTTTGGATGCTGCTGATTGCCGGGTTTATGGCATCGACCGCGATGTTGACGCGATCGCCCGCGCGGAGCGAATGGCGAAGGACAATCCACGCCTCGTGCCTGTGTTGGGTAAGTTTGGCGATATGGACGAGCTGATGGCTGATGCGGGCGCGCCAAAGGTTGATGCCGTTGTGCTGGATATTGGCGTCTCAAGTTTTCAGATCGATCAGGGTGAGCGGGGCTTCTCGTTTATGAAGCCGGGGCCGCTGGACATGCGCATGGGCGCGTCCGGGCCAACAGCCGCCGACGTTGTGAACTATATGAGCGAGCGCGACCTTGCGGATGTGATTTTCCGTCTGGGTGAGGAGCGTCAAGCACGCCGGATTGCGCGACAGATTGTGCAGCACCGCGTGGCTGCGCCGTTCAAGACGACCAAGGATCTCGCCGATGTGGTTGAGGCTGCCGTGGGTGGACGCCGAGGTGCGCGCACGCACCCTGCGACGCTGACCTTTCAGGCGATCCGTATGTATGTGAATTCTGAGCTGGATGAGCTGGCCAAGGCGCTACAGGCCGCAGAGGCGATATTGCGCCCCGGCGGTCGGTTGGTGACGGTAACGTTCCACTCGCTGGAAGACCGTATGGTCAAGCGTTGGTTGCGCGGGCGGTCTGGCAAAATGTCGGGCGGGTCTCGTCACCTTCCTGCAATGAGCGCTGGGCCTGAGGCGACATTTGATATGGCGATTTCCAAGGCTGTGACGCCATCCGCTAAGGAAGTGGAAGGAAATCCACGTGCACGCTCTGCCAAGCTGCGGTCTGCCGTGCGCACGAGCGCGCCGCCACGCAGCGAAGAACCCGATGATGGCATGGATTTGCCGTCACTATCAGATTTGGAGGATGCCGCATGAGTCGCCGCGTATTTCTGTTTGGATTATTGGTTGTTGGCCTGCTGATTGTCAGTCTCTATCGCGCGAAATATGGCGCGCGGGATACCGCTGCCGAGATTATGGCGGTCGATGCGCAGATTGAGCAAGAGTTGCACCAGCGCGGTCAACTCGAGACCGAGCTATCCCACATGAGCCGGCGCGAATGGATTGAAGAATATGCGCGTGGAGAGCTGGGCATGGCCCCGCCGCGCCCAGAGCAAATTATCAAAGAAGATGATTTGGATTACATCGTTGGTGAACCTGTTGCTGAGGTGAAGACAGCGCGGGCTGATGCGGTTGAAGATGTGGAGGCCGCTGAGTGAGCGAAGGCTCCCGCAACCGTACCCGCCTTGTGGGGTTAGGCTTGGCTGCCCTGTTCGTCATATTGGCGGGGAAGGGCGGTTATCTTGCGCTAAGTGGACAGGGTGATGCTAGCGCGTCGCAACGAATTTTGGCGCCGACCATAATGCGCGCTGACATTCTGGACCGGAATGGCGAGCAGTTGGCGACCTCTGTGACGACTTACACATTGGTGGCGTTGCCGAATTTGATTTGGGACGCGAACGAGACGACAGACGCGCTGATGAGTGTGTTTGCGGAAATGGACCGCGAGACGCTGCATCGGCGTTTGTCGAACACCAGCCTACAAGAAGTGCACATTGAACGCGATTTAACCCCGCGCCAGCGTAAAGCCGTTTGGGATTTGGGCCTTGAGGGGCTGGATTTCCGTGAAGAGAGCGGGCGTAGCTATCCGCGGGGTACATTGGCCGGTCATTTGCTAGGCTTTACCAGCGTCGACGATATTGGCATTGCCGGGATTGAATATGCGCAGGATGACCTGCTGAGCAAAGGTGGAGAGCCGTTGCGCCTGACGCTAGATAATGGTGTGCAGGCGGCGGTTGAGGCTGAACTTGCAGCGGCGGCAGCCGAGCATGATGTGCAGGGCGGTGCGGCAATTTTGATGGACGCAGGCACGGGCGAAGTGCGGGCGCTGGCCAGCTGGCCGCCATTTAATCCCAACCAAGCGCATGCAACACCAAAGGGTGACCCGTCACGCCTGAACCGGGCTGTGGGCGCGGTGTATGAGCTAGGGTCTGTGTTCAAGCCGTTGACTGTTGCGGCGGCGCTAGAGTCCGGTGCGGTAAAGCCGAGCGACATGTTCAACGTGTCGGATGGCATTAAGATACGTGGCTTTGAGATTGAAGATGACCACCCGTTGCCGGTACGCAATGCGGGCCTCAAAATGATCATTGCTGAGAGTAGCAATATTGGCACCGTGCATGTGAATGAAAAACTGGGGCCACGTCGCCAACAAGCGTTCTTGGAGCGTGCGGGGCTGACGACGCGTGCGGCTATTGAGCTGGCTGGTTCTGCGGCGCCGATTTTGCCGGAGCAGTACACTGACTTGTCGTCTGCGACTGTGTCTTATGGGCATGGTATTGCGGTGAGCCCGCTGGCGTTCCTGTCTGGCTTTATGGCGTTCGCGAATGCTGGAGAGCGGCTCCAGCCCACCCTGATAATGGATGATGACCGTAAGGCCGTGCCTATACGTGTGATGTCTGCACTGACGTCTGAGATGGTCAATGTGATGATGCGCGAAGCTGTCATTACTGGCACGGGAAAGCGCGCCGACATTGCTGGATATGGCGTCGCGGGTAAGACCGGAACGGCGGAAAAGCCCGTTGATGGCGGCTATGACGTTGACCGGAATGTGACCAGTTTTGCATCTATATTTCCCTATGATCGCCCGCAATATGCCCTGATCGTGGTGCTTGATGAGCCACAGTCAGAAGTGACTGGCGGTGCGACGGCCGCTTGGAATGCTGCGCCGACCGCTGGGCGCATAATCGAACGTGTCGCGCCGTTACTGGGGCTTCCGCCTCGGTTTGAAGACACTCCAGATCGCCAATCGCTCCGCTCAGGACCAGAGCAAAGGAGCGAACTGTGAAACTAAAAGACCTGTTCCCGAACGCCCAGAAGGGCGACACCGAGATCATCGGAATTACGGCAGACAGCCGCAAGGTGAAAACGGGTTACCTGTTTGCCGCGCTGAAGGGCACTGTTGTGGATGGGCGCAAGTTTGTGGCTGGGGCCGTTGAGGCTGGCGCTGTAGCAGTGCTGTCTGAAGGCGGTGTTGAGACGGGTGAGGCTGTATCAGTCGTCGCTGAAGATCCGCGCAAGGCTTTGGCGCTGGCGGCGAAGGCGTTTTATGGCGTGCAGCCGAAAAAAGTGGCGGCGATTACCGGCACCAATGGTAAATCGTCCACGGTCGATTTTTTGAGGCAGATTTGGGCGTTTCAGGGGTATTCTGCGGCGTCGATGGGCACTTTGGGGGCGATTGGCCCGCAAGGGAGCATTGATGTGGGCCATACGACGCCAGACCCGGTGACGATTTCTGAGACGTTGAAGATGTTGGCTGAGCAGGGCGTGACCCATGCGGCGATGGAGGCCTCTAGTCATGGCCTCGAGCAGTGCCGGATGGACGGGGTTGATTTGGCGGCGGTGGCGTTCCTGAACTTCACGCAAGACCATCTCGATTATCACGAGACGATGGAAGAATATCTGGGTGCGAAGCTGCGCTTGTTTGGCGAGCTGGCCCCTAAGGGCATTCCCGCGATTGTGAATTCTGACAGCGATCAGAGCGCCGCGTTTGAGACGGCAGCGAAGGCGGCTGGTTTGACCGTTATGTCATTTGGCTGGACGGGCGCTGATCTGTCGATTTGCGAAGTGATGCCGCGCGCGACGGGTCAATTACTGAGCCTGAAATGGCAGGGCGCCGAGCTGAAACCATTCGAGCTGCCGCTGATCGGTGAGTTCCAAGCGCTGAACGCGCTGGCGGCGGCCGCGATCTGCTTGGCGCTGGGCATGGAGATCGACGCGGTTGTTTCTGGGCTGAAGGTTTTGAAACCAGTCAAAGGCCGGCTTGAGTTTGTGGGAGAGACCGCAAGCGGGGCAGGGGTGTTTGTGGATTATGCCCACACGCCGGACGGGCTGGACACGTTGCTGCGCGCGGTGCGTCCTCATACGGCTGCGCGCCTGAAAGTCGTGTTTGGCTGCGGCGGTGATCGCGATACGGGCAAGCGTCCGCTTATGGGTGAGATTGCGGCCCGTCATGGTGATGATGTCGTGGTGACCGATGACAACCCGCGCACGGAAGACGCCGCGCTGATCCGTAAAGCGATACTGGCCGCAGCGCCGGGCGCGCGTGAGATTGCTGATCGCGGCGAGGCTATACGCACTGTTATTGTAGAGTTGGGCAAAGGCGACACTTTGGTGATCGCCGGTAAAGGGCATGAGACGGGGCAGATCGTTGGTCAAACCGTGTTGCCATTTTCTGATCAAGACACAGCCTTGGCTGCGTTGGGAGAGCCGGTTCTATGACAACACCACTTTGGACATCTGACGAAATTTCGCTGGTCACAGGCGGCGCTGAGAGTGCGCCATTCGAAGTGACCGGTACACTGTCGATTGATACGCGCAGCTTGAAGTCGGGCGACTTGTTCGTGGCGCTGAAGGACCAACGCGACGGGCATGATTTTGCCGGCAATGCGTTTGAGGCTGGCGCGGCGGGTGCGCTCGTCTCGCGTCCAGTTGAAGGCGGCGCATTTGTGCAAGCCGACGATACATTGGCCGCGCTAGAGATGATGGGCATTGCAGCGCGTGCCCGTAGCGGCGCAGTGCGCACGGCGGTGACTGGAAGTGTTGGCAAGACCAGCATCAAGGAAATGCTGGCCCAAATGTATCGCGCGTTTGGCCCGGCGCATTGGAATGTGAAGAGCTTTAACAATCATTGGGGTGTGCCGCTGACACTGGCGCGGATGCCACAGGACACGCAGCGCGCTGTGTTTGAGATTGGCATGTCGACACCGGGCGAAATTGCCCCGCGCAGCCATATGGTGCGCCCGCATATCGGCGTTATCACTTGTATCGCGGGCGCCCACCTTGAGGGGCTTGGCAGTCTTGAAGCTGTTGCTGATGAGAAATCTGACGTGTTTGCTGGCATGGAGGCGGGTGGTACGTTCATTCTGCCTGCGGATGACCCATTCTTGGATCATTTGGCTGATCGCGCGCGTGAACTGTGCCCAACCGGTAGCCTAGAGACATTTGGCCGGGCGGATGACGCAACGGCGCGCATTGTTGAATATGAAACAGATGGCCAGACCAGCACGATCACTGTTGAAGTGATTGGTTACCGGGCTGTTGTGCAGATTAATGCGGTTGGTGAGCATTGGGCGCTGAATGTGGCGGCGGCATTGCTCGCGGCCAGCCAAACCGGGCGATCTGTTGCTGATTGCGCTGAGGCATTGTCTGGGTACACGCCCCCGCCGGGACGTGGCACCGCGGAGTATTTGGGCCTGCCGAATGGTGGCCGCATTTTGATGATTGATGATGCTTACAACGCCAACCCAGCGAGTATGCGCGCGGCGCTTTCTGCGCTGTCGGGTCGTCCATCTGGGCGGCGCTTGGTTGCGCTCGGCGAAATGTTGGAGATTGGCGAAAAATCCGACCACGAACATGAATCTTTGGCAAGAATTGTCGTCGAGGCTGGCGCTGAAGGGGTATTCCTGGCTGGTGACAAAATGACTCACCTTGCAGAGGCGCTTCCGCCTTCTTTGCAACATGTTTGGGCGTCTAATGCTGATGAGTTGTTTAATTCGGTTGAGAACGCGCTTCGTGATGGGGATGTGCTCTTGATCAAAGGGTCGAATGCATCCGGTATGGGGCGCTTAGCAGATCGGTTACGCCAATGGAGCATACCGGCTGAGGTGAGTGGAAAAGAAAACGGTACAGAAAGTACCGTGGGAGTGGGTTGATGCTATATGAATGGCTCGCCGCAGACAGCGGATTTTTCAATGTATTGAATTACATCACCTTCCGCTCAGGCGCGGCGGTCATGACTGCCTTTTTGGTGGTTGTGTTGTTTGGTGACAAGATCATTGACGTGTTGCGCGCTCGCCAAGGCAAGGGGCAACCCATCCGTGATCTGAGCCTTGAGGCGCAGCTTTCAAAACAGGGCACGCCAACAATGGGCGGCTTGCTCATCTGGCTCGGCGTGTTGGCTGGCACATTGCTCTGGGCCGATCTTGGCAATCCCTACATTTGGGTCGTGCTGTTTGTGACCGTGTCTTTTGCGCTGCTCGGCCTTTTGGATGATTTAGCGAAGGTCAAAAAGCAAAGCGCCGATGGTGTTTCGGCAGGTGTTCGCTTGCTGTTTGGATTTGGTATCGCGGCGGCGGCTTGTGCCTTTATCATGGGGCTGCACGGTGCACATACGCCTGCGGGCCATGCTGAGTGGGGCCCGCTTACGGGCTTTGCAGAGATGATTGCCACGGTTGCGCCGCAAACAACGGTTGAGCCGGCTGACCCTTCATTTTCTGGCGGTGTCGCAGTGCCGTTTATCAATGATTATTTCTTGCCGCTGGGCGGGTTCTTCGTTCTTTTCGGCATGATCGTGGTTGTCGGCAGCGCGAACGCTGTGAACTTCACGGATGGCTTGGATGGCCTTGCCATTGTGCCCGTGACATTTGCAGCTGCTGCGTATGCGATGATCGCGTATCTGACCGGTAACCTCATTTTTGCGAACTATTTGGGCATTCAGTTCACACCGGGCACGGGGGAGCTGTCGGTTTTGCTCGCCGCGATGATCGGTTCGGGCATGGGCTTTTTGTGGTTCAATGCCTTTCCCGCCAAAGTGTTTATGGGCGATACAGGGTCGCTCGGTCTTGGTGGAATGCTCGGTGTTATCGCTGTGGCCACGAAACACGAATTTGCGCTGGTGATTATTGGCGGCCTGTTTGTGATCGAAGCGCTGTCTGTGATGATGCAGATTGGCTGGTTCAAGATTACCCGTAAGCTGACTGGTGAGGGCAAACGCATCTTCTTGATGGCGCCGTTGCATCACCATTTTCAGAAGAAAAATTGGCCTGAGACGCGCGTTGTTGCGCGGTTTTGGATCCTCTCCGTTTTGTTTGCCCTGATGGGCCTAGCCACACTGAAGTTGAGGTAGGCCGCGCAAATGATTCCGATTACTGAATACGCTGGAAAGGATGTCGCGGTCTTCGGACTGGGGCGGACGGGTATGTCAGCCGCCAAGGCGCTGAAGGCTGGCGGAGCGCGTGTTCACGCGTGGGATGATAATGAGGCAACACGCGCAAAGGCCGAAGCGCAAGGCATTGAGCTGTCTGACATTAACAAGCGTGACTGGCAGACATTTGCCGCGCTGGTTCTGTCGCCCGGCGTGCCATACCGGTTCCCCAAGCCGCACCGCATTGTGCGCATGGCCGAGATGACCGGTGTGCCGGTTGTGGGCGACATGGAATTGTTCGCGCGCGCGGTGCAGTCACTGCCAGAGCGTGCGCGGCCGAAGATAATCGGCATTACGGGCACGAACGGTAAATCGACGACTACGGAACTGATCGGACATATTCTGCGCCATGCGGGCCGTGATGTACGCATCGGCGGTAATATAGGCACTGGCGTGTTGAACCTCGCCTCACTGCACGCCAATGCGATCTATGTGTTGGAGTTGTCTTCCTACCAGCTTGATCTGGTCAAAAGCCTGCATTGTAATGTCGCGGTTTTGCTGAATATCAGTCCGGACCATCTGGACCGTCATGGCGGCATGGAAGGCTATCAAGCTGCCAAGATGCGGATCTTCCAGAACCAAACTGCGAAGGATACGGCGGTTGTAGGCTTTGATGAGCCGATCAGTCAGTCAATTGCGATTGGACTGTCAGCGTCTGGGCCGGCCAATGTGGTGCAAGTGGCGGCGACCTATGCGCTTGGGCGCGGCGTGAGCGCTGTGTCTGGGTCACTCTATGACAGTCAATCGGGCAATGCTGAATTGATCGGTGATCTGAAGAGCTGTCCGTCATTGGTGGGAACGCATAACCATCAGAATGCGGTGGCGGCTTATGCAGCGTGCCGCGCGATGGGTGTTGACCCGCAAACGATTGTTGAAGCGTTGGAAAGCTTCCCCGGACTGGCGCACCGCTTGGAGCGTGTGGGCGAGAAGGACGGCGTTTGCTTCGTCAATGATTCAAAAGCGACCAATGCCCATGCGGCTGAACAGGCGCTGAAAGCCTATGACAATATTTACTGGATCGCAGGCGGCGTCGCTAAATCCGATGGGATTGAGCCGTTGCGCCCGCTATTTTCTAAAGTGCGCAAGGCATATCTGATAGGGGAGGCGCAAGCGGCGTTTGCTCATTCGATTTCTTCGGATGCACCGTCGCAGAAATGCGGCAGTCTGGACGCGGCGATTGAAGCGGCGTTTAAGGATGCCAAAGCGGCGGGCGATGAAAACCCGGTTGTGTTGTTGTCTCCGGCATGTGCAAGTTTTGACCAGTATGCCGATTTTGAACAGCGCGGTGATGCCTTTAGAAACAAGGTTCGCGCGATGATCCCAACAGATATACAGGCGCCTGCATGAGTTATGCGTCGTCAGGACAGGTACTATCCCGCTCTGACACGTCTTGGCTGACAGAGTGGCGGCGAACTGTGGACTGGGGTCTGGTTGCTGGCGCCCTATTCTTGCTGGCTATCGGAATGCTTATGTCGTTGGCGGCAGGGCCGATTGCGTCAGACAGGATGGGGTTTGGCCCTTATTATCTGACCGCGCGCCATGCTGTGTTTTCCGCTATGGCCATAGTTATCATGCTGGGCACAAGTATGCTGACCCCGTTATGGGCACGGCGGTTGGCAATTTTTGTGTTCGTCTCTTCACTGATCTTGCTGGTCGTCATACTGGTGGCGGGGCATGAGGTGAAGGGTGCGCAGCGTTGGTTGCGTGTTGCTGGGTTCTCGCTGCAGCCAAGTGAAATGGTCAAGCCGGGGCTGATCGTGCTGGCGGGCTGGTTGCTGGCGCAGCGTGAAAACAATGTGCCGGGGCCGTGGGCACCGATTGCGTTTGTGTTCTATGTCGTCACGCTTGGTTTGTTGTTGATGCAGCCAGATGTGGGACAATCGTTTTTGCTGTCAGTCGCATTCATTGCGACCTTTTTTGTGAGCGGATTGCCGCTGCGCTGGGCGGCGGTGTTTGGCGGTGGCGGGATCGCATTGTCGGGCACGCTGTACGCTCTGTTCCCGCATGTGCGCGCGCGGGTGAACATGTTTATAAACCCAGCTTCGGCGGACACATATCAGATCGATCGTGCAGCAGAGGCGATTGGCCGGGGCGGCCTGTTTGGCGTTGGCCCGGGCGAGGGGCTGATCAAATCGCGGTTGCCTGACGCAAACACTGATTTCATCTTCTCAGTTATGGTTGAGGAGTTTGGCTTGGTGGCGGCGATCGTGCTGTTCGGCGTGTTCGTTTTGATGATTTTGCGTGGCTTTCGCGCTGCGGCGCGGGTGAATGACTCATTCTCTAGAGCGGCTGCGGCTGGTCTATTTACACTTTTTGGTCTTCAAGCGGCCATAAATCTCGCGGTAAATCTTGCACTTATCCCCCCTAAAGGGATGACGTTGCCATTTGTGTCGAATGGGGGGTCGTCCATGATAGGAACGGGATTGACTCTTGGACTGGCCCTTGCACTGGTGCGCGGGCAAGGCACACGCGCAAGGGGCCGATATGGCTGACGATATTAAAGCACCATTGGTTATCATCGCAGCGGGCGGCACCGGGGGACACATGTTCCCCGCGCGCGCATTTGCAGATGAGATGATCGCGCGCGGTTGGCGGGTTGGCCTGCTATCTGACGTGCGTGGCCTGCGCTATGCCAAGGACTTTCCGGCAGAGTGGAAAGAGGAGGTTCAGGCCGCCTCTCCCAATATGCGCAAACCGTGGACGTTGCCGGGTGCCTTGTTGAAGATCAATGCAGGTATTGGCCGGGCCAAGTCTATGATGAAGCAGGACAGGCCTGCGCTCGTGGCAGGGTTTGGTGGCTATCCAGCTTTTCCAGCGCTGGCGGCGGCGCGGCGTTTGAAAGTGCCGATTATTATTCACGAACAAAATGCTGTGCTGGGCCGGGTGAACCGCAGGTTTGCGCGTCAGGCCAAAGTGGTGGCCAGTGGCTTTCAGCGTCTTGATCGGCTGCCCGGCGGAGCCACCCACATGGCAGTCGGTAATCCTGTACGCGCCGATATTTTGGCGATGCGCGACGTGCCGTTTCCATCGACCGATGGCAAGTTGACGATACTGGTTACTGGTGGCAGTCAAGGATCGCAGATCATAGGCGACAGTGTGCCTTTGGCGCTGGCGAACCATATATCAGCTCCGCTTCGTGCGCGGCTGAAGGTCGTGCAGCAAGTGCGCGAGGAGCAGTTGATGGCGGTGGAGTCGATCTATCGCAAGGTGGAGATTGAATGCGAGCTGAAGCCCTTCTTCTCGGACATGCCGCAAAGGCTAGCCGCCGCGCATTTAGTGATTGCACGCTCTGGCGCTGGCACAGTGTCGGAGATCGCCGTTGTGGGTCGCCCGTCAATATTGATACCGCTTGCGATCGCGATGGATGACCACCAGACCGCCAATGCCGAGGCTCTCACACTGGAGGGAGTTGCCGATATGGTGATGGAGGGAAATCTGTATCCGAAGCTTCTCGGCGCGCTGATTGATGTGCGCTTAGGGGATGCTGAGGAGATGCGAGAACGCGCGGCGACGGCTAGATCGCTCGGTAAGCCCAATGCAGCGCAAGGCTTGGCAAACATTGCTGAACAGGCCGCTGGCCGAACCTAACTTAAAGATACTCATACCAATTAGAGGCGGTAGACCGCATGACTTCACCCACACCTTTTGATCTTGGTCCTGCACATATTGTTGGGATTGGCGGCATTGGCATGTCTGGCATTGCTGAAGTGATGCTGACAATGGGCTATAAGGTGCAGGGGTCTGATATTCGCGAGTCAGAGAATGTGCAGCGTTTGCGAGAAAAAGGCGCTGAGATATTCATCGGCCACGTTGCTGAGAATGTAAAAGGGGCGGGTACGGTTATTATCTCGACCGCCATTAAACCTGACAATGTAGAGGTTGTTGCCGCGCGCGCGGCGGGCATCCCTGTAGTGCGCCGGGCCAATATGTTGGCGGAGATAACGCGCCTTAAATATACCGTCTGCGTCGCGGGCACGCATGGCAAGACGACGACGACCAGCATGGTGTCTGCTCTGCTAGACGGCGCGGGCGTTGACCCGACGGTTATCAATGGCGGGATCATCCATGCCTATGGATCAAACTATAAGGCTGGGGAAGGCGACTGGATGGTCGTTGAGGCAGATGAAAGCGACGGCACGTTCATCAAGCTGCACCCGACCTGCGCGATTGTTACAAATATCGACGCAGAACATATGGATCATTATGGCAGCATGGATAAGCTGCGCGAGGCGTTCGATATTTTCGTTGAGAATTTGCCGTTTTATGGATTTGCGGTGTTGTGTACCGATCACCCCGAAGTGCAGGCCTTGGCCGCGCGGGTGACTGACCGCCGGCGGATTACTTATGGGTTTAATCGCCAGGCTGATGTGCGGGCGACAAACCTCAAGACTGATCTGGATGGCGCGCATTTTGATGTCGAGCTGCGTAGGCCGGGATCTGCTGCACCGCGCAAGTTGGATGGGCTAACGTTGCCCATGGCGGGTGAGCACAATGTGCAAAATGCACTGGCGGGGATTACGGTCGCGCTAGAGCTTGGCGCGTCTGATGGGCAAATTCGCCAATCGTTGAAAGATTTTGGCGGCGTGAAGCGAAGGTTTACACCGGTTGGCAGCTGGGCGCCTAAAGCGGGCGAGCCAGATGTTCGAATTATTGATGACTATGGTCATCACCCAGTTGAGATTTCTGCCGTGCTGAAAGCGGCGCGCGATATGGTGGGGCAGGGGCAGTTGATCGCCGTGGCCCAGCCGCACCGCTATACGCGGCTACGTGATCTGTTCGATGATTTCTCTCGCTGTTTTGATGTGGCTGATGACGTGATCATATCGCCTGTGTTTGAGGCAGGGGAGGCGCCGATTGAGGGCGTCGACCATGAAACACTCGTGGCGTCTATGCTGCGCCATGGGCACCGAGGGGCAGTAACGATTGGCTCTTTGGACGATTTACCGGATGCGATTCGCAAAACTGCGCGTCCCGGCGCGATGGTTGTGTGCTTGGGCGCGGGAGACATCACGCGTTACGCGGGGGAACTGGCCGATAAACTGAATGCATAGGCCTAAAGGGCTTCCATCTTCCTCGAAAGTGTCACAGATTGCTCTGTAGATATAAAAAATATGAGCGGGAAAAATTCCCGCCAACGGAGGAAGAGCGCAATGAGTGGATCGAACCCTGTTGCGGGGGGCGTGGAACAAGATGCGCCAACCAATGGAGCCTATGACAAGGCCGGTCTTGCGTGGGCTTGGTTCGAATGGGCCAGAAATCCCTATTATATTCTGGTAGTTATCTATATTTTTGCGCCTTATTTCGCGCGAGAAATTATCGGTGCGGATCTCATGGCCAGCGGAGAGCTGGACGGGATGGACCCCGAATTGGCGCGCCAGACTGCGAATGCCAAGGGCCAGTCGATGATTGCTGGCGTTACTAAATGGGCTGGGATTATCGCAGGCATGACGGCGCCATTCCTCGGCGCAGCGCTTGACCGGGGTCTTTACCGGAAACCCTTCATCGCAGTGTTTTTGGGTATTATCACCTTAATGTCATTTCTGCTTTGGTTTGCAGAACCGGGCGATGCTGGGTTCTCAATCCCGATGATTATGGTGACGCTGGTCACTGCTTATGTTTGTTACACATATTCAGAAGTCTCTCACAATGCGATGTTGCCAGAGGCGGCGCGAGCGGATGCTTTGCCCCAAGTCTCCGGGCTAGGTCTCGCGCTTGGGAATTTGTCAGCGACCTTGCTGTTCATCTTCATCGTTCTCGCATTCTCTATGCCTGAAATGCTGAAATGGCCATTTGAGGCGCCGCTGTTTGGGTTGGATCCTGAGCGGTACGAGACCGCGCGGATTGCGGGGCCGATTGCGGGCATGTGGTTGCTCGCTATGGCCGTGCCCTTCTTTATGTACTCACGCGACAAAGGCGTGAAAGGCACCAAGCTTGTGCCAGCATTTGTTGATGGGGCGAAGGGTGTATTTGATACGATCTTACGTGCCAAGGAACATAAAGAGGCGTTCAAGTATCTCGGCGCACGTTTGGTCTATGCTGATGGCATGGCGGCGTTCTTGGCGCTTGGCGCAGTGTATGTGTCGCTCATGCTCGACTGGAGCGTGGTTGAGATGGCGATATACGCGATCTGGATGTCGATTTGGGCAACAAGCGGGGGCATCTTTGGTGGTTGGCTCGACCGCAAAATGGGGCCGAAGCAAGCACTAGTCCTTGAGATTCTCGTGCTAATTATCGTGCTGTTCGTGTCGCTCTCGATTACGCCTAAGTCCATTTTCTTCGGCGCGATTGAAAATACGGATCTATTTGGTGGCAACATTATGAATTCTCTCGCAGACGTGACCTACCTGGTGAACGGTATTTTCATTGCGGTGTTTGCGACGGCGTCCATCTCGTCCAGCCGGACAATGCTGGTGCACATTGCCCCGGCTCATATGCGTGGTGAATTCTTCGGGTTGTATGCGATTGCTGGCACGATCACGGTTTGGGCCGGGCCATTGCTGGTTCAGATATTCACCACCGCATTTAATAGCCAACGGGTTGGCATGGCGGCGATATCTATTCTGTTCGCGCTGGGGCTGTGCATCTTGCTGACAGTTAAATCAGAAAAAACGCCGACACAGTAAAAACTGTGCCGGCGTCTGCAATGACCTTTTCCCGCTGGTGTGAAAAACGGGGAAGGTTTATTTAACTGGCTGGACCAAACCCGGAGGCGCCACCGGCATCAACGCGGGGGATCTCATTCACTTTGCGCGGACGCAGATAGAATGTGTCTGACATGGTGCGTGACGCATCGAATACGAACGCGAACGTGCTGTTATAGTCGTATTCAACTTCAGCCATAATGACGGAACCGCCTGAGCTGATGATCCCTGTTGGCACTGTAATCGGTGCGCCTTCGGTCTTGACGGCCATATTGTGCGCGTCAGACCAAGCCACTGTTGTTGTGCCTGAGCCATCGTCAACAATGCTTGTGATACGCATACGTGCTGTAGAGGCATCGAGCGGCTGCATGATAACGAAAGCAGCCTGATACATTTCCTGCATGTCGACGTCAGTTACAGAACCCAGACGTGAAGTCAGGTCACCGAGGGTCGCTGATGTCGATGTGATACGGCGATCGGCGCGCATCATGAAGCTGAGTTCAATACAGCCCATATATAGCATGGCCATGAATGGAGCGATGAGTGCGAACTCGACTGCGGAGATACCGTCTTCATTGTAACAAAGACCACGAATACCGCGCCATTTAGTTTTGCGCACCAAGGGCGAGAAGATTTTTGAAATAATCATTAGTAAGGCTCATTCCGGAAGACTGCGCTTGTTTGGATCAGATGTTTGTGACCGGACATATTTTCCAAAGGCTTAGAAAGAATAGGGGTCATCAAGCTCCATTCGTAGAAGACACGGACAGAGATGATTTCCTCGCGTTGGCCTGGATCATATGACATTTGTGAGTCGTCGAAATTGCCATCGGCGTCTAAAGGGCTGGACATGCCGGCGGAGGCAAAATTATCAATTTTCTGTACATCGATGTGCAGGTTCGAATTGCATTCCAGCATGTCAAAAAGCTGATCGCATATAGATTGACGAAATGCAGCTTGATCAAACGTGCCCGAATTGTGAACTTGTCCGGTGCGAATGTCGCGAGAGGCCTCATTGATCGAATGCTCTAGAACGGTCGACATGATGAATAGGATACAAACTTCCATCAAACCAAATATTAGAAAGAAGAATGGAACTGCGATCATTGCGAACTCGACAGCAGCCGAACCTCGCCGGTCATCAGCGTAGGCATTCCATCGCGCGACAAGTCGCGGAGTAAGATACCCAAAAGAATGCGCAATCATAGTTTATGCCCCACAGTATTAAGACTGATTTAGAGCATTTCTAACATGTGCGTGTTGCCTTCGAGTTTAGGCAATCAATGAAATTTTATCTATCCAAAAGAAAACCGCGCGACTTGGGTAAAAGCCGCGCGGTGTTGCCACAAATACAGAAGAGGGAGGTTAGTTACCCTCTGCGAGCACTTGCAATTTTTGCTGCTGATCCATCATCATGCCGAAATGTTCGGGATCATCCCCGATAGACATGGCCGGGCGACATTGTGGTGTGCAATCAAAAGTTCGCAGCTGACCTGCGCGATTGATTGTAACGTAATTCGATGAATTCGCGCTGACGACCAATTCGGTGTCATAGATTTTGCGTCCATTAATATCGAAAACTAGCAAATTGGTTGTGCCGTAAGTTTTGCCGGAGATGAACAGCATGTGCTCATCATGTACGGCGACGTCGGCGATATTGCTGTTGCCGAGCACGATGCTTGCTGCTTCGCCTTTTAAGCGAAGCGGAACGGTTGTGTTAGTTTCGACCGAAATTTGATCCGCCATAGCACTTAGGCTGACAATTGCGCCAGCCACGGCCACGGCGCCAAGCTTAAAAAGGGAATTCATGACTTACCACTCCAAATTGGATTTAATTCTTTTTGTCCGAATAAGGTTGCCCGTTTCCTAATAGTGCCTTCTGACGCGTGTTTTTTGTCTTTATATATATACGCAAGAAATCGCAGGGGCTGAAGCAAGTGCTCATTCTTAGATGGTAAATAAAACCCTGATTTGTCTTCACGGATTATCTGGTTCCTTTCATCAGATATTGAGAATGTCGGTGTAGTGTTTGTTTTGTTCCGGGAAGAAAAATTCAAACTCGGGCGTAAACAAAATTGCATGATGGGAGTTTTCAAATGTTTGCACGTTTTCTTAAAGACGAGTCTGGCGCTACAGCTATCGAGTATGGTCTGATCGCTGCACTAATCGCTGTTGCTATTATCGGTGGTGTTACTGCTCTTGGTGACAGCACTAACGCTACATTCCAAAACGTAGCGGCCGCAATGGCCTAAAAAGTTCAGACTGACCTCCGGGTCGGTTAGGAATTTGGGGGCTGCCGGAATAGTATCCGGCAGCCCTTTTTCTTTGCGTATTACTTAGGTGATGTGAATAAGTTCTCGAATATTTGTAATGAATTCTATTTTCGTTTCCAGCATTCTTAAAAGCTTCGTTCAGTCTTTTGATGGATACTTTGTGTCATATCCAAGAGAAAGCTTTTACAATGATCCTCTCAATCCTCGGTGTCGTTTTTTTCTGCTTATGTCTTTATGCGGCTGGGCATGACTTCAGTTGTCTGAAAATTCCAAACTGGCTGAACCTTGCGATCGCAGCGCTCTTTATTCCGGCGGCGGGGGTCTCTGGACTGCCACTTGAAATGGTCGGTGGGCATGTGATTGCTGGTGTTGTTGCCTTTGTATTGGGTTATGGCCTTTTTGCCTTTGGGATTATCGGGGGAGGGGACGCAAAAATGCTGCCTGGCGTTCTTCTCTGGTTGGGTCCAGATGCGGCGCTTCCATTCCTCTTCTATATGGCGATGGCTGGCGGAGTGCTGACGCTTTGCCTGATAATCGCTAGAAAGGCAGTTCCGGTCGAAATTGTTCCCGGAAAAATTCGTGCTTCATTTGAGGAGAAGGCGGGCGTTCCCTACGGCGTTGCTATTGCAGCAGGTGCATTTGCGGCCGCTGCCTCCTCTCCGCTGCTTGTTGAATTAGTAAACCAAATAGGTTCGATCGGTTAAC
This sequence comes from Hyphomonas sp., assembly GCA_033851975.1. Lineage (GTDB taxonomy): Bacteria > Pseudomonadota > Alphaproteobacteria > Caulobacterales > Hyphomonadaceae > Hyphomonas. Next base: position 110,206 of record JAWSVJ010000007.1, on the reverse strand, counting down.
CTTGCTTTAGGTTGCTTGTGAGTATCTAGGGTACGAACGAAGTTTCCATGATTGCGTGAAACTTTTTGTTAACTGATACAAGAAGGAGTGACGTCTATGTCGCCCATGCGCATTATAGTATTGATTGGATCACTGATCGCCGCTGGTGCAGCCGCGTTTTTGGTGCAGAGAATTGCAACGCCGACGACCGTAACTAATACGGTGACCGAGCAGCAAACGATTACACAGGTTGCTGAGGTTGAGGTTTCAGAAGTGCAGGTGCTGATTTCGCGCCGTGACATGAAGCCCGGCGATATGATTCGCGAAGAAGATTTAGAATGGGCGCCTTGGCCGGAAGAGAATTTGGTTGAGGGTTTCATAAGTGAAGAAACGTCTCCTGATGCCATTACAGAGACTGCGGGCGGCATCGCGCGCACTCCGATTTTCGACCGTGAGCCGATCAACACACGCAAGATTGTTGTTAAGGGTGAGCAGGGGCTTATGGCCGCGCTAATTCAGCCTGGCATGCGGGCCATATCTGTAGAGATCTCTACAGAAAGCGCATCTGGCGGCTTCATTCTGCCGAATGACCGGGTTGACCTTATCCTTACGCATGACGTTGAGGTGATCACCCAAGACCGCATGACTGAACGTCCGGTGTCTGTTTCGATCTTGACGAATGTGCGCGTTCTGGCAATCGACCAAGTCTTTCGCACCGGCGAAGAGGGCAGCGCATCTTATGTCGGTAATGTTGCGACACTAGAAGCGACGCCCAAAGAGGCCGAGCTGATTTCACTCTCTCAGAGCCTCGGGTCCCTTTCATTGTCGCTACGTCCATACTCCGAATCATCCGCCATACTGCCGCGAAATCCGCGCACAGAGATGTTGGAAGTGGGTAACCCGTATGATGATGATACCAAGGAAGTGATTATTTACCGCAACGGAAAAGCATCAAGCGTTGGGGGAGGGCACTAGCATGAGATTGCACCTTAAAACACTCGCGAGCGTCGTTGCGCTTGGTGTCTCTTCGATGGTTGGGCCAGCCGTGGCTGAGCCTAATCTAATGAGCACAAAAATTATTCATCCTGGTGAATCAGGCGTGTCAGAGCATATGACAATTGGGCTCAATAAGTCTGTGGTCATCGAGCTCGGATCGCCTGCAGCAGATATTGTTATCACGAATCCAGACATTGCGGACGCTGTCGTGCAAACCTCAAAACGCATTATTTTGCGCGGGGTCGGACATGGTGAAACGAACGCACTGATATTTGATCACCAGGGCAACCAAATTCTTGATTTGCAAATTTCCGTTGCTGTCGATGTTGTGAACTTGCAGCGCATGATTGAGCGCCATGTCCCCGATGCGCGGGTGAACGTAGAGGGCTTGAACGGCAATGTCGTTTTAACCGGCGCCGTGGACAGTTTGGCCCAATCCAGTCAGATTGAGCGCTTGGTCGCAGCATCTGTTTCCGGCGGAAACGATGGTGCCGGACAGATTGTAAATATGCTCTCTATTGGCGCCAAAGATCAGGTAATGCTTGAGGTGCGCATTGTTGAGATGCAGCGGAATATGATCAAGCAGCTTGGCGTTAACCTGAATGGTTCGCCTGGATTCGGCGACCTTGCCTCTCTGACCGCGGCGCAATTGTTCGCTGACTTGCCAGGCGATGGTATCAACCAGATTGTTGACACGGGAACAACGACACTTGTGCCGGGCTTGCCTTTCTCAATCCGAAATTCGACAGAACTGTCAAATGGCTTCCCTATTCAGGGTCGGTCACTTGGCGGAATAAGTACGGATATTGGCTATACAAACTATAATGGAACGGTACTGCAGTCCTCCGTCGGCGCATCTATTGATGCGATGGAGCGTGTCGGCATTGTGCGGACATTGGCCGAGCCGAATATGGTGGCCATTTCTGGTGAGAGTGCGAACTTCCTCGCGGGTGGTGAATTCCCGGTGCCGGCAGGCCAGTCTGAAGATGGTGAGATCACAATCGAATTTAAGCCATATGGTGTAGGCCTTGCGTTTACTCCGGTTGTTTTGTCTGAAGATCGCATCTCCCTGAAGGTGTCGACAGAGGTTTCAGAGCTGACGAGCCAAGGGCAATTCCAAGGCGAGTCTCGCTCTATCACGCTTCCTGATGGTACAGTGCAGCAGATCGAGGGACTTACCCTCCCTGCACTGACGGTTCGTCGCGCGGAATCAGTTATTGAATTGCCGTCTGGTGGATCAATGATGATGGCTGGCTTGATCCAGTCCCGGAGTCGTCAGAACTTGGACCAAATACCGGGTCTGAAAAAGCTGCCTATTCTTGGTGCGCTCTTCCAGTCACGAGATTTTCTCCATGAAGAGACCGAGCTGGTTGTGATTGTTACGCCATATCTCGTTGATCCGGCGCGCAAAGGTGATTTGCGCACACCAGCAGATGGATATGTGAATGCTTCGGATTCGAAGACAGTATTGTTCGGCAAGTTAAATCAACAGTACGGGCGAGACGGTGCTCCTGTGAATGCAGACAAGTACCGCGCGCCTGTCGGCTTTATTGAAGAATAGGGACGTGATCATGAAATCCAAATTGAACACATCTGTGGCGCTCATCGCTCTAGGTTTGGCCTCAATAACCGCTTGCGCGGCAGGGCCGGATTCACCTTCAGCTGTAAGAGCAGATTATATGGATCAGGGCGCTTTTGATCACAACAAAATTGAAGTTGTAAAGCGTACTGAATTTCTTGAGGTGGCTATCAACCCAGTTGCAAGTGAGATTACTGGCAAAGACCGGGAAAAAATTCGGGCATTTGTGCAGGCGTATCGCTCGCAAGGGAAGGGACCGCTGATTCTGTCTCTCCCGAATTCATCTGCCAATCCCCAACTCGCTGTTTCGGCGGTCGCTGAGGCGAGAGAGATCGCATATGAGGCGGGACTGTCTTACGACGAGTTAGGTGGAGCCAATCACAGCTCGAGCGAGCCGATGGTTCTAGCGTTCCAATATTATGAAGCCTTGAAACCTGATTGCGGTCTGGCGTCTGAGTATGACTTCTCTGATATCCGTTCAAACAATGACATGCCAAGTCTTGGTTGCTCAGTTCGCACGAACTTAGCGGCGATGATTTCTGATCCTGCAGATCTGCTAGGTGTCACTGAAATCGGAGCGGGCGACCCTCTTCGCAGAGCTGATATTCTCCAGAAATTCCGCGAGGGAGCATCTACGGCTTCCGAGCGTGGTGAGGGCGAAACTGGCACTGTCTCCACGGCGGTAAACTAGGCTAACGAAGTCAAAAGGAATACAATAATGTCAAACGATAATACGATGTTCGACGACGACTTCGATGATGGATTTGAAGATGTCTTCGCAGACGATCCTTTAGCGGATAATATGTCGGCCCCAGCGAATGACCCTGCGGCTGTGCCGGTTGCTGGCGCGCCCACTGCTGCCCCGCAAAAGTCGGTTGAGATGGACGAACCCGTTTACGCGGCGCCTGAGCGTCAGGGCGGTGATGCGCAATTACCCGCTATATCGATCCAAGTGTTCTATGAACGCGAAGAGACTGCACGGCTTTTGGAAGTTTGTGCGCGTGACCGCCGCATGGGACGCGCGACTCTAGAGTGTCGTACCGGTGGCATTCCCGCTGCGACGGCCTACTTGCGCGAAAGCGTTACACCGAACCTGTTGATCGTTGAGTCATCAGCGAGTTCTGGTCAAGTGCTGGCTGAGATAGATGCGCTTGCAGAACATTGTGATGAGAATGTTCAGGTCATGGTTGTCGGATCTGTCAACGATATCGCACTATACCGCCAGCTGGTTGCGCGTGGTGTGAGTGAATACCTTGTGCCGCCACTCCAGCCGGTTGGTGTGATCCGCTCAATCTCTGAGTTGTTTGCAGATCCAGACGCGCCATTTGTTGGTAAGCAGATCTCTGTTATCGGTGCGAAAGGCGGAGTAGGAGCCTCGACGATTGCTCATAACTTGTCATGGGCGTTGGCTGAAAATGCAGGCGTCAACACGACGCTTGTGGATCTAGACCTTTCATTCGGAACCACTGCTCTCGACTTTAATCAAGAGACGCCTCAAACGGTTGCGGACGCCTTGCTTGCACCAGAGCGCGCAGATGATTCCGTAATTGAGCGTCTGCTCGCCAAAGTGTCGGACCGCCTGTCCCTATTTACTGCGCCGGCTACGATCAATCAGATCATGGATATTCCAGACGAAGCTTATGGCATCGTTATCGATAGCGTTCGCCGGAATGTGCCGTATATGGTTCTCGATCTACCGCACGTTTGGAGCGCGTGGGTCCAAACCACGTTGGTGTCATCTGACGAAGTCATTATCGTTTGTCAGCCTGACCTTGCGTCGCTGCGCAATGGTAAGAACTTCATAGACCAGCTTAAGGGTCAACGACCGAATGATAATCCACCACGCCTCATACTGAATATGAGCGGCGTGCCGAAGCGCCCTGAAATTCCTGTGAAGGATTTCGCTAGTGCTATTGGTGTAGAGCCGGAAATCATTCTGCCATTCGAGCCGGAGCTATTCGGAACAGCGGCGAACAACGGGCAAATGCTGTCCGAGACAGATCCAGCGTCCAAATCGTCAATGGCATTGGATCACTTGGCGTCTTTGTTGACCGGTAAGACCGTTCAGCAACCTGAGAAATCATTTCTCAAGAAATTGCTGGGTAAATAAGTCTCAATAGGAGAGGGGTCCAAATATGGCTTTTGGTAAGCGTTCAAATACCGCATCGTCAGCTGCGCCAGCGGCACCAAAACCTGCCGCGCCAGCGCCAGCGCCAGCGCCAGCCGCAGCCGCGCGCCCAGAGTCTGTGAAACCTGCGGTTCCAGCGCCTATTCCAGTGGCGGGTACATCTGCTGCCCCTGCTGCGGAGGCTAAGCCTGCTGCGCCTAAACGCGTAGAGCCTGAGGCGAAGGTTGACCGCGCGGTAAATACGCAGTCTGAGCAATATTACGCAACGAAGACGACCATTTTCAATGCGCTGATCGACACAATTGATCTGTCGCAGCTAGCGCAGCTTGATGCTGAGAGCGCCCGCGAGGAAATTCGCGATATTATCGTTGAGATCATCAGCATTAAGAATGTTGTGATGTCGATCTCTGAGCAGGAGCAACTGCTTGATGATATTTGTAATGATGTTCTGGGCTATGGCCCACTCGAGCCGCTACTGGCGCGCGATGACATCGCTGATATCATGGTGAACGGCGCTGACGTGACCTATATCGAGGTCGACGGTAAGATTGAGCGCACCAATATTCGGTTTAGAGATAATGCGCAGCTAATGAACATTTGTCAGCGTATTGTGAGCCAAGTTGGCCGCCGTGTTGATGAAAGTTCGCCAATTTGTGACGCGCGTTTGTTGGACGGTTCACGTGTTAACGTGATTGCGCCGCCACTGGCGATCGATGGACCTACGCTGACAATTCGTAAATTTAAAAAGGACAAATTGCGCCTTCAGGATTTGGTGAATTTCGGGTCTATCTCTGAGGCTGGCGCTGAAGTGCTGCGGGTTATCGGACGGTCGCGTTGTAACATTCTTATCTCCGGCGGTACGGGTTCTGGTAAGACGACGCTGCTTAACTGTTTGACCGGTTTTATTGAGCCGGATGAGCGTGTCATTACCTGCGAAGACTCCGCCGAGCTTCAATTGCAGCAGCCACATGTTGTGCGTCTTGAAACACGCCCGCCCAATATTGAGGGCAGTGGTGCGGTAACGATGCGCGAGCTGGTTAAAAACTGTCTGCGTATGCGTCCTGAGCGGATTATCGTGGGCGAGGTTCGTGGACCAGAAGCGTTTGACTTGTTGCAAGCAATGAACACAGGCCATGACGGCTCAATGGGTACATTGCACGCCAATACGCCGCGTGAAGCGCTTAGCCGGGTCGAATCTATGATCACAATGGGCGGCTTCTCGCTACCTGCGAAAACAATCCGGGAAATGATTGTTGGGTCCATTGATGTTGTTGTGCAGGCGTCGCGTCTGCGTGATGGGTCTCGCCGTATTATGAATGTAACCGAAGTCATGGGTCTGGAAGGGGATACGATCATCCTTCAAGACGTTTTGACCTATGAGATTACTGGCGAAGACGCTGATGGGAAAATCACGGGCGAGCACAAGGGGACCGGCATAGGTCGTCCACGTTTCTGGGAGCGTGCATCCTACTATAATCTTGAGCGCGACCTTGCGGCTGCCCTTGACCAATTGGGGAGCTAATAGATGGCCGAGAATAGCATGTTGATTTACGCTGTGGCCGGTTTGGCCTTCCTCGCGATCGCGGGTGTTGGCATGGCGCTGACGAGCGGGCAGGGAGATGCAGCTAAGAAGCGTGCAAAGTCTATCGGCTCTGGTACGAATACTTCTCGTCAACGCGGTGGGCGTACTGTAGATGAAGGCGCCAAGCGACGTAAGAAGAATGATGAAATGCTCGACTCCCTGCGTAAGCAGGAGAAGGAAAGACGCAAAAAGCTTCCTCCATTGACGATGGAAACGCGCTTGCAACATGCTGGCTTGGATTTTCAGCCAACGGCGTTCTGGATTGGTAGCCTCGTGATTGGCTTGCTATTGGGCGGCTTGGTTTATCAAAGCGGATTTGAGGGCCTAACTATCAAAGGCATTGTGCTAAAGAACCGCTATGTCCTCTCCGGTGGGATCGCATTCTTTGGTGCGTTCGGGCTCCCGCGATTGGTCTTGAAATTTCTAACCAAAAAGCGTCAAACGAAGTTGGTGAACCAATTCGCAGATGGTCTGGACGTGATTGTTCGTGGTGTAAAGTCGGGTCTGCCGTTGAATGAATGTCTTCGTGTAATCGCGAAAGAGAGCCCAGATCCGTTGCGCGTAGAATTTGGAATTTTGGCCGATAACATGGCAGTTGGTGCCGGGTTGGAACGGTCTTTGTCTGCGTTCTATAAGCGGCTGCCACTGCAAGAGATGAACTTTTTCTGCATTGTGCTGCTGATTCAGTCCAAGGCGGGTGGTAACTTGTCAGAGGCTCTCGGCAATCTGTCGTCTGTTATCCGTCAGCGCAAAATGATGCGTGAGAAGGTGAAGGCGATGTCATCCGAGGCGAAAGCATCGGCGGGTATTATTGGTGTTTTGCCGTTCGCGGTGGCTGTCATGGTTTATATGACAACGCCCGACTACATCATGCAGTTGTTCATTACCGAGACGGGGCACGTCGTGCTCTTTATGGCGGGTGGAATGATGACGGTGGGCATACTGGTCATGAAAAAAATGATCAATTTCGACATGTAAGGCGATTGAATAATGGAATTCATTACCTCTCTTTTGAAGCCTGAAGCCTTGCTGTCCATTTTGGTCGCGTTGGCAGTCTTCGGGACAATCCTCGCGATAGTTCTGCCGTATCTGCAAGGCAATAAGCTAGAGACGCGTCTGAAGGCGGTTTCAAGCCAGCGTGAGCGCTTGCGTGTGCAAAGCCGCGCCGCCCTTGAGGAAAAGGGTGGCACGCTTCGCCGTAACGATAAGTCATTCGCCGGCAATGTTTCCAAGAAGCTCAATCTTGCGAAAATGCTCGAAGATCCGAATGCGGCAGAAAACCTCAGCCGCGCTGGTTGGCGTGGCCCGGCGCCATTGTCTATTTTCTATTTTTCGAGACTGATTCTGCCGTTTGTTGGGCTGCTGCTGACCTTTGTCGTGGTGTTCTATGTACACGATTTCGGTATGAGCAAGTTTATGCAGTACGGATCATTGGCATTTGGTATGGCCATTGGTTTCTACTTGCCGAATCTTGTTGTTTCCAACAAAGCTCAGCAGCGGCAAAAGTCGATCATGATGGCGTTCCCAGATGCGCTTGATATGCTGTTGATCTGTGTTGAGGCAGGTATGTCTATCGAGCTTGGGTTCCAAAAGGTCGGGAGCGAGATCGGTTCAGCATCTGCCGAACTTGCGGAAGAATTTGCTTTGACCACTGCAGAGCTTTCTTACCTGCCAGAGCGTCGTCAGTCTTATGATAACTTTGCGGCACGTACGGGCCATGAAGGCATCAAGGGTGTGTGTATGGCTCTGTCACAGGCAGAGCGTTACGGTACGCCGCTTGGGGATGCGTTGCGTGTGATGGCCCAAGAGAACCGGGACATGCGGATGTCTGCGGCGGAGAAAAAAGCGGCAGCGCTTCCGGCTAAGCTGACAGTTCCGATGATTCTGTTCTTCTTGCCGGTTCTGTTCCTCGTTGTGCTTGGTCCGGCCTACATCAACTACAAGTCCATAAATGGTGATGATGCCGCTTCTTCAGACGGCACCTTGGCGAGCTTACAGATTGCGCCTGAAGACGAGGTGCATCAGGTTGAAATTCGTCCTTAAGCGGATCGTGAATTAATACTGAGGGTCAAAAGGAAACCCCGCCGTTTAACTGGCGGGGTTTCTTTGCTGTGCCTAAAATAAGATTAGGGTCACACGCTATTAGCGACGTAGACGCAGGCCTGTCGATGAGGTCTCTTGCTCACCCAGCAGCGCCATGCCGTCTTCCTCAACAGGTGTCGTTGTAGACGCCGCCGGCACTTCTTCTTCGATTGAGGGCTGAGGCGCTGGCATTTGAGCTGTGTCGCCGGTGGCCGCCTTATTGTTCGCAGTTTGCGTGAGGGATTCCCAAGACCGGCCGGGGCTGATCATTTCGCGCAGCATCTTGGCATTGTCTTCAACAATGCGCTTGGGCGCTGTTTTACCTGAGATCGTCTCGAACTCACCGATTTTGCCCTGCAGGCCCAAAACGAGCGCGAGATTTTCGGTGACTTGCGTGTTGGCATTGGGCTGGGCTGCTGCTTCGCGCAGGCTTTGCTCTGCCGCGTCGAGGTCGCCAGAGAGGGCATAAGATAGGCCCAAATTGGCGAGGGTGGAGGTGCGGTCCGGTTGGAGGACCAAGGCTTGCTTATAAGATGCTTGTGCGTCTTGGTGCCTGTCCATGCGGTCCAGTGCAGTGCCGAGCGCTGCATAGGCGTCTGCACGTGATGGATCGATGCTCGCCACCTTATAGAATGCTGTTGCTCCGCCATTATAGTTGCCCATTGAGATCATTGAACGACCGAGCAGCATGATGAGTTCTGTGCTTTTTGGGTGCACGATCAACACTTTCGACGCGACTTCGATCACGCGCTCATGGGAGCCAATGGCGCGCAGAGCTGTGCCAAACTGTAAGGCGGTGTCTAAGTTCTCGGCGTCTTTCTGGTGTTCTTTTGCCCAGAAATTCGCGCTGGTCAGTGGGTCAGCGCGGTTTGCGGCCGCCACTTCCTCTGGTGATGCGGGCTTCATTGCTTCCACCATTGCGGATTCTAGCTCTATGAGGGCCTGCTGCTCTGGGTCCACAGGTGCGGGTGTGCTTGCGCATGCGGCGAGCCCGGTTGAGAGGATCGCTGCGGCGGCAACGCGTGACGTGAAGGCTCTGGACATGTTAAGGCTCCGGTTCTCGGTCTCGTTGCAGATTCGCCAGAAGCTTTGCGCGCGCCGGGTCAAGGAAGGGTTAACGCCCTGCTCTGATTGATTAACTTTTTTGTCTCTCTCCCAAGGTGTTTCTATGCATTTTTGTTTCGCTTCGTCTGATGATCGCGCTGTAAACGTCTATCTTGTGAAGTCTGGCGGCAGGGTGAGTGATCTGTTCCCGCAGGCTGAAGCGCTTGCCAAAGCGCATGGATTCGAGGGCGCAAAAGGGTCGATTGTTTATGCCAATGATGCAGACGGCGCGCTAGAGCATGTGCTTTTTGGGATTGGTAAGGGCAAAGACGCGCTGGTCGTTGCGGCCTTGTCTGCCAAATTGCCGGAGGGGGTTTATAAGATCGCTGCTGATAGTGGCATGTCATTCGCGCATATCGCTGCCGGCTGGGCAGACGGGGCGTATCGGTTCGATCGCTATCTCGCGCGGAAGACTGAAGCACCGAAACTGGTCATTCCCGCTTCAGAGGATGCTGACGCGATAAACCGCGAAGCCACAGCCATCGATCATTTGCGCAATTTGGTGAACACACCTGCGCAGGATTTGGGGCCGCAGGATATTCAGGCCGATATTGAAGCATTGGGCAAAACGCATGGCGCAGGCGTAAACGCGATTGTGGGTGATGACCTGCTCGCGCAAAATTACCCGATGATCCATGCTGTAGGCCGGGCAGGGGATGCTGACTATGCGCCGCGCTTGGTGCATCTGACATGGGGTGACCCGTCCCATCCAAAACTGGCGTTGGTGGGTAAGGGTGTCTCGTTCGATTCCGGCGGCCTGAACATCAAGCCGGGCGGTAGTATGCGCATCATGAAGAAAGATATGGGCGGCGCGGCGCATGTGATCGCGCTCGCTGAGTTGATCATGGGCGCGAAACTTCCCGTACACTTGTCACTGTTCGTGCCGACAGTGGAAAATGCAATTTCAGGCAACGCGTTCCGCCCCGGCGATATTTTACAGAGCCGTAAGGGCCTGACGGTTGAGATTGATAATACTGATGCTGAGGGCCGGTTGATCCTTGGCGATGCACTGACCCGTGCGAGTGAAGTTGACCCGGACATGCTGATCGATTTTGCGACGCTAACCGGCGCTGCGCGTGTGGCGCTTGGGGCTGATTTGGCGCCGGTCTACACTGATGATGACGCGCTTGCCGCTGAGATTGAAGCGGGCAGCGTGGAGAGTGGTGACCCGGTTTGGCGGATGCCGCTTTGGGCGCCTTATCGGTCGGACTTATCCAGCCCAATCGCCGATATCGTCAACTCTGGTGGCGGCTTTGGCGGCTCAATCACGGCAGGCCTATTCTTGAAGGAATTTGTGAGCGCTAAGCGCTGGGTGCACATGGATGTGTGGGCGTGGCGTAAAGGCAAATATTCGCGGCCTGAAGGCGGCGCCGCTTGTGGACTGCGCGCTGTGTGGCACATGTTGCAGGCGCACTATAGATAAGAGCGTCTATTGAAAGGCGTCAGCGTTTTGCGCTTTTAGCAGGGCGTCAAATTTATCAATTCCGCTAACCTCACCAGTCGTTTTGAAGCGCTCGATGGAAATTTTTCCATCGCAATCAATGTCGATTTCCCAGCGCTCGCCCGGCACGGCTGCGTGGATGGAAATCACGTCGTCGCGGACCTTTTTGACCTCATGAAGAATGCGGACCGCGTCTAGTCGCTCGCATAGCCACATAAGGCGAGCCATGGCTTCTTCAGGTCGAGGGTGCTGGCTTAGGATTGGGTTATTCAATTTGTATGACCTTTGATAAGCGCTGGGCTTCACGAACCCGTCCGCGCAGAAGGAGTGTGTCAATATTTTCGGGATCAGCCTGCATGGCGGCATATACATCGTCTTGCGCTTGTTCAAGCTGGTTCAGATTGAAGTGTGCCTCAGCCCGTAAATGATGGGCAGGGCCGTTGCCGGGCTTGATGTCTAGGGCGGTATCCAGATCTGTAACTGCTGCGGTCCAGTTTTCTTGCATCAGCTTTGCGCTGGCGCGGTCGAGTAGCAGATCGGCGTCGCGCGGAGCAAGCTTTAGCGCATTGGTTAGCGCGAGCTCTGCCGCTTCTGGTGCACCCGCTTGTATCCATGCATTGCCTGCTTGGGTGAGGTAGATAGTGCGTTGTTGGATCGATCCGCCATCAACAGCGTTGGCGAGCTCTTCTAGCCGCGCAGCGCCCTCAGCCTCTTGGCCCAGTGCGACGAGCGCGAGCGCCGTACATTGGCGGGCTACCGGGCGATTTCCCTGATAAGTCCATGCGAGGCCGTACTCATACCCGGCTTCCGCATCGGCTTCTATCGTTTCGAGGCAGGTTTGGAATCGCGTCGATTCATCACCCGAAGCGGTCTGCATAACGGCGATAGAGGCCAATAAAATCGAGATCAGAGACATGGGCAATCCTCGTGCAAAGCTGTAACGAACGCGACAAAGCCTAAAGTGGGGTATGAATACAAATGACGATTTTTCCATCAATGCTATTTGTCTTCGGTCTAGGCTATAGCGCATTACAGTTGCACCTGCATTTGCCGCGACAGGACTGGCGGGTTTCGGGCACTGTTCGTGGCGCTGAGAAGGCGTCCGTTTTGGAGCAGTCTGGCCTTGATGTGCAGGTGTGGACGGGTAGTGGCGGCGTGTCGGTCCCTGATGGCGCGCATTGGCTTGTCACGGTTCCCCCGGATGCTGAGGGTTGCCCGGCGGCGCGATGGGCGCGGGAGGCGGGTGCGTCAGCGGCGTCGGTCACTTACCTCTCTACAACTGGCGTGTATGGTGATCTTGCGGGCGGCTGGGCCAGTGAATGGAGCCCTGTGAACCCGCAATCTGAACGGGCCAAGCGGCGGGTGATGGCCGAGAACCAATGGATCGACCTCACACAAGGCAAAGTGCGCATCGTGCGCTTGCCCGGCATATATGGGCCGGGGCGTTCTGCTTTGGACAAGGTGCGCAGCGGGGAGGCGAGGCAGATTGTTAAGCCGGGACATGTTTTCTCGCGCATACATGTGGATGATATTGCCCGTGGTTTAGCGGCGATGCTTGAGCGGCCAGAGGCGCACGGCGTGTTTCATTTATGCGATGATCTACCAGCGCCTCCGCAAGACGTAACGGCCTTTGCGGCAGAATTGTTAGGACGGGCCCCGCCAGCGCAAATTGCCTTTGATGCGGCGAGGTTAAGCCCGATGGCGCGTAGCTTTTATGCTGAGTGTAAGCGCGTAACCAATGGTCGAGCCAAATCCGCGCTCGGTTGGCGGCCAGCCTATCCTAGTTATATCGAGGGCCTACGCGCTATTCTTGCGGCAGGTGGTTAACGTTAACGAGGTCAGCGCAGGCCGCTTTGAGGCGCTCAATATTGCTTGGAGTAGACAACCGGTGGTCGCCATCTTTGATCAACGTAAAGGTCAAATCGGTGCTGGTAATTGTCTCCACCAAGCGTTCCGCATGGCGCCACGGCACATCCTCGTCCAGCATGCCTTGTAGGATACGGACAGGGCAGGTGATCTTGATTGGCTTGTCGAGAATTTGCCAATTGCGACCATCTTCGATCAGCGTACGCGTGATTTTATAAGGTTCGTCATAGTCTGACGGGCGCAAGAGGAAGCCATTGGTTTTGATTTCATCCTGCTGTTCGGGCGTGAAGCCTTGCCACATCAGCTTTTCGGTAAAGTCAGGGGCGGGCGCGATGAGGACGAGGCCAGCCATACGGTTTGTGCGCGCGACAGCCGACAGTAATGCCATCCAGCCTCCCATGCTGGAGCCAACCAAAATTAGCGGTCCGGAGCTTTGCGCGTCGATGACTGAGAGCGCATCTTGGTGCCAAGCTGAGATTGTACCGTTATCAAAATCTCCGTCAGACGCGCCGTGTCCTGAATAGTCAAAAGCCAGAAAAGACTGCCCGGCGCTTTTGGTCCACGCTTCCAGTTCTGTAACCTTCGAACCGGTCATGTCGGACTTAAATCCAGAAAGCCAAACAAAAGTGACTTGGGCTGATTCCGCGTCGTGACGGCGGTATGCGAGGCGTCGACCGATAGGTGAGGTGAAATACTGCGTTGTCATATGCCGTTGGTTCCTTCATCTGTTTCGTGTGTCAAGCGAACTTCGGGGGCGATGCAGCGACGTGCATGATTTTCCAAGCATAAAAGATAAGACGATTTTGCAAGTGGTCCCTGAGATGTCTGCCGGGGGCGTCGAACGCACCGTGCTGGAGATGACAGAAGCCATCGTCGCAGCGGGCGGGCGCGCCTTGATCGCGACCAAAGGCGGACGACTGGAAGATAAGCTAATCGAGCTGGGCGGCGAGATTTTTCATATGGATGCGAAATCCCGAAATCCGGTGATTATGCAACTCAATACCGGAAAGCTACGCAAACTGATCAATGCTGAGTCTGTGGATTTGGTGCATGCGCGGTCACGAGCGCCGGCCTGGAGTGCGATGGCCGCCGCGCGCGCAACCGGCGTTCCATTCGTCACAACGTATCACGGTGCCTATTCAGGCACGACAGGCCTCAAGAAGAAATACAATAGCGTCATGGCGCAGGGCGACATTGTTATCGCCAATTCCAAATGGATCGCGGCGCATATCGCTGAGGTGCACGAGGTGCCCGAAGACAAGATTGTCACCATTCCGCGCGGCGTTGATTTGGCTGCGTTTGACCCAACCAGCGTGTCGCCAGCACGTATCCGGGCGATGCGGGCAAGTTGGGCGCTGGAAGGCGATGAGCGCCTCACCCTGTTCTTGCCGGGGCGCCTGACAGACTGGAAAGGCCAGCGCGTCGCGATTGATGCGGTTGCGAGCCTGTCACCAGAGGAGCAATCCAAAATGGTGCTTATCCTTGCTGGTGATGCGCAGGGGCGGCTGAACTATGTGGCTGAGCTTGAGCACGCCATTGATGAGGTAAGCACGCGAGACACTGTGCGTATGGTCGATCATGTTGAGGATATGCCAGCGGCTTATCTAGCGAGCGATATTGTGTTGGCCCCGTCAAAACGCCCGGAAGCATTTGGGCGCGTTGCGGCCGAGGCCTCTGCGATGTGCAAGGCGGTTATTGTCGCCGATCATGGCGGTGGACGTGAAACTGTGATTGAGGGCCAGACCGGCACGCGGGTTACGCCCGGTGATGCGCAGGCCTTGGCCGCTGCAATTCGCGCTCTGAAAGACATCGGCCCACACGCTCGAGCAGGCATGGGAACCGCAGGGCAGGGGTATGTGCGAGAGCATTTCTCGAAGCGGGGGCTTCAAGCTGCCACTTTGTCTGTTTATAAGCGCCTCTTGGATGAGAAATCCTGAGGGGAAGAAATATGGCACGCTCCAATTCTAACATTGCAGTGAACCCAGGCGCAGAAGCGAAAGAGGTTCTGGTTATCAAGCTTAGCGCGCTAGGCGATTTTGTCTTGGCGCTCGGAGCGATGCGCGCGGTGAGAGAGTTTCACCCGTCAGCGCGGATTACGCTTTTAACAACACCTCCCTATGAAGCGTTCGCGAAAGCGTCGCCCTATTTTGACCGCGTGGAAACAGATGGCCGCCCCAACGGGATAAAGCCGACCGGCGCGCTGATCCAACGGATCAAAAAAACCAAATACGATATTATCTATGATTTCCAGACGAGTGGCCGCACGAAGAATTACTTTACAGCGCTCAGCCGTTTCGGGCGCGGGCCACTCTGGTCTGGTCATCATGAGAAGGCGGCGTTCTATCATGACGACCCCAAGCGTTCTGATATGCACTCAATAGACAGGCTGGCGGGTCAACTGGCCTATGCGGGGCTCGCACCTGATGGGCGATGGCTGGGTGATTCTGCGCCTTTTCCCGATCTATCGTGGGTGCGTGGACGGCTGAAGGATGCGCCGCGCTTGCGACCCGCGTTCTTTAGTATCCAAGACCCATACATGCTGCTTATTCCCGGTGCCTCGGCCCATAGAGAGGCAAAGCGTTGGCCGGTGGAGCATTATGCTGACCTTGCCAAACGCATTGCCGATGCCGGTGTCACTCCGGTGATTATTGGCGGCAAGGATGAGGGAAAGCTCGCCATGGAATTGGTGCGGGCTGAGCCGAGGGTCAAAAGTTTGGTGACGCGCACCGATTTGTTCCAGATCGTAACGCTGGCGCAGTCTGCTGCGTTCGTGGTCGGTAATGATACCGGGCCAATGCATATGGCGACGCTGGCGGGCGCGGACGGTGTTGCCTTGTTCGCGCTTAACGAGAGTGACCTTGAGCATGCATCCCCGCGCGGCCCCGGAACGGTGATTATAAATTCAGCGCCTGTCTTGCCCGAATTGCCGGTTGAGACGGTCTGGCAATCTATTCGCGCACTAGGTGTTCTGCCGTCTTGACGGCGCGCTAGAAGGGCGTAACTCGGTACGGCTTGAGTTTTCCATCCAAAAATGGCATATTCAGTCGCTGAGAGAACCACCAAAAAGGAGATAGGTTATAGCTCGAAGACCAATGAATGCCGCACCGGAGAAACAAACCGGACCGCGCATCAACGCAGATATTCGCGTAGAGAAAGTACTTCTCATCGATGAAAACGGTGAAAAGCAGGGCATTATGCCTATTGCTGCAGCGTTAGAGGCCGCGCGCGAAGCGAGCATGGACCTTGTCGAAGTGTCCCCTAATCAGGAGGTGCCCGTCGTAAAGGTGCTTGATTATGGCAAGTTACGCTTTGAATCGCGCAAGAAGAAAGCTGCCGCTAAAAAGAAGCAGAGATCCAGCGAACTTAAAGAAATTAAAATGCGTCCGAATATCGATACGCATGATTATGAGGTGAAGGCCAAGGCCATGACGCGCTTTTTCGAAGGCGGCGACAAGGTGAAGGTGACATTGCGCTTTAAAGGGCGTGAGATGGCTCACCAGCACTTGGGAATGGAGCTTTTGGAACGCGTCAGAGTGGATTTTGACGAGCTTGCTAAAGTCGAGCTTGAGCCGAAGCTTGAGGGTCGTCAGATGACGATGGTGCTCGCGCCGCGCTAAGCCTGATGGCATAAAGACATTTACGGGTTTCAGGCTATGGGTCTGGAACCCGTTTTTGTCTCTTGATTCATTGCTGCCGATAGGCCATAAGCCGCCTCTTCCGAGCAGTTTGGGCGAACGGCATGCCCTCTGTTCATTAACATCGGGCCGCCCTCAGGGGTGTGAGCTCAAATCCAAGGAGATGTAAATGCCGAAGATGAAGACAAAGAAAGCTGCTGCAAAGCGCTTCAAGATTACCGCAACAGGTAAGCTCAAGCACGGTGTCGCTGGTAAGCGTCACCGTCTGATGAGCCACAATTCGAAGTATATCCGTACCAATCGCGGAACTAGAGTTGGCGCGAAGGCCGATCAGGCCCGTGTGCTAAAGAAGTTCCTGCCTTACGGCCTTTAAGTCGAACTCGTCCAAACCTGTTTAATGATCTTGATTTAGGAGGCTAGTATGCCCCGTTCACGTAATAAAGTGCCGGCACACGCCCGCCACAAAAAAATTCTGAAGGCCGCAAAAGGTTTTCAAGCCCGTCGGAAAAATACGTTCCGCACCGCTCACGCCGCTGTCTGGAAAGCTGGCGAGTATGCGTATGTTGGTCGTAAAGTTAAGAAGCGCAAATTCCGTTCACTTTGGATCCAGCGTATCAATGCGGCGGTTCGCATCCACGATGACGAACTCACATATTCACGCTTCATCGATGGCCTGACTAAGGCTGGCGTTGAAGTGAACCGTAAGGTTATGGCTGATCTGGCTGTGCGCGAACCAGAAGCATTTGGTGTGCTGGTAACGCAGGCCAAAGCGGCTCTCGCCTAAACGGCAAAAGACTTCTAATAGTTTGAAAGCCCGGTCTTGTTTAAGGCCGGGTTTTTCTTTGCGGTCACTGCCGGGTTTGCAACATGCTTGCAAACGATTAGAAGGCGGACTGTATTTACCATAGTTTGAGGCACGTATTCCTTGTCCGATATCCAAACAGTTGAAACCGAAGCACTGGCCGCTGTCGCTGGCGCTGCTGATCTTGAAGCTCTGGACGCCGTGCGCGTTGCTGAACTCGGCAAGAAGGGACGGGTATCCGGCCTGATGAGCCAGCTCGGCAAGATGTCGCCTGATGAGCGCAAGGAGTTTGGCCCCAAGCTGAACGCGCTGAAGAATCGCGTGGCCGATGCCGTGGGCGAGCGCAAACTGGCGCTAGAAGCTGCGGCACTTGAGGAGCAGCTCAAGACTGAGCAAATCGATCTGTCGCTGCCGTCACGCCCAGATGCAGGCATTGGTTCGCTGCACCCTGTCATGCAGGTGTTTGAGGAAGTCGCTGCCATTTTCGGTGACATGGGCTTCACCGTGGCTGACGGCCCGGACATTGAAGACGACTGGCACAATTTCACCGCGCTGAACTTCCCCGTGGGTCACCCCGCGCGGGAGATGCACGATACGTTCTTCATGCAGGCGCCAGAGGGCGGCGACGCCAAAGTGCTGCGTACCCATACCAGCCCCGTGCAAATTCGCACCATGATGACTGAGAAGCCGCCGATCCGCATCTTGGTGCCGGGCCGGGTTTATCGGAATGACTGGGACGCGACCCACACGCCGATGTTCCATCAGGTCGAAGGTCTCGTCATCGAAAAGGGCATCCATATGGGCCACCTCAAAGGGTGTCTGATTGATTTTGTGAAAGCCTTCTTTGAAGTTGATGATGTTGTCGCGCGCTTCCGCCCGCACTTCTTCCCATTCACCGAGCCATCCGCTGAGATGGACGTTCAGTGCGAACGCGCTGGTGGCCTCGTTGAGATCGGGAAGGGGACTGATTGGCTCGAAGTGCTTGGCTGCGGCATGGTTCATCCCAACGTACTGCGCAATTGCGGGCTCGACCCACAAGAGTATCAAGGCTTCGCCTTCGGCATGGGTGTCGATCGCCTCGCAATGCTCAAATACGGCATGCCAGACCTGCGCCCATATTTTGAGGCCGATCCAGAATGGACACGTCACTATGGCTTTGTGCCATGGGCCACCCCGTCGGTTAGCGGAGGGCTGAGCTAATGAAGTTCACGCTATCTTGGTTGCACGATCACCTCGTCACGAAATGTGATCTAGAAGAGATTATGGCGCTTATGCTCAAGGCTGGCCTTGAGATTGAGCATGTCGAGAACCCAGCCGATGCGCTGAAAGATTTTACCGTCTGTAAGGTAAAATCCGCTGAGCCGCACCCGGACGCTGACAAGCTTCGCGTGTGCAAAGTCGACACAGTTGATGGCGAGAAGACCATCGTCTGCGGCGCGCCGAATGCAAAGGCGGGGATGAGCGCGATCTATGCAGGGCTCGGCACCTACATTCCCGGTGCTGATTTCGCGTTGGATAAAAAGCCACGCAAAATTCGCGGTATCGAAAGCCACGGCATGATGTGCTCGTCTAAAGAGCTGAATGCTGGCGAAGACCATGACGGCATTATTGAACTGACCGAGTTCTTCGAGGTCGGCACACCGGCTGCTGAGGCACTTGGCTTGTCTGATGTGACAATTGATTTTGAAGTCACGCCAAACCGTCCTGATTGGCTGGGCGTAAAAGGCATCGCGCGCGATCTCGCTGCGGCCGGCGCTGGACGATTGATCGAGAAAGACCCGAAGAAGATTTCCGGCAATTATGATTGCCCTGTCGAGATCAAGCTTGAGAACCCTGAGGCGTGCCCAAAATTTGCAGGCGTTGTCATTCGTGGTGTTGAAAATGGGCCGTCCCCGGAGTGGATGCAGGCGCGTTTGCTCGCTGTAGGTATCCAACCGAAATCTCTCCTCGTGGATGTCACTAATTACATCTCAATAGACCGCGCGCGTCCGCTGCACGTTTATGATGCGGCTAAGCTAAAAGGTGCTGTTGTGGCGCGTCTCGGCAAGGCGGGCGAGACGCTAGAGGCGCTCGACGGCAACACATATAAGATCACCGAAGACATGTGCGTGATCGCTGATTCAAGCGGCGTTATCGGCATTGGCGGCGTTATGGGCGGTCAGTCCACGGCGGTGTCGGACGAGACCACAGACGTGTTCATCGAAAGCGCATGGTTCGAACCTAACCGCATCGCGCGCACAGGTCGCGTAACCGGTATTCACTCAGATGCGCGTTATCGCATGGAGCGCGGCGTCGATCCGTTCAGCTGTGTCGAGGGCCTCGCGCTCGCGGTTGAGACAATCACTGAGTATGGCGGCGGCTCCGCGTCTAAGCTGAACGCTGCGGGCGCTGTGCCTGCTCGCACGGATAAAGTCACGTTCCGCCCGGCGGATGTGGAGCGTCTGACAGGCCTGATCGTCAAGCCAAATGAGATGCGCCGTATCCTGAAAGATTTGGAAATCAAGGTCGAAGATTCTGGTGATGCATGGTATGTGCTGCCGCCAAGCTTCCGGTTTGATATCGATTATTCAGAAGACATCGTCGAAGAAATTGCGCGCCTGATCGGGTATGATCATTTGCCAACGGCGTCATTGCCTCCGCCTGAGGGCGGCGTGCGGTCTATGACGACGCCTGTGCAAGCGCGTGTTCGCACGGTGCGCCGGGCGCTCGCTGCGCGCGGTTATCTGGAAAGCGTGACGTGGAGTTTTATGTCTCGTGATCACGCAGCGCTGTTTAGTGAGTTGAAAGACGAGCTGACGCTGGCCAATCCTGTGGCGAGCGAGCTGAACTATATGCGCCCGACCATTCTGGCCAATTTGGCGCAAGCGACACAGCGCGCCGTCAATCATGGCGAGAGCAATGTGCGTTTGTTTGAGGCAGGCCCGATTTATCTCGGTGATGGCCCGAAAGACCAACGCAGCGTTGTCGCGGGTGTTGTGCGTCAAGCTGATGCGCGCCACTGGATGGGCGAGCAAGCGCCGTATGATGCGTATGCGGCGAAAGCTGATTTGAGCTATCTTCTGGAGTCATTGGGCCAGCCAGTTCAGCGCTTCCAAATCGCACCTGCATCTCAGGATTATTGGCATCCCGGTCAATCGGCCAGCTTTAGACTTGGACCAAAGGTCACCGTGGCGAGCTTTGGCGCGCTACATCCGGGCGTGATGAAGCAGCTTGGTGTTGAGGGCGCGGTGTATGGGTTTGAGTTAAACTTGAACGCGCTACCATTGATGAAAGTTCGCCCAACGAAAACCAAACCTGTTTTGGAGCGGTCCGAGCTGTCGCCAATCCGGCGAGATATTGCTTTTGTGGTTGATGCAGACCTTCCGGGCTCTGACGTGGTTCGCCTCGCGATAGGCGCAGACAAAAAGCTAATCACAGGCGCACAAGTGTTTGATGTCTATCAAGGCAAAGGCGTTGAAGACGGCAAGAAGTCTGTTGCGTTCGAGTTCACTATTCAGCCGCGTGATAAAATGACCGATGAGGACATTCAGGCGGTGATGGATAAAGTTGTGGCTGCTGTGGCCAAGGGCACAGGTGGCGCACTGCGCGCCTGATTGCTTGCAATAAAGGGGAATTGTGATGGGCATACGCGAGTGGCTCTATAAAGAGCTTGTGCCAGAGGCCCGTGAAACGGGTATTTCAGTAACGAATATCGTTATCATCGGCCTAGTTATGCTGAGCTTTGTGTTCTTGGCGCTTGAGACAGAGCCAACCTTGTTGGCCAAGCCAGCATGGAAGACGGCGTTTGAGATTTTCAATGTCGTCGTCGTGGTCGTCTTTGCATTGGAGTATGTGACGCGGGTCTGGATCAACGGCATGACCCCTAAGTATAAGGGGGTCACCGGGCGCATGAAATACATGTGCCAATTCTACTCAATGGCTGACCTGCTCGCGTTTTTGCCGGAGCTGATTGTGATGGTCGTTGGTGGCGGTATTCCGTTGATTGCCTTGCGCGTGTTTCGTTTGTTCCGCCTGATCAAAATTGCGCGGTTCATCCCGGCGTTTGAAGTGCTTGGCGCGGCGATGAGGCGGGCGGGAAGTCAGCTTTTGACGACGCTCTCTGTTGCCGTAGCGCTGGTGTATATCGCCGCTGTGGCGCTCTACTTCATCGAAGGCGTCGGGCAGGGGCGTGAGGAGTTTGGCTCCATCCCCCGCGCAATCTGGTGGTCCATCGCGACGCTGACCACAGTTGGTTATGGTGACATTTATCCGGTGACAGTGCTGGGCCGTGTCGCGGCCTCTATTATCGCGCTTGCGGGTATCGGCGTTGTGGCCTTGCCAGCTGGTGTGTTTGCGAGTTCTTTCTCGGATGAATTGCGAGAGCGCGAACTGATCAAGATGCAGCGCCGTGTTGATGAAGCGAATACTGAGCCTGAAGGTGACGCGTAAGGCACGCCGTACTGAACGCTGAGGAGCGTAGGATGACTGTAAAATCTGTGGCAATTTCTGGCGTGGGTGGCCGCATGGGCCGCCAATTGGTGACGGCAACACTTGAGGCTGGCTTTAAAGTCGCTGGAGGGACAGAGGCGCCGGGCTCAGATCTGCTGGGTAAAGACATCGGCATCTTGGCGGGCGGTGAGGCTTTGGGTCTTATGCCGGTCACCGATCCAGTATCAGCCGCCGCCGAAGCAGACACGTGGATCGATTTTACACGCCCCGGCGTGACAATTGCCGCGCTAGAGGCGCTGAAGCATTCGCGGGTGAGCGCAGTCATCATCGGCACGACAGGATTCTCTGCTGATGAAGAAGACGCGATCAAACGCGCCGCTGAAACGGTGCCAATCGTGAAGGCGGGTAACTTCTCTGTCGGGGTGAATTTGCTTCAGGCGCTGACCCGTATCGCCGCTAAAAGTCTGGGCGGGGCTGACTGGGATATTGAAGTTCTGGAAACCCATCATCGCCGCAAAGTCGATGCGCCCTCTGGTACAGCGTTAATGCTGGGCGAGGCCGCCGCAGAAGGGCGGGGCAGTGATTTAGATGTGCTGCGCACGCCGCCTTATGATGGCCCGGATGCTAATCGCATGTCTGGCACAATCGGCTTTTCTGTCCGTCGCTCTGGCGGAGTGATTGGCGATCATGATGTGACTTTCGGTTCCGATCAGGAGTTGATCACACTGAGCCATAGGGCGCTGGACCGGGCCGTTTTTGCCCATGGCGCAATCGCGGCGGCGCGGTGGGTATCCGGGCGCGAACCGGGCCTTTATGGCATGGATGATGTGCTTGGTTTGTGAGTTGAGTTATCACTTGTCACACATCAAACAGTTGAATCAGGGTTGACGCCAGTGCTCCGCGTGTCAGCATTGCTGGACCGTTAGACACATTAGGCAAGGTTTCTCCCTCTATGATCGGCATCGTCGTCGTCAGTCATGGCCAACTCGCCCGCGAACTCGTCGCTGCAACAGAACATGTTGTGGGTGAACAGCCAAATTTCCGTAGCATATCCATCGAAGTAGAAGATGACATCGAGGCGCGTCGCGATCAAATTCGCGATACCGCTAAGGCTTGCGATAGCGGCCGGGGTGTTATCATTCTCACTGACATGTTCGGCGGCACCCCGTCGAATCTGGCCATGAGCATTATGGGCAGTGGTTCGATTGAGGTTTTGTCAGGGGTAAATTTACCAATGCTGATTAAACTGGCCGAAGTACGTTCGGAGCTTACCTTGAGCGAAGCTGCGAGCATGGCCGCCGATGCGGGCCGTAAGTATATCAATATTGCATCTGAACTGCTGGCGAAGTCTTAGACCCATGACACAGATCACAACACTCCGTAGTGCCGCGACGATTACAAATCGCAAGGGCCTGCATGCGCGCGCTTCGGCCAAGCTTTCGCGCCTAGCAGGTGAGTATGATGCAATCCTCACGGTTTACCATGAGGGCCAGTCTGCCAACGCAAACTCGATCATGGATTTGCTAATGCTCGTCGCCCACAGGGGGTGCGAGGTGGAGCTCGTTGCTGAAGGGCTACAAGCAGGCGAAGTAATTGAGGCCGTCACAAAGCTTATCACCGAGGGCTTCGGCGAAACCGGCGATACCTGCTAGCGCTGAAGACGGTTCGGTTTAGGCCGACGCGCGGGCGGACGTTTATCCGACCGGTCCTTTTGCGCCTCAAGCGCCGCCAGCTGAATGGCTCCGCTTGTGCCTTCCGCATAGTCGCTGGCGAGATTTTCAATCACTGACACAAACTCAACGAGACTAACGATGCGATCAAGATTCGGGTTAAACCGCATTGGGTTGGCCAGTGTGTCGTCGCGTGTTGGCAATTTCTGCGCCCAAGCTTGCTGCTCCAACGCTGTCAGATGACCATCTTGATTAGCGTCCGCCGTATGGAACGCCGCATCTGCACCCGTTGATAGTTCTTCGGCGGTGACTGTACCGTCTTGATTGGCGTCAAAACTGATGATGAGGCCGCCGCCGGGCACCAACTTCTTCGGGGGCGGGCCTTCGCGGCCAGCGTAGAAGTCATCGCTTTTGACCAAGCCCTGACCCGGCAATCGCACGATTTCGTCGCTATCAGGGGCTTCCTGCCCAAAAGAGGCAGGGGCAATGAGGGCAAGGCTGACAACAGCTGTAAGAACGAGTTGACGCATTCAGGCGCCTCCTTATCGATATCTGAGGATCAGATTAAGCGAGTGTGCCCATTTTGCAACATAACGTTTCAGTCATGTGTGTTGACGACTGCGAGAAGTTAGGGGTCTGTTAACCCCACCTTAACGTTCAGGGGTTCATTCGTTAACTAATTGAATCCGCGCTGCGCGTGGATGATTCGGGCTATATGAATTGGAAATGAGATGGCGATCACTGCAGACCAAGTGCCTATCATCATGTCAGTTGGCACCGCCGCGCTGGCTTTAGCCGCGCTGTTGTGGGCATTGCGTGTGTCGGATGGCGCCCGTGGTGCTGCCAAACGGTTCCGTGAACGCGCGTCTGATGCTGAAACCTCATTGGCCGAGTCACGCTCAGTGCTTGGCGCCCATCCCGGCGTTATTCTCGTTTGGCAGGGCGAAGCGCTAGAGAGCGAAGGCGACGAGATTACACCGCCAGAACTGCACGGGTCTCCCGTCGCGCTGGCCGGGCTGCTCAGCTTTACCGATGACGCGATCTCGCCCGATCCTGCTGTACGTATTATTGAAGGCCTAGCCGATCTTGAGGCGCGAGACAGTGCCGGGCAAGACACAACGCTGCGCATTCGCCTGCGTGAGTTGCGCGAATCTGGTCAGGCATTCTCACTGACTATCATTGGCCCGTCTGGTCGCTTCCTCGAAGCAGATGGCCGCACTGCTGGCGCGCGCGCTGTGGTTTGGGTGACCGATACAACCATTAAAGGCCTCGAAGAATCCTCCGCACGGGGCAAGCTGGAAGAGGCGCGCCAAGTGATTGCGCGCAACCCAACCGCGTTCCTCGACATGCTCGGCAAAGCGCCATTCCCGGCTTGGCGTGTGTCCGGCATGGGTAAGCTGCAATGGGTAAACCCGGCCTATATCGACGCTGTAGTGGGTATAAATCTCGACCGCGTGCTCGATCGCCAATTGGTGCTCGACCAGTCAGTGGTGGAGCAAGCGCGCAAAACGATTTCTGAAGGCGTGGATATTGACGAGACCCGTCACTTCGCGATTGGCGGCAACCGCCGCGCGATGCGTGTTCTCACCTTTCCGCTGTCTGGCGGAGCAGGGGCTATGGCCTTTGACGTAACTGCGCAAGAAGATGCGCGCGAAGATTTGAACCGCCATGTGAAGGCGCACGACGAGACGCTGAACCATGTGGCCGATGCCGTTGCGATCTTTGGCGCTGACCGCAAGCTGACCTTCTATAACAAAGCCTTCCGCGACATGTGGGATCTGGAAGAGGTCTTCCTGCTAGACCGCCCATCGCATGGCCAGTTGCTTGACCGGCTGCGTGAGCGTCGCAAACTGCCAGCGCGCACAAACTTTGCTGAGTGGCGCGCTGAAGAGCTGTCTTATTATCTCGATATTGACGGCGTGAAGGAAGACACATGGTCATTGCCTGATGACCGCACATTGTCAGTCACCCGCCAGCGCCACCCTATGGGCGGCCTGTTGCTGCTGTTTAAAGACATTACCGGCGAACTCGACCTGAGAACGCAGTTCAATGCGCTGATTAAGACCCAGTCTTCGACGCTGGATAATCTGCACGAAGCGGTTGCTGTGTATGGCGGCGATGGACGTTTGAAGCTGCACAACAAAGCGTTTGAAAGCGTCTGGGACCTGACCGAAGAACAGCTTAAAGACAATCCAGACTTTACGGATGTGATTGAGGCCTGCGTGCCGCTCTATCACGATGTTGAAGTGTGGGACGCTATCAAAGGCCACATTACTGACCCGTCAGCGGCCGCGCGCCAGTCCACAACGGGTGAGATGCGCCGTTCTGATGGTTCAATCCTAACCTACATCACACAGCCTTTGCCAGATGGTAACACGCTCATCGCGCTTGCGGATGTGACGGCGACACGCCGCGTTGAATCTGCGCTGCGTGAACGGGCTGAGGCGTTTGAGGCGGCTGACAGGCTGAAGACTGAGTTTGTTCGCAACGTGTCTTACCAGTTGCGCTCACCGCTTACGGTTATCTTTGGCTACGCTGAGTTACTTGAGACACAGAAGAATGGCGATCTAACAGAGCGCCAGTCTGATTATGTGACTGCAATCCTGTCTGCGTCTGATCATTTGTCCAAGCTAATCGAGAACATTCTCGATCTGGCGATGATCGAAGCGGGTCGTATGGACCTTGATGTTGCTGACGTTCGTCTGCGTGATGTCATCGAAGACAGTATTGAGCTCGTCGTCTCTAAAGCTGAAGACACTGAAATCACGGTGAAGGCAGACATCCAGAACGAGCTTGGCAGCATCCGCGCCGATGAACGCCGGATCAAGCAGGTCTTGTTCAATCTCGTATCCAACTCCCTTCGCTTCTCACAGGCGGGCGGTGTCATCACCGTCTCGGCCAACCGTGTTGGCGATATGGTAACGCTATCTGTTCGTGATCAAGGCGAAGGCCTCGCGGCAGAAAAGCGCGCGACCAGTTTTGACAGCTTTGTGTCTGGTGACCAGCGCGGGGCAGGGCTCGGCCTTGCGCTCGTGAAGCACTTTGTCGATTTGCATGGCGGCACTGTCGGCATGAAGCCAGTTGATGGCGGCGGTCTGGAAGTTACTTGCTGGCTGCCGGCTCAGGCGGCCCGTACAGCCGGGTCCAGCGATCTTCTTCTAACACAGGCTGCGTCGGCTTAAGGGTCGCACTTGTAGCTTGCAGCTATTGAACGAACGACCCTCACGGGTTAACACGGCGGTTCTTGTAGAAGGAGCCGCCGTTTTATGTCAGATCTTGAACCCCGCTTTAATTGGTCGAAAGAGGCCATTGCTGAGCTTTATACAGCCCCCCTCGATACACTTATGGGGCGGTCTTTAGCCGTAAAGCAGGCGAACTGGCCGGACGGTAAAATCCAAAAATCGCAACTATTGTCTATCAAAACAGGTGGTTGCGCTGAGAATTGTGGCTATTGCAGCCAGTCCGCCCACTTCGATACTGGTCTTGAAGCCTCAAAGCTGATGCCACTGGACGAGGTTGTTACAGCTGCTCGTCGCGCCAAAGAGAATGGCGCAGATCGCTTCTGCATGGGCGCAGCGTGGAGCCGTCTGAAAGAGCGCGACGTGCCTAAAGTCGCCGCGATGATTGAGGCTGTTAAAGCTGAAGGGCTGGAGACCTGCGTGACGCTCGGCATGTTGGACGATGGCCAAGCTGAAACGCTTAAAGATGCCGGGCTGGATTACTATAATCACAACCTCGATACGTCTCCTGAATACTACACCGACGTGGTGTCTACACGTTCCTATGATGACCGGCTCGATACACTTGGCAAGGCGCGCGGCGCTGGGCTTAAACTATGCTGTGGCGGCATTCTCGGCATGGGTGAGGGGCGTGATGACCGTATTGGTCTGATCCATGAGCTTTCAAAGCTGACGCCACATCCGGAAAGCGTACCGCTCAATATGCTAATGCCAATCGAAGGTACGCCGCTGGGGAATAGCCCGGCCGTTAGCGTGATCGAAATGGCTCGCGCAATTGCCGTGTGCCGTATCGTCTTCCCGAAAAGCTGGGTGCGTTTGTCTGCGGGCCGCGATGACATGACTGAAGAGGGCCAAGCGCTTTGTTTGCTTGCGGGCGCGAACTCAATTTTCGTTGGCGATCGATTGCTGACGACCGATAATCCAGATGTCGATGAAGACGCCGCTTTGATGAAAGACATGGGGCTGGAAGCTGCTGGCCACGTTGAGATGGAAGCAGGACCACGCCGGACAACTTTGATAGGATCTTGATCTAAACGTCCTACAAGAACGGCCTCTCATCCCTTTAGGGAGAGAGGCCGTTTTCGTTTCAAACTGCCTAGGCTGCCTTGCGAAACCGTGGGTGCACGCTCTCATCCAAGCGCGGCGTTACGCCTGTCGTCTTGCGGATGGCTGTTTCCATCGCTGGGAAGAAGCCGATCGCCTCCAAAGGCGGATTCATGTAATTGGTCATAACGCAGTAATGTGTATCCTTGCCCTTGCGATGGTGTCTCGCATGATGGGTAAAAGACTGCATCAGCCCGGTCTTTTGGATCAGAGTGATCAGGCGTCCATTTTCCTTCGGCGGGCGGTGCGCAGAGGCGTGGATTTCATTGGCTAGTGCGCCGAGCACAATCGCCGATGCCGTGAACAGGTTTAGCCATCCAACTGCCCAGAAAAGCACCAAGAATGCAGCAGATAGCCCGAAAGTGACCCTGTTGCGCCCGAAAAAACTCCCCTTGAGGAAGTCGCGTGGGCGATAGTGGTGATCCTGATTGGCTTTGATGATTCCGCCGACAATGGGCCAGTGCGGCTTACCATATCGGTCTTCCAGCCAGTGGAACACACCGGTGATGAAGTCTGCGAGGAACAGGCCGCCAAGTATCGCGCCGGCGCCTTTAACTGTTGTAATTGCGAGTGAAACCGACATGGCCGGGTACTCCCATTTTGTGGCGTGTGGGTAATTTCCCATCTCGCCGGGAACCGATATGGCGCCCTTCCTGTGAGTGGGCAAATGCTCACAATTATTGAAGTGACGCAATACATAAAGTGAGGCCTCACTCACAAATTTTGTTAATGTAAGGCCTCACAATCGACCCGTATCAACAGTAGCAACAGGGGAGGGTATGGTTACCGCAAGGCCTGAAAACCTGCGAATATTAATCAGCAGTTTTGCGCGTGAGGATGAAAATCACCCCAATCGTCAGCAAAGCTAGCCCGCCAGCCGCGAAATATGGGCGCTGATAGAGCAGCACGACGATGAGAACAGCCGCGAGCGCCATGCCTGCAAGTGACGCAAACCGAGCGGTCCGCGTCATCCGCCCTGTTTCCAAGAATTCCTTGATCGCGGGGCCAATAACAGGCCGAGCATATATCCACTCAGCCCAAGCGGGATTTGACTTCGCGAAAGCCAAAGCGGCGATGATCCAAAAAATGGTCGTCGGCCAAACGGGCAAAACAAGCCCGATCGCACCGATCACGAACGCAATACAACCCAAGATGCGCCAAGCCCACATGCGATCACTTCTTCCTGTCCGTGCCTGTGTTTGCAAGCCGGAATTTACGGCAATCTAGACGAATAAGGCGAAAAACAATCAGATTTCGTCGAATTGACCCAAAGATGCCCTGTTCGTGCCGTGGCTTAGGGGTGTATGGAATATAACAGATGCGTAAGGAGAGGTTCATGTTTCAGTTCATTTCGGGGTCCTGGGGGACAGTTCGAACGATCACCGGAATTGGACTATTTCTCGCGTTGACCGCATGTGGTGGCGGAAAAAACGAGCCCACCACGGCCGACGCGATTGAATCCGGCGGAATGGTCGTAGAGCGCGCGCCAAAGGATGACGCTGCCGCCCGTCGCCGTGAAAAACGCCGCCAAGCCTCCATCGAAAACGTCGAGCAGAAATTCACATACTTCCGCTACCGCCTCGATACGAGCGGGGATGCGCCGCAATCTTGTTTCGTCTTCTCCGGTGCACTTGATCCGGATGTTGACTATGAGCCGTTCCTCGAATTCCGCCCGGCGTTTAAGCCAGCATTAAGCGTCGAAGGACGCGAGCTGTGTGTCGGAGGCCTCGCCTTTGGCAGCAATCACACCGCGACTTTGCTTCCCGGTCTTCCTGCTAGCGATGGCCGCGTGCTTGCGCGTGAAGAATCTGTTCCAATCGATTTTGAAGATCGCCCGCCTTATGTTGGCTTCAAGGGGTCTGGCATTGTGTTGCCACGTGAGAACGCTGATGGCCTCGCAATCGAGACCGTCAATGTCGACAAGGTGAACATCACCGTGTCGCGCGTGAATGATCGCGCATTGGCCTTCAAGCAAATCACAGCTGGCGATAACACGCAGCAGGGCGGGTATCGGTCATATTGGGGTGATGCTGTTCCTAACGATGTTTCCGAAAAATTGTTCACCGGGTCAATGCAGGTCAGCAACCTTCAGAACGCACCAGTAGTAACCGTGTTCCCAATTCAGGATGTTATCGGCGAGATGAAGCCGGGGGCCTACTATGTAACGATAGAGGACGCTGCTGACCTGACGCCTGCTGTCGGTCGCCCGGCCTCTTCGCGCCGTTGGATTATGCTGACCGATTTGGCCATCACCGCTTATCAGGGCGGGCAGGGGCTAGATGTCACCTTGCGGTCACTCAAAGATGGTCGCCCGATGCCTGAAACTCGAGTGCAGCTGATTGCCCGCAATAATGATGTACTCGCGGAAGACGTTACCAACGAACGTGGCCGTATTGCGTTTGATGCGCCGCTCATGGCGGGTAAGGGCAACGTCGCGCCAAAAATGGTCCTCGCCTACAGCGCCAAGGGCGAGTTGGCTGTTCTGGACCTCACCCGTTCACCAGTCGATTTGTCTGAGCATAAGGTCGGCGGACGCCGCACCTATGGTGAAATCGATTCATATCTCTACACGGATCGCGGTATTTACCGCCCCGGTGAAACTGTAAATCTGAGCGCGATGATACGCGACCGGACCGGACGCCAAATCGAAAACCGCAAAGGTAAGCTTGTGCTGTATCGCCCGAATGGGTTGGTCGCAGATGAAGTTAGGTTTGATAACCCTGAAAGTGGGGCCGTGGTTCACGCTTTCGAACTGCCACGCGGCGCCAATCGCGGCTTGTGGCAAGCAGCGGTTCACATGGATGGCGAGGCGAGTCGTGCCGGCAATGTGTCATTCACGGTTGAAGATTTTGTGCCTCAACGCATCGCTGTCGATCTTGACGCTGATGACGAGACCCCACTTCATGGCGGACAAAAACGGCCTATCGAAGTCACCTCGCGCTTTCTATATGGCGCGCCGGGCGCTGGCCTGACCGTTGAAGGCACCGCGCGCGTCGAAGCCGCGCCAAATCCATTTCCTGCCTTTGATGGGTTTGAATTTGGTCGCCACGACAAATCTTTCGGTGAGCGGCTATTGCAGCTCAAAGACATCACAACCGATGGCGCTGGCAAGGCGACGATGATGCTCGCGCCGGGCACAGCAGGCACCAATGCCGGACGACCTTTGCGTTTGAACGCTGTGATCAATGTGTTGGAGCCCGGTGGCCGCGCAGTATCTGAGAGCGTGCGAATCCCTTATCGCCCTGAACCACTTTATATTGGTCTGAAGCCTGCGGCTGATAACGCGACGGACAGCGGTGGTGAAGCTATCTACGACGTTGTTGCGATCAACGACAAAGGCGCTGCCACTGCGCAAGCCTTGAATTGGTCATTGCTCGCGATCGATTATCATTATGATTGGTATCGCGATGGCCGTACATGGCGCTGGCGCCGTTCACGCACAACAACCAAGGTCAACGAAGGCGTGGTCAATGTACCTGCGGGCGGCGTTGCGCAGATCAAAGCCGATGGCCTTGATTGGGGTGCACACGAGCTGATCGTAGAGAGCGCGTCAAAAGACGTGGAAACATCTTCAAGTCGTGGGTTTTATGTCGGTTGGGGCGGTAGCGTCTCCAATGATGGGGTTGAAGCCCCAGACCGCGTGAACGTCATCGTCTCAGACTTCAAGCCCGGCATTGGACAAGATGCTGAAGTGACAATTGTTCCGCCATATGCGGGCCAAGCGCAAATTGTTGTTGCGACAGATCGTGTGCTGAGCGTTCAAAACATCGCCATCACCGAAGAGGGCGCAACAGTGTCTATCCCGGTCAAAGAAAGCTGGGGTGAAGGCGCTTATGTTATGGTGTCAGTCTACACCGAACGGGACGCCGCACTGCAGGCAAAACCGCGCCGTGCAGTCGGGCTAAACTATGTTCCTGTCAATATGGACGCGCGCACATTTGATGTGTCACTGAGAGTGCCAGAGATTGCACGCCCTGCTAAATCGCAGATTGTTGAAGTCACCTTGGAGAACGGCCCAAGCGAGCCAGTGTTCTTGACGCTGGCCGCTGTTGATGAGGGCATTCTCGCGCTCACCAAATTTAAAAGCCCAGATCCGGTGTCTTACTATTACGGCAAGAAGTCTCTCGGCGTTGAGATGTATGATGATTATGGCCGACTGCTTGATCCGAACATGGGCTTGCCCGCAGAAGTGCGCACGGGCGGCGACCAACTCGGCGGGGAAGGCCTGACGGTTGTGCCGGTCGAATCTGTCGCGCTGTTCTCCGGTCTCGTAGACATGCGCCGCAATGGCAAAGCCAAGATCGAATTACAGCTGCCGCAATTTAACGGCGAGATGCGCTTGATGGCGGTTGTCTGGTCAGAGAGTGGGCTAGGCTCTGCTCAGTCCAGTATGATCATTCGCGACAAGGCGCCGGCTGATCTGGTCATGCCGCGTTTCCTCGCTCCGGGGGATTCTGCTTACATCACCTCAAGTGTTGATAATGTGGAACTACCGGCTGGTGAGTTTACGACGCTAGTAACAGGCGCTGGGCCGGTTGAGGTGAATGACGGAAAACTGGCCTTCACCCTTCAAACAGGCCAACGCTTGGATTCACCTGTGCGTGTTGAGGCCAATGAAGAGGGGATTGCCCGTGTGCGCATGACCGTTGAAGGGCCTGATAAGTTCGCGACAGATCGTCAATATCTGATCCAGACGCGCTCTCCCTATTTGCCAGTCACAAATGTGCAGACGCAATTGATGGAGCCGGGGCAGACCTATGCTGTGAGCAAAGACTTGCTGGCCGATTTTGTGCCAGGCTCAGCAGTGGTAAGTGTTGGTTACTCAAGCCTGCCGGTTGATCCGACGACGCTTTATGCATCGCTAGCGCGCTACCCATATGGTTGCACCGAGCAAACGGTGAGCCGCGCGATGCCATTGCTCTACTCCGAGAAATTGGTGGCAATGGGCGCGGAAGACGCGAAGGACGGCGCCCGTACACGTGTACAAGAGTCGATTACGACACTGCTAAACCGCCAAGGCGCAGACGGTGCCTTCGGCCTGTGGCGTGAGGGCGACAATTACGCCACGCCATGGCTTGGCGCTTACACAACAGACTTCCTGTATCGCGCGAAAGAGGCTGGCTATGCCGTACCGACTGAAGCGCTGGACCGTGCCTACAATGCGATGCAGATCGTTGCGACTGGCGAGTCATGGCGCATCTATGGCTATGACGCCGATGTGAGAGAAGGCCGGTGGACGGATGAAACCGAAGACCGCCTGATGGATCGCTCATCCGCCTATGCGCTCTATGTGCTCGCCAAAGCTGGCAAAGCAGATGTTGCACGCCTCCGCTATCTGCATGATCGCGGATTGGATGACATTGAGAGCCCATTGGCGCAGGCGCACATTGGTGCCGGTCTCGCGCTGATGGGTGACCGCTCACGTGCTGTCTCAGCCTTCGAAAGCGCGATTGAATCGCTCGGCTACAACAATAATGGCGACTATTACCAAACCGAGTTGCGTGACTTGTCGGGCATCCTCGCACTGGCCGCAGAAGCCAACATGACAGAAGACGTGGCTAAATTGGCCGAAGCGCTAAGTGATGATGTTCCGGAAGCCAATCGCCTCACCACGCAAGAGAAGGCCTTCCTACTGCTCGCAGTCAACAGCTTGTCTAGCGATGACGGCAAGATCAAAATGGATGTCGATGGCATTGGCCGTGGCAACAATAATGAGCGCAGCTATACGCTAAGCGAAGAGCAAGTGGCGACAGGTGTCAGCTTTAAGCTCGGTGGCAAGACCCCGGTATTCCGCACAGTGATGGCAACGGGTTCGCCAAAAACGGCCCCGCGCGCACAATCCTCCAAGCTGAAAGCGCGCAAGTCATTCTTCACCCTGACTGGCGGTAAGGTGAACTTGGATAGCCTGCAACAGGGCGACCAACTTGCTGTGCTGTTGACCGTCTCCCCAGACGAACGCCGACTGAATCCTGTGATCATCGCAGATTTGCTGCCAGCCGGTTTTGAGATCGAGACGATCCTGCGTCCAGCCGACGGCTATGTCAGCAGCAAAACTAAGGGCGCGTTTAGCTTCCTTGGTGAGTTGGATATGCCAAAAACTGCTCAGTCTCAGGATGACCGGTTCGTCGCTGCGATTGACGTTCACAAAGACGCCGTGCGCCTCGCTTATATCGTTCGGGCGGTAACGCCGGGTGATTTCGCAATGCCGGGCGTTGTGGCCGAGGACATGTATCGTCCAGACGTATTTGGTCGCTCGCGCTCAGGGCGTGTCTCGATTGCTGCCGCGCCAGTTCAGGCCGCAGGGGGGCGCTAATCACATGACCCTTCCGCGTCGTTTACTGGCCGGATTGATTGCCCTCATCGGGCTGACCTTTCTGGTCGATATTATGCTGCCACCGCCATTGGAGCGGGCAGGGGACTTGTCCGCTTTGGTGACTGACCGGAACGGACGACCCCTGCGGGCCTTCCCGACGACCACAGGCGGTTGGCGGTTCGAAGCGCATCTGGGCGATATAGACCCAGTCTTCATCGAGGCGCTCCTGCGCGTTGAAGACAAACGATTCTACGATCATCACGGCACGGATTGGCTGGGCCTTAGCCGCGCCCTGTTCGACTCTGCCAAGGCGGGGCGTGTCGTCTCCGGCGGCTCGACCCTCACCATGCAAACGGCGCGACTGTTAGAGCCGCGCCCGCGCACAGCCCGGTCAAAACTGATTGAGATCTGGCGTGCCAACCAAATAGAACGCCGCCTCAGCAAGGATGAAATTCTCAGCCTTTATCTGACGCTCACACCCTATGGCGGCAATTTAGAGGGCGTGCGCGCGGCCAGTTGGAGTTATTTTGGCCATGAGGCTAACCGTCTGTCTGATGATGAAATCGCACTTCTAATTGCGCTGCCCCAGTCGCCAGAGGTCCGTCGCCCCGATAGGCGCCCGGAGCAAGCGCGCAAAGCCCGTGATTGGGTCGCGACTAAGCTTGAGCGGTATGACGTGTTCACTGAAACAGATGTGGCCGAAATCGCCACGGTTGGTGTGCCGACGCGCCGCCGCGATTTCCCGATGCAGGCGTGGCATGGCACTGCCAAAGCACTGAAGACCGGCGAATATGGTGATGTTCAGTCCACGCTTGATGCCGCGCTTCAGGCTGAGGTCGAGGCGATTGCCTTGCGCGTGGCGAAAAGCGAGGGACCAGAAGTTCAGGTCGCCGCTCTCGTCGTTCACACACCAACGCGGGCCGTCCGGGCGATTGCTGGCTCCGCCACACGCGACAGGCCGGGCGGTTGGCTAGACCTCACAGCGCAGGTCAGATCACCGGGCTCAACGCTAAAACCGTTCATCTATGCAATGGCCTTTGACGACGGCGCCGCCGCGCCAGATACGCGCATGTCAGATTTGCCGACGAATTTCTCGTCGTACAGACCCGAGAATTTTGATCGCATGTTTCGCGGCGATGTGCGCGTGGCCGAGGCGCTGCAACACTCGCTCAACATTCCTGCCGTGATGATGTTGGAGCGGGTAGGCCCAGAGCGGTTTACGGCGCGCCTGTCTGGTGCTGGCGCGACTCCGCGCATTGGCGGCCGGGCACTTGCAGAGCCGGGGTTGGCAATCGCGCTTGGCGGGGTCGGTATGACAGCGCGTGATCTGGCGGTGCTTTACAGTGCCTTGGGCGAGGGCGGCATGGCCAAGCCGCTTGTCTGGCGGGCAAGCGAAGAAGAAGCCTCGTATGAGGCTGCGGGTCACCGTTTTATCAGCGCTCAGAGCGCGGACGACATAATTGGTATTCTGAAAGGCGCTCCCATGCCAGCGGGCCGTATGCCGGGGCGGCTTACCAAGGATGCGCCGCAAATCGCGTTTAAGACGGGCACGTCTTACGGATATCGCGACGCTTGGGCGGCCGGTGTGTCTGGCGCACATGTCATTATCGTTTGGGTTGGCCGCGCAGATGGTGCGCCTCGGCCCGGCGTGACAGGTCGGGAAGGGGCCTTGCCTGTCCTGTTTGAAATTGCAGACCGGGTGTCGCGCCATTTGCGTGATGATGGCGAAGCGCGCGAACGGTTGACCACATCGCGTCGGCCTTTGTCACAACATGCGCTGCGTTCTTTCGATGAGGGCGGGCCACCTGAAATTCTGTTCCCACCACAAAACGCAGAATTGTGGGCGGGCGAAGTCAACGGAAAAGCGCCGCGCCCCTTCGTGCTGGCGGGCCGGGGTGAGGGCGATATCAGTTGGTATATTGATGGACGCCCGGCGGAGCGTGATCCCTCCGGCGCTTCAATCTGGTTACCAGATCAAGCTGGGTTTTATCTGGTCAGCGCCGTGGATGACGCCGGACGCTCAACCCGCACGCGGGTGCGGGTGCTCACCGAAATGTTGTCCAATTGACGCCAATTGCAGTGCATAACGCATCTGTGACCATGACAGCTGTTATTGGTGTGTTAGATGGCTTTGCGTTGGGAGAATCGATCCCATATTGAAAGTGTAATGGTTTTGCGATAACCTTTTGTTAAGGTTGGGTAGGTGTTGAGTGTCTAAGAGTATTCCGTCAATAATAGCATTGGCTGCAGGTGCAGCCGGTATCAGTGTTGCGTTCCTGTCGAGTGCGGGTGCGCAAGATCAGGCTGATACGAGTTCTGCAAAACCATTGGCGAGCGCTGTCTTTGCGGGCGGCTGCTTCTGGTGTGTCGAGGCGGACTTCGACAAAGTGACCGGCGTTATGGAATCCATTTCGGGTTATGCGGGCGGACATGTTGCAAAGCCGACCTATAAGCAAGTGACCCATGGTGACACCGGCCATTATGAGGCGGTCAAAATCACCTACGACCCGGACATCGTGTCCTATGAGGAGTTGGTCCATTACTTTATGCGCCACATTGATCCGTTAGATGCGCGCGGTCAGTTCTGTGACAAGGGCGACAGCTATCGTTCCGCCATCTTCGTTGGGGATGACAGCGAGCGCGCGACAGTGGACGCTGAATTCGCTGCCGATAACATGATCTTTGATGGCAAGGTCGTCACAGCGGTATTGGATGCAAGTACGTTCTGGCCTGCCGAAACCTATCATCAAGATTATTACACCAAGAACCCGATCAAATATCGCTACTATCGCACAGCCTGCGGACGCGATAAGCGCGTTAAGGCGCTATGGGGCACGCGCAAAGCGCACTAGATTTCTACTGTAAACTCTATCCAACCGGTTTCGGCCCACTCTAATTTGGTTTGGGGCAGGGCGGGTTCGGAAATTCCTTTATACCCTCAAACGAGGCTTCCCATTCCGCGCTTCTAGGCTGCGGCGTATATCCGCTCGCCGCGTAGAGGTGCAGCGTGCGCAGAATCGGACAGCCATTGCTGCGCTTGCCGAGGAAGACCTGCACCTCGCCGAGGTCTTCCATCGTTTCAAACTCGCTGCGAATGCGCACGCGGTTGCCCGCATGGAGCGATGCCACCAGTATGCGGTCATCATTCGCATCAGTGATCGGCGCGGTTTCTGAGAAGCTCTTGGGCACGCCGTAACGTCGCCACGACAACAGCTCGATGTCACGGTCGCGGGCATAGTAATCTAGCGCATGCCAAACCTCTCGCTCATCAACCAATATGGCCGTCGCGTCGATGCCTTCGGCATTGGTGAAGACACGTTGTGTGGTTTGCTCCCAGCCGCGTGTGCGTTTCATGGCATTGTCGAGGCCGAGCTTGGTTGAGGTGCCTTCCGGTAACATCGCAGCCGCCATGAAGAAGACCATAAGCACGCCATGAACGCCCAAATTGATCCACAAAAGACCCGATGGACGCTGCTGAACTACGTATGAAACGCCCAGTATGGCCCCCGAAATGCACGTTCCTGCACACAAACGCACGACCAGTGATACGTCCGGCGCGAGCAACAGGGCGACGAAGGTAAGCGCGGCAATGATGATCCACAAAACACGGTTCGGCTGCGCCCGCGTCAGCCATGCCGCAACAAGAACACTGGCAGCAGGGTACGCCGTTGCTGCCCAGTTCGCGTTGGCCCGTGACAGCACAGCTTGAAACAGGATGATAATGAGCACCGGCAGGATGAAGCAGAGCAGCCAGCGGTCCCGCCCCATGACGGACAGTTCCTTAGACCGCATGATGAATACGCCCACGAACAGGGCCAGAAAGCTAATCGGCCCAAACACGCCCATCTGATCCACAAGGAAGGTCAAAGCGTTGCCGGGATTGATGAGGTCGCCGCCCAGATTAGCATTGTCTACGGTGTGACTGACCGTTTTGAAGTCATGCGCAGCGTTCCAGAATATGTGGGGGGCGAAGATGGCTAGGCCGACGCCAGCGGACACTAGCCCTTTTAGGGAGAACAGAACGCGTCGAGTATCTTTGTCGAGCAGCAAAGTGAGCGCCATTCCGATTGGGAAGTAGAGCATTGCGTATTTGGAGAGAAACCCAACACCCAGCCCAACGCCCAGAAGCGCTGCGCTGACCCATGCGCCCTCACCAGACCGCAATCGCCAGAAGCAATAGAGCGACAGGGCCCAGAAGGGCAGGAGGACACCGTCAGTAGATATAACTGCAGACGACAGTGTCACCGCCGGCATCAGCGCATAGCCGAGCGCAGCAAACATGCCCACGCGCCCGCCATACATGGAGCGCCCGAGCAGGAATAGGAGGCTCGCGGTGATCGTATGCAGAAACGGCGCAGCGAGCCGTACGCCCCATTCTTGATGTCCGAACAGGGCCGTGACGCTATGGATGACCCAAGCGATCATGGGAGGCTTAGAATAATATCCCCATTCCAGCGTCTCGCCCCAGCGCCAGTATTGCGCTTCATCCGCGTATAGGTTCAGCGGTGACGAAACGAGAAATGAGACCCGCAAAAGTAGAATACCGAAGAGCGCCATAACGGTGAGGCGCAGGTAATTGGTTTGCCGGGGCGGTTCGACGGTTGGCATATTGGTCATAGTCCTCATTTTTTGGGCGATTACACCGCCAAGTTTACGGTGCGGCACAAATTTTTCTGCAGGGATATATTCCTCTCAATAGCGAATTCGCGGCAAAAAACCGTGGCTTTTATGCATCTTCGCGATGAGATCTTCTGCAAAATTCATTTTTGCTGCATTCTTGCGAGAATCCCGTCACCTATTTATTATCTACGAACTATAAGCGCACAGGTACGCTCTGACGATGCGATTTTCTTTGGTGTCAGAGTTTGAGATGACTCAGGGGAAATGAAAATGAGCACATTGAAATTTCTAGCACGAGGCGCCGCAGTTTCTGCCATCGCCCTCAGCGTAGCAGGCCTCGCCTCTGCGCAGGTCACGACGTCAGGTGTCCGTGGTAATGTTGTTGACGATGCCAATCAGCCATTGGTTGGTGCCACCGTTACCATCTCCAATCCGACAACTGGATTGCAGCGGTCAACCGTCACAACGGCATCTGGTCAGTACTCTTTGCGCGGTTTGCCAGTGGCATCGCGTTACGTGGTGACTGTCGAAGCCGGTGAGTTTGAAGCGCAGTCAATCGAAGATGTCGCGCTTTACCTTGGCGACGCGACTCAGCTGAACTTTGCTATGATTGATGGCGACACCCGCACGATGGACGCTGTTGTTGTAACTGCCAGCGCGTTAGACATGATTGAGGTCGCAAATGGACCAAGCGCCACATTTGGCGCCGAAACACTTCAGAATGCTCCATCTGTAAACCGTAACATTGTCGACGTACTTCGCATCGACCCGCGCGTTTATGTTGATGAGAGCAGCGGTGATATCAACCCTGTTCAGTGCGGTGGTAAAAACCCGCGTTTCAACTCTCTCACACTTGACGGTGTGCGCCTCAATGACGGCTTTGGATTGAATGCCAATGGTTATCCAACCGAACGCCAGCCATTCCCGTATGATGCGATTGAGCAGGTTGCGGTCGAATTGGCACCGTTTGACGTGGAGTACGGTGGTTTCACAGCGTGTAATATCAATGCGGTTACCAAGTCAGGTAGCAACGAATTCCACGGCGTGGCGTTTTATGATTACACCAGTGACGGTCTGCAGGGCGACTCGCTAGAGGGTGACTCAATCACGCTCGCCGATTTTGATGAACAGCGTTATGGTATCCAATTCTCCGGACCTATCGTTAAGGACACATTGTTCTTCTCAGCAGCGTACGAGAAGCTCAAAGGCGTCAACACTTTTGATCGTGGGCCAATCGGTTCAGGCGCTCTGAACAACGTTGATGTTGGCCAGGCTGAGCTTGATCGCATCGTCAATATCGCCAACACGCTTTATCAGTACGACCCGGGCAGCCAGCCATCGAGCTTTGACAATGAAGACGAAAAATTGCTTCTCAAGCTCGACTGGAACATTAACAATCAGCACCGTGCTGCATTCACATACAACTACAATGACGGGCTAAATATCGTCGCATCTGATGGTGATTTGGATGAGTATGAATTCTCGAACCATCTCTATGAACGTGGCGCCGAGCTTAATCAGTATGTCGGTCAGGTGAACTCAGACTGGACAAATAATTTCTCAACTGAAGTTCGCCTCGGTTATGTTGAACTGGCTAATCGCCAACTGTCTCTCGGTGGAAACGACTTCGGTGAGATCCGCGTGGAGACAGATGATGTTGACGTGTACCTTGGCGGTGATGATAGCCGTCAATCTAACGTGCTTAACTATGACATTTGGAACATGGCCGCAAAAGGCTTCTACCAATTGGGCGATCATAACCTGACATTTGGCTATGAACGCGAAGCGTATGACATCTACAATTTGTTCATTCAGCACTCTGAAACAGAAATCCGTTTCGGCAGCATCGATGATTTTGAAGCGGGTACACCATCTGCGATTTATTATAACAATGCTCCGACCAGTAACCCTGCGGATGCTGCGGCTGATTGGGGGTATGCGGTCAACACGCTTTATCTTCAGGACGAGTTTAACCTGCAGGATAATCTAACCATTGTTCTGGGTGCGCGTTATGATTTCTGGAGCACAGACGACAAGCCAACCGAAAATGCTGATTTTTTGTCAGACTATGGCTTCTCAAACTCACAAACGCTCGATGGACAAAGCCTGTTCCAGCCACGCTTTGCGTTCACGTGGGATGCGGCGGACAACGTAACAGTTCGCGGCGGTGTCGGCCGTTATTCCGGTGGTGACCCGAATGTCTGGTTGTCCAATACATATTCAGCAAACAATGTTGAGCAGTTTGGCCAACGTGGTCGTTCATTCGGTTACACAGATGGTTCACGCACACTGTTTGATACAGACATCGTCTGGGAAGGCTGTGAGGCCGGTGTGCCGGTTGGCGCGGGCTACTGTGTTCCCGGCGAGTTGTATGACGCTGTCGAAGGCGGTGTTGGTGACAATTTTGAGATCAACTATCTGGATCCGGATTTTGAAATCCCATCCGAATGGAAAATTTCTCTCGGCACCACATGGATACCTAATTTCGCAGGAGACGGACCATTCGGCGGCGAGTATGTCATGAATGCAGACCTCCTCATCTCCAAAGGTGAGAACTCAGCAATCGTTAAGCGGGGTGACTTAGAAGAAGTTGGCCGCACTGTCGACGGATATCCAATCTATGACAGCGTTCGCGAAGCAGCTTTCGTTCTGACTAATGCAAAAACAAAAGCTAATGAATCGACCACGGTGTCATTCAGCATGGCTAAGTATTATGATAATGGTTTTGACTGGTCGCTGGGTTATTCATGGAATGACGCTAAAGACGTTCAACCGATGACGAGCTCTGTTGCGTTTTCTAATTATGTAAACCGTGCATTCTTCGATCCGCAGGCTGAAACTCTTTCAACGTCAAACTACAATATTGAGCATCGTCTTGTAGCATTTACGAACTATGAGAAAGAGTTCTTTGGAGAATATGCGACGCGCCTGTCTGCTGTAGGCGTGTTGAACTCTGGTCGTCCTTACTCATTCGCGTTTGATGGAACGATCAACCCTTATGGTTTTACGCCCTTTCTTGATTTCAATGACAATGTGCTGAGTCCGGGCGTTGAGCGTAACAGTGAAGAGGGATCATGGTGGGGCAAGGTTGACTTGCGTCTTGAGCAGGAGCTTCCGGGTTTCTTGTCTGAGCACCGTACGTCCGGCTTCATCGCCATCGATAATTTTACCAATTTGTTGAATGATGAATGGGGCGTTCTGCGTCAGGCAAACTTCCCGCTAACGGTCGCAGAGGGAACAACTGACCCCGAAGCACGTATAGGCAACGCTTCGCGCTACGAAGTCCGTCTCGGCTTGAAATACACATTCTAAACCTTGATATTCAAATTTTGATCAGGGAAGGGCGGTCCGCGATGCGGGCCGCCCTTTTCCTTTTGGGAAAGCTATGGCAATGCCCGTTACATGAGTATGACCCGTTTTGAATTGCCTGCTGAATGGGCAACCCATAGTTCTTTGTGGGTTGGCTGGCCTTTTCTCGCTGAGGAGTGGAATGGAGCGCTAGTTGCTGCACGCGAACAGATTGCGGATTTTGTGCGCACGGCGGCTGCGTTCGTGCCGATTAGAGTGGCATGCGGGTCCGGCGAGGCTTTAGCATCTGCACTAGAGAGAATGGACGGCATAGCGGATTGTTTGCACGTACCAAGCGGTGACATTTGGTTGCGCGATACTGGACCAATCGTGACACGCGGCGCTGGCGGCCTGCAGGCTCAGTTATTTCGTTTTAATGGGTGGGGCGGGAAGTATCTGATGCCCGGCGATACAGAGACAGCAGGTGCGATCGCCTCTCTTCATGATCTGCCGAAATGTCAGCATGATTTTATTCTGGAAGGCGGCGCGATCGATTGTGATGGTGAAGGTCGTGTTTTGACGACGGTTGAATGTTTGCTCAATGCCAATCGGAATGACTGGACAAAGGTTGAGGCTGAGACCGCGCTAAAAGATGCGCTCGGCGCGGCTCAAATCATTTGGCTCGATGTTGGATTGCTCAATGACCATACAGACGGGCATGTCGACAATATTGCACGTTTCGTTGGGCCGGGGCATGCGCTTTGCCAATCTCCCTCTGGAGATGACGATCCCAATACTGTTAATTTGTTGGCGATTGAGGATGCGTTGCGAGAGGTAGGGCTGAGCGTGACAACGATAGCTTCGCCGGGACTTATCTCTTCTGATGAAGGAGAGCCGCTGCCAGCGAGCCATATGAATTTTACCATTACCAATGGCGCGGTGTTGGTCCCAGTCTATGAAGACCACTTTTCACATGTCGCGCTGGCGGAGCTGCGTGCGGTTTTTCCTGAACATAAAGTGATAGGATTGCCAGCGAATGAGATACTAAAGGGCGGCGGAAGCTTCCATTGCATGACCCGCGAAATTCCGGCCTGAGTTAGAGAGAAGACGAGATATGACCCGAACGCTTACACTCGCTGGAATTCAGTTTGCGCCAAGTGATAACGCGCGCGAGAACATTAAGACAGCGGCTGAGTTTGTTCGGGATGCGGCGAGGCAGGGGGCTGATGTTGTTCTGTTGCCGGAACTGTTTTGTGGGCACTATTTCTGTAAGACGCAGGAAGAGCATCATTTCGCGCGGGCCTTTGAGTGGCGCGAGCATCCGGCGGTGGCTGAACTCTCAACACTTGCCGCAGAGTTGGGTGTCGTTTTGCCGGTCTCCATCTTTGAAAAAGATGGGCCGAACTATTTCAACTCAGTTGTGATGATTGATGCCGACGGAACACCGCTGGGCGTCTATCGCAAAAGTCATATCCCGGATGGTCCGGGGTATCAGGAGAAGTTTTATTTCCGCCCGGGGGACACAGGATTTCGGGTATGGGAGACGATGAAGGGGCGCATTGGCGTTGGTATTTGTTGGGACCAATGGTTCCCAGAAGCGGCGCGCGCAATGTCTCTCTTGGGCGCTGATGCGTTGCTATACCCGACAGCGATA
This sequence comes from Hyphomonas sp., assembly GCA_033851975.1. Taxonomy (GTDB): domain Bacteria; phylum Pseudomonadota; class Alphaproteobacteria; order Caulobacterales; family Hyphomonadaceae; genus Hyphomonas. Next base: position 66,696 of record JAWSVJ010000007.1, on the reverse strand, counting down.
GGCGCGGAGCCGCAGGATGACGGTCTTGATACGGCGCCGCGTTGGCAGCGCGCCATGCAGGGACATGGCGTGTCTAATACGATACCTGTTCTAGCGGCCAATCGCGTGGGCGATGAGGGCGGACAGGTCTTCTATGGTTCGAGCTTTATCACTGATCAAGCTGGTGCAATTGTCAGCGAGCTAGGCCGCGAAGAAGAGGGGATTGTGCTCGCGCAGTTCGATCTGGATGCGATTGAGAAAGAGCGCGCGGCTTGGGGCTTCTTCCGTGATCGGCGCACGGACCTTTACGACGGGTTGCTTTAATCTCGCACTCGCGCGCTATTTTTTGGCGCGTTGTGCTTTATCAAAAAAGTCGGTCAGCATTGATCCCGGAACGCGCGACATTTGATGATATACATCCGGCACGTTGGAGAGGTTTTCAGCGACTTTTTCCCAGCGGCGCAAATTAGCATCTGCTGCTGAATGGAACATCTCGCGCATGCGGTTCTCGTCCATGCGGGCCATATTCATCGATCCACCTGCACCAAGCATGTTTTTCTGAGCCACGAGCATAGTCTCGACCGCTGCAGCGGTGAGTGAAAGTGAAGAGCGCCATGGGGCAAGCATCTGATCGATCATGAGATATTTCCTGTTCTGGGCGCTATAAGTGGGTGAAGCCTAGAATATTATGTTGCAGTGCACAACAATAACTGTGCCAAAACATTGCGTTTGCCCCGTTTTCGCCATCAGGGAATTAGAATATTCTTCTCATGATGACGGAAAAACTGCCGAATAATTTCGTGCCCTCGCCGGCCAAGGGGCGTGTCCTCGTTTTCGATTCCGGGGTAGGTGGGCTGACCGTCGCAGAGGAGTTACGAGCGTTAGGGCCGGGGCTTGGAGTCCATTACGCGGCCGACAGCGCCTTTTTCCCTTATGGTGATAAGTCAGATGAGGCATTGCGCCAACGGTTGCCAGCCGTGGCAGAAGCTTTGTGCCGCGTTGTGCGGCCCGATGTGTTCGTCATTGCGTGCAATACGGCCAGCACATTGGCGCTGGATGAGGTGCGCGCGCGGCTTGATATCCCCGTGATCGGTACAGTTCCGGCAATCAAGCCTGCCGCATCGCTCTCCTTAACCGGGACTATAGGTCTTTTGGCGACGCCGGGCACAATACGGCGAGCTTATACAGCGCAACTGGCCAAGCAGTTTGCCGCGGGCAAGAAACTGATCATGCATGGCAGCATCGAATTAGTACGGCTTGCTGAGGCCCATGCGCGCGGCGACGACGTACCGATTGAAGCGATCCGCGACGCTCAAGCCCCATTATTTGATGCACCGGGTGGGAAGATGATCGACACGATCGTGTTGGCTTGTACGCATTTCCCGTTGGTCCGGGGGCAACTGATCGCGAGCGCACCGAGAGCCATTTCTTATGTTGATTCAGGCATGGCGATTGCGCGGCAGACTATTCGGGTGTTGCCAGCGCAGACCGAGGCGCGAGGCATTGGCGGCACCGCGTGGCTGACCAGTCCTGCTGGCGCACTGCCTGAGCTAGATCTGGTGCTGAGACGCTACGGGTTTCCGAATATTCAGAGTGTGACTTTGGACCCGAAAGCGACGATTTCTGCGCCGACCGTGTCATAGAGCGAGGCAAAGGGCGCATCTTGCACGATGGCAATTTCAGCGCTGCCAAACCCATTGAACTTAGTCGCCATTGCGCGGCCATAGGCGCCGATATTGCCGAACTCGATATAGTCGCCCTCGACCATGCCAGCGGGTAGCCAGACTTTCTCTGGGAAAGCGTCGGTTGAGTCGCACGTTGGGCCATAGACGGTGTATTCGACGAGCTGGTCGCCCATGTCCCGGGCATCGCCTGCAATCGGGCGCATAGGGAATTTCCAGCGTTCATGCACAGCGTCGTAAAGCGCGCCATACGCCCCATCATTGAGGTAGATTGCGCCCGGTTTAGTCAACTCAACGCGCAGCAATAGGCTCTCAGACTCGGCGACGAGCGCGCGGCCCGGCTCGCACCATAGTTCCGCGTTTTCGAGCACGAACATGTTTTCAAAGCTGCGCTCTACCATGTCGACATAGTCTGTCAGGGCAGGTGGGGGCGTATCGGCGTAGATGGACGGGAACCCGCCACCAACATCGACAATATCAACGGTTACACCGGCTTGAATGATGATGCGGGAGACGTCAGCCATCGCCGTGGCCCACGCGGTTGGTTTCATCGCCTGACTGCCCACATGGAACGAGACGCCAAGCTCGTCGGCATAGCGGCGGGCTTCGCGTAGAATGTCGGCGGCGTCGTCAGCGTTCGCGCCGAACTTCCCGGCGAGTGGCAGGGTGGCCCCATCGCAAGAGACTGCGACGCGTACAATGATGGTCAAATCCTGCGCAAATCCAGTTTCTTCGAGAATTTTGGCCAGCTCTGTCATCGTATCCGTCACAAAAATGCGTACGCCAAATTCATGATAGGCGCGGGAGATGGCGCGCCGGTTTTTAACGGGGTGCAGGAAAGCCATGCGCGCGGTCGGGAACCGTGTGCCGATCAGCTCGATCTCATCAATCGAGGCCACATCGAAACTCGTGACGCCAGCCGCCCACAGCGCATCGAGCACGTGAATGCCCGGATTGGCTTTAACCGCATAGAAGGGCTGTGCTGGGAAGTTCTCTTTGAACCATGCAGCAGCAGCTGTGACCCGCTCCGGACGGAAGCAGAAGACAGGAGCATCCGGTTGGACCGAATGAACGATATTAAAGGGAGTCGCATAGGAGTGCATGACACCTAACCTCCAAAGGGCTTCTAACCAGCTTTGGGCGTTAGTACAGGGGGCCCCCAGTTTAAGGGTTGGCCCAGATGTCCGCCACATCTCAATTTCGAGTGGCTTTTATGGGCCAATCTGAATCAATGCAAGCCCAAACACCGAAAAAATCGCAGTCAGGTATTCTTGGTGGTGATCAGGTCACATCAACAGGACGCTTGCGTCGGCGAAGGCGGATTTTTTGCCAGAAGCGTTTTCGGGCGGGAGATGGCAGCGGTTGAAGGTTTTCGATGAATGCTTCTGCACAGGAATGCCAGCTGTAGCCCTCAGCATAGGCCCGGCAATCGGCTCGGTCGAATTTGAGGCATTCTCTTGCGCCAGCGGCCAGATCACCGTCTACGGGCGTGATTGTGCCTGCATTGGAGCCTGGAATAACATCCCGTGGGCCAGTGGCGTCATACGCTGCAACCGGAATGCCCGAGGCCATGGCTTCAAGCACCACAAGGCCGAATGTGTCAGTGAGACTGGGGAAGACAAACGCGTCTGCGCAGGCATAAGCAATGGACAGCTCTTTGCCGAATTTCGCACCGAGGAAGTGCACATCGGGGTAATTGCGTTTCAATTCTTCAAGCTGAGGGCCGTCGCCGATGATTACCTTTGTGCCGGGCACATCTAGCTCAGCGAAGGCCTCAATGTTTTTCTCTACCGCAACACGGCCAACATTGAGGTATATTGGGCGCTTCATACCCTTGAATGGGTCGTCTTCTTTGCCTTCTTCAATTCGGAAGCGAGGGTGGAATTGCTCAGTGTCGACACCGCGAGACCATGCCACCAAATTGATGAAGCGCTGCGCCTTTAATTCCTCGACCATAGATGGGGTCGGGACCATGACTTTGCCGGAATATTTGTGGAACCAGCGTACGAAATCATAGCCCGCAGATGTCGGCACGGGCAGGCGCGCTGAGACATATTCTGGAAATCGGGTGTGGTAGGCCGTCGAGAAGGGGTGTTTCACCTTCAGGCACATAGCACGCCCGGCAATGCCGAGTGTGCCTTCTGTCGCGATATGCACAGCGTCGGGCTCAAACTCGTGGAAACGCTCTTCGATCTTGCCTCGCGCAAACAGAGCGAGCTTGATCTCCGGGTAGGTGGGTAGCGGCATTGTGGTGAAGCCATCGCCGGGATGGACGATCTCCCAGACATGCCCCATTTCCGTCGATTCTTCGACCACGCGCTTCATGGTACGCACGACGCCATTGACCTGAGGTTCCCAGGCGTCAGTGATGAGCATTATGCGCATTAAGTTTCAGTCCTCTACTCTCGTCGCAATTTGGCGGGATTGTCTTGAAACGTAAAGAGCTTGCGCGATGGAAACGCAATCTGTTTTGAAATGTATAGGTGGGAGAGTTGTCACATAATTGAAGGGGAAGGGCAAAATTCGCAAATAGGGCAGGGGGATAGACCACATGTCCGCTCGCGAGTGGATGGGATTATCGCTTTTCACGGACGGGCGCGATAGAGTGAGGTCGACCTGATTGTTGTGCGCACTCATGCAAGGATATTCATATGCCTCATTTCGTGAAGAAATCGCTTTTTCTAGCTTTGGTGCTTGCGCCGATTGCATGTAGTAAGACCGATAACGCTGACGATGTGGCGATCCGGGTTGAGGTGGCTAAGCCTGTCACTCGGTCTGAAAGGCAAGAGGTGCAGGCGGTTGTGGATGTCGCGGATTTGCCGCGCCGGTTCTTGGTGGAGACGGATCTATTAGAGGCCGATATTCGCATCCCAGATGAAGTCTTTGTGGTTGCACCCATTTTAGCGCGACGACTGGTGGATGAGGCGGAGGCTGCCCTCGAGACCGCAAAACAGACAGCTGAGGCGCATCGCTCTCTCGACCCAAAGACTTTTCATCCACATGCATTGCGAATGTCGTGGCAAGTCACCGGGGCGGCAGGGCCTCTGATTAGCCTTGAGCGGTTTGTTTATGATTTTTCTGGCGGTGCGCACCCATCATTTGCCACCCATGGGGTGATCTACAGCACAGAGACGCAAGAGGGGTTGAGCCTCAGTGATTTATTGATCAATCCTAACGGCGCAGTGAATGCGCATATGGATAGTATTCTCGATGTTTTGGTAGTGCAGAAGATGGCGGCGGGCGTTTCACCCGGGGCTGAAGATATGGTGCACGGCGAGCTATCGGATGTCGTTACCGCAGATATGATCTTGTCAAGCGCTGTGAGTTTGGTGGATGCCACCGCGCCGGGCAAGTTTGGGGGATATGTCGTTCATTTTGCGCCATATGAAATTGGCTCATTTGCGGAAGGTGCCTATCACGTGACCATTCCGCAGTCTGATTTTAAGGCGCATATCAGATCAGGTTTCTCAGGCCTTTTCGAAGGAGTGCCTATCGCGATAGACCGCCCCGACTCGCAATAGCGTCTTTTAGCGCTAGCTATCTATTACGAGAAAATGCGCCATGAGGGCTGTGACAGGCTTGTCTCGGCTCTCCTGCCATGCCTCAGCACGCACAGAGGCCATGCGCCGCCCCATTTTGGTAATGTAAGCGCGCGCGTACAGGTCTTGCGCGCGACCTTGGCGCAGATAGTCAATTGTGATGTTGATCGTGCGCGGAGGGGTTTTGAGATCGGTCATCAGGTAAACCTGAGCTTGCGCTGTGATCTCAAGAAACGCCCCCATAGCACCACCATGTAACGCGCCAATAAGTTCATTCCCGATAAGCTTGCGCTGAAAGGGGAGGACGGTGGTCATTTCATCGCCTTTAATCTCGCACCGCATGCCCATCAATTGAGCAAAGGGAGTGCGATCAATGTAGGCGTTGACGTGCTCGGCGCGGAGGAGTGTTTCTTCGGTCATGATTTCACCATTGTATTCAGCGGACGCGCTTTGTTGATAGCAAATGCGGCGCTGGCAGAGGCGATCAATTTGTCACGGCTTTCATGATAGGCCCATGCTCTACAAAATGCGATTGATCGGGTCACGTGGTAACATTCTGCTTCGCCCAAAATATCGCGTTGTGGTTCTGCCGGGCGCATGTAGTCGATGCGTAAATCTAGCGTTGCAACAAAGCGAGCGTCGTCAGGCGTGGAACCTGCAGCCGCCCCGCAGAGATTGTCGAGGAATGCGGTTATCACGCCACCGTGGATGACGCCCGTTTTCGGATCGCCGATTAATTTGTCTTTGTAAGGCTGATGTCCCCAGACATGACCACGCTCTACTTTCGTGACGCGGAATCCCATCTGCCGCCCCCACGGTATGGCAGCTGTAATGAAGTCTAGATTCTGCTGCATTAACTGCAGAGGACTTAACGTTGGGTCACTTGTCATATGCCTTCAAATTCCTTTGACGCGGGTGTTTAGGCCGCTACCATTCTCGTCAGAGCGCACCAAAAAAATAGCGCCAAGATGAGGAAATGTCATGAACAAGCCCGCAGTGCAAACTTTACCGAAAACTTGTATTATTGGGGCGGGCTGTTCCGGCTTTACAATGGCAAAGCGCCTCAAGGATTATGGTTTGCCCTATGATTGCTTTGAAATGTCTGATGACATTGGCGGAAATTGGTATTTCAAAAACCCGAACGGTAAATCATCCTGCTATCAGTCATTGCACATCGATACGTCCAAATGGCGTTTGGCGTTTGAGGATTATCCAGTGCCTGCGGACTGGCCTGACTTTCCGCACCATGCGCAATTGCTGCAGTATTTTCACGACTATGTAGATCACTTCGGCCTGAGAGAGACGATCACTTTCAATACCGGTGTAACCAATGTTGAGGACCTGCCCGGTGGGCGCTGGAAAGTGCATCTGTCGACAGGAGATGTGCGTGAGTATGACGCGCTGGTCGTGGCCAATGGCCATCACTGGGATGCACGCACGCCGACCTATCCCGGAAATTTTGATGGCCACCAAGTCCATTCGCACAATTACACCGACCCGTTCGAGCCGTATGATTTCCGTGGTAAGAATGTGATGGTTGTTGGCGGGGGGAACTCTGCGATGGACATTTCGTCCGAGCTGTCACAACGCCCGATCGCAAAGAATCTGATGATCTCCATGCGTCGCGGTGTTTGGGTTTTGCCAAAATATATGGATGGTCTGCCCTCCGACAAGGCGGTGTTGCCAGCATGGTTGCCGACAAAGCTGGGTCGGTCATTGGCGCGCAAAAAGATCAAAAAAACGATTGGCGACATGGAAGATTATGGTCTGCCCAAGCCTGATCATGAGCCACTGGATGGGCATCCGTCGGTTTCTGGAGAGTTTTTAACGCGGGTTGGGTGTGGTGATATCCACCCTAAGGGCGGCATTGAGAAATTGGATGGTGACGGCGTTGTCTTCGCCGATGGCTCGCGGGAGAAGATCGACGCGATCGTTTGGGCGACGGGGTACAATGTGACGTTCCCATTTTTCCAGCAGGATGATTTGACCCCGAAAGACAATGTATTCCCGCTGTACAAACGCATGGTGCAGCCGGGGCGAGAGACCTTGTTCTTCCTTGGCCTTGGCCAGCCTTTGCCGACATTGGTGAATTTTGCCGAGCAGCAATCAAAGCTGGTCGGCGCGATGTTGGCTGGTGAATATGCCCTTCCTTCGGATAGCGAAATGGAGCAGAAAATCATCGATGATGAACGTGTTCATTTGGGCCATTTTTATGACAGTCCGCGCCACCGCATGCAGGTGGACTTCCATGTTTACGTGGCAGACCTGCTGAAAGAGATTGAGAAAGGGCAGCGGCGTAAGCCGGTGACAGCTTGATGTTAACGCGCGGCTGAAACAAGATGCTGCATGCTTCGATTGTTCTCTCTTGTTTTTGTGTTTCTGGTATCAGCCTGTGCTTCGAGTGGCCCCACTATCGTCTATGGACCACCTGTTGAGTTTGGCCCGCCGGGTGACCCGATAAACCCGCCGCAGGGGTCTTTTCAGCCCAATGCAGACTTGCGCGTGTGTCCGGGTATGCGCGTTAGCAACTCGCCGCCATTGATCCAGCAGGGTGGGCACAAATGGGTCGAGCCCTTTAGTCCGGTCGTGGTGGTGAACGGTGTCGTCTTAGTGACCGTTCCCGCAAATGATGTGTGCCTTTCGTCTGGGTTTGGCATGCGCGATGGGCGAATGCATGAGGGTATTGATCTCGCGAGTCGGCCAGCGGGGCCGATCTTTGCTGCAGCGCCGGGCCGGGTGATCGAAGCGCGTACGGCCAGCGGATACGGCTTGCAGGTGCTGCTTGATCACGGGCAGGGGGTTTACACGCGCTACGCTCATCTCGCTTTCATCGATCAGTATGTGACTGTGGGCGCTGACATCGGGTTTGGCCAACCGGTTGGAATGATGGGTCAAACGGGCAATGCGCGGGCGCTGCATGTGCATTATGAGCTGCTGACGGGCAATTATCGCAATCCCAAGAGATCGAAGGGGTTAGATGTGCATAGTCCTTTCGATTTTCCAGCATGGGTACCAAACCAAATGGGAACGGGTTTTTGAGGCCGTTTTTTTATTTCTCGCGACGTTGGGGTTATTCGGATGTGCGGACCTTGTTGCCCCCGCAGCTTATGAGGCTGACGTGACCATTATAAGCGTAAGCGCGCAGCGGTCTGAGATGTTTGTCCCGCTGACGGCGCTTGCTAATGTGCAGTGGTATGCGATTGCTGCTGTAAACACTGTGAATGCCGCCTAGTGTTCGGGCGGTTTATTGATCCCGAATTATTGCTACGGACGTATCGCGATCCGTTGGCATGGGTGTCGTTTGCGGCAGACCTGTTGCCGGTGATTGGTGTGATCGTGTTTGGCTGGGGCGCTGTGCCGCTTGTCGCCTTGTATTGGCTGGAAAATTTGGTGGTCGGAGCGTTCAATGTGCTGCGCATGTGGGCGACGGGGCTGGCGGGCGTTTCACGCCTGTTCGGGGCTGTTTTCATGTCCGGCTTCTTCACAATTCACTATGGAATGTTCTGTTTCGTGCATGGTGTATTCTTGAGGTCTTTTGATGCAGTTTCGGGCGATGCCGGGCAGTTTGGGGGCAGTTCTGGGATGGAATCGCCTGTTGGGCTCGTAAATTGGGCGCTTTCGAGCGGACCTCAATTGCCTCTGTTTGTGGCGGCGATTATTGGCGTGAATGCGTTGTTCTTCGCGTTCGATTTTATCGGGCGTCGCCAATATGAAGACTCGAATTCCGCAAAACTGCTGTTCCAACCCTATGGGCGAATTGTGACGCTTCACATCGCCATTCTGCTTGGTGGTGGATTGGCCGTCGCATTGGGACAGCCGCTTTTGGGTGTGTTGTTCTTGATTGTGTTGCGGGTGATCTTTGGAGTCGCGCTATCAATGTTCCGGCGGTCGGGATTGGATAAGAGCGGTCAAACGGTGGGGCTTGGTTAAAAGTTGACGCTTGGTGACGCTTGGCGCAGAATGGGCTGTACTGTTTTGCGTATCAAGAGTCACAGAGTTCATGAGTATATTTGCCGTTACATCAAAAGAGAGTGGGAAGAGGGCGCGGTCTAAAGCAGCCAACCGCATCGCTATTCTAGAGGCGGGTCGCCTTGTATTTGCCCGCATCGGCTTTGAGGCGTGCACTGTGCGCGACATTATCCGCCAGACGGATTTGGCGTCTGGCACGTTCTATAACTACTTCAAATCTAAGGAAGAGGTGTTCGAGGCGATTGCCGAGGATTCGACCTTGCGCTTTCGGGAGCGTTTGACGGCTGTGCGGGCGCGCACCGACACGTTGGAGGGGTATATTCACGAGGCGTTTGCGGCCTATTTCAGCTTTCTGGTCTCTGAGAATGAGGGCGACTTGGAGAGGTGCGGGGATCAAAAAGATCCTCTGGTTGGTGTGCGCATTGATACACCTGAGATGAAAGCGACAGCGCGTGAGATTCGTGCTGATTTGGAGCGCATTCTATCGGCCGATCATGCGCCGGAGGTTGATGTTGAGTATTTGACGGCGGCCTATATCGGCATTGCCCGTGACATGGGGGAGGTGATGCTGACGCGCCGCCCTGTCGATGTTGAGGGCGCAACCGAATTTGCAACAAAACTGGCGTTGGCTGGCTTTGCGAGCGTAACCTAGCACCAAAGCTGACGTAGCGTGCCTCTTGCCAAGATGGCCTTGCGCCTTAGTCTCCTGCGCAAAAGAGATGCGCACGGGAGCGAGCACACAAGATGAGCCTAAAACAGACCCTAACACGTATGATGTTTAAGCTGCCTAAGGGCATGTTGGTGCGCATGGCCGGTGGTGAACCGATGACGATTGGTGGCCGGACGCTGGAACCGCAATTACAATTGGTCGCGTGGAATGGCCGTGAGGCACCGCCGCTCTCAACCCTTCCAGTTGATATTGTGAAGGCCGCGACCTTGGAGACCTTGGCAGCGGTGGCCGCGCCCATCGAGCCGGGTGTGCAGGTGGAGAGTTTCACTATTCCCGGGCCAGACGGAAATGAGATTCCAGTTCGGCTGTATAAACCTGCGAAGCAAGACCCGTCTGCGCCGATGATGACCTATTATCATATGGGCGGCGGGGTGATTGGCGACATGGATACGTGTCACGCATTTTGCTCCATCATTGCGGCGCGTGTTGAGTGCCCGGTTTTGTCGGTCGATTACCGGTTGGCGCCTGAGTTCAAATTCCCGGCTGGGATTGATGATGCGATTTGCGCGTATGAATGGACCCTGCGCAATGCCGGTAAATATGGCGCGCCTGAAGGTGTAGCCAGTGTTGGCGGTGACAGCATGGGCGGCAATTTCTCGGCTATTATTGCCCAAGAGATGCAACGTGAGCACAAACCCATTCCGGCGCTTCAATTGCTAATATATCCGGCTACGGACATGATTGAGCCGTTCCCGTCTAAGAAGACATATGCAGATAATTTCTCATTGTCTCAGGACACGATGGATTGGTTTATGGAACAGTATTTGCCCGAAGGACATGACTTGGGCGACCTTATGTTGTCGCCCGGTCTATCTACTAAGCTAGAAGGGTTGCCACCTGCGGTCGTCATCACAGCCGGGCATGACCCGTTGGTGGATGAGGGAGATGAGTATGCGCGCCGCCTAGAGCAGCAGGGCGTCGAAGTAACCCACAAGCGCTATGACGCGCTCGCACATGCATTTACGGCGTTTACGGCCATTTCACCGGGATCCCGGGCAGCCTGTGTTGAGATCGCGGATATGGTCAAGGATGTGTACGCGAAATTATGAGAGCGCTTGTTTGTAGTGAATTGTCGGATGGTTTCTCAGGTGTGAAATTAGACGACGTGCCCGCACCTATGCCCAAAGCTGGCGAGGTGCAGATAGCCATTAAAGCGGCGAGCTTGAATTTCCCTGATATTCTGATGACGGAAGGGAAGTATCAGTTCAAGCCACCATTGCCGTTTATTTCTGGCATGGAATGTTCTGGTGTGGTGAGCGCGCTGGGCGAGGGCGTGACTGAATGGGTGATTGGCGACTGTGTGGTTGGCGGCAATAAGCTGGGCGCGTTTGCTGAGACGATTTGCTTGCCTGCGAAAAGCCTGCACCGGAAACCTGAAGCGATGAGCCATGCCGAGGCGAGCGCCTATGGCGCAGCGTGGTTGACGGCCTATGTGGCGCTGGTGCGTCGGGCGCGTTTGCTCGAGGGCGAGACATTGTTGGTGCACGGCGCTAGCGGCGGCGTTGGACTCGCCGCAGCTGATGTTGGCCGCATACTTGGTGCGCGCGTGATTGTGACCAGCGCTTCGCAGGATAAGCTAGACAAGGTGGTTGCGCATACTGGCGCTGAAGGTGTGCTGGTCACGGGGGGCTTCCGCGAAAAGGTCAAAGAGATGACCGGTGGGCGCGGCGCGGATGTGATTTTTGATCCCGTTGGCGGCGATGTGTTTGATGAGAGCGTGCGCTGTATCGCTTTTGATGGGCGGCTGCTTGTGATCGGCTTTACCTCTGGGCGCATCCCGACCGTGGGTGTGAATATGCCGCTGATTAAGGGCTTCTCAGTCGTGGGTGTTCGCGCGGGAGAATATGGTCGTCAGTTCCCGGAGCGGGGGCGTGAGAATATGGCTGCGATTTGGCAATGGGCTGAAGAGGGCAAGGTGAGCCCGCGTATTCATGCTGAGGTGCCGCTAGAGAATTGGCGCGAGGCCTTCGCGATGATGCAAGAGCGTGAGATCGTCGGTAAGGTCGTGATTTGCCCGTGAGGGATTAGGCCAGCTTGTTCGCCGCGATTGTGACCGTGTGGTCGCGAGCTTTGTTGAGCACGATGTCGGCGGTGTTTTTCAGGGGCGCGATGTGGTCACGCAGGTTTGGTAGGTTGATCCGGTCCCAGACAGATGTGGCGAACTCTATCATCTCCGGCTGGGTCATGTGTAGGAAATTTGCATAGAAGGATTTGGGGTCGTCATTTGCGGCGACCCAGTAGCGTTCGAAGCGCTCTAGGAACCATTCGAGGAGATGGTCTTCTTCTGCGTCGAGGTAGATGAAGATGTCAGGCTCGTGCGTGTCACGCGGGTGTGGGGATGGCGCGGGGAAGCCGAGGCCTTCGAGGATGAAAACATCGGGGCGAGAGATTTTGCGCTGTAGGCTGGGGTCTATGTCATAGGTGACATGGCTGTAGCCGGGAAAGTCTGCCGTGCCCGTGCGCAAGTCAGTCAGGGCCACTGCGATGGCGTCCACATCGTAGCTCTCAGGGAAGCCTTTGCGCAGAATGAGGTCTCGCTCATCCAACACAGCATTCGGGAAGAGGAAGCCGTCAGTGGAGACAGTTTCTGTGCTGTGGGTTTTGTCGAACGTCGCTTTGAGCTGGCTGGCCAGTGTGGATTTGCCGGACGCGACAGAGCCTGTCAGGCCGATGATGAGGCCAGCTGAGTCTATGTGCTCACTGAGCTGCTGCGCGAGCGCTAAAGTGGCGGGTGAGGCGAGAGGCAAAGGGGCTGTCATGTGCCATTTCTAGCAAGACGCAGCCCCTTTGCAATGTTCTTAAACGGTGCGGTCGGCTTTGTCTTTTGCGTTAGTGGCCTCAATGGCGTCGCGCGCAGCTTGCCATTCTTCATCGCCCCATGCGGTGAGCGAAGCGAAGTTGCCGCCATGAGCGTTATACATGGCGCCATCAATCGCGATGGTTTGGCCGTTAATGTACTCCGCACCTTTGCCCATAAGGAGGACAGCAAGGTTGACCAGTTCGTGCATCTCACCGACGCGACCCATTGGGTTCTCGCCGCCTGAATCCATACGTTTGGCACCTTCTGAATCTGGCGCGAGACGTTTGGACATGCCTTCGGTTGGGAAGGGGCCGGGGGCGATGGCGTTGAAACGTAGGCCATAGCGGCCCCACTCAATCGCGAGGCTTTGCGTCATGACGTTTACGCCAGCTTTGGACATGGCAGACGGCACCACGAACGGGCCGCCATTCCAGACCCATGTGGTGAGGATGGAGCAGACGCTGCCTTTGTCACCGGCTTTGATCCAGCGGGTTCCGATATCGTGCGTCATGTAGAATGAGCCACGGAACACGATGTCTGAGATGGCATCAAAGCCGCGAATGGAAAGGTCTTCGGTGCGGCTGATGAAGTTGCCTGCGGCATTGTTGATGAGGCCAGTAAGAGGCCCGTGATGTTGCCAGATGCTGTCGTTCATGTCGGTGATAGCTTCGGCCACGCGGATATCGCAGGCGTGAGGGATGACTTTGCCGCCATGTTTGTCCATCAGCTCTTTGGCCGTTTCATCGCAGACGCCGCCGCGACGACCACAGATGTGAACTTCTGCGCCGAGCTTTAGGAAGCCTTCGGCCATTTCTTTGCCGAGGCCAGAGCCGCCACCTGTGATGAGGATGCGCTCGCCTTTCATTAGGCCGTCGCGATACATTAGCTTGCTCATATCCATGGGGACGTTCTCCTGTGTGTTCTTAAGGGATAGCCTAGCGCAGCGAGTGGGGGCGCCTAGTTATGACGCCGCGTCACTTTCTGAAGGGTAGGCAGACAAGGCGCCAAAGCACCCAGAGGGGCATGACGACAGCGCCGCCAGCGAGCGCGGGTTTCCAGAAGTTTGTGACGCCCCATTTTAGAGCTGTGGCGGCCTGACGGGCGGCTTCACTTAACGCTGCGCCGACCTTCACATCTGGAGAGGTGGGATCGAAATTTGAGGCCATGACGAAGAAGCCGACGAGGATGCAGAGGCCGAGCAGTTTGAGGCCGCCCCAAATGCCAATGCCGAAGAGGCGCACGAGGAGCGGGCGCTTGGGTGACGTCTCTTTTTTGGCGCGCTTGGGCTTTTTGAGTTTAGGCGCAGGGCTGGTGCCTTCTGCCACGGGCGTTTGGTCGTCCTGAGGGGGAGGGGTGCTATTCATCTGATCCGTCGAAAGTGGGTGATGGGGCATCCGTCGGTTCGTGTGTCATCGCTGATGGTTTGCGCGGAGAACCTCGGTATTGGATCTCGACCTGATGTGGGAATGGGATTGAGATGTTTTCCGCATCGAAGGCTTCTTTGACTTCCTTGGTGAGGGCGGCTCTGACATCAACAAATTCGGGCGTGGCGCAGAAGGCCCGCAGGCGTAGCTTTACCGCCCAATCGCCGAGTTCGTGTACGCCGACCCAAATGTCATCATTAGCGAGCACGCGGCCATTATCTTCAGCAACGCCTCTGAGGACGTTGAGCGCATGGTTGAGGTCGTCGCTGTAGGAGACATCGAAATAGAGATCGAGGCGGCGGCGGGTCATCCGTGTGAAGTTGATCTTCGGTTCGGCCCACACGCGATCATTGGTGAGCATGACGACTTTGTTGTCCACCTGTTTGAGCGATGTGGTGAAGGGCGTGATGTCGGTTACTTCGCCATCAATGCCGCTCAGTTCAACATAGTCGCCAATGCGGAAGGGCCGGAAGATGGCGAGCATGACGCCGGCCGCGACCGACTTTAGCGTGTCTTGCAGCGCGAGGCCGACAGCGAGCGCCGCGCCGCCGAGAAGCGCGGCCATCGAAGTCGGTGAGAAGCCGACCTGTGTGAGCGCGATGACAAGGGCGACAGCGAATATGATGTATTTTACGAGGCTGGCCGCGAAAGCGAACAGTGTGTCATCTGCCCCGGCACGTGCGCGCGCTTTGTGGCCGATTGAGCGCATGGAGCGCGCGACCCAGTTGGCGATCACGATAGCTGCGAAGATGGTGATGACCGCCGCAACAACGCCGGGGCCGCGTGTCTCTACCATGCCTTGCCAATTGTAGCCGATGATGCCGAGTGGGAGGGGCAGGAGCGCGAACATGGTGCCGAAACGCGCGATAGAGGCGCCGAGATCCCAGCTGGAACCTTCGAAGGCTTCTGTGTCTTTGCTGGCCCAACGACCAATCGCAATGACGGCCATTTTTACGACTTTGGAGACGAACCAGATTAAAACTGCGGACGCTAGAACGAGGCCCCATTTCACGCCGTGGGGCCAGAATGACTGCGCCCAGCTTGGCCAGCTGTTCGTATTTACCGCGCTTAGTATCCAGTCCATGCGTGTCTCAAGTCCCTTTGCTTGGCTGTTGAGGTAAAGTGTTTCGGCGGTGATGTCTCGATCAAATTCAGCTTTGAGACGGTGGGGTGACGCTCTGTGTCATCTCTATCAGTTCGTTCAGTGTGCACGCTTTTGAGGGGGGCGTGTTCCATTTTATGCTACTGATTGTGGCGGTCGATAGATGGTAACCTGCTTTGTGGCGCGTGGATGGGGTTAGTTGTTCGAACATAACGTTCAGGACGATGCCGGCCTCAGGCGTTGCGGTGACAGATCGCACGGGGCCAAAGCGCTCCAGCGTGTTGTCTTTGATGAACGCGTCGAGGGCTGCGTGATCGTCTGGTGTGGTCTCGAGGATGGATTTCCCGATGCGCAAAAGAGTTCCATCTTCGACCCAGACACCAAAGGTAAGCTCATCATGTGTCGGTGATTTTGAGCTGCGCTTTGCGTATAGCAGTACTGCATCAATCGTGTGCGGATCGCATGGCCAGTCCATATGGGGACTATCTGCATGCGCGGGGTTATATGTAGCGTGCCGTGATTTGATCCGAACGCCTTTATGATAGGCCTCTGGGCCTGAGGAGCGAAGCAGGTTGAGCGAGCTTGTATCGTCAAATGGTAGGGTTTGACTTGCCTTCAGGTATGATGGAGCGCTTTCGAGTAAGCGATCTAACTGGTTGCGCCGCTCTTGGAAGGGTGCGCTGCGTAGGTCTGTGCCTTCATGGCTCAAAAGGTCGTGGGCGAACAGGGTGATTGTGTTGTCGGCCCATGCTTTTGGCAGAGCAGGTTTCGATTTGAGAAGGGTGTTCAATTGATCTGGGTGGATGAGGGTGCCGTCTGGTTCATGGGTTATGAGCGTTGAAGCAAACACGGCATCAAAAGGCAGATGACTGACGTTTGAGGTAAGTGCGCGCGTTATGTCATCGCCATCGCTTGTGTATAGATAGGTTCGCCCCTCGGTGCAGACAAGCTGAACCGATAGCCCGTCATAAAGCCATTCCGCTGAGTGAGACTGCGGAGAGATCGGCGTGCCCGGTGTGTAGGCGCGGGGTTGGAGCATTGGGCGGTAACGGGCCGGAAAGTCCAATGCGGGGGGAGGGCCGTTTCCGTCTATCCAGCTGAATAGATAGGTGTAGGGCGGGCGTGCCGGGTGCCATGCTTCCTCGAGTGTTGCGAGGGAGCCGGGCTTAAGTTCTGCTAGAGCCTGTTTAGCGAGGCGTGGGGAGACGCCGTGTTGGACGCTGCGCTTCATTAACGACAGCAACGCCCAACGGCTGTCTGTCGGTAGCTTGTCGAGCAGGTTGGCGAGCGTGTCCGGTAACTCTTTTTTGGAGGTGTTTTGTAGTTGCGCTAGAATTTCTGCCAAGCTGGGGATGTCTTCTGGTGTGGAGGGGGTTGGCCACATTAGGCTGATGGTTTCGCTGACGTCGCCTGTAAATTTTTGCGACAATTCGAAAAGCTCTGTGTCCACCCTATCTGATATCAGGCGCCGCAAAAGGATGGATGTATGCGTAGGTAGAGCAACATCACCCGTGATGAGCGCGAGGGCGTAGCCGCGACCCGGGTCCTTCGCTTTCTTGAAGTATTCGGTGAGCAGGCGCTTTTTCTCGCTTGCTGTGCCAGCGAGGGTGAGACTGTAAAGAAGGGCGGCGAACGGTTGCATCGCTCTATAGTTACGATAAAACGATGCGCATGACAGCACCTATACCGCCAGAAGGCTATTCTCCGCATTTTCGCAAATCCGGTTTTACCTCCCCTTGGGAGCCCTTATTCTCTCGCATTAGTGATGATGATGTGAGTATCGGAGTGTTCGTTGACGAAGCGCACTGCAATTTTCGCGATGTCGCGCATGGTGCATTTATCGCGGCGCTTGCTGACAATTCCATGAGCTTGTCGTGTGGTGAAAACCTGCGCAAGGATGGACGTGTGGTGTCCAGCCTTGAGACTGTGACGTTGGCAACCGACTATATCGCCAAGGCCAAGATTGGCGATTGGGTCGCCGTTCATTGCGAAGTTGTGAACACCAGCGGAGGGCTCGCGTTCGCGAACTGCATCGTCAAAGCAAATGGCGAAGTGGTGGCGCGTTCAAACGCCACCTTCAGAATCAATAAGGGTTAAGCCCCTCGCGGAAATTACTCGCCGGGCGTGTTGCCTGAGACGATATCCATATAGTCGCGAATCTCGACAATGCCGTTGATTGCATCCGCTGCTGCGTCTGCTGAGGCGGTGCCCTGACAGCCTGTGTCGAAGTTTATGCGACGCTGAGAGCCATTGCGCGACAGTGAGAAGTAGAAGAGCTGACCGTCTGCTTCATGTGTCGGGCAGGTGGCGTCGTTGCCGGGTAGAATGTCTAGTGTGCCCTTGAAGGCGTAGAAGCCTTGGGCGAGGAATACATTGGTTACATCGTCATACAAGCCATTGCGGCCTTGGGCTGAGGTGACCTCATTCTGGACGGTGCGCTGCCAATAATTGTCTGGATCGAGCAGCACATTGACGACCGGGCAGTCGTCCAAACAGCCGGTGACAGCAAGGCTGAACGTGTTTTCGCCGCCCAGTGGCAACTCATAAGCGGTCGACACTGGGGCCGTAGGCGCCGTGTTTTCGGTCACGTCAGGGTCTTCGGTGACGGTTTCTGTTGGCGCTTCTGTGCCTTGGAAGGGGTTCATCTCCTTCATGCGATCAATGTCTGTGGTGGTGCAGCCTGCTACGCCAAGAAGGGCAGTGAGGCTGATGGCTGTGATCGCGTTTTTCATCGACATGTCTCCGGATTAGTTTCGCACAGCGTCATAACGGATTGCATCCAATCGTCAAAGCCCTGCAGATTTGTGTAGCGGCCATTATAGTCACCTGCGCAAAACTCGCCAGTGGTTTGATTTTGTTCAACAACTGAGAGAACTCCGACGAGCGTTTTCGCGCCATCGGCTTCTGTTACGTAGAGCGGGCCACCGCTATCGCCTATGCAGGGGCCTGCGCCGTTGCGGCTGGCCACTGTGATGATGGCGGGGCCGATGGTTGAGAGGTCCAGGAATGTGGTTAGCAGTTCATTTGAGAGCTGGCCGCCATATCGGGTGAGGCCCCAGCCTGCCATGTCAGCGCTCTTGTAGCCTACAGGTGAGAGGGGAAGGGCTGTCTTGCCAAATTTAGCGATTGGGACGTTGGCGAGTGTTTCTATGGCTTCATCGGAGACGCGGATCAGCGCGAGGTCGTTGGCGTAACCATTTGCGGTGCCTTTGTAGCCCGCATGGCACACAGCGAACTGGCCTTGCGTGGTTTTGGCGAGTGGGCTGCGCAAATTGGCTGACTCGCCGATGAGACGTAGTTCTTCATAAGGCTCATCAACGCAATGCGCGGCTGTGACAAACCAATTATTAGCGATGCGGGTTGCGCCGCAGTGCCCGCTGGAGACAACGCCGGATTCTGTTGTGTTGCGTGGCTCTAGTTTTACGATACCGGGAAAGCTGGTCAGGGTTGCGGCCAGTGCGTTGACGGCAGCGGTGCCGACGACCGGCTCTGCAACCGTGGTGGCGCCAGCGACATGCGCGACTGTTGGGGTTGGTGTGGCGTCAGGATCTACGCCGCAGGCCTTCGCGTTTAGCAATTGTAGCGACAGGGTGGGGGTTGTCGCTTCTGCACTGTCATCGGTTTCGGCCGCGTCGCCATCTTCGTCTGTATCGGTGGGTGTGCCTGTGCCGTGTTCATCAATAGGGACAGGGGTTTCCGGAGTGGGCTCAACCGTTTCACCGTCTGTGGGGTCAATCACACTTGAGCCCGTTGAGGTATCGGGTTGGGAGATTGTGTTGTCGATGACGGGTTGGTCATCGGGATTCTTGATCGTGCCTTCGTCCGTCTCTGGTGCAGTCACGGGCGCGCTGTCTGTGCCATCGTCTGAGCCGATCTCTGGCACGCGAACGAGATCGCAACCGGCGAGCATGAGGAGCGCGGCGCATGTGGCTGTGAGTTTAAGCGTAGTCATTATGAAATATCCCATAATCAGCCCAGTTCGAGCTTAGTTAGTTAAGGCATTGGCGGGGTATTTGGTCAACTAAGGTCTTTAATCTCGGTGATATCGCTGAGCGCGCGGGCACGCCGACCGTTTAGCTCTGCCCAGCGAACAAGAGCGTCTGCGTCGCCATATGTGATCCATGTTTCAAACGGGTCCATCTCTGTAATGGTCTGGGTCAACTCGTTCCAGTCCGCGTGATCGGAAATGATGAGCGGTAGATCAATACCGCTGGAGAATGCACGCTTCTTTATGCCCATCCAACCGCTGGCAAAGGCGGTGCGCTGGGCAGGGAAACGCTGGCCCCAGCCGGAGCTAAAGCTGCTGGAGGGGGCGACAATGATCCGGCCTAGATAGTCAGAGGGATTGTCTTGAGTGGGCGCGCTGTCAGGTTCTGTGATGAGTTCGCCGAGGTCGATGCCGCGAGATTGGTAATGGGCGCAGATCTTCTCAAGACTTTTATGGATGAAAATCGGGGTGTCATATCCGGCGATGCGCAAGTGACGGATGACACGTTGGGCTTTGCCGAGGGAATAGGCGCCGATGCAGTGTGTGCGATCAGGGTGGACGGCGATGTCGCGCAGGAGCACGTCAATCTGCGGCCCCGTGTCTGGGTGTTGGAATATGGGCAGGCCGAACGTGGCCTCGCTGATGAAGATGTGGCTATCAGCAACAGGCTCAAAAGGTTCGCAAGTCGGGTCATAGCGGCGTTTGTAGTCGCCAGAGAATACGATGCGCTGATCTCTATATTCCACGATGATTTGGGCGGAGCCGAGGATGTGCCCGGCTGGGGCGAGCCAGACGGTGACGCCGTTTATCTCTACGCGCTGGCCATAGGGAAGGGCCTGTTGCTGTTTCGCGAAGTTTTTGCCGTATCGAATGGCCATGATTGCCAGCGTGTCGGGGTGGGCGAGCACTTTGCCGTGGCCGCCGCGCGCATGATCGGCATGGCCATGGCTAATCACTGCGCGATCGACACCGCCTCGGACCGGATCGAGATAGAAATCGCCGATTGGACAATACAGGCCTCTGGTCGTTGGTTGGAGGAGGCGTTCGGGGCGCAGCATGTTGCGAGGGTGGCGTAGCGGGCGGATGAGGGCAAGCGGGCGGGACCAAAAAATGGTTGATTGGGAATTTGCTTGAACGCTGAACTATGTCGTGACAGTCTCACTAGTAATGAAAACTGGAGCGATGACTTTGGTGTAATTACCGGGAGGAACTGACGATGACCTATGCGAATGGACGCATCATTCATGATGCAGATGCACACACAATGGAAACCGGAGATTGGCTCGCGCCGTATTTGGACGCTGACCTGATTGAGGCGCTTGGCCCACTTTACGGCGATGCAGCGGTTGGCGATCGTATCTTGGGCATTATCGAGGATTCCAAGAAACGAAAGACTGATCCTGAAGCGGATGCTGCGGCGCGTGAGAATGTGATCGCTGGCACCAAGGGTTGGGGCGGTTATGGCGCGTTCGACACGGATGAGCGTAAAACGGCGCTCGATGCGCTGGGCTTTCAGTCTCAGCTCGTATTCCCGACATTTGGGCTGGGATTGTTGCGGCGGGCGAAGGGTGACGATCAGCTTTATCGCGCGGCCCATGCGCTTAATTGTGCGCAGGCGGCGTTTTGCGCGAGTGATAAGCGTATGCTGCTCGTGGCGTTTGTGCCGATGGATGATCCCAAGCGCGCTTTGGACCTGCTGGAGAAATCGCTGGAGCTTGGCGCGGCCGCGATCATGGTGTCGTCTAGCCCGCCAGCGGATAAGCGCTCACCGGGGCATCCAGACTATGACCCGTTCTGGGCGATGATGGCAGAGGCGGGCGTGCCGTTCGTGCTGCACATTGGGCCGGGGACGATGACCCAGCCTGAAGCGTATCGAGATAATGGACGCGAGCGCGCGGCTGATTTGCATGGCGGCGGCGAGAATTTGCGGTTCCCGGATTTCATGTGTGTGGGCCTTGCGCCGCAAATGTTCCTGACGGCGTTGGCCTATGATGGCGTGTTCCAGCGCCACCCCACACTGCGCGGCGGCGTGATTGAATGCGGAGCAGGGTGGGTGCCGTCATTCTTGTTGCAGCTCGATTATGGCTACAAGTCGTTCCAGCGCACGGATAAGTATCTGCAAGAGATGGATTTGAAGCCGTCGGAGTTTATCCGCCGGGCCATCAAAGTGACGCCGTTTGCGGGCGAGGATGTTGGTGTGCTGATCGAGCAGGCGGGGCCGGACATGTTCTTGTTCTCTAGCGACTACCCGCACCCGGAAGGGACGCGCGACCCGATTGGCCAGTTTGAGAAAAGCCTCGGCAAGTTTGATGAGGGTGTGAAAGACAAGTTCTATCGCACCAATTTCGAGGGATTTATGGGCGAGGCGATTAAGCGCGTGGCGGTTGTGCCTGCCTGATAGCTCGCGATCTATTCAATAAAAAACCCCGCGCGCCGATTGTGGCGTGCGGGGTTTTGTTTTGTGGCTGCGGCCCGTTTACTTATTAGGGTTCAGCAGGAATTTGCGGCCTGTTGATTTGGCGTCATAGGCGCGCAACGTTTCCAGATCGAGCATTTCTGTTAGGGAGAGTTCGTCTGTGTAGTGGCTCGCGAACGTGGTGGTGAGTTCGGCTGTGACGCGATTGCGCAGCTTTGTGCGGCCTTCATTGCCGATCTTTTGCAAGAACGGTGTGAGGAGCCAGCCGCCTGTCGCCCATGCCATCCCGACGCCTGCTGGCAATGTGGACGGGGAGAGGTTGAGGCGGCCATAGATGTAGACCTGCTTCTTGGTGTCTGAACCGTAACGGCTGTATTCTTTAGCGTTGCGGTTTGCTGCAGCTTCCATCGCGATGAGGATTTGGCCAGCAAGTGGCCCGCCGCCAATCGCGTCAAAGGCTAGCGTTGCGCCGGTTTCAGCAAGGGCGTCGATCAGCTTGGCCATGAAGTCATCGTCTGATGAGTTGACGATGTATTTTGCGCCGATGTCACGGAGGATTTTTTCTTGCTCAGGCTTGCGCACAATGTTCACGAGCTGGATGCCGTCGGCGATGCAGA
The DNA here is from genome assembly GCA_033851975.1 of Hyphomonas sp. Lineage (GTDB taxonomy): Bacteria > Pseudomonadota > Alphaproteobacteria > Caulobacterales > Hyphomonadaceae > Hyphomonas. Next base: position 44,450 of record JAWSVJ010000007.1, on the reverse strand, counting down.
TTTTGTTGAGCATTTGGCCGAGGTTTGAGGCCGCTGCTGTGTGCACGAGGGCCGTGTGGCCTTCCATGCGCATGGTTTCCGTCATGCCGATCGCGGTGAGTGGGTTTACGAAGCAGGAGGCGCCTTGGCGCGGTGTGGTGCCTTCTGGCAGTTCCATAATCGCGGCCATGTGGATGAGGCGATACTGGGAATACATCTCACCGCCAAGGACGGCGACTGTTTTGCCGAGAAGGGCTTGGGCGGCTGGGTTGCTGCCGGCCTTAACGACGACGCCAGCGCCTTCATTGCCTGCTGCGAGGGACTTGCCAGCGCGCGGGGCCATTGCGCGCATACCCATTTCAGAAACAGGCGCTGTGATGACAGGACGGTCAGCCGTGCCCGATGCGGTGGCTTCAGCGAGGTTGCCGGGGCCGACCATGAGGCCAAGGTCTGATGGATTGATCGGTGCAGCTTCGATGCGCACGAGCAGCTCATCCGGGCCGGGCTCTGGTGTGGCCACTTCAGCGAGAGACAGCTCTAGCTGGCCTTCAGGCTTAATTAGGGTGCGGAATTGAAGATATTTGTCAGGTAGCGTCGCGCTCATGGGGCTTTCCTCCGTTTGGTTTGATTGCCGACATATGGGGAGTTATCGGTGGAGGGCAAGCATACTTTAGATTCAAACATGAATGTGATAGGTCGCACCTGTTACAGAAACAGCCCTATGGAGGCCTTTATGGCGCTTGAAGACATCACCAATTACGTGCCGTTGGCCGAGGGGCTGGGCACATCGGGTCAGCCGACACGCGAGCAGTTTGCGGAGATTGCGGGCGCTGGGTATGGGACGGTGATCAATCTGGCGATGCCGGATTCTGATCATGCAATTGCGGATGAGGGCACCATTGTTACGGGGCTAGGTATGCGATTTGTGCATCTACCCGTTGATTTTGCAGCCCCAACTGTGCGGGATTTGAAGCAGTTTTTGGGTATCATGCGGGCCGTGCAGTCTGATGCAGTTTGGGTGCATTGTGTGGTAAACGCGCGCGTTTCAGCGTTTTGTTACCACTATTTGACCGTCGTTCGGGGCGTTTCTGATGAGGCAGCGCGCTCTCCGATCCTCAAGAAATGGGAACCGGATATGAGCGACCCTTGGAAGGCGATTATGGCGCTCACCCCTGACGAGCTGACATAAGCGTTCACCTGCTCTTAAAAACTGCGCCGCCATACTTGCGACACGAACGGATGTGCATATTGTCGTTCGCGTATCAGGAGAGGTGTGAGTTCCATGCAGTCATTGCGTAAGATGTTTGTGTCAGTTGCGGCCGTGGCCGTTTTAGCCGGGCCAGCCCTTGCGCAAGAGGGTGGCAACACCAACACGATGGACATGGCGCTGGCGGCCGGGTGGAAAGCTGGGTTTGTTTGCTCTGGCACTTTTACGGCCAAGCAAGATCTCAACACGATTGAGCGCAACGATCTCTCTGGCATCTATCCTGACTTCCAACGCGATTATGACCGCTTGCCTGAACCGAAGATTGATAAGGCCAAGAAGACGGTTTCAGTCGTCTATGATGCCAACATGCCGCCACGCATTGCCGCTTGGCGCGCAGGATTTGGCTGTACGCAATTGCCGATTGGCGCAGATGAGGCGCAGCTAGAGTTTCTGCCGCGCTTTGGCAGCTGGCCGATATCAACCTCCCAAGACCGAGGGAGCGCGATTGGGTCTAATGTAAAGATCCAACTTCGCACGGAAGAGGCTGAGCGCTTGGAAGCGCCAGTGTCGTTTGCCTTTGACGAGCGCACCTATGGCAATGGCACGCGCACGAGCGCTGTGCTGGTCGTGAAAGACGGGCAAGTCGTGGCCGAACAATATGCGCGCGGCGTGACGCATGAGACCCCGCAGCGCACTTGGTCAGCGGCGAAATCACTAACCGCGACGATCATTGGCGCGGGCATTCGCAACGGACATACGAATATTGACTATCCGGCTGTGATTGACCATTGGAATAATGGCGCTGATCCGCGCCGAACGATTACGTTGCGCAATTTGCTGAATATGGCCTCTGGCCTTGATAGCGGCGAAAATGGTGCGCGCACGGATCGGATTTACTTCGGCGGCGCGCGTGTGATTGACGAGGCGGCGTCTAGCGCGTTGGAAGTCAAGCCGGGCACGCGGTTTAAGTATGCCAATAATGACACGCTGATCGCGATGCGGTCGCTGCGCGAGTCCATGAAGGATGATAGCGCGTTCCACGCCTTTCCGTATCAGAAATTGCTGCACAAGATTGGTGCGACGCATACCACGATTGAGTCTGACTGGAACGGGGATTTGGTCTCGTCTAGCCAAGTGTGGTCAACCGCGCGGGATTTGGCCCGTGTGGGGCAGTTGTATTTGCAAGACGGCCTGTGGGGCAATGAGCGAGTATTGCCGAAAGGGTGGGCGGAGTTTGTGTCTACGCCTGCACCTGCGCAGCCTAGCAGTGGATCGGGCTATGGCGCGCAATTCTGGCTGATGACCGATGCTGAAGTGCCCGCGGGCACGTATTATATGGCGGGTAATCGCGGGCAGTATGTTGTGATTGTGCCATCGATGAACACAGTTATCGTTCGTCGGGGTTATGACGTAATCGGTGGCGCGCGGTTTAACATCAATGACTTCTCGCGCGATATTCTTATGTCACTTCAAGCGGCAGATGATGAGCGCCTTGCTGAACGTGTGCTGATCGAGACGATGGAATCGGAAATTGAGTCCACCATCATAATGGAGAAGGCCCGCTCGGACCGTAAGAAGCAGGCCATCCGTGAGCGTATTATGCAGAAGTATAATCGTTTGCCAGCACCGGTGGCGGCTGAGTAAGTTTGCGCGCTAGCCGCTCGTTAAGGGGCGGGGGTGATCTCTTGTAGATTACTGATGGTTTGGGTCTCGTGCTGACTGATCGACTTGGCCATGGCTTTGCCTTTCATCGTCGTTTCAATATGTTTGATGTGCATGAAGCCGTTAGGCGCGGGCGCGCAGGACACTTTTAGCTGAAAGTCATTTATTTTTGCCATCACCATGGGCTTGAACGGCTTGGTTGAGATCATCTCAAATGCATAGATATTGCCGGTCGTCTTTTCTAGCGTGATGAAGCCATCGAGATGTTCGGCAATTTCTGACAAATCGTCAGATTTGTCGCCTTGCTGTGGCTGGAAAGCATAACGGGCTGTTGTGTCCGTTTCTGAGATGAGGTCAGCGTCTTCGGGCACCATGTGTGAGAATTGCTGGCACCAAATGTTGCCCTCTGCGTGCTTGCGCATGGTCTTTGCGCGCTTTCGAAACTTTTTGGACCAGTCGTCTTCTGCGGGGGAGGTGATTGTTAGGCGTTCGCCCATTGGCGCGCTTGGGTTGATAATCCCATAGATATCTTTGTCGCCATTATTGATTTGGATGTCGTATGTGTAGGTCGGCGCGTCGATGCTAGCGGCGCTATGAAAGGCTTCAAGCGGCGTTTGTGCGAAGCTGAGGGGCGCGGCCATTAAGGTGGCGATGATGAGGCTTAGGCGTTTCATCTTGGCGGGCTCCCTGCGCGTATCTGATCGCTTTGTTGCTTTTACACGCTGAACGCGGGATGAATTCAAGCGATCTATCTAAGATGTGACGGAGGTTTAATTTAGCGCGCATGCCCGGCGTTCCAGTCTTTCAGTTGCCATCTGTATTTGAAAATTGGTTTTCCGCGCGTGGTTGGACGGCGAGGCCGCATCAGTTGCAGCTGACAGAGCGGGCGCTGGCGGGCGAGAATGCGTTGCTGATCGCGCCGACAGGCGGCGGCAAAACGCTGGCTGGATTTTTGGCGAGCTTGATTGAGCTGCGCGAGAAAGCGGCGCGGTCTAATCATGATCGGCCCGCGCTGCACACGCTGTATATCTCTCCTCTCAAAGCGCTGGCGACGGATGTGCAGCGCAATCTGATGACGCCGGTGTCTGAGATGGGCCTGCCGATACGCATTGAGAGCCGGACGGGCGACACACCGCAGCATGTGCGCCAGAAGCAGCGTAGATCGCCGCCGGATATTTTGCTGACGACGCCGGAGCAGTTGGCGCTGTTTTTGGCGTCTGACCATGCGGCGGAGTTTTTCGCTGATCTGAAGTGTGTGATTATCGACGAGATACACGCGATTGCGCCGTCTAAGCGGGGGGATTTGCTGTCGTTGGGGCTGGCGACATTATCGCGCTGGGCACCTAATTGCCGGTTTGTGGGGCTGTCTGCGACGGTGCATGAGCCGCACGTGCTGGCCGATTGGTTGCCGGGCGGGGCGACTGTATTGCACGCGGCAGGCGGTGTGTCGGCCGACGTGGATATTCTTGTCAGTCGCGAGGATATTCCGTGGGCGGGGCATTCGGGACGATTTGCTGTGCCAGAGGTTTATGAGGCGATACTGGCGTCGAAAATGGCGCTGGTGTTTGTGAATACGCGCAGCCAAGCCGAGATGATGTTTCAGGAGCTGTGGCGTGTGAATGAGGAGGGGCTACCGATTGCGCTGCACCATGGGTCGCTCGCAAGAGAACAGCGGACCAAGGTTGAAGCGGCGATGGCGGCGGGGGCGTTGCGCGCCGTGGTGTGCACATCGACGCTGGATTTGGGGATTGATTGGGGTGAGGTGGACCTCGTGATCCAGATTGGTGCGCCCAAGGGCGCGGCGCGGTTGATGCAGCGGATTGGGCGGGCCAATCACCGGATGGATGAGGCGAGCCAAGCGATCCTTGTGCCGACGAATAGGTTTGAAGTGCTGGAGTGCCGGGCGGCCGAGGCGGCGATTGAGGCCGGCGAAATTGATGGCGATGGGCCGAGAGCTGGGGCGCTGGATATCCTTGCGCAATATGTGATGGGGCGGGCATGTGGCGCTGGGTTTGAGCTAGAGGCGCTGTATGATGATGTGATTGCGGCGGCGCCCTATGCGGATGTGGACTGGGAGACGTTTGAGCGGGTTGTCGATTTTGTGGCGACGGGCGGATATAGTCTCAATACGTATGATCGGTTTCACCGGATTGTGCGTTTGCCGGATGGGCGCTGGGTGGCGCGCACGGCGAAGGATGCGCAGACCCACCGGATGAATGTGGGCGCTATTGTCGAGGCGCCTTTGCTGTCTGTGCATTTCGGTAGCGTGATGGGTAAAGGTAGAGAGCAGGGGCGGGGCGTAATGCTGCGCTCAGGGCCGAAGATTGGCGAGGTGGAGGAGTATTTCATTAGTCAGTTGACGCCGGGCGATACGTTCCTGTTTGGCGGCGAGGTGCTGCGCCTGCTGGGGCTGGATGGCCTCAAAGCCGTGGTGACGCGGGCGAGCGATGATCGGCCTGCAATCCCGACCTATAATGGCGGGAAGTTCCCACTATCGACGTTTTTGGCGGAGCGTGTGCGGATGATGATTCATGATCGCGCGCAGTGGGGCGGGTTGCCGGGACAGGTGCGCGAGTGGTTTGAGGCGCAGGCGCGTAAGTCAGCCATTCCGCCAGCTGATCATTTGCTTGTGGAGACGTTTGAGCGGGCGGATCGGTTCTACTTGGTGTGTTACCCGTTTGAGGGGCGGCTCGCGCATCAGACGCAGGGCATGTTGCTGTCGCGGCGGTTAGATAGGCTGGGCATGCAGCCGACGGGGTTTGTGGCGAGTGAGTATGCGATGGCGATATGGGGCCTGAAGGACATGTCTGGCGTGGACATGGCCGATCTGTTTCACCCTGATATGCTGGGCGATGATCTGGATGTGTGGCTGGACGAGAGCGCGCTGATGAAGCGGACGTTTTCACATTGCGCATTGGTGTCGGGATTAATTGCGCGAAATTTGCCGGGCCAAGAGAAGAACTCGCGGCAGGTGAGTTTCTCTACGGATCTTATTTATGATGTGCTGCGCAGCCATGAGCCGGATCACATTTTGCTGCAGGCCGCGCGGGATGATGCGGTGACGGGACTGCTGGATGTGCGCCGTTTGGGGGAGGCGCTCAACCGGTGTCGCGGCAAGATTAGCCATCAAGTATTGGATGACATTAGCCCCTTTGCCGTCCCCGTTATGCTGGAGATCGGCAAAGAGCCTGTGCTCGGCGCGGACGCGGAAGAGGCGATACTGGCCGGAGCAGAGGCGAGTTTGATCCGCGATGCAATGGCCGAGTGAGCCTATTTGGTGAGGCGCAATCCAGCCAGTTGAGACGCGATGGACGCATAGGCTTCATTCAGGTCTGTGGCGTTTTCCGCTGCATAGAAATCTGCTGATGACGTGGCGCAGGCTTCTAGGACCGCCTCGCCCTCTGTTGGGGCTTGGAACGCTACGGAGAAGACCATTACGCCCTCAGCTTTCATTGAGGTGCAAATGGCCTCAGCTTGTTCGAATGATGTGCCATTGGAGCTTTCATACTCCGTGTTGAACTCACCATCTGTCATTAGGATGACCGCTTTGGTTAGGTCTGGCTTGTCATATGGGTGCGGAGCGTTGTCGCCGCCGTAAATGCTGTTCCACTCTGGGGAGATTACATACCACCCCCATGCTGCGCCGAGGTGCCCAGCGGTTGATCCCAGAGGGCTAGAGTTGAGTGAGGCTATGTCACTGATGATTGATGCCTTGTTGTTAGTTAGCGGAGCAACTCGCGCGCTAGGGCAGATAGATGAATCTGACGGAAAGTGAGACATGGACCCTGGCGCGTCTTCACTAAAGGCGAGGGAGCCCGAACGCTCAGTTGCGCACCATTCAAAATGATCGAAGAATGAGAAGATATCATCCGCATTTGGGGCGATGTTAACTGCGGAGTGGTAGGGCACGATTGCCATACGCACGCGGGTGCCTGTTTCTGGACGGATGAGAATGTTGACGGCGTTTGTTGCGGCGTCTTTCAAGTCATCGAGTTTTTGCCCGTCCATAGAGCCGGACACGTCAAGCACGAGTGAGACATCAAGGAAAGTAACGCTTGCTTTTGCGGTTGCGCTCTCTGAGAAGTTAAATTCTGACACGCCGATAAGCCCAGCAAGCGTGGACGGTAGAGAGCAGTCAGCCTGCACCTCGATTGCAAAGTTGGCCCGATCAAGCGTTACCACTGGCGTTTGGCACGTCATGGATTTATCAGAATGTGCCATATCGGTCAGGAAATAGTTTTGGGCGCGCGCAACGATTTCAGAGTCGGATAGCGTCGCGTTTACGAGATCTCGCGTGGAGGCCAGCACGGCGGCATCAATTGCGCTTTGTACACTGGTTTTTCCGCCTGCTGAGCGACCAATATCAACAGCAAGGCCAAGGCCTGCCAAAATTGGCATGAGACACAATGCATAAATTATTGTTGTTGCGCCGCTCGTCTGGCGCGAATATTTACCGAAATTGTGTCGCATGACCGCCCCGTCGTTGGTTGTAACAATATTGTGATAGCGCCAAAAGCCTTAGATTGGGTTGAGATGAATGCGACGAATTTCATCGAAAAATTTATAACTTATAGCGAATTGAGTTCGAGCGATTGACCCGTTTGCCAGTGTGAGCCAGTTTGCGCTGCAATGAACCACAAGCCGTCTGCCTCTTCTGAAATCTTGGTCCACGTTGCCGGTGTTTTGCTGCGCCCGCTGCGTGAAGGGGCGTTATGGTGGGAGGCCGAGCGGGTTTTGGTCGTATCAGATTTGCACTTTGAGAAGGGCAGTGCCTATGCCGCCAGAGGCCAGTTGCTGCCGCCTTATGACACGGGCGCGACGTTGGATCTGGTTGAGGCTCTTTGTGCGGAGTATAGGCCGAGAACGGTGATATCCTTAGGCGATAGCTTTCATGATCGCAGCGCTGAGCTGAGATTACCGGAAATATATGCAGCCCGCATTCGTGCGCTGACAGCATCGTGTGATTGGGTGTGGGTAGAGGGCAATCATGATCCAGACCCACCAGAAGAACTGGGCGGCCGGGCGACACATTGCCTGAGGATTGGTCCTATAGTGTTTCGACATGAGCCGACCGGAGAAGCGGGAGAGATTGCCGGGCATTTGCACCCAGCTGTGAAGGTGAAAGGAAAGGCGCGAAGTTTGCGCCGCCGGTGTTTCGCCACGGATGGGTCGCGGCTGATTATGCCGGCCATGGGGGCCTTTACGGGTGGGCTAAATATTCTGGATGAGGCGTTTGTACCGATTTTCCCGGACGGGTTCTCGCCATTCGCTTTGGGGGCTGAGCGGGTTTATCAGATTGCGTGGAAAAGCTGTGTACCGGATGTTGCGAAACGGCGGGTCGCGAGGCGATAATTTGACGATAGGTCTTTTTTCCTATTTATGTGGAAGCCTTATTTATGGCTGTTTGAGGTGGCCGCATGAAACATCGCGATATATGGCGAGCGATTGATCAACTCGCTGCGCATCATGAGCTCTCCACGTCCGGTCTCGCCCGGCGCGCTGGATTGGATTCGACGGCGTTTAATCCGTCTAAACGCGCGGCCAAAGATGGGCGGCTCAGGTGGCCTTCCACCGAAAGCCTTTCGCGTGTGTTAGACGCGGTGGGGACCAGCTTTGACGATTTTGCCTCACTCGTCGACGGCACGGGCGCAAGCCATGCGCCGCTGATTGGCTTTGCGCAGGCAGGGCGGGATGGGTTTTTTGATGATGCTGGATTCCCAATTGGTGACGGCTGGGAGCAGATTGCCTTTCCCGGATTGGGGGAAGGGTCTGTCTATGCGTTAGAGATTTCCGGCGATTCCATGGAGCCAGCTTATCGAGCCGGTGATCGCATTGTCGTATCGCCTAACGCTGAGGTGCGCGCGGGTGACAGGGTTGTGGCGCGAACGCAGGGTGGTGAGGTGATGGCCAAAGTGTTGGTGCGTCAGACTTCGGAGGTTGTTGAACTCGGATCGTTGAACCCAGATTACCCTGCACGTGTTCTAGGAGCGGTGGATGTCGCGTGGCTCGCGCGTATCTTGTGGGCCAGCCAATAGGGGCAAGATTGCCGTATAGCGTTGACTATAAGTGGCAAGATCCACGGATTTGTACTGTTCTGGTGCTTTTTGTGGGATTTCTCCTTGCCGCGAGGGAAAAGAGTCGCCAGACATAGGCGATGGATTGGGGAAAACTAAGATCATTTCACGCTGCAGCGGAAGCTGGCAGTTTGACGTCTGCCGGGGAGCGCCTCGGCATCTCGCAGTCGGCTGTTTCGCGCCAAATTGCGGCGCTTGAAGAGCAATTGGGTGTGTCACTGTTTCAGCGACATGCGCGCGGACTGGTGCTGACTGATAGCGGGCACACGCTGTATCGTTCGACGAGCGATATGGCGACGGCAGCGCTTTCGGCCAATACGGCGCTGCGTGACCAGCAAGAGACACCGCAAGGGGAGCTGATCGTTTCGGCCCCGGTTGCGTTTGGCTCGACATGGCTGGTGCCGCGTCTTGGTGGCTTTTCAAAGCGTCACCCGGATTTGCACTTGGATTTGCGGCTGGACGACCGTGAATATGACCTGCTGAAGCTAGAGGCGGAGTGCGCTATTCGCTTATGGGCGGCGGACAAGGCCGATTTGATCCAGCGAAAGCTTGGCCGTGTGGCGACCAATTTGTATGCGTCGCCGGAGTATTTGAAGGCCTTCGGGATGCCGCGCACGCCGCAAGACCTCGATAATCACCGGATTATTGCCTATGGCGATGAGAGCTCGCCGCTGATGGAAATGTCGTTCGCTTGTCGTGTCGGCCGCGATGATAGCTTGCCTCGGCCAGCGACTTTTAAGGTCAATAATGTGTTTGCGATGCTGCGTGCGGTGGATGCCGGATTGGGGGTTGCTGATGTGCCTGACTATATGGCGGAGACGATGCCTAACCTTGTGAAGGTGCTGCCTGAGAATGTTGGGCCAGTGTTTGACCTGTATTTCATCTACCCAAGCGACCTGCGACGTTCCAAGCGTGTGGGGGCTTTCAGAGACTTTGTGACCAGTGAAACTGAGGTCTTGCGTCGGTCGTCTATGCGCTAGAAAGCGTGGATGATTTGTAATGCATGCATTTGTGCATATGTGAATTGCCACTGTGCATGTAGGTTTATATTGCGCCGCACAATATTTAGAGTATATTTACTAAATGCCCTGGGTCTTCGGCATAACCCAATCATTTCCTCCGATTGGGGCGTTTCCTCCCTAGTGGAGACCCACAACTTTAAGCCCGGCGCGATATTCGCTGCCGGGCTCTTTTATGTCCAAAATTCAAGACAATAGATTCTCGCTGCGCCACATGACGTGAGGCGCAGCGGAGGGGTTTCTATGTCAGGCTTTTGCAGAAGGCCTGAATGCGTGAAAGCGCCTTTTTGAGCGCCTCTTCGCTGGTCGCATAAGAGATACGGAAGGCTGGGCCTTGGCCAAAGGCGGCGCCGAAAACGACAGCGACGTTCTGATCCTGGAGCAGTTCAGCCGCAAAATCAGCGTCGGTTTCGATCATTGTTCCGCTTGGCGCTGTTTTGCCGATGGTGCCCGCGCATGACGGATACACATAGAAGGCGCCCTGAGGCTTGATGCAGGTAAGCCCTTCGGCCTTGTTGAGTTCTTCTACGCAGAGGTCACGGCGACCGGCGAACGCGGTGTTGCGCTCTGCAAGGAAGTCGTGAGGCCCGTTGAGCGCAGCGATGGCAGCCCACTGCGAGATAGAGCTTGGGTTTGAGGTAGTTTGCGAGATGACTTTACGCATGGTCGCGATCAGCTTTTCAGGACCCGCCGCATAGCCGATGCGCCAGCCTGTCATCGCATACGCCTTGGAGACGCCATTCATGGTGAGCGTGCGGTCGTAAAGCTTAGGCTCAACTTCGGCGATGGTTGAGAATTCAAACCCGTCATAGACGAGGAATTCGTACATATCGTCTGTCAGGATCCACACCTGTGGGTGACGCAGCAATACTTCGGCGAGGGCTTTAAGCTCATCGCGGGAATAGGCCATGCCGGTTGGGTTGGACGGGCTGTTGAGAATGAGCCAGCGTGTCTTGGGTGTGATAGCCGCCTCTAGCGCTTCTGGTGAGAGCTTGTAATTGCTGTTCGCGCCGCAAGAGACTGTGACGGGGTTGCCGCCTGCCAGCTTCACCATATCCGGATATGATACCCAGTAAGGGGAGGGGATGATCACTTCGTCATCTGGGTTGAGCGTCGAGATCAGCGCGTTGAAGATAACCGGCTTACCACCCGGTGCTACGTGCACTTGAGCGGGTGTGTAGGTGAGGTTGTTGTCGCGTTTGAACTTCGCGCAGATGGCCTCTTTGAGCTCTGGCAGGCCGTCAGCCGGGGTGTATTTGGTTTTACCCGACTGGATCGCATCAATGGCCGCCTGTTTGATGTGGTCTGGCGTGTCGAAGTCTGGTTCGCCGGCGCCGAGGCCGATAACGTCTTGCCCTGCGCGTTTGAGTTCAGCCGCTTTCGTGGTGACGGCAATGGTTGCAGACGGTTTTACGCGGTTAACAGCATCGGAAAGACGAAGATCAGCGGCCATGTGACTACTCGGCTATTTTGGCCCAGTGAAGGGCGGGTTTCAGATGCAATTCGAATAGGCTGCGCATGGCCATACCGCAAGAGATGGACGCCGTTTTGCGCGAATTGGGCGCAGCTTTCGGCGGGGCGGTATGGTTTCTACATATTCCCCCTAGACGAGAAAATTAATCTCGCTCTGTTTGCAATTGATTCAGCCTGTTGTGTTAATACTCCCGGATAATGGGCGGGATCGGTAATCAAAATTTCTGAAACGACGCTTTCAGGAGGGACAAATGACTAAACTATCCTCAGACCTCGGTCGGATATTCTACGATATAAAACAAGAATTTATCGAATTTAGCCGCGATATGTTTAGTTGGTTCCAGCGGGCCGAGGACGCGGAGCGTTTGATCGTTCTCAGCGTGTTTATTCTACTGCTGCTGGTTTTGTTCGCCCATAAAGACGCTGATGGACATCGCCGATCTGGTGGTGTGTTCAGACAGTTTCTGGGTGCGGTCATGTTTGTCGGTGTATTTGCGTTTGCTACCGGCTGGGTGCTTGAAGCACGCCATGAATATGGCTTCCTGAACTGGCTGACATAAGCAAGGCTCGCAACATGGCCTAACAGACGCTATCTGTAGGGCTATGGATTCGCCAGAAAATATGGACCCACCCGCCTTGCGCGGTGTGGATGTTATCAAAGATAATTTGAAGCGCTTACCGGCGAAGCCCGGCGTGTATCGGATGTTCGGCGAGCTTGATGATGTGCTGTATGTTGGCAAGGCGCGCAGCCTTAAGGCGCGGGTGGCCAGCTATTCGCGGTTTGCGGGGCATAATCAGCGGATCGCCCGGATGATTGCGATGACGCGGCGCATGGAATTTGTCGTTACCGAAACCGAGACAGAAGCCTTGCTGCTTGAAGCGAGCCTAATCAAAAGCCTGAAGCCGCGCTTCAACGTGCTGCTGCGCGATGACAAATCTTTCCCCTATATTCTGATACGCCGCGACCATGATGCGCCGCAGATTAAGAAGTATCGCGGGTCGAAAATGAATCAGGGCGATTATTTCGGCCCGTTCGCGAATGCGGGAGCGGTGACGCGAACGCTGGACACGTTGCAGAAGGCGTTTTTACTGCGCACGTGTGAGGATAGTGTTTTTAACCTCCGTACACGGCCCTGCATGCTGCACCAAATTAAGCGTTGCGCGGCACCTTGTGTGGGCTTGATTGAGGCTGATGACTACCGGCAGCTAGCAGATGAGGCGGCGGACTTTCTGCGCGGGAAGGGGGCTGATCTTCAAAAGCGCCTTGCCATGGAAATGGAGAGCGCCGCCGACTCGATGGAGTTTGAGCAAGCCGCGAGCCTGCGTGATCGCATTCGGGCGTTGGCGCATGTGCGGTCAACACAAGATGTGAACCCGGATGGGCTGGAAGAGGCCGACATATTCTCTATTGCGATGGAGGGCGGCATTTCTTGTGTGCAAGTGTTCTTTATTCGCGCCGGGCAAAACTGGGGCGCGACCGCGCATTATCCGCGCCATGAGAAAGATCAAGAAGCCGAAGAAATATTGTCTGCGTTTCTGGTGCAGTTTTATGACAAGCGCCCGCCGCCGCGCTTGATCCTTGTGTCGCAATTGCCGGATCAGTGCGCGCTGATTGCTGACGCGCTGGAACTGAAGGCCAATCGCAAGGTGGAAATTCGCAAGCCTGAGCGTGGATCGAAACGAGACCTCGTCACCCAAGCGACCCGTAACGCTGAGGAAGCAGTGTCTCGCAAGCTGGCGGAGACGGCCAGTCAGGCGCGGTTGTTGGCCGAGGTTCGCAAAGTGTTTGAGTTGGACGACGTGCCTCAACGAATTGAGGTCTATGATAACTCCCACATTCAAGGATCAAACGCCGTGGGCGGAATGATTGTGGCGGGGCCTGAAGGGTTTATTAAGCAGAGTTACCGCAAGTTCAATATCAAGGACAAAGACATCACGCCGGGCGATGATTATGGCATGATGCGAGAAGTGATGCGCCGTCGATTTGCCCGCGCGCTGAAAGAACGCGAGGAGGGCAATGCCGCAAACTGGCCGAGCCTTGTGTTGATTGATGGCGGCATTGGGCAGCTCAATGCGGTGATAGAAGCGTTGGAGCCGCTGGGGATTACGCCCGATGATGTGAACCTTGTTTCAATTGCGAAAGGCGTGGACCGGAATGCGGGGCGTGAGCAATTTTTCCGCCCTAAGAAGCCGCCCTTCAAGCTGCCTGAGAATGCGCCGGTGCTGTATTATTTGCAGCGCTTGCGGGATGAAGCGCACCGCTGGGCGATTGGCGCGCACCGGGCCAAGCGGTCGGCGGATATTAAGAAGTCTCCGCTGGATGAGATTGAGGGGATTGGGCCTGCGCGCAAGAAGGCGCTGCTGCACCACTTTGGTTCGGCCAAGGGGGTTTCACGTGCCAAGGTGAGCGACTTGATGGCGGTGGACGGCGTGAACGAGCCGCTGGCTATTCGGATACATGGACATTTTCATTCCGGTTGATGCTCAGTCCACGTTCTGTTTCTAAATATGTGGCGAAGCTGGCGAGCCAATGGCTACCGGAATAGTGTTTGTCTGAGATGGCGGCGATGCCAACGGCTTTGTGGCGGTTGGCGGCGGCGAGCAGGGCTGGGCGTCTTAGGTCTGTCTCGGGTAGACCGGATGCGATGCCTTCCAATGCCCAAGCGCGCGACAAGTTTACGCCGTCCAAGTGAACGAGTTTACCATCATTCTTATTGAGGACGATACCGGGCTCTAGCCAGTCATCGCGTTCTGTGGTCGGTATTTCGGGCAGGAAGTTGCTTAACCAGTTCGCGAAATCCGCTGGCGCTTGGATGCGGCGCATCAGGTCAGCTTCCATGAGGCAAGGAGAGAGGAAGTCTTCTCCTGAAGGCTCATAGGAAAGTGGGCAGTTGGTGTCGCCGGCGTGGAAGCGCAACGTTTTTTGAGTGAGCGCGGCTTCTAGCGACGTGTCTTCAACTGTGCGAGCATAGTCTAGCATGAGGCCGAAGGCGAAGGCGCTTTGATTGTGTGTGCCAACGCGAATGGGGTAGGCGAGGGGTGGGAGCCATGCTTTCACTTTACTGACGATGTGTTCTTCCAAAGGGCTGAGGGTTTGACGCCAGCGCATGAGGTCTGGATCATCGCTTTCCTCAAGTTCGGCAACGAGTTGTAGATACCACGCAAGGCCATAGGGGCGCTCGAACCCAGTGCGACCACTGGCGGAGATGTAGTTTAGCTCCGCGTTGAGATTTTGCTCGGTGAAGCTTTGATTGAGCGCCGCGCGGATTTCGGGCGAGAGAGGGGAGTTGGGATCGGTCTTCAAGATGCGCACGAGGAGCCAGTGTCCGTGCACGGCTGAATGCCAATCGAAACAGCCATAGAACGCGGGTGTTATGTCGCTTGGCACGCCCATATCCAGATCAGACTGCATGACGTGGCCGATTTTGTTTGGGTAGGGGCGGTGGATACAGTCTAGTGCAAGGATGGCGAAGCGGTCGGTGATGTCATCTGGGCGCGGGGCAACGCGTTCTGGGCGAGGCGCGGCTTCGGTTGGAGGAGGCGTGGTCTGCTGCTCGATAAGGGGCGGATCTGGTTCATCTCCCGTCTTACGATTGCAGGCCGCTATGAACAGGGCCACGACGAGGAAAGTACAGAGAATAAGTGTGCGTATCATGGCGCGCAAATTGGCCGAAATGAGCCGTTAGCGCCACCCATGATTGGGAAATTAGCTGCGTGCTTCTTCGGTGCCGAGGCGAGCAAGTTCGTCGGCGCGTTCATTGCCGGGGTCGCCATTGTGACCTTTGACCCATTTCCACGTCATATCGTGTCGTTGGCATGCCACCTCAAGAGACTGCCATAGCTCTTTGTTTTTGACAGGTTTTTTGGCCGCTGTTTTCCAGCCATTTTTCTTCCAACCGTGAATCCACTTTGTAAGGCCGTCTTTCACATAGGTGGAGTCTGTGTGGAGGGTGACTTTGGATGCGGATTTTAGGGCGTTTAGCGCCTCAATAGCCGCGCGCAATTCCATTTGGTTGTTGGTGGTCTCGGCTTGGCCGCCAAACAGCTCTTTGCGGTGATCACCATAGACGAGCAGAGCGCCCCAGCCGCCGGGGCCGGGATTGCCGCTGCACGCGCCGTCTGTCCAGATTTCGATCATATCAGTCATGGTGTTTGAGGTGGGGGGCTTTGGGCGCGAGGTCAAGCATTGGCGTGTGGATAGCGTTTTAGGAGAAGGCGTTCACTTCGGCGTCGCCGATGATTTGAGCTGGACGGGAAATTTTGAGGAAAATGAATGTGCAGAATGCACCAGCGAGGCCGCCGATAGTGCTGCCGGTTATCGTGGCTGAGAGGCCTGATAGAAGTTCACCGTCTAAGCTACCGAATATGCCGGTGGTTAGGCCGACGAGGACCGTGCCAAGAACAATGCCGCGGATATAGTATGGCTTGCGTTCATTCTTCCCCTTCCATCGCAAACGCCCGAGAGAGAGGGCCATACCTCCCCAAGTAATGGGTAGGACGATGGGGAAGAGGACGAGATTGTAGAGACAGAGCATGATGGCAACTACACTGCCACTTACAGGACCTGAACGACTGCTGCCCATTAAAGATGAGGTCGACCCAAAGAGCTGCGCGACGAGCATGAGAAGCAGTGCAATGATTGTAACCGTCACTGCTGCGAGAATGCCGCACACGATGATAGCGAGCCAGACGCGCGTGGGCTTTGGCTTTATCGGCGTGGTGTAGGTGTAGCCCGATGATGTAGATTGGTCTGGAGCTGTCGGCACGAATTACCTCTTCAATGCGGGCTTAGGCGCCATATCCTTCAGCGCTGGTGACTTTGCGATGGAAGGCCAAGCGTCCGGCATAATCAAGGGGGTTATGGGGCATTACGAGGGCGCCCTCTGGGGTGGCGGACCAGTCGATCAGGCGCGTGAGGAAGAAGCGTATCGCCGCGCCGCGTGCGAGCAGGGGAAGGGCCTCGTGCTCTGCAGGTTCTAGTGGCCTCACACTCTGATAGCCTTTGATGAGGGCTGCGCCTTTGGAGAAATTGTACTGCAGGCCGTCGCCATTGCGCAGCGGGTCGTCTTCGAATGCCCACGCATTGATGCAGATGGCGAGATCATAGGCGAGCTGACCAGTGCAGGCGAAATAGAAGTCGATCATGCCGGTGAATTCTTCGCCAATGAAGAAGGCATTGTCCGGGAATAGGTCGGCGTGGATGGTGCCTTCTGGCAGGGGGAGGCTGAGCAGGTCGGCCTTAGACAGTTCGTCAATGTCTTGCTGCATGAGGGCGGTAAGGCCGGGTTGAATTGCATCGGCTTCATTGGCGTGGTTCGCCCATAGCTCAATCCATGATTGCGGGCCGAGTGCGTCGACGCGTTTGCCGGGAAAATCTTTGGCTGCGAGGTGCATACGTGCGAGGCCAGCACCTAGATTTTTGCATTGCGCGACGGTGGGGCGTTTCGGGCTGAGGCCTTCTAGGAAGCTGATGATGACGGCTTTGCGGCCCTCTAGCGTTTGAATGGCGTTGCCGTCGTTCGCAATGATAGGCTCAGGGCAGGGGAAACCGGTTTTGGCCAAATACTGTTTGAGGCCAATGAAGAAGGGTAGCTCATCCTCGCTTACATATTTCTCAAACAGGGTGAGAATGAAGCGGCCTTCAGTCGTCTCCAAATAGTAATTGGAGTTCTGAATACCCTCAGCAATGCCCTTGAAAGAAAGGGCAGTACCAAGGGCATAGCGGGATAGAAACTCCTGTAGGGAGTCGTCAGATACTTGTGTGTAAACAGCCATGAATGGCGGTTTAGCTTGGCATAGCGATCATGTCACGCTGCAGGGTTCTTCCAGCGAGAAGATAGTGCAGGGACGCCCACAGATAGAAGCAAGCGAAGATCACCAATGTCCACTGCAAGCCGGTTGCATCTGCTTGGCTGCAGGCGAGTTGCTGGGCCTCTGTCAGGGTTTCTGCAGCTTTGCAGACGCCGAGCGACAGATCACCTTCAGCTCCGCCCAATAGGCGCGACTTAATGAAGGTTGAGGTGACACCTGCCGCTGTCGGCCCCAAAGCTAGACCAATCAGATTAACGAAGAACAACCCGATTGCGACGGCTGTGGCGCGCATGCGACTATCTACGACGCCGCTAAATATAGCGTACATTGGGCCGAGGTAGAAATAGTGAAGTAGGGCCGCAATCATAAGCGGAGGCATTGTCAGCCATAGCGTGTTTTGCAGGTAGCCAAATGCATAGAGCGGCACGGAAATACTCATGCCGAAGGCGGGTAGTAGGGCCAAAGCTTTAGGGTACTTCTTGCCAAGTCGGTCGGCCAAATACCCTGAGAGGAACACGCCGGTCGCGCCGGACAAACCCAGAATGAGGCTGTAATAGAACGCCGCTTCGGTGAGTGTGAGACCATGGATGCGTTTGAAGTAAGATGGAATAAAGTGCCCCATGCCGTATCCGGCGAAGGATGCGATGGCAGCGCCCGAAACGATATGAATGAAGGTCGGCTTGCTTACCAGGATGCGAAGCACTTCACCAAAGCCTGCGGCTTCTGGTTTTACGGTTTCTGGTGGATCGGTATAGCCGCGTGGGGGCTCTTTCATCGTAAAGGCGAGGATGGCTGCGAAAACCAGTCCGGGTAGGCCAACAGCTATGAATGCAATGCGCCAGCCTTCTAGTGACTTCCAGTCAATCATTTCAGCGAGGCCAGTCCAGCCCCAACCTTGCAGAACATTGTAGACGTTTTCGCCGCTCACATAGTCATTGATTGGTCCGCCAGCGAGGCCCGCAATCATTGCGCCCAGCGGAACGCCAAGTGCGTAGATAGATACGGCTGTCGCGCGGCTAGAGGGTTTGAAATAATCCGCAATCATGGACTGGGCAGGCGGTGTGCAACCTGCCTCCCCGATGCCGACGCCGATGCGCAGCATAAACAGCATGACAAAGCTGGTCGCGAAGCCGCATAACACCGTCATTATGCTCCATAAGATAAGTGAGCCGAGGATGATCCATTTGCGGCTAACACGCTCTGACACCCGCGCGATTGGGATGCCGAGAGTCACATAAAGTAGAGCGAAGGCAAGGCCGCCGAGAAGGCCCATTTGGGCGTCTTCAAGTCTTAAAGCCTCTTTGATCGGATCATTCAAAATCGCGAGGATCGCGCGATCAATGAAGTTGAATATGTAGACCATAAGAAGAGCACCGAGCACGTATGCTCGATACCCTTTAGAGCTGTAACCCTCTGAGCCTGAATTTGAATGTGGCTGTGCCGTCGTTGCGTCGGTCATACATGTTCCTCCAACCCTTAGGGCGTCTTTTTATATCGTTAAAAGACACCCTAAGGGAGGAACAGGTTTAGGCAACAGGTTCTGAACCAGTCCAACGATCTTTCTGGAAGGTCTTACCCGCCATGAAGAAACAGAAGGCTGCTAGAATGAACCAAAGCGCTGTCGCCGCCATGGACTGGCGCAGGCCATTTCCGTAGGCTTTACAGTAAGATACAGCGTCTGCGGAGAGGCTAGCATCTCCGTTGCCACATGCGCGGGAGTCAAAGTCTGCAGCAAACTCAGTCAGGCCAGCGGCAGCAATTTGATTGCTCATGAAGAAGTCAGACATCATGCCCACGAAGAGGGGCCCAATGCCGTTACCGATGAGGCTAACGATCAAGAGCAAGACTGCCACAGCCGTTGCGCGGGCCCGTGGGCTGGCAATGGATGTTGCGATTGAATACTGCGCGCCAAGATAAGAATAATGGCAAAATGCAGCGACCATCCACAGGCCGAATGTGATCTGCATTGTCGGGGCGAAGAACGCACCGATATAGCAAGGCACAGCGATCATCAGGCCAACGGCCGGCAACCATGCGACGACAGAGTGGAAGCGTGACTGTAGCTTCTGTGAAATGAAACCACCACCAAAGGTACCCGCTGCTGCACAAAGCGACAGTGGCGCACCATAGTAGAGAGCCGCTTCACGCACGCCGATATCATAAACGCGCTGAAGGAAAGGCGCTTGGAAGCTTTGCAGGCCGTAACCAACAAAAGCAACGAAGGCTGCGCCAACTGCGCCCCACCAGAATGTTGGCTTTTTGCCAATTTCCGCGAAGGCAGCCTTAAAGCTAGATTTTTCGTTTGAGGTCGTTCCGGGAGCTTCTGTGTAGCCACGTGGTGGCTCTTTCACAGTCATCCACAAAATCGCTGCGATGATGACGCCAGGCGCTCCAACGACGACGAAGGCAATTCTCCAGCCTTCAACACTTTCCCAATTGATGCTGGAAAACAAACTGCCGAGACCGATCGACCCAAGCCAATCGCCCATGGCCTCACCCTTGATGCTCGCGATTGTGCCGCCGAAGACTTGCGCCAGAACGCCGCCTAGCGTCACGCCCATTGAATAGATGCCGATGGCATTGGCGCGGCTTTTCACGGGGTAATAATCTGTGATGATTGAGTTGGCGGGTGGTGTGCCGCCCGCTTCACCGATGGCAACACCGATACGGAAGACAATGAGCCAGAGGAAGCCAGCTGCAAAACCGCAAAGCAGGGTCATGACCGACCAGATGGTGATACATACTGCAATTACGAAGACGCGATTTGAACGGTCGGCCCAAAGCGCGATTGGAATGCCCATTACGGCATAAAAGAGCGCGAATGGGGGGCCCGTTAGAAAGCCGAATTGGCCGTCGGAAAGGTTCAAGCTGTCCATGATAGGCTGCGCGACCACGGTGATCAGCGTTCTATCGATAAAGTTGAGTGTGTATATCATCGCCAAAGCGACGAGCACATATGTGCGATATCCCTTGGTGCCATAGCCTGTTAGATGGCCGGTGTGCTCTTCCGCGCTAGCGGTCGTATCGGTCATTCCTAATTTCCTCCAATTCGGAACGCACTCTTATGGTGCGTATAGTCTACTCTCATTACGGGTTGGGCACAAAGGTGCAAGCCTTAACTCTCACTTGGGGAGTTATATTAAGCCTGCTGATTTAAAACTGGTTACACCGCCCGTACCCGCTATTAGATGATCGTGGACGGTTATATCGAGCGGGTCAAGCGCGTCGATAATTTCCCGGGTCATCGAGATGTCCGCGCGAGAGGGCGTTGGGTCACCTGAGGGATGATTATGCACGAGAATTATGGCGCTGGCCTGCAATTCTAGCGCGCGCCGAGCGATTTCCCGGGGATAAACGGGCGCATGATCTACTGTGCCGTGCCCCATGATTTCGTCGGCCATTAGCTGGTTCTTGCGGTCGAGGAACAGCACGCGGAATTGCTCTCGTCCCTCATGCTGCATCTCAGTGCGTACATAGTTGATGAGGGTCGACCAAGAGGCGATGGCGGGACGGGATTGAAGGTCTTCGCGACTGGTGCGTGATTGTAATTCTGAGACGGCCTTGATGTAGGCGGCTGTTGTTTCACCAATGCCCGCAACAGATTGCAGGTCTTTTGCAGGCGCGGCGAGAATGCCGGACATGCTGCCAAACCGGGTGAGGAGGGCTTTGGCTATGGGCTTCACATCTAGGCGCGGGATGAATGCCATGAGCAGCACTTCGATGATCTCATAATCGTCGAGCGCATTGGCGCCGCGTGCGAGCAGTTTCGTGCGCAAACGGGCGCGATGTCCCAAATGATGAGGTTTTTCTGTGCCCGAATTGTCATTGTCCCCCGACATGATTGTTAGGGCTTCACTTTATTGGGCTCATGCCAGCCTTTGGGGGAGGTGGTGAAGATCTCGAAGCCAGTTTCGGTGACGCCGATAGAATGCTCGAACTGGGCGGAGAGTTGGCGGTCGCGGGTAACGGCTGTCCAGCCATCCGGCAGGATCGCATGATCCTTGCGACCAAGATTTAGCATTGGCTCCACGGTAAAGAACATGCCGGGACGCAGCTCTGGCCCTGTACCAAAGCGTGATGAATGCACGACATTCGGTTCGTCATGAAACAGGCGCCCAAGCCCATGCCCACAGAAGGCTTCGACGACGGAGACACGATTTTTGCTAGCCACTTCGGAGATAGCGCCGCCAATGTCACCAAAGCGCGCGCCGGGTTTGATTGTGTTTATGCCAGCCATCATGGCTTCATAGGTGATGTCCATCAGGCGTTCGGCTTTGCGCTTTACTTCACCGACCCCAAACATGCGCGAATGATCACCATGCCAGCCGTCAATGATGACGGTGACGTCAATATTGGCGATGTCGCCTTCTTTGAGGGGTTTATCACCCGGAATACCGTGGCAAATGACGTGATTGAGCGAGATGCAGGAGGCGTGACGATAGCCGCGATAGCCGATCGTCGCTGACTGAGCGCCGTGATCGCTTACAAACTCGCGGATGAGGTTGTCGAGATGGGTTGATGTGACGCCCGGCTTTACCTCTGGGACCAACATGTCGAGGCATTCTGCGACCAGACGGCCAGCTTTGCGCATGCCGGCAAAACCGTCCTCATCATGGATACGGATTTCTCCGGTGCGCATGGGTAAAACGAGGCTGGTATCGGTCATTCGGTCGTCTTTCTGAATTGGTATCGGCAATGTGGCAGCGAATGGCGCAAATTTCTACCCCTCGTCAAAGCTGGGGCGGGTGATATGGCGGCGCATTTCAGGATTCATTGATTGTTGTGTAGGTTGAGCAAAACAGAAAATGGAGGAAACTGATGACGACACAAGCAGACTCGAAACATTTTACCCTGTTGAAGCCACGCCCACTGACGCCCACAATTGGCGCCGAGATTGAGGGCATCAATTTAGCTGAAGAGCAGAGCGACGCGGCCATCGCCGAGATCCGGCAGGCATTGTTGACCTATAAGGTCGTGTTCTTTCGCGATCAGGACATGACGCGCGAACAGCATATTGCTTTCACCAAACGGTTTGGTGAGTTGGAGATACACCCCGCGACGCCCAAGGGGCAGGAGCATCCCGAAGTGCTGCGTATCGCGCATGGACCGGGCAGCCGGGGCGCTGAGAATTTCTGGCATTCTGATGTGACGTGGCGAGCTGAGCCATCGCTTGGCTCTATTCTGCGGGCGATTGAGGTGCCTGAGGTTGGCGGCGATACGCTGTTTGCCGATATGGTGCGTGCTTATGATGGTCTGTCCGACAAGATGAAAGAGTTCTGCGAGGGCCTGACGGCAGTGCACGATATTGCGCGTGTCTTTGCCAAGCGTCTGAATAAGGACACGACCGAACTGCACAAGAAATTTCCGCCGCAGGAGCATCCAGTTATTCGCACGCACCCAGAAACGGGTGAGCGGGGGATCTATGTGAACACTGCGTTCACTAGCCACATTAAGGGGCTGGATAAGGTGGAGAGCGACTGGTTGTTGCAGCATTTGTATGCGCGCGCGGCGTCACCTGAGTTGCAGTGTCGGTTCCGTTGGAAGCCGGGGTCGTTGGCATTCTGGGATAATCGGTCTTGTCAGCATAATGCGACGAGCGACTATTTTCCCGCTGTACGGATCATGGAGCGCGTGACGATTGCGGGCGATAGGCCCTATTTCGATGCAGACGCGTGATAAGTGCCGGTTGGCGGACGAGGAACCGCGTGCCATGATTGACGCATGAGTCATACTTCACCTGTCGCCGCCGTTTTGCTCATCGGAGATGAGTTACTTTCAGGTCGCACACGCGACATCAACCTTCAGCAGATCGCTGGTTATCTTGCGCCCTTAGGCATTCCCGTGCGCGAATGCCGGACGGTCACGGATATCGAAGATGATATTGTGGGCGCAGTGAATGATTTGCGGGCCAAGTATACCTATGTCTTCACGACTGGCGGTATTGGCCCAACGCATGATGACATTACCGCGGATGCGATTGCTAAAGCCTTTGGGGTTGGCATTTCTGAGCACCCTGAAGTGACCGCGATGTTGGCTGAGCGCTACAAAGCGATGAAAACTGAGTACACTGCGCCGCGCCGACGGATGGCGCGCATTCCGCATGGGGCCGAATTGGTGGCGAACCCTGTGTCAGGCGCGCCGGGTTTTCAGATGGAGAACGTGTTTACGCTGGCGGGTGTGCCGCAAGTGGCGCGCGCGATGCTGGAAGATATTGGGCCGCGTCTCGAGACTGGGGCAGTGGTGCATAAGGTGACGATACGCGGGGCAGGGATGCGCGAAGGTGATATCGCTGAGTCGCTCGGCGAGCTGGCGAAAGAGTGGCCGGATGTGAGCCTTGGTTCTTATCCGTGGTTTCGCAGCGCGACAGACAATGGTGTGCACCTTGTTGCCTCTACGTTGCGCGAGGAGCTTGTCGTGGAGATTACGATACGGTTAGAGGCGATCATTCGAGCCAGCGGCGTTACGCCGGAACGGGTTGAGAGTTAGTCAGCGAGATCGGGGGATCAGACGATGCAGACATTCAAAGCATTTTTGACTCGTCGGTCTGTTCTCTGGGGCTCATTCATCATTTTCATGTTACTCAATTTGGGCTTCTTCTTTTGGATGCCCCATGTGGGCGGTGTGATCCTTGATGAAAGCTGGGGGGAGGGTCTGCAGCGCATTTATGACAGCATGACACCTGATCAGCGCCGCTCGCATGGCTGGATGACCCTTATCTTGGATATGCCTTATCCGCTGGCTTATGGCGTGTGGTATGCGGGTTTGGCGTTGAAGGCTTTTCCGAAGCTGGGATGGTGGATCGCGCTGCCAGCATTGCTGACTATCCCGATTGATTTGACGGAAAACACAACTCAGGTTTTGGCGCTGCTGGGCGAGATGGATATCCTGGCGCTCAAGAATATCGTGACGCCGCTGAAGCTGCTTTTCTTTATTAGTGCGTCACTGATTGCGCTGGCGTCACTGGTGCTTTTGATCATGCGCCGGGTTCGGCATTCCGATTAAGGGTGATGGGGAAATAGAGAAGATGAAATTGAAAACGGCTCTAACGCGCCCGCTCATTCTGTGGGCCTTATTCGTTCTGTTCGTTGGTTTGACTTATGGGTTTAGCCTCTGGGAGCCGCATATCGGCGGTACTGCCATGGACATGGTCACCGGTGATGGCGCTCAGCAGATGCTCGCCAGTATGACAGAGGCTCAACGGATTTCGCATGGCTGGATGACCTTGCTGTTGGATATTGCATATCCGCTGGCATATGGCCTGTTGTTTATTGGTTTGGCGATCAAGGCCTTTCCGAAGGGCGCTGTCGTGCTGGCCGCGCCGGGTGTTCTCGTCATTCTATTCGATCTGGCCGAGAATTTGGTGCAGGTTCTTGCGCTGTGGGGCGGGCCAAATTTGCTATCCCTCAAGGATGTGCTGACACCGGTGAAATATGTGTTGTTTGCAGTTGCCGCGTTGATCGCCATCACATCACTACTGGTTCTTGTCATTCGTAGGGTGCGAAACTCTAACGCGGGCTGATGGAGTCGCCAAACGCTGGCCCTGACTATAGAAACATATCGTTATCTACTGAATTTCTTACAAATTGGAGGAGGACCGAAACCATGTCGGAACCAATTATTCTTGTTGAGCGCGATGGCCCCGTTGCACTGGTTACACTGAACCGCCCGGATGCGCTGAACGCATTGTCACGTGATCTGCGCAGCGAAATTGTGCGTGTATTTCTGGAGCTGAAAGACGACCCCGATGTGCGCGTTGTCGTTCTGACCGGCGCTGGCCGTGCCTTCACTGCCGGTATCGACCTTAAAGAAGCTGGCGAAATTGGCTTTGCACTCGGTGTTGATGAAGCCTCCAAGCAGATCGATATGGCCGCTGCGATGAACCAGTATCCGTGGCCAATCATCGGCGCGATCAACGGCTTTGCCATCACTGGCGGCTTTGAGCTGGCGCTGTTGTGCGACGTGGTTCTTGCAGGTGAGAACGCGAAGTTTGCAGATACGCATGCGCGCGTTGGCATTATCCCGGGTTGGGGACTTTCACAGAAGCTCTCACGTATCCTCGGTGTGAGTCGCGCGAAAGAATTGTCGTTCACCGGTAACTTCCTTGATGCGGAGACCGCTGAGCGTTGGGGCCTCGTAAACCGGGTTTACAAGCAAGACGAGCTGGTGCCGGCAGCCATGAAAATGGCGCAGGAAATGGCAACATGCCCACCGAAAATGATCCTTGAGTATAAGCGTCTGATCGATGATGGATATGGCATGCCATACGCCGATGCGCTGGAGGAAGAGCTTAAGCGTTCCAAGGCGCACGCGCAGAATGTGACAGCGGATTCCGTTGAGCAGGCCCGCAAAGAAGTGACCGCACGCGGCCGCGAAAAGAACTAAGCGATAAAGGACGATAAAATGAGTTTTGAAGATGTTGTAATCTGCGAGCCGCTGCGTAGTCCTGTTGGGGCTTTTGGTGGCGGATTGAGCACTGTTCCGGTGCATTCTTTGGCCACAGCGGTGTTGTCTGAAATGATGTCGCGTTCTGGTTTGCCGGGAGAGGCGGTGGATGATGTCATCTTCGCAAACTGTTATCCGACAATGGATGCCCCGGCGATTGGCCGGGTCATTGCACTCGATGCTGGCCTGCCGATCACGGCAGGTGGCATTCAGATTGACCGTCGCTGTGGGTCTGGCCTTCAAGCCGTGATCTATGCGGCCATGCAAGTGGCAACGGGCGGCGCTGACGTGATTATCGCTGGCGGCGCGGAGAGCATGAGCCGTGCGCCATATTACTCCACCGAAATGCGTTGGGGCATCAAGACGCCGAACATTACGCTGGAAGATGGTTTGACCCGTGGGCGGATTACTGCTGGCGGCGTGAACTATCCTGTCGCTGGCGGCATGATTGAAACGGCTGAGAACTTGCGGGCGGAGTATAATATCTCTCGCGAGGCTCAAGATGAGCTGGCGGCGCGTTCGCAAGCGCGGGCAGGGGCGGCCATGGAAGATGGACGTTTTGCGCAAGAGATTGTGCCGATCACCGTGCCGGGCCGTAAGGGCGACACGATTGTCGACACAGATGAGCATGCACGTCCGGGAACGACGGTTGAGAAGCTGGGTAAGTTGCGCGCGCTCCGTAGCAAAATTGACCCTGATGCGACCGTGACAGCGGGTAACGCATCTGGCCAGAACGATGGCGCGGCGACGTGTATTGTGGCGAGCCGTGCGGCAGCTGAGAAATATGGCCTGAAGCCTGTTGGCCGTTTGGTCAGCTGGGGCCTGGCTGGCGTTGCGCCGAAATCTATGGGGATTGGCCCGGTTCCATCCAGCCAATTGGCGTTGGAGCGTGCTGGCCTGACGCTGAAAGACATGGATCTGATCGAACTGAACGAAGCGTTTGCGGCGCAGGTACTTGCGTGCACGAAAGCGCTCGGTCTGGGCGATGATGATTTTGACCGTATCAATGTGAACGGGTCTGGCATTTCAATGGGTCACCCTGTTGGCGCGACGGGCGTGCGGATTATGACGACGCTGCTCAAAGAGATGGAGCGTCGTGAGAGCCGTTATGGCCTCGAGACGATGTGCATCGGCGGCGGGCAAGGGCTCGCGGCGATTTTTGAGCGTATTGGCGCTTAGGTCTTTAAGTTCGGCGGGCGCTGCTCAGGTGCCCGCCGTAAATCAGATATTGCCATTTTGAAAGCAGCGCTCTAGTCAAGGCGTGTCTGTGCGGGCGTGGTGAAATTGGTATACACAGCAGACTTAAAATCTGTCGGTCGCAAGACCTTGCCGGTTCAAGTCCGGCCGTCCGCACCACCTTCCATTTGATCCCGTATCGCTTTGCTCACATGGATCGTGCTCAGGGCTGCGGTGTACACATGTGGCCAATTGAGCACACTGTCGACTCACCTGTAACGCGAATTTCAAAATATTAAGCAATCCGGCTTGGCTATGGTTTGGCGGGGCACCGCACCGTGCTAAATTTGGGGTAGTTGAGCTGAGGTGACCGTTCCTTGGAGCAAATGTTTCCAAAGTGTCCGGTCGTTGGAAAGGACGCGATATGCAACGCTTCATCATTGCACCAATATTGGCGGTGGCACTTGCTCTGCATGCGAGCGCCGACCCTAGTGCAGAGGCATTTGTTTCAGACACTGCGGAAGCAGTGGCCCAATCGAGCGCGCCAGAGATTGAATTGACCCAGTCGATTGATGTGGACGCCGTGGCGCGGTTTACGCTCGGCAAATATTCACGCCGTGTATCTGACGAAGATAAGGCGCGTTTTGAGGATGCCTATCAAGGGTTCCTCGAAGCGGCGCTTGCAGGGCACACGCATATTTTGGCCGGAGCTGATGTCCGTGTCATCGGATCGATTGACCGAAATGAGCACGACTGCATCGTTGAGACGCGGCTGGCCCATGAAGGACAAGACGCTGAGACAATCCGCTGGCGGGTCATCCATAAGGGCGGCGAATGGCGCGTGGTCGATGTGGAATGGCAGGGCCTGTGGCTGGCCATTGAACAACGTGCACAGATTAGCGCGATTATGGATAAGCCACGCGCCACGATCGAAGATGCGATCACTGCACTCGAGGGTGACGCTTAGACTTATCTATTCGGTCAGAAGGGCGTTAAGGGTGCGCTCGGAGATGTCGGCAATTCGCTGGTTTGTGTCTTTGTAGTAGGGGAGTGCGATCGCGGCGACCGAAAGCGCCCAACCACGCCCGCGCCTCCACGTGTCGTCATTGATATTCAATTGGGTTCTAAATCGATCTCGTGCCTGAGTGGGAAGCAAGCTCCACGCAATCATCAGATCGCAGGCCGGATCACCTACCGCTAGGCCGCCGAAATCGATAACTCCGTCTAAGCTTCCGTTGCGAACTATCAGGTTAGAGGCTTGCAAGTCACCGTGAATCCAAACGGGGGCTTCAATCCAAACAGGAGCCGATAGTGCATCCGTCCAGATTTCTAGAGCCGACGATATGTCGATACTTCCGCCAAGGCTTTCCAAGCCTTTGCGAGTTTCAGCATCTCGTTGAGCGAGGGGGACGCCGCGCCCGAAATTGTGTTGCCCGGGTCTAGGGCCTTCATCTGCATTTATCGCCTGTAGGGCTCGAATGAATTGGGTCAAACGGTTGGTGATGTCGTCAAAGTCCAAATCCATATTCTCGTGAACGGTATCGCCGCTTAGCCACGCATTGACAGACCAATGCCAAGGATAGCGGTTGTTCGGTGTCCCCGCGCCAAGAATGTTCGGAACATCAAGCGGCAGGTGAGCTGCTAGCTTTGGCAGCCATTTTTGCTCTTTCAAAGTTTGCTTCGCGGCTGAGGCTCTGCGTGGCATCCGTATCAGCATGTCAGTGCCAGCACGAAATATTACATTGTCAGTTCCGCAAGCGGCAAGGGGCGCTAGTGGTTCGTTCGCCCATTTTGGAAAATCTGTCGCAAGGCAGTGCCTTACCAGCTCTTCGTCGATCTCGAATTCGTCCACATGCATGAATGAGCCTTTTGTGTTTTTCGGTTATCTAGGCAGCTTCTTCGGCCGTGTCTGAGTCGGCTGGTTCTTGCGGTGTGTCGGAGCCTTCACCAATTGTGTGGATGTCGTGTTGGCGGGTTAGCCATGTAGCGACGTGTTCCGCGTCTATGCCCAGCGTGCCAAGCATATCGGTCACCATTTCGAGGCCTTTGGGTTCGGCGACGATGAGGTGAGACTTAACACCGATTGCGTCAAAGCGGGCCACGTCTTCTGATGATTTGAGCGCGGCGAAGCGCATGAGGTCTAGTGGTCGTCTGTCTACGGCGGATGTGAATTTTACGGAAACATCATATCGTGGGTCGCCCAAAACAACTGCGCGGGCGTGAGTAGCGCCAACTGCATCAAACAATTTAAAGTTTGAGGTGTCACCGAAGGAGACTTGGTAGCCGTCTGAAATGGCGGCGAGGAAACGGTCCGCGTCATGGTCGATGGCGATATAGGGCAGGTCGTGGTCGATCAGCGCGTCAATGGCGAGGCGGCCTGCCGATGTCATCCCTATGACAAGGGTCGGGCGGTCACCTGTGCGGGTGGAGAGATCCGCGCCGTCGGTGGATATTTTTCGACGTTCAGCCAAACGCAGAGACAGGCGCACGCCGATGTCTGCCCAGAAGGGGGCGAAGGCAAGGGAGAGCGCGACAGCGGCGATGATGGCGCTCATCATTGTGGTGGGCAAATCTGACACGATTGCTCCGATGGACAAGATGACGAGGGTGAACTCTGAACCCTGTGCGAGGAGGGTGGAGAGATGAGCGGCGCCCGGAACGCTCCAGCCTGAAATGCGCGCGGCAAGATAGCCGAGGCCGGTTTTCACGATCAGGATGAGCAAGGCAGCGGCGATGACGAGCGGGAAGTGAGCCACGAGGCCCGCAAGGTCTAGGCCGATGCCGATGCTCATAAAGAAGAATGAGAGAAGCAGCCCTCTGAAGGGTTCCATATCGAGTTGGACTTGGTGGCGGAAGGGTGTGCCAGACACAGCGAGGCCAGCGAGGAATGCGCCGAGCGTGATGGTGAGGCCGAGGGCCATCGTCGCGCAGGCGGCTGACAGAACGAGGAGGAGGCTGAAGGCGGTGACGGCTTCTGTGTTGCGGGCATTTAGAAGCGCGCGGAACACGGGCGTGATCACAAATTTTCCGACCAATAGAGCGACGACAAAGGCGATGAGCGTTTGGACGAGCGAGAGACCAAGGGTGGCCGCGAGTGGCAGTGATGTCTCTGAGCCAATCGCCTCCATGACGACGCTGGCGAGGCCCGTTGATTCATGGTCTTGCCCGCCTAATGAGGTGGCGAAGATCATCAGGAAGATTGCTGCGATGTCTTGGAATATGAGGACGTGAGTGGCTGTGCGGCCAATCGGGCAGCCGGCTTGCTCGCGTTCTTTTAGGATGCGGGCGACAACGGCGGTAGATGACAGGCCGAGGCTGAGCCCGACGGCAAGAGCGATGGGCCATGCGACGTCGAGGGCGTATAAGACAGCAGCAAAGGTGAGCCCTGTTAGGAGAAGGTGAGCGGGGGCGAGGCGGGTCAGGTCTCGCCAGCTCTCTTTGAGCTCACGAAGAGAGACATGCATGCCGATATCAAACAGGAGTAGGACCACGCCTAGCTCTGCTAGCAAGTGAGTTGTTGATCCGTTTGCGATCAAGTTCAGCACGCCGGGGCCGAGGAGAATGCCCGCGATCAAGTAGCCGACAATGGGCGAAATCTTGAGTGCTTTTGAGGCAAGCGCAGCGCTCGCGCCAAACCCAAGCAAGGTTATCGCGGGAATTAGCGCGTTTATCAAAGAGGTTTCAGCGGCCATGTAAGAGCGTAAGGCTAGAGGGGGAGAGGAGTCTACCTCCTAAGTATGGGCGTTGTTTATGGAATAAAAAAGGCCGCCGCCCCGAATTTGGAGCGACGGCCTTCAATGATTTATATGCGGGGAGGGCAATCGCGCCGCATACACTTGTCACAAGTGCTAGGCCTTAAAGGCTTTTGCCGATTGTGAAGACAACGCGCTCTTCAGCGATTTCTACGTTGTCGATGTCTGTATCCCAATAACGAACGTCGAAATCGAAGCCGTTGTAAGAATATGTGCCGCCAACTGACCAGTTGGTGTAGTCGCCGCCACCGTCGAAGCTGTAGTTGCCTACGCTTACGTCAGCCGCGAATGCGTCTGTGAATGAGTATCCAGCAGAACCAGCGACATAAACGCTCTCATTGTCTGGATCCCAGTATACTTCGCCGCCAAGGCCAACGCCGCCTTCAAGTTCGTACCCGAGGGCACCTTTGAATTCGACGAAGTCAAGATCTTCAGCGTCTGCATCAGGGTAACCGTAGTAGATTACGCCAACGTCCCAAGACATGCCGTTTGCGAATTCGCTAGCAAGACCAGCATAGAGGTCAAGCTCGATGTTGGTGTCGGACGCGTCGCCAAAGTCGACGTTTGATGCCCAAGTACCAGCGTAGAACATGTCGTTTGTGTAGTCGAAGCCACCGGAGATCGCGAGATCTTCGTTAGACTGAGACACGCCACGCCAGACATAGTCAGATGTTAGTGCAACATTGCCGGACCATTCGCCTTCAGCGATGGCTGTGCCTGCAAGTGTGGTCATAACTGCAAGGGCGACCCCCGCCCGAATAGCTGTGAGTTTCATGGTAGAACCCCGTAAGATTTTTCTCGGCCGCTCCCCCGTGGAGCGCCAAACATACCCATGCCGTGGTTGATCCTAAAAAGGGACTAAAAAATTGGACACGTTGCCTTGGATGGCCCAAATCGCTACGTTTTTGGGCAGCCTGTTGTATATATGCCATCCAATTGTGCGGTTTTTTGCCTAATTTCATAGCAGTTATGCATTTTAGCCGAGGTGCATGCCCGCATCTACCAGCAGCGTTTCACCGGTAACGTGTCGCGATGCGTCTGTGCAGAAGAATAGCGCCGATGCTGCAATATCTTCTGGGGAGCTCGCGACAGACAAGGGAACGGATTCGATAACTCCTTGTTCCATGCGATTATACTTATCCTCATCCATCACGTCCTTAAACCAGCGCGTTCCGATGAAACCCGGGCAAATGGCATTGACGCGAATGGCTGGGGCGAGGGCGCGGGCAAGACTGAGTGTCATCGTGTTGAGCGCTCCCTTGGTGGCGGCATAGGCGACAGATGAGCCGACGCCTTTAACACCAGCAATTGAGGACACGTTTAGAACGGTGGCTGCGCGGCCAGTCTCTTCATAAGTCTTGGCAAGAAGGGGCTTAAGTGCCTGCATCATAAGAAAGGGGCCGACCAAATTGACTGCATAGGTGTCCATGAAATCTTCTTTGGTCAACGCATCTAGATCGGAATGATCGCGTGCGTGACGCGTGATGCCGGCATTGTTGACCAGAATGTCGAGGCGTCCGTTTGCGGCGGCCGCGTCTGCAAGCTTTTTGCAGCCTTCCTCGGTGGAGACGTCAGCGGCGATGAGGCGGGCTTGCGCGCCAGCGGCCTGACAGGCGCTTACGGTTTCTTCCCCATCAGCGATAGAGCGTGAGCAGTTTATGATAACGTCTGCGCCGCGCTTTGCGAGACCTACCGCAATTGCGCGCCCTAGGCCTGTGGCGGAGCCGGTTACAAGAGCGCGTCGTCCTGACAGGTCTGATGCGTCGGTCATGGGCATTTCCTCAAAGATTTTCTTATGGATTAAATTTCAAACGGTTTTGGGCGCAATTCCTAATGCGTTGTCAACACACTCGGTCGTTTGGTCAACGAAAACGAAACGTCAAACGTGTAGAGGTTGATACGGGTTACGTTGAGGATTGGGCATGGACAATATTGTAAAGAACTTGGGAAAAATGATTCCCAGAACACCGTCGCTGACAGAAGGTGAAGCGCTGGATATAATCAATCACGTCTATAAAGACGGCAGGGTTGATAGCGATGAGGCGGATGCTTTATTCGAGATAAATGAAACGCTCGCTGGGGCTAACCCAGCATGGGATGCGCGCTTCACTGAGGCCGTTAAAGACTTCATCTTGGGACCAAATGATGGCCCAAAGCATTATGTGACGGACGCAGAGGCCAATTGGCTGATCTCAAGCATTGAGCGTGACGGACGGATATGTCCGGAATCTGAGTTGGAATTGTTGCTGGACATCTTGCGGGAGGCGGAAGGGGCGCCTGACGTCCTTGGTCAGTTTACAATGCGGATCGCGTGTGATCGCATTGCAGATCGCGGTAAAGCGGTTTCAGAAGATGTTGAGCGTGTGCGACGTGCT
Organism: Hyphomonas sp.; assembly: GCA_033851975.1. Taxonomy (GTDB): domain Bacteria; phylum Pseudomonadota; class Alphaproteobacteria; order Caulobacterales; family Hyphomonadaceae; genus Hyphomonas. The sequence goes on along the minus strand of JAWSVJ010000007.1, from coordinate 11,480 downwards.
TTGTATGCGGCGAGCAGCGAAGGCGGGACATGGGTGTCGCAACTCGAAGCCGAGGCGTTGTTCAGAGCGAATGATGCCGTTGGCTACTGTGCTAATGATAAGGGCTGGAGCGACCTGTTCGCTCGGGCAATTGCAAACCACTTAATGGCGCGAGCGCATCCTAATCCGGTGGGTGAGTTGCAGGCGTTGGCGCGCGAGGCGTGGCTGGCGGAGACCGACGTGCCAGTGAAGAGCACTTTCAGCAATTTGGTCAATGGTCTGTCATCCGGTTGGTTTGAGACGGTGGCCCATAATGAAGGCAAAGCAGAAGCGGCGCGTGTCGCAATGAGCGAGGCCGCAAATCGCGCGGCGGAGCAACTTGATGAGCCGGAAGTGAACTGGCTGTTGCGCCGTATTCGTAAGGATACGACTGTGAGCCCAGCCGAGCGTGCATTGGTCGAATTTCTTAAAGATGAGGCCCCTGGGTTCTCTGAAGGTATGTTGGTCGCATCAGCCGCCTAGCAGGGTAGACATTCGCTAACACCGGCGCGAATGTAGCGATATGTTGATCGTTAATTTGACCGTAGCGGGCGTTCTCGTCGTGTTGACCTTTGCGTCGCATTTTTGGGGGTTGGTGATCCTGACCTCCATTTTGCGTAAGCGGAAAGGCCATCCCGCAAACCTGACATCTGTTGCAGGGCAGGGCATGTCGATTGTGTTCGTCGTGCTTGGCCTGTTCGCGCTGCATTCTGCGCAGATTTGGGTTTATGCGCTGGTGTATCTGGTGATTGGGGAGTTCCAGTCGTTAGAGCCGGCGCTTTACTTCTCAACATCTACATTTACCACCGTTGGTTTCGGCGAGATTGTTTTAAGCGACAAGTGGCGCATGTTGAGCGCTGCGGAGTCTGCCAATGGGTTCTTGCTGATCGGCTGGTCAACTGCGTTCCTCGTGTCGGTCACCGCGAAAGTGCGTGCTTTTGAGGCGGAGATTGAGCGCCTTGAAGATGAGAACTAGCACCGTAAATATTGCGGTCGGGCGCGCCGAGTTCAAAAGGGTGCGGCGATCAATCGCCCCGTTTCCCAAGCGGCATATATGGACAATATTCGTCGCTCCCTTTAGGGGCATAGGAAACTAACTAAGTGCCCTTAGAGGCTGGGGAAGTATATGTTCAGTAAGATCCTGATTGCTAACCGTGGCGAAATTGCCGTTCGTGTCATTAAAACGTGCCGACGCATGGGTGTAAAAACCGTCGTTGTTTACTCTGATGCAGACGCTAATTCTATGGCTGTCGAGATGGCCGATGAGACTGTGTATATTGGGGGCTCTCCAGCCGCTGAATCATATTTGGTCGCTGATAAGATTATCGATGCGGTGCGCCAGACTGGCGCTGAGGCGATCCACCCCGGATTTGGTTTCCTTTCTGAGAACCCTGGCTTTGCCAAGCGTCTCGAGGAAGAGGGCATCGGCTGGATCGGCCCGAACGCGTTTGCGATTGAGGAAATGGGCGACAAGATTTCGTCTAAAAAGCTGGCGGCTGAGGCTGGTGTGTCGACAGTGCCGGGCCATATGGGCCTGATTGAGAGCCCGGAAGAGGCTGTCAAAATCTCTCGTGAGATTGGTTATCCCGTGATGATCAAAGCATCTGCGGGTGGCGGCGGTAAGGGTATCCGTGTCGCTGAAAACGACAAAGAAGTTGAAGAAGGCTTCCCGGCTGTTCAAGCTGAGGCTTTGGCCGCGTTTGGCGATGACCGTACTTTCATCGAGAAATTTATTCTTGAGCCTCGCCACATTGAAATTCAGGTTATGGGCGATAAGCACGGCAACTGCGTCTATCTGTTCGAGCGCGAATGTTCCATTCAGCGCCGTAACCAGAAAGTTATCGAAGAAGCGCCATCGCCGCTGCTCGATGAAGCGACCCGCAAAAAGATGGGCGAACAGGCCGTCGCACTGGCTAAGGCTGTGAACTATGACAGCGCCGGCACGGTTGAGTTTGTAGCGTCTGGCGCTGACAAGGGCTTCTACTTCCTTGAAATGAACACCCGCCTGCAGGTGGAACACCCCGTGACAGAAATGATCACTGGTGTTGACCTCGTGGAGCAAATGCTTCGCGTGGCCTCCGGTGAAAAGCTGGCCATCAAGCAGGGTGATCTTAAAATCAATGGCTGGGCCGTTGAGAGCCGCGTTTATGCGGAAGACCCGTATCGCAACTTCTTGCCGTCGATTGGCCGCCTGAAGCACTTTAGTCCGCCGAGCGAAGGCAAACTGGACAAAGGTGAAGTGCGTATGGATAGCGGCGTTCGCGAGGGCGACGAGATTTCCATGTTCTACGATCCGATGATCGCCAAGTTGGTAACACACGGCAAAACCCGTGACATCGCGCTCGATACCCATCTTGAAGCGCTTGACCGGTTCCACATTGAGGGCATTCAGGACAACATGCCGTTCATCGCGTCTGTGATGGACCAAAAGCGCTTTCGTTCTGGCAACATCACTACGGCTTACATCAAGGACGAGTTCCCTGAGGGGTTTGGTGGTTTGGAGCCTTCTAAGATTCAAGAGAAACAACTGATCGCTACCGCCGTGTATATTCATGGCTTCATGACGCGCCGTGCTGCGATGATTTCTGATCGGATGTCTCCGGTGCCTGAGCCGCGGGAAGACTGGGTAGCCATTCTTGATCGTGATCACCATCCTGTGCACCTAGATTTGGGGCAGGGGGATGAGGCCACGATTACGATTGATGGCGGCAAAGCCATGACGCTGGTAACCGATTGGCAGCCGGGCGTACTATTGTTTGAGGGCGTGCTAGACGGCAAACCGTTTGCGATCAAATTCTCGAATGAGACTGAAGGTTATGTGCTGCGCAATCGCGGTGTCGCGCTGCGGGCATTGGTTTGTACGCCGGAGATTGCTGATCTTCATGCGCGTCTGCCAGAGAAAGAGAAGCCGGACATGTCCAAGCTGATCATTTCTCCTATGCCGGGACTTGTGGTCTCAATGGAAGTTGAGGTTGGCCAAGAAGTCCAAGAGGGCGAAGCGGTTTGTATTGTTGAGGCGATGAAGATGCAGAACATCATTCGCGCCGAGGCCAATGGGACCGTTCAGGCGATCAATGTGGCGGCTGGTGATAGCGTTGCAGCCGATGAGATCATGGTCGAGTTCGAGTAGACCGAACTGAATTAACCTTTAACTAACCCGAACTGCTCGTTATGATTGGTAACGTTCCCTTTAGCGACCCCGGCATGCGGCCAGTCGCAACATAGGGGTGATTACAGTTTTGATGCCGTATTGAGCAGATTTGCCGGCGGTTTGGGAGAGCTATTATGAATTTGTTTCTGTCACCTAATGGACGCATCGACCAAGGGACTTATTGGCGCGGCGTGCTGATCCTGTTCGCGATTAGTGCCGTTATGACTGCGGCATCGGCCTATGTGTCCGTCGCAATTTCGTTTTTGGGGATCTTCTTTGTGTGGCCTTGGATTGCGGTGCACGTGAAGCGGTTTCATGATGCAGGTAAGACAGGCTGGCTAACAGTTGCGATGGTTGTGCTGGCCATTGTTGTCAGCATGGTTGCGTCGGCAATTTTGGTGCCTCTCCTCGGTGGGGGTGTTGAGGCCCTTCAAGAAGAGATGACCAATGAAATCATGAACATGGGTGATGACCCTGGCGCCATGATGCAGGTGACTATGGATTACTCCAAAAGGATTGCTCAAGCTCAACTTGTGCCAAGCATTTTGAGCACAGGTGTCGTAACCGGTGTTGTTGGCGCAGTGATGGGGCTGTTCAAATCAGACCCTGCGGCCAATCAGTATGATGTGGCAGGCGCAGCTAACCCGACAGATACGACATTTAGTTAGTCGTTTCTGGGCGTATTGTCCGCTAAGAAATTTGGGGCCGGGCATTGAAAAATGTCCGGTTCTTTTTGTTTTGTTCAAAAGTTCGCGGTATTTTATTGCGAGTTGGTGACTTGGTAGAATTTATCGTTTATTGATAATAACTTGGCGCCGAGATATGTCACCGTTTGCCGTGAGGAATGACCGAATAAATGGATGCGCGTTTCGTCTTTTTTAATCCGGAAGGTCGCACGGCACCGAGCCTGTTTGGGCAAGGATTCATCGTGCTGACGGGCGCGTGCATGATCGTGCAGATTGCGGCAGTTCTGGTCAGTCCAGCGTTCGGTTTGATGCAGTATGCAATGGTTTTCCCGTATCTGTGTGTGTTTGCCAAACGATTGCATGACGCCGGGCATACAGCATGGTGGTACCTTGCGTTTCTGGGTGGGTACATGCTGCTGAACGTGATCTTTGGCGCGATAACGCTGCCATTGTTGTCACCGGCGGCTTTTGCCCTGCAGTCTGAGTTTCAGGTGATCTTACAACAACAGGGCTTGGCCAGCATGTTCGAGGCGATGTCGGAGCGTGCGCAGGAATTGCGGCGCTTATCCGTTGTATCATCTGTTGCTAGTTTTCTGCTGTCGAGCGCGGTGTTGGGCTTTATTGCTCTCCGCTTGAAGCAGGATGCTGGTCCGAACAAATACGGCGTTCCGCTGAAATAGCATTTGAGAGAGTTTCCGGAAGGATTTCGATATGAACACGAATGAAATAATCGACCCGGCCCGCCCGTGGATACGTGATCCGCGTGATGATTTGCGCAAAATGCAGTGGATTGAGACGATGTTCAACCCGATGGGTGAGACCGGAAAGAGCCACTTTACGCGGGCATGGACGTTTATGTTTATGGGCCGCCTGTTGATGTATTTCGTACCAATGTTTGCGGTTTCAGTTCTCTCATTGGCTGGCCTGAAGGCCGGGTTTTTGACCAAGCCTGTGGCGCTGGGAGTGATCTCGTTTCCGGCGATGTTGTTGCCGTTCTTAGTGTTCGGATTGCTGACGGAGTTTACATCTTTCGTGGCGCACATGCGGCGGCTGGCGGAAGCGAAACGCCCTACTTGGCTCGCGGTGCTTGTGTTGGTGCCGCTTGTGTTGGCAATGGCGGGATTTTTGGGCGGCACAATGATCGGCACGCAAGGCTATCAGATGCGGCAGGATTATGTGGCCGCGAAAGAAACGCTGAAGGCTGAACCTGAGAACAAAGAAGCAAAGCGCATCGTTGCTCAAGGTCGCCAGCGCGGAATGGAGCGCATGATCCGTATGGAGCGTCGTCGCAAAGTTGACCCGCCGACCGAGTTGGAAATGGCGGCGAGCACAGGCCAGCAAATTGCGGGTATAGCATGGGCGCTTGCGTCACTACCTGTGATGTTGTGGACACTGTTCTATGTGGCGCGCCTGCCCAATGGTGGCCGGGGCAGACTGTATTCAGGCAGCGAAGAGTTGCCAGATGACTTAGACGCTGGCGCCGTCGGCACGGCCTAGCTGTCTTGACTTAGTTATCTAGGCTTAGCGGGCAGGGCGCAATCTGTGTCTCACACGCGAAGACGTGTTGGAAGGCGCGCTGTAGCGCATCGTCTGCATCATCCATGCTGGCCGGACGGCCGAGATCAACAAGGCTGGTCACGCCAAATTGCGGGTCTGCGATGCCGCATGGGGTGATGCCGCTGAAGTGTTCCAAATCTGGCTCTATGTTTAACGAGATACCGTGAAAGCTGATCCATTTTTTGAGACGCAGGCCAATGGCAGCAATTTTGTCTTCCTTCAGGGCGCCGCCGACGGGCGTGCGATCTACCCATACACCGACGCGGCCATCACGCGGCCCTGCTTCGATATTGAAGGCGCTGAGCGTCTCTATGATCCAGAGCTCCAGATTGCGCACAAAGGCACGCACGTCGCGACCACGAGCGGCGACATCTAGCATAACATAGGCCACGCGCTGGCCCGGCCCGTGATATGTGTATTGGCCTCCACGCCCGGCATCAAATACGGGAAAACGTGCAGGATCTCGCAGGTCCTCTATCTTTGCTGAGGTGCCCGATGTGTAAAGAGGCGGGTGCTCTAACAACCAGACCAATTCGCGCGCTGTACCCTCACGAATGGCCCTCACACGCGCCTCCATAAACGCAACGGCATCGGGATATGGCACGTGCCCCGGAGAGGTGGCCCATTCGACTGTTGGAAAATTCTTCATGGTGAACTCTATATAGGCGACATTCAGGGCTTCACAAACATCAATTGGCGTCCTATACGGCCCTCTGCCTCGACTATAAAATGTGCGGCCGTGGCGGAATTGGTAGACGCGCAGCGTTGAGGTCGCTGTGGGGCAACCCGTGGAAGTTCGAGTCTTCTCGGCCGCACCATTAGTTTTGGTTTTCCTGAAAATTTAGTTAATAAAAACAACGTGATGGCCTTGTCGCGCTAGACCTTGTTTTTGCCTGTCTCGATTTTGTGCTACAAATTGCCCACAATTTGTGCTACACGGGCGCGATGATCGCGCAATCGAACCCTGACCGTTACCTTAAAAGCAGGGGTGATAATTATCATTATTACCGCCGGGTTCCGAAGCGTTTCGCGCATCTGGATGACCGAGGAACAATCCGCATTTCGTTGAACACGTCATCGCTCGAAATTGCGAGATTGCGCCGCGATGGGCATGAGGAAGCGGACGACGCACACTGGACAGCTCTTGTCATCGCAGACGCGGAAAACCCGGGGGCAGGGGCGCGGCGAAAAGTGATGCTTCAGCGCTATCAAGCTGCGCAAGCGCGGGCGATGGCGGCGGGGTTCACTTATCAGCCGGTTGAGACATTGGCCCGCCCAGAGAATCTGGAAGACATCGTCACGCGTATGATGTCGTTGAAGCGCTCTGAGAGCGGCGACATAGAGCCGAAACAGGCCGAGGCAGTGTTAGGCGGCGTCGATGCGCCGTCGCCCACTGTAAGCGAGGCGCTGGCGATCTATTTTGATGAGATTGCGATTGATGATCAGATCGGCAAGTCAGAGCGCCAGAAGTATCAGTGGCAGAAGGTGAAGCGCCTCTCAATCGCCTATTTTGTTGAGGTTGTTGGAGATATTCCGATGACTGATATTAAACGCAACCACGCTATAGCCTATCAAAGCTGGTGGAAAGATCGGATCATTGCGCCTGCTGAGGGTGAGAAGGCAGTTAGCCCGAATACGGTGAACCGGCATATAGGCAATATTCGTTTGCTGTATCGCACCTATTTTCAGCATATCGGCGAAGAGGAGCGGCAGAACCCGTTTCGTAATCTGTTCTTCAAAGCCAAGTCTCGCACCGAAGTACCGGGGTTTGAGGATGATTGGGTGAGGCAGAAAATACTGAAGCCCGGCGCATTGCTGGGGCTGAAGTGGGAACTGCAACTCATCACATATATGCTGATCGAGACGGGGTGCCGACCAAGTGAGATTATCAATCTATTGCCGACCGACATTCATCTGGATGTGGACGTGCCGTTTATCTCAATCAAGCCATCTAAAAACCGGCAGATCAAAACGGAATCATCTATACGGGATATTCCGCTTGTGGGTGTGGCGCTAGAGGCCGCGCGCCGAGCGCCTGAAGGCTTTGCGCATTATCATGATCGCAATGAGCTATTCTCTGCCAATATGATGAAAGCTTTCCGCACGCGAGATTTATTTCCGTCTAAGGACCATGTGATCTATTCACTTCGTCATTCTTTCGAGAAGCGAATGCAAGAAGCCAATATCGACTATGGCCTGCGCTGCCTCCTAATGGGTCACGCAAACTCCCGCCCCGCCTATGGCGACGGAGGTTCACTTGCCTATCGACGGGATGAGTTGACGAAGATCGTGCACCCGTTTGATGCGGGGGTGTTTGAGCAGTTTGATTTGGTTCTTGTGGGTGACGCACGCTTTGAAGCTTAGCGGTGTAACCAGCCGTTGCTTAGGTGCATGTGGTGAAAATGTGCGGAGCGTCGAAGCTTCTGTTCCTCGTCCCCTCAATTCCTGGTCAGAAAATCTAAAACTGATAACTTTGAGCCGATCATGCATGCTCATGATGTTAAGCAAGAAAACCTGATTAGTGTAGGTTGAGGAAAGAAGCAATTCCTGCGACAGATTGATGGGAATTTTGCTCACGCTGGAGATTTTTAATGATGATTACTCAATTTCGAGAACAAATACGTAGCGTTGAGGTAAAAGGACTGTTTAACAGATTCAACCATAAGGTTGACCTTGGGAGCGAAGGTGAGAAAAACATTGTTATTCTCACGGCCCCGAATGGTCACGGCAAAACCGTAATGTTGAGGATTATCGATGCGTTGTTCAGTAAGCGGCTACATTATTTCTGGAAACTCACATTTGATGAAATAGTTATTACATTTGTTTCAGGGAAGAAAATTTTCTTGTTTCGAGATGAAGACATGTTTTCTAGCGACGATGACATCGAAATCAAAGCTCCAGTTGCTATAAAGTCCAAAGGGTTTGAAGTGGATAACGAAACCCACATACTTTCGCGTTCTATTCCAACCAATGCCATAAGGCACTTAGATCGTTACTTGCCTGTTGACCGTGTAGGTCCAAATGATTGGTTTGATTATAGCAAGGAGAGAATGCTCACTACCGATGCGGTTGTAGAGCTTTACGCTGATCGGTTACCAGAAGAGATAGTAGATTCGTTTAAAATCCCAGATTGGCTGCAAGGCATTCTTTCTGGTGTTTCTACACACCTCGTTGAAACCCAGCGATTGTTATCGATCAACGAGGATTTGGAAAGTCGCCAAGCGTCACGCAGGCGCGGAACGTCTCTGACATCATCTGTTGTTGATAAAGATTCTCGGGAGCTCGCTACAACAATCGGGCAAGTGCTTCAGGACTATGCGAACGAGTCCCAAAAGCTAGATCAGTCTTTCCCTCATCGGGTTATCGAGAGCGAGGGGGGTGATGTTGATGACTCTGATACGATCCGTAAGCGACTTGAAAGTTTAAACAAAAAACGAGACCAACTTGTTACTGCGGGTCTAATTGGGGAAACTCACAATGCCCCGATAGAGCTATCTGATATTTTTTCTGACGTTACGGTTAGAAAAATTTTGTCGATCTACATAAATGATACAGAGCAGAAGCTGAGCGTATTTGATGAGATTTACGGAAAAATTCGCCTGTTTAAGCAAATACTTGATGGGTATTTTTCGTTCAAATCGATTGAGATTGATCCCATTCAGGGAATAAGATCGTTGGATCAAAAAAATAAGTCTGAAATTCCACTTTCGGAACTTTCATCGGGTGAGCAGCACGAATTGGTATTGATCTATGAACTGTTGTTCACAGTAGAAGATGGTGCTCTCATTCTAATTGATGAACCCGAGCTTTCTCTTCACGTTGCTTGGCAAAAGCGCTTCATTCCGGATCTGCAGAAAATTCAAAATCTGAAAAACCTACAGGTGATTATTGCGACACATTCACCCCAGATAATCAATGAATCGTGGGATCTAGTCCAAGAGCTAACGGCGTAGAGGGGATACATCGAAGTGAACGCGATAAAGAAGGAGATTACGCCGAGCACACTCGCTAATGATATTGGGCTCATGCGCGCGAATGGGGATATGCCATTCCTGCTTCTCGAGGGGAGTAGTGATGTGCTTTTGTTTAAAAAATTTCTGACTGATGGATGCGAAGTCATGGCGTGCCATGGAAGAGAAAACTTGATCGAGGTGCTAGAAAAATTGATGGACCGTGCCCTCGATGGAGCGATTGGTTTGGCTGACAAGGACTATGCTGATTATGTAGGTTTTCCTGATCATCCCGATACTGTGATTTTTACTGACGACAATGACATGGAAGTGTCGATGATTTCCTCCCCTGCAGTTGAGGCGGTTCTAAGAGAGTACGGGAATGAAGATGAAGCTGAAAATGAATGCCTTACGCAAGGTTCATCAGTTGCAAACTTAATCTACACATGGGCTGCCCCATTGGGAGCTATTCGCTTGGATTCTCATAGGAATGATTTGGCGTTAGTGTTTCAAAACATGAGGTACCATTTTGTTTCCAATAACAGCCCAGAGCTTTGCCTGAAGGCATCGATCAAGTCGATCGTCCAGAAATCCGGAGCTGATAACGTCAATTTTCTGGATGAAATAGCTCAACGCGTAGCGAAGGATTTGGGGGAATCTCCTCATAAAAAACTTTGCCAAGGGCATGACTGTGTAAGAATTCTGGCAAGAGCATTGCGAAATAAGTTTGGCAAAAACAGCAGTTTCGATAACAAAAAGTCATTTGGAGAATTAGGGAAATCATTGCGGCTTGCATATGAGTACGAGTATTTTCAAAAAACTCAAATTTTTGTATCTATTCGTGATTGGGAACGGGAGACTGGATATTCAATTCTTCGTTGATAGAGCTCACCGGTGTTTTCTCTTTTTTGGCTAGGATTCTAAGGCGACTTTTGAGAAATTAGAATGTAAAAGGCAATGGTTTGGCGCTAAATGTTATCGGTTCGTGGTCACGTGCGTGATTGGTGGTTTCTAAGCAATCGGCAATCCGGGTGCGGCGATGTTGGCGGATGTTCCATTCTTCGTCTAGCACTTCAAACAGGGGCCAGTATTTCTCGCCATAGGTGGCGACGATTTCGGCGGCGATTGCGCGGGCCTCCTCAAGGTTTTTGTTAGACACTGACACGATGATGCTGCGACGTTATAGGCGGCAGTCTAGTGCATTAATGGGTTCAGGCGTGTATTGGGCCTTGCCCTGGTGTTTAAGGCAGGGGTTTAGGATCGTGCCGTGTCCGGTCGATTCTAGCGCGCGCAAATTTTCAAAAGCCATCGGCTCCATTCCTCATTGATCGGCCCCATGATCGGGACTGACTATACTTTGAGTTTTGGATCGGTCAGGCCGAAGCCTGAGCACGATGGAAAAAGCGGGACAGAATTATCTGCCACGGGTGAGGAGAGTTCGGAACTCACACTCATGAAAGAGGATGGCACAGTTCAGTTGATTATGCGTTCGTGAAAACGGTGAAGTTTGATCGAATGATCTTTGAGGCAATTTATGCTTGCTGACATGAAGAGCATCCTCTGCTGCCTGGTGGCCCCCTTTCGGCTCGTGTGGGGGCGGCCTTTCGGGGGCCGCCAGCCAGCGTTATGAGGCGAGGGGGCTAGGTTTACTTTTGCGCAGTTCGAACGCCCTTGGCGATGCGTAGATCACTCCCTTCAGCTTCGAGACCCTTATTGATGAGCTCGATGGCTGTTCCCTCAAGCGAGTGTCTCTGATTCACTCCGGCGCGCCTGAGAGAGTAGACGTAGAACTCAGTGTGGGAATCCTGCGACAAGTGGATGGTCATGCTTTTCGCGGCTTTAGATGTATCGGTCATACCGGTAATACTCCGTGTTTGTTGTGGTCATACTGTGAGGGCGGGTCATGCTTTAAGCGCTGACCGGAATGACCGGGATAAGTGCGACCACGCCGTTCTTCGTGTTGCGGCGGGGCACGCGCTTCTTTTTGATAAGACCACGTTGCTCAAGCCGTCTGACATGATCAGAGATGGCGCTGGGCAAGTTGCCGGTCAGGCGCTGGATATGGCTTGAGCAGAGCGCTTCGCCCCGCTCGGGGCCATACATGCAGATAATCGAGTA